>CAWHEP010000001.1:0-207091 GCA_963828525.1 uncultured Verrucomicrobiae bacterium
TTAGCACCGGCACGCGTCGCCGATCGCCGGCGTAGTAGATGGACGCCGCGTTCACGGTCTGCCCCTGCTCACGAAGCAGGAGCGCATACGCCGCCACCTGCACCGCGTCGTATTCCTTCGCCACGCGCTCGCCATTCTCTCCGCGCCGCGGCGCTCCCTTTCTTGTGGTCGATCACCTCGATCCCGTCGCCCGTCCCTTCGCACACGTCGATCTTGCCCACGAGGCCCAGCGTCTCGCTCTCGAGTTGGAGGCTCCGCAAGCGCGCTCCTTCTGGCAGTTCCAGTTCCTTGGGATCTTCCGGCAAAGCCGATGGTTTGTCGGTCTGCCGATGCGCCGCCGATCCTTCCGCCGTATCGGCGTTTTCCTCGAAAAGATTTTCAACCCATTGGTAATAGAATAGCCTTGGGCAGTAGGCGTAATTCTGCAACCGCCGCACAGGCATGAGTGGAGCCGGCTCTTCGGGCGGTGCGGTTGGTGGTTCGCAAAGCGCCACCGGCATTTCCTTGGGCACGAGGACTTCGGGCTGAAGCGCCACTGGCGCGCCTAACTCGGCACTCAGCACGTCGTGGATTTGCTGCTGAAGCGCATCGAGTGGCAATTCGACCTGCGCCGGATCGCGCTCTCGTCCCGGACGCGCGCTTCGTTTTTGAGATGAACGTCGGGTAGGCATGCGCGGTAGTGGTTTAGTTTCGAGGCGGAAAATGCCAGCTACATCGGGATTAGATCGGGATATAATCTTCCTTACCATCAGCATCGGCTCTCATGTTGACGGGTTGGGATACAGATGGTGCGGCAGTCCATTCATCGGGCGGCACTAAACCCCAAGCCCGGATGCGCTGCGCGTTCACCATCTTGAGGCGGCGCCAGCAAACACGCTTCACCTGCGTCCAGTATACTTTGCCCTTTGCCGCCCCGACGCCGGTTAGCGCGGCTACCGCTTCGCCATTCTGTCGCATCGGAATCTGGTAACGCTCCTTTCCGTGAATTTCCAACGCCAGCTGGTCGTTCACTTTCACCGCAACATAGAGATAGGGCTTTTTGCTGGTTTCGAGATCGTCATCACCGGCGTCATCATCGACGTCCGCAGTCTTGGAATTGGGTGCATCCTTTTCCTGCGATTCAGCAAGCGCGACTGTTCGCTCCTCGGGTTTCCGGCACGCCGCTTCAGAAAGATGGCCACGTCGGTTTTGGATCTCCAATCGTCCATCCACTTTCGCCTCCGTGCGAAAAACCGGGAACACATCCAACCTGTCCGGGTGCGCGACAGCACGAAGCCCGATGTTCACCGCCGCATTGATGTCAGCGTTGCATTCGATTCCGTCCGTTCCAGCTACATGGGAGACAGTCGACACGAAAGCTGGCCCGCCATCCAGCGGCAACCAAAGTGAAGCCTTGCCATCATTTCTTTCATGGAGTTTGGCCGCAACGTTGAGGATAAACCGAGCGCGTTCGGATGGTCCGCGCTCCTTGCCTTTACCGACCGTCTCCTCTGCCCATCGCTTCCACGGCTGCACTTTCTCAAATCCCCTGGCAACCTCGACGCACCGAATCCCAGGCGCACCGGAGCGGGAACTATAGCGAGACGAAAACCGCGCATCGACGGTCACGATGTCGATCCCGAAAACTTGAGCCATGTCCTGCAACTTCGCGATCACCGCGCGATGGCTCCATTCCATCAACTGCCGATTCTCAAAGCGAGAACGGTCCTGGCTGGTCCTGTAGCGGCTCAAGTCTTCCAGCACGATCACTGACGCGCGCGGCAACGGCGCCCCGTCCTTTCCCAATTTCGGTTCGTAACGCCCGTGCAAATCACGCTCGGACTTGAGTTCCTTCTTAACTTTCTCATCGATCAGAACCCTTCCAGGATTCATTAATTGGAGGCCGAGCGCTTCGGCCAAAATCATGTGCGCCGTTTGAAAGACCCGCTGATCGCGAAGGTCGTTGATATTGTCGAGAAAAGCCTTGGCAGGCTCATGCACCTCGTCGCGGCGCTCGACCTTTGACGGTTCGAGACCGCCGTCGCTCCCAGGCTGGTAATATCGGCGTTCGATCTTCGCGAGACTCTGCAGGCAGCGCCGGAAATCCTGAAGCACCTCGATGCGACGGATGTTCAGTCCACGCATCCCGCGAATGTGCCGTTTCTCCGATACACTGGAGTCTTCGTCCCGCTCCAAAAACGCCTGTTGCTTCAATTCACCAGTCGCATCGTCATAACTACACCGGTGCCAAATCCACTCCTTGTCACGCAGGGGCCAGACGTGTTGCGCGACCTCAGCGATCCATCCGTGATGCCCGCCAAATGACGACATTGCCTTCTTGATTTGCCTTTCTGCCTCGGCTGCAAGAGCCCGCCAGTCCCAGCGCTGGTCGGCGTTTTCCGCGAGTCCTTTCCGGATCTCGTCCTCGGCTGCCTTCTGCGAAGCTTTCTGTGATTTCACCCGCACTTTGCCTGCCTTATCCGGCTTGCCCTTCACCTTGCGGAAGAGGGGATGCTGCTCGCCGTCATGGGCGTAGCGCAACGAGTCCCAGACGGTGTCCTCTTCGGCAAGGGCATGGCGGAGCTTGCCCATGAACTCCTCCTCAATCTCCGGCTCCTCTCCTTCCTCCGGCGGCGCGGGTTGAAACGCGAGCGTCTGGATCGTCTTAAAGCGATTCTTTCCCCAGATGATCTTCCAGTCCTCCGCAGAGGTGGCGGGTCGATATTCGCTCGTGTCGAACCGGTCCGTCTTGCCAACTGCACGCCACCGGAGCGTTAGGAGAAATTTCAGCCGGCTCAGGCGCCGACGCAGTCGCCAAACCAAGTGATCGCCAAGCGCGGGAAAGAACTTACGATCCCCTTCTTCTGGTAGCGCCGTCCTCTTGCTCTCCGGCAAAATCGCGACAGCGACCTTGGTGAATTCTTCACGCTCGGCGTCAGAGGCAATTCGTCCACGGCTCCCTCCCTTCTCCGGCAGCGGCTTTTCCGAGTAGCAGTCACTGCCTTTGAGCTTTTGATACATTTCGGCGTCTTCTCCCTGAAGTCGAAATACGCCGCGTTGATACGAATCAAACCAGATGCGATGCGGGTGACCGTGCGGCGAAATCTCCCGCGCCCGATCCGAGGGTTTGTTGCCCAGAGAGATTTGCGCTCTGCTCCATGCGGCAGTGAAGCGAACACCAAGATCGACCGAAAGAATATCGAAAGGTTCTAGTTCGGGCAACTCACTCCAAAGCTCCTTTACCTTGAAGCCACCGTCGGATGCTGCCGGTTCGCCTTCGTCACCGATGACCGCCTCCGCCGCTTCTCCCGGCCCTCGGTCGTGGCATCGATCTTCCAACGCAGATTCAATCCTACCCACCTGCCATTCTTAAGGGTCGTTCTGGCGGACTTTCGCGGCAAATGCTTCGTGCCGTTCGCCAGTTCATCGACCGTCACGCCGAACGCAAACATGAGATGGAAGGCGCCATCGTCGGTTTCAGGCGGCAGCAAAGATACGCTTGGCGCGAGGTTCTTTGGTTTCTTGCCAGTTGCTCCGGCCTGCAAATTGGGAAGAGTGGCTTCCTCGATAGCCGCGAGCGGGATTCCATAGAACGACTGCATCGAGTTTCCGTCCGGCGTCACCAATCTATCGCGCTTGAGGCGTCGAAAGCTGAGAGTCATCGGATACGGCACCTCGCCCACGTGGTCCGGTTTCCACGGCTTCTTCTCATCTTTGCCCGTGACCCATTGGCTATTGGTCTGAACCAGCTTTATCGGCGTGCCGTTCCTCTCCCGGTGAAACAACTGCGTCACCGGTCGCGCCGTAAGTTCGCAATCGAAGTCGAGCGGACGGAAGCTCAATTCTTTGTGGCGATTTTGAGTCCACGGCCATGTAAACGAAATGGGTTTCCTCTCTGCCGTTCGCCAGTCCTTTTCGTCCTTTGGTGACTCGGCGATCTTTTCCAGTTCGCCTTTCGCCTCGGCATACAGCACCGACCAGCGTACAAAATTCTGCGGACAGTGCTCCGGCAAATCCGCGGCCTTCGGTCCCCAAAGGATGTGAAACTGCGGCTTGCACAATTCCCGAAACAAGCTGGCGCTACCGAAGCCACCCGCGTTATCCGCCTGAGCCTCGTTGACCTTTTCGATCAGCTCGTCCTCGTCCGGTTGCTCCCCATCTTTCGCCGCTAACCGATACAATTTGAGGAACTCCTGCCGAAGGTCCGACCACCCGCCGATCGTCGCGCGGCGGAGTCCGTATCCAATCTGGCCCCCGATGTTATCCAGCAAATCCGCCATCGCCTTGGCCCGCTTTTCATCGCCGCGCAATCCGCCAATGTTCCGGGGCATCACTTCCTTCCCGGCCTTCTTTCCCTTCGCTCGACTCACCTGCGGCTTTGGGGGCGGATTGCCATCCGTCTCCATCGCCCGGACCATCGCCAGCCGTTGCTGAAACAGGCGCTCGCGCTCCTCCGTCCGGTTTCGATATTTGAAGACCTCATCGAACGCACGTTTCAGCGCCGACTCATCGAACTTCTGCCGAAACCCCTGAGACTCGAAATCGCATCCGAGCAGCGTGGTGAAGTAAGGGAAGGTCGGTCGCAAACCCGGGACTCCCACAATCTCTTGTCCTTCGCAGACAATGGGTTTTCCGTGCTCAGTCTCAGGCTGCTCCTTTGCCAGAACCTTCGCCACATACTCTTTGAGTTTTTCTTCGGCCTCTGCGTACGCGGCTCCAGTCGGCTGATGCACACCCAGCCAGCAAAGACGCGCTATCGCATAGTGAAGCGCCCCGATCGGTCCCGACTTGTGAAACCAGATAAAATCCGAAAAATCCTCGGACTCGGAAATCTGCCGCTGATATTCCGCAAGCCCCTCGTCTGAGATACCCAAGGGCGCCTTGTTAGTGCTCGGGCTGAATGCCTTCACATAATGCGCGCGTTCATTTTCTGTCGGCGTCCGTTCAATCTCCTTCCAGTAGCCTCGAACAATGTCTAAATACGTGTGGGAAGCCCCCGCGTCCGCGAGGCGCCAAAAGAGCCGGTCTATCGGCGCGCAACCGGGAAGCGCTCGACCGCTCGACGTGCTGCAAAAGCGCAGCCCGTTGTCGCGCGCGAATTCTGCAAAATCACCGCAGTCGAGAGTGCCGTCGCGTTTGCGGATTTGCGCGACAAGAATCTCCATAACCGCGGCGCGTTCTGCGGGCGATGATCGCGTCCCGTAAACTGCGTCGAGAAATTCCGCCACCGTCGTTGAGCCCGCGAACGGAGCTTTCGGATAGCTCTCAACCAGCCGCGCGATCACTGCGTGTGTTTCCGCAATTCGGGTCGAATTCGCCACGCTCTCCCACAGAGGGGAGACGACCTTGCCGCTAGCGTCCTGTCCGTTCCTGATCAACCCAATCAGGCAGAGGATGTAGTAACATACTGCGTCTTGAAAAACCTCATGCGTAGTTTTGAGCGCCTGCGCGGTGTGCAGCGCATTCGGAAGAAGCTGCTTTACGGTCTTCCCCGATTTCCGGGCATGATGGTTACTGGCCGTTTCTTCAACGAGCACCTCGTAGCTGCGGTAGATTTCAGATGGCATTTTATGGAGGTGTTTTAGCGCCGCTGACGCCGAATTTCGGCGCGCAGAACTTTGGCCAAAAGCTTCGCCCACCCCGCTGGACCGCACTTGCGCCGTCGCAGGCGTCAAGCAAAGCGTGGAGCGCGGCATTACGCGTCGTCGCGTCGCTTTCATTTCCCGCGAACGCTGCCTCCGCACACTGCTCAAAGGTGGGCTCGGGGATGTCGGGCGTAAAATAAGGCGCGACCGAAGCCCGCATCCCCCGGCGCATCGCACTGCGGCGACGAAAAGCGCCCCAGACAAAGTGTTCGGAGCCTTCCGTTGTCATGCGCTGCCGGATTTTCCATTGGTCGCTTGTGGGATCGCTGACCGGCCCGAGGAGACAAACCAAGTAGTAATTCACTGCATCCTGAAAGAGCGCGTGATGATCCCAAAGAACGCCGTCCCAGTTCCAATCCGACGAGCTAACGTCATTGCCTTGAGTATCGAGCAATTGCGCGGAACTCACGCGGCCTTGGTAGATGCGGTTCATGTCGGAACGTCCCGTCGGAACCGGGCGGACTCTCCTTATACCAAATCCCACTGAGCGCGTCCATCCAACACGCGACATCCGGTTCGTGACGAGATCTTTACTACCATGGCGGCCGGGCTCACGTGGGGCGACGCACGGCGCTACGGGTAGGAGGGGCCTGCGGCCCCCATATCCGCGTCAGAATCAGATTCACTGAAGGTGACTTCGCGAACCCACGGTTCTTCTGCAGGATGGGTGCGATCCGTTTCCCGAACCAGTGCCAGGCAGCCCTCCCGCAGAGCTTTCCAAAGCGCCTGGAGAGTCTCGCCGCGCACGGTGGCCGTCCACGCGGTGAAGCGAAAGATCATCTCGCCCCTTCCGTCGAAATCAACAGTGGCAAGGAATGCATAGGACGCAAATCGTTGCGTGCCATCCTTTCGGCAGAAGGTAATACCCATGGAGGGTGTGGTGCTTTCCTCGTAAGACGCGTAACGCAAAGGGACCTCAGTGGCTTTTTTGTCGGCTGTTTTGATCATGGATTATGGACGAAAGGATGTCCGATGCGGTTCTTGGGATTTGCGCCCGGCGGCGCGCAACTTCTTGTGATTGGCGCACAAAGGCGGCGTGCGCTCGCCAACGCTGAACAAGCTGCCGTGCCTGCTCCATGCGCTTTCGTATGCCCGTGACCGAACGCTCGACAGCGTGGCGAACGACGCCGGCCCAAGCCTGAGTCCGACCCAGAATTGAAGGAGAAATTGCCGCCCGCTGTGTTTTCCCAAGCACGTCGAGTGCGGCGCGTCGGGTGCCTTCGGGCAGTCGAGCCAACAACTCCTCCTTGTCCGGTGTATGGACAGAGCAGGAGACTCGGCCGCGCGAACAGGCGACGTAAGCAGACTTTGCGTCGAGCTTTTCGGCGGCAACGACGACATGATCGCACGTGCGCCCCTGTGCTTTATGCGAGGTGACCACGTATCCGTGGCACCAGTGCCGGAAGTTCGCAGGGATTGCGACGCCCTCTTGGGTGTGAATCGTTCGATCCGGCCGGATGCTCTCGACCGTGAGCACTTGGCCGTTGATCAACCCACGATTTCGCGCGTTGGCACGGACGAGGAGTTTATCACCGACGGCGATGTCGACCGCCCGAAAGGTGCCGACATCAAATGCTTTTGCCGTGCGCAAATCGAGACGCTGTTCTTTGCCGCCGTGGCTTCCCAGCCAGACTTCACCTGCCTCTACTCTCTGTACTTGAGCGAGTTCGCCCTTTTTCCACCCGCCATTGGGCATGTTGAACGAAACAGCCTGCCCGACGGCGTAATTGCGAGCGTTGGTCCTCTGCTGGGTCGTCCAGCGTAGCGAATCGTAAACCGAGCACTCCACTCCCTCCGAAGGCAAGCGGCCACGCTTCCTCAATTCGTCTCGTATGCACTTCGTGATCCGAAAGTTTTCGGCCCAGGTCGGGGCGACCACAAGGCAGCGGTCCAACGACGCCCCGTCCTGCGTGAGGCGCAGGTATTCAGACGCGGCTGCGCTGAGGTAGTCCGCACCTCCCGCTTTGATCCAACCCAATTCTTCCAATGCGCGAAGACCACCCCGAGCATCTCCTGCAGCCATGCGCTCGACCGCCGCTCGGTATTCCGGGACGGCGGCTTGCCGGCGGATTTCGCGGATTTCACACCGTCCGAGTTGGCTGTGCGTTTCGAGGACTCGAAGGAAGTCTCCCGCCTCGACACTGACGTGCTGCCGCACGTCACCGACGAAAATCACCCGCAGTCGATATTTTTGCGCCAAGCGCAGAAGCTCAGCGCCTTGGCGATTCGATTTGAGTCCCGCTTCGTCGCAGACAACTACGGCCCCGATCAATGATTCGCGCCTGGAGACGTTTTGCAGAAAGTCTTCCACCGTCGTCGCATTACCGAATCCTTCGCCTTGCAAGACCTTCGCGGCGGCGGCCGTCGGTGCTACGTAATGAACTTTGCGTGCGCCCAACCCATTCTGCACTTCACGCAGGGTGGTCGTCTTGCCCGCACCCGCTACGCCACGCAGGCTGAAGACTTGGTCGGTCGTGGACAGAATTGACCGCACGGCGTCTCGTTGCTCGGCGGAAAGTCTCTCGCTTGGCTCAAAGCTCGGATTCAACGGCGAGCATTGCCCTTTCGTGGCATCGACGAAGGCAACTGCCCAGCGCTCCAATTCCAACCCCCGACGAGTCGCGTATTCTCCAAATAGCGAGGGTTCGGCGGTCAGAGGAACCAGTTCGGCGCCGCCGCCTCGTACGGTTTCCTTCAGCACATCAAGGTCGACCGATCCAAGTGCTTGATTAATCGCTTCCGCGAGAATTTCGTGCCCGTGCGCAACGCTTTGCCGCTCGAAGAGGTGATCGACGCCGGCCCGTAACGCCGCGATCTCCTGTCCGTCCTTGTGCCCTGGAGCCTTGGAGCGAGCAATCGCGCTCAGTTTGAGACGCTCTAGATTCGCCCATTCGGCCGATGACAGTTGGGACCGCTGTCGCTCGCGAACTTCGTCTGTCGTGACTTCAGCGAGTTTTACATCACGGGTCTCCCGAGTAATCCTTGAAATCTCGACAGTGGTCGGTTCGCGCCCGTGCTTTTTCTGGAAGACGGCGATTTCCCGCTCGATTTCCGCTCTTCGTTTGGCGAAGCGCGCGCATAGTTCCTCGGAGACTCCCTCTACCTCGAAACCGGTGACCTGCCCTTTATCGTCGCGTGCCTCGCGAATTGTGTACCCGAGGTTGGTCACCGCGCTGCGCCATTTCGTTCTGGTAGACCTTCCCCGCATAGCGAATCGCCTTGAGCATCTGGCACTCCTCCAAGGCATACCATTTGCCAGCGCTGTCACGGGTCGCGTTGGCGACAACGAAATGCGTGTGCAACTGCGGATCGAGAGCGCGGCTGGCGTCATGCGTGAACGCGGCGGCGCACAGATTCCCGGTCAGTTCGGAGTCACGAGTGAAGAGGGTGTTTTTCTGCCGCGCGGCGAATTGCTCCAGCTCGGCAAAAGCTTTTCCGGCGGCGCGTTGATGAGCCTGCCGCAGCCGCTCGTCACCGGCCACGACAGCTAAAATCGAAACTGATTTTTGCGCTGAGCATTGGAAATCGTAGAAGGCGACTCGATTGGCGAGCGGTTTCATGCCAGCTCGAAAGTTGGCAATCTCCGCATCGGATCCCTCGCGGTGATGCTCGCGTCGAAAAGTCTCCCGAGCCTCACGGACCAGTCGGCTCGCGAGTGTCCTTCGTGCGGGGAGTCAGGCGTTCAGCGGTGCCGGGACGGCGATTCTCACGCAATGCCTCGAATTGTTCGGCGTCCACTTCATCCCTCAACCCGAGAAACTCGGTTCCACGACCAACCCAACGACCGACGACCTTTTCCCCCTCGGCGTAGTAGTCGTTCGCGGAGAGGTGATTTTTGAGGTAGCGCTCGCCACCATAGATTTTCGCCCGTGTGAACACCCGGCCAGCTAATCGGGCTCGGAATTGAAAGCTGCGCCCGGATTGGCGCAAGTGGTTCGCGTTCCCGGCTAGCGTTCCTCCATGCACGAGCCGCTATTGATACGTCCCCAACAGTGGAGCAGAGGAGTTGGATTTAAGGAAGACGCAATACGTCAAAGCCGAGCCTTTGAAGGCGGGACAACTCGCAAATCGATGCAACGAGAAGCGCTTCGCTCCGGCATGTCCCCCGTGCTGTCCCGCGTTGAGGCGCGGAGTCCCGCCCTTTTCTCCACTCGTCCCGCCAGACGGCCCGGATTTTCGCAGACTTTCCCGCTTTGTCTCTCGCCTCGCCATGGCTGACCCGGTTCAAGTTTTGGCGGCGGCCGAGAACTCCGAGGTCGATCCACCCCGCTCTAAGCTTGATCCTTTTGCCGAGGCGCTATGGGCGTTGCGGCGTAAGCGCAAACGGCTGCGCGCGATAGCCGTTTTCCTCCGCGAGCACGGAATCGAGGTCAGCAAGAGCACCGTCGCGCGCTGGCTCAAACGCCACCCGCAGCCGAAGCCGGAAGCAGAGTCGGACCGACAATTCGCACCTTCGCGAAACGACCAACGACCGGGCGCTTCGCAGCCCGCCAATAGAGCGAGGGCGCGCAGCTTTTTCAACTCCACCACTGATCAAGAACCATGAGCAAATCCAAAGAGCCCGTTATTCAAGCCGCCGAATCCCCTCAATCCGGTTCGTCGGCAGAACCCAAATCCAAAACTCTTCACCACCGCCTCGTCTTACCGATTCAGACGAGGGGCAATCTGGGCAAGAGCACCGAGGCGATCGCCCGTTGCGAATGGATGAACGCGCGAGGTGTCCAGTGGAGGGGATACGACTTGGACGCATCCAATCGCACCTTGAGCACGGCACTCCCGAATCACGTCTCCTTTGTTCCGCCGAGTACAGAGCCCGAAGGTCAGGTCGTGCGCATTCTGCGGGGTGTGACGAAGGCCGAGGTGACGGTGGTCGATCCGAGCGCCCACATGGAGCAGACGATCCTGCGGGCTTTTCGTATGGTGCGCTTCCCGGAAATGGCCGCCGCCGCCAACGCCAGAGCTACCGTCATGGTCTATCCCATCGACGAAATCTCCGATATGGACGACATCGCCCGCACCGTCGATGCGCTCGGAGATACGGTGGACTGGATTGTGGTTCGGAATCTCGCACGTGTTCCCACTACCCGATTCTATGAGCGTAGTGCCTTGGAGAAACAGCTCGCATCCTTCGGGGCAGCGCGCCTCGACATTCCTCAGTTACTCACGGACACCCGCAACTATCTGAGAACCCAGGAAGCCAAGCTCGGTCGGGCGTTCTCGCCCACCCAGGCACTCCACGATCCCAGCCTGGAACTCGACCTCGGCCATCAGATGATTCTGGAGGATTGGCTGGAGGAATTTTTCAGTCGGTTCGACCGGATTGCATCCCACCTGCTGCCAACTTCCGCACTCGCACAAATCCCGCGTTCCGAACCCGACGTGCAGCGAGCTGCCGCGCAGCAGCGCGGTTCGTCGATCAATCTCAGCAACGACGATGAATAGCGACGAAAGCGAACTGCCGACTGTCGCGTCGCCTCCGAAGTCGGCGTCTCACCCGAACCCGAATCGCGGCGCTACTGGCGCGCCGCTATCTCGCACCTCTCCGACCCCCAGAAACGCGACGCGGCGTGGGAGTTTTATCTTCGGCGTCTTGAGGGCCGCAAAAGCGGAGACACGCTCAGCGCTCTCGTATTGCTCCTGGAAGCCAACGGGGCATTCTTAACAACCCTGCCGAAAAAGATTCAGGCAGAATTGATGGACCCGCTCACCGAGCGGCTGGCGACGTTGAAGAGTGACCTCGCCAATCAGGAAGAGAATCAGCGTGAGATGGTGGCTGTTCTTGAGAAGGCGGCTAAGATCAACGCCAGTACCAATGCTCGATCAATCAGCGTTCTGGGAACAGCGGAAGGCGCTTTGCGCAAAGCTGCCTCCTGCTTCGATGCCGGTTCAGTCGTCCGCGAAGTGAAGAGCCAGATCGATGAGGAGGCGTTGCAGCCCTTCAAACGCGTGCTCAAGGATCTTGCCGCGAGTGCCGGGAGTATCCGGGAAGCGACGACCACGGCGGAGGACGCTGTAGAAAAGTGGCGGCGCGTGAATCTTGGCGGTATCACCGCAACCCTCCTTGGCTTCATGGTCATCGGGAGCATCGTCATCGTTGCGTGGTTCAAGCACGGCATTCAGCAGGATTATGAGCAGCGCTTCACCGCCGCACTGATGCAGCTCGACACCAGCCGCAAAGCGCTTTCCAAACTCGCCGAGATCGGCGTCGGCGTGCGTGTTCTTCCGTCCGCAGACAGCGACGGGAAGACGATCCAGAGCGGTTATGCGGTAGTAATCGACGGCGCGGAATCGGCCGACATTCGTGACGTGGACGGCCATAGGCTGGGAGTGGTCTTCGGCAAGGCCGCGGAAATTCTTCCGCCATCCAGGAAAACAGGCTCACTGTCCGACAAACCGCTGACCCGTTGAGTTTGGACGGGGAAGGGTTGAACCCTTCCCCAGTTCGAGCCCGCCCGCTGGCCCTCCGGTCTCTCACCCCCCATCCCAGCAGAAACCCAGGTTTCCGCAACGCCTTCCTGATGCGGCTTCGCCGCGGGAGACTGTGCCTCCGCCTTTCCATCACAGACTCCCGGAAGTGTGGAGGCAGGCGATCCATCTGCGCCGCTCCTTGCTACGCTCCGGCCTTCGGCCCCCGCCTGTCGCCCGCGCCTTCGGCCTCCCGCTTCGCTGCGGGGGCGGCGCAGATGCATCGCTTACGAAGCTCCGCACCATGCCTGCCTCTTCACGCGGGCGCGCCGGCAAGGAAGCCTTCACGCCGCCTGCGGCCTCCGCCCGCCAGAAGTCAGTTGGCCGTTGCTCAGCCTCCGGGGAAATTGGGGAGGCTTCGCGCCAGCCAATTGGCTGATGCCTCCTCGCTGTCGCTCGCCCCCGCTCAGTTGGCGCGGAGCCTGGAAGGAGGAGAGAAAGGTGTGCGGCCCACTACAGGTTAACCAAGTCTGGCAACGATTCTCGGCTCGGCCGCTGGATGAGGCACCAAAGCCGGGTAGCTTCTTCGTCGGCGATCCGCGCGACTTCACTCACAGGCGGACACGGTGTCGCAGCCTTAGTTACGCGGTGAGCCACCCGCTCCGCGCTCAGTCGCCGGACGGAATGTGAGCGGCCACTGTCATGCCACCATCCCCAAAGACCTGCATTGCCACTCCCGCCGCTGCGTCGGCGAGATGTTTGCGAACTTGGCCGGCTGCCGCGAACGCGGCGTCATCCACGGTCTTGCCGGAAGCGAGTGACTGCAGGAACGCAGGAATCCACGACCGGACGACATCGGAACCCAGTGGCCACGGACAAGCAATCACTGCTTGGACCCCGACCGCCAGAATCGCCGAAACGAGCCCTCGCGTCTCGTGCGAGTGCGCTTGAGCTGTGGCCGCGCCACCGTGGCAAACAGCGATCACGACGCAGGCGCAGCCTTCGAGCCAACTTGCGACCTCTGTCGGGCTGAAACTATTGACCCCGTCGCTCAGCGCATGAAACTCCCGGCCCTCCGCCTGCACCCCATGCGCGATCACGATCGCCAGACTGGCACCGGCCAGACCCGTAGGGCGCTCGCCCTCAATAATCCGAATCCCATGCGCTTGAAACTGCCAGCGAAGCCCTTTGCGCAACTCTCGAAGTGTTTCGTCGGTGGTGTCGGGAGATCCGATCCATACTCGGCGGTCGATGTGACGCGATGGTGCGGCTGCGCGGGTGGTTATCAGCCATTGAGGAGAAGGTGCGGTTGAAATCACCGCACTCACGCCGAGGAAACTGTCGGTTGCGGCGGGCGTTAGAAACGAGGCGCTGGCAACGTCGCTTGATGGATGCCAAGAAGCCACCATCGCGAACGGGAAAAGAAACAGGTCGGCGCTCGGGATGACGGTAAGTCGAGACGGCGGCGTCGGGAAGTAGATCCCCAACCCTTTTACCGTTTCCTGCAATTGCTTCCGGCTCCAACCATTCCCACCGGGAGCGCCGGCAAATCGATAGCCGGATGGAAATCGCCGTTGCCAGCGGCGAAAGCGAACCTCCGACCACGAGTCCTCCGGCGCGATCCAAAGCGCGACTTGGCCGCCGGAGTTCACCGCGCATACGCAAAGCTGACCACCTCCAGAATGAGCGATGAGCAGTACGGTTTCGTCGGGCCGGAGTGATGCGGCGAGCTGTGCCGCGGTGACCATACACGCGGCGACGATCTGCCGCTCACGTGGCCGGCCTGCGCGGCGGAGAACGGCGTCCATATCCTGGATCGTCTCCCGGTCCATGCCTGCTATCGCTTCCAAGGAGTGTCGGTGGAGATGGGTGATGTCGGCACTCAGCGGATCTTCTGGACGCCCGCCGTGAGACTCAGCACCGGCTGGGCGAGCACGCCGAGGGCAGCGAGAAAAAGATCGGCATCGTTCGCACGGGTGGCGGCCTCGAGGGTGTCTTCCGCCAAAATCCGCAGCGCCGAGAGCTGAGTTTTGAGATCGTCTTTCCGCACGGCGGAATCAAAGCGTTCGACAATGGCCAGAAACTCGGTGCGCGTTGGCGGCGCCGTAAGCGCGTGCCGGAGCGCCGACGCCGGTGGCGCGTCCTCCGCCTTCAGCGCCTCCGTCAATTCTTGCACGAGCGCCGCCGGTAGCACCGCGCCGAGGACTTGCAGGTGGCGTCCGATGCTGATGATGCGAGAAAGCATCGGCAGTTTTTCTGCCCGCTCGG
Source organism: uncultured Verrucomicrobiae bacterium (assembly GCA_963828525.1). Classification (GTDB taxonomy): domain Bacteria; phylum Verrucomicrobiota; class Verrucomicrobiia; order Chthoniobacterales; family Chthoniobacteraceae; genus CAWHEP01. Next base: position 14,298 of record CAWHEP010000001.1, read on the forward strand.
GGAGTTGCCGCCAGAGTCGCAGCAGTGCCGCAAAGTGATGCAACCATGCTGTGCGATCGCCACCTTTCAGATCTTGGGCTTCAAGGTCCAGCATGAGGGCATCGAGTTGCCACATCAAATCAACTGCCCCGCAGTGCGTCCGCAGTCGCTTCTCATCCTCCAAGACCGGCGGGCCAGTGGCGTCAAGCTCAGATTGCGATAGATGCGCGAGCAAGTCTTAACGCGTCGCAGGCGACCTCCGCCTCGCGAACTCCGGACTGCCAGGCAGCCAACATCAGCGTCGCACAACGGAGCGCCGCCATCGGATTACCCGTCCACAGAAATGCCTCTGCGAAGGCCATCCACGCAAGACCCGTGCGCCAGAGTCGGTGAATCGGCTGCGTCATGGGCAAAACACGAAGGGTTTCCTCGGCAAAGTCGCGCGCCGTTTGATGATCGCCCTGACGGGCGAGACCGCGCACGAGTTTGATCGCGGTGAAACAATCCTTTGAAGGCTCGCCAAGCGCTCGGCAAACCAACTCGATTTCCCAAAGCCTGTGCGTGGCGATTTGCCGCGGATTGCCCGTCAGGTCCATTAGCTCATTGATGAAGAAGCGCTCTCACCATCTCGGGCGTTGCCCGCGGCAGCATCTCGGCGGGGAGTTCGCCGCGGCCGATCACCAGCAGGTCTTTCAGAGTCGTCTCCGTGAGTTCCTTGGAAAAGGCAATCACTTCGTCAGGATCTGCCAGTTCACCGTCATTTCTCGCAAAGAGAACCGCTCGGGGAGCCTGACCCGCGGCGACTTGCACCGCGGGAGAAGTCTTTCGCATGTGGTGAGCAGCAGGGTCAGGACGGCGCGTTCGCCGAGGGTTTCTTCCATCAAATCTTCGAACGCCATTCGAGCAGATCGCTTTTGCGGATCAGTCGCCATTGCTAGGATCAAAGGCATCAATTCATCAACGTCGGGTCGTTGACCTTCACCTGATGGAGCACCCCACGCCCAAAAATCCACAGCCGGAGGGCCATCGCGCGATCGTGATGTTCGCTCGTCTCCGGAACCATTGCGGCCAGTAAGATGGCGGAATCAAGGTCTTCGCGGTGCTCCGCGTCGAGCGCGGCGCGCCAGTGAATGTAGGCGCGATCCTCGTCGTGGCGGGCTAAACGCAGAGTTGCTTCGAGATCAAATGCGGGCTCGCCGAACGCCTCCCAAACCGCGGCATAGAAATGCAACCCTGCGCGGCGCGCATGGTCAGACGCTTCCGCGTAACGCCACTCGCGGAGGAGTCGGGCGGCCTGTTCCTGGAGAACCAAGGGTTCCTTGGGATAGGCAGCCGCGAATTTCGCGAAGAGCTCTTCCGACAACGAATCCTCATCGAGTTCTCGCGCGAGCTGCCAGGCCGAACGAAGGTCGGCGAATGCTCGCGGACCCGCTCGACACCCCGACGCAGCCAACTGCGCGCTGCGTCATGGTGAAACGCCGCCAGTGCGATGCGCGCGACCCCGAGGCAAATCGCGGCGGGGGCGTTCTCATAGCTGTCGAGGTGCGGCTCGACAACTCGCCAAGCTTCATCAAAGCGGTGATGTGAGAACAACAGTTGTGCGTCGGCTTGAGCCCGCAGTTCGGGTTCATGCATCGCTCGCCGCGCCCCGATCGAGCGCGGTCTAACAAAAGAGTGCCCGCCCGCACACGGTCAAGCAGTCGGGTGACCAGTGCTCCGTAGCGATCCTGCATCCGCTCGCCTCCGCGAATGCAGAGATCCCGCGCGCTTTTCAACGCAGGGTCGAAAGCGTTGGTAACGTGGGACGACAGACCCGCATGCGCCACGATCAAGAGTTGCCGGCTTTTCGCTACCTCCAGCAATTGCGCGACGACCGCGCCCACTTGAGCTCCATGGCGTTCGTCGAGCGTCGCTACACTGACTTCCACCCCAGACCAAGTATGAATCATTCCCGCCGTCTGCGCGGTGCCCGCCGCATGGAAAATCTCCAAGTGATGGACGATGACGACGGATCGCTCCGGTGCTGCGGTCAGGTGTTGGATCAGCGACTCTGCGTCCGCGCTGATGGCATCAAGCCGTATCCCTGCCGAGTCCGCGCCGAGTTGATCCCCAGCGAAGATGATTTGTCTCCGCACATCTTCCATGAAAGCCGCGGGGGCGACATGGAATAGCTGGACATACGGTCGTGTTTCTCCAGTGCCGACCAAGCTCGACAAAGAACGCTGCAAGGCGAGGACGTTCGCATCGGACAAACCCTGCGGGATGAGCAGCAGCGCGACCCATCCGGGCCTTTCTGCGCCATTTTCGGCGAGCAACTGCTGCCAGAAGTGATCCCAAGAGTGTTGAGAGGGCATAAATGGGGAGGACAAAATTACCGATGGATGGTCGCTCGATTCTACTTTCACCGGCGAGTGCTTTCCATCGGATCACGGGATGGCGGAAACGAGCGCGGCGAGGCGGATGAAGTGCTCAACCGCCGTCTCGGCCTCCCTCCCAGGCGGCTCCAAATCGCTATGCGCAATCCGGTGCCGATAGCTTTCGCGATGGGCAAGGACCTGCTGCCAAAGGGTCGCATCGAGCGTTGCTGCCGATGTGCCGGTGGCTTGTTTGAGCAGCTTCTTCGCGCGGTCTTGGAAACGTTCGGCCACACTTCAACGCTCCGGTGATTTCGGCGTCAGATTTACCGGCTGCTGCAAACCCTGATTGGATACGTCGAGTGACCGCGGTTTCTAACGCCGCCGAGGCTTCAATGATCGCAGACCGATACGCACCGCGTTCGAGGAAGGCGCGGGCTCGTACGCTGAGGAGTTGAATCGAGTCCGGCACCACCCCACTACTCAGCCGGCGCGGAACTCGGCGACAGCCGCCTCGCCGTAGTCATACCATTGTCCCCACATTATCCCGGGCACTTTTTCCACATGTGCCACTTGCTCGACCACCACACCATCCACCGACCAAACAATCAGCACCCCCGACGTGACCATGCCCGCGAGTTGATGGATCGCTACTTCTTCGACGAAGAAGTCGCCAAACCGCGTCATGTAGAGGCGCACGAGCGTGTTGAGCGCCTTCTGAAATATCGGCACGCCGGCGGGCAGGCGCTGTCGGGCGGTCAGCTTGCGGCCGAGCTGGTGCCTGAAGATTCGAGCTGTTTCAGCGTCCATCAGCGTCAGTTCCGTTGCCGCCCGAGCCTCCAAGGCGGGACCACTCAGTCCGGTGCGGCTCAGTATGAGCTGGCGCGACAATTCGGCTGTTTCTTCCTGCGCCGTGGGGACGTGAATCTGTTCGTCTAGAACCTCAACACGTCCACCAGCTCGATCACTGTCCGCAGACGCTGGTGGAAAACGGACTGCGCGCCATCAATGCCTGCCGCCAGTTGCGCACGTGAAATGAGCAGGAAGCTCGACTGGTCATCCATCCCCAAGTGTGCGGCGATACGCTCCTGCAAGACATGGAGAAGCACCGTCTCGTTCCCCGACTCGGATTTCATATTCATCTTCGGGCAGATTGAGGTTGAACGGCAGTTCGGCAATTCGGCGGCACTCGATTCGCATGCGGAAGGTTCACGGATATTCCGGCCGACGTGAAGTGAATGCACGCGGCTGAGTTTGGGCGCGCACCAATTTGCAGTCCGACTGGCAAATTGCGATGCGCCATTCGGTCGCTCTCCCGAAGAACAGCGATTTTGATCGAGGTCCACCTTCCTGACGCGGCTGCGCCGGGGAGACTGTGCTCGCCGGCTTCCACACAGACTCCCGAAAGTGTGGGGCCGTAGCGATCATCTGCGCCGCTCCTCTCTCCGCTTCCGGGCCTACCACTGGCCCGCGCCCTTCCGCTCCGAGGGGGCCAGCGCAGATCATCGCGGTCGAAGTTCCACACCACGCCTGCCTATCACGCCGCGCGCCAGAAGAATCTGACACGCCTCGTGCGACAGCCGCCCGCCGAGTGCGTGGCAGCCGCTGCTCAGCCTCTGGGGCAAAATTGGGGAGGCTTCGCATCGGCGGCGTGGTTGAGGACCTCCTCGCTGGCGCTCGCCCCCGCTCAGTCGGCGCGGCGCCTGGAAGGAGGAGAGAAAGGTGTGCTGCCCGCCCAATTTGCTGACCGTGTTCGCCGATGCCCGTGCGTAGTCGCTCGGAAGAAGCGCCTCGATCCTCGTAAGGATCAAGAAAATGGAGGTCGTCGGAATCTCGGCCGGCGACAGGAATATCATCGCGTGCCGCGCATTTGCTCGCCTTGCGCCAGAGCCAGCGCACGTTCGCATCCAGAGTGGTTCAGGATGAGGCAATGGAACAACCAGCTCCACGCAATCGCAGCGCTCAGCCAGTCAGCCAAGTCCTCCTCACACCGGAAGAGGCCGCGGCGCATCTCAAGTTGGCCCCGAAGACGATTCGCGCCCTTTGCACTTCCCGCCGCATTAGCGCGATTCGTATTTGCCGACGCTGGCGAATCCCTGCGGAGGAACTGGAGCAGTTTAAGCAGACGCATCTTAGCCGCGCGGTTTAGGACTTGCGCTACCAAGTGGCAATCCACGGACGGGTGCGCTGCCTCAGTGAGGCAGCGCACCCGGAGCAGATTGACTACGCCGCGAGCAATTTTGGTGAAGCATTCGCGTCCGGCGGGCCGCCGCCGTCCTCATTGACCGGCTTCGCAGCTTCGCTTTGCAGGGCGGGTTTCGCGGGAAACAGATCGAAATACCGTTGTGCGTCGGCTTCGGTCATCGGCCGGCGGTAATGCCTGAATATCACCGCGGGAGAGTTCCCCATTTCGAGAGCAAGAGCGTCGGCGGATTTGAGAATGGGCAATCGAAAAGTGCCGTAGGAGTGGCGTAGCACGTCGGTTTTCCAGTGCTCCATTCCAGCAGCTTTGTAGGCGTCGCGGAATTTCCGACGGGAATAGCCGATCGGACCACTCTCTCCCTTGTGCGGCTGGAGCCACGCCACAAGATTCGGTTGCATCGGCACCAGACGATGACGGCGTGTTTTCGAATGTCGAGCTTTGACCTCGATTTGCATCGTATCGAAGTGGATGTTCGACCAATCGAGCGACGCGGCCTCCGATGGACGTAGCCCAGCGAAGGCGCAGATCGCCACATAGGGTCTGAGGTCGGAGGGGCAGCACTCCAGCAGACGCGCTACGTCCTCCGGTGAGAGGATCGTCACTTCGCCCTCGGGCCGCCGCGTGATCTTGATATCGGCGGCTGGATTGACGCGCAGAGCGCCCCGTCGACGACCGAACTCCAGCATGACGCTGATGTTGCGCCGGTAGGATTCGCGCGAGACAGAGCCCATTTTCAAACCCCGCAACCACGCCTCCAGTGTCGGAGCCGTGAGATTGCAGGCGAGCGTATCGGAGAAGGCCGCGACGAAGCGTCCAAGCTTGCTCCGCAGATCCGCGAGATACTTGGAGCTCAAACCGTCTTGACGCTTCGCGGCCAGGAACTCTTCGAAGAGTTGGCCAATCGGAGCAGACTGCTTCGCCTGCGCAAGGTAGGCCGACGTAGTGATGCACCGCTTCCAACAGGCTGGCGTCTTCTTTGCCGAGAATGCGGTAGCATTCGGCGGCTTCCACCTTCTGGCGATCGGTGAGCCCCAGCGCCTGCGTCTGGTATTCGCCCATTTGACGGGCGAGTCGTTCCGCATACGCCTTCGCGACCGACTCCTTTTCAAAGAACTTCTTCTGTGAGCCCTCGGTGGATTGCAGCCGGGTAGGCACCCGCACCATCCACGGCGCGCTGGGCGTGTAGTTGACTTTGACGACTTTGAGGATGGAGCGCCTAGGCACGGGAGACCTCCTTTCGGAGAATCCATGCAAGCAGGTCCCTCGTTTGGCGCTGCGCAGGCGCGGGCGCAAGGTGCTGCCAAAATCGTTTTGGCAGTAAACGGCAGTGAGCCGATTCCGGTCGGGTGAAATGCTGAGCGCCTCGCTCAGTAAGCCATTGATCTTGAGGGGCTTGTAAGGGAGCCGGCAGACGGGTTCGAACCGACGACCTGCTGATTACAAATCAGCTGCTCTACCAACTGAGCTATGCCGGCGTTTGGAAGAGAGAAGTCTTCGCACGTTTTTGGGGGCGAGGCAAGCCGTCTGCCCGGTTCGGTGAACAGGCAAAGCCGACGGGCGGTTGACGAGGGCCGCGAGACGAATCTACGAGCCCGAACCAACGTATTCGGCAGAATAGGTGTCGAATTTTGCGGTGGCGCCTACCGGTGGAGCGGTTTCGACGTCGTACACTTCGTTGCCGACTACTTGCTGGGATTCCGTGTCCCAGATCATGACGCTTTTCTCTACGGGCTTTGAGGATTGTGTGGCGACAGGGGAGCTCTTTTCAGTGTCTACGGCGATGTAGCGTGCTTTCTTCCGGAGTGTTTGGGCGGCTCTGCGGCCCCGTTGCGCGGCGAGTTCGCGCTGGCGTATTGTGGCCTGATGTTTAGCGACAATTTTGACGAAGTGGACGATTGAACTGAAATCGGCTTCCGACATCTCACCACTCGATTTGAGCTTCACTTTGACGACGCCCTGGTCCGTCTCCATTTTGCTGGATTTGACGTCCATGACTTTGAACGTGCTGGTTTCGGCTTCCTGTTTTTCCGCGCATCCGGAAAGAGCGAGGAGCAGGAGGGAGGCGGAGAGGATGGCGGGAAGTGGTTTGGGGAGCATGGGGAGCTTTGGATTGGGGAGCAGGCGTTTCGGTCAGGAGGGGATGGTAGTGCGGAGCAGGGAAGCGGGCTTTGCGCCCGACGTGAGGAGTTTATCGGCTTGGCACGCGGCGACGAGGAAGAAATCTCCGGGGGAGAATCGGGCGCCTGCGCAGTCGACTTCGCCTTCGAGGCAGGTGATGATGGCCGATTGGGCAGCGCCGCAGGCGGCGCGCGGGGCGGTGAGCGTCCACTTTTCCACATTGAATAATTCGCAGTCGACAACCGTTTCGGAGCCCTTGGGCTGAAGGGATGGTTCGGCGTCGTTGAAGTCTATGGAGCGAAGCGATTCCTCGATGTGGAGCTGGCGTGGTTTTCCGTCGAGGCCGGATCGGTTCCAGTCAAAGACGCGATAGGTCGTATCGCTGTTCTGCTGAACTTCGACGATGACGGTGCCGGCTCCGATTGCGTGAACGCGTCCGCTCGGGATGAATATGGCATCGCCTGCTTTGACGTCGATGCGATGCAGTTTGCCGGCGAGGTCGCCCGACTTAAGCGCCTGCTCGAATTCGGCGCGGTCCACGCCTTGTCTCAAGCCCGCGAAGATGTCTCCCTCGGGATTGGCATCGGCGATATACCACATCTCCGTTTTGGGTTCGCCGCGCAGTTCTCCAGCGACGGACGCGGGGGGATGAACCTGCACGGATAGCCGCTCGCGGGCATCGAGTAGTTTGAGAAGGAGAGGAAAACGCGGGGCGTCAGGAACTTCTCCAAAGATGGCGGCGCGATGTTCCGTCCAGAGGTCGTGGAGGGTGCTGCCCTGGAGTGGGCCTGAGTGGACGACGCTTTGCGCTTCCTCGCGATCCACAAGTTCCCAGGATTCACCGATACGCGCGCCGGACGGGAGGTTCTTGTGAAAAAGGGATTCGAGGTGCCTGCCACCCCAGACACGTTCCATGAAGAGAGGTTCGAAGACGAGAGGTTGTGTGATTTGCATGAAGAGAAGGGGTGACGGGAAATCAGTTTACCCTAGACGGATCGGTTTGTGAAGAGGCGGGGATGGCGGTTCCGGGCGGACAACAAGTCGGCTTCCGTGTCGATGTCGTCCAGCATGGGGAGCAGGTGGACTTTGAGGCTGGCGGAGCTTGCCGCATGGAGGGTTTGCGGAAGTGTCTGAAGGGAGCTCCACGGAATATTCTCGAAGAGGATGGGATGGAGGCGGTTCATAGCCAAGAGGTAGTAGCCGCCGTCGGAGCAGGGGCCGAGGACGCAGTCGCAAGTTTCGAGAGATCGCCACGTTTCCGTGAACGTTGAGTCGGATAGGTCAATGCAGTCGCTGCCGATGATGGCGACTCTCTGGTGGCCGATGCTGAACGCGGTTTGGAAAGCCGCGCGCATTCTGTCGCCAAGGTCCCCGGCGATTTGCGGGATAAACTGGGCATGGGACGGCAGCATCGGTGTCAGCCATTCCTGGATCTCGAGCTGTTTGTCCGGCGGGTCGAAATGGACATACAGGGCGGCATTGGGCGGAAGGATGGCGCAAATTTCGGAGGTCAGACTCCGGTAGATGGCAGCGGCGGCATTGGGGCCGACGGTCGAGGCCATGCGGGTTTTTACCCTGCCCGGCTCTGGGTTTTTCACAAAGAAGAGGAGAGCGTCCGCGGCTTGTGAAGGGGGTTGGTTCATGCGGCGTTGAGACGCCTGCCGTAAAGCGCGCTGATGCCTATGGCGCAGAGGAGGGCAGCGATGGCGAGGGAGCAGACGCCGAGCCATCCGAAACGATGCCAGGCCAGAGCGCCCAGGTAGGAACCGGAGGCTCCGCCGGTGAAGTAGGTGACCATGTAAACCATATTCAAGCGGCTGCGGGCATTGGGATCGATGCTGTAGATGCGCGTTTGGTTGGAGACATGGGCAATCTGGACGCCGAGATCCATGAGGATGACGCCCGCGATGAGCCCGAGCATGGATCTGCCAGCAACAGCCATAAGGATAAATGCGGCGAGTGACATCCAGAGGCCGACGGCAACGGTCACACGGGGCCCGTGTTTATCGGCCAGATGTCCCACTGTGCGGGCGCCGAGAGCGCCCACGGCGCCGACCAGACCGAACAGCCCCGCAACGGTGCTGCCGCTGTGGTATGGAGGAGACTGGAGAAGGAAGATGAGCGTCGTCCAAAAAGCGCTGAAGGCGCAGAATAGCATGGCCCCGATGATGGCCGACTCGCGCAGGGCGGCATGGCGGACTGCCAGGCCGAAGGCGGAGCGGATGAGGGCGGGCCACGAGATGACCTGTTCCGGCACGCTGCGCGGAAGGCGAAAGCGCAGGACAACGGCGAGGAGGATCATGGCGACGGCAGCGGTGGCGTAAACCGCGCGCCAGCCGAACGCAGCTCCGACAAAGCCGCTAAACGTCCGAGCCAGGAGAATGCCGAACAGGAGGCCACCCAGGACGGAGCCCACGACCTTCCCTCGCTCGCGGGGGCTGGCAAGGTGCGCGGCAAAGGGCACCACCACGTGGACTGTCGCGCCCGTAGCGCCCACGGCAAAGCTGGCCAGCGCAAGCCACAGCGTGTTTTGCGCGACGGCGACGAGGGCGAGCGAAAGGGCGGCGGCACAGAGGAGCAGGGTGATGAGACCGCGCCGCTCGAACTTATCGCCCAGCGGGACGAAAAGGAACATCCCGGTGGCGGTGCCTACCTGGCATAGCATGGCGATGCCGCCGGCGCGGGTGACTGTAAGGCCGAACGCGCGGGCGATGTCCGCGAGGAGCGGCTGGGCGTAGTAGATGTTCGCGACAATCAAACCAGCAGCGCTGGCCATCAGCCACACAGTGGAGGAGGGAAGCGGGGGCGGCTCTTGCGACTGGGTGGTGGGGATCGGCATTTAGGGGATGAAGGTCTCCAGGTCCGCGTGGGCGCAATGCTCCACGCGCGTTCCTTCCAAAAACCGCCAAGGCTGCCACGTACTTGGGGGCGGGTTCGAAATCCGTGAGCTGCCACGCGCGGTTGGTCGCCGGGTAGGTGACTTTGCAAGGCCACTCGTCGGAAAGGGAAGCTACGGTGAAGGATTGAAGACCCCCCGCGATGCCACAGCCTTCCGCCTTCAGGATGGCTTCCTTTCGCGCCCAGATTCTGTAGAAGAGGGAGGCGATGTCGCCGCCTGGCTCAGAAAGGACTTGGCGTTCCTCCGGGGAGAAGAACGAGGCGGCCAACTCCGTGAAGGAAGCAATCCGGTGAACGGACTCGACATCGATCCCCACTGGCGAATGCTCGCTCCAGGCGAGGAGGACGAAGTCGCCACTGTGCGCGACGTTGAACTCGAACGGGCTGCGTCCGTCTCGCAGCCCCGGCTTGCCTGAGATACCCACGGTGAAGGTGACGTCCTTTGGAGCCACGCCGGCGTAGCGCGCCGAGGTGAGTCGCGTTGCGGCTCTGCCGAGGATGAACCGCTGGCGATCCTCGTCTCTAAGGAAACGGCGGGCCCGCTGTTTTTCCTCCGGGGAGAGGATCTCAAGAAGAGCCGAAAAGCGAGCCTGGTATTCGGAAACACGCAGAGTGCTCACCCAGACGACGGGATCCGCTTTGAAGAAGGGAGGTTCGATGTTCCCACCTTATTGGCGGGCGCGGCGGAGTCCACCGGTTTGACGGGAAGGCGATCGCGTGATGGATTCAACGATGTTAAACCTGCGGGCGGAAAAGAGAGAAACTGGCGGCGGAGACGGCGCGGGGGCGGTGTTCATCGTGCTGGGGGCAATCAGTTTTTCCCACATGGTGAACGACACCATCCAGTCGGTCATCCCTGCAATTTACCCGCTTTTGAAGGCGTCGTACCGCCTCGACTTTGCGCAGGTGGGAATGATCACCCTTTGCTTTCAGATGACAGCGTCTCTGCTTCAGCCGTTTGTCGGCATTTTTACAGATCGCAGGCCAATGCCGTATTCGCTGGCGGCAGGGATGACCATCACACTTGTGGGACTGGTGTCGCTCTCTCGCGCGGGCAGCTTTCCGGCGCTGCTTGTCTCCGCCGCGCTGGTCGGGATGGGTTCGGCAGTGTTCCACCCGGAATCTTCGCGCGTAGCGCACATGGCGTCGGGCGGGAGACATGGGATGGCGCAATCGCTGTTTCAGGTCGGCGGGAACGCCGGGAGTTCTTTGGGGCCTTTGCTGGCTGCGGCGATTGTTGTTCCGCGAGGGCAGGCGCATGTGTTGTGGTTTGCGGTGCTGGCGGTCGCGGGCATCCTCATTCTCTCCTTTGTGGGACGGTGGTACCAGAAAAACACGCGCAAGGCAGCGCGAAGGAGCGAGCGATGCGGAAGTGACGAGGCGCTGCCGCGAAAGCGGGTGGTGATGGCGCTGGCGATCCTGGTGGCGCTAATTTTCTCAAAGTATTTCTATCTCGCCTGCATCAGCAGCTACTACACGTTTTACCTGATCGCGAAGTTCCACGTTTCCGTTCAGCGGGCGCAGATTCAACTTTTTCTGTTTATGTTCGCCGTCGCGGCAGGGACTTTTCTGGGCGGGCCAATAGGAGACCGTTTTGGACGCAAGAACGTCATCTGGGTTTCGATCCTGGGAGTGGCGCCGTTCACGTTGCTTCTGCCTTACGCGGATTTGTTTTGGACGAGCGCTCTGTCCGTGTGTGTGGGCGTGATCCTGGCTTCCGCGTTTTCAGCGATCCTCGTTTATGCGCAGGACCTCGTGCCCGGGAACGTGGGAATGATCGCGGGCATCTTTTTCGGGCTGGCTTTCGGAATGGGCGGCATCGGGTCAGCCATGCTGGGGTATCTGGCAGATCGAACGAACATCCAATACGTCTTCAAAGTATGTTCTTTCCTGCCGTTGATCGGGTTGCTGACGGCATTTCTTCCCGGGTTAAAACAAAGCGGCATCAAGCGCGCGTAGGTCGCTAACGCGAGCCCTTCCGAAAGCGGTGGGTGAGGGCATGAGCTTCGGGGACGCCGAAGGTCATGGTGATCGCGAAATAGATGATGGCAAAGACGGAGAGAACTTCGACCATGCTCATCCAGGGGCGATGGAAGATCAGCCACTTGCCGATGGCCCAAGCTCCGAGGGAAGCGAGCAGGGCTGCTGTCCAGACGATGAGGGGATACTCCCCCGGGAGAGACGTACGGCCGATTTTCAAGCCCAGAGCGCGGCGCAGGAGTAGAAACTCGACCCAGCCCGCGATGCCTGCCGAGAATGTGAGGCCGATCGCCCCAAGACCCTGCTTGATCCCGGGAAGGGAAGGTTCCGGGAGCTGGAGGACATCCAGCAGGCAAGCGGTCAGCATCGGGCGCAAAGGGAAAGCAAACAGAATGCCGAGGCCTGCCGTGAGAGCGACTCTGATGATGGCAAAACGGAGAGGAGTGCGGGTATCGCGGAGGGCGTAGAACGCGGAGGAGTAAAGACGCCCCCAGGAAGCGGCAAGCAGGCCAACGGTGGAACCCATGAGCACATACCAGACGTAGAGCGTATCTTCCGGCCCGAACCGACCGTGTTGGTAGATGGCGGCGACGATGAACCTGCCGAGGAGGAGAAAGCCAGCCACAGTGGGGATGACGTAGAAGGCGATGGTTCGCTGCCCTGAGATCAGACGGGCGCGCAGTTTGGAATGGATTTCCTCCTGGCTGCCGGTGGAACTGGACATTGCCGGGAGTTCAGCAGCGGCGACAGCGACGCCAAACAGACTGATCGGCAGCATATAGATCGTCTGCACATAGCCGAGACTCGAGACAGCGATGGCGCCAAGATAGCTGGCGATCATGGCATCCACGAAGGCGCTGAGTTGCACCACACCGCGGCTGATGACGACGGGTCCAAGGCTGCCAAACACCTGGCGGACGGGTTGCAGGGTGGTGTCGATGGCGAACCGGATCTCCGAGCCGATGGACTCGCCGCCCTGCTTTCTACCATAAATGAACGGAAGTTGAACGGTCAGTTGCAGGGCGGCGCCCACAACGGATCCCCACGCAAGCGTTACCGAAAGCGCGTCGGGATGCTGGCTGTGACCGAACACCAGGAGCGTTACGATCATGGCAAGATTCCAGCAAACGGGAGCGACATACGAGACGAAGAAGAGCCGGTGGCTGTTGAGGATGCCCAGGCACCAGGCGGACATCACGAAAATGCCCGCGCCTGGGAAGAGAATCTGAACCAGGTGAGACGTGAGCGTTCTCAATTCGCCCGGGAATCCCGGCGCGACAATATCCACGAGGACGGGAGTGAGCAGCACGCCAAGAAGAACGACGATACTGACGAGAAGACCGAGGAGGCTTGCGACCACGCCCGCAACCCTGCCAGCCACGTCCTTCTTCCCTTCGGCAAGCAAACGCGAATACACAGGGATAAAGGAGGCCGAAAGAACCCCCTCGCCGCACAAGTTCTGGAGGAAGTTCGGAATGCGCACGGCGGCGCGAAAGGCGGCAGCGGGAAGGGAGTTGCCGAAATAGTACGCGAACACCTGCTCACGGATGAGGCCTGCGATTCTGCTCAGGAGGATGCCGGCGGCAACCAATGCGGAAGCGCTCATGGAGCGCGGTCGCTTTGAAACGGGCTGCGCGAGTGACATGCCGGTATAGAACGACGATTCGCGGGAGGCGTCTACCACTGTTTAGCTTGTAAAAGGCATCCTCAGAACGCAGGGTGGCAGGCTGATGAAACCTCCCAGCGCTGAATCGAAAGCGCTCAATTCACGCATCCTGGAATTGTTGCGGGCGCCCAGCTATCGGCCTCTCGATAAGGTGGACATCTCAAAGGCGCTCCGCCTGCCCGCGGAACGGCGCGCGGAATTACGGGGGCTGTTGCGAGAAATGGAGGAACGAGGGGAAATCGCGCGCATCCGCAAAGACCGCTATGTGCTGCCTGAGACGGCGGATTTAGTCACCGGGGTCTTGCAGGTGCATCAGCGGGGGAACGCGCATTTGATCGGAGAACGTCCAGGGCAGGCGGACATCTTCGTGTCGGCGGAGAATACATGGACGGCGCTGGATGGAGACAGGGTTGTAGCGCGGATCATTGACGAGGGAATCGTCGATCAGAGACGGCGGGCTCCTTCGCGAAGCGGGCCGCGCGTTGAGGCGCGCGTAATCCGGATATTGCGCAGGGCGCATGAGACGATTGTCGGCACCCTGCAGAGATCCAACAAATTTTTTTACGTCATCCCTGACAGTCCGCGGATGGTCCATAACGTGTATGTCCACCCCGGGGCTGTGGCGCTGCCGCGGCAGGCTGAGGTGGGAGACAAAGTGGTGGTAAAGCTGGACCCATGGGAGAGCCGGCACGTTAATCCCGAGGGAGAGATCACCGAAGTGCTGGGAGCGGCGACGGACCCCGGTGTGGACATGCTGTCGATCCTCCGCAAATACCACCTGCCGGAAGAGTTCCCCGCAGCGGTGATGAAGGAAGCGGAGAGGATCAGCGAGACCATCGAGGAGGCGGAAATCGGGAGACGGGAAGATCTGCGGGGGCAGATGATCGTCACGATCGATCCTGACGACGCCAAGGACTTCGACGACGCGATCTTTGTCGAGAAACTGCCGGCTGGATGGCGCGTGGGCATCCACATCGCGGATGTCTCACACTATGTGAAACCTGGAGGCGCGATGGATCGGGAGGCTTGGGAGCGCGGGAATAGCGTTTACCTCGTGGATCGCGTAATCCCGATGCTGCCGGAAAAGCTGAGCAACGGCATTTGCAGTTTGAAGCCGAACGTGGACAGGCTGGCGAAATCCGTTTTCATCGAGTTCAACAAGAGCGGCAACATCAAGTCGGCTCGTTTCGGATCAAGCGTGATCCGAAGCGCGGCGCGTTTGACTTACAAGGAGGCTTTCGCGCTCCTGAGCGGCGAAGCGCGGACGCCGCTGGGCGAGCGGCTGCACACAGCGTGGGAGCTGGCGTCGTTGTTGCGCAAGAAGCGGTTCGAGGCCGGATCGCTTGAGCTCGATTTTCCGGAGGTGAAGGTGATCCTGGACGCGGACAAGAAGCCGGTGCGGATGGAGAAGATCGAGAACGACATCTCGCACCAGCTCGTCGAGGAGTTTATGCTGGCAGCGAACGAGGTGGTGGCGCGCGAGTTGAAGAACCGCCTGATTCCCGCGGTTTACCGGGTGCATGAGGATCCAGACGCGGCGAAGCTAGCTGAATTCAGGGAGTTTGCGGCGAGCTACGAATACCGGGTAGGCGACCTCACGTTGCGGAAAGAGGTGCAGCGTTTCCTGAGCATCATCCGAGGCAAGCCGGAGGAGTATGCCCTGAAGATCGGATTCCTGAAGAGCCTGAAGAGAGCCACCTATGGCACAGAGCCCTTGGGTCACTATGGGCTGGCAAAGGTGAATTACACCCATTTTACAAGCCCAATTCGGCGTTATGCCGACCTCGTAGTCCACCGCGCCCTGGAAGGAATGATCGGCGAGGAAGGCGGGCGGCGGGGCAGAACGTCGGTGGCATCGCTGACAGCGACAGCCGAGCACATTTCATTGACCGAGAGGACGGCGACAGACGCGGAGCGGGAATCTGTGAAGATGAAGAAGATCGAGTTCTTCCAGGGGCAACTGAAGTTGAAGACCCCGGACGTATTTAAGGCGGTGGTGCTGGACGTGCGCAGCTATGGGCTGTTGATCGAGCTGCCCAATTTCCTGATGACGGGCCTCGTGCATGTCTCGGCGCTGGTGGATGATTTCTATTCGTTCGATTCCGTGCGGCTCCGCTATGTGGGGCGGAAAACCAAGAAGATATACGGAATCGGGAATGACCTGGAGGTGGTGGTGGCGCGGGTCGACACTTACAAGCAACAGATTGATTTCAGGCCTCCTGAACCCGCTAAGAACCCGAGCGCCGAGAGGAATTTCCAAGCGCAAACGCGGAGGCGCAGAGGGAGAAGAGGTTAGAGCATGTGAACGGGGAGGGACTCGTTCTGAGGTGAACTGGGCTCAGGTGAAGGACGGTTCCGTTCAAGGGCGGACCAGTATTGGTCAGGGCGAAGGGGGATTTTCTCGCGCATCAGTCTGGCCCACGGAACTTCAGTAAGGAGAAGGTCAACCTGATCCCAGGAGAGTAGGAATTCGGGAGCGCGCCCGCCGAGTTTGGAGGAGTCGAGACAAAGGACGGATTTTGCGGCCCGGCGCGCGGCGGCTTGCTGCTGGCTCACGACCGCCGGGGTGGAGTTCCAGATTCCCGATTCGTCCATGCCTTCGGCGGAGAACAGCGCAAGATCAAACCTCCAGAATTCGAGGCTCCTTTCGGCTGCTTCTCCAAGCAAAGCGGATTGTCTTGGCAGGAGGCGGCCCGCCAGTAGGAAGACTTCGACGCCGGGGACTGCGGCGAGCATTTCGCCGACAGGTATGTTTGAGGTGATGATGCTGATGGGTGTTACGGGCTTATCCCGGAAAGCTTCGGCGATGGCGAACATGGTTGTGCCGGAATCCATGAAGCAGGTGCTGCCCGGAGTGAAGAGGCAGAGCGAGGCGGAGGCAATCTTGGCCTTGGCCGACCGCGCGTTCTGGCAGCGCTCGGCGAAGGAAGGGAATCGATTGTCAAAGTCTGCAACCGCGCCTCCGTGGGTGCGCTTGATCCGCTTCTGGCTGGCGAGCGCGGCGAGATCACGCCGCGCTGTTGCCTCCGAGACGCCGAGACGCGAACAGAGTTCGCTGACAGGCATATAGCCATTGTGAGCGATGAGCCCGGCGAGGCGGTCCCGTCGGTTCTGGACGATATGAAGAGGAACCTTCAACCGGCCCGAAGGTATGGTAATGATTGGAAGCGATCAAATAGAATGGTTGAATTCAGGAAGAAGGCGCTGGGCGAGAATGACGAGGTAGATCTAATTGCGACACGTCCGGACGCTCGGCGCCACGCGAATCTACGAGGATGTTGAAGCGTCGCTCTTTCCTTCAGGCGCTCTGCGGCGCAACGGCCGGGGTTCTATTGCATGGACGCCAGGCGATGGGGGCGGAATCCGACCGTCTGGGCAAGCTCCTGCCGCAAAGGAAGCTGGGTAGATCTGGTGTCGCGGTGACGATGCTCGGAGTGGGCGGCTGGCATATCGGGCGTATGAGCGAGGCGGAGGCGCAGAAGACCATCGAAACAGCGCTGGAAGGCGGCGTTCGCTTCTTTGACTCCTGCGAATCCTATCAGGATGGCGGCAGCGAGTCGCGGCTCGGGAAGCTCCTGACACCCAAGTATCGAGACGATATATTTTTAATGACCAAGACAGACGCCAAAGACGCGGCTGCCGCGAAACGCAGCCTCGAGGGATCGTTGAAGAGGATGAACACCGATCACCTTGATTTGTGGCAGATTCACGGAGTGGATAGCGCAGAAGACGTGGACAAGCGGCTGAATGCGGGGGTACTCGACGCGATGCTGGAGGCAAAAGCGTCAGGAAAGGTCAAGCATCTTGGATTTACCGGACACACGGGACCTCCGGGACACCTGCATATGATCGCGCGGAAAGGGGATGAGCTGGAAACTTGTCAGATGCCGGTGAATGCAGCCGACCCGAGCTACAATTCATTCGTCAAGAATGTCATCCCGAAGCTCGTGGAGAAAGGGATGGGTATCCTGGCGATGAAGACGCTTGCAAATGGTGGCTTTTTCGGTGGTTCCAATATGGGGGAACATGGTTCAAATCCGCATCTGGTTCCAGATCGCATCAGCATGGAGGAGGCGATGCATTTTGTGTGGTCGCTGCCCGTCGCCGTGCTGATCTCAGGCGCGGATGACGCATCCCATATCCAGGAGAAGATCAGACTCGCGAAATCTTTCACAGGATTGAGCGATGCCGAGAGGGAGAAGCTGGTCGGGAAGGTGGCGGATTTGGCGGGGCGGCGAGTGGAGTTTTACAAGGCTTGAAGAGTCAGTGGTAATGAGGAAGCCCTGAGCTTTTGCTCTCGCAAAGCAGGGTATGATCGTTAGATAAGCCTCTATGACATTGACCGTGCCCGAAGGAGATTTCGAAGCCTATATTTTTGACTGTGACGGGACATTGGCTGACACGATGCCGTTGCACTATGAGGCGTGGGGCGAGGTTCTGCGCGGGACGGGATGCGAGTTTCCCGAGGCGCTTTTCTATGAACTGGGAGGCGTGACGACAGAGGGGGTGGTGAAGATATTAAACGACCGCCACTGCACGAGCATGGATCCCGTGGAGACATCGCATAAGAAGGAGGAGATCTACTTGCGGTTGGTTTCGCGGATTCAGCCGATCGAGCCGGTGGTGAGTTTTATGCGCCAGTTTCACGGGAAGAAGCCGATGGCGGTCGCCTCAGGCGGGAAGAGGGCGATAGTGACACACACGCTGGAGGCCCTGGGCATCGCGGGGAAATTCGACGCGATTATCTGCGCGGAGGATTACGCGCGAGGCAAACCGGCGCCTGATCCGTTCCTGGTGGCTGCGCAGCGTTTAAACGTGCCGCCTGAAAAGTGCCTTGTGTTTGAGGACACGCAGACCGGTATCGAGGCCGCGAAAGCGGCGGGAATGCAGTGGGTGCTGGTGCCGATGGTGGCGCGGGCGGCGCATTGATCAGACGGGTAGATCGCGAGCGGCGGGCGCGGCGCGGATGTGAACATCACGCTGAGGGAAGGGCATCTCAATTCCGGCTTCGCTCAGAACGCGGGCGATGGCAAAGTTAAGATCGCTTTTGAAGCGACGCGGGCGGTAGCTCATTTCCGCGCTCCAGACGACGAGTTCGAAGTTGAAGGTGCTATCTCCGAAACCGTCGAAGAAGACTTGCGGCTCCGGGGTGGCAAGAGCGGCGGGATGGGCTTTTGCGACGGAGAGGAGAAGATCACGGACTTTCGCGACATCGCTATCCTGCGCCACGCCAACAGGTATGCGAAAGCGCACGCTCGGGTCGCCATGGCTCCAATTGACGATCTTTTTCTCAATGAAGTAAGAGTTGGGAACAATGATGGCAATGTTGTCATTCGTCATGATCGTGGTGCTCCTCATGCGAATGGAGCGAACCTGTCCGCCGACGCCATCGACCTCGACGCGGTCCCCAAGTTTGATGGGGCGCTCCGCGAGGAGGACGAGGCCGCTGATGAAGTTGCTGGTGACATTCTGGAGACCAAAGCCGAGACCCACCCCAACCGCGCCCGCGAAAACGGTGAGAGTGGAGAGGTCCATGCCCGCGTTTTGCAAGGCAACGAGGATTCCGGCGACAAGGACGACATAGCCGAAAAACTGGGAGATGGTGTATTGCAGGGCGCCATCGATGCCGCTGCGCGCGAGGAAGCGATCCTTGAGGAACGTTTTGCCACTGGACGAAAGCCAGAAAACAATGGCGATGAGCAGAAGGAGCCGCAGCAGATGGCTGATGCTAAGGGAGATACCGGGTAGAGGTTCATTCCATGGGATTGGAAGGCCAGCAGCGTTGAGGCCAGCGCTCACAAACCCGAAGAAAACCGCAAGGCTCAGGAGAGTAGTAACGAAGGCGACAAAGCCTTCCTCAAGATGCAGCCTTTTAAGAAGGCCCCGCACCCGATCCGTCTGGAAGAGGCGCGAAAGGATGAGACCGCCAGAGAAGAAGCAGAAGAAGGCGATCAATCCCGCAAGGGAGAGATGATGTCCGAAGACAGCGTAGCGTTCTTCCAGGAAAAGGTCGGTTGTCACGTCCTAGAAGACGAGAATCGATGCCGAATAGGTTGTAGAAGGATGAGAACGAGAGCGCGGAGGCGGAAACCGGGTGGCATTGCGGAGATTCGGAAAGGGCTTCTTTAGCGAAGCGGAGCCGCTTGGTCAGGGAAGCTGTGGGACAGGCACGAAGCGAGCGGGGTCGTAGCCCTGCGCGGCGAGACGTCGTAGAATGGCGTGGTAGGTTTCGTCTGGAAGCGTCTTCTCGCGAGCCATGATCCAGCCATAGTTGCGAGAGGGGTGGCCCACTACGGTCCATTGGTACGCTGGGTCAAGGTCAAGAACCAGATACGGGACAGTTACCAAACCTCCAAGAAACTTCACCTTCCACTCGGCGTTGGTTTGCGGGTTGGTGACGTATGCCCGGGCGCGGAATGTTTTTTGGGGCGCTTTGAAGGAGTGGTTGCGGTAGGTGAACCAGTTTTCGATCACGCCATCGGGGCGAAGAGCGTAGCTCTCGATGCTGTCAACGGAGCCTTTTTCAGCAAAATAGGGGATGTTGGCGATCACCCGCCAGTCTCCCATGTAGCGGCCAAGATCGACATGCGACACGGGGCGCAGAGGAGGAAGCTTTGACTGGGCTTTCCGCCGGGATTCTGAACCGTATCCATAGATCGCGGCAGCCACGGTAAAGACGGCAAGGAGGGGCAATATGCTGCGGACGGGGCGTTTCGCGGACATCAAGAAATTTGCTGGAAGACGTACCTATAACGAGGCGAGCGCGTCTTTGGCTGCTTTTTTCTCGAAGTTATCATCGCGCTGGCGAACAGGAAGGGCGAGGCCCTTGTTAAGGGCTTCGCGGGCTTTCACTTTGTCGCCCATGGCAGCGTACGTGCGTCCGAGTTCTACCCAGTTTCCCGTCCGGCGCGGGTTAAGAGCAATAGCTTTTCGGAAGTATTTTAAGGCCTCTTCGTTGGACGCTGACGGTATGTCTCCGTACATCCACTTTGCGAGAGTTTTCAGGAAGGGATTGAGATTGGCGAATTGGTAGTTCCAGACGCCCAAGACGTGGTAAACGAGGTCGTTATCAGGAGCAAGGGCCAGGGCCTTGTCGGCATGCTCTTTGACGAACTTGGAGTAAGCGAGCTTGGTTTTGTTGTCGAGCAGCATGGCATTTCTGCCGTAGCAGATGGCGAGGCTGAGGTGGCCAAGCGCGTAACTAGGATCTGCGGCGACAGCGCGCTTTGCGTAGGCGATGCCCTTGTCGCCACAGGCTATCTTTTCGGTTTTGGAGTCAGTGTCATCCATGGACTCTGCATATTGCTTCGCGATCGCAGCGAGGACATGAGCGTCATCCGGTTGGAGTTTTTCCGCTTCGAGGTAGGCGGCGAGGGCTTCGCGCGTTTTAAGCTGAGAGTCCATCGCGTCACCCTTCTTTACGAGGTCGTTGAAGCCTTGGGGGTCGGAGGCTCGCGCGATGGTGGCGAGAAGAACAATCCCAAAACAAAGGCACATTACCGAAAGCAGCGGAACGCCAGAGCCGCGCGACCTTGAGTCAGTGGACGCGGTCCGTGGGGAACTGCGGGAGATGAGTGGCCGGTTCAAAGGCGCTCCTTGAAGAACTTGGAAACCTCTCCTATCTGGGTCGGGGTAAGAGAGAACCCGTGGCCCGCGCCGTGGACGATTTCCAAACGCGCGCTCACGCCAGCCTCCTGAAGCTTCTGGGCGAGTTCATGACTTTGAGCAATCGGAACCAGCGTGTCTTTGTCTCCATGGATGATGAGAAACGGCGGCGCCGAGGAGGTGATATGGTTGACCGGGCTGCCCTCCCTGGCCAGCGAGAGTTTTTGATTTACCGAGCCGCCCAGAAGATCGGGTAGGAACCCGGAAGGGCGATCTTTGTTTGGGAAGCCCGTAAGATCAGTGGCAGGATAGATGGCGCAAACCGCGCGTATCCGAGGCGCGCGCTCTTCGATCCCTAACAGGGCAGCAAGGTGGCCTCCCGCTGAATCACCGGCGAGGAAGATGCGATGCGGATCGAGGTTGAATCGGGAGGTATTGCTTTGGAGCCACCGCAGGGCGGAGCGGCAATCATCGATCTGCGCCGGGTATTTCGCCATAGTGCTAAGTCGATACTCGACGGACGCCACAGCGAAGCCGTCGCGGGTGAGGTTCCTAAGGAAGAGTCGATACCCTTTGTTGCCGTACTTCCAGCCTCCGCCATGAATCCATATGACCACGGGAAGGGGGCGCTGACTTGTGGGAGTGTATATGTCGAGCCGGAGTTTTCTGCCTTGGGGCGAGGCGTAAACCTGATCACGGTAGATTGTCTCGCCGCGAGGTGGAGGCGTTAGCGGGGCGCATCCGGCAAGAAGGAGGGCGCACAGCAGAAAGGTGGATCGCTTAAACATCAGAAAGCCAGGCAGTCGACAAAGGAATCGCAAGACGCCCCCGGTCGCGCTTGAATATCTGTGAACAAGAGCGGATGTGAAGAAGCCAGACTTTGACAACAACCGTGTAAGTCGCCCGTGCTGCCAATGGAGCGCGCTCAAAAAAATCGGGGGGCTGAGTTACTGTCTTCGTTCGGACGACTGGACCGCGAAGGTGTTAATGACCACGTCGCGGACTTTTGACGCAGAGCAGACTTCCGACGTTTGCATGTCGATGTTGGAGTCGGGGCCGATCACAATCAGCGCAAAGGGATGTTTCCTGCCCGCAACGCCGTATTGGGCCGCGACCGCGGAGCCCGCGTTCACTTGCGCGATGGGGATGTCCGAGGGAAGCCGCGCGTATGCGCCATTCAGAAAGGCGGCGAAAAAGAGGACTTTGCGCGAAGAGAAGTCCTGATAAAGCTCCTGAAGGTTTTTAACTTGTTTGCGGAACGCGCTGTCGTCCGGGGACGGGGCAATCAGGAGGACCACCGAATGGCCCTGCAGGCTCTTCATACTGGAAATACTGCTGCCGGCGGAATCCCAGGAAAAGGCGGGGGCGTGGCTGACAACGGCCGCGTTGGCGGCGGAAGCGGCAATCAGAAGAATGGCTGAAAATCGGGAGAGCATTGGGGGAGACCTAGACTTTCATGATATCCGCTTCTTTGTGGGCTACGGCTTCATCGATCTTTTTAACGAACGAATCGGTAAGTTTCTGAACCTCGCTTTCGAGGTCGCGAAGGGCGTCCTCCGTCATGCTTCCTGCTTTCTCCAGTTTTTTCGCTTCGTCCATGCCTTCACGTCGGTGGGCGCGAATCCGCACACGCGCTTCCTCGGCCATTTGTTTGACAGCTTTGGCGAGATCTCTGCGGCGCTCCTCGGAGAGTTCAGGGATGGGCAAACGAATAATTTTCCCATCGACGGCGGGATTGATGCCGATCTTGGATTCTTTGAGCGCGCGCTCGATGTCCTTGGTAGTGCTGGCGTCAAAAGGCTGAATCACCAAAAGGCGCGGTTCCGGAGTAGTGATGAGCGCAAGCTGTTTGAGCTTCATGTTCGCCCCGTAGGCCTGGACATCGATGTTCTCCACCAGAGCGGGGGAAGCTTTGCCAGTACGAACGGAGGCGAACTCATGTGACATGTAGTCGGCCGCCTTTTCCATGGTGGCCTCAGTATCCAGGAGTATCTCTTCGGGGCTCATTTAGTTGTTTTCATTAAGAAGTTCCCGTCCTCTTAGACGGGAGGCAGCGGTGCCGGGTTACGATGCGTCCGAAGTGACGAGTGTGCCAACTTTTTCGCCGGAGACGGCGCGTTTGATGTTCTCGCGCTGCATCATATCGAAAACGATGATTGGGATGTTGTTGTCCATGCAGAGGCTGAAGGATGTGGAGTCCATGACCTGCAAGCGCTTCGTGAGGGCTTCGGTATAACTGAGACGTTCGTATTTACGGGCCTTGGGGTTCTTTTTGGGATCGCAGTCGTAAATGCCATCGACCTTGGTGGCTTTGAGGATCACCTGCGCCCCTATTTCGTTGGCGCGGAGAGCAGCGGTGGTGTCCGTGGAGAAGAAGGGGTTGCCGGTTCCCGCGACGAAGATGACGACGCGCCCTACTTCCAGATGCCGGACGGCCTTCCTGCGTATAAAAGGTTCGGCGACTTCCTTCATCTCAATGGCAGTCTGGACACGGGTGATTACGCCGATCTGCTCAAGAGCGCTTTGAAGCGCCATCCCGTTGATTACGGTCGCGAGCATTCCCATATAATCCGCGGTTGTGCGCTCCATGCCTCGATGACTGGCGGTGAGACCGCGCCAAATGTTACCGCCCCCAATGACGATGGCGATCTCAACACCCATCTCGTGGATCTCCCTGACCTGTTTTGCCAGGTCGCTGACGATGGTAGGCGATATGACGTCCCCGCTGCCTGGTTCGCGAAGGGCTTCTCCGCTGAGCTTGAGAACAATGCGTTTGTAACGAGGCGAAGGAGATTTCTTTGGCATTTACCGCGCTATCAAAGCGCAAAGCGCGCCGTGTGAAAAGGTGGAAATTGGCGGCTGCGAGAGGGTGGCACGTGGAATGCTCGGAGACAGCGTGACATCCGTACTGGTTACGCTGACGAATATTCTATACCCATAAGGATTCCCCCCTATGAAGATTGAGCAGACAAGTTGGACGGAAGAGAAGGGTTGGTCGAATTCCGGACCGGGACGGGCAGGAATATCTCCGCAGTTAGCCTTCCTTTTCGGCAACAAAGAGGTCTTGGGGAAAGAAAGCGTGGTGGGCCGTGTGCGGAGCGCTTATCCTGCCGCGCACTTCCTGGGCTGCTCCACAGCGGGGGAAATCTGCGGGACATCTGTGTGCGATGACGCGTTAGTGGTGACCGGGGTGGAATTCGCGGATACACAGTTGCAAGCAGTGGCAATCCATATAGGGGATCCTCGGGAGAGCTTCGAGGCTGGAGTACGGCTGGCGAGCATGTTAGGGCGAGAGGGGCTGATCCATGTATTCGTGCTTTCAGAGGGGCTGAACATAAACGGGAGTGAGCTTGTGAAAGGTATTACGGGCGCGCTGCCTCAAGGCGTTACCGTTACCGGGGGATTATCGGGAGACGGGACAAAGTTCAAAGAGACCTACGTGGTCCGCAACGACAGGCCCACGCGGGATACGATTGTCGCTATCGGATTTTATGGCAGCCGACTTAAGGTAGGATGCGGCTCATTAGGGGGTTGGGACATGTTCGGACCTGAAAGGGTGGTGACGCGCGCAAAGGCCAATGTATTGTACGAGCTGGATGGGAAATCGGCGCTGGAGCTCTACAAGACGTACTTGGGTGAGCATGCGAAGGGGCTGCCCGCCACAGGATTGCTCTTTCCTCTAAGCGTGAGGGTAAGCGCGAACGACTCAGGAGTGGTGCGGACGATCCTCGCCGTGAACGAGGAGGAGCAGAGCATGACTTTTGCGGGGGATATCGCGGAAGGCGCTTACGCGAGACTCATGAAAGCGAATTTCGACCGTTTGATCGACGGAGCAGTGGGAGCAGCGCAGGCAAGCCACGAGGCGCTTGGGACGCGAGAGGCGGATCTCGCCATCATGATTAGCTGCGTCGGTAGGCGGATGGTATTGCAGCAGCGGATCGAAGAGGAACTGGAGGGAGTGCGCGAGGTCGTTGGACAAAAAGCCTCCATGACGGGATTCTACTCGTATGGAGAAATTTCTCCATTCACACAAAATGCCAAGTGTGAATTACATAATCAGACGATGACAATCACAACGTTTTCTGAGGACTAAATGGACCGGGGCGGGATCTCATTCATGAAGAGCGCTGATGACTAACCTGCTAACCCGGCAGATCCGAAAACACTTCGGGGACGCTTCGTCCATCCCGCCCGGATGGCAACAGTTTGTTGAAGCGGTGGATCGAGCGTACGCCCAAGCGGACGCGGATCGCGGGATGCTGGAAAGATCACTCGAGTTGAGTTCGGCGGAGCTGGTGGAGGCGAACGCGCAAATGCGCGCGTTTTTCCAACGGGCGCAGGCGGAGTTGGAAAGCCAGGTCGAGGCGCGGACGAGCGAACTGAGAGTGGCGAACGAGTCGCTGCTCAGAGAAGTAGCGGAGCGGCAGCGGGCGGAGGAAGCATTGGGGATTACGGAAGCCAAGTTTCGAACGCTGGTGGAGCAGATGCCAGCGGTGACCTATCTGGCTGAGCTCGGGAAGCAGAGAATCTGGAAATACGTAAGCCCGCAGATCATCCCTCTACTGGGATATTCTCCGGACGAATGGACTGGCAACGCGACGCTCGCGCTTGAAAGGATCCATGAAGAAGATCGTGATAAGCTGCTGGAAGAGGAAGCGCGATGCCGCGAGGAGCAGGCTCCGTTTGTTTGCGAATATCGCCTGATCTCGAGGGAGGGGCGCGTGGTCTGGTGCAGAGATCAGGCGATCGTTTTAAAGGACGGGAAGGAAGGCCATGTTTTGCTCCAAGGGGTGATGCTGGACATCACAGAGCGGAAGGCGCTGGAAGATCAGTTGCGGCAATCGCTTAAACTTGAAGCAATCGGCCGTCTCGCGGGGGGCATCGCGCACGACTTCAATAATATCCTGACAGCGATAATCGGCTACTCGTCGCTTGTGGCTGAGGAAGTGGGAGATAACGCCGAAGTCGCCGAGAACGTGAACGGGATACTCACCTCAACCGAGCGGGCAGCGTCGCTGACACGACAACTTCTTGCGTATAGCAGACGGCAGACATTGCTGCCTAAGGCATTCGATCTGAATGCGTTGATCATCAACATTAAGAGTATGCTGGGCAGGCTGATAGGCGAGAATATAGAACTTCAGACCGACACCGAAGGTGAGCTTTCCTGGGTTATGGCGGACCCCGGGCAGATCGAGCAAGTTCTTACGAACCTGGTGGTAAACGCGCGGGACGCAATGCCAGAAGGAGGAGTGATAAGCGTCTCGACAAGTCTTGCGAACATAGTGGCGCCCGGGCTCCAAGGGCCACCGGGTGAGTACGTTAAGATCGTGGTGCGCGACACTGGGGCAGGTATTTCCAAAGACGCGCTAACTCACTTGTTCGAACCTTTTTTCACCACAAAAAGCCAGGGTAAAGGCACGGGTCTGGGTCTCGCGATGTGCTATGGGATCATCAAGCAGAGCGGCGGGCTTATTACGGTGGAGAGTGAAGCGGGACGCGGAGCCTCATTTACCATCCTCCTGCCCAGGGTGCAGCGGCGGGCAAATCTCGTCGCGCCTCTGAAGGCAAAGACCCCTGAGCTGCCGAGGGGTAGCGGAACAGGTCCTCCTGGCGGAGGACGAAGCACCGGTAAGGGCGCTGACCGCGAGGCTATTGCGCAGCCTGGGATACGAGGTTTATACCGCGTGCGACGGGGCCGAGGCCTTGAGTGTCTTTGATGGTATCCCGGAGCACAAAATAGACCTGCTGCTCACCGACGTGATAATGCCGCAGATGGGGGGAAAAGAACTGGCGCAGGCGCTGCGAAGCCGGCAGCGAGATCTGAACGTGCTGTTTATCTCCGGCTATACCCGGGATGTCTTGGGAGAGTCAGACCTGACAGCAGCTAGCAACAGCTTTCTCCAGAAACCGTTTACGCCCGGAATTTTAGCGAATAAGGTGCGGGAATGCCTGCTCAAGGTTGGTTGACGGCATCCATCACCGGGCGTTTCCGCCATGTCTCCATAGGGTGCTGAGAACGGCATTCCGGGCAAAGAGTAGAAGGAAATTGGGTGGAGCAGTGCGGGCAAATCGCTCCAGATGCAAACGTGTCGAATCGCTGGCGACAGGAATTGCAGACCCACCAGTCACCTTGAAGCGGGGAGATGCCGCAGGAGGGACAGGCGAAATCCGTGTGACGGGCAGCATCCTGGAACTTGGAGAGAGAAGTGGCCTCCCTCCAGCCAGCCCAACTTCTAGAGACCATGAATAGGGCTATGACGCCAAGCCAGGCGCTCCCGGTATAAAAGAAGGCGAAAGCCCCCAAAGCGACAGCGGCAACCACACCGATGGCAGCGGCAATCTTGAGGCTGCGCGCCCTGCCAAAAGGGAACCAAAGGAGCGCGCGGAGAATCTGGCCCCCGTCGAGAGGATAAGCTGGCATGAGGTTGAAAACCAGGAGGCCAAGATTGATCCGGTAGATGGTGTGAAGCAGGTGGTAAGCGTCAGGCGAGGAATATTTCAAACCATTGGAGCCCGCGAGAAAGTCGATAAGCAAAAGAAGGGGCACCAGCGCGACATTCACCAGCGGCCCCGCGGCAATGCTCCAAAGGAGGGCGCCGGGGCGCGGGGGAGGGCTCACATAAGCGACCCCGCCCAAGGGCCAAAGCAGAATCCGATTTGCGGTGCCACCCACAGATCGACACGCGAGGGAGTGGCCGAACTCATGCATCAGAACGAGAAGAAAAAGGGCGAGATACTCCGCAATGTTCCAGACTAGTGAATGATAGTTTCTGGCGCGCTGGGAAATCTCGATAAACGCCACGAACACCCATGCGAAGTGGAGATACACGTCTATGCCGAACAGCCGAAAAAGGCGGAATTGAGAACGCATCGAGCGGCTTTCGGCTAGTCTGAGAGGAGGAAATTCAGGTCATCCAGGGACAACGCCTTGGAAAACCCTTCATCTGCGAGAACAGACTCGACGAGGAGTTTCTTTTTCTCCTGAAGCTGGCGGATTTTTTCCTCGATTGTTTGTTTCACAACGAGGCGATAGGCAAAGACGTTCTGGGTCTGCCCGATGCGATGGGTGCGGTCAATGGCTTGGGCTTCGACGGCAGGGTTCCACCAAGGGTCAAAGAGGATCACGTAAGGAGCGGACGTCAAATTGAGGCCCGCCCCCGCCGCTCGGAGAGAAAGAAGGAATATCAGGGGGCCCTTTGCTTCCTGGAATTTCTGAACGAGTTCACCGCGATCCTCCGTCTGGCCTGTAAGATAGAGGTGATCCCACTTCCGGTGACGGAATTCCTGCCGCAGGATGTCGAGCATCGTGACGAATTGGCTGAAGATCAGAACCTTGCTGTTCTCTTCGCGCATGGGGCCGAGGAGATCGAACATGGCGGACATCTTCGCGCTTTCGGTCTTGGCAAGGGACGGATCAATCAGGGCGGGATGGCAGCAAATCTGGCGGAGACGAATCAGCGTTTGAAGGATGTTGAAGCGTTCCTTGTTGAGAGCCTGCGTAGTCTTGACTCGCAGGAGCATCGCCTGCGCGCGCTTCAGCTCGGCGCTATACAGGCTGAGCTGGGTGCCCTCCATTTCGCAATGGACGTCTTCCTCAGTACGCCTGGGAAGTTCCGGGGCAACCTGCTCTTTTGTCCGGCGGAGAAGGAATGGTCGCAATCGGGCTGAAAGCCGCACGCGCGTAAAAGTGTCCTCCCCTTGATCGAAACGCTTCGAGAAATAAGCGCGCGTGCCGAGAATGCCCGGCATGGCGAAGGCCATGAGGCTCCAGAGATCCATGAGGCGATTCTCGATCGGGGTGCCGGTGAGCACAAGGCGGTGATCGGCAGTCAAATCCCGGGCGGTGCGGGCGGTCTGAGAAGCCGGGTTCTTTATATTCTGGCCCTCATCGAGAATGACGGCGCGCCATGGAATAGCCAGAAGCTCCTTGGAGAGGATGCGCAATTGCGCGTAGTTCACCACGAGCAGGTCAACGTCCTTGAGAAGATCCTGAGTAGAGCCGGTCTCGGAGAGACCGAATCGTGTTAGACGGAGGCCCGGCGTGAACTTCTCCGCTTCCTTCACCCAAACGTCCATGACGCTTTTGGGGCACACCACAAGGCTGGGCTTTCGCTTTTCATCCTGCCCGACAAGCCATGCGAGCCAGGTGAGAGTCTGGAGGGTCTTGCCCAAGCCCATGTCGTCAGCGAGGATTCCGCCGAAATGATTTTCGGCGAGGTAGGCCAGGAAATGGAAGCCCTCCCGTTGATAAGGGCGAAGATCGGCGTTCACCTCTGCAGGTTGATCGGGAGTGACGCGAGCTTTGATGGCGGAGGCCCGCTCCCGAATATCAAGCCATGTGTCTCGGGTAAACTCTTTCTCACCGGCCGCATCCGCCAGTTGTAAAACATGGAGACGCTGGGGTTCTCCGGAGAAGTCGAGAGGATCAAGACCCAAACGAGACATGCGGGCGGCTTTCTCCTCATCGAGGGCAAAGTCGAGACGCTGCCAGCCCTTGCCTTTAAGACGCACGTGGCGGCCACGGGCTTTGAGGAGGAGTTCAAGCTCCTCAGGAGTGAAATCCAGGTTCGGGGCGTTTAGACGAACGCGGAGATCGAACCAGTCGATGGATTTTGCTT
The DNA here is from genome assembly GCA_963828525.1 of uncultured Verrucomicrobiae bacterium. GTDB lineage: Bacteria > Verrucomicrobiota > Verrucomicrobiia > Chthoniobacterales > Chthoniobacteraceae > CAWHEP01. The sequence goes on from CAWHEP010000001.1 coordinate 43,722, forward strand.
CAAGGTCGAATTCAACAGAAGCCTTGACGGCAGGCTGCAAAAGGCTTGCCAGCTCGCCAGTGGCGACGAGGGTGAGATCATTCGGCATCTCACCCGCCCATGCGACGAACTCCTCGGCAAAGGCGCGAGTGATGCGGCGCGTCCATTTCCCAACGTTTCCGGGCTCTGGAGTGACCCGGAGGTGATCAAGCACTCGCGGGACAGAGGCCTGCGCGGACCTGTCAAAAAGAAGAAGGTCTTCAGTGGCCTTGATGTTTCCCCCGATGACTTTCCAGCCGCCAGCGCGATACTCTTCCACGAGTTCGCCACCGGGAGTTGCCGAGACAACATGCAACTCGAATATCTCTGAGTCGACATAGCGATTCTTCCGCAACTGGCAGGTAATGGTGACCTTGGCGGAGAGGCGTTGGATACGAACACGGAGCTGCTCCGGTAGATCGGCGCCAGCGCGTTGGAGAGCATCGACGCCCGCCTGCGTCTCCATGGCTTCGGCAGGGATGAGATGCCTAAGTTCAGCCGCATCGGGAACAAACGGGGGTGGGCCGGGATGAACGGCAGTAGCAGTGACGTAAAAGTAGGGCGATCCGGGCAGGACGAGGACGGCCCCTTTCACGGGGATTCCCATACTCGTGAAGAGTGCCACTTCGTAGCTGGCAGGCTGGTCGTGACGTTCGGTGCGCCAGACCAGAGGCTCGTCGTGCCAGTCGAATGGTGATCCAGCGCTATTTGCGAGCCAGGGTCGCAGGCGGGGATCGCGGAAGATGTGGTTCAGCGTGCGGCGCTGTGTCTCATGCAGGATGGCAAGAGCAGGTTGGAACCACGCGCCAGAGAGTTTTTCGTAGAGAGCCCACATGTAATGGGCTGGGACTGTGAAATGGATGCCGCTATCTTTGGGATCCTCGCGGAAGCGACGCCAATCCGACTGACGGACAGGCTTGAAGCGGGTGTCACCGACGGTCTGCCATTCGAGGCGGATGGAACGGTGCGAAACAAGAAGGCGCAGTTCGACTTCGGCCTCGGCGCGGGAGGAGGATTGCAGGCCGGCAAGCTGATCCTTCCACTTGTCGATTTCGACTTCACGGAGGCGGGCGGAGAGTCTGGCCCGCAGTTCCCCCGATGCCACCATTGTATCAATGGAAGCAAGGTGGAAAAGCTGCTGATCGAGGAAGCGAAGAGCAACGCAGCCGCAGAAATCTCCGAAGCTGTCGAGTTCAGCAGGTATGGACTCCGAGGCAATGTAGATATTGTACGGAGCTGTGGAGATGCGGAAGGAGAGGGTGTGGGGCTGCTGCCTGCAATGCTTATTGTAGGCTTCAAAGGCGATGAAAAGCTGATCTACGAGGCTGCGTTCGGAAGATTTGGCGGCGCTCCGAATCTGCTCATAAACGAGTTGGTTCGCGTCTCTGGCGACTGCCCTGACAGACTGGGAGCCAGACTTTGCGGAGGCACGGGCAACCGATGAGCCCACGGCTGCGCTACTCCTGGGAGATTTCCATTTCAAAGAGGGTCAATGTAGCTCGTGTGGCCCGCGATGCGCAACTCTGAAGCGGCTTTTGCTCGCCCTGGCCGGTGGCGTTTTAAGTTTGTATTGAGAGGCGGTTCCGCGGCGCGGGGAGGCGGCGGACGCCAGAAAAAAGCGCCGAGGGAGGGCTGCTTCAGGAACTCGCGCTGGAGTAGTGGCCCAAGGCCGTCTTCCAGAAGAGTCGTGTGACAGTCAGGATGAGGAGGGCGGCGCAGGGGAGCTGGAAAGCGGCCCAGCCGGGATGGTCGAGCGCGCGGACGAGGATGCGGGCCGGAATGTTCGCGACGATGATGACCGGTATGAGCCAGCTAAAAATGAATTTGAAGACGCCTTTGAAGACAACGTCGGGGTAGCGGGCTATGTTAAAAATGCTGAAGTAGCCGTAGATGAGGCCTTGCGCTCGAACGATGTAGAAGCTGACAGTAGCGAGGAAGAACATGATGGAATAGTGAATCGCTATTCCGAGGCAAACAGCGCCCCCGTAGAGCAGGATCTGAAATGGCGAGGGAACGATGGCGAGTTTCGCGAGGGAGAAGGTGACAATGCCGACGCCGACGAGCGCGCTCACGACACTGTCCAGTCCGAATTGCCGGGTCGAAACGGCGAACTGGGCATCGACGGGGAGAAGAAGCATGAAGTCGAGCTTCCCGGTTCTGACCAATTCCGGGATATTCGCTAAATTGACGTAGAAGAAAGCCTGGAAGAGCTGACCAATGATTTGATGCGTGCCGGCGAGGAGAACAACCTCCCACTTTGACCAGTCGCCAATCTTATTAACGTAGAGGTAGATGACATTGATGAAGACGAGCTGGCCGACAAACCAGAGCATCTCGACGGCCATCCACAGAAGGAAGTTGATCTTGAAGTTCATCTCGCGAATGAGCGAGTTGCGCATCATGATCCAGTAGATTTCCAGGTATCTCAACGCGAAGGGCAGGCAGGAAACATTTACGCTAGACAGCGAGGCGTTTAGAGGAACACGGAAGAGGGAAGAAGGAGTGGTCCGACAGTCGCCGCGGCGAGCTATTTCAGTTTCAAAAGTGTGTCCTTCAGAGCGCGGGCCGAGGTCTGGAGCCCATTGGCCTCCTTGGGCCAGAGCTCGAGTTCGATCTGTTGGACGACGCCGGCGCGACCAACGACCGTTGGCACGCTGATGGAGACATCACGCAAGCCGTAAACGCCGTTGACGAAACTGGAAACCGGAAGGATGCGCTGCCGGTCCAGAGCTATGCAATCGATGACTTCGCGGATGGCAACGCCGACCGCCCAGCCCGCTCCGCCTTTTCTGGAAATGACTTCCGCGCCGCTCTTCTGGGTTCGTTCAAAAATCTGAGCTTGAAAGGTGGGAGTGAGGCCGGGAAATTTAAGGAGAGGGAAGCCATCAACGGTGGCGGAGGACCAGATGGGCAGCATGGTGTCACCGTGCTCGCCGAGGATCATCGCGCGTACTTGTGTCGGCGGAAGTTTCAGCGACGAGGCGATTAGAGAGCAGAACCGGGATGTATCGAGCATGGTGCCCAGCCCGAGTACCTGTCTCTCCGGAAGTCCCGTTTCCTTGAGGGCCAGATAGGTGAGGATGTCCACGGGGTTCGAGACGACAAAGATGATGGCGTCTTTTTTCATGCCGGCCTGCTTCAGGCTTTTAAGGATGCCGCGGAAGAGTTCGACATTGCGATTTATGAGGTCCAGCCGCGACTCATCCGGCTTGCGTCGCAGACCGGCGGTAATGCAGATGATATCGGCATCCGCGCAGTCCGCGTAATTGGCAGCGTAAATGCGCTGGTCGGCGCAAAAGGCAGCCCCGTGCAGAAGGTCGAGGGCTTCACCCTCCGCCGTGGCTTGGTTGGCATCGAGAATGGCGAGTTCGTTAACGATGCCTGAGCATTGAAGCGCGAACGCGGCGCATGAGCCAACTCTGCCGCCTCCTCCGATAATGGCTACTTTCATGGTCAGGAGACTTTCTTGAGATTGGAAACGATTTCTTCTGTCAGCTTTTGGACAAGGCTTTCGAGTTCGGCAGCGGACATATTGGAGGAGTCATTCTGAGACGCGGTGGTGGAGCAGCCACAGCTTTTGCCGCCCATTTGTGTCCAGGGATCAACCTCGCAAAGTTCAGCGGGCTTAAGCTCAAAGCGATTATCCGGCAGGCCCATTTTCTTTTTCATGTCGAGAAGATCCCCCAGCTTCTCGCACGGAATAGCCGCGCCACCCGGAAGCGACTGCGCATGGATGACAGTGCGACAGTAAGCGTCCGTTATCTCCATTTTGAAGTAAGCGTCTTCAACAGACTTTCCCCAACAGATCACGCCGTGGTTGCCCATGAGAATCGATTGATGGCGCGGAGCCAGCGGAAAGATTTCCGCGGCGATGTCCACACCGCCTGGAGTTTTGTACGGGGTGTAAGCAACCTGGCCAACGAACACCTCAAGCTCGGGGATGAGACGAGGGGGAGGCTGAAGGCCCTTAATGGCGAACGCGCCAGCATAGCAGGGGTGGGCATGACAGACTGAGGCTGCTTCGGGTGTGGAACGATAGATGGCGGCATGAGTGGTGAACTCGCTGGAGCGCTTCCATGTGCCACCGAGCTGGTTGCCGGCGATATCCACCATCGACATCATGTCCGGAGTCATGAAGCCTTTGCTGACGCCCGTAGGGGTCACGATGAAGCGGTCGGGGCCGAGGCGGCAGGAGATGTTGCCGCCGTTGCCATCGCAATACTCGCGCATCCAGATTCGCCGTCCGATATCGCAAATTTGCTCCTTGAGTTTCTGGGCTTCGGAAGAGGCGAAGAGTTGCTGATCGGAACTGGAACCCGAAGAGGTAACCGCAGGGCTGGCGGCGCTTGATCCGTTGGCAGCGTCGAAAATGACCTTTATACCGGCTTCGGTAAGGACGTCCTTTGCTCCGGGAGTGACGCGGGTTTCCCGATCATAACGAAATTCCTTGGCGCCAGTTTTGGCGAATTCCTCGGCTTCATGTTGCGCGAATAGTTTCATGTTTGCTCCTTGTAAAAGATTTCATCCACGAGCGCGGCGCAGTAGGCGTCCACCGGGATTGGCGATGGAAATGGGCAAGCGGCTTCGCGCCCTTCGCTGATAGCGATGTTCTGGCCGATATTGGCGCCCGACTGGTCGTAAACGACAATAGCGGGATCGTATTGCCCGCCCTTGGTGTAGGTCTCCCGCCTCCAAGGCAGTGTGAGGAGAAGGCGCTCGCCAGAGATTTTCTTGTGACGCGCGGAAAGCGTTACGCGCCCGATGACGGTGCCGACCCTCATGCCGCCGCGCTCCTCTCGGGATCGATAATGCCGACTACGCACCACCGGGCCGGGCTATGATCATCTCCGACCATGGCGCGGGCCTCGCCGCCGTCACTCGATAAAAGCACGCGCTGGTTCACGCCCGCGCCGAGGGAATCGATCACCAATTGAGGAGCGAGATCCGGGCTTTCGGGAAAGGCGATGAGCAGTCTCCAGCCGTTCAAGCTCGGGTGTTTGACAGTTGCGATCGCGTGACCTTTTATGATGGCGGTGCGCACGGTTTCCCTAGAAAAGGTTTAACTCCTCCACCATGACGCACCGGCGGGAACGGGTGAAGGTCATGGGTGTGGTGACCCCTTCGCCGGTCGGGGTGGCTATGCTGAAGCTTAGAAACCCCTCCCCGCCAAGACCAAGGCCTGTCATACAGGGGCCGTTTTTGATGAAGAGGGTGGTGTCCACCGCCTGTACCATCTTCGTAAGGTTGCGAATGTTCAGTGAGTGCATGATTGCCGTGTGCTTGTAGTTATGCTCCGCGTGAATGGCGGCCTTGATCGCGGCATCGACATTTGGCACGCGGACCAGCGGGATGAAAGGCATCATCTGCTCTTCTTCGACGAAAAGATGATCAGCGCTGGTTTCGCCAAAAAGGAGTTGCGTGGCCGGCGGAACATCGAGGCCGATGGCCTTGGCAAGCACCGAGGCGTCTCGGCCGACGAGCTTCTTGTTCACAGTGGGGTGGGATGCATTTTCGGCGGTTACGAACGCCACTTTTGTGAGAGCCTCGACCTGCCGGGAGTCCAAAAGCACGGCCCCCGCCTTTTTGAGGGACGTGATGAGCGCGTCGGCGGCAGAAGCGACTACGAAAATCTCCTTCTCGCCGATGCAGAGAAGGTTGTTGTCATACGCGGCGCCTTGGATGATATCGCGCGCGGCCTTATCGAAATCGGCGGATTCATCCACTACCACGGGCGGATTTCCAGGTCCCGCGCATACCGCCCGTTTGCCGCTGAGCATGGCGGCCTTCACAACGGCTGGACCTCCGGTCACGCAGAGGAGGCGTACCTTTGGATGCTTGATCATGATGTCAAACGTTTCCAGCGTCGGCTTCACGACCGTGCATAGCAGATCAGGGATCCCGGTCTCGGCGAAGATGGCCTCGTTGTAAGCGCGTATGGCGGTGGCCGCGCAGCCGCATGCCGCAGGATGCGTATTGAAGACGACTGAATTTCCCGCGGCGATCATATTGATCGCGTTGCCAGTAAGAGTTGGAACGCTGTGTGTGGAAGGCGTGACGGCCCCGATGACTCCCCAAGGCGCGAAATCGATCACCGTCAGACCGAAGTCGCCACTGAAGGCATGACGCTCAATAAATTCGACTCCTGGAACGAGGTCGCCGCAGATGCGGAGCTTCTCGATTTTATGATCCAAGCGACCGATCTTTGTCTCCGCGAACTCGATCTCCCCCCATTCCCTCGCCTTTTGCACGCACATGCGGCGGATGACCTGAATGGCGCTCTTCCGGGCAGAGACACCGAGCTCTTTGAGCTTTTCGAAGGAAGCATCGGCAGCCACAATTGCCTCTTCCATGCGATTATAAACACCGAATCCGGAGTTTACAGGCTTCATGGACTGGGTTTGAGATTGGAGGCGGGCGAGCACTTCGCTCACCACCTTTGAGACAAGCTTTTCGTCAATGGATGGCATGTTGTGTCAGAGCTATTCAGCCCGGTAGATGATTGTTTTTCCCAGATCAACAGTGTCAACGATCCCGATCACAACGGCGTCCACGGGAGAATCCTTATCCTCCGCGCCGAGCCGGGCGGAACTGCCCTGCACGATGAGAACGACCTCGTTCATGCCGGCCCCGAGCGAATCGACAACGACAATGGTGCTCGTGCCGGGCCGGAACTCCGCGGCGGCGGGTGAGTCCATGACAAGCGGGCGGACAACAAGAAACTTGTTGCCTAGCATCTTCGCGTTCTTTTTTGTTGCGACGATGCTGCCTTCAACGCGCGCTAGAATCATAGGTATGCGGAGTGCGGCGCCTTGGATTTACTTGGCGGGAAGGGTTGGCTTTGGCAGCACATTCGCGAGATCATTATGAGGACGCGCGATCACGCTGACACTGACGACTTCACCCAAAGATTGGGCGGCGGCTTTGCCAGCCTCGGTGGCTGCTTTTACCGCGGCGACATCGCCCGTCACGCAGACGGTCACCATCGCGTTCCCAACTTGAACCATGGGGCCCATGAGCTCCACGTTGGCGGATTTCAGCATTGCATCCGTCGCCTCCACCAAGGCGGTGAGTCCGCGTGTTTCGATCATTCCAAGCGCTTGTTGTGCCATAATTTTAACCTAGTTGTTTGTTTGTTGTGTTGATGAAAGCTTGCGCCACGCGTTGCGGGCGATGATTATTTCTTCGTTGGTTGGAACGACACGCACTTCCACACGGGAGGACGGCGTCGAAATAATCCCCTCCTTGCCGCGGATGGTGGCGGAGTTTGCGGCCGCGTCCAGTTCCAGGCCGCAGAAGCCGAGATTCGCGCAGACCTTCTCACGCAGCAAGTCGTCGTTTTCTCCGATACCCGCAGTGAAAGCGAGAACGTCGGCTCCGTTCAACTCGACAAGGAACTGGCCGATGTATTTGCGAATGGCGTTGGAAAATACCTCAATGGCGACGCGGGCATTTTCGCTGCCGCCAGCAGCGGCTTCGATGAGATCGCGAGCGTCTCCAGTCGGAAGGCCGGACATGCCTTTGAGGCCAGACTCGGAGACAAGGGCCTTCTCGACGGCGTCAATGCCGAGGCCAAGATCGCGAGCAAGATAAATGAAAGCGAACACGTCGAAATCTCCGACTCGGTTATTCTGGGGAAGGCCGCTTTGGGGGGTCATACCCCAACTGGAGTTGACGGCAGCGCCATTTTTCACAGCAGCAATGGAGGAACTGCCGCCAAGATGGCAGGAGATGATGCGAAGCGCCTGAGAGCCGCGGAGTTCGGCGCAACGTTCGGTGACGTATCGGTGGCTGGCGCCGTGAAACCCGTGGCGACGGATGCCATAATCCGCTTCCCACCGAAGAGGCACAGGGTAGCGGTAACTTTCAACGGGTACATCGTCGTAGAAGGCAGTTTCAAATGTGCCGATGCAGGGGAGTTCCGGGTGAGTGCGGTGGAAGCTGCGCACTGCCGCGACGTAAGGAGGGTTGTGAGCGGGGAGGAGCGTGTTGATTTCCTCCATCGCTTTGAGAACCGGTTCGTCCAGCAATTGAGTGCCCGAATAGCCGCGGGCCATCACCGGCTTGAAACCGATGGCGGCGAGATCCTGGAATCCACCCAGGGCACGTTCCACAAATGCAATCGCGGCGGAGTAGTCGGGAAACACGCTGGCGCCTTCCAGGGGCTCATCTTCCCCTATGGCGTATCTGTAAGTGGATTCGACGCAGCCAATGCGCTCGATGCCACCTTTGGCAAGGAGGCGCTCGGACGGCATTTCAAACAAGCGGAACTTGAATGAAGTGCTGCCGATATTGGCGACGAGAATCTGGTTTCGAATCAATGGCAAAGCCCGGATGGAGAGACCGGACGGGTGAAGATGATGTTTATTGGACGGAACTTACTTTCCAGGAGCGGGCGCGGCGGGTTTGCCCAAAAACTTCCCGAGCCCGCGGAGGTCATCGTGAGGACGCGGAATGACATGCACGGCGACAACCTCGCCTATCGTGCTCGCCGCAGTCGCGCCCGCTTCAACCGCCGCCTTCACGGCGGCAACTTCACCGCGGACGAAGACGGTCACATTTCCTGAGCCGATTTTTTCCCAGCCGATGAGATCGACGTTTGCAGCCTTCAACATTGCGTCCGTCGCCTCAAATTGAGCGACGAGACCTTTGGTTTCAAGAATTCCGAGTGCCATGCCAGCCATAAGTTGTTTCCTTTCGAGTTAAGAGATGAAAAATTTGAGAAGTTCGGCCGCGGGGCGCGCGATTACATGGGAGGCGACGAGATTCCCGACGCGCTTGGAGGCTTCCTTGCCAGCCTCGACAGCCGCTTTGACGCTGCCGACGTCGCCTTGGACGATGGTGGTGACGAGACCGCCGCCGATCGAGACATGTTTGATAAGTTGCACATTTGCGGCTTTGACCATGGCGTCACTGGCTTCCACCAGGCCCACGTAGCCGCGCGTTTCTATTAGTCCTATTGCTTCGCTCATGTGTATATTTACGTTTTCTTGTTTGGGTTGAGATCAGGTTTTAGTGAGTTCCACAGAGGTTGCCCGCGAGAGATCACAGGCGTTCGCTTCGTCCGTATCCATATGGACTTCGAGACGGAAGGAAGGGTCAACGCGAGCAATCAGATCATCGAATCGGGTCGAGCATCCAGCGGCAATGACCTTAAGGGTGATGCGGTCCAGGTGCTTCACTCCGTAGAAGGCGGCGTCAGCGGGAGACATGTGGACATGGCGGGCCGCCCTGATGATGCCATTGCGCATCTCGAGCATCCCGGCTGGCCCCATGACGTACCCGCCAGGGGTGCCTTCAATATCTCCGGAAAGCCGAACGGGAACGTCAATACCGAGTTGAATGGCGTCCGTGAAGGCAAGTTCGATCTGGGTGAGGGGACGGCAGGGGCCGAGGATGCGCAGGTTGGGGATAATTCGACGGCGCGGGCCCACCAGTGTCACAGTCTGCTCGGAGGCGAACTGCCCTTCCTGGTAGAGCCACTTATGGACGGTGAGCTTCGAACCGGGCCCGAAAAGGATTTCAACATTTTCGGGGGATAGGTGCATGTGGCGGGCGGAACTGTTGGCAACAAGAACCGGGGCGATCTGCGCTGTTCCAGACTGTCCCAACTGACGCAACAGGGTTTCTCGAACGAGAGACTCGACAGTTGATCTGGAGGGGACTGGGAAATTACTGCTCACGGGCGGGGGAGTCTTTATGACTGATGTCGATCATATAATTTTCGAGTCTGCTGTCAAATGTATTTTTACAAGGGGGCGTTTTTTAAGGGTTGAGCAGATAAATCGGAAGCGGCAGGAACGACTCGAAGATGACAGGGTTGGCAGGCGGATGTATGATGGCGCCGAGATGAAAAGAAAAACGCTGTTAGTTTTGATTGGTTTTGCAGGTGTCGCCGCGTTTGTGGGTTTGAGCGTCGCGCGAGCGCTTGAAGTCGGGGATGCTGCTCCAATGCTGAATGGTACAGGATCAGGATGGGAAGGAACTCTCGTTCTCCGAGACTTACAAAAAGGGAGTTACGCTGGTGTATTTCTATCCAAAAGCCGATACGCCCGGTTGCACCGCGGAGGCGTGCAGTTTGCGCGATGATTACGAAATTTTGCGCGCCAAAGGGGTGAACGTCATAGGGGTCAGCGAGGATAAGGTGGCGTCACAGAAAAAGTTCGAGGAGAAGTACAAGCTGCCATTTCCGCTTGTGGCCGATGCGGATGGAGCTGTGGCAAAAGCGTTCGGTGTGCCCGCTTTGCTGGGGTTTGCCAAACGGCAGTCCTTTCTAATCAAGGATGGCAAGATCGCGTGGCGGGATTTAAATGCGTCCACGAAGAAGCAAGCGGCAGACGTTTTGAAGGCGTTCGATGGCTTGAAATGAGGGGAGTTCAGGGGGTTGGGTAGCAAGATCAGCGCGGGTGGTCGGAAAGGTTGCGCATATACTGCTCGACCATCTGGCCATACTCCTCAGGATACTTTTCGGCCCGGGACTGCTGGATAACCTCGCGGTCACGCTCGGGTAGTCCGAGGTACTGCCCCGTGGGCGGGCCTTCGGGACGGTTCCCTCTCTGAAGCGCCCCGCCTTGATGGTCAGAGGCGGCGCCCGAGGAGGAAGAAGATGCCACGGTCGCGGGCTGCGAGCGCGCTGGCTGAGAAGCGCCTTCCTGGGCGGGGGCGGGAGCCCCGGTCGAGGGAGCGGCGCCTGCCTTGGAAGTCCGCGCGGCGGATGGTTGGATGCCCGCCTGGGCTTGTCCGAGCAAGGCCTGCGCGCGGGAAATTGCCCTGCTCGCCTCAGTCGCATTTGCCATCCCGGAAGGCGAGGAATCGGTTGCCTGGTTTGCAGCGGAGGCAAGGGCCCTCCGCGCTTCACCCAGCAAACCCTGAACGTTAGCGGAGGGAGAACTGGCCTGCGCGGCTTGGACATCCGCTGCTGCATTGCTTAATTGTCTAGCGGCTGAAGAAGAATCCTTGGAGCCTCCCTTCATAGAGTTCGCGGCATTCGCGATGCGAGCCTGCGCGCGTTCCAAGGCATGAGCGGCTTCGGACAAATCAGAGGCCGGACCGTCAGTAGCCAGACCGAGCGCCTTTTTGGCGTCCGCGGTATTCTGGGCGAGGGATTGTTCGGCTTTGTGCAGATCCTCAACGGCGCTCTGCTCCTTTCCATCCGCTGCGTCCGGTTTTGCTACTGCCAGCGCGTGGGAAGCGGCTCGCATGTCTCTGACAGCTTGAGCTACGGCCAGGACAGTGGCGGGCGCAGGCTGGTTGGTTCGCGCGAACGCGCCCGCTTCCTTTATGATCTGCTGCTGCTCGGAGAGGAGCGTTCTGAGAGCGGAGGCCGAAGGGGACGCGCCTGCTTGAAGCGTTTGATTCTCAACGTTCTGTTCGGCATCCGCGAGTGCCGAAATCGCCGCTGCTATGCGGGGCGCGGCATCCAGGGCCTTCGCTGCCCGAGTCGCGGCGGCCAGTTCTTCCGCGATAAGGTGGTTTGCGGCAGCCACATCATCGGCAGCGCCTTTCGCGAGTAAGGCGCGGGATTCGGGCACAAGCTGTGTTTCAGCTTCCTTCATTTTAGTGGCGGCTTCGCCGAGGGCTTTCGCGGCCTGCGGAACGACAGCGGCGGCGCGTTGCGAGAGCTCTTCCGCGCGCTTCCTCGCGGCTTCCTGTTCCCGCGCGGTCGAAGCCGGGTCGCCCGGAGTTTGCGTTGTGAGGGGGGCTTGTTGCGCGGCGAGAGCCTCTCCCTGCCGCTGCAAGTCGCGGAGTGTCGCGAGTCGATCTGCGGGGGCAGCCTCCATAGCCTGCGCGGCTGGTCTGACGGATGCCTCCGCTTTGGCGAGGTCACGCTGGAGGGCTGCTTGGGCGGCCTCCATTTGCGCGAGCGCGCCGGTTTCGGCAGCCATCGCCTTGGGGACATCCAGAATGGCATCTGGATTCAAGGCGCTTTGTTCCACCTGAATTCCCGGGGCAGCTGCTTTCAATGCTTCGGAGGCCTCCGTGCCAGCGAGATCGCCGGCGAGTTGTTTGTTCCGTTCCGCTGTGTCCAGGACCTGCTTCCTGATCCCAGAGGCGGCCGCATTCCGACGCGAGTTCGCTTGCGGAGGCTGGGAGGTGACGCTCACCGGGGGTAGAGCGCTGGTATCAGCGATAATGGCTTTCTGCGCGTTTACCAAATCTTCCACTTTCTGTTCGGCGCTTCTCATCTCCGCGACACGGTCAGCGGGTACGAGGTCAGATTGAAGCCGCGCGTGGTCGAACCGGGTGAGTATTTGTCGCATTGTTCCAACAATCGCCTTCTGATCAGACCATGCGGCAGCGAGAGCTTGCCGGGAGGCGGAGGGATCAGGCAATTCACGGCTCTTCTGAAGCAGATCAACGACTTCCCTCATCTCCTTTTCAGTCAGGTTAGCCATAAGGGAATGGAGATCCTTTACCATGCCGGCGTCGGCGCCGTTCAGCAGGCCGTTACGACTGTACTCTTCCACCATTGCGTCCCACTGCGAAGCGAGTTCGGCTGCCTGGCCGCGAATCAGGCGCTGCCGGACCTCGCCCTGTCTTAGGCTCTCCTGGCGATCCGCGTTTTTAACTGGATCGGCAATCGTGTGGCTTGCGGTAAAAAGGGAGCCGGCTGCCAGGAGCACCCTTAACATAGGAGACAGGGTCATGGCTTCCCGATCAAAACGCCGATCTCTTTGTTCAATTTCTCCTGCATGCCCGCCGCTTCCTCCAGTTGACGGAATGACTGGCTCAAGCGCCCGGCGAGCTCCGCCTTTTTATCTTCGCCACTCACAATGCTTGCCCTGTAATGAGGAGTCGCGCTCACACCCGGGCCGGTGACATCGTTCCCGTCGAAGACTTCAATCCAGTATTCAAGGACAGCGCCTATTTGCGGTGGCGGCTGCAAGGATTGAATTTTCCAGTCGAAACTAGTCGAGAATTTTCTCGGGTTCTGCCCCGTAATGTCGAGGTAAACAGTTCTTCCTGTGGGAGAATCGACGCGGGAGTCTTCCTCGGGTTTGATGGCATAGCGCAGGGCCACTTTGTCGACTCCGAAATCGTCGGACGCTTCAAAAGCCACGCGAAGAGTTGCCTGAGGCGTGGCCAGCTCTTCGGGATTTTCTGGAGAGATCATTTTCACGACGGGCGGCATGTCCCGTACGATATCAAACCGATGAACAGCGGCATTCCGGGAGACTATGCCATGGAGATCCGTAAGACGAACGGAGAATCCGCGCGCATCTTGAGCAATGGGGATCGAGCCTGAAAGTCGGGTGGAGTTGTCCCGATCCACAGTCAAAGGAATATCGCTTCCCGCTCCTTCCATGTGAATGGAGCCAGCGCGAATAGGGCTGCCTGCCGTCACCCTCAACCCAAGATGACTGCCGGCAAGCAAAGTTAGATTCGTTAACGAAACAGGGACAGGAGCGAGGTGGGTGTAAGGAGGGTAAATCTCCTGACATTCGAGACCACTCACGATCGGCTGAGGAAGGACAGTGACGTGGATGGGAGAGGTGGCCGCGTCATTCACGTGAAGCGTATAGGAGAAGGACTCCTGGACATTCTCGATGATGTGGTGAAAACGCGCCGCATGCGAGGGTTCGGCATCCATCGGGAACTGAGAAGCGCGGCCTGAGTCGGAGATAACGTTTACGATGCCCGAATGAGGTATAACTCCCAAGACTGTCGCCTGGAGCGGCAAGTCATCGCCTGCTCCTAGAAACGCCGTCTTTGTGAAAGAAGTAAACCGGGTGGCGCGCGGCACGGGAACATTCATAAGAAAAGCGCGTTGCAGGAGAGCAAGGTTGCGTTCGAAGCTGGTGAGGAAGAAAACAGCGCAGAGGGCCAGCGCTCCTGCAAAGCAGGAAAGCATCCGCCGTGCGTCGCGCCCGTCCACGACGGTGGTGAAATCCAGCCGTGAGCTGAGAGCCGACGTTTCAGCGACCAACGCCTGGAACAAACCTGGGGCGTTGCGCGTGTCCCTGGAGCGGGCCAACTGGATGGCAGCGATGAAGCGCCCTTCAAAGCTGGGCAGAGCCCGTTCCACTCGCAGAGCTATCGCATCCTCCGTGAGGCGCGACTTGTCGGGACGAAAATACCATGCGGCGCCGGAGCAACTAACCGCAGCCAGAAGGAGAATGCCAAGACGCGAAAACCGCGAAAGGTCCCAAGCCAGGTCGCACGCCATGCCGATGCTCAACAACAGCAAGGCGTTGACCGAGACCGACATGAAGATCGTCACTGCGGAAAGCAGCAAGATTTTGCGTTTGATGGAACGAAGCCGGGTGTGGAGCGGCCCAGCGTCTGGCGGGTGGCTTGTGACCGTTTGTTCCTCGGCATTCATTTCAGGTGCCACCGTTTCCGCAGGATCCACTCCGAGGAAACCGTCAGGAGCAGCACGATGAAGTAGAAGGGGGTGGACCACAACTCGGTGTCTTCGCTGAAGCGGACGCCTCCTGCTTTCGAGTGAATACTCCCAAGAAGTTTCGGCAAGTCTTCCTCCCGGAAAAAGGCTCCCCCGCTAGCTTGGGCCATCGATCTCAACAATGGCTCGTTCATGGTGGTATCATCCAGTTCGACGCGAGGCGGGGTGACCGAAAAACCGACGCTCGTTGCTGGATCGTCCTTGATCGACAGGCGGTAGGAGCCGGGCGTCTCGGCGTCCAAGTCGCCTCTGAACATGCCGGGCTGTTCTGGAACGGGCCGCAACTGGACGCGTAAGGCGTGGCCTGCGTGCTCCACTGCGGAGGCGATAGTAAAGCTGCCGTCCACGGAAGGTTTTTCGATCGGTTTGAAATGCTCGTCGAATAGCCGCGCGTAAACTGTCACATGCTCCCCCACAAGGTAGTTTTGCTTATCCACGGAGAGTTGCGTCCGCTTCGCGCCGCCGAGAAGATGGGCGAGAGCCATTCGTTGAGCCACCTGTCCCCAGAAGCGCGTGTAGAGGGACTCGCCCGCGTTTTTACGCCAACGCCAAGTGTCATCCGTGCCGACGTAGAGCACCTGACCGAGACCGTATTGCTGGATAACCAGCACGGGAGTGACGCCTTGCCGGAGGGAGAGGGTGGGGTCTACGCATTCCAGCAGGGTCTCGGCAGCGGGCTTTACGCGCCCTGCTGGAGCGATCCACTCCAATGGAGGAAGCTCTCCCCATCGGAGCGCGCTATCCTCTTCGCTGGACGAGAGGCGCAGCATCGCGTTTGTCCGTCCGAGGGATGTCAGCACTACCGGAAGGGAGCGGCTCTTCCCGCCGAATGGGGTCGCGCCGTCCAATGTGACGGGGAAGAGCTTCTCAAAAGGAGTGGCAGCGTAGCTCGATGGGTCGTAACGCTTTCCGGCGATAAACATGACGGAGCCGCCAAACCTTGAGACGAACTCCGCAAGCGTGTCCATCTGCGCTTGCGAGAAGGCTTTCGGATCGACGTCTCCTATGATGATAAGATCGTATCCCAAAAGAGCCTCCTTGGTGGACGGGATTGCGTCAAGGTAGGGAGAGTTCTCGACGTGAGCGATCTCTGGATCCCCTTCAAGCAACACGGATTTCAGATTCAACCGGCGATCCCGCAGAAGCACATTGCTCAGGAATCGAAATTCCCACCGCGGCGCCTGTTCTACGAAGAGAACCTTGATTTTGCTATCGGTGACGCGAAGCCGCTCCGAGGCGAAATTGTTGTCGCGGGACGCTTCATCGTCGCGCGGCGGAATGGAGGCTTGCAGGGTGAACTCTCCCACGCTTTTGGGAGTGAAGCCGAGCGTGATGAGTTGATCGCCGCTCGTGAACTCGATCTCTTTTTCTGCCACGACCGAATCCCCGCATTTGAGCGCGAGAGTGCTTTTCTGCCCCGGGTATCCCAGCCCTTTCACGTGAACATTCACCTGCAACTCGTCGCCGACGAAGGCGAGGTCTGGGACAACCATGTTGCTGACAATGACATCGCGTGGCGAGGTGATACCCACCCCGTATATGTAGAGAGGAACGTCTTGCGCGGCTGCGGCGCGCGCCGCTTCCATCGGGTCACTCCCGAAATTATTTCCCCCATCCGTCACTAAGAACACGCCGGCGAGCGGCTCCGCGCGTTTTTGACCGAGCACATCAAGCAGGGAGTCTCCGATCGCAGTTTGAAGGCCGGAAGCGGACAGGCTATCAGGCCATAGGTGTTCAGGGTTAAGTCCAGCGGAGGCGGGGTCGAAACGCGCGGCGGACTTGTCGAAACCGAAACCAGCCAGATCGAACTCGCGCCGCAGACTGGCAAGAAGGTGAAGCGCCGGGGCTTTAAGAACAACCCGGGCCAGATCGACACGCGCGATGTTCGCGGCGTCCGCTGGAGCGGCATAGAGGGCCGAGCGCTTGAGATCGGTTCCGGCGCGAATATCGCGGATCGCCATGCTCGCGCTCGCATCGAACAGCCCCGCGAACATGCGCCGCGTGTTTGCCTCCATGGTCAGGGTCAAAACAGGTCTGAGAAGGATGGCGAGCAGCAACCAGAGGAACGCGACGCGGAGCGTGATTAGCGCGCGCCGCTGGCTTGCGCTGAGAAGTTCGGCGCTATGGCGGTATGTCCACCACGTGAAGCCGAGAAGCGAGGCAGCGGCAAGAATGAGCCAGCCAAACGCGCCGGCGTTGCGCCAGTGTAGTTCAGCGGAGACCACCTCTTTGCCGACGCGCGTCCCAAATAGTGAGAAAAGAAACTGCCTCATTTCGAACGGCTGCTCCTCGCCGCCACGAATGATTCGATACAGGCGACCGCCACTGCCAGAGATACAACGATGGCCCAGAACTCTCTCCCGCCTCGCTGAATGGTATCCCTAAGGAGGTCGCCATGGCCCGCGCGAACAACACGCGCTTCCGGGGCCAGTGTCGCCAGTCTGGCTTCTTCTTCAAGCCGGGATTCCTCCGGGTTTGCCTGGGTGGCAAAGCGAATCGGCGGCTCTCCCCGAATCAAGGCTTCATACGCGCCCGCCCGATCCGTGTCATCAAACTGCAGGAGGGGCGCGCCATTTTTCTCGCGTACCTTCCCGCGAAGGTGGCGAGGCGCCGGGCTCCCGGGGGCGAGAAAGTCAACGTCTTTACCAAGGTCCGCCGAGTCGCAGGGGAAAACGAAGTGCCCGCCAACCGGAATATTCAGAGAGGAACTCTGGCCAGCGAGGACGGCGCCAAGCATTCTCTGGATGAGCGGGACAAAAACAGGACGCACGGGCAGATCGTTCCACTCCGTGTCGGCGGTGCTGCTAAACTCGATGATGCGGCCCCTGCCAAAGGCGCCTTCGACGACTGCGGGAGAGCCGTCGGAATAAGAGATGATGACCGATGGGGCTGCGCCACCCTGGGTGGCGGATGGCAGCAGGGCGAGCGCGCGACGAAAACGCGCGGTGGAGAGCGCGCCGGCGGCGGGATCGCGCCAGATGGAGACGATGGGATGCGCGTAGTCTCCCGCCTTCAACGTAAAGAAATCCTGACCCACCGCGCTTCTCAGTGGGCCGAAACGCGCGGGAAGAAAATCGAGGCGGCTGTTGTAGTAACCAGTGTCCGTGAGATCACCTGGGAATAAGAACAGACCGCCTCCCTGCTCGACAAAATGGCGAACCGACGCGCGGGCGTTCTCTGAAAGGCTGTCAACGTTTGCGAGCGCAACCACAGCGAATGAATTGAGATCAACGGACTCCAGATCGATCGGAGCGATGGTGCGCGTCTTGATGAAAAACCTGTCCAGGTCCGCCTCAGGTACCGGCGTCAACGCGTTCCGAAGGAAGAGCGTGCCGGACGCCGCGCCTGGTTCAGGTGGTTTGCCGTCGACCAGAAGAACATTAGCCTTATCGATGACGCGCAGGGCAATCGTGCGCTGGTCGTCTGCGGGAACGCGGTCGCGCGGGAGTCGGGCAGTCACCGTGTGAAATCCTGGATCGTGAAACTTCGCGAAGAGTGTCAGGATTTTGGATGCCCCAGAAGGGATCGAGTCAAAAACTCCATCGTCGTCTGCGGCGCCTCCATCCGCGGCCAGGCTGACAGGAATGTTGCGCGCCTCCTCAGTGCCATAGTTCGTGACCTGGATGTCGAACCGAAGTGTTGCATCGACAGCAGCGAGCGCGCTCGCAATCTTGAGATCGCTGACGCCGAGATTGCGCGTCTCTTTTCCGCCGACTAGAACAATCGCCGTCTGCGCGTCGCTATTCGGCGCCTTCAGCATCGCGCGGATTTCCGCCATATGCGACCAGCCCGCCGCCTGGCCATCAGTGATCAAGTAGATGGTTTTTCCCGCCCCTGCATGGTTGCGGAGCAGGTCCAGAGCTTCGGCAAAAAACGGCTGAAGGTCTGTGGACCGATCTGAAAGAGAGGCATTGCGAATCTTTGAACGGACAAGGTTTAAGTCTGTCGTGGGCTCGGGCGATAGCGCCTGCGCTGCATCCGACACGAGAAAAAGGGAGGCGGCCGATTCTGGCGCGAGCAGGCTGGCGATCTCGTCGGCCGCCACGCGCGCCTGATCAAACCGGGAAGAGACGCCATCGGTCTGGCTCATGCTCGCGGAGTTGTCTATCGCGATCACGGCGACTTCTCTGCCGCGACCGAGGATGGCGCTTCCCGCATTGAGAGCTGGGCGCGCGAGGGCTAAAGCGAGGAGGATCAACAAAGCGCATCGCAGCGAAAGCAGCAGCAAATCTTCCACGCGCAACTGGCGCCGGTTGCGTTCGATGCTGATGGCGAGGAACCGCATTGCGGCCCACCGGACGCGTTTCACCCTCCGCCGCATCAGCAGATGGATGAGGATGGGGATGGAAACCGATCCGACCCCTCCCAGAAGAACGGTATTTAGAAACGTCATCTACCCGTATCGATGCCGCCGCGTGACGAGATAACCACTTAGCACTTCGGCCCACGGCTGCGATGTGTCCAGCCGGATATAATGGCAGCCCGCCTGGACGCAGCCTTCCTTCAAGCGTTCAAGAAACGAGCCGAGTTCAGCCAGGTAACTTTTGCGAATCTCCGCGGGTTTGGTGAGCATTCGCTCACCACCTTCAAGGGATTCAAATTCAACATTACCGTTGAACGGAAACGACAGTTCGTATGGGTCGAGCACCTGAAACAGAATCACCTCGTTACCGGCGAAACGCAGATGGCGGATGCCCTCCAGAATGCGTTCTTCGTCGTCGAAGAAGTCACTGATGATGATGAAAATGCCCCGGCGGCGCGCTTTGTGAGCCATGTCACGGAGAACGTTCCCGATGCCCGTCCGGTCGACCGGTTCAAAGGCGGCCAAGGCGGCGACGGCGGCATGGATTGAGGAAAGATTATCGGCGCGCGGCAGGTATTGGCGGATCGATGAATCGAAGATCGCGAGCGCCATGGCGTCGCGCTGCTGAAGGATGAGATAGGCGAGACATGCTGCCATGACCCTTCCGAAGTGGAATTTCGTCACGGCGCCCGAACCGTACGCCATCGATTTGCTGCCATCGAGAAGGATGTGCGCGACAAAATTTGTCTCCTGCTCGTACTGCTTCACGACGTAACGGTCACTGCGTCCCAGCACTTTCCAGTCGAGGTGCCGGGGATCGTCGCCCGGAACATATTCGCGGTGTTGCGCGAACTCGATGGCGAAGCCTCTGTATGGCGATTTGTGCTCGCCTGCCATGTATCCTTCAACGATGGAACGAGCCTGTAGGCCGAGATGTTCCGCCCGCTGGATGACCTCTGGGTCAAGGAGCTTGTTTGCCGCGGGGTTTGTCACGGCCGCGCGGGCTATGTCTGAGGTATGGCCGCGAGGATTGCGCGGGTGATGTCGTCGGAAGTGACGCCCTCGCTCTGGGCAACAAAATTTAGAATAAGGCGGTGCCGGAGGATGGGCAGGGCTACCGCTGCGACATCAGCGCAACTGACATACACCTTCCCGCGCAACACGGCGCGAGCTTTCGCGGCCATGATGAGGTTCAGGCTCGCGCGCGGCCCGGCGCCCCACGTAAGAAATTTCTTGCAGAAATCCAGAGCCTGCGGGGTCTTGCCACGAGTGGCGCCGACAAGCTTCTGGGCGTAGGAATAAACATGATCGGCGACCGGCATGCGCTTTACCGTCTGCTGCATGTAGAGCACGTAGTCGCCGCCCAGGACGGGCTGGGGGACTTCTCCGCCGGCATTCGTGGCCTTTTTCATGATGAGAAGCTCCTCATCCGGCGAGGGATAATCGACGAAGATCATAAACATGAAGCGGTCGAGTTGCGCCTCTGGAAGAGGGTAGGTTCCTTCCTGCTCGACAGGATTCTGCGTGGCCAGAACGAAGAAGGGATCAGGCAGGGTGTGCGTCACTCCCGCGATTGTCACGCGCCGCTCCTGCATGGCCTCAAGCATGGCGGCCTGGGTCTTTGGCGGAGTTCGATTGATCTCGTCGGCAAGGATGATGTTGGCGAAAATGGGCCCTTGGACGAACTTGAACTGACGTTCATTCGTGAGCGGGTCCTGCTGGATCATTTCCGTGCCGGTGATATCGCTCGGCATGAGATCGGGCGTGAACTGGATGCGCTTGAAACCGAGTTGCAGGGTCTTTGCGAGACTGGACACCAAAAGCGTCTTTGCGAGGCCGGGGACGCCGACGAGAAGCGCGTGGCTTTGGGTGAAGATGGAGATGAGAAGCTGGTCGATGACTTCGTCCTGCCCTACGATGGCCTTCGCGAGTTCCACTTTAAGGGACGCGAAGGCGCTGCCAAACCCTTCTATGGCGCGGACTTCAGCATCGGAGGAAAGAGATTGCGGTTCCAATTGAGGAAGTGGGTATCAGCGCGCGGACGCAGAAAGAGTCTTAACCATGGAGCCGCGCGCCTCATCGAGTTTACTCATGGCTGCGGCCCTATTACCACGAAGGAACGCTCCATGCCGCGGCAGATGAAGAGCATCTGCTTTTCGCTGGGATTCAGCGTTTTGCGGATGGCTTTGTAGGCGGCTACGGAGGGGACCGGCCGGTGGTTTATCTCTTCGATGATATCCGTTTCGCGCAGAACCTGACCGGCGGGGGAGTTCGGGTCGATTTCGCTAACCATGACGCCCTTGATTCCTGAAGGAAGGTTGGCTCTGTGCTCATCCGGGATTTCCGCGACTGTAATCCCGGCGAGCGGGCGCGTATCCGACGGTTGATGTGCTGTCCCAGGCTCAGGCGGGTTCTCGGGCTCCAGCGTGGGAGGAGGTTGCAAGGCTTGAGGAGATACTGGTTTTTGGCTGATAGCCGCAGTGAGACTTGTTTGACTGCCTTCCCTGATGAGGACGATCTTCACTTTCATGGGAGCGCTGGTTTCGCCTACTCGCCGATGCAGATCATCGGCGTCCCGCACAACATGGCCGTCGAATCTTGTGATGACGTCCCCCTCGCGCAGCCCGGCCTTCTCGGCTGGAGAGCCTTGAGCAACACCTGTGACAACAGCGCCTTCGGCGTCTCGGAGCCCTAGCTCCTGTGCTATCTCAGGCGTTAGGGACTGGATGATCACGCCAAGATACCCGGGAGTGGGGTTAGTCAGCTTGGCGCCGCGCGGGCGCAAGTCAGGGGAGCCGTGTTTGAGAACGGCCTCCAGGGTAGACCGCGCCACATTTGCCGGGATGGCGAATCCGATCCCCTGCCAGCCGCCTGAACCCGAATAAATACTGCTGTTGATCGCAATGATCTCCCCGCGCAGGTTGAGAAGCGGACCGCCGGAGTTGCCTGGATTAATGGCGGTATCCGTCTGGAAGAACTGGTTCTCACTTCCCTTGATGATGTTGCGGCCCTTTGCGCTGATGATGCCGCGAGTTACGGTCTCCTGAAGGCCGAACGGGTTGCCGACGGCGAAGACGAGCTGCCCCACCTTAACCTGATCGGAATCTCCAAGCCGCAGAGGCTGCAGGTTACTACCGTCGATCTTGAGGACGGCGATGTCATTATCTTCATCGGTGCCGATGAGGCGGGCGTTCAGTTTCCTGCCATCGTTCAACTGAACCTCGACTTCGTCTACATCCGCAATGACATGATTGTTCGTCAGGATGTGTCCCTCCTTGGAGACAATGACTCCCGACCCCAGCGAATTCTGGATGCTTTCGCGTGGCTGCGAGCGGAACCTGCCGCGGAAGAGGAGTTCGAATGGGTCGGTGACTTGGGGACTGCTCGCGACGCGGCGAGACGTGGTGATGCTGACCACGGACGGAACAACCGCATCCACCAGTTTGGTGTACTCAGCGTCCATGGCCGCCAGGACCTGCATATCCTTGAGGTCAAGCTTCGGGGCGTCGGCCGGGGTGAACGCAACCGCTGACTTCTGCCACGGGAGCGGGCCCGGGTGCTTCGACGACCACAGCGCGAAGAGAAGAAGTCCGATGGTTACGCAGAAAAATAGAAACCGTCTCATCCGTGGAAAGAGTTGCCGCAGCCACAACACGGCGGGTGGAAAAAACGCATGGTGTCTAGTTTACCTGAGACAGCGTCAGTTTTCTACCTTCCGCGATAATGTCGCGAAAATGGGCGTGCTCCTGCCTGGTGAGACCTGGATCTTCCTGAAAGATGGCTCGCGCCGATTCACGGGCTGCCATCATCAGGGCGGCGTCTATGATGGGGTCGCCGAGTTTCAGGGGCGGAAGCCCGCTTTGCGCGGTGCCAAGGATATCACCTGGGCCGCGGAGGCGGAGGTCGGCCTCCGCGATTTCGAAGCCATCGGTGCTGCGCTCCAGAGCTTGCAGCTTGTCGGCGACGCCAGGGTTTCCGAGGGTGCTGATGAGAATACAGTAGGATTTGTGCGAGCCCCTGCCAACCCTGCCGCGTAGCTGGTGGAGTTGAGCAAGTCCAAACCGCTCGGCGTTCTCGATGAGCATGATGTTTGCGTTAGGCACGTCTATTCCCACTTCAATGACGGAGGTAGCGATAAGCGCCTTGCTCTCGCCTTCGCGGAAGCGGCGCATGATTGCGTCTTTCTCATCGGGAGGCACCCGCCCATGCAGGAGATCGCACCGCATGGGGTTGAGAAATCCCTTCCACTTCTCGAACTCTCCGGCTGCCGCTTTTAGTCCGGCCTTCCCCGTGTCGTCGATCAAAGGGTAAACGATGTAGGCTTGGCGTCCATCCTCGAGATGTTTGCGGATGAACGCGGCAGCCTCGGGAATTTTCGATTGATCGCGGATGGCCGTGATGATTTTGCCGCGATTGGAGGGCAGCTCATCAAGAGTGGAAATATCGAGGTCGCCGTAGATAGTCATTGTGAGTGTACGGGGGATCGGGGTGGCCGTCATGACCAGGACATCAGGCGCGCGGCCCTGAGAGATGAGGCGCGAGCGCTGCAGCACGCCGAACTTGTGCTGCTCGTCGATGACGGCGAGACCCAGGCGGGAGAACAAGGTGGAGTCGTAAAGGAGGGCGTGAGTGCCAACGATGATGTTCGGGGTGTCCGCGCCGAAGAGAGGGAGAGCGGAGTCCTCCGTCCTCGAGCCGGTGCGTAGAACGAGGCCGATGCCGAGCGGATCGAGCCAGCGCCTAAAGGTGAGGTAGTGCTGTTCCGCAAGGATCTGAGTGGGCGCCATGAGGGCGGCCTGGTAACCGGCCTCAACGGCGAGAAGCATGGCTGAAAGAGCGACCACGGTCTTGCCCGAGCCGACATCACCATGAAGAAGGCGGTTCATGGGGCGCTCGAGGGCGAGGTCAGCGCGGATCTCACAAAGAACGCGGCGCTGGGCGCCTGTAAGCGAGAAAGGCAACGAAGCCTGAAAGCGTTCCATGAGCTCGCCACTCGCGCAATGAGTCTCCCCGGGCAGCGAAGCGGTCTCCGCCCGGCGGGCGGCGAGGAAGAGTTGCATTGAGAAGAACTCAGTAAGGATCAGGTGACGCTTCGCCAGCTCCAATGCCTCCCACGACGTGGGGAAATGAATTTCGCGCAGAGCGGCGGAATAGGAGTGCGAATCCAGCGACCGGGGAAGTCGGCTGGGAACCGGGAGATCGGCTAGAATGCCAATCAGGCGGAAAGTGATGCCCCGTAGAACGCGCTGGGAGAGTCCTTCGGTCGCTCTGTAGATGGGGGCAATCCGGTTCAAGTGAACAAGGGCGTCGCTCTCGTCTTCGACCACCTCAAAGTCCGGATGATCAATGCACAACCGTCCGGCGCGCAGCTTGGGCTTCCCGTAAATAACGATACGATTCCCGGTCGAAATCATCTTTCGCGCGAAGTGCGCGTTGAACCACCTGCAAATGAGCGGTTGGGTGAGGGCGTGCGCCCCTTCTTCTTCGAGGACGATCTCGAAGAGTGTTTTCCATCCGCCCAGGCGCTTTGAGGCAGCCTTAACAACAGTGCCGCAGACACACACAGGCGTCTCGCCTTCATGCGACGGGAACCGGTCAAATTGGAGGCGATCCTCGTAGCGGCGAGGATAGTGCGAAAGGACATCGCTCACGGTCGAGAAGCCGAGGCCGGATAATTGGCGGAGGCGTTGCGGACCGATCCAATCAACGTCGGCGATGGGAGTCCCGAGAAATGAAGCCCCCTCGCTCTCCGCAAGTTCTCGAGGCGGTTCGCTGCCGCGTGTGGATGACGTTTTGCGAGGCAAACTGGGTTTATCCTGGAATGGCGGCTGCGCAGCGCGAGCACCTGAACCTGGACAGAGACCTGTTCGGCGTATTCGTTGCGTTCGATCTGAAAGGCGACATCCCAAGGCGGCGAAGGGAGTGGCGCGTCGGCGCCATTGAAATAGATCGCCGGATGGTTTCTTTCGTTTTGACGGAAAGTGAAGCGCAGGTGCTTGTTCTTTAACAGTCGCGGTTCGCAGGCGGGAGAGATGCCTCGCGCAAAGAAGACGGGTTGTGGATTCCCGATCCCAAATGGCTGCAGCAATTCATGCTGTTCAAGAAATTCGAAGTCGAGCCTGGCGAGGGGAACCTCCGCTTCGAGTCGCAGGCGGGGTTGCATGTGCTCTTCGGTCAATATCTCGCGGGCGCATCGCAGAAACGCGGAGCGAAAGTCCTCGAATCAGATGGCGACTGAGAGAGAACCCGGCAGCCATGTCGTGCCCGCCAAACTTGTCGAGCAGATGACCGCATTGTCCCAAGGCAGCGACGAGAGAAAGACCGGCGATGCTCCTGCCGCTTCCCCGCCCGGAACCGGTCTCGTCAAACCCGATGACGAGGACAGGCCGATGATGAGTTTTGGAAAGACGGGATGCCACAATGCCTACGACTCCAGAGTGCCAGCCAGTGTCCCCCACGACGATCGCGCAGTCGCGCGCGGGTTCAAAGCAACTGGCGAGCTGGATTTCAGCTTGCGTGAGCACGGCGAGTTCCACGGCCTGTCGCTCTTTGTTTTGCGCGTCCAGCGAGCAAGCGAGTTCGCGGGCGCGCGCCGGGTCGTCCGTTAGCAGCAGGTTGAGCGCGTCCTCGGCGGTGCCCAATCTGCCCGCCGCGTTCAGGCGCGGCCCCAACCGGAAACCAATGTCGGAAGGGCGGGCGGGAAATTGGACAGCGGCGACTTCGAGCAGAGCGCGGATGCCAGCCCACCGGGTGCTTTCAAGCCTGATGAGGCCTTTTTTAACCAGGATGCGATTTTCCGCGATCAGCGGCGCCAGGTCAGCCACAGTGCCTAGCGCGACGAGGTCGAGGTATTCCCGCAAGTCGAGACCGGCAACCGGTCGCACTTTCAAGAGGGCATGACAGAGCTTGAAGACAAGGCCCACGGTGCAGAGATAATGAAAATCCGCGCTCAATTTCGGGTTCACCAAAGCATGAGCCTGGGGCAACGCGCCATGGCATTCGTGATGGTCCAGGATCACCACGTCCACGCCCTGCGCGTTCAAAGCCGCGACCTCCTCCACAGACGAGGTGCCGCAGTCGAGCGCGATGAGCAGTTGCGGCCGCAAGGTGTCGAGGCAACGCTTCACGCCCTCATGGCTCAGTCCATAGCCCTCATCCATCCTCAGCGGCAGGAAGCACGACGGCGCGCCCCCAAAGCGGGAGAGGACTCGACTTAGAAGGGCCAGCGATGACACGCCATCCACATCGTAATCACCATACAGGACCACGCGTTCCCGCCGATCCATCGCCAGGAGGATGCGCGCCACTGCCTTATCCATATTGGGCAGCAGGAAAGGGTCAAAAAGATTCCCAAGCTTCGGGTGTAAGAATCGCTGCGCGTCCTCGTGGCCGATGACGCCGCGCCGCTGGAGGACAGACGCGATGCAGGGAGAAACAAGCGACAGCGGAACGGACGGAGCGGTGTCAGCGCAATGGATGATCCACTTTGAGGTAGCGTGCTTGTGCAAAACGGGAGACAGAACCAATCGCAGGGTTGCCGGGTTGGGACAAGACGGAAAGAGGTTCCCCAACTCGACTGGATTCTCGACCAGAGTGGGCGAAGTTCACAAGCGGCGGCCATGTCCGCCGTCTATCCGGCAGGGCAAACACAATCGAAACAACGGACTATTCGCCAGCGCGGGATTTCACATCGAGCCCATTGGAATGGCTGGCGCTGTTGAAAAATGCAGGCTGACCCCATAAATACCAAGCCCATAAATACCAAGCCCGCGAGCTATCGAGGGGACATGTCAGTAGGTATCGCGATTCGGTCTTTCGGACGTTTAGCGATGAAAAGTGCTCAACGCCAGCCATCAGCCTCGCAGAAGCGAGTCCCTGAACCGAGACTGCCCGAGGCCCTTCACGACGGGGTGCCGCTGTTGAAAGATGCAGCCTGACCCCCAGAAAACAAATTTACTCGAGATGTATCCTTGGCTAAAGCCGCGCAAAAGCGGGACGGATGGATGCCTTCGCCATCAGTCGAGAACATGCTGCGGGAAATCGCTACCTTGTCAGTCCCCAACCGCCCGGCATACTCTCGGCTGAGATGCGTCTTAAATGGGTCATCCTTTTCCTCTGGATTGCAGGTTCCTTTCCCCTCCACGCCAGTCTGCCGCGCCCGCTTCGCCCGGGGCACGATTACGACATTGCAACCGTTCACAAAATCGTCCCACCTCCGCGCAACCGGTTGACGAGCGTCACCTACGCGCAGCGCGCGGGGACAATCGAACTTTTCATTACGATCTCGCCGGCAACCTCACGTCGGTGGTGGAACCCGGTCTCAACGGGATCGCGGACGTCGGTTACGCGTACGACGCGCTGAATCGCGTCACGGGCGAAACCAGCGGTGGCCTGGCCCATCAGTATAAATATGACCTGGCCGGGAACCGGACGCAGGTAACCTACGGAGGCACAGGCCGGACGGTCTCTTCCGCCTATGACGCGCTGAACCGGCTGGCCTCGATGACCGAGAGTGGCCGCTCCACGCTATATGGCTATGATTTGAACGGAAACACCGTCAGCAAAGCGCTGCCGAACGGAGCTACCGATGGAATGGCGTACGACGCCCTGAATCGGCGCGCGCTCATGACGACGAGAGTGCCTGCCGGACGGCTTTCGGAGATCGATCTTGCCTACGACCTCCAGGGGAACCTTGCGACCCAGCAGGAGACCTATTTCACGCAATCGCTAGCCAGCCGCGCCGTCACAAATACCTATGACGCCATTGACCGGCTTCATATCGAGTCGGCCACCCAAGGCGGAAATACCGTCGCCACAACCTACGAGTATGACGCGGCAAACAATCGCGCCAGCAGGACGATCACTGGGGGGTCGAATTCGGGGATTACCACCTATAACTACAATGCTGCCGATCAGCTGACCGCGTACACCGCGCCGTCCAGGGCAGCCGTTTCGCTGACATATGACGCCAACGGGAACCGGACATCAAATGGGACAAGTAGTTACGCTTACGACATCGAGAATCGATTGGTATCGGTCACGAGCGGGACGGCCAGCTACAGCTACGCGTATGATTACCGCACCCGCCGCGTCCAGCGGGAGGAAGGGAGCATTAACACGGCGGTCGTCTTTAGTGGGGGCAGTAGCGTCGCCGAATATGACAACGGAGCGACCAGCCCGACGGTCGAATACATCCGCGGATCGGATTGGGGCGGCGGAGTAGGAGGCATCCTCTACACGATCCGGGGGAATGCGCTTGGCATGACCCACTACGACGGGCGCGGGGACGTTGTGGCCAAGACAGACGCCTCAGGCGTTTTGGCATATCAGGCCAGCTACGAAGCCTTCGGCAAGCGCGCGCAGGAGTTCGGCTCGACTCTTGATCGGCAGAAGGGCAACACGAAGGAGGAAGACCCAACTGGGCTGCTCCTTGAGGGGTTCCGATACCGCGACTTGGAGAACGGTTGCTTCATCACAAAAGACCCTGCTGGGTTCGTGGACGGGCCGAATCTTTACACCTACGTCCGGCAGAATCCCTGGACCAAGTTCGATCCAGAGGGATTAGCGGAGGTGACGCCAGAGCAGGCCAAAGCTTTATACCAGGCTCACGAGAAGGAGATCGACGCCGGGATCAATGGTCAGAACTTCGTGATGCGGGGGATAGCCAGCCTATTTGGGACGCGTGAGTTGTTCCATCACATGAACAAGCTGTCGTACGAGGCGGCGCTCAAGACTGGTAATAACCGCGTTTCGACGGGGGAACAGGCGCTTCAGATTACCGCAGCCGGTGTCGATAACTACATGAGGGGCCTGACGATTGCCTCAGTCGTGGCTGCGCCAGCAGGAATGGTTGGTGGGCCAAAAGCACCGGGGGCGGCGCCGAAAATCTCAGAACCAGCACCACCAGAAAATCCAGGTGGGGTTGAACCGTCTGCGAAGGGTACACACAAAGCGGCGATGACCGTGTTGAATAGCGAAGGGGATGCGATTCACACCGAAGAACTCGTAAGCGGTGGAACTGGTAAAGCCAAGCCGACTTTCCCTGAACAGGGAGCTGTCCACACTGAAGCCAAAGGCACCGCACAAGTTAGGGAGATGGTCAATAATGGTACGGATGTGGGTGGCGTTTTGATTGAAGGTGAACGGCCTCCCTGCAATATGTGCAAGGGGGAAATGAATAAGCTACATCGTGAGACAGGTGTGCCAACGACGTACGTAGATGGACAAGGAGCTACTTGGGAATCGAGCGCCGGGAAGCGGCCTCCTCCAGAAAGCCGATGAGTACAGGATTCGTACGCAGGACGTGGAATGACATGTATCGGGCACACACTTGTTTTAAAGCGATGAACCGAGCGCTGGAGATCAACAAAACCAAACCCGTCCACACGATCAAGCTTGAGAACACTGTGCCGCCTTGTCGAATGTGTCGAGCATGGTGGAGGCGTTGTGGAAAGATGGCCGGCATCAATGCATATATCGTGTTCCCCGGCGACATATGGAGATCCGACGCTCGTCCCTGAGTCTTTATGGATTTTGAAACTGAGTATCGGAAACTCCTTGGGCTGACTTCTTCGGCTCCTGCTCTAGGATTCGGGCGCGAAGAGATCAACGAACATCAAAGCTTACAGCCCAACGCTCTCCGGTTCGTTTATGAGGCCGCTGGAAAGATGCGGATCAACCATGCACACAACCGCCTTTTTGGACCGTCGCAATTGCGACTGGACGATGACGGTTTCGTGACCTTCGCTGAGGAAAATCAGAATGTTGTAGTTTGGGGTTTTAAGGCATCCGACGTGAATTCCGATCCGATGGTTTTCCAGAAACAATTTGATGGAGAGTCGTTCGGTCCTTGGGTTGCGGAGGGACAGGCAATCTCGAACTTCCTGCTATCATTTGCGTATTGGAGCGCAGCTAATGGCGCTGCTGATGCCACTGCGGTTGGCGAGACTGGTGCGACAACCCGAGCCAAGGTCCAGCTTTTACCGTTGATTTGGAAATGTCTCGACTTTGAAGTGCGAGGTGGCGAAGGCGGTCTTGTCATTGTCACACCAGACGGGGACTTTTATGCGTTCGGGCGAGATGCAAAAACGGTTGAGCAGTTCGTCGAGAGTTTGGAAGTGGAGTGGTTTGATATGGAATAGGCATTGGAGGCCAGACTCGTCAGGCCGAGGGAGCCTGAGCGATAGCGATGCCCGAGACGAACGGCTGCTTGTCGTGAAGATTGGCAAAGCGGGCGTCTTCGGCTTTGAGGCGCAGGGCTCTTTGCTGGTCGAGCGACTCGCAGAGCAGGTGCAGGCGATAGCCCGAGAGCGTGACATCGTGCGAGGGAAACGCGAGGAGCAGGCGCTGCGGTAGAGCGGCGGAACCGCTCGGGTGGGTTCGAGGATGAAATGGAGAAGCTGGGAAAATGGAAAACCGAACTCGCGGCCATCGTCGGTGATGAAGTGGATGAAAGCCGCGCGGCTGTCGGGAGTGGCCGTGGCGCTTTCGGGCGCTGCTTTGGATGAGGTTCCTTTTAACATGGTGATCGATCAGGGTGTGACTGGTGGGCTGGCGTCAAATCTCGGTGCGTTGCGCGGCGGATTGCCGGCGAGCGCGTGAAAGGTGCTGGTGAAACGAGCGCGATAGAAGCGATGTGCGTAAGCAGAGCGCGGACGAGAGGCGTGGCCATAGCGCAGCCGGCGCAGTGGACGAAGCGGGCGGGAAGCGTGGAAAATGCCCGTCGCGTTCGGTGAAACTTCTCTTTTAGCTGCCGGTTGTTTAGACGCTGTCCGGACGTTGAATCCCTCCCGTCTCAGCGCGTCGGCCAGCGCAGAAAGTTCGCGTGCGGCGGTGCGTTCGGCGGACTTCCTGAGACGGTCGCGGAGCAACTCCCGGTCGTCGGTGAAAATGCGGCAGCGTTGGCGGCCGCGGGAAATGGAGACGTAGAACTGCTGGCGGTTGATGGCGGCGAGCGAGCGGAGGAGGCGACCAGAAAAACGTCATCGACGGTCTTGCCTTGGGCGGCGTGGGAAGTGACGGCGTAGCCGTGGGTGAACTGCCGGTAATCGGCGGGCAGAATCCTCCCGTCGGCGAGCGTGATCCCATCGCCAGTGACCGAGCGGACTTCGACGAGTTGCCCGTTGATGAGACCGTGGCGCTGGAACTTCTAGAGGACGCAAAGGCCGCCTTCTAGGGGTCAGGCTGCATCTATTGACAGGCTCTGAAGAATCTGTCACCTTGGACGGGTATGGCGAGGAGCATCCGAATCGAGTATCCAGGAGCGTTTTATCATGTGATGGCGCGCGGCTGGAGGACGGACTGCGACGCGTGCTTCATCGGGCGCTCCACTCCAGTCGCCCTACGGGCTCCTTGCGTTCCGCACCCAATGAAGCAAATTTGCAACCCACAACGGTGTCATGACTTTTGAGGCAACGCCCCTCATCTCCACCGCTCTTCTGGGTGTCATTTACTTTTGAGGCAACAAGGGTAGACGAAGTTCAGAAGCGGCGGCCACGTATGCCGGCACTTCTCACCGGGTAAAAACAATCGAAACAACCGGATTATTCGCGAACCTACTATTCGGCTGCATTGGCAGCGCGGGACTGCTATTCGGAAAAAAGAGGGGCAGCCCGGCGCACATGGTGCTAGGGGCGATACTGATCGCCTATCCTTACATGGTTTCGGATACGATCGCCCTGTTTGTGATTGGCGCGTTGTTAACGGCAGGGCTGTTCATTTTTAGAGCGGATTGATCAGCAGGAAAGGCGCTCGTCAACAGCGCCCCGCGCGGTGGATGCGAAAGGCTAACGGGCGAGAAGGGCGATCTTATCAACGATATAATCCGCAAAAGGAAAGGCGCAGGTCCAGCCGGGCGACACAGCGTTTAGCACGTGCATCGAGCGCTCGTCGCCCTCGACGACAAAGTCCATCTCGAGCTTGCGATTCCGGATATCGAGCAACTGAGCGCGGATGCCCGGTTTGCCCCAGTGCTTGTAGTTTTCCACGCGCACTCCTCCGGCGATGCGAGAGGCGAGTTTCACTAACCGGGGCCTGGAGTATTTCCTGAGTTCCTCCATGGCAAGTTGCTTGAAGTCGAAGCTCGAGGAAAGCATCAAGCCTGCTTCGCGGAAGAGGACTTCGACGAACTCGCCAAACCTGAAATTATCAAAGCCGGCATATTGCTCGCGCCAGAAACGCGGGAATGGCGGTCGGGCCGATTTTTGCCCGTCCATCTACGGTGACGGTGAAATGGACGCCCAGGAAGGGGTTTCTCAGGTCCGGAACGGGGTAGATGTTTGTGCGAAAGGAACCAGCGGGTTCATCCGAGTAAAGGTAGAGGCCTTTGAATGGAAGGATCCGGTAGTGCTCAGAAAATCCGAAATCGCGAGCGACCTTGTCGGCATGCAAGTCCAGCGGCGTTTACGATGTAACCGGCTTCGAAGTTACCTGCTGCGGTTTGCGCCTGATTCCCTTTGCGCCTCATGTATCCCGCGTCTGGTGCAGAACAATGACTCCTTCCTTCGTGGCATCCGAGTTGAAGCGCGTTGATCACCAAACCGGGATCAGTCGTAGAGGTCTTGGGAGAGAAAAGCGCTCGTTCAAATGTTTTTACGCGAGGCTCTATCTTCCGGGCATCCGCAGTCGGAGAGGTTGTGCAGTTCGACGCCGTTTGCAGCGGCTCGGGTCAGCAGTTCGTCGAGCATCGGTAGTTCCTCCGCGGACTGGGCGACGACAAGCTTCCCGCACCGGTTGAGAGGGATGCTTTTGGTCGTGCAGAATTCGGTCAGGCGCTTGTTGCCATCCCGGGCGAATCTGGCTTTCAGCGAATCCGCCGTGTAGTAGAAGCCCGCGTGAATGACACCGCTGTTGCGCCCGCTGGCATGCTCGCCGCAACGGGGTTCCTTTTCGAGGAGAATGACGCTGGCGTCTGGAAAACGGCACTTGAGAGCGCGCGCGATACTGACACCAATGATGCCGCCCCCTATGACAAGAAAATCAGAGGATTTCACTCCAGGGGCGCGGGGATGCCGAGATGCCGCGAGGGGTTTGGCGCTCGGGATTTCAGGTGTATGTCCCAAGGGCTTCATGAACACCTTCTATCGCCATCCCGCCTTCGCCAACAGCAGCGGCGCACCGTTTCACGGAACCACGGCGAACGTCGCCAGCAGCGAAGATTCCGGGGCAGCTTGTCTCAAGGTTGCCGGGGTCGCGTCCCGCAGCCTGCCACGCCGGGGCGCTGGCAACCAAAGCGCCAGTTTTGATGAAGCCTTTTTCATCGCGCCAAATCTCAGGGGGCAGCCACTCTGCGCATGGCTTGGCGCCGATCATTGAGAAGACTGCGGGAGTTTGGACGGCTCGGCGTTCTTTCGTCCGCGTATTCTCCAAAACAACGGTCTCCAGGTGGTCTGTGCCGGTCATTTCGCGGATTTCCGTGTTGCAAAGGATCTCGATGTTGGACTTTGTCTCAACGCGACGGGAGAGATAGCTGGACATGCTTTTGGAGAGATCGTCGCCACGTATCACGAGGAGAACTCTGTCGGCGGATTCGGACAGGAACATGGCAGCCTGCCCGGCGGAATTGCCGCCGCCTGCCACGATAATGACGGCCCTGCGGCAGAGAGGACTCTCGAGGGCGGTCGCGGCGTAATAGACACCGATGCCTTCGAAGCGTTGGCGGCCCTCGGCTTCGATGCGGTTGTAGGCGGCCCCCGTCGCGATGATGACGCACTTGGCGCGCAAGGTCGCGGAGCAGCCATCCACTCGGATCGCGGGATGGTCTCCGTCAACTGTCAACGAGATGGCCCGAGCAGGAGTGGAGATTCGGGCTCCGAAGCGAAATGCCTGGAGCTGCGCGCGATTGGTTAAGTCACCTCCGCTGATGCCAGTGGG
Organism: uncultured Verrucomicrobiae bacterium; assembly: GCA_963828525.1. GTDB lineage: Bacteria > Verrucomicrobiota > Verrucomicrobiia > Chthoniobacterales > Chthoniobacteraceae > CAWHEP01. The sequence continues at coordinate 77,315 of CAWHEP010000001.1, forward strand.
AAAACCAAAGAAGTTTTCAATGAGGGAAGATGAGCCGGCCTGCCCTCCGGGGGCGAAGCTTTCCAGGACAATGGTCTCCAGACCTTCGGAAGCGCCGTTAAGAGCGGCGGAGAGGCCCGCCGGTCCGGCGCCGACAATGGCAAGATCGCAATGAATCTCCGTGGCGCCGTCCTTGGCAAGGGGCCGCATTAGGCCCGCGACCTCCGCGACCTGGCGAAGGGAGGGGCGGCGCAGGGCAGACCCGGTGGCTGTGATGAGAGCGGGTAGATCGTGACTCGCGAGCGCGAACTGTGAGCAGAGGCTGCGGCCGTGCTCGCTTTCGCTCTCAACGAGACGGTGGGGAATGTGATTTTTGTCGAGGAAGTCGTCAAGATGGTGGCCTTCCCGAGAGCCCGCTGTGGCGACGAGTCGAAGGCCGGCAAAGTCCGGATCGCGTCGCAAGCGCTCCCTGCGCATGATGAAGGCGTTGACGATGGGTTCACCGACCCCGGGAAGCTCGGCGAGGGCGTGTCTCAGCGCGACGGCCGGGATCTCCAGAACCTCTGATTGCTCTGCGCTCCCTCGCGCGCTTGCAAGGACCGAGGTGCCGTTGAGCATCGCCACATCGCCTACGAAATCGCGAGGGCCAGGTGTGGCCAGGATTTGTATGTGGCCGTCGCGGGCCTCGAATACTTCCAACTCGCCTGTCAGGACGACGGTAAAGGCGACATCCCTCTGACCCGCGCTGAAAACAATCTCGCCTCGCCGCACGATCCGCCGCTTGCCCAGGGGCTCGAGCAGGGCGAGTTGTTGGTCGTCCAGTTTTGCGAACGCGACCGCCTCGGTGTCCTGATAGAACTGCTCATCCTTGTCGTGCTGATTCATACCTGACTGTATGGATGAACGAGCTTGCCAAAAGGAGAACTTTGATCGGTTTCCTTTCGGGCGGCGTGGCAGAAAGCCAGCTTCGCCGCGAAGGGAGGGCGGCTCCCTTCGCGACGCTGAGATTGATCAAACCTATTCGCCGGATGGCTCTTCCGCGGGCTTTGAGGCGGCTTTTGGCGCCTTCTTTGCCTTTGCCGGCTTTGCCTCTACGACCGGGACAGTTTCCTCGACGACTGGAGCATCGACAAATTCAAGGAAGGCAAGCGGAGCGGAATCGCTCTTCCTTGCGCCCAGCTTGATGATGCGCGTGTAACCGCCCTTGCGCGCAGCGGCTCGGGGAGCGATTTCGTCAAAAAGTTTTTTGACGGCATCCTTATGCCGGAGGACGGACAGCGCTGTCCTTCGGGAATGCAGCGTGGCTGCCTTGCCAAGAGTCACCATCTTCTCGGCGACTGGCCGGACTGCCTTCGCCTTGGCTAGTGTGGTCTTGATGCGGTTATGCTCGATGAGGCTGCAAATCTGGTTCGCGATCAAGGCATCACGATGAGAACGCAGTACGGCCGAGCTTTACGGTTTTCTTTTGGTGGCGCATGAAGGAAAAACCTAGTTGGAATCGCCGTTATTGCCGGAGTCGAGGGAAACCAGCGAGGAAGCGGATGGCTCTACAAGGCCAGCTTCAAACTTCTGCCCCAAACCGAGACCCAGTTGCTGCAGTTTGTCCTTGATCTCATTCAGGGATTTCTTCCCGAAGTTTCTATATTTTAGCATCTCCGCCTCCGTCTTCTGGGCTAGCTGGCCAACAGTGGTGATGTTTGCGTTGTTCAGGCAGTTCGCGGCGCGCACGGAAAGTTCGATCTCGTTCACGCTCATATTCAGAAGCTTCTTCAGACGGGTGTTCTCCTGGCTGACGGCCTCTGGGGTTTCATCAAACTCCACAGCGTTCTCGTCGTAATCAACGAAGACATCGAGGTGATGACGCAAAATGGCAGATGCCTGCAAGAGAGCGTCGTCGGGAGTGAGACGTCCATCCGTCCACACTTCGAGGATGAGCTTGTCGTAGTCTGTGCGCTGACCGACGCGGGTGTTTTCCACGGCGTATTTCACGCGGGTGACGGGTGAAAAAATGGAATCGATGGGGATGACGCCAATCGCCTGATCGGGACGCTTGTTTTCTTCGCCGGTGGCAAAGCCGCGTCCAACGCGGACTTCAAGTTCAGCGTCGAACTTCTGCTTCTTATCAAGTGTGCAAATGATCTGATCCTTGTTGAGCACCTCGCATTGGGCGGAAGACTCGATGTCGCCAGCGGTGATGGGGCCTTCCCTGTTGACGGAGAGGTTCAGGTTACGGATCTCGTGGTCGTTGGCTTTGAATTTAACCTTCTTCAAGTTGAGAACGATGTCTGTGACGTCCTCCACCATGTTTGGCAGGGTTGCGAACTCGTGTTGCGCGCCGGAGATTCGAACCGATGTGATTGCGGCGCCTTCGAGCGAAGATAAAAGAACTCGACGGAGGGAGTTGCCTACAGTGTGGCCATACCCTGCTTCGAACGGTTCAGCGATGAACTTCGCGTAAGTATCTGAGGATTCGTCCTCTTTCGCGAGGGACTTGGGCATTTCAAAACGACCTAAACGGACAGCCATGGGATATATAAGAGCAGGGAAGGAAACGGCGTGTGAATGACGCGGCAGCTTTCTCTGTTTCTTCCTTTCAAATGCCGGGTTTCCCTCGACGCGGTGGCGGACGTTCAGCGAACGCCTGCCCGAGGACCAACGGCAACGTGTTTTTTAACGCGCTTGGGGTTAGGAATAAATCACAAGGTGCTCAGTAGCGCAAGGGAAAGAAGCGAGGATTCAGAATGCGCGGGACGCGGACAGCAAGGGTTCGGCTATTTTGCGAATTGCAGAAGCACCATTCCCGAGCCGATCAGGCAAATGGCGAACCACTGCCACAGGGTGAGAGTGGATTTGAAAAGCACTACGGAAGAAATTTGCAGCAAGAAGAAGCCTCCCCCGAAGCAGAGTGCGTAGATGATATTCGGATTGCGATCACGCAGGGCGAGTGTGAGGAAGACGGTGCAGAAGAAGCCGATGACATTGCCGGCAACGAACCAAGCAAGGGCCGTCGCGGGGGTACGCTCATCTACGACCTTGAAACAGAGATTTGCGCCCGCTTGCGCGAGTACGAACCCAAGAACGAGAATCCACGTCCTCAGATTCTTCGCTCCGACTATCTTGCGACGAGAGGCTGCTGCTCGGGGATCGACTCCTCTTTCCTGGAGCGCATAAACTGGAAAAACTCCATGCCCTCTCGCAACCGGCGCTGCATGACATGAGAATCCTGGAACATGGTCCAAAGGATCCTGGCAATGGGTTTTGGACGAAAGTAGTACGACTTGTAGAATTTCTCCACGTACTTGAAGATCTGCTCTTTGCTGAGGCCATCGTACTGAAGGACGGCGGTCTGCTGACCCCTGTCATCGGTCAGCTCAACCGGGCCGCTGAACCAGCCGTTCTCCTTCGCCTGCCGGTATAGCTCAGTGCCAGGGTAGGGCGCCGCGAGACTGACCTGCATCGAGAAGGGATCGATTTCTTTCGCATACTCGATCGTTTCCTTGATGGTCTGGTGCGTCTCACCCGGCAAACCAAGGATGAAGGTACCATGGATCATGATGCCGAGTTTCTTGCAATTCTTGGTAAATTCACGAGCCTGCTCGAGCCGCACGCCCTTCTTGATGTTATCAAGTATCTGCTGGTTGCCGCTCTCGTAGCCGACGAGGAGAAGACGCGCGCCATTGTCTTTCATGACCTTCAGAGTGTCATAGCTGACATTCGCTCGGGCATTACAACTCCAGGTGATGCCGAGCTTGCCCAACTCCACCGCGATCTCCTTCGTGCGTGTAGGATAGGCGGTGAATGTGTCGTCGTCGAAGAAGAACTCCTGCACCTGGGGGAATAATTCCTTGGCGTGCGCCATTTCCCGATAGACAGCACCTGGCGATTTCGCGCGATACTTGTGACCGCCGACCGTCTGTGGCCAGAGGCAGAACGTGCATTGCGCCGGACATCCGCGTCCCGTGTAGTGAGAGACGTAGGGATACTTGAGGTAGCCGATGACGTAGTTCTCGATCGTCAGATCACGCTTGTAGACGTCCATGACGCTCGGGAGGTCGTCAAAGCTTTCGATCAGTCGGCGCTCAGGATTATGAACAATCTTCCCGTCTTTCCGGTAGCTAAGGCCGTCCACCGTCTCAACAGGTCTGCCTTCAGAGAGTTCCTTGCATGTGAAATCAAACTCCTTACGACACACGAAATCGATTGCGTCTGACGCGGAGATTGTCTCTTCTGGCAATACTGCGGCATGAGCGCCCACGAAGCCAACGGATGTGTCGGGATCCTGGGACTTCAGAGCTTCCGCGAGCAACGCGTCCCCGCGCAGTGTCGGGCTGCTCGTGTGGATGATGACGAGTTCATAATCCTTGGCAATCTTCAGCACATCCTCCATTCCCAAGCCATCGGGAGGAGCGTCTACCACGCGGCTGCCTTCGATCAAGGCAGCAGGCTGAGCGAGCCATGTGGGATACCAGAACGACCGAATTTCCCGCTTTGCCTGGTAGCGCGAGCCTGCCCCGCCATCGAATCCCTGCCATGAGGGGGGGTTCAGGAATAGAGTCTTCTTATTATCCACGGCGTTCTTTTGCACCACCAGACACTACGCGTCAAGTAATTTGCGCCTCCGGTTAGAATCAAGCTTGAGGGGACGCTCCTTGTGCCGGAGGACCCGCAGAATTGAGGCTCGAAGGCGAGGACGAAGGACGCGCGCGGCTATTGGGAGCCGGGCAGGACTCGTATCTTGATATTGCGGAAGGAAATGGAACCATGGTCTCCCTGGAGAGCGATCCAGCCAGCGGGCGCTTTTGCGAAGCCCGGCATGTTTTTGAATTTGCTGGCGGCGACGCGGGCGTTGAAGTCGTCGCTGCCGAGAACATAGTCGAAATATTTTTGCCCGTTTATATCGTGTTCGCACAGCGTCGGGCTCAGCAGGAGGCGAACGTGGTTCCACTGGCCAACGGGCTTGGTCGCGTCGAGGATTTTGCCTGTCGCGGGATCAATGGGTGGCTTGTAAAGCCCATACAGCCAGCCACATCGTATCGGATCAGCAGCCTTTTCGTTATCCTCCAACTGGAATTCCGGGCCCGTGGACCACACCTTGCCACCATCATCCGTGACCCGATAAATGATGCCGCTATTTCCTCCTTCGGAGATGCTGTAGTCCAAAGTCAGCTCGAACCACGCAAATTTTTCTGTAGTCACGATGTCTCCGGCATGATGCGGGTCGACACAGACAAGGCAGCCATCTTTCACCTGCCAGCCGGGAAGAACGCCTGGTTTTTTGAAGTTATGCCATCCGGTGAAGTCCACGCCGTTGAACAGTAGCTTCCACCCACCCGTCTTCTCGGCCGCGCTGAGGGTGTTGATCTGCTGCTCGGGATCCGCAAAGGCGGAGCTGAATCCCAGGAGGCAAATAAGAAGGACTTTTTTGAAAGGGGGCATGCTCAGAAATTAAGGAGTACGGCGCGAAGCCACAATGTCAAAGTGTGCCGCGCCCACCCGGGCAACAGCATACGCATCGAATGGACGGACTATCTCACAGATCAGCCTTCATCAGTCTGCGGCAGATGAGAGCGGCGAAAAGCGCGATGTAGGCGAGGGAAGCCAACTCGGCTTCCAGGGAGGAGAGCGGGTTGCCTAGTCCGGTTTGGACGATGTGGTTCACCGCTTCCGGAATGGGGAGTGGAGTCAGGGCCCCCAATGAATGGTTGGGCAGGAAGAGGAGGAGGCGTGTCTTAGCGACGCTGAAATAGAATATCCAGCGGAACGCGGTTTCGAAGACGAATACGTACGCCACATAGGCGACAGTTGCCATGGCGCTCTGACGAATGAGGATTCCGAAAAGCGTGCCGAGGAGCAGGTAACCGAGGGACTGCAGGAAATACGAGAGGATACTCCCGAACAGGGGAGGCCCGCTGATACCGTCCAGGTGACCCTCGAAAATCGCCAGAAGGATGTAAACCCCGGTGGAAGCGAGGGCAATCGCGACAAGCCAGACCCCTTTTGACAAAGCTATTTCCAAGCGTGTGAGGCCGAAGATGAGGCTCTGGCGCAGGGTGCGGTTGCTGAGCTCCATGGTGACCATGGAGATGCCGAAGACCCCGAGTAAAAAGATATTCAGCCAGCTTCCGATGCAGGCAAGCACCTGCCAATTCTTAGGGTACTCGAACAAACCCTCCAGCGGATGGGAAGTCGTTCTGCCTGTGCTGAAGGTCATGTGGTGACCGGAGGCCCTGGCAAGGTAAAGGATGAGGGCGAACGAACCGGCATAAAGAAGAGCGACAACGCGGAACGTCCAATTCGGCGCGTATTTCTTCCACTCCAGACCAAGCAAGAGCCATAGTTTCATGAGCGGGTGATCTTGAGGAATTCCATTTCGAGGCTTTGACGTCTCACCACAAGGTGGTCCAGGGTAACGTCATGTTCGAATGCGAGGCGGTTGAGTTGCTCCGCCGTCGCTCCCGGCGCGAGCTCAAGACATAGGCGATTTTCCGCGCGAGTGATCTTTCGGACGAGTGCCGAAGCAGAGAAGACTTCAAAGAGGGCGTCGATCTGGATCGCCCCAGCTTCGATGGTGGGCTGTTCGCTCAGAATTGCGCCAACTGACCCAACGGCAAGGAGTTTCCCTTCCTTGAGGATGGCGACGCTCGAGCAAATTTTCTCCACTTCATCCAAGAGGTGGCTGGCGAAGAGGATGGTTTTGCCTTGCGAGGCGATTTTCTTGATTATGTGGCGGACCTCGACCATTCCCTCCGGGTCCAGGCCGTTGGTAGGTTCGTCGAGGATGAGCACGTCCGGATCTCCAACCAAACAGGCGGCGAGGGCGAGGCGCTGTTTCATGCCAAGGGAATAGGTTTTGAAGGGGGATCGGCGCCGCTGCTTTAGTTGCACTAGATCAAGAAGCGCGTCGAGATCGCGATGCGAGACCTGTTTGATAGCGGCAACCAGGGACAGATTCTGATCGGCGTTGAGATACGGATAGAAGTTTGGGGTTTCGAGAAGAGCGCCGATGCGGCGCCGGGGGTTGGAGCCTTCCTTGCCTTCGAACCACGTAAAACTTCCGCTTGTCGGGCGGAGAACATCCAGGAGTAGCGCGAGAAAAGTGGTTTTGCCGCTGCCATTCGGGCCTAGAAGGCCAAATACCTGTCCCGGTTCAATGGTTAGGTTCAACCCCTGGAGCGCGACTAAACGGCCGTAACTCTTGCCAAGATTGGTAACTGTGAGAACGGACATTGGAGGACTTTAAAGGGCTATGCGGCGGAGCAGGGGAAATTACGACCGAGTCTGGCCGCCACCCTAGAAAAGGCAAGGTCTGAGATACCCGCCGAACAGAACGATTAACGTGACCGCCTTACAAGTCCAACCATGACGCCCTGAGATACAAGTTCCCGGGCAGGAACAAGATCGGGATACTTCGGATTTTCCGCTTTCAAATAGGTTCTGGAGCCGTGGACCACAAACCGTTTGAGAGTCGTTTCTTCGTCGATGAGGGCTGCGACAACGTCGCCGTTTCGGGGTTCCCGATTCTCGAGAATGACGATGTCACCGTCGAGTATATGCGCCCCGATCATGGAGTCGCCTCGAACCCTCAGGGCGAACTTTGCTTGTGCGCCAGAGGAACTGACTGCCGAGGCGGCGATCGATATGAACCCTTCCTCCTGTTGTTCCGCATCGGCAGCCATGCCGGCCGCGATACGACCGTAGATGGGTATGTCGAGAATCTTCTCCCGCTTCAAAGCGGAAGAAATAGCTACAGCGCGCGCCTTGCCCGCCATCCGGAGAATAACGCCTTTACTTTCCAGAGCGCGAAGGTGATTCATTGCGGCCGTCTGGCTTGCGAACCCAAAATGTTCCTGAATCTCGCGAGTGGAAGGCATCACGCCGGTGGAAGCGGAACGCTCCTCCAAAAAATCCAGAACTGCTTGCTGACGGGAAGTAAGGTTGGACAATGTTCTTATGAACATATGCAGACACGCAAGGTTGTAAACAGTTTTGTGCGTCTGTCAGCGTTAGATCGTGGAGAAGCGGAGAGTGAGCTGATGTGCCGCATCCGGGCGTGCCACCGCGAAGCGGACGCCAAGCCCCATCAGGCGGATGCTTTTGGGGCTTCTTGAGAATCCTTCCTTCAAGAGCTGCCGATATTGTAGAAGATTCGGATAATCGCCAGCGCGCTCAACGGTGGTGCGTGAGAAATCCGCGAATTTCAGTTTCAGGAAAAGCTTGTGAATGGGAGGGCCATCCTCGCGACGATTGAGGTCACCGAGAAGTTCTTCAAAAATCTCGGTGAGGCGTTCCTCGCATTGTTCCAAAGTGGTGAGGTTGGTGTCGAACGTCCGCTCGGTTCCGAGGGATTTGCGCGCCCGCCGCGGCTCGACAGGGCGATGGTCGATGCCCCGGCAGAGGGCATGGAGTTCCAGTCCGAATTTCCCGAAAAGACGATGCAGCTCGATGGGTGAATATGCCTGCATCTGGCCGCACGTCTGGATGCCGTGCCTGCCCAGCTTGGCGGCGGAAACATGGCCAATCCCCCAAATCTTGCGGACTGGAAGATCTTGCATGAAAGGATGCACAGCTTCGGGAGGGACTTCGTATTGGCCGTTTGGCTTATTGAGGTCGCTGGCGATCTTCGCTACGAGCTTGTTAGGCGCAATGCCTGCGGACGCCGTGAGCCCGGTGGTTTCGTAGATACGTCCCCGGACTTCTGCCGCTATTGCGGCGCCGGGGTAGGGGAGATGGGACACATCGAGGTAGGCCTCGTCCAAAGACAACGGTTCGACGGCCTGGGTAAAATGAGAGAAGATGGCTCTGATTTTGCCAGATTCTGCCCGGTAGATATCGAACCTCGTGGGAAGGACAATCAGGTGAGGGCATTTCTGAAGGGCCATGAAAGTCGGCATGGCTGAGTGAACGCCATACTTCCGCGCCTCGTAGTTGCAGGTGGTGAGAACTCCGCGCCGGTCACGCGACCCGCCCACAGCGACTGGCTTGCCCGCGAGGCTGGGTTGATCCCGCACTTCGATGGCAGCGTAAAAGCAATCCATATCGAGGTGGATGATCTTGCGCGGAAGCGGGTGCTTTGGGTCCGCATGTAACACCGTCGCGGCGGGCATGGCTTCTGAGAGTCTACGATGTGGCCGCAGTCCGCGCGAATCGAGGGATGAACACGAAAACTTTGTTTCGGCAGTGTTGCGTTTCTGGGGGGGAACCTCTATCTAAATCACGGTGTTTTCCCGGAAAATCGCAGTTCTCGTTTCGCTGTTCTTCCTCGCCTTCCTTTGCGATTCAGAGGCAAAGACGAAGCATCACAAGCCCCATTCCACGCATACCAGCGCCCACGGCAGATCCAAGGGGCGCCATCACGCGTCGACTGGGCATTCGAGGGGAGGACATTCGCGACATCGTGGCCGTTCAATCAGGGGGCCGTCATATAGAGTGGTATCCGGAACAAGCTATCGCGAAGTTTCGCGGGCGGTCGCGCGGCCCTTTTCGACCGTAGTGATTGACGCGGGCCATGGCGGCCATGACGCGGGAGGCATACCCAGCAACCTTGTGCCTGAGAAGGGGGTGGCGCTGGATGTAGCCAGGAGATTGCAAGGCCGCCTGAGCCGCGCGGGGATACGCACGGTGATGACGCGAAGCGACGACACGTTCATTCCGCTGCCGGAGAGGGTCGCGATCGCGAACGCGCAAAGCGCGGCCGTTTTCGTGAGCATCCACTTCAACGCCGGGTTGCGGCGCGAGGCGAGGGGTTTTGAGACGTATTACTCCTCGCCAGAAGGCATCCCCTTGGCCTCTGCCATCCAGCGGCACATGCTCAGCGTGGTGGCAACCGAGAACCGCGGGATCAAACCGGCGGGTTACTATGTGTTGCGCAAATCGAACATCATCGCGGTGCTTGCGGAGTGCGGATTTCTCACAAATCCGCAGGAGGCGCGCCTGGCCTTGAGCGCGAATTTCCGGGAGCGAATGGCTGAGGAGATTGGCGACGCGATCATCACGTATAAACGCTCGCTGGATTGAGCAAAGGTTGCTAGAAAGCCCGAATAAAGAAGCGGCGATTCAGGTCTTTTTCTTCGCCACTTTCATGTTATCCACCAGATTGGGGTAAGGCCGCCCGGCCTTTTTTGCGGAGGCTTTTGCTTTCTGCTTAGCGGCTGAGGAAAGTTTCGTGTGTGAGGCCTTCTTTGGCGCGGGTTTGTCCCATGGTGCTTTCGGCTTTGTCATCTATTGTTTAACGCATCGCGGCAGCGACGAGACGCAAGTCAGCCACAAAATGCGTGTAGTCGCGCGCGCGTGTTTCTTCATCCGGGGCCCGCAGCAGCGAGGAGGGGTGCACGGTGATGAAAGTGAGATCGCAGAACTCCGAGGGCTTGAACTCGCCACGATCTCTGAGCACGCGAGCTTGCGGTCCAAAAACGGTCTGAGCGGCGGTGCTGCCGAGGCAGACAACCACCTTTGGCGCGATGATTCGCATCTCGGCTTCCAGCCAGGGGCGGCAGGCAGCGACTTCGCGCGAAGAGGGCTTCTTGTGCAAACGGCGCTTGCCGGAGGGTTCCCATTTGAAGTGCTTTACGGAGTTGGTGACGTAGGTTGTCTGGCGATCAATACCAGCCTCCTGGAGCGCCCGGTCCAGCAACTGTCCGGCCGGCCCAATGAAAGGGCGGCCGGCCATGTCCTCACTATCGCCAGGCTGTTCGCCGATGAAAACGAGCCTCGCGGTGGCGCTGCCTTCACCGAAAACAGTCTGCGTCGCCTGCCGGTAAAGGGGGCATGCAACGCAGCCTTTCGCCGCTTCGGCTACCGTCGATAGGTCGCCGGTCGGTGGAAGGGCAGCGGCAAATTCACCGCTGCCGGGGTGGTTCGCGCGGCTCCTTGCCATCATGGAGTCTACGCGGGAAGGAGCCCGGTTCAAGAGGGCTGGGATGACCGCCGCCTCGGGCAGGTTCTTCCAATACTTCCGTGGCATCTCCGCCTGCATGGCATGGATCTTCACGCGCGCGGGATTGAAGATATGTGAATAGTAGCGTATCCAGAGCGCCTCGGTTGCGTCCTCGGTGGGAGCTTCGGAACGGCTGACGCCATCCGTAAAAGTGAGGTTCTTCCCATCCCAGTGGACACAACGTTCAGGAGTGAGAATAGACCAGCGCATGGAAGCGAAACGGTCTACGAAGAAGGGAGCGTTGCTTTCGACGATATGATGCTCCGGTTCGAACCAGGCTACGTACCAGGTCGCTCCTTCGTGCTGAACAGCGCGGAATCGGACGAAAGCGCGCATTTTGTGAACGGCCAATCGCACGGCCTTGTCCATCCGCATAAGACGATGGATGTCCGGATCGACAATAAGCTCCATGAGATGACGTTCGCCGTGTGTGATCCGCCATAATACCCGGTATAAAAGCGCCCAGCGTTCAGGATCCGCGTGACAGGAGGCCCGTCTCGCGACCTCCAGAAAATCCTTTGGTACCTTCACCGGGCGCGCGGTCGCGGGCGGAGGCACGACAACTTCCTCCGCGATGCCCAAGGACGGCTGCTGGGCGCATAGCTCCTGCCAAAGTATCTCCTGAGGCTCCCATTGGGCCTGAAGAGCGCGGCGAGCCGCTGTTTGCCAGGCCGCGAACGCCGGGGCAAACGTGATCTGTTGAAGCATTGAGGGCAGCGCGAGTCGACGCGACTTTATAGCTGCCCGGAAAAGACGCTGGGATTGGGAGCGAAGAGTTCCAATTGCTTGCGCGGACGCGTACTTGTTGCCCACGAGATGCTGCCTACCTGCGCCGGATGGTGATCGGCAGCGATGATGAAAGGCATGATCTTGGTGAGAGGCGCCCGCAATCGCGTAAGGTCTTGCAGGGTTACCCGGTGCCAGCGCCGGATTTTAATGAGGCGGTCCACATTGCGAACGCCGAGACCCGGGATTCGCAGGAGAGTTTCGCGACTGGCGGAATGGAGATCGATCGGGAACATCTCCGGGTGCCGCAACGCCCATGCGAGTTTTGGGTCGATGCCAAGCGGAAGGTCGGGTTCCTCCTCCGTTGTCAGTTCCTCCACCTTGAAACTGTAAAATCGGAGAAGCCAATCTGCCTGGTAAAGGCGGTGCTCACGCACGAGCGGTGGAGCGATGAGCGGGAGATTTTTGGAGGAGTGGGGGATGGGGCTGAAGGCGGAGTAATAGACGCGACGAAGCTTATGTTCGCCGTACAGTGACGAAGCCTGCGCGAGGATCTGTCGATCCGCGGTGGGTGTGGCGCCGACAATCATCTGGGTGCTCTGGCCGGCTGGGGAGAAAGGAGGCGCTTTGCGGCTTTCTCGCCGTTCGGCCTTGGCCTGCGTGATTCGATCCCGGATCTTGCCCATCGTCACTCGGATGCGCCCGAGATTTTTTTCCGGCGCCAATTTCTCCAGATCCTGCGGGGTTGGCAGCTCGACATTAATACTGATGCGGTCCGCCCAGCGCCCGGCTTCTGCGATGAGCTCCGCGGACGCCTCAGGAATGGTCTTGAGGTGGATGTAGCCTCGGAACTGGTGTGTCTCGCGCAGGGTTCGGGCAACCTTGACCACCTGCTCCATGGTATAGTCGGGATTGCGAATGATGCCCGAACTTAGGAATAGACCTTCTATGTAGTTCCTTCGATAGAAGTCGAGGGTAAGATTTATCACCTCGTCTGGAGTAAAGCGGGCGCGCTGTACATCGCTGGAAACACGGTTAATGCAGTACTGGCAATCGTAGACGCAGAAATTGGTGAGCAGTATTTTCAGAAGGGACACGCATCGACCATCTGGCGTGTAACTGTGGCAAATGCCCGCGCCGGTTGTAGAGCCAATGCCGCCAGCCCGCGAATTCCGCTTGTTACTGCCGCTGCTGGCGCATGAGGCGTCGTATTTGGCAGCGTCCGCCAGAATAGCTAGTTTGGAAGCGATATCCATTTAGAAAGCTACGAAGGTCGAAAACGAAAAGTTGCCAAGGATCGTATGGCATAGTCACACGAGGAGGCGTCTCCAATCGCAGAGCGCAGAGCGCCCGGCGTCATGCGGCTGTAGGAAACAGCGCTTCGACCGCTTTGAGAGCTTTTGCGTAGATGCGGTGTTTACCGCCTTGCGTGAGCTCCTGGTCGATGAGCGCGATCTTTTCCTCTTTGCCAGCAGGGAGAAGATAGTGTCGCTCGACAGCGTCGGGGAGGAAGAGATCGGCGTGAAAAAATTCAGAATCCGTCTCGCGCCCGAAGCGGAAGGAGGCATTGCCACAGTCGAGAACACAGTTGCTGATGGCGGGCCCTTCCTTTTCCAACAGCGTGACATTCACCTGTGCGCCGGCAACCGTTTGCAGGGTGTATTCGTTCCCGTCGATGTTGGAGAGTTTCCAGCCAAGCTGCGCCATAAGCCAGCCTATGAAGAGGACAGCCGTGGAGGTAAATCCTCGGCCGTGGGTGATCTCACATTTGGCGATCGAGTCAATGTAGGCAAGAGTCGACGGGTCATCAAAGAGTTGGGCGAGAGCCTGCCGGAGATAAAGGGCGCGAGTCCAGTTGAGATCGCAGAGGGTCAGGCGGGGGCCTGTCTTGGGAATGCAGTCTTCGAGATGGGTAAACTGGCTCTTCCAGTCGCTCCATGAAGCGCTGTCATAGATGAGGCGATCTACCCACGTGAGGAGTTGCTCATCCATGGGGTGATGGAATTCGCCCTGCCACCAGAGATAAAGCGGCAGGTCGGAGTCGAGGTGTGAGAAGATAATGTTTGGGAAGATGCTCTTTGCGTCTCCCTCCAGAAGAAACGAAATTTGCTCGCAACAGACTTGTTTGCCGCCCGCGCGGCTCATGTGACAATGAGCGCTTATCCAGGCTTGCGCCCGATTGATCGTGGCGGCGGGATCAACAGCTATCACGATAGCCCTGCAGGCATGCTCGCGCGTGAACTCCGCGACGAGTTGCGTATTGTCGACCATGGCAGATTCGCCCCGGCAATAGACCGCCAGATTCATGAGGGAAGCACGGGTGGAACTCCCATCCGCCTGCTCCCAGAGCTTTTTTAACTCCCTGTCAATCTGCCCGATCTCAACCGGCAAGCCGGGAGAAAAGGTGACGTCGCCAGCCATTGTCGAGACTTACAGCCTTCTCCAGGAGCGTCCATCCCGCTGCAGGAGGTCGTCTGCCGCCTGCGGTCCCCACGACCCGGCGGGGTAAGGATGGAGTTCGGGCGGCTGCTCGGACTTGTGCCAGGCGTCTTCGATGTGATCGATGAATTTCCATGCGTTTTCCACCTCATCGCGCCGGGCGAAAAGAGTGGCGTCGCCGCTCATGGCATCAAGAAGGAGCCTCTCATAGGCTTCTGGACTGGCTTTTCCGAAGGAGGTTCCGTAGTGGAAATCCATCTTAACCGGCTCGATCCGAATGGCGGCTCCGGGTATCTTCGCCTCCATTCTCAACGATATCCCTTCATCGGGCTGGATGCGTATGACTAGCACATTCTGGTCAAGCCGGGTCTCGCCTTTGTTGAACAGCACACCAGGAGCGCTTTTGAATTGCACAGCGATCTCAGTACTTGATTTTGGCAGACGTTTGCCCACTCGCACATAGAAGGGGATATCGGCCCAGCGCCAGTTATCCACCAGGAGCCGTAGCGCGACGAAGGTCTCTGTGTTCGATTGCGGACTCACGCGCTCCTCCTCTCGGTAACCAACGACGTTCTTGCCGTTCAGAGCGCCGGCGGCATACTGGCCCCGCACGACACTAGCCGCGACGTCAGCGCCGACAATCGGCCTGAGCGAACGGATGACTTTCACTTTCTCGTCTCGAACACTGTCCGCGGTAAGGTCAGTGGGAGGCTCCATGGCGACCAGGCAAAGCAGTTGCAGGAGATGATTCTGCACCATGTCGCGCAAGGCGCCGGCTCCCTCATAGTAGGGACCTCGGCCCTCCACACCAAGCGGCTCGCTGGCGGTGATCTGGACGTGGTCGATATACCTGTGATTCCAGAGTGGTTCAAAGATCGCGTTCGCGAACCGGAGCACCATGATATTCTGGGCCGTCTCTTTGCCGAGAAAGTGGTCGATGCGGTAAGTGTCTTTTTCGGAGAAGGTTCCGCTGACAATTGAGTTGAGTTTTTTTGCGGAAGGCAAGTCGGTGCCAAACGGCTTTTCAACCACAATCCGCGCCCAGCTCCCTTCGCGCGCCTTGTTCAACCCGCTTGCCTTCAGCTGGACAAGAATGTCCTCGAACTGGCTAGGCGCCGCAGCGAGGTAGAACAGGCGGTTTCCCCGCGTCCCGCGTTCCGAATCGATCTTCGTCAGCCGTTCGGCCAGCGCCTTGTAACCCTCAGCATCGCCGAATTCGCTACGGTGATAATAGATGCCCTGCGAAAAATTCCCCCAGAGTTCATCGCGAACAGTCTGGCGGGAGAACTTCCTGACAGCGTCGCCGACTTCCTGACGAAACTCCTCGTCAGTCTTTTCCCTTCTGGCGAAACCAACAACGGTGAGATCCGATGGCAGATCGCCATCCGCGGCAATGTTATAAAGAGCAGGAATTAACTTTCTATGAGTGAGGTCCCCAGTTGCTCCGAATATGACGACCGTGCACGGCTGTGGCATGGAGCGGCTGGATAGACCCTCTCGCAGAGGATTCGTTCTGTCAGAAGATGGTGTGTTCAATGCGACAGAAGGTTAGCGGCAACGGCGCGTGAGTGGAAGCGGGAAAGGTGTGATCAACGCGGGAGGGGAAAAGCTCTTGTGAAAGCAAACACTCTGGAGCGAATCTTACGCAGCGCTCCCTCGTCCCCACGGCTCTGAAGCGCCTCGTGAATGAGATCGGCGATTTCCATCATTTCCTCTTCCCGCATCCCGCGTGTGGTGACGGCGGGCGTGCCAATGCGGATGCCGCCGCCCTTGGTAATCGGCACAGTGTCAAAAGGAATGCCGTTTTTGTTAACAGTTATCGCGGCGCGATCCAGGATTTCCTGAGCTTCCTTGCCGGTGAGCTGCCGAGGACGGAGGTCTACAAGCATGAGGTGGTTATCGGTGCCGCCTGAAACGATTCGGTATCCATTTCTGGACATCGTCGCCGCCAGCGCCTTCGCGTTGCACGCGACTTGGGATTGGTAATCCTCGAACCCAGGAGACAGAGCTTCGCCCAGGCAAACGGCCTTCGCGGCAATGACGTGCATAAGAGGTCCCCCCTGGATGCCGGGGAACACCTGCGAGTCTATCTGTTTGGCAAATTTTTCTTTGCACAGGATAATGCCGCCCCGTGGGCCTCTGAGACTCTTGTGGGTGGTGGTGGTGACAAAATCGGCCATCGGGACAGGAGAAGGATGTACACCTCCGGCAACAAGACCGGCGATGTGAGCCATGTCCACGAACAGGTAAGCTCCAACGGAGTCGGCTATATCGCGCATCCTTTGGAAGTCGATGATGCGGGAGTAAGCAGAAGCACCGGCGGTGATCATCCGCGGCTTCACCTCGGCTGCCTGTCGCGCAAGGTCGTCATAGTCGATCATCTCCGTTTCTCTATGCACGCCGTAGTGGGAAACGTCGAAAAACCGCCCCGAGAAATTGGCTTTATTTCCATGGGTGAGATGTCCTCCGTGGGAGAGGTCCATCGTGAGGATCTTGTCTCCAGGCTGAAGCGCGCCGAAGTAAACAGCCATGTTTGCCTGGCTGCCACTGTGTGGCTGAACGTTGGCGTGTTCCGCTCCAAATAGCTTTTTCGCGCGATCGATCGCCAGTTGCTCAACAGTGTCCACATGTTCGCAACCGCCATACCATCGCTTACCGGGATACCCTTCGGCATATTTGTTCGTGAGAACGGAGCCCTGAGCTTCCATCACTGCTCGGCTGGTGAAATTCTCCGAGGCGATCAGCTCGATATTGTCGAACTGCCTTTGGGATTCTGCCACGATTGCGGCGAAGATCTCCGGGTCAACGGAAGCAAGCGCGCCGGGGAGAAGAGGGGACGGTGCCGCAGGAGTGGATGTTTTCATGAGAGGAGTGGTGACGGGGGTGGAATGAAGATGCGAGTCGTTGTCGTCGATGAAAGCCAGTATGCTGGAAAGGGCCTGCTGAACCGTATCGCGGCACTGGAAATAAACCTCCAGGCCTTGGCCGATGGGATCAGGAACGTCTGGGGAATAGGTGGCGAGATCCGAGTCGAACTCACAAACAAGGTAGGTCTTGTTGGCGGCATGAGGAAATAACATCTGGATCGTCTCAAGATGGCCCCGGGTCATGACGAAGATGAGGGTCGCTTCATCGACAATCTTATCCGTGAGCGGGCGGCTGCGCTGAGACGAGATATCGATTCCCCAAGGCCGCAAGACCTCGACTGCATGCAGGCTTGGAGGCTGCCCCTGACTGGCTCCGACCCCTGCGGAACTGACTTCCAGATCATCTCGATCCTTGACCATATGGCGGAAGAGTCCTTCCGCCATCGGGCTGCGACAAATGTTGCCGGTACAGACAAAAAGGATGTTCTTTTTCAAGGCCTGAATCTGGGAACCAGATGATAGGGCGAAACCCCTGCAAGTCAAACCTGCTGCCTGTGACCCGAGGCGGCGGGGATCCCGGGCTATTCTGCAAATCCGCGGGAAGAAGTACGGGCTTGAGATGAAATAAGCGGAACGTTACGCTGGCTTCTTGCAATTGCCTCCTTTCTCTCCCCAAGTAATTGAGGCGATCTACCGCTTCGCTGTCATGCTGAGCGGAAACGAGGCAGCAGGATCGCGCGCGATAGTGGACGCGATTCGCGAGTCCGCCGGTCAGACGGCGCAATTGCGAAGCGAGCGTCATCGCAATGCCTGGCTGGTGATGAAGGTGAGAGAAAATTGCATGCGAGCGGAGAATCACCGGGAACCGGACGCGCCGGTAAGCGGCGCAGTCGAGGCGCAGGCTGCGGCGTTGGCAAATATCATCCATGAGCTGCCTGAGCCACAACGCAGCGCGCTGGCTCTCTTTTATGTGAATATCTTCCCCGGAAGTGAAATAGCGGATCTTCTGAGATTGAAGCCTGCCCGGCTGGGGGAAGCTCTCGCTGAGGGCCGTGAACTGTTGCGTCTGCATCTAAGCGAACTGCCAAGTGGACAGGAGGCGCCGGGCTGATGAGAGCAGAAGAGGCAAGGAGTGTCCTGGCGGGATATCGCGCTGGGCAGCCAGCCGATGGGAAGGTGCAAAAGGCGCTCCGTCTCCTGGAGGGGGATGAGGCCTTGGGGCGCGCTTTTCGGGAGCAGAGCGCGTTTGATAACCAGGTTTTCGCGTGGATCCAGACGATCAAACCGCCACCGGGTCTGTTGCATAGGATCAACGATGCGGCAGCGGAGCCCGTCAGACCCAGGATCGATAAAGCGATTCTGAAGCAGCCGCCTGTGATCGCGGCCCTTATTGGCCTTGTGGTGATGCTGGGATTCCTCATCTTTTTCTGGTTCGACCACATGGGGAGTTTCCCCGGGAGGGATGCGGTCTTTCGGATGATTGGGGTGACGCAGCAAATGAGCGGGGTGGAACTCGAGCCGCTCATCACCGAGTGCGAGAAGCTCGGCGATTGGCTCTACCTGAAGTACGGCTTGGAAGACTTCAACGCGCCCCCGGAGTTTTCGGGTAAAAAGACGGTCGGTTGCCGTGTTTACAAGCAGGATGGTTGTCCCGTTGCGCAGGTTGCCCTGGAAGAGGCGACCGGCGCGGAAGGGATGGAGGGGAGCGGCGTGATCCTCTATATGTTCAGGGCAAGCGATTTCGGGGTGAAACTGTCAGCGCCGAAAAGTTGGTTGATCTTCGAACAGGAAGATTGGGTGGCGGCCCTCCGGGGGGAGAGTATCTGCTCGATGGTAGCCTTCCGTGGGACGCGATCTCAGATGCGGGACTACCTCGCGTCGCTGGCGAAGTAGCTAGTTGGAAAACGATTCGGGCGCGCCGGGCGTGTGAGGGGTAATCCCAGAGGAAGCGGCGCTGGACGCCACCTGCCCTGGGGGAACACCGGAGGAGCCGTAGCGTTGTTGCAGGATCCCTGCCGCAATACCAGAAGCGAGCTTTTCCCGGTAGGATGTATTCGCGCAGAGAGCAGCTTCGCGAGGATTGCTCAAGTAACCGCATTCCACGAGGACAGCAGGGTATTCGTTGAGCCGCAGGACGCGGAAGTTGGCATGCATGACCCCTCTTGTTTGAGACACGGGCGCGAGGCACGCCTGGATGCGCTCGGCGATCTCGCGGGCAGGGCCGGAATTATAGTACGCTTCTGTGCCGCGAATCCGATGGTTCCGAGAATCATTGAAATGGATGCTGACAAATATCGCGTTGTCCTGCCGGTTTGAAATGGCCGCGCGCTCGTTTAAAGGGATGAAGACATCACTGTCACGCGTCATCACGGTCTGGAAACCCGCATGCCGTAATTCTTTGTCGACTTGCTGGGCGACGTCGAGCGCGGCCATCTTTTCGGCGCCTCCTTTGCGCGAGTATGCGCCACTATCCTTTCCGCCATGCCCAGGATCAATGACCACTGTATGGAACGTCCTGCTGGTGTCTTTGACGGGCGTGGCGCACCCGGCTAGGAAGAGGCATGCCAAAGCAAGAACCGCCGGGGCGAAGTAGCGCGCCGAAAATTTCACCGTTTGATGTATGTTGCTCATGCTTGAAAGTGGAGCGCTTACTCGCGAGAAGAGAGCAGCTTGTCAAGCGCTGGGCTGAAGGCAATGACCAATCCGTCTGTTACCAACCATCTCATCGGCGAAAAGTCGCCTTATCTTATACAGCACGCGCATAACCCAGTGGATTGGTACCCGTGGGGAGAAGAGGCGTTTACGCGGGCGCGCGTGGAGCAAAAGCCGATCTTCCTCTCTATTGGCTACTCAACCTGCCACTGGTGCCATGTGATGGCGCGTGAATCGTTTGAGAATGAGGACATCGCTCGGGCGCTGAACGCCGACTTCATCAGCATAAAGTTGGACCGCGAGGAACGGCCGGATGTAGATCGCGTGTACATGACGTTCGTTCAGGCGACAACCGGCAGCGGCGGATGGCCTATGAGTGTCTTCCTCACGCCGGAACTGGAGCCTTTCGCTGGAGGTACCTATTTTCCGCCGAGCGACAACTATGGGAGGCCTGGCTTTCCCACGCTGATTCGGCGCGTCAGCGATGCTTGGAAGTCGGATCCCGCGGCGCTGGCTCAGCAGGGAAAAAACATCATCGCGGCGTTACGTGAGCGGGAGGAAGGCGAGGCTGCCGCTACAGGGTGGGATGCGCGTCTGCTTCAACGGGGATACGAGCAGATCGCGCGACAATTTGATGCCGATCTAGGCGGGTTCGGCGACGCGCCAAAGTTCCCGAGGCCGGTGATTTTCGACTTCCTGTTCCGAGTATATGCAAGGAGCCCCAAATCTGTTCAGGGGCTGCATGCGCTGGAGATGAGTCTGCTGACTTTGCGCAAAATGGCGGATGGTGGGATGCACGATCAACTGGGAGGCGGTTTTCACCGCTATTCCGTGGATCGATACTGGCACATACCGCATTTTGAGAAGATGCTCTACGATCAGGCGCAGCTGGCGTGCTCGTATGTTGATGCTTTCCAGATCACGAGGGATGTGACTTACGAGAGAGTGGCGCGTGACGTCCTTGATTATGTGACGCGCGATATGACAAGCGCCCAAGGCGGGTTCTACTCCGCGGAAGATGCGGATAGCCTTTTTGCGCGCGGCAACGCGGCGCATGGGGAAGGGGCTTTCTATGTGTGGACGATGGAAGAGATTCAATCCTTGGTAGGGGAGGAAGCGGCACTTGTTTTCAATTTCGTTTATGGGGTCGAAGCACAGGGGAATGCTCGCCCAGGGAGCGATCCCCATGGGGAATTCACGGGTAAAAACACGCTGTTCTTGAGGCGCGCGTTGAGCGAGGCGGCGAAGCGCTTCTCGAAGAGCGAGGCAGAAATTGCGGAGTCGTTGGAAAGCAGTCGGCGGGCGCTATTTGAAAAGCGGGAGAGCCGCCCTCGACCGCAGCTTGATGACAAAATCATCACCGCATGGAACGGGTTGATGATTTCTGCTTTTGCCAGGGCAGGAGCCGTGTTTAACGACGCCCGCTATCTTGAAACCGCCTCCAAAGCGGCTTCTTTCCTGAAGGAGCATCTATTTCTCGGAAACGAGGGGAGGCTGCTGCGAAGCTACTGTCATGGGCCGGGACAGGCGCCAGGCTTCGCTGATGATTACGCCTCGCTCATACAAGGTCTGCTCGATCTGTATGAAGCTGCCTTCGACGTCACATGGCTCCTTTGGGCGGCGCAGTTACAGGAAACGCAGGACGAATTGTTTTTTGATTCAAAGAGCGGTGGTTACTTTAGCGTCACCGGAGCTGATCCCAGTATTCTGGTGCGTATGAAGGAAGACTATGACGGGGCTGAGCCCTCGCCGAACTCGACTGCGGCATTGAATCTCATGAGGCTCGCAAGGATGACAGGACGGGCGGACTTCGAGGAAAAGGCAGGAAGGACAATGCGCGCCTTCGGCCAACAACTGGAGAGCATGCCAATGGCCCTTCCGCGAATGCTCGTGGCCGTTGATTTTGCCCTCTCCAAACCTTTGCAGATCGTCCTCGCCGGGGACGCCGGGGCGGATGACACGCGAGCGCTTGCTGGTGAGGTTGCTCGTCATTACATACCGAACAAGGTGCTGATGCTCGCGGACGGGAGGGACGGCCAGCAGTGGCCGGGAGGAAAGCTGGACATCCTCCGCGACGCGGGGACGCTTGAGGGGAAAGCAGCCGCGTACGTGTGTGAGGACTTCACATGCAAACTGCCCACGAGCGATGTTGCCAAGCTGCGAGTCATACTTGAGTCCGGGTTGTAATCACCTTGATGCTGTTGAAGAGCTGCCATGCCGGCAGAACCTGATTTCCCTTTCGATCGAAGCAATCCGCCGCTCTATGCGTTGAGCGTCACCACCAAACCGGAAGCCTGAAAATTGAAACCCAAAGACGAGACGAGCACGGAACGCATGGGCATCCGTGAACCGGAGGCGGCAATCAAGCGCAGGTTGTGAGGAGCGGATTCGCATCCAAGTGTTGGAGGAACCGCCTGTCTTTCGAGCGCCGCGAAAGCCAGGACAGTCTGTATGAGGCTGCTTGCGCCGAGGGCGTCCCCCAGGGACGGTTTGGGGCAGTAGATCGGCGTTGAAGGGAAGACCCGCAGCAACGCGGACGCTTCGGCAGCATCCAGGCTCGAACCGTTTGCTGCTCCTATGACCAGGTCCGGTGGCGAGACGGCCTCGGCGACGTCTGTGAATACCTTGCAGAGGGAGGCCGCGGCGCCGGACCGCTGAAAGAACGGAACGCCATCATGAACAAAGCTGAGGCGGTGCATGCCGTGGCGGCCAATCACCAACCCGGCCGCGCCCTCGCCCAGCAATGCGCCCGCAGGGTAAGGATGGTAAATGGAAACGCCCTTTTCAGCCGTCGCGAGTCGCCATTCGCGATAAGCCTCGCACAAAACCCAATCGACCTCCTCACTTCCGACGACAAGACAGTGCTCAATATCGGTCGTCGCGAGGAGCTGCTCGGCGTATTTGATGGCGCTAATGCCGACGGAGGAATCGCCGACGAGCGTGTAGCTCATGCCGTCGATCCCGATGAGCGCGGCGAGATGGCTTCCGGGCGCGTTATAGACAGTTTCAGGAAAGAGGAGGGGACTGGCTGCATTGGCGCCCTTTTCCACGATGGTGTCGTAGAACCGGCGCGTGTAGGTGACGCCTCCGCTGGATATGGCCAGAATGAGGGCGAGCTTCGAGGGGTCTACGGCCTGTATGTCGATGCCGGCGTTGGCGAGGGCCGAGAGGCCTGCGGAAGCGGCGAAGTAGCTAATCGCGCTCGAACGGCGCAGGCGGGGATTTTTGCCGAGTTCGGCGACTTGCGCGGGGGGGACAGGGACGAAAGGATAAGACCGATCCCTGTGCTGGAGGAGCTTCACTTCCGCGCGCTCGGAGGCCGTGAGCCTGTCCCACACTTCGTCTGGACGGTTGCCCAAGGGAGTAACCAACCCAACACCCTGAATGAAAGAACAACCTTTCATCTTGAAAAATGCTCCAGAACAAGGGTGGCGTTCGTTCCCCCGAAACCGAACGAATTGGAGAGAACGCGTTGCACCGGCGCGCTTCGCGCGTGATCGACCACCTGAAAAGTCCATGCCGGATCAGGAGAACGAAAATTGATATTGGGCGGAAGGAATTGATGGCGGATCGCAAGCAGACAGAAAGCCGCCTCAATGGCGCCGGCCGCTCCCAAAGAGTGCCCCATCATCGACTTGGTTGAACTGACCGGAACGGGGCGTTGGAAGAGGCGCGAAATCGCAACGCCCTCGGTGGAATCATTGAACGCGGTGGCTGTGCCGTGCGCATTGACATAGTCGACGTCGTCCGCCCGGCATCCAGCGGACGCGAGGGCGCGACTCATCGAAAGGAAGGGACCGTCACCGGATGGGTGCGGCTGGGTGAGATGGTAATTATCGGTGGAGATGCCGTAACCCGTGACGCGAGCGAGAATCGGCGCTTGACGCGCGAGCGCGGAGGGAAGCGACTCCAAAGCCAGAAGGGCTGCTCCTTCGCCAAGGACCAAGCCCGTCCGATCTTGATCGAAGGGTCGGATTTTCTCGGATGTGGCGGCTTGGAGCGAATCAAAGCCAACGAAAACGAGCTCGGAAATAGCATCATAGCCGCCGCAGAGGACTCGTTGGCGGATGCCGTGTCGAATGAGAGAGAACGCGTGTCCTATGGCGTTGGTGCCGGACGCGCAGGCGTTTGCGATAATCTGGGATGGCGCGGCAAAGCCCGCGCTTTCCTGGGCGTCAAGAACCGGCTTCTGCGGGTTGTAGTTTGCCAGCCAGGAGGCTCGTCTGGGGCGCTTTCCCCCTGTAACAAGCGAGCGGAAGAAGGCCTCGCCATTGCTCATTCCCCCGCTTGTGGTGCCAATCACGACCAGCTCTGGAACGAACCCCGGATCCTCCTGACGCAGGTCGCCCGCCGCTGCCATCATCATCCGGCTGGCCCGGTGGAGACGCTTGCTCTTGCGGCTCGTTGGACTGTCCAGCAAGCTGTCCGGAACCTGTCCCGCCGTTGAGGATCTGCACTTGGAAACATCGAACTGCGAGACATATGAAACGCAGTCGCGCGCGCGCAAAAGCGTGTCGTAGGTTGATGCCATGCCGCGGCCGAGCGGACTTACGACGCCAGCCGCGGTGACCACAACCTCGATGTCGGAGTGTGCCATTGTTGGATGTTGTGTTTTCTGTGACTCTGCGATACGACTGCAACCGTTTAACCAATGCTGTCCAGCCAGACTTTATTCACATCGAATCCCGCCACGCTGCATAACTCTGCAGGCGAAATCCACGACAAAGTCAGATTGGGACTCAGGATCTCGGACGCCGAGGCTCTCGAACTTTACCGCTGCGCCGACCTGGAGTTACTTGCGCGGATCGGCTCTGCCGCGCGAGCCATGCGACATGGGAGTTCCGCCTTTTATATCATAAATCGGCACATCAACTACTCCAACATTTGTATCCTGGATTGCGATTTTTGCGCCTTTGGAAAGCGGAAGCGGGATGCCGGAGCCTATGAGCTCACCATATCCCAGATGGTGGAGAAAACGAGGCTCTCTCTTGAAACCGGAGCGCGGGAGATTCACATCGTCGGAGGGCTGCATCCCACGTGGAAATTTGACGTCTATCTCGAGATGCTTGCCGCGTTGCGGGCGCTAAGCCCCGACCTATCGTTGAAGGCCTTCACAGCCATCGAGATTCTGCACTTTGCGTGGGTCTCAAGAAGTTCCGTTGAAAAAGTGCTGGAGAGGTTGAAGGAAGCTGGACTGAACTGCCTTACCGGAGGAGGAGCCGAGATATTCGAGGAGAGTATCCGCAACCAGATATGCAGAGGCAAGGAAAGCGGCGAGGAATGGCTTTCAGTCCACAGGACGGCTCACCAGATGGGCATTAGGTCAACCGCCACGATGCTGTTTGGCCATGTGGAGTCATACGCGGATCGGGTTGACCACCTGCGCAAACTGCGGGAGCTGCAGGATGAGACGGGTGGGTTTCTCGCCTTTCTGCCGCTTGCCTTCAAGCCGGCGCACAGGCTGGAGCATCTGAGCGGGCCGACGGAAGACGAGACATTGCAGAACATGGCGGTGTGCCGGGCGTATCTGGATAACTTTGACCATATAAAGTCGTATTGGATCAGTTACGGGCTTGATCTTGCGAGGAAGTCGCTGGCCTTTGGCGCGGATGACCTTGATGGAACGATTGAAGAAGAGCGCATCTACCATATGGCGGGCGCGGATTCGCCAATTTCACAGACCGTGGATGCGCTTCGCCAGACGATCGTCGCCGCGGGGTTGGAGCCTGTTTTAAGGGACAGCTTCTACAGGGAAGTTTGCGTCTGACGGGCTCGGTCGAGCTCATCTGAGGAAGCGAGAGAGCCTGTTTAATCCAGTGCGTAGCCGGTAATTGCTGTTTCTTAAAGCAGGGAGCTTTATTAGAACGCTCTGATGCATACGTTTCAGTCGATCATCGCTTCAGGGATCACCCTCAACGCGTGGAAGGTGGTTGGCCTGTCCGGCAGCGTAATCTTTGGGTTGCGTTTCTTTATTCAATGGGTGGCATCTGAGAAGGCAAAAAAGAGCACCATACCCTTCGGGTTTTGGGAATGCAGCGTCGTTGGATGCCTGCTGACTCTCAGCTACTTCGCAATCTACAGGAGGGATTCTGTGGGGGTGATTCAGAACATCCTCCCGCTGCCAATCTACCTGCGAAATTTGTATTTCACCTACAGAGAACGAACGCCAACCCATCCTGGCAATGAGCCAAGGGTAGAGGAGTAGGCGGGACGCGGTCGGTGGCGTTTAGCCAACGAACCGTGGACGCGCGCGGAAAATCGCGCTTCCGATGAGTTGGCGTCCGGGTGGAACTGCGCTATGATTTTGCCCCGCATCGTGAAAAGCCATCCGATAATCTATCTCGACAATAACGCGACAACCCGCGTGGACCCGGCGGTAATCGAGGAGATGATGCCTTTCTTAACCGAGTTCTACGGTAATGCATCGAGCGGATATAGCTTCAGCAACAAGGTGGCCGGCGCCTTGGATCATGCGAGGGAGCGAGTAGCGAATTTGCTGGGGTGCGAGCCGAACGAGATTCTTTTCACGAGTTGCGGAACCGAATCGAATAATGCGGCGATCAGTTCGGCGTTGCAGATGAACCCCGACAGGCAGCATGTCGTTACCACGGCCGTCGAGCACAGCTCGATCATGAAGCATGGGGAGACCCTGGCGAAGCGTGGGCACGAGGTCACATGGCTTGGGGTGGATCATAATGGGCAAATCGATCTCGCTGAACTGGACCGGGCTATTCGACCCGATACGGCCATCGTGTCGATTATGTGGGCGAATAACGAAACAGGCGCTATTTCGCCGATCCATGACATCGCTGAGATCGTTCGAAAAAAAGGAACGCTTTTTCACACCGACGCGGTGCAGGCAATCGGGAAAATTCCGATCAAGGTTCGAGAATCCAAGATTAATTTTCTCTCCCTGTCGGGGCACAAGTTGCATTGCCCGAAGGGGGTGGGAGTTCTTTACGTGAATGGACGGACGAAGTTCAACCCGTACCTGATTGGCGGGGGGCAGGAGCACGGAAAGCGCGCCGGGACGGAGAACGTGGCTTCCATTGCGGGTCTCGGAAAGGCGGCGGAGTTGGCCGCCAGCTTTATCATGCATGAGGCGACGGCCGTGAAGGCGCTACGGGATGAGTTTGAGCAGACTGTCCTTGGGGCCATACCGGATACGCATTTAAACGGAGATGCTGAACGACGCCTGCCGAACACATCGAATATCGCGTTCGAAGGGATCGAATCCGAGGCCGTGCTTGTGCTTCTGGACAAATATGGCATTTGCTGTTCGGCAGGTTCAGCCTGCACGACAGGTTCTCTGCATCCCTCGCATGTGTTAAAGGCGATGGGTTTTGGCACCGATCGGGCCCGCGGAAGCCTCCGCTTTTCATTTAGCCGCTATACCACCCGCGAGGAAGTTGGCGTGGTTCTGGAGGTCCTGCCCAAGGTGATCTCGAAGCTGCGCCAGATGACGTTGGCGGCATGAGACACTTCTTGTCTGCTGTCTCGCGCTCCGGCAATGCGATGCAGCGTGAACCAAATCGCTGATATTTATGAAAAATCGCATTGACAGCGTTTCTCACGCCGATAAGTTCGCAGTTCGCTTCAGGCCATTTTGACGGAACCAACCCTGGTCGTTTGGATTTACTTTCAACCGATCCGGGGTTTTTCGCCCTTGTGGCCGGAGGTGACGGTGAAGCGGCATGTGTGAAGTAGGCCCATGTAGCTCAGTTGGCAGAGCACGTCCTTGGTAAGGACGAGGTCACCGGTTCGATCCCGGTCATGGGCTCCATGCGCCGAGTTTGAGCAACGCTGGGATTTGAAAAAGTAGATTAAACCTGAACTAAAAGTAGGAGACCTTAAATGGCCAAGGATAAATTCGAGAGAAACAAGCCACATGTGAATGTCGGCACGATCGGTCACGTTGACCACGGCAAAACTACCCTCACGTCGGCAATCACCACCATTCTTGCGAAGAAAGGTTTCGCGGAAGCCAAGGCCTACGACCAGATTGACGCTGCTCCGGAGGAAAAAGAGCGCGGCATCACCATTTCCACCGCCCACGTGGAGTATCAGAGCGACAAGCGCCATTACGCGCATGTCGATTGCCCAGGGCACGCGGATTACGTTAAGAACATGATTACCGGCGCTGCTCAGATGGACGGCGCGATTTTGGTTGTTAGCGCGGCGGACGGTCCAATGCCTCAGACGCGCGAGCATATCCTCCTCGCCCGCCAGGTCGGAGTTCCTTCAATTGTCGTGTTCCTCAACAAAGTGGACATGGTGGATGACCCCGAACTCCTTGATCTGGTCGAGATGGAAGTGCGTGATCTTCTTACGCAGTACGAGTTTCCCGGCGACAAGATCCCTATCGTTAAGGGAAGCGCTCTTAAAGCCCTGGAAGGGGACGCGGAAGCTGAGAAACAGATTCTCGCGCTAATCGACGCGGTGGATGAATACATCCCCGTGCCTGAGCGCCCGATTGATCAGCCGTTCCTCCTTCCTGTGGAAGACGTTTTCAACATTGAAGGTCGTGGCACCGTCGCGACGGGTCGAGTGGAGCGCGGCATTCTCAAGAAGATGGAAGAGGTTGAGATTGTTGGTATTACCAATACGGCGAAGACGGTCTGCACCGACATCGAAATGTTTCGCAAGCTTCTCGACGAGGCTCGCGCCGGTGACAACGTAGGCTTGCTGCTGCGCGGTGTGAAAAAGGAAGATGTTTTCCGTGGGCAGGTGATTTCCAAGCCCGGTTCGATCAAGCCGCACAAAAAATTCAAAGCAGAGGTTTATGTGCTAAGCAAAGAGGAGGGCGGCCGCCACACTCCATTCTTTACTAACTATCGCCCGCAATTCTACTTCCGGACGACAGACGTGACCGGAACGTGCAAACTGCCTGATGGCGTCGAGATGGTGATGCCAGGGGACAATGTATCGATCGAGGTCGAATTGCACACCCCAATCGCGATGGAGAAGACCATTCGTTTCGCGATTCGTGAAGGCGGCAAAACGGTGGGCGCAGGGAGGGTAAGCGATATTCTGGATTAGTTTTTGTCTTAGGTCAGTAGCTCAATTGGTAGAGTAGCGGTCTCCAAAACCGTCGGTTGGGGGTTCGAGTCCCTCCTGGCCTGTTGACCTCCGAAATATCCTTCACACAGCGCGACTTTTTAAATGGGAAAGCTGAAAACTTTTAGTAGCGAAGTATCCACCGAACTTCAGAAGGCGAGCTGGCCTTGGGATCCCAAGGAGCGCGGCTTCAAGAGGTACAAGGAACTCGTGGACTCAACGGTGATCGTGGTGATCGCCATGTTGCTGTTGGCGGGGTACATCGCGTTTTGGGATTTCGTGCTTTTGAACGTCGTCGGTGGTCTGACTCGATAAGCTGATGATGAAGGAGCCTGATAAAAACCAGTGGTTTGTCATTCATGTCCTCGCCGGCCAGGAGCAGAAGGTGCATGATAACCTGGTCAAGAGGATCAAGACCGAGGAAATGAGTGATCTCGTTTACGAGGTTCTGATCCCGACCGAACGCGTTTCAGAGATCAAACGCGGCAAGAAAACGGAGACGACCCGCAAGTTTTTCCCAGGCTATTTGATAGCTAATATGTATCTGCTGGACGACAGCAAGCAACTGGTGGATCGCACTTGGTATTTTATACGCGAGACCACGGGGGTGATTGGGTTCGCGGGAACTAAGGATCGTCCGATCCCGATGCGTGACTCCGAGGTGCAGGGCATGCTCGCGCAGATGCGGGAGCGTGAGGACAAGGTGAAGCCAAAAGTGAGCTTCGAAGTGGGAGAGACTGTGAAGGTGGCTGATGGTCCATTCCAGAATCAGAGTGGGATTGTGGAGGAAATCGATCCTGAACGCGGTCGGCTGCGCGTGTCGGTCAACATTTTCGGGCGCTCTGCCCCGGTCGATCTGGAATATTGGCAGGTTGAGAGAGGTTAAAGACTTTAAAAATCATGGCTAAAGAGATTGTAGCTCAAATCAAACTTCAGATTCCCGCTGGGGCGGCGAATCCAGCTCCTCCTGTCGGTCCAGCTCTCGGCCAGCAGGGCGTGAACATCATGATGTTCTGCAAGGAATTCAACGCGGCCACGCAGAAGCAAGCGGGCGACATACTGCCGGTCGTAATCACGGTTTTTAAGGACAAGTCGTTCACGTTCATCACCAAGTCACCGCCGGCGGCAATCCTTTTGAAAAAGGCGGCGAATATTGCTTCGGGGTCCAAGGAACCAAACAAGACGAAGGTGGCGAAGCTGACCAAGAAGCAGGTCTTGGACATCGTAAAAATCAAAATGAAGGATCTCAATGCCCGGACTGAGGAAGCCGGCTTCCGCATTATTTCTGGAACCGCGCGCCAGATGGGTATTGAAATAGAGGGATAACCGTCCATTTGCGGGAGAGCCATGGCTCGCTTGAACCGCTACAAAACATGCAAAAACATCGCAGCAAACGTTACCTGGCAGCCGTTGGAAAAATAGACGCCAAGCGCGCGTATCCTCTTCATGAAGCTTTGGGGCTTCTGAAAACCCTGCCGCCTGCCAAGTTCGACCAGACCGTCACTCTCTCCTTCCGCCTGGGAGTCGATCCGAAGCAATCCGACCAGATGGTGCGCGGCACCTGCCCGCTTCCGAATGGCAGCGGCAAGACCGTCCGGGTGCTTGTGTTCGCCCAAGGCCAGGCGGCGACGCTGGCTCGCGAAGCCGGAGCTGAGTTCGTCGGTTATGAGGATATGATCAAGAAGTGCCAGGAGGGCTTCCAGGACTTCGATGTGGCGATCGCCACTCCTTCGGCAATGGCGGAAGTTCGAAAACTCGGAAAGGTGCTTGGGCCGCGCGGTTTGATGCCGAACCCAAAGACGGGGACGGTAACCGATGATACCGCAAAGGCGATCAAGGAAGTCAAAGCGGGTCGTGTCGAATTCAAGTTGGACAAAAACGGGAATGTCGCTGTTGGCTTCGGCAAACTGTCCTTCACCGCGGAGGCTTTGGTCGAGAATGGCACTGCCGTCATCGAGGCATTGATCAAGTCTCGTCCCCCCGCCGCAAAGGGAGCCTTTGTGGAGAACCTCACGCTTGGAGCGACGATGTTGCCCGGCATTCGTATTGACACCGCTCAATTCTTGAAAGCGTAACCGGGAAGCACCTTCAACTCTTATGAGACCGGAAAAGACCAATATCGTCACAGACTTGCAGGCGCGGCTTGCCAGTTCACCCTTTCTTCTCATCACGGAATACACCGGGATGAAAGTCACCCAGTTCGGTGAGCTTCGTTCACGACTTGCTGGCGCTGGGGCCGAGTGCAAGGTCATCAAGAACACCTTTTTGCGACGGGCCGCAAAGGAAGCGGGACTGCCTGAGCTCGGCGAGCTGAAGGGACAGATGGCGATCATCACTGGCAAGCAGGACGTGGCGGCCGCCGCCAAAGTGCTAAAGACTTTTGTCTCGGAGTTCCAGAAGCCGATTGTGAAAGCGGGCGTATTGGATCACGCGCTGCTCTCCAGCGAAGATATTAAATCGATAGCCGACCTTCCCTCGAGGGAAGTTCTTCTGGCGACACTTTTGGGCGTTTTGCAATCTCCGGCTGCGAAGCTGGTTCGGTTGTTGAACGAACCCGCTTCCGCACTGGCGCGGATCCTCAAAATAAAAGCGGACAAGCAGGAAGAAAACGAAACAAAGGTATGAATCAAAGGATGGGCCATGCTCATCCGGCAATTCCTAAAAGCATATGGCAGATACAAGCACACTAGTTGATACATTGAGCGGACTGACCGTTCTGGAAGTCGCGGACCTGGTTAAGAAACTCGAAGAGAAGTGGGGTGTCAGTGCCGCCGCGCCCATGGCTGCCGCACCGGCCGCAGGCGGTGGCGCCGCGGCTGCAGCGCCCGTAGAGGAGAAAACCGCGTTCGACGTCATTCTGACCGAAGTCGGTGGAAACAAGATCGCCGTCATTAAGGAAGTCCGCGCGTCGGTCCCAGGGTTGGGCCTGGCAGATGCCAAGGCTCTTGTTGAAAGCGCGCCTAAACCGATCAAGGAAGGCGTTCCGAAGGCCGAAGCCGAAGAGATCAAGAAGAAGGTCGAAGCCGCTGGCGCGAAAGTCGAAATCAAGTAATTTCGACCCCGAATACATCCTCAAGCGCGACGGCAGGCAAAATATTTGCTTGCCGCGCGCCTATTCGTGTCTTAATCTCTTCTCCCCGCTTTTCTGCGGGTTCATTTTCACCCATGCAGGTCTCTCTCTCACTCTGTACAGCCTTCACTGCGCCAGTCGCCAGCACCTTGGCTAATTAGGAATCATTATGTCGGAACGCATCTACTTTGGCAAACTAAAAGAGGCGAGCGAACCCCCAAACCTCATCGAGGTTCAGGTAAACTCTTACATCGATTTCCTGCAGGAAAACACGCCTGCTTCGAAGCGGAAGGAAACCGGCCTTCAGGCTGTTTTCAAGGAAGTATTCCCGATTCAAAGCTACGATGAAAAAATCGTGCTGGACTTCGTGAGTTACGAAATCGGAGATCCGAAGTTATCCGCTCTGGAAGCGCAGCGTGAGGGTCAGACATTTAGCGCCCCTCTTCATGTCACTTTTCAGTTGCGGGAGGAGAAGGGCACGAAGGAAGAAAAGGTGTACATGGGAGAAATCCCCCTGATGACGCCGCAGGGAACTTTCGTCATCAACGGCGCGGAGCGCGTTGTCGTCAGCCAGTTGCACAGATCTCCCGGCATCTGTTTCGAATCGTCCATCCATTTGAACGGCAAAGTTCTTTACAGTTTCAGGATCATTCCGGACCGCGGTTCGTGGCTGGAAGTGCAGTTTGATACAAATGATCTTCTCTACGTTTACCTGGATCGCCGCAAGCGTCGCCGCAAGTTCCTGGCAACCACTTTTCTGCGAGCTCTTGGCTACGGTTCCGATGAGGAAATCATCAAGCTGTTCTACCCGATCGAAGACCTCACCCTCAGCGACAATCTGGAGGAGGACGACATCAGCAGCAAGGTCCTCATCGGGGATGTGAGGGATGGGGAAATCACGGTCGCCCGCGCTTTCGAGCCGCTGACGAAGGCCACTATCCGCCAGATCCTCAATCTTGGAGTTAGTTCGGTGAAAGTTGTCGATACGAAGCAGGACGACACGATCATCAAATCGCTCAAGAAGGACCCAGCCCACGACGAAGAGGAAGCTCTGAAGGATATTTATCGCCGTTTGCGCCCTGGCGATCCTCCAACAGTCGCCAACGCGCGGGGTCTTCTGAAGCGCCTCTTTTTCGATCCCAAGAAGTATGACCTTGGACGCGTTGGACGCTACAAGATCAACCAAAAGCTCGGCACCGAGACTGATCTGGGCGAGCGGATCATGACGAAGGAAGATTTCATCGCGGCCACTCGATATCTGACGAATCTGAGCCGGGGCGAGGGCACGCTCGATGATATCGATCATTTGGGAAGCCGTCGTGTGCGAACAGTCGGTGAACTTCTGGCGAACCAATGCCGGGTGGGATTGGCCCGCACGGAACGGCTTGTCAAAGAGCGCATGACCTTGTTCGACATCAATATCGAGGGGATGACGCCGCAGAAACTCATCAATCCAAAAGCGCTCAGCGCCGTGGTGCGGGATTTCTTCGGACGATCCCAGTTAAGCCAGTTTATGGATCAGACGAATCCCCTGGCGGAACTCACCCATAAACGCCGGCTTTCGGCGCTAGGGCCAGGCGGGCTGAGCCGGGATCGGGCTGGTTTTGAGGTTCGTGACGTGCATCCTTCGCATTACGGACGCATCTGTCCTATCGAGACTCCTGAAGGGCCGAACATTGGTCTTATCAGCTCGATGAGCACCTTCGCGCGAATCAATGAATTTGGCTTTATCGAGACGCCCTACCGCAAAGTTGTGGAAGGTCGGGTTTTGGACCAAATCGATTTCCTGACCGGGGATCGCGAGGAAAACTTCCTTGTTGCACAGGCGAACGCGCCTCTGGATGAGAAAGGCAACTTCACTGGCGAGAAGGTGTCGATCCGCTATCGCGGCGACTTCCTCGAGGTCGAACCCTCGAAGGTCCATTATATGGACGTTTCACCCAAGCAGCTTGTCTCAGTAGCTGCGGGCCTTATTCCGTTCCTTGAACATGATGACGCGAACCGCGCCCTCATGGGTTCGAACATGCAGCGCCAAGGCGTCCCGTTGATCGTTTCGGAGGCGCCACTTGTCGGCACCGGGCTCGAGGGCAAGGTGGCGCGGGATTCCCGCGCTGTCGTGGTTTCCGAGTCGACGGGCAAGATTGCTTCGGTTACGGCGGATCAAATCGTCGTGACGAGCGATGGACACATGCCGGAAGGCCGCAAGAAGCTGAAAACCGACGTTGAGGCCAATGTTCATGTCTATGAGCTGCGCAAGTTTATGCGCTCCAACGCGGGTACGTGCGTAAACCAGAAGCCGATAGTGAAGAAGGGGCAGGCGGTATCCGCTGGCGACGTTATCGCCGATGGCCCGAACACGGAACAGGGCGAGCTCGCCTTGGGACGCAATGTGCTAGTCGCGTTCATGCCTTGGAACGGGTATAACTTTGAGGACGCCATCATGATTTCCGAAAAGGTGGTGAAGGAGGATATTTATACTTCCATCCACATCGACGAATTCGAGATCGGCGCGCGCGACACGAAGCTCGGCCCAGAGGAAATCACGCGGGATATCCCGAACGTCAGTGAGGAAGCGCTCGCGGACCTTGGTCCCGACGGCGTTATCCGGATCGGCGCGGAGGTCAAGCCCGGCGATATTCTTGTTGGGAAGATCACCCCGAAAAGCGAAACGGAACTCGCCCCTGAGGAGCGCTTGCTCCGAGCGATCTTCGGAGAGAAGGCCGCGGATGTGAAGGACACTTCGCTGACGGTCCCTTCGGGCACTTATGGCATCGTGATGGATGTGAAAGTCTCCTCACGCAAGGAAATCTCGCGTCAGAAGCTCACCCCGTCTGAATCCAAGCGCCAGGTAAAGAGCATTACCGACGATTACAATAAAAAGAAGGAAGAGCTTCACGAGCAACTGACAGAGGCGCTTTCCAACGTGTTGTTGGGAGAGAAAATCCCGCTTGATGTTGTCAACGCGGAGACAGGTGAGATTATCATTCCGGCCAACCGGAAGATCACGAAGACCCTGCTGCGCAAGCTGGCGGGTGTGTATGACCATGTGGACATCGATCCAAGTCCGATCCGCAACAAAATTCGCGAGATCATCAGCCAGTTCGAGCACAAGTTCGCGGAGCTGGATCTCGAGCATGAACGTTCCCTGGATCGTGTGGAAAGCGGCGACGATGTTGATCCGGGCATCATCAAGCAGGTGAAGGTATTCATCGCGAGCAAGCGCAAGCTTAGCGTCGGCGACAAGATGGCGGGGCGGCACGGCAACAAGGGCGTTGTCGCGCGTATCGTGCCAGAAGAGGACATGCCATACCTCGCGGATGGGACACCAGTCGAGATCGTGCTGAACCCGCTTGGGGTTCCGAGCCGTATGAACGTCGGCCAGGTTCTTGAAACCCATTTGGGTGTTGCGGCGA
Source organism: uncultured Verrucomicrobiae bacterium (assembly GCA_963828525.1). Classification (GTDB taxonomy): domain Bacteria; phylum Verrucomicrobiota; class Verrucomicrobiia; order Chthoniobacterales; family Chthoniobacteraceae; genus CAWHEP01. The sequence continues at coordinate 112,451 of CAWHEP010000001.1, forward strand.
AGGCCCTCGGCTTCCGCGTGGCAACTCCAGTGTTTGATGGAATCGACGAAGCTCGAATCCATGAGTATCTGCGCGAAGCAAAGAAGGTGGACGGCTTTACATGGGTCAATGAAAACGGCAAGGCGACAGTGCATGATGGGCGCACAGGCGACACCTTCGACCAGCAGGTGGTCGTAGGCTATATCTACATGTTGAAACTAGGCCATCTTGTCGCGGACAAGATTCACGCCCGCGCGGTTGGTCCTTACTCGCTCGTGACTCAGCAGCCGCTGGGTGGCAAGGCGCAGTACGGAGGCCAGCGATTCGGCGAGATGGAGGTCTGGGCGCTGGAAGCTTATGGCGCCGCTTACACCTTGCAGGAGTTGCTCACCGTAAAATCCGATGATGTGCAGGGGAGAACGCGCATCTACGAGTCAATCGTCAAAGGCGATAACTCGTTGGAAGCCGGGACGCCTGAATCATTTAACGTGCTCATAAAAGAAATGAAGAGCCTCTGCCTCGACGTGAAAGTCGGCAGCAAAACACCAGCCCTCGAGCAGAGCTTGATTTAAGCTTTGCCCGTCTTTTTTCCAAATTCAGCGCAGGAGTGACATTATGATGAACGAACCTAATATTCGGGAGATTTTCGGCGAAGAACGCGGCGTCGGTTTCGACCAAGTCGGGATCACTGTTGCCTCGCCGGACAGCATTCGCTCGTGGAGCAAAGGAGAAGTCAAAAATCCGGAGACCATCAATTACCGGACATTTAAGCCAGAAAAAGGCGGTCTCTTCTGTGAGCGCATTTTCGGCCCAACGCGGGACTGGGAATGTTCATGCGGCAAATATAAGCGCATCAAACACAAAGGAGTGATTTGCGACCGTTGCGGGGTGGAAGTGACCCTCTCGCGTGTTCGGCGTGATCGCATGGGACACATCGAACTCGCGGTGCCTGTATCGCACATCTGGTTTTACAAATGCATGCCTTCGCGCATCGGTCTGATGCTGGACATGACGTCGCGCCAACTCGAGCGCATCATCTATTACGAGGACTATGTCGTCATCGATCCCGGCCAGACGCCGCTGACACGCTGCCAGCTCCTCACGGAGACAGAATTCCGCGAGGCGCAGGAGCAGTATGGCGAAAGCTTTGTCGCCGGCATGGGAGCCGAGGCCATCCGCTCGCTCCTGTCTCAATCCGACTTGGCAAAGCTCAACAAGGAGCTCGAAGAGTCGATGGGCACTACGCGAAGCAAGCAAATTCGTAAGAAGCTGGCCAAGCGTTTGAAGCTCGTTCAGGGGTTTGCCACTTCCCACACGCGTCCGGAGTGGATGATCCTGGAGGTACTGCCGGTTATCCCTCCCGATCTTCGCCCGCTCGTTCCTTTGGAAGGCGGTCGTTTTGCGACCTCCGATTTAAATGATCTCTATCGCCGTGTCATCAACCGCAACAACCGGTTGAAAAATCTCCTCCAGTTGAAGACACCCGAGGTCATCATCCGCAACGAAAAGCGGATGCTGCAGGAAGCAGTGGATGCGCTTTTTGATAATGGGCGGCATGGACGGGCCGTGACCGGCGCTGGTAATCGGCCCCTCAAGTCATTGAGCGACATGCTCAAGGGCAAGGGCGGGCGGTTCCGCCAGAATCTTCTGGGCAAGCGAGTCGATTACTCTGGACGCTCCGTTATCGTCATTGGACCCGAGTTGAAGCTCCACCAGTGCGGACTCCCGAAGAAGATGGCGCTGGTTCTTTTTGAGCCTTTCATCATCCGGCGTTTGAAGGAACTGGGCTACGTGCATACTGTTCGCAGCGCAAAGAAGCTTATTGAGCGTCAGACACCCGAGGTCTGGGACATTTTGGAAGAGGTGACAAAGGGGCATCCGATTCTGCTGAATCGCGCGCCCACCCTGCACAGGCTTTCCATCCAGGCTTTCGAGCCGATCCTCATCGAGGGTGAGGCGATCCGCATCCATCCGTTGGTCTGCACCGCCTATAACGCGGACTTCGATGGTGACCAAATGGCTGTGCATGTTCCACTCTCGGTCGAAGCCCAGATGGAGGCGCGCATGCTCATGCTCGCGCCAAATAACATCTTCTCGCCATCCAGCGGAAAGCCGATCACGACCCCTTCGCAGGACATTACACTGGGTTGCTACTACCTGACTCAAACTCCTCGCCGGGCAACTGGGCAGAAAGAGAGCGAGAGGCTCCCGCTCTTCGCCGACGCTTCGGAAGTCGAGTTTGCATTGGCTGAAAAGGCGGTGGGAACTCACGAAAAGATCCGATTCAAAAATCCCGATTACGGGGTGAAGACAATCTACGGCAATCCCGACGCGAAGATTTTAGAGACCACGATGGGACGCGTGATCTTCAACGAAATCTGGCCCGCGAAGATGGGATTTTTCAACAAGGTCGCTGGTAAGAAACAGCTCAGCGATATCATTTGGCGCTGCTACCAGGTCTCCGGCCAGAAGGGCACGGTTGAGACGCTCGACAAGCTGAAGGAGCTCGGGTTCACGTGGGCGACGCGCGCTGGCATCTCCATCGGGATTTCCGACATGATCATTCCTGTCGAGAAGAAGGTGGAACTCGATCTTGCCTACAAGCAGATCGGCGAGGTGGATAAGCAATACCGCCGCGGCATCATCACGGATGGCGAGCGCTACAACAAGATCATCGATATCTGGACTCATGCGGGCGAGGAAATCTCGAACGTCATGTTCAGGACGCTGGAACACAACGAAGGCCGCAAGGAACTCAATCCTGTTTACCTCATGGTGGACTCCGGAGCCCGCGGTAATCGGCAGCAGGTCAAGCAGTTGGCAGGCATGCGCGGATTGATGGCCAAGCCTTCGGGCGAAATCATCGAGCGCCCCATTACTTCAAACTTCCGGGAGGGCCTCAGCGTTCTCGAATACTTCATCTCGACCCACGGCGCCCGAAAGGGTCTCGCGGACACGGCGTTGAAGACGGCTGACTCAGGTTACCTGACTCGCAAGCTCGTTGACGCGTCGCAGGACGTCATCATCAATGAGGAGGATTGCGGAACTGTGAATGGCATTGTTGTCCGCGCGATCTACGAGGGGGACGAGGAAGTTGTGGATCTAAGCTTGAGGATTATCGGGCGGGTGAGCTGCGAGACCGTGGCGGATCCTGTGTCCAAAACCAAGGTCGTTAAGGCGAACCAGCTCATCGACGAGCCAACGGCTGCGGCTATCGAGAAGATCGGTGTCGAGCAACTGAAGATTCGTTCGGTGCTGACATGTGAATCCGGACGCGGGGTGTGCGCGAAATGTTACGGGCGAAACCTTGCCACAGGCCAATCCGTAAAGCTCGGCGAAGCGGTGGGAATCATCGCCGCGCAGAGCATCGGTGAGCCAGGCACGCAGTTGACGATGCGTACGTTCCACATCGGTGGAACGGCGAGCCAGACGTTCAAGCAGCCTGTCATCAAGGCCAAAAACGATGGCGAGGTTCGCTTCAACGAGCTGCGCACTGTGCAGGCTTTGGACGGAAACTGGATCGTCCTGAACAAGAATGGCGCGGTTACCGTTCATAACAAGGAAGGCCGGGAGCTCGAGCGTTACAACATCGTCATCGGCTCCGTTATCTCCCTTGCGGATGGCGAGCAGGTGAAAAAAGGCGCCCCGTTCGTGCAATGGGATCCGGTACAACGTCCCAATTCTCACAGAGAAAACAGGCAAAATCGAATTCCGCGACATGATCTCTGGAGTGACGATCAAGCGAGAGGTCGATGAAGCGACCGGCTTGATGGGAACCGTTGTCATCGAGCATAAGGAGGACCTGCATCCGCAGATCGTTATCATCGACGACCATAAGGAAGTCGTGGCGAGTTACTCCATCCCGGCAGGGGCGCATATCATCGTTGCCGAGGGTAAGAAAGTTCAGGCTGGCGCGTTGCTCGCAAAAACCCCCCGCAAGATCGCCAAGACGAAGGACATCACGGGAGGTCTGCCACGCGTCGCGGAACTCTTCGAAGCTCGGCGTCCCAAAGACGCTGCGGAAATCGCTAAAATCGATGGCGTCGTTGACTTCGGCGGATCTGTCAGGGGCAAGCGTCGGATACTGCTTCGTGACCCGGAGACGGGCGCCGAGGAAGAACATCTGATCCCGCTTAACAAGCACGTCATCGTGTTCAAGGGTGATCTCGTCAAGAAGGGCTCCCAACTGACCGAAGGCCCCGTAGTGCCGCATGAAATCCTTGACGTTTGCGGGCCTCAGGATCTGCAGGAACACCTCGTGAATGAGGTGCAGGAGGTCTATCGGCTGCAAGGCGTTGAGATCAACGACAAGCACATCGAGATCATCGTGCGCCAAATGCTGCGCAAGGTGAAAATCACGGAGCCTGGCGATACGGGACTGCTTTGGGGCGACCAGATCGACAGGCTTGAGTTTGAGTCCGAGAACAAGAAGGTCGTGGAGAAGGGCGGAAAGCCTGCGGAGGCCGTGCCTGTTCTGCTTGGGATTACCAAAGCGTCCTTGGAAACCGACAGCTTCATTTCCGCTGCTTCGTTCCAAGACACGACCCGTGTCCTCACAGAGGCCGCGACCTTGGGCAAGGTCGACTACCTCCGAGGGTTCAAAGAGAATGTCATCATGGGGCACCTGATTCCTGCGGGCACTGGGTTCGGCATTCACAAAAACATCAAGTTGGTTTCGACGGAAGAGTTGCTTCCTCCCCTGCCTCAGGAAGTTGCGCCGGCCGTAGGGTAACTGCTTCTCGAATTAAGGCCTGTCATGTCCATTGCCACCAAGACCGGCGACGATGGCACGACAGGCCTGATGTTCGGGCATCGTGTGCGGAAGACGCACGCGCGGATAGAAGCTTGCGGTTCGGTCGATGAGCTGAACGCAGCCTTGGGCCTCGTTCGCGCCACTGTGGGAGACGAATTCATTAATGAGCCGGTTTTCGCCTTGCAGAAAGAGCTTGTGGTGCTGATGGGCGAGATTGCTGTGTTGGATGACGATCGCGAGCGGTATTTCGCTAAAGGACACAAGGCTGTCGATTCGGCGATGGTGGATCGGCTGACCGGCCTGATCGACGATCTCGAGAAAAATCATCGGCTGGTCTTCAAGAAGTGGGCAACTCCTGGCGATAGCCTTGGATCCGCTTCGCTGGATGTGGCCCGGACGGTGTGTCGCAGGGCGGAGCGGAGTGTGATTGCGCTGGACGAAGAATTTGGAAATGTAAATCCCCAGATTGTTCGCTACTTGAACCGGCTTTCGGACCTATGCTGGCTTTATGCTCGATACGTAGAGACGAAGCGAAGCGGACTATCAGAAGCGGACACTTAGCGAGTGCCCGTGCGCCCCGACTCTCTTAGCGGCGTTTGACGAGCAGCGCCCGCCATTTCGCGATCATCCGCTGCAGTCCGGGATCAATTGACAACTCCGAAGCTTCGTCAGGCGTAACCCACCGCAATTCGTGGCTCTCCTCGCTCACGGTCTCGACTGCCTCCGGTGGAGCGATAAGCACATATCGGATGTCATAGTGCAGATGAGGCGGTTCTCCTCCCTTTGCTGGAATCTCGTGGATATCGAGATCGAAAGGGCGCGCGGAGGCGACGATGAGGCCCGAAATTCCGGACTCTTCCAGGGTCTCGCGCTGCGCGACGCTGAGAATGTCCTCGCTTCCATCGCAATGACCACCAAACTGCAGCCACTTATCTAACTTGCGGTGGTGGTGCAGCAGAGCGCGCTGACCGTCGTGGCTCACGACGAGCGCGCTGCCGGTAAAATGAGCCGGGAAACAGGAGCGCAGGAAACAGTCGGGAACTGAATCAAGCAGCGCGACCATTCGCTCTCGATCCGGTGCTTCCTCAGCCCTGTTTGAAAGATCAAGCGAGGCCAGGGATTCCCGCAGTTCTTTCCTATTCAATGGGAGAACGCTTATTGCGGACGGCACTCTGCGCAATTTCTAGGTCGAGCTGTGGAAACGCCCCTCTGATGAATGGCGCAACTTCAGCCAAGCTTAACCTTCCTTTCCGACAGCAGACGTTCCACACGCTTCATAAACTCCGAACCTTCCAGGTTCGCCTCTCTGACCACCTTTTTTAGAATGTCGTTCACGCCGGGATCATTCCACGTCAGCAGAGCGTTCATCGCCAGTTCTCTTGATTCGGTTTCGGCTTGCGAGTCTGACAAGAGGGCTGCAATTCCCGCTGTCAGGCGCTTGTCAGCGATCGCCTGTTTGCCGTGAGCCAGTCTCAAGGCTGCGTCCGCTGCGGCGCGAACGATTTTATCGTTTCTGGAGTTAAGATCTTCGACGACGAGGTCCAATACCTCCGGCCTGCCGAGATCTGCGAGGGCAATCAGTGCGGGTATAGCCAGCGGACTCCGAGGGTCGCTGGCGAAAGCAAGGAACTTGGGAGTCATATCCGCCGCCCCCAAACCCCCAAGAGCTCGAATTGCGGCGGAATTCCATCCAGTGTCATTGCTGGTTTCAAGAATGGTCTTGAGTTGGAGACGCGCGTCTGGGGCGGCATCCTTTCCCTGGATGGCAGCAAGGGCAGAGATCGCTGCGTCCAACAGCCACGGCTCCGACAGATGCTCCATGGCATAGGGGTATCCGTCCGTCATGCCATGCTTGCCCAGCGTTTGCGCCATCGCGAGTTTGACGCCGAGATTATTCTCCTCGACCAGGTGGGGTTTGAGAGCGGCGGCTGCCTCGTCAGTATCGATGGCGCGTAGCGCGGAGATCGATTCCTGGCGACCCTCATCCGATGGCGCGAGCATTGTTTCAAGCGGCGCGACGAAGCGGGGATCAGGGTGGTGGTCATCCACGCAGATCTTACGACTTAAACTCGCAAATGTTTCGCGCTCGGACGCGTTCAGAGGTGAATGCCACAGATTAAGCAGAAGAGGAATTCCGGATTCTGGCGCCAATGAAGCAGCGGCTCTGAGTTCCGGTTCAATGGAAAGGCCAGCCTCCAGCTTCGCGTCGGAGCGGCGTTGTATGGAATCGGAAAGTTGCGAGCCATTGAGGGCGGCGGCTGTCGTAGCCACCACTTGTTCAGAGGCGGAAGAGGCATCGAGCGGGAGCGAGCGATAACGACCCATTTCATGCGCTGCGGCCTCTTCCAGGCGCAGCGCGCCTATCGCTTCCAGGCGGGCATCCTGTTCCTCGATGGACTCTCCCACAATATCCTCCAATAAAATGGCGCGGATGTTTTTGTCATCATGACCCGGCCTGCCGAGTTCCGCGATTGCGTGGTATTCCGCGCTTCGGGCCGGGATGTTTGTGCTCTTCAGGCGGAGTGCCGAGACCAATGTTTCGGCTGCGGTTGAATGAAGCTGGCTGTCCCCTGCATAATCGGCGTGAAGTATATCACCCAGCGTTTTCGCGGCGGCTTCTCGGACTGCGGGTGATTTAGAAGTGAGGAAGGGCGAGATAACCGGACCGGTTTCGGGGTTCTGCGCGGCAAAAAGAGCGCGCGGACGAATAGCTTGTAGGAGGGCGACCGCGCCCGAGCCCTCTGCGTGTCGCAGACCAGCGAGAAGCAGATCGACCCGCCGCGCCCGGTCGGTTTCGGCATTAACAGCGAGGAAAACTTTCGCGCAGTCGAGCAGGGGATCATCCATGCCGCTCAGCGGCGGTATTGACTGCTGTGTGGATTCGAAATTGCCATTGCCATTCGAGTTGCGGTAACCCATCTCCGACCGGCCCAGGAAGAGGAGAACGAAAGAGCCCTGCTTGAGCGCTTCGGAGCGAACATCCAAATCGCTGTCGCTCAGCGTCATTTCGGAGCGAGCGAAGATTCCCTTCAGAATTCCCGCGGGCTTTAGCCGGTATTCGTGGTTCGTGACCCGGAAGCTTTTCCCGGCGAAATTCGATTTCACCTCGCGCGCTTCGATGATTTGGGCAGCCATGATCAAGTTTGCGCCCCGAGCGGCTTCTTCCAGCTGGAACCCCCGGAACCATTCCACCCGGGGCGAAGGAGTTTCGGCTCGGACGGTAAAAGCAACAAACGCCAGCAGGAGAAGAGTCCGCGAGGTTTTCATATCGTTAGGGGGGTGAGGGAGGTTCCGAGCGTATCCGGTTGGCTAGTTGCCACCAAAAGCTTTTTTGAAGAATTCGCCTGCTTCGCGCGCGGCGACCCCTAGCATCGACTGTGGAGAATGCTCCAAGGCTTTCATTATTCGAGGACTGAGATCCTGCCTTATACGCCCGGGAGTGCCCTCCAGGTGGACCGTTGTCCAAAGGTAGGAACCCCGTTTCTGAGTGAAAACTTCCTCCGCTTTCGGCAGCCATTGCAAATATTCCGCCGTGGTTCCGAGGCGGATTGCGCCTTCCACCCGCCTTCCGTCCAGGCTTACGCTTCCTTCAATGCGAAGCTTGCCCGTGTCTTCGATCTCTATGTTTTTCAGGACGCCGCGCGGCTGCATCCATTCGACGTCAGCCGAACAGCGTGAGAACCTAAGCGTTCTGGCTGATTCTTTTCCGGTGAGTGTCGCAATCTGATTTAAAAGGGGAATCCCGGAAACGCGGGCGTCCGAAAACTTGATGGAGCTGGTGCCGATGGAGCCTTCCAACTTCCCATTGCTGGACGAAAGTGAGGCCCCGCCGGAGGCGAATCCCTCAACGTGTGAGCGGAGGCCCGCAGGAAGCCACCACGCCACCGCGACCTCAACAAAGGACATCCGGACCTTGAAGCTCTTGTCGTCCTTCAAACCTGCGGTGCCTGAGAGGTGAATGCTTCCTTTCGCGTCGGATCCTGCGGACAGATCAAGATTATGCAGCGTGAAGAGGGTCTTGGTGACCAGCAAGTGGGTGTTGTCCAGACGGAGCTCCGGGAGCGGGGATATCTTCATAACGCCTCCGGTCCCGTCGTATTCAAAGTCGTGGTAGCTTGGGGTGATAACCAGCTTGGTTCTGAAAATACCGGCGGTTCCCTTTGTGATTGGCAGGAGGATATTGGCGGGTTCAGCCACAATGCGCGTGAGGTAAACGCTGTTGGGGAGGAGGAAGGAATACCAGGGCCTCGCGGGCTTCACCTCTTCGGGCTTTGGCTCGTAAGTCTGGAGCGTGACTTCTCCGGGGCCAATGAGGATTTCATTCAATTCCCACCGTCGCCGGAAAATGCCCAATGCATTGAACCTTGCCGAGATGTTGTGGACGGAAATGGATTTGATCGTTTTTTGTCCGCCGCTGCCTTCGAAGCCGCCGCTTGTCGCCGATTGCAGGCCTGTTCTGTGAATGGGTTCATATTTGCCGCCGATCAAGTGAAGGCCCGTTGCCGTTTCAGCGCCTAGGGCTCCGCGAAACTCTTCACCTTCGACATAGCGAGTTAACGTCGCATTGAAGAAAGGACTGAGAGCCGCTCCCATCAAAACCAGGGAAACGCCACTGGCGAGAAAGACGAGTTGTGGCTTGGATAACTTGGACATACAGCGGAGCCGAAGGGCGGGCGCTTTCAGGAGCGCCCAGAGTGCGGCGGGTCAAGCGGGACGTTTCGCTTCTGGAGGACGATATAGGAGTGGAACTTCAGGATCGGTTTGAACTCTAGAAGGATTCGTCTGGCGTATTCGGAGTCCGGTTCATATGCAGGAAATTTCACGGGACTGCTGACGGGGAACAGAAGCAACTTGGAGAGGTAGGCGCTGGCATTTCGCGCGTAGGAACCCGGATCGGGCGTGTTCGAAAGCTCATCCAGGACGGGCCGGGGGATGATCAGATATTTATAAAGCCTGGACTCCCGCACTTTTCTCTCGATTTGCCCGGCAGTGACCGCGCCTTGGCTGTACGCGTTGAAGTAGTCGGGCAGCAATTTGGGCTGGAGCAGTAGGTATCGGACGAGCCAGAGGTTGCCGTCGTTTCCGCTGGTCAGTAGCACTGGCCCGTCGCTGGTCAGGTGGGCGAGTTCATCCGGAAAGTAGAGAGTCTTGCTCCAGTTCAAGTCCGCCCCATGGGGACTTGCCCGCCTCAGAGCGCTCCACTCGTGTTTCCAGGCAGTGATGACTTGGGGATTGTGCTCGTAGAAGTACCGCATCGCAACCACATCGGAGTAGCTCTCGTAGTACGTGTTCCAGTAAGAGAATTGCAGGCAGAGGACGTAGAGGATCGCGCAGCACCAGCACCACAGGCGACCGCAGAGCTTGCCGGCCGAGCAGGCGGCCGGAAACATCAGGACGATGGGAACGAGGCTGTTGATGAAAACGTGACCGGGGTCACATCGACCGAGCGCCGCTGGCAAGAGCATCCCGCCCCCGATCGCAAGGGACGCCGCAAGAGGAGCGCGGCGTTCGGCAGGGTGGGCCACCGAAGCGGCGAGGAGGCCCGGCAAAGTTACCAATGTGATAATGATGAGGCAGATATTGTGGAGGTTTGGGAAAACCGGAAAATTTTCGCCGCCAGCCGCGAAAGCGAAGACGCTTTGGAGATAGCCGGGGAAAAGGAGCAGGGTGCCCACTGCCGCAGCCGCGGCTCCGCAGCAACACGCGGCGGCCCGATGAAACGCCCGGCGAAAGATGTGGACTGCCCCGTAGGCGACGACTGCCACAGCGCCCGAGATGCCCATTTCAGGGGAGATTGCGACGCAACATGCGACGGCGATTCCGGAAGCGACGCCGAGCGCCAGGCTGGAGGATCGATGCCGGGTGAAAGCGTCCAGCGCGATCAGAGAGACGGGAACGATTACGAAGCGCAGCGGAGTGTATTGAAGACCGAAAGTGAAGGAGGTCCAACCCAGGATCATGAGCGCGAGGGCAGCCACTCGTACGGAGGTGGGCAAATCCAGCGAGCGCAGGAGGACGAACAGCGATATAAATCCTGCCACCGTGAAGAGCGCGACGAACATCGTATAAGCCTGTTCAAAAGAGACGGCGCCAGCGCTGATGCGCGACAGCCAGAACGGCAGGTACAGGGTGGCGGGACCGTAGTTGAACATGAAATCCCTGTAGGGAACACGCCCAACCGCCAGCAAATCGATGCTGTAGATAAATCCACGCGCCTCCGCCCATGCCGGATCTGTGACGTAGCTTCCCCAGAAAATGATGCCGGTTGCCCAGAGAAGGCAACTGGAGACGAGGATGGCATATTCAGCGCGAGCCTCCCGCCACGGAGGGAAGCAGCGGCGATTCTCCGATAGCCACTCGTATTGAACGAGAGAGCGGTTACTGGTCAGGCGCGCTCCAAATGCCAGAACCAGGGCGGCGGCTAGAGCCAGGATGGCGAATCGGTTGTTGAACCCGAATACAAACGATTCGCCCGGGAACTGGTGTGGTGGAGCTAAAGAACCACGGCAGCCAGAATACTCCGAGGGCCGCCACTAGTCCGGCGCCGAGCCAAAAGCAGCGCGGGGAGAACGCGCGGTGGCTTTGTGGCCGTAGACTGCAAGGACATCACGCTCTTTCCATGCCGGTGATCCGGCGGAATTCGGCAAGCGTCCAGGAAAGCGTGTCGCTGATTTGCGGGTGGCGTAATACGGAGATACAAACCCCTGTTAGAAGGAGGATCATCATCAGAGGATTCACGACGACGGAATCAGAAATCTCAAGCGACTTGGGATAAACAATCTTGATGGCGGGATTCAATGAGAAGTGGAAGTAATGCTTCGGAATCAAGAGAAGCGCGAAAGTCGAGGCAAAGAACCCGTCGCCCCAGCCAGCTTCACGTTCGCGAAGAAACAAAAGAAGCGGAATTACGAAGTGGATGAGACGGTAGTCTCCACAAACAAAGGGGAGTAGGTTCATGCAGCAAACGAGGAGGGAAACTTTCTTCCAGATCGGCATCTGGAAGCCGCAGACCACGATCGCCACAAGGAGGAAAGAAGCCGCCGAGAAATAGAAATAATAGCCCATCAGCCATACGGGCATCATTCTGGTGAACTCGGCGTTGTGAAAAAGAGCAGGGTTGGAAAAGAGGAACACCTTCAGTAGTCCCGTACAGGCTCGCGCCGAAGTAGATTGCCTCGTTACCGAGCACGTAGATGTTGGTGTAAGTCGCCATGTTCGCGTCAAGCGACTCAAGTTTGTGGTGCCAGTGGCCCGGCATGGCAACAATCGACGAAATACGTCAGCAAGAGGGCCGTCAGGACGATGTACAAGAATCTCCTTAAACTTCCGATCGCTGGCGAATAAAGGCAGAAACACCACTGCGTAAGGCTTGGCTCCTATCACCAGGCCAAGGAGTATGGCAGACGCCCGGAAGTTCCCGGCAACATAGAGGAAGATGGCTGCGGAAAGACCGAGGAAGATGGTGCTCTCGAAGTTGCCGCGATCCACGCAGAAAAGGAATGGGTAGGAGCAGAGCAGCACAATCAGAGTCTTTGGGACTACGCAGTTCGAGGTCACAGCCGCGAGAGAACGGGCGACGATGTAGAAGGCGCTCGAAGCGAAGAGAAGTGTCGAGATCATCCAGAGGATGAACGGACCCTTGAAACCAGGCGCGCGCATGGTCGCTAAGGTTCGGAGCGCTTGCGCGTGGATAGAAGGCTTTGTAAAACCACCATGCGCGGACAGCGAGGACGGAACTGCCAAAAGTTACCTGCGCCGTGGGATCGTTCTTGTGCGGATCGAAGCTGCTCCTTGCGGCGATGAAATTTCCCCCATAGAAATCGGAGAATTGATTTTCCGTTCGGAACAGGAACGTGTTGTGCGGATAGCCCCGGTGCTGCACTGCTCCCACTTCGTAATGGTAGATGAGCGAGCAGAAAAAGCCGGCGATTAGGATCGAAAGTGCCAAAGATAATTTCCGCTCCTGCGAAAGGGTCGGAGTTGGAGATTCCGATGAATCGGCGGAGGCCGCTGCGACCAGAGCCGTGAGAATCAGGGTTTGAGGCGCCATCTTAATGATCTACGCGGCGAGTTGCGGGCGGCGAAGAGGGAAGGTGGCGATGAACCACCGCGCGGTGTCGCTGATTTGCGGCTTTCGCAGGACAGAGCGACTAATGACAGCAATCAGGGCGAGCATCAGGAGCGGGTTCGCCACGATCGAGTCGGTGACCTCAAATGCGTTTACAATGACGCTGTGGTTGAAGACAAAATGGTAGAATCCCTTCGGAATGAGGAGCAGCGCAAAGAGGACGGCTGTGAGTTTGTCGCCCCAGGCGAGTTCTCGTTCGCGCAGAAAGAGGAGCAGGGGAATGAACAGGTGAATCAAACGGTAATCGCCGCAGACATACGGCAGGAGATTCATGCAGCAAACCAGGAGAGCGATCTTCTTCCAGAATTCCATGCGCAGGACACAAATCAAGAGCGAGATCAGGGCGAAGAAAAACACCGAGAAATAGAAATACACCTTCATGAAAGTTTGCGGAAACGCGTCGCCGCGCTTGATCCAGTCGCTTGAGTAAATCAGAACCTTCAGCATGCCGTAGAGGCTGCTTCCGAAGTACATGCCCTCATTTTCAAGGACGTAGAATTTGGTGTATAGCTCCATGCTGATTTGGAGCATGCCAAGATTATTCAGGATGCTGCCGGGCAGGGCAACCAGGGCGCCCACAGTGAGCAGAAGGGCGGTTCCCAGAGAGACGGCGATCTCCTTAAAGCGGCGGTCGCTCGCGTAGAGAACGACAAAGACGACGGCATAGGGTTTGGCCGAAACGACGAGGCCTAGAAGCAACGCGGACCACACGGTTTTCCCTCGCCCATAAAGGAAGATAGAGCCAGCGAGGGCAAGGAAGATGACACATTCAAAGTTCCCCCGGTCGAGACAGAAGAGAACTGGGTAGGAACAGAGAGCGAGAATTAAGGATTTTGCCCAAGTGCAGTCAGGACTCACACGCCGGATCGTACGCTGAACAAGGTAGAGCAATCCGAACGTGAACACGCAGTGGATCAAAAGCCATGCGAGAAAAGGGCCTTGTAAGGAAGGGTCCCGCATAGCATGAAGATCGGGCATCGATCGCACAGGATACAACGCGGCGTAAAGAGCCCATGAATAGAACATGAGCACTGTGCTGCCCCAGCCGATATTGATGTCCCGCCTATCCTCCGGAAGGATGAATGAAGTCCGGGAGATTAGGAAACTGCTGTAGAAGTCATTCAACTGGACGTACGGACGAAACAGGAAGGTGTTGAATGGGTAACGCTGACCTCCCACCGCTCCTGCTTCGTAGTGAAAAACGAGCGAGATGAAGAAGCCGATCACCAGTATGGAGAGGACTATACCCAGCTTTTTCGAAGGCTGTAAGAGGGGTGGAAGCGGCGGAACATCAGGAGGTTCATCCAGCACAGGATATGGATTTTCTGTCCCGCGAGACAGTAATGGAGGAGACTCGAGTTTGTGAGCGCGACCGAAGTGCGAGGCGATCCAAAATCCCGTTCCGAGCAGGGCGAGCGCTTGCCCGAACCGCTTCAATCCCAAAGTCGGGATCAAATACCCCCGCGGTTCTTTGGTCCGTGCTTCTGGGATCAGACAAGTGGGAACAGGGAACGTCGACTTTTTTCGTGGCATCGCGAAATCGTGGTTAACGACCGATATGGCCGATGGCGAGCCCTAATTTTAGAATGAAGAGCTAGGCGGCGCTGTCGTAGCAATAACCTCGCGCTCGCAAAAACCTGCGGGAGGTTCCATGGAGCTTATTTCATCGAGGGGTCGACTGAGATGGCACGACTTCGCGTGAGTATTACGTTGTCGCGAAAAGCCTCCGTAACGGTGTAGTTCGCCGCTATGTCGGCGAGGATGCCATCCTCCGCCGAGAATCTTTTGTTTCGGGGAGTAAGCGAGATGGGAAACAGAAGCTGTTGCTGGAGAAGTTGCATGTCCCCAACGAAATAGTCCCATGCGTGGGCTTGCGCGTGAACGAGGAAGCTCATTTTTGGGATGAGGATCACCGGCATTCGAGCAAGGTCAGCCAATTTGCGGTCCATATGCTTCTGTGAGGTGATTGAACCCTGCGTATAGGCAAAGTAATACTCCGGCAAGTATCTGCCGGAAAGCTTCAGGAAATGCTCGATCTCTTCGGAGCATGACAGAGGCGTGCCGATCTTTGGATATCGCAGCAGAGGGGTAAGCGCCTGATCGAAAGGCAGTAGTTTGCTATAGGATAGCTTGTTCGACGAGTTTGTCGCAAATTGCCAGGTCTGCTGATTCAGCAGAGGATCGAAGCCCCCCGGCAGGTGTGACAGTTGATCCCGGACGCTCAAAGCAGCTTTGACGTCGTTTGAGTAAGCTGAAATCGCGCCGACGTGCCAAATGACCAGGTAGATCGCCGCATAGATCCCGATGATGGTTTTCGATAGAGATCGATCTTTCATTTGAAGAACCAGCGCGACGAAAAGAATGAATATGCCGAGGCTATTGAAGAAAATGTGACCTCCGTCACAGCGACCCAGGGACGCCGGGATGGTTAACCCCATGGAAATCAGTAATGCGGAAGCAAACGCGCCTTTTTGGTTGTGCTCAGAAACACCGATGACAGCGAGTTGCGGCAAGACCCAGCAGGCGGCCGCGAGAAGCAGAAGCATGTGAAGAGTAGGAAAAACGGGGTAGTTGTTGCCTCCTCCGGCAAAAGTGAACATTCCCTCGAAGTAATCTTTTGAGAGGAGAACCGCCGCGCCCACGAAAGATAGAGCGGGAGCGATGGCGAGAAGACCCCAGCGACGTTGGGGTGTAAAGGATAGCGCGACGAAGTACGCTGTAATGCCTGCCACCGACGCGACGCCAAACTCAGGTGAAATGGCAAGGTTTGCCAGAGGGAGAATGAAGGCCAGGACTACTATGATGAACCGCCGGTTCGGCTTGGGCGCATAAGCTGTGAAGCAGCGATTCAAAAAGATGAGGGAAGCGAAGCAAACAAGGAATCGTACCGGCGTATATTGCAAACCAAGTGTGATGTTGATAATCACCAGACCGACTAAAAGGAACAAAGTGGGACGGCTGAATCGACCTCCAAAAGCGCGGACGATATAGACAAGCAGGAAATAACCGGCGACCCAGTGGCACAGCACAAGCGCGAAACAGGAGGTGTCTATGGACAACAGGCCCCCCATTGCTTTGTATAACCAGAAGCACGGATAGAGGATTAATGGCCCATAGTTAAACTGGAAATCTCTATAGGGTTTCAGGCCCAATGGCATTTGATCCAACTCCGAGACAAAATTCCCGAATTCGCCATATCGATCATAGGGCAGCATCCGGAAAATGAGGCTTTGAATCACCACCGCGATCGCCGTGGTGATGCCCATCGCCAGAAACAGCCCCTTGGAATTACAAAGACTGTCCTGCTCAGGAAGAAGCAACGACAGCAATGTGGCTTGCGTCTCGCTCGCGCCACGCGAGAGGCGCCGCAGCCAGGAGAGCGCAAAGAGCAGCGCGAGCAGAGAGGCGAGCGAGAGATTCGCGGCAAGATTATTAAACCCGTACACGTATGAAGGCGAATCCGTGGGAGTGCCCATTGGCACAAACCAGGGGAGCCAAAAGATGGCGCCCGCGCCGAGGAGAAGAGCGCAGATGACAAGGCCCGCGTAACGAGCTGCGACAAATTGGCTCAAGCCCCGGAGGCGAACGGGGGGAAGACTTACAGGAATGGCTTGTGTTGGCGGCCCGCTTGCGCGGGAAATATGGGCTTTGGCTTTTTTCTTCACGTGGTCAGACACCGATTCGGCATATGTACCTGACCGTAATCACAAGGTCTAAAAACCACGATACGGATCGCAGGGCCCGGCTGATTGCAGTGTATCCTCTGGGGTTGGAACACACCCACCATGGTCAGGCGAAACGGCTTCAACAGGCGTCGGGGTTTTTGAAGGGGGCAAATTCTCAAATAAGCGGATTTCTACAGGAATGAGAGACAAAATTCGTGCCTTTTCTCAGATTTTGTGCTAGGAAAGCCGGAAAAGCTGGTATTTATTGAAATTCGCGCCCTCTCAGTCGATCTCTTATGCACAACTTACTGACAGTTAAAGAAACAGCCGAGTACCTCCGTATTCCACTTCCTACGGTGTACTACCTAGTGCAGCGCGGACAGTTGCCCGCAGTGCAAATCGGGGGACGCTGGAGAATCAAGAAAGAGTCTCTGGATCGTGACGTCCTTCATTCTGAACAGCAGGGGCAGCCGACGGTGCTGGTTGTAGATGACGATGAGATCGTGCAGGACACTTTCAAGCTGTTCCTAAAAAAGAATGGTTTTAGCCGGATGATCGTGGGCGACGGCAAAGAAGCCCTTGCCGCGCTGAACAAGCAGAAGTTCGATCTTTGTTTCCTCGACCTTATGCTGCCGGACATTACGGGAGACGAGATATACAAACATCTGAAGCAGATCGATCCCACGCTACCGGTGGTGATCATCACCGGATTTCCGGACAGCCAGATGCTGGATAACATTTTGAAGTATGGTCCGGTTACCGTGCTGAAGAAGCCGCTGAAGCTTGAGCAGTTGAATCAAACGCTCAAATTCCTAGGGCACAAGCTCGCCGAAGCTGCTTAGAGCTCATCCCTTTTTAAGCAGGCGCAGACGGTGGAAAGTTCGACCCTCCGCCAGGAAGCGGGCCTCGAAGTCTGTTGCTGGATACGAGGGATCCTCGGGCCAGGGTAATTCGATGAAAGGATGTGCCTGGGCGACCTTCCTGGCGTGTCCGAAGTAGGTTTCGTCATCTGTCATGAAGCGAATCTCGCCTTCTCGATTTAAGACGCTCCATGCCGCGCGCAGAAAGGCATCATTTATCAGCCTGCGCGAGTGATGTCGCCGTTTTGGCCACGGATCAGGGAAGAGGACATGGAAGACTGCCACAGACTCTGTAGGAAGAAGGCGCAAGCATTCGTCGATCTGGCCGCGGAAGATTCTGACGTTCGTCAGGTCGAGGCGGGCAGCCGAGCGGCAGACCTTGCCCACGCGATTCAGGAGTCGCTCCACACCGAGAAAGTTGCGCTCGGGAAACTGTTTTGCGAGGGCAACTAGAAACGTGCCCGTGCCCGCGCCAAGATCGACCTCCAGAGGGGCCTCGCGTCCAAAAAGCGGGGGTGGATCAATGGAGGCAATACCAGCCTCCAGGAGAATAGATGAGCGCTCGGCAGTCGCTTCCTCGTTCATGCGGGGATTTGCCTGTCTAAGTGGGGTCAGCCGTCCTGATCAACTGTGTTTCCATGCGGATTTGAATAAGCCATATCTGTAGTTGAGGCGGCAAGCTCTCCCTTTCGCGGTCCCGTGCGCGCCTCGGAATGACGTAATGGAGCAAAGAAGCGTAAAAGATCGTTCAAAAGCGCCGCAACCCTTTATTCTCCGTCGACGTAACTAAAGTTCGCGGAGCGAATTCCGGAGCCTCTACCATGAATACAGTAAAAGCCTACGCCTCAAAATCCGCCGGGAGCAGCCTTGAGCCCTTCTCGTATGACGAGCAAGCGTTGAGGCCCCACGAGGCGCGGATCGAAGTGAAATACTGCGGCGTATGCCATAGCGATATCGCCATGATCGACAATGACTGGAAGTTCACGGGCTACCCCTTGGTGCCTGGCCACGAAGTTGTTGGCACAGTGTTGGAGATCGGTTCCGATGTGGCGGGGATCAAGCCTGGGCAGGCGGTCGGTGTTGGCTGGCAGAGCGGTTCGTGCTCGGAGTGCGAGTACTGCCGCCGCGGCAAAGAGCATTTATGCGCGAAGGAACAGGACACTATCGTGCATCGGCACGGCGGCTGGGCGACCTCCGTCGTCGTTGAAGCGCCTTTTGCCGTGCCACTTCCCGACGGATTGTTTTGTGCCGAAGCCGCGCCGTTAATGTGCGCCGGGAGCACGGTTTTTTCCCCCATGCTTCACCACGGGGTGACAGCGGGCATGGAGGCGGCGGTCGTGGGAATCGGCGGTCTTGGACACCTTGCGGTGCAGTTTCTTTCGAAATGGGGATGCCGGGTGACGGCGATTTCCAGTAGCCATGCCAAAGACGAAGAAGCGCGCGCGCTTGGGGCGTCCGCGTTTATTGCCACGAAGAATGCGGACGAATTGAAGAAAGCGGCAAACCGGTTCGATTTCATCATTTCGACCGTTTCTGCTGACGTAAACTGGGCGCAATACGTCGCGGCATTGCGTCCCGAGGGTACGCTGGTGATAGTTGGCATCCCCGAAAACGACCTCCGCATCCCGGCATTTGGATTGATCCAGGGAGAGAAGAGCGTGTCTGGCGGGAGAACATCCAGTCCCCTTGATATTGGGCTGATGCTGAAGTTCGCGTCCCGGACAGGTGTGCGCGCGGTAATCGAAAAATATCCGCTATCGGAAGTGAATGCGGCCGTAGAGAAGGCGCGATCCGGGCGTTTGCGATACCGAGCGGTGCTGGAGGTTTAAGAGGGATACTCTTTGACTTCCCCTGGTTGCTGAGGGACTGTCCCGGCCCTCATGCCATTCCAGCAACTCGGCCTTTCTGCTGCTCTCCTAAGGGGAGTGCAGTCGATGGGCTTTAGCGATCCCACTCCTGTCCAACTTCGAGCCATTCCCGCCGCGCTGGAAGGGCGCGACCTGATTGCCTCCGCCCAGACTGGCACGGGTAAGACTGCCGCGTTTGCGCTTCCAGTCCTCCAGCGGCTCGACCGGCGCGGGGCTATCCGCTGTCTGGTCCTTGAACCTACGCGCGAGCTTGCCCAGCAGGTGGAGACTTCTTTTCGCGATCTCGCGCGGCACACGGATTTACGCGTCATCTCGTTGTTCGGCGGCGTGGGTTATGGCCTCCAAAGGAGCGCTTTGAAGGATGGGGTGGACATCATCGTCGCCACTCCTGGCCGGCTGGAGGACCATCTCCAACAGCGCACCATGCATCTTAGAGACATCCAGATCCTGGTGCTCGATGAGGTGGATCGCATGCTGGATGTCGGGTTTCTGCCAGTGGTGAAGCGCCTCGTTGCGCAATGCCCGAGGAACCGGCAGACGCTTTTTTTCTCCGCCACCGTCCCTCCGGAGATTTCCGACTTCGCCGCCTCCGCTCTGCATGATCCTGTTCGCATCGAGATTGGGATCAATCGTTCGGTGACATCCACCGTCACGCATGGTCTCTATGAGGTCGCGCAGTCGCAAAAGTTCGATCTCCTGCTCGCGCTGCTTGATTCCATTGACTTTCAGAGCGTGCTTGTCTTTTCCAGAACCAAACATGGGGCGGACAGGATCGCCAATCGCTTGCGCGGGGCGAACCATTCGGTAGCGGTCCTGCACGCCAACCGATCCCAAAACCAGCGCCTGGAAGCGTTGACCGGGTTCAAGTCCGGCAAATACGAGGTGATGGTTGCAACCGATATCGCCGCGCGCGGCATCGACGTCGCCGGCATCAGTCACGTTATTAACTACGACATTCCAGAGCACGCTGAGGACTATGTGCATCGCATCGGGCGCACGGGTCGCGCCCAGAGTGTCGGCGACGCGTTTACCCTTGTCGTGAGAGACGACGCGAAAAAGGTGCAGAATATCGAGCGCTTCGTGGGCCACAAAATTGAGCGGCTCCGCCTCCCCGGTTTCAAATACGCAACAGAGCAGCCGCCAATGCCGGAAGCGCAGAGGCGAAGCGGGCGGCTATCGCCCAAATTGCCAGCCAGTAACGGCAAGACGGTGGGACGCGGTCGCCGATGGTAGCTCCCGGCCGTTCAATAGCCGGCGGACGATGCCCGAGGTAGAGTCGAATTTTCATCCTCCTCTGTTCCTCCGGAACGGCCATCTTCAAACGATACTGCCTGTTCTCCTGCCCCGGCGGATTCCGGTCACATTCAAGCCCGGCAGGCTCGAACTTGAAGACGGGGATTTCCTGGATCTCGGCTGGCGCCAGACTGGAAGCAATAGGGTCGCAATCCTCTCCCACGGACTGGAGGGCAGGTTGGAAAACGGTTACATCCGCGGCATGGCGGGTGCCCTGAACGCGGCGGGGTGGGATGTGCTTGCCTGGAATTTTCGGGGCTGCGGAGAGGAAATGAACCGTTTGGCTGGCTTCTACCACAGCGGGGCGACAGGCGACTTGGGGGCCGTGATCGAGCTTGCCGCGCGAACCTATTCGAAGATCGCTCTCATCGGCTTCAGTCTCGGCGGCAATCTCACGTTAAAGTATTTGGGTGAGGCTCCTGTCCACCCTTCTGTGGTTGCTGCCGCCGCCGTGTCCGTGCCCGTCGATCTCGCGGCCAGCGCGCGCCTCCTTGATACCCGATGGAGCAATGGGCTTTACCTCAGGCGCTTCATCAAGACGATGATCGCCAAAGTGGAAGCAAAGGCAGTTCACTTTCCCGCGGAGCTCGACCTTACCGGTATCCGGGAGATCAAGAAGTTCCAGCAATTCGACGACAAATATACGGCGCCCCTGCATGGATTTCTTGACGCCGCCGATTATTGGAAACGGGCCAGCTCCCGGCAATTCCTTCCCGGCGTCACTGTCCCGACGCTTCTTCTAAACGCCCGAAACGATCCATTCTTGACCCCCGAGTGCTTCCCAGCCGAGGAGGCGCGGAATAACCGATGCCTTTTCCTTGAGACTCCCGAGTCAGGCGGACACGTTGGATTTCTCGACCTGCGCGCGGGGCTGAATCCATGGTCGGAGCGGCGGGTACCAGGATTTCTCAGCGAGGCGTATTAACGCGGTTGGGTAGGAAGCGAGGCGCCGTTGCCATTTGGCGCCAGCGCCAGCGGCTGAAGGATCTACCAGGTGTAGTGCACTGTGTAAGTCACCACTTTTTCCTCGTCCGCCTGGACTGTTTCGCGGAATTCAATTGTGTGCGAATCCAGTTTCGTAAAGTCATCGCTCTTTTCTTTGATCGCCCAGTTGTCAAACCGAGAGAGATGCTCGACCACGCGAATTTCGGCAGCCTCTTTTTTGTGATTTCGCAGCTTGATCTCGAACGTCTCATCCAGCCAGTGGCTATTCTCATGCGACTCGTAGCTCGTCCTGCGGCGTTCACCGGCGAGATCGAAGCTGTTCCCGACATACACCCGGATTGTCTCGTCCTTCGCCGTATGATCGATCTCATTTTCGCCGGTAAACTCCAATTGCCTGTCGTCGTCCTGCTGGTAGAAGCGGAGGCGGCCCTTCGGCAAGGGCATGCCAAGGTGGTTTTCCTCGGAGTTCTTGAATTCCCGCAATATCCATACCTTTTTGTTCATTTTGTTCATTTGAGGGCCGTACTCGCCAGCGCCGCGGAACATGTTGTAATTGCCATAGGTCATCGTCGCGCCATCGTAGATGTAAATGCGGGGAGCGTTGACCCCTTGCGCGCGGACGAACTCCACCTGCTTGGTCTCATGGTTTCGCAACGTCGCGGGATGGTTGATCGTGTATAGGTGGTAATCTGAGAAGGCCTTCTCCGACATAGGGGCGGAAGCCGCATCCAAATCGGCGCCGGCCCGGGCCATCGTAAACGCTCTGGTAGCGACGCGGCGCACCCGGTTCACGTCACCCGCCATCAGCTTTATCTTCGCGTCCCGGAATGTTTTGCCCGAGTTGTTGTCAAACGTCACCCAACCCACGAGATCAATGATGTCGCTCTTTTCCGGGGCCACGATGTTGTAGTCCGAATGCCATGCGAAGCCATCGGTCACGTAAGCCAGTTCGGCATCCAGTTTGGCGGCTTCTGGCGCGTCCAATTTCCACGCGAGGGTGGGGTTCAGAACCGTGTCATCGTCCAGGGTGGGAAACATTGGCTCCCCGGGCAGCGCAAATACCAATCGCCCGTCCACCTCAATGATCGGTTGGGTAGTGTTTTGTCCACCCGCGCCATAGCCGCTCCTGACGATTTTTCCCGTTATTTCCCGATCTGGCTTCCCGGGCTCACGGGAGTAAAAACTGATTGTCTTGCCCTCGTCGAGGGAGAGGAGCAGGTCGCGAGAGATCGGGTCATTGCGGTAGCTTTGTTCCAGGACTCTGAATTGAACCTTCCCCGCGGGGTCGCGCAAAATCACGGAATCCGTTTCGGCGGTCGCAGTCATCCCGGAAAAGCGGGCATCCTGCACGCCTGCCTTTAAGTCGAGGGGCACGGTTTCCCGCACGACGGCGAACCCGTCATTATAGATTGTAAGAGCGGGGTCGGCGGCAAGAGCGACGTTCGAAAGGAGCAGCAAGGATAAGATTGTCTTCATGGTGGGGCAGGGGAGAGTGGGCCAAGCATACCCGGGTCAAACGGCAATAAGAAGAAAACTTGCGCTCGTATTTGAGAACAGCTCCGCGCGGTGGGATAGATGGCGCTTGCCATGCTTTCCATACGCGATCTGAAAAAAACCCTCGGTGGGAGAACTCTATTCGAGAACGCCTCGATGCAGGTCAACTACGGGGAGCGGGTCGCGCTGGTGGGACCCAATGGCGCGGGAAAGTCCACTCTCTTCTCTATCATCCTCAAGCGGGACGTTCCGGATACTGGCTCCGTGGAGCGCGACGAGTGGACAATGGTGGGCTACCTGCCGCAGGAAGCTGAGGCTGTTGGAGAGGAAAGCGTAATGGATGTGGCGACGGGGCGCGCCGGTGAGTTGCCAGCCTTGGAGCGCCAGCTCCACGCGCTGGAAAAGGCCGGCCAGGTGGACGGCGCTGAATACGCCGAGGCCCATGCCAAGCACGAGGCGCTCAGCAATCCACAAGTCGACGCCCGGGCAAAAAAAATCCTCTCAGGGCTTGGCTACCGCGAGTCGGATTTCGAACGGGGAGCGCGGGAGATGAGCGGCGGCTGGATCATGCGAGCGCATCTTGCGCGTCTGCTGGTTATGGAACCCGACCTGCTCCTCCTCGATGAGCCTACCAATCATCTGGATCTCCTCTCCCTGCTCTGGCTTCAGAACTACCTGAAAACCTATTCCGGAGCCGTGCTGCTCATTTCTCATGACAGGCAGTTCATGGATGAAATCGTTGAGACGGTCTTTGAAATCTCCGAGCAAAAATTGACGTCTTACACTGGCAATTACTCCGAGTTTTTGCGTCAGCGCGAGGCGCGGTATGAACAGCAGGCTGCCGCTTACAAAAATCAGCAGAAGGAAATCGCCGCCCTGAGAGAGTTTTACGACCGGTTCCGCTCGGTTGCCTCCAAGGCTTCGCAAGCAATGAGCAAACTCAAGCAGATCGAGCGCATGGAGTTGATCGAGAAGCCGACCCCGCCTCGCAAACCCTTCCGCTTCCAGATCCCCGAGCCTCCGAGGGGCGGTTCCAGGGCGATTACGCTGGAGGGCATCCACATGGCTTACGGCGCGAACAAAGTTTACGAAGGATTGGATCTAACGATTGAACGCGGCGAACGCACCGTGCTCGTGGGTCCCAATGGGGCGGGCAAATCGACATTGCTCAAAATCCTGGCTGGCGTTCTGGATTTTCAGAAAGGCGAGCGCAAGCTTGGCCACAATGCGCGCATCGGCTACTTCAGCCAGCATCGCGCGGATACGCTGGACGCGGAAAAGACCGTTCTTGATGAAGTTCTGGCAGCCGCGCCCGTCCTCCGGGAGGATGACGTGCGCGGCATACTGGGATCTTTCCTGTTTCGCAAAGACGAGATTTATAAGAAGACCGCGGTGCTCAGCGGCGGGGAAAAAAGTCGTTTGAACCTCATTAAATTCCTTGTTGATCCGCCGAATCTTCTCCTCATGGATGAGCCAACCACCCATTTGGATATTCACACAGTCGAGTCTCTCATCCTCGCGCTTGCCTCCTACGAAGGTTCGCTCGTGTTCATTTCGCACGACGTGCATTTCATCCGAAAGCTCGCCACAAAGGTGCTCCATGTAAATGCCGGACGCGTGACGCCGTATGTAGGCGGCTACGATTATTTCCTTGAAAAGTCCGGCGCGGGGTCCGACGAGCGGGCCGCCCTCACGGCGGGGTAAACGGCGCCTGCCTCAGCGCGGCGCGAAGATAATTGTCTGGCGCGTAGGCGCGTCCATGATTAAAAATCTGTCATGAACCAAGTCGGAAGATGCACCAACCATTCCGGCTGTCTCCTCGCTTACCGGAACGAAGAGATAACCGTGGCGGACGGCGAATTCGTGTGCCCGGAGTGTCACAAGCCTTTGCAGCCCGTTGGAGGATCGAAGAAGTCGGGCGTTGCGATGATTGTGATCGTCGCCGTCGTAGTACTCCTCACCGCTGCCGCTACCGCGTTTGTATTTTCCCGCATGGCGCATCCCAAACAGGAGCCTGAAGCCAGTCCTGCTCCCTCTGCCACCCCTCCCGAGGTCGCAGTGGCCGTCGCAAACGTCACGCCGGAAACTGCTTCCCCCGCGCCAACCGCTGAGCCTTCCGCGTCTCCGATCGCGATGACTCCCGCGCCATCTGTTGCTGTATCTCCCACGGCAGCTGCCCCTATCCCCACAGCCACGCCGATGCCCACTGCGGAGCCCAGCGCGAGCCCGATGCCCGCGACGCCCACCCCGGAGCCTTCTCCCTCGGCTTCAGCCACGCCCGCGCCGACCCCCATGGCTTCAGCGACTCCAGCGCCTGAGATCGTAACGACAACTCCTGCTCCCAGTCCCATGCCGAGTGTGCCAGCGCCGTCGCCGTTGGATGATTCCGCTAAACCGGCCGCCTCGCCTACTGTGGCCGCGATAGACTTCGGTACCGAGAACAAGGAAAATCAGGACGTGAAAAGCGAGGTTCTAAAGCGCATCGATCTGATGCCTGGCCTCTCCGCCGACAGCAAAGACAAGCTCTATGTCAGCGTTGAGCGCGCGCGGAAGATGGGCAAGGTCATGACGATTCCATTCGCTTCAGGGAGGAGTACACTTGCGAGCGCGGATGTGGATTCGTTGAAGGTGAAAATGCAGGATCCCAAGATCCAGCAACTCCTGCAGGATCCCACAGTAGTGCTCGTGATTCTCGGGTACGCGGACAGGAAGGGCGATGAAAAAGCCAATTTGAAAATCTCTCAGACGAGAGCGCTCAACGTCCTGGCATCGCTGCGAGATCGTTGCGGCATCGATAACGTGATGCACTCCGTGGGAATGGGCGGCTCCACGATGTTTAATGCGGGAGGGGCCGAAAAAAACCGCGCTGTCGAAATATGGGCGGTGCTGCCCTGAGCGGCGTGCCATGCCCGCCGCTTTTCTGACGGTAGTCACAGAGCTGCCAACTCAGACTTTTGAGCTCAAAAACAGCCCCGTCGTAATAGGCAGGGCGCCTGACGCCGAGTGGCAGTTGAATCACCGGGAAATCTCCCGCCGGCACTGTCAGATTCTCAAAGAGGGGGAAGAGTGGCAGTTGGAAGATCTCGCCAGCCGTTGGGGAACACGGGTTAATGGATCTCCGCTGGCAGCCAAGGGTACTCCTAAAATCCGGGGACAAAGTTTCTCTGGGCCCAGTGCTTCTTCTTTTTAGCCTGGTACATCCCGCCCAGCGAAACCGAGTTGGCAGCCGTCAGGGATTCCTTCGCGAACCGCGAACCCGTTCCTGTTCTTCTTCGCGGCCAGGAGGTGAGCAGGATTGCCCTCTCGGCGCCGATGACGCTTGGGCGCGAAGAGGGTGTGGACATCCTCCTGGCAGACCCCGCCGTCTCCCGGAAGCATGCGGTCATCCAGCAGGGCGCGACGGGCTTTCGGGTGGTAGACCTCAATAGCACCTCAGGTTCCTTTGTGAACGGGAAACGCTTTGCCGAACACGACCTTACCATCGGGGATCGACTCCAGGTAGGGCCGTTTTTCTTCCAATTTGACGGCCGCGGTCTGCTTCGCGCGGCGAGCGTTTCGGGAGCCGCGATTCGCGCCGATCAGGTGTGCAGGGCGGCAGGAGGCGCCACCATCCTGAGCGACCTCACCTTGAACGTGGCCCCTTGCCGCTTTGCCGGAATCCTGGGCCCCAGCGGCGCCGGCAAATCCACTCTTCTCGATATTCTGAGCGGGCTCCGGCCGCCGTCTTCCGGCAAAGTCTTTGTCGATGAAGTCGATATCTATGCTGGCGGTGGTAGCACTGAGGCCGGATACGTTCCGCAGGACGACCTCGTACACCGGGAGTTAACCGTCAGCCAGGCGCTCCGGTTTAGCGCGCGCCTGCGCCTGCCAAAGGGGACGCCCCCGCTTGAGCTTCAGAAGCTCATCATCCAGACCATGGAGCGCCTGGGGTTGCGGGACCGCGCTGCAACCAGGATATCTCGCCTCTCCGGGGGCCAGCGCAAGCGCGTCAGCGTCGCGGTCGAGCTTCTAGCCAGGCCCGCCATTCTTTTCCTGGACGAGCCGACATCTGGTCTCGACCCCGCGACAGAGTTTACGTTGATGGAACTGCTCCGCGAGCTGGCGGATACCGGATGCACAGTGGTATGCACCACGCACGTCATGGAGAACGTTTATCTCATGGACCGGGTCGCCGTGTTGCTCAGAGGAAATCTGGTGTTTGACGGCTCGCCCCAGGAGGCCCGGCAATACTTTGGCGTGCAGCGGCTCTCCGGTCTATACGAACGCCTCGAGGAGCGCCCCATCGGGGAATGGCGCGAGGCGTATATTGAATCTCAAGGGCCTGAACCTGCCCCCTTGCTCGACGGGCTCGGCGCCAAATCAAACGCGCCCGCGATCCATTCCCGTCAAAGGCCTAGCTTCCTGTTTGTTCTGGCTATCCTGCTAACGCGCCAGTTTGTCATTATAAAATCTGACTGGAGAAACCTGCTCATTCTGTTTGGGCAGCCCGTTGTGATAGCAGGCTTGGTCTCGTGGGTGAGCCACGACGTATCGCTCGCCTTTTTCTTCGCTTATATCGCCACCCTTTGGTTTGGCTGCAGCAATGCCGCGCAGGAAATCGTGAGGGAGATTCCCATCTATAGGCGGGAGCGCATCATTGGCGCTGGTCGGAACGCTTACCTTGCGAGCAAGTTCATTTTTCTGGGTGTAACAACGCTTCTGCAGGGGCTTATCCTCTATGCCTGCCTCCTTGTGTTCATGGGGGGGGCTGACGGTTCGTGGGCCTGGCAGTGCGCGGGAATCTTCGGTATCGCCCTTTCAGCGGTGGGAATCGGACTGGCTATCTCCGCGCTCGTCCAAAATGTCACGCAGGCCGTGTTTCTCGTCCCGCTCGCTCTTATCCCCCTCATCCTCTTCTCGGGTTACACTGTTCCTGCAAACGAGATGAAGCCTTCTGTCTTTGCCTTCAGCCGGGTGACACCCAGCTTTGCCTCACAGGTGATGATGGACACCAGCTTCCTCTGGAATCAAAAGATTGCGCGCGCCACGCTTGCGGATCATTGGACGTCCTTTCGGAATCTGAACAGGGATGGCGAGATCAGAACCGGAATGATCTACACCAAGGCTACCCCCGCCTTGTTTGCCCTGCTGACGCACGCGGGATGGATCCTAGTATGCTATATCGCCGCCTTCGTGGGTTTGCGCCTCCACGAAAAACGCGAGTGATAGCGTTTTCCGCCAATCCGGCGGTGGCGGAGCGACTTGGGTCGACGCCGATGCAGGTGGCTCTGGGCGTGGTTGCTTCACCGGTTGCCGCTTCCGCTGAGGCGGTGAAGCACTGATTACGGCGCGCTTACAACCACTGACGTGGTGGCTGGCGCCAGCCCATCGGATGAGACCGTAAGCGTGACTTTGCCGGTAGTGCCGTAGCGGGTTTTTAGCACCGCCAGAGCAAGGCCATGAAAAGCCTTATGCCGTGTTGCCTGGAAGGACTCATGGTTGGTGGCATCGCCATTATCCAAGCCGGCTATATCAGCAGCCGTTCCTGCGGTACTAAAGCTAAGGTCGTTCGCTGCATCGGGGCAGACAGTCCCATTCCGATCAGTGATCGTCGCTTTTATAAAGGAAAGGTCCTGTCCGCTGGCGATAAGATTGCTTCGATCCGCCGTCAACGTGATGGCGGCCGGAGCCTCGGCCGTTCGCACGATATCCGTGGCAACGACTTGTCCACCCTTCATGGCCAGTGCCTTTAGCTCGCCGGGCGCGAAAGCGACATCCCACGCCAAATGCAACCCCGGCAGCTTGGTAACAATCTCATTATTGTTTTTGTCTCTGCGAATGTTGATTTGTTCGGCGCAATCCGCGGGAAAGTTATGGGAGCCGAGAGATTTGCCATTGAGGAATAGTTCCACGGAATCCGCATTGGTGAACACCCGGACGGGAATGCTCTTCCCTTCGAAACCTGGCCATGTCCAACTCATGGGCAGGATATGAACCAAAGGTTCGGGCCTCCACTGGCTCTTGTATAGATAGAATCGATCCTTGGGGAATCCGCACAGGTCGACGATGCCGAAGTAAGAGCTTCGCGAAGGCCATGCATAAGGAGTTGGTTCACCAAGATAATCAAACCCTGTCCAACAAAATTCGCCTGCTACAGCGGGCGCTTTCTTGACCTCGATCAGATCAGTTTCCGCGGTACAGGCCCAGCTCGTATGGAAGTAATCGTAGCAGGAGAGCTGCCGGGAATCCGGCCTCGGCTCGATTTGAACCTTGCCTGAGGAGTCCAGGCGAAGGCCGTATTCTCCGCGGGTGTCGGTACATGAACTGGTTTCGCTTCCCACCAGCGGAAGCTGGCCCGCGTATTCCTCCGGCTCGCGGAGCCCGCTGGCAGGGCCATTCTTCGAGTACCAGGATGTGTTGTAGTTGATTCCAAAGACGTCCAGGGCTTTTGCCAAACCGGAGGACCAATCCATGGCGGGGGATGGACAGGCCGACGTGACGGGACGGGTGGATCTCCCGATGACAGATCGCCACCAGGCGTTTCGCGATCTCTCCAGCCACCGGTTTGCCTTCACGGCCTTCCGGAATCTCGTTCCCGATGCTCCACAGGATGATGCTGGGGTGATTCCGATCCCGATCCAGCATGCTGACCATGTCCGGTTCGCTCCATTGATCGAAGGAGCTGCCGTAGCCATAGCGATGGTGGCTTTCCTTCCATTCATCGAACGACTCGTCCATGACCAGGAATCCCATTTGATCGCAGAGCTCCAGTAGTTCGGGCGACGGCGGATTATGGCTTGTGCGAATGGCGTTGCAGCCGAATGATTTGAGTATCTCAAGTTGGCGCTCTATTGCGCGGCGATAAGCCGCCGAGCCCAGGCATCCGAGGTCGTGGTGATCGCAAACGCCTTGAATCTGAATATGCCGGCCGTTCAGGAAAAAGCCTCTGTCCTTGGTAAAAACGAAGGATCGAATCCCGAAGGGTGTAGTTAGGGAATCGACCACCTTGTTGTTGACGCGAAGCTCGCTGACGGCACGATAAAGCGCCGGAGTTTCCAGCGACCACAACCGAGCCGAGGCTAACGGGAGGGACTGCTCGAACGTGCAAGTCGAGCCCATACTGACCTCCTGGGCGGTCTCTTCGCGCGCTACTTCTTTTCCGCTGGGGTCGAGCACTACTGTCGTCAGGACAGCCTTTGTCGAAGCGGCGCCATGGTCGGCGGCTACCTGCGTCTTTACTAGGACCTCGGCTCCGTCGGCCCCGGCTTTGGGCGTCGTGACGAAGGTTCCCCACTGCGCGATGTGAATAGGCTGCGACGTAATCAGCCATACGTGTCTATATATCCCGGCCCCGGAGTACCAGCGGCAACCGGGCTGGTCCGCTTGCAAACGCGCCGAGAGCACATTTGGGATGACGCCGTGATTCAGAACCGATGTCACGTCGTAGAAGAAGCTCGTAAACCCATACGGATGGCTGCCCAGCTTCTGACCATTGAGGTAAACGTCCGCGTTTTCGTATGCGCCATCAAACAAGATGGTGACATGCTCCCCTTGGCCTGTGGCTGGAAGGCTGAAAGTTTTGCGATACCAGCCGATGCCACCATTCAAGTAACCACCTCCACTTCCGGCCGCCGAGTTTTTATCGAATGGGCCGTCCTGTCCTCCTTGTTTTTGAGGATCAGGGTTGGGAGCGCCTTCGATGCTCCAGTCGTGCGGCAAGTCCACGGCTTTCCATGTCGAATCATCGAAATTTACTTGTTCCGCTCCGATTGCCTCCCCGTAGTGGAAGCGCCAGGAGTGATCGAAAAGAATTGTTTGTCGCGGCCCAGCCGCAACGGGCGTGTCCGAGGCAGTAATTTGACCGATCCCACCAGCAGGCGGGAGAAGGGAAACGAATGCCCAGAAGAGGGCTGACCAACGGGGGTGACTCATAATGCAATGCTCTGATCCCAGCCAAACCGAAGCCAGCTTAAAAACCAAACGCGTGTGATGGAATGGCGGAGCGCCGGGGTTGCAAAGATCCTGCCTTCCGATAATCACTAGATGTCTCCAGCATGAAAGCGATCCAGAAAAAAAACTTCGCGGAATTCTTTGCCGGTATCGGGCTAATGCGCATGGGTCTGGAACAAGCCGGTTGGAAGATCGAATTTGCGAACGACATAGATGAGGACAAGTGGCGCATGTATCGAGATCACTTCGGAGATACAGGCGAATTCGTGTTGAATGACGTGCATCAACTCGATGCCGGGGCGATTCCTTCCGTTACGCTCGCGACTGCGTCTTTTCCATGCAACGACCTCTCGCTCGCGGGAGCGCGCAAGGGGCTCTCGGGCGAGCAATCCTCAGCGTTCTGGGGCTTTATCGAGGTTCTAACCGAAATGAGCGGCAGGCGCCCCCCCCTCGTCTTGCTGGAAAATGTGACGGGGTTTTTGACCTCTCGTGAGGGCAACGATTTTCGTGACGCGCTTCTGGCGCTCAACCGGCTCGGTTACGCGGTGGACGCCTTCATCGTTGATGCGGCGCGGTTCGTCCCGCAGAGCAGGCAACGACTCTTCGTCGTCGGCATGCTGACGAAAAACGTCTCCGCTGTTAACGAAACGCCGACCTTCTACGAGGGAAATTGCAGGCCGCCGGCTCTTGCAGACTTCATCCTTTGGAACCCCGAGATCAATTGGCTTATTCGAGAGCTGCCGCCCCTGCCCAAGGGCACGAAAAACCTCGGTGACATTCTCGAATCCATCTCTCCCAATTCTAAAACGTGGTGGAGTGACGAGCGGTGCAGATATCTCCTTAACCAGATGAGCCCGAAGCACCGTGAAGTCGCGGAAGCAATGATCGCGGGTGGAACGACAAGCTTTGGGACTGTTTTTCGGCGCGTGCGGAAGGGAAAGTCGATGGCGGAGTTGCGTACTGACGGAATTGCGGGATGTCTGCGCACACCGCGCGGAGGGAGCGGTCGGCAAATCCTTTTCGCGGCAGGGGAGGGCCGATTCGCTGTGCGACTACTAACCGGTCGTGAGTGCGCGCGGCTCATGGGAGCAGATGATTTCCGACTCACCGTGCCGCTCAATCAAGCGCTATTTGGATTCGGTGACGCGGTCTGCGTGCCAGTGATAGAGTGGATCGGCACACATTACCTCAACCCGATATGGAACGAGCATTTCGCTCCGGCGGCGCCGAGCGAACGACACAGTGCATGAGCGCGGTGACGGACAGTCTGGTTTCGCTTTGCGCGAAGCATCCTAAATTTCTTAAGAAAGGGGGGCTTTGTGTTGCGCTGGTCTTAACGCAGACAGCCAAGAAGGAAGGATTGCCTCTCCTGGCGGAATCGCTCCGGACGGATGAGGGCGGGCAAGTTACAGGTCTGAGTAAGTCTGCAGTCCAGAGGATCCTTGAGGCCCACGGGATCGCCAAGGTTCTTGCTGAGGAGGGCGGCAGGACGAGTCGGGGAAGTCTCGGTTTGATGAAAGCATATGTCGAAACGCTGAACGAACTTCACGAACGAGGCAACGCAGATTTAGACGAGGCGTTTGCTTGGTGGATTGAGCGAGTTCGCGCTCATTTTGCGTCTGAGGGGCCGAAGTTCAATTTCGATCCGGGTAAATCTCTTCGCGCGAATATCGACGATTTGCTTGAACAATCAAAGGAGGCTCAAACAAACGCGGGCGGCGCCAACTACGTTGGCGCGATGCTTCAGCATCTCGTGGGCGCGAAGCTCGATCTTGTTGTTGGGGTCGGAAAGCTCAAGCACCACGGTTTCTCTGTCGCCGACCACTCCACTGAGCGTCAGGGCGACTTTCAGGTTGAAGCCGTGGCAATCCATGTGACTACGCGCCCGACTGAGGCGCTGATTCGAAAGTGCGCTGCCAATCTTGGCGCAGGACTGAAGCCGCTCATCATCAGCATCGGCGACGGCGTGGCGGGAGCAACGTTTCTGTTGAAGGATTCGGAGCTGGAAGATCGTGTCGATGTGCTGGACGCCGCTCAGTTTCTAACGGCGAACGTGTATGAACGCAGTCTTTTTAACGCCGCCGAATGCAAGGTCACGCTTTGCAAACTGCTAACGCGCTACAACGAGATCGTCGAAACGTGCGAAACTGATCCGACATTGCGCATTCGGATGCCCCGCTCGTGAATACACAGATCGCGACGTGGCCAACGGCATCACGGGGATTTGGGTCTGAAGAACTATGTCGCTCAACCTCTGAGAACGTGTTTGAAAAATAGAACGAGTTCGCGATACAATGAGGGAACGGGTCAGTCAGAAAGTTGTTTGATGAACAAATACTTCGTATGCCCATGCGAGTCCCAGTTCTCTAGCCTGCCCGCAACCTGGTAACCCAGTTTTAGATAAAAATCCGGGGCTTGATAGTCCAGTGTATCTAAAAATGAGTGCTTGCAGCCCCGTGTAACGGCTTCCTTTTCAGCCATCTCCAAAAGTCTCCGACCTATTCCATGTCGTCGCGCGGATTCGGCGACGGCCATGATAGCTACCTTGAGCCACAGAAACTGCGTTTCGGCAATCAAGCCACCAACGACTGAGCCACTAATGTCGCATACCACAACGTTCAACGGCTTCGGTGAGTTTTCCTCTAGATCGCGCGCGGTGAAGAAACCCGAGTTATGGGAGTAGTTATGTCGGCGCAGTAATTCCCCAATCGATTCTCGCGTGTCCTCGCTCAGGGTGTTAAGCAGTTCGTAGGTCAAGTCTTTCGCGATTAGCACGGATCAGGCCCAGATAACAGGCTGCGAGAATAAATTCAGGAAAGTAGAACGAGTTTGGAAGAAACCACCCGCCGCCACCATTCGTCCTTGTCCTTCCACTGGAGCGCAGAGCTTGGTATTCAAGCAAGGCTGGTGACAAAGCGTTTCGAGCTACTGAATCCCCCACGTTTTGTTTGGCTGCGGACCCATCACGAAATCCAGCGTCCCTCCCGCCGCGATCTCCGAATAGTTCAGCCAGCAACGGTTAAGCGAGCGCCCGTTCAGCATGGCGGATTGGATGTAGATGTTAGCGGGTGAGTTATCCCGAGCTGTGATGACGAACATGCTGCCCTTTGCGTATGCGGGGTCAAG
Source organism: uncultured Verrucomicrobiae bacterium (assembly GCA_963828525.1). Classification (GTDB taxonomy): domain Bacteria; phylum Verrucomicrobiota; class Verrucomicrobiia; order Chthoniobacterales; family Chthoniobacteraceae; genus CAWHEP01. The sequence continues at coordinate 146,491 of CAWHEP010000001.1, forward strand.
CTTGAAGGTAACCTTGTCAAACAGCGGGTTTAAAATCTCGAACCGCGGATTTCCGGGGCAGCTCTGGGTGAGACCGGCTGCAGCCAGCACGTACCACGCGGACATTTGGCCCACGTCGTCGTCGCCTGGCAGCCCTTCCGGGCCTGTATAGTAAACAGCCATCGATTGCCGCAGCCATTTCTGCGTTAGCCAGGGAGCTCCGGACCAGTTGAACAGGAACGGGATCAGTTCCGTCGGTTCGTTGACCGGATTGTTATAGGGATTCCACCAAGGCTCCCCTCCACCGTAGATGTGAGCGGGATTTCCCTTTCCCATGTAGGGGTTCCATTTCGTGAAATCGGGCGTTCTGCTGAAAAAGTCCTCGAGTTTCGCTGTGAAGAGCTCCTTGCCCCCCAGTAGTTGGATCAGTCCCGGAATATCATTGTAAGCGGTCCAGCCTGCCTGGTAAACGGTCGCTTCCCTCGTGTATTTGGGAGAGATCAGGCCGGGCCAGGGAAGAAAATTACCCTTTCCGTCTTTCGCGCAGAACCACCCCTTCCATTCCGGACGGGAATCCTTGCCAGCCGCGTCATAGGTCCATGGAACATCCGGATTATAGATTTTCTTGTAAGCCATCGAACGCTCGAGATATTTCGCGGCATCCTCCTTCTTGCCGAGCGCGGTTGCTAACTGCGCCATATTCCACTCACTAAGCCCGTATTCGGTGGTCTCTGAAATCTGGCCAGGACAATATCCAAATTTGGCATTCCCGTATTTTTCCGAGCTGTTGATCGAGTAAGTATACGCTTTGTCGATATCGAAATCTCGAATCCCCTTTTGCCACGCGTCGTTGATCACGATCACGTCCGGATTGCCGATCATGCAATCCGTGTAGTTTCCCATGATCTCCCACCGGTCCAGGTAATGTTTGCCGTTGAGTTCCGCCAGCGAGAGCATGCTGCTGATCTGATTCCTAACCATCTTTGGCTCGACGAAGGCCAGCAATGGATATTCGCTGCGGTAATCATCCCAGCCGCTGAAGATGGTCACGTTCGTAAAAGCGTTCGACTGATGCGGTCGATTGTCACCGCCGGGGTATTGCCCATCGAGATCCGCGAAGGTCATCGGGAAAAGCAGAGCCCGGTAGAGCGCGCTATAATAGATCGTCTTATGATCCTCCGTGCCGCCTTCGACTGACAAGCGATCTATTGCTTTTATCCAGGCCTCTCGCGCTTGCTGGCGCGCCAGGTCGAAATTCCAACCTGGGATTTCCGCCGTCAAGTTGGCCCGCGCCCCGGCTATGCTCACGAAAGAAAGGCCGGTCTTCACCATCACCGTTTCACCCGCCTTGCTGGCAAACTCCGTGTAAAAGCCAAGATGTTGTCCATCCTTCTCTTTGCAGCCCGGGATGACTTCTGCGTTCTTGCACGCCTCAATGAACGAAGGGGCGCTGATATTATGCTTGTTCTTGCCCCACGGCAGGGGCGGAGTTGAACTCCATTCGGCTGGAAGGGTGGCGCTCCACACCCCGTATTTCGTAAAAGGCTTGCTGAATTCAGCATGATAATAGGCCGTGTAACGGGTGCTGCCGCCAAAAGTCCATCCCCCTCCGGCGCCCGTGAATTCCATCGTTCCTTCAATGGTATGGTCATCCACCACCTTTACCGTCTGGCGCAGCGACGTGCCGGAGTTCCGGTGGGAAAGGTCCACTTGAATACGGGCTTGCGTGTTGTCGGGGAAGGTAAACCGAATGATTCCGCTGTGCATCGCGACTGTGGCCTCAGTCTGAACCTTATAATCCTCCAACATCACGGAGTAATAGCCGGCGGACGCTTTCTCGGTCCCCTTGGAGAATGCCGAAAGGTATCCGGTGCCCGATTTTCCCTTGTCTCCCCAATACGTCTTTAAGGGACCCGTCGTTGCCATCACCATGAAGTTTCCCAGTTCTCCGCCGTCTGCCCCGCCGAGTTGGTCAAAGCCAAAACCCTCGACTGTTTTGTCCCCGTAAGAGTATCCCATGCCGGGATACGTAATGGGACTGATCTTGACCATGCTGAACGGCATGGACGCGCCAGGAAAATCCTTTCCCTGGTGTCCAGTACCAATAAATGGATCGATATAGTCAACGGGAGCCTTGGCCTGGAGCGCTGAAAGCCAGGAAGCACCGATTGCCAAAGCAACGAGAAAGGTGATTCTTTTAGGGGATCGAGTTGAGATTGCCATCGGGGAGTGGGGGAGCCTCTCGAATTTCTACCGTCTCCTCTGTCGCGCAAGCATTTTCGGGTAGCTCTGCCCAGCCTTCAGTCCAAATGAGTTCTTCATGACGGTGGAGATTACCTCGCCCTTCTAAATTCCGCTTCTCCGTGGGGAAAGCTGACTAGAGCTTGCCAGCGCGCAACGCTTTTAGGATCTCTTGCAGCTCTTCGCTCGCGCTCACGAGTTGGGAATCGAGCTTTTCGCACTGCGCCTTCACCCGTTCGCAATTTGGCGGAAGGCCTCGCTTTATCGCGGCCACGTGGAATCGAAGTCCTGTGACGGTCTGGCAGATGGTATCATGCAGCCGCTGCGCCACGGGATGTGGTTTCGGATACTCCTCGGGAGGCGCGGACGGCAATGCCCCTTTGATTTTCCGCTGTGGCGAGGCGGTGGGCAGGCTGCCGCGCCTTCTCCTCGGGACTGGCTGTTTTTTAGGTGGCGATTTCGCGGATGGCATCTTCGATAATGGCATCCAAATCGGTGCCGCCAAAGGGTTTTACGAGGTGATGTCGAAACCCTGCTTCCTTGCTCCGCCGGAGATCTTCATTCGTGCCCAATCCGCTGACCGCGATCGCATAGACCGGGCAGGAGAATTTGGCCAGGCGCAGGAGCTCCCAGCCGTCACCATCCGGGAGGCCGATATCGGAAATCAGCACATTGCACCTCGATTCGGGCAGGGCGGTTAGGGCCTCCTGCATGGTCCGAGCCGACTCAACATGGAAGCCGAAGCTTTCAAGATACATCTTGAGGTACTTCAAGGTGTCACGGTGATTCTCGACGATAAATACCCGCAGGGGAGGAGCCGCGGACTCAGCACTCGCCATGGCATTCATTTCGACAGTTTCAACAGATCACCCTCCATCTGGCGTCCTGATCGTCAGGTCAGGGGAATACTGACGCGAAACGTCGCGCCTTCGCCCCTGCCGGCGCTGGCCGCCTGAAGCTGTCCCCGTGCGCATCGCCGCGCTCGCGGTCGAGATCGGTGAGCTTTAGATGGCCGTTGGTCGCCGTAAGATGCTTGACCGGCGGAATCACATACACGCGATTTGCCTCCACTTTCGTCCCGCGTGGGCCACGCGCATCTTCGTCCATTTCCGGCATCGAGCTGACGTGGTCTGGCGACAGATGCATGATGACCACAAAAACCATCCCGGACTCCGCCGGCATTTTTTCGAAGAACGCTTGGATCGCCCTTATCGACCCTGCGGACCCGCCAATACCCACCATGGGCAAAAGCTGATAGCCGACAGTGGGAATGATGTTGTCTATCTCCGCGCCGAGCTCCTGCTCGACGAGATCCGGATTGATATTTGGGAGACCAGTTTCGACCCGCGCAGGCGCCAAGTCTGGCGTGGGAGAGTCGGTGTCATCCATAACCCTAAAGCGTAGGCTCTGCGCGCAATGAGCGCGAGTGGAAAATCCTGCCACACAGAGGGGCCGTAACCCGAGCGAACGTTCGATACCGGCTCCTCCTCTCCTGCGAGACAAATGACTATTTTGGGCGATCGTGGGCGACGGGCTCAATGGTTGAGGCGCGGAGATCGGAAAATAAAACGCGCGGGGCGACACATTTCCCAGGCAATTTCCCCCTCCAGAGTGATGCTGGCCGCCAAATCGCTGGCGGGGGCCGAAATATTTGGTAACAACAGACTATGAGTTCTGTCCCTCTCTCCACCATTGATGACCGTTGCGGGATGGGGGTGGAGGGATTGGATGAAGTGCTTCACGGTGGATTGCCACGGAATCGGCTTTATCTACTGCAGGGAAGTCCCGGAGTCGGGAAAACGACTTTGGCGATGCAGTTCCTGTTGGAGGGCCTGGGCCGGGGAGAGGCGGGCTTGTACATCACCCTTTCCGAGACGCGGGAAGAGATCGAGATCGTTGCGGCCTCGCATGGATGGGATCTCGCGCCCCTGCATCTTTACGAGCTATCCACGATCGAGGAGACGGTTCGCGGCGAGACTGAAAGCACGTTTTTCCATCCGGCGGAGGTGGAGTTGAATCGAACGATCGAGGCGCTCATCGCGGAAATTGAGCGCGTGAACCCGTCGCGCGTTGTCTTCGACTCGCTGTCGGAAATGCGGATGCTCGCGGATACGCCGCTACGCTATCGGAGGCAGATTTTGCAGCTCAAGCAGTTTCTGGCAGGGCGGCGCGCGACGGTGCTGCTGCTGGATGACCTGACCGCCGGCGCGGGCAATGTGGAGGTGGAGAGCATCGCGCACGGTGTGCTCACGTTGGAGCGCGTTTCCGCGGCCTACGGGGTCTCTCGCCGGCAGTTGAGTGTCATGAAATTGCGCGGGTCGGCTTTCCGGGAAGGCTTTCACGATCTGATCCTGACTCGCGGCGGGATGAAGATTTTTCCGAGGTTGGTGGCCAGCGAGCAACACACCGAATTTGTGCGGGAGGATTTTCCCAGCGGAATCGCGGAACTCGACGCCCTGCTCGGAGGCGGGCTGGGCCGGGGAACGAGCGCGATGTTCATGGGGCCACCCGGCACCGGCAAATCAACACTCGCCTTGAGGTTCGCGCTGACGGCGGCGGAACGCGGCGAGAAATCGCTCATCCTTTGTTTCGACGAAACCATGGGGACGCTGCTCGACCGGGCTGCGAAGCTTGGCATGGATCTCTCGGTCCATGTCCAGGAAGGCCGGATCAAGCTCCTGCAGCTCGACCCAGCCCAGATTTCACCGGGTGAATTTGCGAGCCTTATTCATGAAGCAGTGATGGGAGGAGGGGCCAGGATGGTGATCGTCGATAGCATTAATGGCTACCTGAACGCGATGCCGGAGGAGCGGCACCTGAATATGCAATTGCATGAGGTGCTCGCTACCCTGAATCAACTGGGGGTCATCACCATTATGGTTCTCGCGCAGCAGGGCCTCATAGGGATAATGCAAACTTCGGTCGATCTCACATACCTCGCGGATACCGTGCTGCTGCTGCGCTACTATGAAGCCCGCGGCGAGGTGAAGCAGGCGATCTCGGTCATCAAAAAGAGAAGCGGCAATCACGAGAGGACCATCCGCGAGATTTCCGTCGGCCCGGGCGGCATCAATGTAGGGGAGCCGCTCCGGGGCCTGCAGGGGGTGCTCACCGGCGTGCCCACCTTTATGCATGATTCCTGATGGCTGCGGAGCATCGCCTGGCGCCGAGACGGAGGGGGTTCGGGCCCAGCTGCGGGATCTCGCGGCTCCTGCCCCGGAGCTGCGCGTTCTGGTTCTGGCACCGACGAGAAACGACGCGGCGCTGACCGCTCAGTTCCTGCAAAGCGCCGGTTTGGCGGCGGAGATTTGCGCCAACCTCGCCGAGCTCTGTGCCCGTATCGCGGGTGGCTGCGGCGCCGTTGTACTCGCGGAGGAGGCACTCGCCGTACCCTCGATAGACATCCTTCTGACAACGCTGGCGCGGCAACCTTCGTGGTCGGACCTGCCCCTCGTCATCATCACTGGCGTCGCCGAGGCGCGCCTGCCGCGGGGTCGCCTGGCGCGACTCGGTCCCGTCGGGAACGTTTCCATTGTCGAAAGGCCGGTGCGGCCAGAGACGCTGGTGAGCGCCTGCGAAGTGGCCTTGCGCTCGCGGCGCCGGCAATACGAGGTGCGGACACTTATCGCGCAAGCAAAGGAGGCGGACCGCCAAAAAGACGAATTTCTTGCCATGCTCGCCCATGAGCTGCGCAATCCGCTCGCCTCTGTCGCCAGCGCGACCAGTCTTCTGCAGAGTGAGCCCGACGTGGCGGAGCGGAGCTGGGCGCTAAAGGTGATCGAGCGGCAATCTCGGCAGCTCGGCCGCCTGATTGACGACCTGCTCGATGTCTCGCGGATCAACACAGGAAAAATTCGCCTCCGACGGGAAAAAATCGATGCGGCCCTCATTCTGGACCAAGCCAGCGAAGCGGCGAGGCCGCTCATCAAGGCGCGCGGGCATCAGCTCACCTGCCGCTATGAGCGCGGCGCGCTTTGGTTGGACGCCGACCCTCTGCGCATTGAGCAAATTGTGCTGAACCTCCTGCACAACTCCGCCAAATATACGCCGACGAACGGTCAGGTCACACTCTCAGCGTGGCGGTGGGAGGACGAGATTTTCATCACCGTCGAGGACAACGGCATAGGCATCGCGCCGGAGCGACTCCCGGAGATGTTTCGGCTCTTCGCGCAAGGCGAGCGCTCCATCGCGCGGAGTGAAGGAGGGCTCGGCGTCGGCCTAACCATCGTGCAACGGCTGGCGGAGCTGCACGGTGGCCGCGTCGAGGCGCATAGCGACGGCCCGCGCCTCGGCAGTGTCTTCACCGTGCGGCTGCCCGCGCTCCCAGCCCATCTCCTGCCGCTCCCCACCGCTCCGGTTCCGCTGGCTCCCGGAAGCCTTTTCTCAAAACTGCGCCTCCTCATCGTGGATGATAACGCAGATACTGCCGGCGCTCTGGCCAAGCTTCTCCGCCGCGCGGGTCACGAAGTCGCGGTGGCTCACGATGGTCTGGAAGCGCTCGACTGCGCGCGCCGCCAGAGTCCTGAGGTGGTCATCCTCGATATTGGCCTTCCCGGTATGGACGGTTACGAAGTCGCCCGGCGTCTCCGCGAAGAACTCGCCCGCGACGAACTCCTTATGATCGCAGTCACAGGCTATGGGCAGGATCAGGACCGGGAGCATGCTTTGCAAAACGGCTTCGACCATCACTTGGTTAAACCGGTGGACATCACGGAATTGAAACGCCTGCTGGTTCGCAAGAACACCGCGCCATCGATTGAATAAACTTGGATTTTTTGCGAGGCGCCAGCTGCGGGTTTAGCCAGCGAGATCCTTCTCCAGAAACGCCGCGGCGGATTCCAACGCCTTGGCGCGATCCCCGGCAGGGCGTTTTTGCCAGCCTTGGACCAAAGCGCGCATGCGGGGATTTTCGCCGAAGCGGTCGGCGTGGTGATCGATGAAATTCCAGTAAAGGTAGTTGTAGGGGCAGGCGTCGGGGCCGGTTTTCTGGTCAGGATCGAAGCGGCAGCCTGCGCAGTAGTTGCTCATCTTGCGAATGTAAGCGCTGGTGGAGGCATACGGTTTGGTCGCCATGTAGCCGCCATCGGCATAGAGCGACATGCCGATGACGTTGGCGGCCATAACCCAGTCAAAGGCGTCGACATACATCTCGAGGAACCACCGCAGCGCTTCCTGGGGGCGGATGCCCGCGATGAGGAAGAAGTTTCCGAGGATCATGAGCCGCTGGATGTGGTGATTCCATCCAAGGTCAAGGGTTTGGCGAACGACGTGGTGAAGGCAGTTCATGGGCGTCTCGCCGGTGTAAAACCACGCGGGGAGCGGGCGCTCGGCGTCAAGTTCATTCAGCGCGTGGTATTCTTGGCCGCGGTGCCAGTAAACGCCGTTGATGAATTCGCGCCAGCCGACGATCTGGCGGACGTAGCCCTCCACGGAATTGATGGGCGCCTCGCCCTTCTGGTAGGCGCGGAGGGCGGCTTCTACGCATTCCCGCGGGGTGAGTAAACCGAGATTGAGCAACGGCGATAGGACGGAGTGGAAGAGGAACGGCTCTCCTTCGGACATCATGTCCTCATAGACGCCGAAGGTGGGCAGGCGCTCGCGAATAAACAGGTTCAGCCAGCGGAGGGCGCCGGCGCGATCAACCGGCAGCCACATGTCGGCGGCGCGGCCCGGATGATCCTTGAACTCGCGCGCGACCATCTCAATGACTGCAAGCGTGATGGCGTCCGGCTTCTCGCGCGGCGCGGTGCTCGCGGTCGGGCGGCCAGCGCGTTTCCAGATGGAGAAGGTGGCGCGATTTTCTGGATCGAAATTCCACGCTCCGCCCACCGGCTGGCCATCTTTGTCCATTAGCCAGCCAAAGCGTTTACGGAGCCGCCGATAGTGGTTTTCCATCAGAAGACGGCGCGAGTCTTTGGCCCACTGGTGGAAGTCATCGCGCGTCATCAGGAATTGCGTCGTCGGCACGAGATCGATCTGGACTTGGAGCTTGCGGCCCAGGCGCTCGATGACCTCGGTCTCAAAAAAGGAATTCGGCTCCGCCAGCACGATCTTCTCCGGGCGATGCCGGCTAATGTGCCGCTGAAGGCCAGTTTCGAAAGTGAGCGCCTCTTCTAACAGAACATAGTCAACCTCCCAGCCGCTCTCCCGTAAACTTTCAGCGAAATGCCGCATGGCGCTGTAGACAAGGACGAGCTTGATTTGGTGAAAGCGATGCACCGCCCCGCGAGCCTTCGACTCGATCATCACGATCCGCGCGGCACCCGGCGGGGTCTTTGCGAGGACGGCGTGCTCCAGCGAAAGCTGGTCGCCTAAGATCCAGATCGTGTCCACTTTAGTTGAAAGATTCGGCTGGCGCGCCGGGCCCTATTTCCTTGCGAGCGGCACCGTCTTTGCCTTCCCGGATCGGCGGCTTTTCCAGCGGGCCTGTTTGCTTTTCTTAGGCAGGGCTTTCCCAAAGTTCAGCAGTTTCTTGCAAACATCTTAACAATTCGCGCCCGAATGCCCATTTGGCCTCTGCCCCACGTCGGCGTGCGCGATGGGGGTTTCGAACCCCCGACCCCTACCGTGTCAAGGTAGTGCTCTACCACTGAGCTAACCGCGCGTTGCCTTGGAAAACCAAGCTGATGGGGAACGAGATTACAGGGCGAGGATGCTCGGCGCAAAGTTTTTCGGAGATGCGGCTGGGACAGCGCGTTATTGCCGCGCATTTTTTAAGTTGGCATGGCGGTGGATTTGAACGAATGGGGAACATGAAAATTCTCCTCCCCGGACTCGCAGCTTTTTCCTTTTTGATGGTTGCGGCGGAGGCCGACGTGACAATCGTGCAGAAGGTGGAGGGGACTGGCCAGGCCGGTGAGATGACAATGGAGCTAAAAGACAACAAGGCCCGAACCAATCTGTCCGGGCAGATCAGTACGATAACCGATCTTGATTCTGGCGACGTCGTCACCCTAATGCACGCGCAGAAGAGTTTCATGAAGATGTCGGGCGGGACAACGAAGGCGTTGCTGGAGCAGATGAGGAAGATGACCAAGGCATCGGGCGGAACGATGGGCGCCAAGCCGCAGCCAACCGGGAACAAGGAGAAGATAAACGGCTACGACACTGAGGAGTACAAGAGCGAGTTTGGGGTAATCAAGATGAGCTTCTGGATCGCAAAGGACTTTCCCGGCTCCGCCGCCGTGCTCGCGGAGATGAAGAAGCTGGAACAGGGAAGCATGGGAGGGGCCAGGGCGCTGATACCGGGCGCCGATGATCTTCCCGGGATGCCGGTGCGCACGGAGATCGACGCAAACGGGCAGAAAACGACTACCACGCTGGTATCGGTAAAGGAAGCGCCCATCGACGCGAAGGATTTTGACGTGCCTTCCGATTACAAGGAAATGAAGATGCCGGCGTTACCTTCCATGCCTCCTCCGCCGCCGCAGTAGGGCGCGTAGAGCTGGGCTTGCCTGTCCAAAACAGGTAGTTCTCCTGAACCAGTCGCGCGGTTGCGCCCCTCGAATTCTCTTTTCATCTTCAGTCAGCCGTATAGCTTTGGTGTGTGGCTGGCCGCAGTATGGTACTTGCTTCCACTTCCCCACGCCGGCGGTCGCTGCTCATCGAGCATGGCTATGGCGTGGAGATCGTTTCCCCCGATGTTGAGGAATCAGCGCCTGATTACTTCACGCCGGCGGAGATCACTCTCCTGAACGCGAAGAAAAAGGCGGCGGCGGTAAGCCGCAGACATCCCCAATCGATTGTGCTCGCGGCTGATACGCTCGTCGCGGTGGACGGCAGCATCTTCGGAAAACCGCGGACCATGGACGAAGCCTTCGACATGTTGCGCCGGTTGAGCGGGCGCGCGCATGAAGTTTTCTCCGGAGTCTGGATGACACGCGCGGGCACCGGCGAGAGCCGGCACTTCGTGGAGATGAGCCGGGTGCATTTCCGGAGGCTGGAAGAGGCGGAAATTCGGGATTATTTCACGCGGGTCAACCCCCTCGATAAAGCAGGCGGCTACGCCGCGCAGGAGGATGATCCAAGAATCATCATGCGCATTGAAGGATCTCGAACCAACGTCATCGGTCTTCCGATGGAGGCCATTGAGGCCGCGCTGGCTGAGTTTGGAAGTCCCTAGCGCCGGTCGGGGGGAGGCAGACTGCTTCAAAGGTGCAATTGAGGGTATTCCCATTCGGCGAAACCCCCTTCGCATTTCTGGCTGGGACACCTGAAATGGCATTCCGAGTGTTCATCCTCGAAAACACGAATGTCACGCCCGATGAAAAGATGCTCGCAGGCGGCGCAGAAACGCAGCTCTGTGATTGACCACCACTGCTTGAAGGCGTCCGCCTTTTGAAGCAGTCGCAGCTTCCGGCTGTCCGTGAGGAGGAGCGGGTGCAATGTCAGTGCTTTCTTTGTTCCGGGGCCCATGTCAGAAGATACGCTTGGCAGGGTGTCGAGGCAAATCCCGGCACGGGCGTTCTCCTTCGGCAATGGCCGCCTGGCGCGTCATAAAATCGCTACTTGACCTTTCTTCTCCCTTTCACCATCAATTACCGCCATCAAAAGCCCAGCATCCAATTGGCCGGGCGGCATACTTCTATGAAATCCAGCCAACTTGACCTGTTCCGGGACGTGCTCCGCCGGATTCTACTCTCGGTGTTCCTTGTAGGCAGTGGCCTCGCGCAGGCGCAGCAGCAGTCCCCGCCGGTGGTAAGGCAAATTGAAATCCAATATGCCGGACCCGCTACGGTCAGCCGTGAGCGGATCATTGCCAATATGCGAACCGCGGTTGGGAAGGTCTACTCAGACCAGGTTGTCGAGGAGGATATCCGCAACTTGTATGCGACCGGCAACATCACCAATGTCCGAATTTTCGGCGAGCCCCTTTCGGACGGAGTGAAGGTCGTTGTTGTGCTCCAGACGAAGTCAAAAGTGGGCGAGATCGTCCTGAATGGTGTCACGGAATTGAAGGTGAAGTCGCTGCGCAAGGAATTCACGACGAAGGTGGGCGACACACTCACGGAGTCCAATCTTGAGCAGGATCGGCAGAAGATCCTCGATGACTATCAGGAGAAGGGCTACAAGGACACGGAAGTCAAATCCCGGACAGAGTCGAATGAGTTGACGGGACAGACCCGCGTCATCTTCGACGTCAAGGAAGGCGGCAGAACGGTAATCTCCGTCGTGAGCTTCGAAGGTAACCACGTGTTTACCGCAAAGCAGTTGCGGCACGAGGTCAAAACAGGGCCTCATAACCTCCTCTCTTTCATCACAAAGAAGGGACTGCTACAGAATGACCAGATCGATGAGGACCTTACGAGCCTGCGCGAATTCTACCAGAACCACGGCTATATAGACGTCGAAGTTCCCTCGCCACGCATCGATTCCTACAGCAGCGGGAAGGTCGGGGTGGTGTTTCAGATCGTGGAAGGAAATCAATATCACGTTGGCCGCGTGGACGTTTCCGGCCAGACGCTATTCACCGGCGATGAGATCGCCAGAAAGCTCAAGCTAATGCCGGGGAAGGTCTATTCCCCCAAAGCGATGAGGGATGACACGAAGGCCATTCAGGACCTGTATGGCGCGAAGGGGTATGTTGATCTCGCTGTCACGCCCGAGACCGTTTCCGGTGGCGCGGGATTGATCAACGTGACCTTCAAACTGGATGAAGGTCTTCAGTCCTATATCGAACGCATCAATATTCAGGGCAATACACGCACAAAGGACAAAGTCATCCGTCGCGAACTCGATGTCGCTCCCGGTGAACTTTATGACACGACAAAGGTCGATCTCAGCAAGGAGCGGCTCAAGAATCTAAATTACTTCGGCAAGATCGAAACCTATCCCACCGAAACCTCCGTTCCGGGCCGCAAGGATCTCAATGTTCTCGTCGAGGAGAAGAGAACCGGCACGTTCAACTTCGGAGCGGGATTCAGTTCGATCGACAGCCTCATCGGTTTTGCCGAAATCCAGCAGAGCAACTTCGATCTTTTTGGGTATCCACACTTCGTTGGCGGTGGCCAGAGGATGAGAATGCGGGTGCAGTTGGGAAATCAGCGGCAGGATTTGATCATCGGTCTAACCGAGCCTTGGTTCCTCGATTATCAGGTCGCTGTCGGTGGTGAACTCTTCTTCCACAATGCGAGCTACCTCAGCACCTATTACAATCAGACGGACTACGGGTTTGATCTGAATGCCAGGAAAGCCCTGACAAACTTCCTCGCGGTGCGACTGGATTACCGAATTGAGGAAATTGGAATCAATGGAATCAGCTCGGATGCGTCGCAACAGATCAAGGCAGAACGCGGATCACTGCTAAAAAGCTCTCTCACCACGGGTCTTACCTACGATACGAGGGACAACCTTTTCCTTACGCGTCATGGGCAGAAGATTGACTTCTCCATCTACGCTGCTGGCGGCCCTCTTGGAGGCCAGGACAAGATTTACGGGTTCGACCTGAAAGGCAGTCAGTATTTCCTGCTGCCTTACGACACCATTCTGCTGTTCAGCGGCGAAGCAGCCACGGTCAGCACCTGGTTCAATGGAACGCGTGTGCCGATCTTTGATCGCCTGTTCCTTGGCGGCGCCAATGATCTGCGTGGTTTCAAATACAGGGACGTGGGTCCCAAGGATCATAATGGCGAACCACTTGGAGGCGACACCATGGCCCGCGCTACCGTGGAATACACCTTCCCGATCGTCGAACGACTCCGCGGAGCCGTTTTCTCCGACGCGGGCATCGTGAACGGTGGTTCCTACGATTTTAACACCAGCAACATCAACTCAGACGTCGGTATCGGCGCTCGCATTGATCTGCCAATCGGCCCCGTGCGTCTTGATTATGGCGTTCCGCTCCAGACAGATTCCTTCAATGGACATGGCGGGAAATTTAATTTCAATATCGGTTATCAATTTTGAACGAATGCGCGAGTGTGCGGTCTTAGTTCATCCAATTTAGCTCTCTTCGCGTCTCTATGAAAAAACTCGCAAGCTTCGTCACAATCCTCCTGCTCGCTCTTTGCGCCGCAGTTCCTTCCGCTCATGCGCAGTCAAAGATCGGCATGGTGGATATGAACAAGATTTTCTCTTCCTATTCGAAGACGAAGGACGCCGAATCGCGGATCAATGAAGCGCGCGCCCGGGCGAAGCGTGATTTGGATGATCGCATGGATACTTACAAGAAGACCATGGACGACATCAACCAGTTGAATATCGAGATTGACCGTCCTGAACTCAGCAAACAGCTGAAAGATGAAAAGATGAAGTCGCGCGACGATAAAATCGCGGAGACGAAGAACCTGGAGAGAGAGATCACTGAATTCCGCCAGCAGCGTGAGAAGGAACTGCAGGATCAGGCGGTGCGGATGCGCAACGCGATTGTGGATGAGATCACCAAGCTGGTGCAGGATAAGGTTAAAACGGAGAACTACGACTTGGTATTCGATAAGTCGGGCCAGAGTTTGAATGGCGTTCCCATTGTGCTTTTCTCCAGGGACAACATGGATTTCAGCGACGACATCATCACGCAGCTCAATAAAGCTTCGCACCTGAGTTCCGCTTCAAAGCCAAAATAAGGTCCGGTGAACAGCCTCACCGTCGAGGAACTGGCGGCGCTGGTCGGCGGAGAGATCGCGGGTGGCTCTGGGGCTGCCCTCATCCAAGGGGTTGCGGCTCTCGGCGACGCGGTTGAAGGTCAGGTCTCATTCTTTGGCAACCCAAAGTATGCGCAAGCGCTCAGGAACACGCGCGCTTCCGCTGTGCTGGTGCCCATGGATTTCGTGGGAGAACTGCCGGCGGTTCGGATCCGTGTCTCGAATCCCTCGCTGGCCTTTGCCCGCCTTATCGAGCAGTTTGCTCAACCCGCTGTTGCCTTCCCTCCAGGAGTTGACCCGCGCGCAGTCATTTCTGGCAGCGCGACGCTTGGCGAAGGCGTCTCTATACAGCCCTTTGTGGTGATCGAAGCGGGAGCACGGATCGGGAAGGGAACACTGCTGCACTCGCACACCTACGTGGGACATAACGCGGTTGTTGGCGAGAATTGCACGATTTTCCCCAGTGTTTCGATTCGGGAAGGATGCGAGATCGGAAACCGGGTCATCATTCATTGCGGGGCAGTCATCGGCAGTGATGGGTTCGGGTTTGAAAACGTGAATGGCAAGCACGTCAAAATTCCACAGACAGGCATTGTCCGCATTGATGACGATGTCGAGATTGGGGCAAACACGACCATAGACCGGGCGCGTTTTGGCCGAACCTGGATTCAGGAGGGCAGCAAGATCGATAATCTTGTGCAGATCGCGCATAATGTTGTCGTCGGAAAACACTCGCTGATTGTGGCTCAAGCGGGAATCTCTGGCAGCTCAAAACTGGGACAGTATGTCACTCTTGCTGGGCAGGCAGGACTCGTGGGACATATCGAGGTAGGAGATTTTGCAATTGTGGCGGCGAAAGCGGGGGTCAGCAAGAATGTCCCAGAGAAGGAGGTTTGGCTCGGAACCCCCGCTACTCCCATGAGGGAGCAGAAAGAGAAATTCGCGAACATCAATCGTCTTCCCAAGCTTTTTGCGCGCGTGAGGAAGCTGGAGAAGATGCTGGACGCGTTGGGGTTGCATCCGGTGGACGAATCGGAAGCGGCCGAGCCTCCATCCAGTTAGACACGCCGCCCTTGTCAACGGGTCAGGCCGTTCTATTGTATGCTCGCTTTTAATAGGAAGCGAGATGAAGACCGCGAAGCGCAAACGCAAATTGATGCACCCCAAACTGCCGATGCAGCGGCAGTTCCCATTTCAGCATGAGGGGCGGTATTTCGATCTAAAAGCGATCTTCGACAAGATAAACGCGCGGTATTTCTCCAACAGGTTGCGGCGTTACACCATAACTTGGGGAAGGAAGCGTAAGCTCCGCCCTAAAGAGTATTTTGTGTTCGGAACGATCCAGGAGGACGACCGCCTCATAAGGATCCATCCACTGCTGGACGCTCCCTTTGTCCCCGCGTGGTTTCTCGAGTACGTCATCTTTCACGAGATGCTCCACTCCGTTGTTCCCGACGAGTTGGACCCAAGCGGACGCCGGCGTGTTCATACCGAGGCCTTCAACCTGCGGGAGCGAGAGTTTCGGTTCTACAAGCGCGCCCGCTTGTGGGAAGAAGAGAATCTTGCCCGGTTCCTGCGGTAATTTTTTGCGCTGACACGTACGATGACGGGGAGCAAGCAGAGAGTCGTTGTGGGAATGAGCGGTGGCGTCGATTCCAGTGTGGCGGCCTATCTTCTGAAGGAGCAGGGTTATGATGTGGTTGGGGTCACGTTGAAAGTGTGGCCCCAGGATTGCATCTCGCGCGCGGAGGACAAGTGCTGCGGGCCGCAAGCCATAGCCGATGCCCGCGGGGTTGCCCATTCGCTTGGCATCCCCCATTACGTAGTGGATGAAGCGGATCAGTTCGAAAAGCTGGTGATCGACTATTTCACCTCAGAATACCAGGCGGGCAGGACCCCGAATCCCTGTGTGATGTGCAATGAGAAGCTGAAGTTCGGGAATCTCTGGACGAAAGCGCGCGCGATAGGCGCGGAATTCGTGGCCACCGGACACTATGCGATCATTGAGCACCACGATACCCATGCGGTGCTGCGGAAGGGCCTGGACCCCCGGAAGGACCAGTCCTACTTTCTTTTCAGCCTGCGCCAGGCGCAGCTACAGCGGGCGCTCACTCCTTTGGGGGGAATGACGAAGCCGGAGATTCGCGACATCGCTCGCTCTCTTGGCCTCAAGGTGGCGGAGAAGGTGGACAGCCAGGAAATCTGCTTCGTCCCGGGGAATGATTACAAGGCCTTCCTGCGGACGCATATGGACAGCGACCAATTTCATCGTGGCGGCATATTCGATCTGGATGGCAACCATCTGGGAGACCACGAAGGCATCGAGATGTTCACCGTCGGACAGCGTAAGGGCTTGCCGGGCGGGGCGTTGCAGGCCCGTTACGTCGTGGATATCGATCCCGCCACGAATCGTGTCACAGTGGGCAACGCGGGCGACCTGGAGAGCGAAGAGTTCGAGGTGGATCGCATCAACTGGCTTTGTGACGACGAGCCCCCCGCAGAGGTGGAGGTGAAGATCCGCTACAGCCATCCTGGCGCCGCCGCCACGATTCTCCCGCTCGCGGAAAACAGGGCGCGAGTGAAACTTCATCAGCCGCAGAGAGCGGTGACTCCTGGGCAGGCCGCAGTATTCTATGTTGGGGCTCGTGTCATTGGTGGCGGATGGATTTGCCGGCTCCCGGTGCCCGCTGCCGCTTGAGTGTCATGTCGGCGGCATTGGTGATTACCACCTTCCCTCACTTGGAACCCGCTCGGAGCGCGATCCGCGCAATCGTAGCCGAGCGCCTCGCGGCCTGCGGCACGATCATCCCGGGAGCGGAATCTATCTACACATGGAAGGGGAAGATCGAGACAGCTCGAGAGACGATGGTCCTTTTCAAGACTTTACGGAGTAGCTATCCCGCCCTTGAGCAGCGTCTGAGGCAGATCCACCCTTTTGAAACGCCGGAGATCATAGCCATTGATATTTCGACGGGCGCCAATGGGTATTTGGACTGGATCGCGGAGTGGTGCGCGGTTGCTCCCGGCGTGACCCGTGAATAGTGAACCTATCGGCGTGTGATTCCTCTCCTCGCGGTGACAAAGCTTGCTGGCCCGGGCCACGGGATGGCGCACTTTGAGCGGCTTGCGGCCAGTTCGCCTCTTGCCACAATCATGGTCGGCGCGAGCCTGCTCCTGTTTGGCCGCAAGTTGTTTTGGCTGTTTGTCGGGGTCATGGGGTTTATCGGTGGGCTGGTTCTCGCTCACAATCTCTTTCAAGGTGAGCCCGAAGCAGTTCTGCTCGCCATCGGTTTAGGGGTTGGCCTCGTCGGCGCGCTGTTGACGATCTTTTTGCAGAAGCTTGCCGTCAGCATCGCCGGGTTCATCGCGGGGAGCTATATCGCGCTCGAAATCCTGAACCGCTCGGGAGGTTCTGAGTTCCGGTACGGATGGGTCCTGTGTCTCATAGGCGGCGCTTTGGGCGCCGTCCTGGTTGCAGGTCTCTTTGCGTGGGCGCTCATCATTCTTTCCTCGCTGCTGGGCGCTTCTTTCATCGCGCGGGGCCTCCATCTTTCAACCAGCACATCCAGCCTGTTGTTGCTGGGACTCTGCGCTGTGGGGATCTTGTTTCAAGCGGGTTTGTTTGGCGGACGCTCCCGGGAGGAACGGTGAAGCTCTCCACCATCCAGGAGACACTTGCTCTTTTAGACCTGACGCCAAGCAAGAGCATGGGCCAAAATTTTCTTCACGACCAAAATCTTGCTCGCTGGATTGTGGATCAACTTGAGTTGTCCTCAGAGGATCATTTGGTTGAGATAGGACCCGGATTGGGCGCCCTCACGGAGCTTGCCCTGCCGCTTTGCGGAGGCGCCACTCTCCTAGAAAAGGATGGACGGCTGGCAGGGTTTCTCAAAGAGCGGTTTGCCTCGGATCGCGTAGAAGTGATGCATGAGGACGCAATCGCGTTTGATCAGCGCGTCCTTTTTGAAAAAAGGCCGGTCAAGGTCGTCGGGAATCTGCCGTATTACGTCACCAGCCCCATCCTCTTCAAGTTTACGGCCTCTCCGTCTCCAGTGAAGAGGATGGTTATCACCATGCAACGAGAACTTGCCGAGCGGCTGGCGGCAAAGCCCTCCACAAAGGCGTATGGCTCTCTCACGCTTGCCATTCAGCGCCAGTGGCGGGTGAAATACCTCAAGACGCTTCCCGCGTCTGTTTTTGTGCCACAGCCGAAGGTGGAATCCGCTGTCGTTCTGCTGGTCCCCCGTGAGCCCGACGAGGTTCCAGATTGTGATGGCGCAACGTTCGAGCGGCTCGTAAGAGCGGGCTTTTCACAACGACGCAAGCAGCTTCGCAAGATGATTGCCGCCGAAGTCGGTGACTGGGCCGCCACTGCTCTCTTCCTCGGAGTGCCTGAGACTGCGCGCGCCGAGGAACTGAGTCTCTTACAGTGGATCGCGCTTGCTAACCGAGTTGCGCCAATAGCGGAAGGCGGGGCGCAGAACGTGCATGATGAGATTTTCGATACCGTTGACGCGAGCGATAATGTGGTTGGCAGAGCGACTCGCCACGAAACGCACACGAACCACCTTTACCACCGCGCTGTGCATATTTTTGTCTTCAACGCCGCGGGTGACCTCTTTCTGCAGAAACGATCTCGATGGAAGGACGCCCATCCTTCCTGCTGGGATTCCAGCGCCGCCGGTCACGTGGATACCGGGCGGGGTTATGAAGAGACTGCGGCGCGTGAGTTGAAGGAAGAGATCGGGATTTCGGCGCCGGTCGAGTTCGTCGGCTCGCTTCCACCATCCGCCGCAACCGGCCAGGAGTTTGTCCACTTGTTCCGCGCGAAGCACGAAGGGCCATTCAAACTCGCGCCGGCGGAGATTGAGTGCGGGGCGTTCTTTCCTCTGGGAGTTATCAGGAGGTGGATTGCCGCGCGTCCTGAAGATTTCGCCTCCGGCTTTGTCGAATGCCTGCGATTGTTTACAGCTTGCCAGGGCGGCGGACGCGCCGCTGTCTTGGCGAACTAACCAACCAAGCCAAAGCGCAGTGTGATAACGTCTCTCGAACTGAAGCCAAGCCAGATTCGGGCGCTCCTGATCCTGCTTGTGCTTCTGCCGTTCATACCCACGGTGCTGATGGTTCGCTTCATTGTGGCCACCGTCAGCGCCGAGCGTGACGCGGCGAAGGAAAGAACGGCAGATCTTTACCAGCGTTCTCTGGCGACAGTCGGCTCGCTTTTGGGCAGCCATCTAAACGCCGTCTCGTTCGAGTCAGGCGACTCTGCAAAGGAACATTTCCGCAGCCTCGTCGTGGAACAATATATGGACGGAGCTGTGATCTATGACGACAAGGGCCGAATCTTGTATCCGCGCGGCGTGGGTCTCGATCCGGAGGGAGACCAACCCGGCGACCCCCGGGTGGCAGCGGCGTATAGGTTATCGCTCGCGGTGGAGCGTTTCGAACCCGCCAGCCTTTTTCCGTCTGCGGCCGCTGTGTGGACTGCCATTCCTGCTTTCCCGGAGAGCGTCTACGGACTCCATATACGGCGAAAAGGGATTGATCTGATCCTGCTCCGGCGCGGAAAGACGCTCCTCCAGTCGGTCGAGGGGTTCTACGCGCGCACTTTCGATCCCCTCGTTTCGGTGCGCATCGTGGATGGAGCCGGAGGAATTGTTCCGCGGGTCATGGACCCATCGGACGAGCTGGTGGCGGAGGCGTCGATAGCCGATACGATTCCCGGTTGGGGTGTTCACCTGTTCCTAAAAAAGTCGCCTGCGAGAGTGACTGCCGCGTTCCTCCCGCAAGACCAGGCGGCGGCGTTTGCTCTAGGGACGGCTATCATCGCTAATCTTTTCATCGCTGGACTCGCGGCTTTTGCTGTGAGCCGTCAACTGAGGCTGAACGAGCTTCGCAACAGCTCCCTCGCCACCGTCTCGCATGAGTTAAAGACGCCAATCTCCGCCGCGCGCGTGCTGTTGGATACACTGCTGGATGGCCGGATTCAGGACGCCGGCGCTACGCGGGAATACATCGAGATGATCTCGCAGGAGAACCACCGTTTGGCGCGGCTCATCGAGAAATTCCTCACTGCCGCGCGCATTGAAAGGAGCGCGTATGCCTTCAACAAAGTCAAGACGCTGCCATCCGAGATCGTGGACTCCGCTGTCGCTATCATAGGACACAGGTTCAAGGAAGCGGCGTGTCCGCTGGAGGTGCGGATCGAGCCTGGGGTCAGCGCCATCTCAGTGGATCGGGACGCGATTGTAATCGTCCTCGTGAACTTGCTCGAGAACGCGCTGAAATACACCGGCAGGCAGAAAGAGATCAGCCTCCTCGTCCGAGAAGCGGGGAAGTACATCATCTTTGAGGTGCGCGATAATGGGGCGGGCATTGCCCGGCGTTACAGGAAGGCAGTGTTCGAGAGATTCTTCCAGGTTGATCAGAAACTCTCGAGAATGCAGGAAGGTGCCGGCCTTGGCCTCAGTATCGTGAAGAGCATCCTCGATGCGCACGGCGGGAAGGTAAAACTCACAAGTTCATTGAACGAGGGCAGCGTTTTCGCGGTCAGTATTCCAACCCTCGTCTAGCCCATGGAGACCGTGCTGATCATCGAAGACGACCTGGCGCTCATGCGTGGTTTGAAGGACAACTTCGAGTTTGAAGGGTATAAAGTGAAGACTGCTGTAGATGGAGCACAGGGGCTTCAGGACGCGCTGAAACTCAGCCCCGACCTCATTGTTCTGGACCTCATGCTTCCAGGCATTAACGGCTACGAGATTTGCCGATTTCTCCGCGAAGAGAAGATGGATATGCCCATCATCATGCTGACCGCGAAGGGCCAGGAGTCCGATATCGTCTTGGGATTAAAGCTGGGCGCGGACGATTACGTGACGAAGCCTTTCAGCATCAAAGAGCTGCTGGCCCGGAGTGGAGCGTTTCTGCGCCGGCGCCGCGAGAAGGAGCCGGTCTCCTTCCGCTTTGGTGACTGTCACCTGGACGTCGCGGCGCGCTCTCTCACGCGCGCGGGCCGTGAAATCAAACTCTCCCCAAAGGAATTCAATCTGCTGAGATATTTGCTGGGCAAAGCGGGGCAGGCGGCGAGCCGCGACCAGATCATGAATACCGTATGGGGCTACGACTGCGTGGTTACTCATCGCAGCATCGACCGCTTTGTAAATGCGCTCAGGAACAAGATTGAGCCTGACCCCGCCCATCCCATATATCTCCAGACAGTAAGGGAATTTGGCTACAAACTCGTTATCCCGGCGGCCTGAAGGGAATCTCCGCGCAAAAATCTTTCAAGACGTGACAGAAAATCCTGCTCCGCGGCGATTATTTTCCGGCGGGCCTCGGGGAGGCTAAAGAAAGCTGCCTTGTCGATCTCCGGGAAGGTCTTGCGCCGCCCGGACTTGGGCGGCCACTCGATTTCGAAGGTGTTGCTCCGCAAGTTTGCTGGATCGCAGGTTCCCTCAAAGGCCCAGGCATGCACAACCTTGCCTGACTTGTTTCGAACGTTGCCTAACGCGCGGTAGGGTTCTCTTGGTTTGAACCCTGTCTCCTCCCGAAACTCCCGGATTCCTGCCTCCAGTAGATCTTCGCCATCTTCCACCTGTCCGCGCGGGATTGTCCACGCGCCCTCATCCTTCCGCTGCCAGAAAGGGCCACCCATATGCGCGAGCAAAACCTCCGGTCCGCCTGCGGCGATCCGATACATTAGAAGCCCGGCGCTTACCCTTTGCACCGAACCAGTTTAGACGGCGCGTTTCGATCAATCAACTCGCGCCCTTCGCCGACGAATCGTGCTTTGTGCCCGGTGGTATTTCACCAATCCATTCAGCTTTCCCAGTCGTAATGATCGAGTGGCTTAACAACTGCGCCCGATGAGAATTGCGATCCACTGGTTTCGCCGCGACCTGCGGCTGGCGGACAACACCGCCCTTGCGGCAGCCGTTTCCAACTATGATCTGGTGATCCCGGCTTACATCCTGAGCGATTGGCAGGGATCGCACGGTTGGACGGGTTCGCCCCGGCAGGAGTTTCTGTGCCGTTGCCTGGCCGCGCTGGAGACTGATATCAGAACAAAAGGCGGGCAGCTTATCTTCCGACGGGGAGATGCGGATGTTGCGCTGGCTCAACTCATCGAAGACTCCGGGGCTGTCGCCCTCAGTTTCAACCGGGATCCCGACCCGTTTGGGCGGGAGATGGAAGTGAAAGTAACCCGCATGTCGGAGGCGCGGGGATGCAAGGTTCACTCCTGCAAGGACGTAGCCATTCACGAGCGGGATGAAGTCCTGACCGGAGGCGGAACGCCATTCCGCGTTTTTTCTCCCTATGCCCGGGCGTGGATTAAACTGGAGAAACCGTCGGTCACTGAACCTGTGGCAAGTTTCCGGCTGGCGCCCGGACTTCAGACACTCCCCGCGCCAACCCTATCCACATGGGGCTTGGAGCAGACCGCGACGATCATTGACGGAGGAGAAGCCGCCGCGCGGAAGCGGCTGGAAAGCTTCCTCTCCGAACCAATCTTACGTTACGCCGCCTGCCGAAACACACCTCACGAGGCCGGCACTTCGCGACTTTCGGCTGATCTGCGCTTTGGCACTCTCTCTCCGCGCGAGATCCATGCCCGATGCCTTGATCTCGCCGAACAAGGCCCCGCTGAACATCGCAAAAGCGCGCTCATTTATATTAATGAACTGATCTGGCGCGAGTTTTACATGCAGATCCTCTGGCACTACCCAGATGTGCTGGAGACCGGATTCAATGCGAAGTATCGGGAACTTGATTGGGCCGAACCCGGCGAGGCTTTCACTCGGTGGAGCGAGGGCGAGACTGGATTCCCCATAGTGGATGCTGCCATGCGGCAGCTAAACCAGACGGGTTTCATGCATAACCGTCTGCGCATGATAACCGCGATGTTCCTGACCAAAGATCTGCATGTCTCGTGGCGCGCGGGTGAGCAGTATTTCATGCAAAAACTGATTGATGGCGACATCGCAAGCAACAATGGGGGCTGGCAATGGAGCGCCGGGACGGGGGCGGATGCGGCGCCTTACTTCCGCATCCAGAATCCATGGACACAGACCAGACGGTATGACCCCGAAGGCGAGTTCATCAGGCATTGGATTCCTGAACTGCGGGACATTGATGCGGCGCGGCTCATGCAGCCGCCGGAAGATCAGACAAGCATCGCGAAGGGCTACCCCGCGCCCATGGTAGATCACGCGATTGAACGGGTCGTCACGCTGAGGATGTTCTCATAGCCGTTCTCGTTTCACTCAAATCCTCCGACTCCCGCGAACACCCCTTTCGCCATAGTTACGACCTCGTAACCGATATACAGCGCGATCACCAGGAAAAGCAGCTTCGGCAGCCAATCGGTGACGATCTCCATCCGCGTGAACGCTTCCTTCTGGAACTCCTCTGTGAGCCTGCGCAGTTCTTGATCCAGCTTGCCCGTCTCTTCCCCGAGGCGCAACGCCCGCGTCATTTTCTGCGGAAATATGCCGGTTTTTACAAGAAGCGGGCTCACCTGTTCACCCATCCTGATCTTTGGCAGAATCTTGCGCGCGGCCCGCAGCACCAACGCGCTCTGGCTGGCGGCGGCGGCATGGGACAACCCATCCATCACATTCACCCCGGCTTGCGTCTGCATCTCGTAGGTCGCGCAGAACCGGCCGAGAGCAAAGGCTCGCCGGATTCGGCCAAAGACCGGAACTGCGCGCAACAGCGCGTCGGAAAGAACATTTGTCCGCGCCATCCTGACAAGCGTGTAAATGCATGCGAAAAGAAAAAAAGCCGAGCTGTATGCCAGCGCAAAGTCATAGCCAACAAGCTTTAGGTAAGCCGAGAGCCCCTTCCCCACGACCACTTCCTTGATGGGCAATATCAACACCGCGAAATGAAACTGGAAAAGCGGGTACGCCACCTTCTGAAGGATCACCGAACGCGACCGCCCCAGTACACCGAAATATTCCGAGAGATAGTGACACCCCTGCTCAAGCCGTCCGCTGCGGTCGCAGGCCGCCATGATGCTGGCTTCCATCTCGCTTACTCCTGGCCGCTGTTTTGCGAAGCATTCGGCGACCGAGTCGCCCCGGATGGCGGAGGCGCGCAGCCCTTCGGACAATCGCTTTAAACTTCCGCCCGTATCCACCGTCAGTGTGGACATGGCGGCGGGGAACGCGATCCCGGAGCGCAGAAGTTGCTCGAGGTCGTGGTAGAACTGCTGTCTTTGGGAAAGGCTAAGAGCCACAAACAAACGGAGCCAGGGGTTTCACAAATCCGGAATTTGGCTCAGAATAGCCTGAAAACATGAGTCTGCGAAGCAGCGTCGATGAAAAGTTCATGCGTGCCGCCCTGCTGGAAGCGGCGAAGGGGGTAGGCCGCGCGAGCCCGAACCCTGCTGTGGGAGCCGTGGTTGTCTCCGGCGCGCGGATCATTGGGCGGGGCTTCCACCGCGGAGCCGGTTTTCCGCATGCGGAGATTGAAGCGCTCGGCAGCTTGAAGAGTCGCGCTGCGGCAGGGACGACGCTTTACGTCACACTCGAACCTTGCTCGACGTGGGGACGCACACCGCCATGTGTGGACGCAATCGTTGCGGCTGGGGTTGCAAAAGTTGTCTTCGGCGCGATTGATCCCAACCCGGCGCATTCGAGGCGCGCCGCGAAAATTCTAAGGGAGGCTGGCGTCCGCGTTCAATCAGGGGTGCTTGCCGGCGAGTGCCGGCTGCTAAACCCGTGGTTCGAAAAATGGATTACAACCGGCGTGCCCTGGGTGATCGCAAAGGCAGGGATGTCGCTGGACGCCCGTCTCACCCGGCGCCCGGGTGAGGGCCAGTGGATCACCAGCCCAGTCGCGCGGGCCGTGGCTCACGAGCTTCGCGCCACTGTAGACGCCATCCTTATAGGCGGCGGGACGTTGAGAGCCGACAATCCACGCCTCACCACGCGAGGCATTCCCGGGGCTTCCCAGCCGTGGCGCGTTGTTGTATCGCGCAGCGGAGTGGTGCCTCGGAATGCCCACCTCTTCACGGATGAGTTTGCGGAACGCACGCTCCTTTATACTGGCAGGTCTCTGCGTTCCGTGTTGCGCGATCTCGGCAGGCGCCAGATCACCTCCGTTCTCATTGAGGGTGGCAGCCGGCTGCTTGGCGAAGCGTTCGACAGGCAACTCGTGGATCGAGCGCATTTTTTTGTGGCTCCTCTTCTTCTCGGCGGCCCGGCGCCCGTAATAGGCGGGCTGGGCGTTGCCGCTTCATCTGCCGCCCCCCGCATCATTGATCCTGTCTATCAGCGTTTGGGAGATGAGTTGCATCTCTCCGGCAACGTCACTTTCAAGAGTTGAGTATTTCTGATGCCGCTTTGCGTTCCATGCGTTCTGTGTGGTTAAATCCCTTCCTTATCCATTCTCGAGAGACACACGCGGTCACATGCCATTAACGGACACCTCTTCCTCAGAGCGCGCGACGCCTGCCTGTGTGTCGGTCGTCATGCCGGTCTACAATGAAGCCCCCACCGTGGCCGCTGTTGTCGATGGCGTTTTCGCGCAACGATGCGTTCAGGAACTCATTGTGGTGGATGACTGCTCAAGCGACGACTCTTATTCGATCCTGCGACAACTTGCCCTCAAGGAGCCTCGGTTAAAAATCTTTCGTCACCAAGTCAATGAAGGCAAGGGCGCCGCCCTGCGCACAGGGCTGGGGCATGCGGTGGCGTCGATTGTTCTGATCCAGGATGCCGATCTTGAGTATGACCCCGCCGACTACCCTGCTCTCATAGGCCCGATCCTCACCAACAAAGCGGATGTTGTCTTTGGCTCCCGCTTCCTTGGCTCCGGCTCCCACCGTGTCCTCTATTACTGGCATTTCCTCGGGAATCTTTTCCTGACCATGCTGTCCAATATGGCGACCAACCTGAACCTCTCCGACATGGAAACCTGCTACAAAGTTTTTAGGCGCGAGATCATCCAGAAGATTACAATCGAGGAAAGCCGCTTTGGCTTTGAACCCGAAATCACCGCCAAGGTCGCGCGCCTCGGCGCTCGCATTTACGAGGTCCCTATCTCCTATCACGGACGCACCTTCGCCGAGGGCAAGAAGGTAAACTGGCGCGACGGCATCAGCGCCCTTCGATGTCTCATAAAGTACAATTTTCTTCAATGAGCGCGAGGACGCGCCGAGGGAATGATACCGAGTGTTTCGCCCGCGGGTCGCGCCCTGTTCCGGAAGTAATTGGACTTCGCTCTGCTGTGATATACCGTCACAACTAGCGATGTCTGCCTTGAAAACACGCGCCTTCGGCATTTTCTGCGTTCTTAGTTGGTTTCTAGCGAGCAACCATTGCGCGGTCGCGGGAATAGCGCGCTTTCTCGATGGGAACTCGATGAGAGGCGGAACTTGCTCGGAATGCGCGGCGAAGGCTCAAAGCAAGTCTGCTTCTTCGAGGCCTAAGGATTGCTGCAGGAACTTGAAAGTGACTGCGGGAATCGTAAAGCATTTCCAAGCCAGGGCTGCCCTGCTTCTGGATGTGCCTGCCTTTCCGCTCGCTGATTGCGTTTCTACTTCCTCTCAGTCAGCGGGAGGCCGAGCTACTGCCACGGGGCCGCCTGGTCCGTATTCGCTCTCGGAAATCTTCCTGCAAGGGAGCCTGCTTGCGCATGCTCCTCCATCGCTCGCGTAGAGTCTGACTGACCATCCGCCACGGCGGCTTGTCACTCTTCTCTCTCCCGGCGGTACTCCATTCTGCTTCGCCGATCCGGCAACTCGCATCTATTCCGAACGCCTGCGCGCGCACCTCTCATATCACATGTTATACTTAGTCCGCTCATTTCTTGCCGCCTCCTTGTTGATCGCTGGCTGCGCCTCCCAGACGCCCGCGCCGGTGACGGTGGACAATCCCGCCATCCCGGATGCCCCACCTGGCAAAATCACCTTCCCTCGCGCCACGTTGCGAGCAGACGCCCTGACTCTGGAAACTCGCAAGCTGCTCTCCGCAGCCGTGAGAGACCAGAAGGAGTGGAACAAGCATGGGCCTGCCTCTGGAGCACCGGAAGAGCGAAACGCGCCGGCAACGACGAACGCGATGCAAGGCATGAGCGCCGAAGAAATGAAGGGGATGAAATAATGCGCGCCTTCCTGCTACTCGCGACTCTCGCGGCAATTCCGGTGCTGCTTTATTCGACGGACGCGCTCGCCGCGGAGAGGGAGAAACCTTTTGTACCCGTCGCTAACTTATTGAAAGAACGCGCCGGAGCGCTTGTGAGATGGCAGCAAGACGGGGCCGCGCGAATGGAGAGTTTGCAGAACATCCGGGCGCTTCTGGCGCTTCCGCTCACCGCGAGTACCGCCACTCGAATAGCGCTGCTCAATAATCGCGATCTCTTGGCGACGTATGAGGAGATCGGCATCTCCGCGGCGGATCTGCGCGAGGCGGGCTTATGGAAAAATCCCCGCTTCGATTTGGTGCTGCGCTTTCCAGATCGGCCCCCCTCCGCGGTCGATTCCGAAGAATCCCTTGTATTTAACTTTCTGGATCTTCTGATGCTGCCAATGAGAAAGCGGGTGGCAGCGGATCATCTCGCCGCGGTGCAACTACGCGTCGCGGATGAGGCTCTGAAGCTGGTGGCGGAAGTGAAAAGCGCGATCTATACTCTGCAAGCTGGCGAGCAGCTCCTCGGGCGGCTAAAAACGCTGCAGGAAGCCAGCGGCGCTGCGCTTGAACTCGCGCAGGACCAGCACAAAGCTGGCAACATTGCCGATCTGACGCTGCTTGAACAGCAGACGGTCTACAGCCAATCGCGCCTCGATGTGGCGATGGCGGACGCGGAACTGCGAGCGAACCGTGAGAAAATCAATCGTTTGCTTGGCTTATGGGGCGAGCAAACGGGCTGGAAGGTCAGCGAGTCCCTTCCAGCCATGCCGCCCAGCGATCCACCTCTTCGCGGTCTGGAGTCGCTTGCCATCTTACAGCGACTCGATCTCTCCGCCGCCAGGTCTGAATTGGCGGGCATCGTCCGAGGTCTTGGCTTGGTAAAAGCCTACCGCCTTTTCGGCGCGCTCGACGTTGGTGGAGATACCGAACATAACCCCGACCGCAGCCGCGTTACTGGCCCCACCCTTGGCGTTGAACTGCCCATTTTTAACCAGGGCCAGGCTCGCCTCGCGAGAGGCGAAGCGGCGTTGCGGGCCGCTGAGTGGAAATATGAAGGCCTTGCCATTGAGATTCGCTCCGAAGCGCGCGAGCTCTCGGAGCGTCTCGCTGGCAACCGCGAGATGGCCGCGTTCTACCACGATGACCTTCTCCCGGGCAGGTGGGCCATAGTAAACCAGACACAGCTTAGCTTCAACGGGATGCTTGTCGGTAACTACGTTCTATTTGAAGCGAAAGCGGACGAATTACGAGCCGAGCGCGGTTACATAGAGTCGTTGAGAGATTACTGGATCACTCGCGCCGAGTTGGAGCGCGCCGTGGGAGGCAGCTTTACGTCTCATGCAATCTCGCCCGTAAAGGAAGTCAGCCCGCGCTCATCAAAGTCCAAACAACTAAAACACAACCAACCATGATTACACGTCGTGAGCTTTTTACTGGAGCCGCCGCTCTGGCGAGCGCTGCGCTGCTGGAGCGGACGGCCCGCGGGGCGGAAACCGTTTCCGCGATGAATCGTCCGGAAGCAGCGCCACTTCCAGGCGAGGGTGATGATTATCAACAAGTGATCACCCCAAATAACGTGTCGCTTTCCTATAAGATGGTTGATGGGTGGAAAGTATTCCACCTTATTACCGAGGAGGTTCCCGACCATGAATTCGCGCCCGGTCTAAAGGCGCATTGTTGGGGAATAAACGGGCGTGCCCACGGCCCAACCATCGAGGCAGTTGAAGGGGATCGCGTCCGGATCTATGTGACCAACAAACTGCCGGAGCCAACCGCGATGCATTGGCACGGTATCCTTGTGCCGAACGGCATGGATGGCATTGCCGGACTAACACAGAAGTTTATTGGTACAGGCGAGACCTTCAAATACGAGTTCACTCTGCGACAGCACGGCACATTCATGTACCACTCGCACTACGACGAGATGACACAGATGGGGCTGGGTCTCATGGGAATGTTCATCATCCATGAACGCAATCCCACGCGGCGTCCCGACCGGGATTTCGCCTATATGCTCAGTGAGTGGTCTATCAAGCCTGGCACCATGCGTCCTGATCCAAGCGAGATGGTGGACTTCAATGTGCTTACCCTGAACGCGCGGAGCTACCCTGGCACCGCGCCGATGGTTGTGAAGAAGGGCGACTTGGTTCGCATCCGCATCGGCAATCTTGGCGCGATGGATCACCATCCGATTCATTTGCATGGATACTATTTCAGAACTGTCGCCACGGACGGTGGAGATATTCCTGAATCAGCGCAATGGCCCGAGACAACAGTGCTCGTCGCCGTGGGGAGCACCCGAACCATTGAGTTTGTCGCGGATAACCCCGGCGATTGGTCATTTCACTGTCACATGACGCACCATACAATGACGCAGATGGGTCACGGCCTTCCAAACCTGATTGGCATCGACAGAGGCCAGCTCGATAAAAAGGTTCGGACCTTCCTGCCGGGTTACATGACAATGGGTGAGGAAGGCATGGGAGGAATGGGTGACATGGGCATGAGTGTTCCTCGCAACAGCCTGCCGATGGTCGGTGGCCCGGGTCCTCACGGCTACATCGACATGGGCGGCATGTTCACCATTTTGAAAGTGCGCGAGAACTTGACCAGCTACGAAGATCCCGGGTGGTACCAGGCGCCCCGGGTACGCAAGCTGAACTCGCAAAGAGCGAAGACTTGCAACGAGACTTGGGGTTTTCTCAATGAGCAGGGAACCGCCCAATGCATGCTGTGGTGAAAGCCACCAGCGGGAAGACCACGGCGCGCCCTCCGCGGCAGCCAAATTTTTCTGCCCGATGTGCACCGGGGTTGCGTCGGACAAACCGGGGGATTGTCCCAGGTGCGGGATGGCTCTGGAACGCAACTCCGCATGGAAGCCCCGGCAGACTTACACATGCCCAATGCATCCGGAGGTCACGCGGGAGGAACCCGGAGAGTGCCCCATCTGCGGCATGGCGCTGGAGTTGAAAATTTGGACCGCGCAGCCGGAGGCTAACGGCGAACTGGCTATCATGAATTTGCGCCTCTGGGTTGGCGCCCTGTTCGCGGCGCCCGTATTTCTGCTCGCGATGGCCCATATGGCGCCTCGCATCCCGCATTGGGTGATGGGAAGCGGCTCGCGTTGGGCGCAGTTCATCTTGTCTACCCCCGTAGTAGTTTGGGCAGGATCCCCATTCTTCCTCCGTGGCTGGCGCTCGCTGCGCGCGCGGCATTTCAATATGTTCACCCTGATAGCGATCGGCGTGGGCGCCGCCTATCTCTACAGCGCGGTGGCTATGCTCATGCCCAGCCTCTTTCCTCAAGGCAGGGACGGTGTTGGCGTCTATTTCGAAGCGGCGGCGGTAATTGTGGTGCTGGTGCTGCTGGGGCAGGTGCTCGAACTGCGCGCCCGCAACCAGACGGGAAGCGCGATCAAGGCATTGCTAAACCTCGCCCCGGCCACGGCCTGCCTGGTGACGGATGGAGCGGAACACGACGTGCCGCTCGATCAAGTCTCCAAAGGAGCGACGTTGCGAGTGCGCCCTGGGGATAAAGTTCCCTTGGACGGAGTTATTTTGGAAGGCAAGTCGCATGTGGATGAATCAATGCTGACTGGAGAACCGATGCCTGTTGAAAAGAGCGGCGCGGACAAGGTCACCGGTGGCACCATCAACGGCACGGGCAGCTTCCTTATGCGAGTCGAGCATGTCGGCAGCGAGACCATGCTGGCGCGCATTGTGCAGATGGTTGCGGAGGCGCAACGCAGCCGCGCTCCGATCCAGGCTCTCGCGGATCGCGTCGCCGGCTGGTTCGTTCCATCCGTTTTTGGCATCGCCGCCCTAACTTTCCTTTTATGGTTCCTGCTTGGACCCGAGCCTCGCCTCGCCCACGCGCTTGTAAACGCCGTCGCTGTTCTTATCATCGCGTGCCCGTGCGCGCTGGGGCTTGCCACGCCCATGTCCATCATTGTTGGCATTGGCCGCGGCGCGCAAGCTGGCGTGCTCGTGAAGAATGCCGAGGCTATGGAACGCCTTGAAAAAGTGGGCGTCGTCGTTGTGGACAAGACCGGCACCCTCACGGAAGGCAAGCCTCGTCTGGTGGACATCCGCCCGTTGCCGGGCATTCAGGCGGACACCCTGCTGAAGGCTGCTGCCAGTGTTGAGCAGCAGAGTGAACATCCGTTGGCAGCGGCCATTGTCGCGGGCGCCAGGGAGCGCGGCCTGGAGTTGCGAAGCTCGCTGGACTTCCAATCCACAACGGGCGGAGGCGTCTCGGCGCGTGTGGCTGGTGATGAGGTCCTCGTCGGCCAGTTCTCCTTCCTCCAGGCGAGGAACATCCCGGATCTTTCAGATCTCACCGTTGGCGCTGATTCGCTCCAGCGTGACGGCCAGACCGTCATCTTTGTATCCATCGGCGGAAAACCGGCCGGTATCGTATCCGTTGCGGATCCGATTAGAACCTCCACCGCGGAAGCGGTTAAGTCGCTTCACGCCCTCGGGTTGAAGATCGTGATGCTGACCGGTGACAACCAGCATACCGCGGAAGCCGTGGCTCGGCGCCTTGGCATTGATGAAGTGGTGGCGGGCGCAAGCCCAGGTGACAAACATCGGCGCGTTCAGGCGCTCGTGAGTTCCGGAAACGTGGTCGCCATGGCGGGCGATGGCATCAACGACGCGCCCGCGCTTGCAGCCGCCAGTGTGGGCCTCGCGATGGGCACAGGCGCCGGCGTCGCCATCGAGAGCGCCGGCATTACATTGCTGCGCGGCGACCTGCGCGGCATAGCGCGCGCCGTTCGCCTCAGTCGCGCGCTCATGGGTAACATCCGGCAAAACCTCTTTTTCGCGTTTATCTATAATGCGCTCGGCATTCCCATAGCCGCAGGAGCGCTGTACCCGTTCTTTGGTCTTCTGCTTAGCCCTGTCATTGCCGGCGCCGCCATGAGCCTTAGCTCCGTATCTGTTATAGCAAACGCGCTGCGGCTGCGCGATGCAAAGCTGGACGGGTGAGTTATACTTGAGTTTGATTTGAATAGCCGCTTTAGAACGAAACTCTGGGTCTGCGGCACCGCGTTGGTCGCGGGCTTGATGCTCTGTCTCCCCGTCTGCAGGAGCATCGCGCGGGATTGCATGAACTATAAAGTGCGTCATGATTTTCCTACTGTCCGGCGGATTTCTACCGCGCAGCTCGCCACTTGGTTGAAGGATAAGACACGCATTCATCCCGTTCTACTGGATGTCCGCACAGACGCCGAATATCAGGTGAGCCATCTCCAGAGTTCGGTTCGGGCGGAGCCCGGTTCCAATCCACATGAGGTAAACATCGCGAGAGACACTCCAATCGTAACTTATTGCTCAGTCGGGTATCGCTCCGCGGCTTTTGCGAAGACGCTCAACGACGCGGGTTATAAAAACGTCGTAAACCTTGAAGGCTCGATCTTTCAGTGGGCCGAGGAGGGCAGGCCGCTGGAGAGTGCTGGGCGTGTAGCTCACGAGGTCCACCCGTACAACTCGACGTGGGCGCTGCTGCTGGACAAGCCTCTTCGCGCGAAGCTTCCCTGAGTGCTTAAGCTTTTTGAAGCGCGCCGCGCGTCGAAGCCCATCTCTCAATGGTTCGGAAGTAGCAAGTTTCCAGGACGCTGACTTGCCTCTCCTGCTCAAACCCCGTCGCCACTTCTCGTGCCGCCGCAACGCACATGTCGTTGTATCGCGCGGGGTCTGCCACGAGATCGAGCATCGCGCGGCCAAGTGCCGCGTGGTCCCGCTCCGCGACTAATATGCCTCCGTCCTTTACGGCCTCAGGTATCCCTCCATGCAGAGTGGCAAGAACTGGCAGCCCAGTCGCCATCGCCTCCAGCATGGAGTTGGGCACTCCCTCCTGATTTCCATCCGAGGCGACTTCGCTGGGATGCACAAAGGCATGAGACGCGATATACAGCGCCCGCAGTTGATCTTGCGAAAGAAATCCCGCAAACTTCACGCTGTTCCCGACGCCCAGTTCACCGGCAAGCCTCTTCAATTCTCCCAGGTCTGGCCCCTCTCCCGCAATCGTGAATTCTGCCAGTGGGAATCGTCGCGCGAACTCCGCAAAAGCGCGCAGACTCGCGCGCAAGCCTTTCTTCGGAATGAGTCGGCAAGCTTGAACGAATCGCCACGCTCCATCCGGGGGCGGCTGCCGTCTGACGAACGGGAAATCATTTAGAGGTATGCCCGTGCGGTGAATAGTCACCTTCCCCTCATCGCAGCCAGCGGCTATCACGCGTTCGGCGAGCGATCTAGACCGGACGACGACATGATCTACCAACCGCAGCATCTCGCGCGAGGCTGCGAGGTGCATCGGTTTATCTAAATCCACTACAGAGTCTGCTCCATGGAACGAGACAAGCGCGGGTAGTTGCTTTGTCCGCAGGAAGGGCAGAAGGCAAACTGCGATATGACCAAAGTAGATGTGCAGAAGCGATGCGTTGCTCGCTTTCAGTCTATTCGCAAGCCTGCGGGACTCCGACCCATAGATCTGTATCGGACGATTTAGAATCTGCTTTTGCCAGGCTCTTCTGATCCACCGGGTCGCAGGCTTGGGCAATACTACGAGGTCCTTGAACGGGAAAACATCCGCATTCTCGCGGCTTTGCGTGAACACCACTGGCTTGCACGCTTTCATCCCCGAGATTTGCCGGTAGATGTGTAACATCTCCGGCTTCAGGAACGTCGCGCAATACTGCGCCACAACCGGACGCTCAGCCATCGGTTGTGGCAGTAAGGACAAGGAGTTTCTTAGAACTCCACCGAAAAAAGCACCCAACCGGGCGAGTGGGCGTTATAGTTCTTGGGTCCCTGCTGTGGGTCGTCATCATGCACAGATACGAACCGCTGCCCGCTGCCATACTCCCTGGGGGCGAGGGGGTTTACCATCTGAAGGGGATTGCCAGAGCGCACACCCTCTACGATTCCGCCTTGAACCTGTGAAGCGGGGGGCGTTTGCGCCACTGGGCGGGTGCGGTAGTGCTGGCTGATTGGCGCTGAAAATGTGTTTCCGCGCACCTTGGCGCGCGGTCTGAGATCCTGCGCGTTGGCAGTAGCAAGAGCGACGAGCAGTGAGAGCGAGACGAACGTTGATTTTTTCATAATTGAAATCCTCCACAGTTAATTCGTGACTCCATCCTGACATGGCCGGGCGCGATTCGGAAGAGGAATTCGAGCCTGTTTCGCCAGAGAGTTCAGCGTCAAAAACGCGCTCGCCGTGGGCATATGCATCCTCGTTTCTGCATCACGGCGCGTCGATTCTGCTCCCGCTTCCTGAAACTTACGCCTGTCCATTCTTCTCCGAACCCGCTAATCCATTTTCGCATGGTCATGCCCCTGAACACGCCGCTCCCTGAAGACGATGTCGATGCGATCGATGAACTGCGAAAAGTATACGGGCAGTTAAACGCCGAATTGAGCAAGATCATCGTTGGTCAGCAGCAGGTGATCGAGCAATTGGCCATTTGTCTTTTCGCCCGCGGGCACGCGCTCCTTCTCGGAGTACCTGGCTTGGCGAAGACCCTCCTCATCAGCCGCCTGGCGGAGACGATGTCGCTCACTTTCAGCCGCATCCAATTCACTCCGGATTTGATGCCGATGGATATTACGGGCACAGACATCCTCCAGGAACTCCCGGGAGGGCGGCGGGCGTTCGAGTTCGCCAAAGGACCGGTATTCGCCAACATCGTCCTTGCTGATGAGATCAATCGGGCCCCATCCAAAACCCAGGCAGCCATGCTCGAGGCGATGCAGGAACACCGCGTCACCATCGCCGGCCGCACATACGTGCTCGACTCTCCCTTCTTCGTGCTTGCCACTCAGAACCCGATCGAACAGGAAGGAACCTATCCACTCCCGGAGGCGCAACTTGATCGCTTTATGTTCATGATCGGCGTGGACTACCCATCCCGCGCGGAGGAGATTGAGATCGCGCGGAACACCACTGGCATGACGCTTCCCAAGCTCGATCACGTGCTGGACGGCGCCAAGGTGATCGCCTTCCAGGACCTCGTGCGCCGCGTTCCCGTGCCGGATCATCTTTACGAGTTTGCCGTCGATCTTGCCCGCCGAACACGTCCCGCCAGCAACGAATCTCCCGCATGGTTAAAGCCGCTCGTTAGCTGGGGCGCCGGCCCTCGCGCCGCTCAATATCTGATTCTCGGCGCAAAGGCGCGCGCCGCCCTTCACGGCAGCTACGCCGTCCGGTTGGAGGACATAATCCAGGTCGCGGACCCGGTTCTGCGTCACCGGGTGATGACGACGTTTACGGCAGAGAGCGAAGGAATTACGAGCCGTGATCTTACGAAGCGCCTCGTCGATGAACTGAGCAAGGTTGCCTGATCGCATGGCCGAGCGTTCCTTTTTGGATCCGGCCGTCCTTGGCCGCCTCAAGGCTCTCCCGCTTCACGCGCGCCATGCCATGCTTGGGAGCGTCTCCGGCAAGCACCGCAGCCCTGTGCGCGGTTCGTCCCTGGAATTTGCGCAGTACCGCAAATACGTCGCTGGCGACGACACTCGCCGCCTGGACTGGCGCACATGGGGGCGCAGCGACCGCTTCTACATAAAGGAGTTCGAAGCGGATACAAACCTCCGGCTTTGTCTTCTCATCGATACGAGCGGCTCGATGGGCTATGGCCCCGCGGGCAAGACCCGCCTCGACCTCGCGCGAAAGCTTGCCGGTACCCTTGGCTACTTTGCCGCGGAGCAGGGTGATGCTGTTGGCCTTTGGAGCTTGGCGGATGAACCCATCGAGATTCCCGCGAAACGCGGAGCGGCGCACCTCGGCCTCGTTCTGGATCAGATGGCCGGCATTAAGCCGCTGGGCGGCACAACGTTGATCGCCGCCCTCCATGATGCTGCTGAAAAAGTCCGACAGCGCGCTCTCATTGTTGTGCTCTCCGATTTCTTCGTTACTCCCGCGGACTTAAAGTCGGCCATCCAGCATCTCCGTTTTCGCAGGCATGACGTCGCGGCATTCCATCTTCTCGACCAGAACGAACTCGATTTTGAATTCGACCAGCCCGCGCGGTTCACGGACATGGAAGGTGGGGAGGCCGTGCTGGCTGATCCCTCCCTTATCGCGAGGAACTACCGCGAAGCGGTGCGGCAATATCTGGCTGAGATGGAAGAACTCGCGCGCGTCACCGGCCTTGATTACCACCGGGTGAAGCTGCACGAGCGTTATGACGACGCGCTGGTCCGCTTCCTTTTGGCTCGCACCCCGAAACTCGGAGCGCGATGACCTTCCTTCAGCCGGCGGCGCTCGCCGCGTTGCCTGTCGCCGCGCTGCCCGTTGTTGTGCATCTCATCCACCTGTACCGCCGTCGCCAGGTGAGATGGGCTGCAATGATCTTCCTCCGCGCGGCGTTGCGGATGAACAAAGGCCTTTCGCGTCTGCGGCAGATTTTGATTTTGACATGCCGCGTTCTTGCGGTTGCGGCAATTCTCTTTGTCATTGCGAGGCCATTGGCTGGCGGTTGGCTCGGGCTGACAGGCGGCGCGCCGGACACCGTTCTTATCCTGCTGGATCGCTCAGCCAGTATGGAGCAGCAGAACCTCGTTTCCGGCCTCACCAAACGGGTGGCGGGGCTGCGCAGTGTGAGCAAAGCAATTGGCGACGCCGTGGGGACCCGCTCACGTTTGGTGCTCATAGACAGCGCTCTCGAAAAGCCGATTCTCCTTCCGAGGGCGGATGCTCTCCTGGATCTGCCGCAGGCTGGCCCGACCGATACCGCTGCTGACATACCCGCGCTCATGCAGAGCGCTCTCGATTACATCACCAGGAATAAGACAGGCCGTACCGACGTGTGGCTGCTCAGTGATCTGCAGCGGACCGATTGGGATGCGTCCAGCGGCCGGTGGAGCAGCCTTCGCGCTTCGTTTGCCGCCTTGCAAGGCGTTCGCTTCCATCTCCTCTGTTACTCCCAGGCCGCTCCGGACGATCTTGGTATCTGGGTGGATCATGTCGCGCGGCGCGCAATGGGTGAAAAAGCCGCACTGCTGCTTGACATCAAACTCACGCGTCACGCCGCGCATCCGCAGCCTTTGGAAGTGCCGTTGCGCGTTGTCATCAATGGGGCCGCTACCACGCTGAGAGTGACGCTGAACCAAAATCAGCTCGTGATGCAAGCGTGCGCCATCCCCATCGACAAGGCGGTGAAGCGGGGATGGGGTTACGTTGAACTACCGGCTGATTCTTTCCCGGCAAACAATACCTTCTATTTTGTTTTTGATGATCCGCCTGTCCTCCGTTCCGTCGTCGTCTCCGATGACGACGAGATTTCGAACCCTCTGAGCGCGGCCCTTTCCGCGAGCGCGGATCCCGCTCGGCAGTACGCCTGCGCGGTTCTCGGCTCCAAACGCGCAGCGGAAATAGCCTGGTCTGACACCGCCCTCGTTGTCTGGAATGCGCCTATCCCAAAACCCGGGGACGCGCTGGAACGTCAGCTCAAGGAACAGGCCGCCGCGGGACGCGCGATTCTTTTCCTGCCTACTGAGTCCCTTGATTCAACTGCTATTTTTGGATTGCAATGGAACCAATGGCAATCCGCGCCAGGCGGGAAGCCTCTCTCGGTGGAGTGGTGGCGAAACGACGCGGGTCTCCTTGCTAACACACAGGATGGAGCCGCCCTGCCACTCGGAACACTCGAAGTCTCGCGTCACTGCGCCGTCGCGGGTGATGGCATCCCTCTCGCGCGCATTGAAGGAGGCGGCACCCTCCTTATGCGGTCCTCCATGGAGCAGGCGCAAGCCGTCTTTTTTATGGGGATTACCCCCGCGCCCGCTTCCTCAAGTCTTGCCCGCGACGGGGTGGTGATGTTTGCTTTGTTGCAGCGAGCGCTGAACCAGGGCGCCCAAACCCTGGGCAAAGCTCAGCAGCGACTCGCCTCTTCCGCGGCGCTACCTCCCGAAACTTCCAAGTGGCGCGCCATCCAACCCAAAAGCGACGCTCTTATGACCGAAGCGCTTCCTTTGCGGGCGGGCGTATTTGCTTCCGACGACCGGCTTGTCGCGCTGAATCGTCCACCGGGTGAAGATGCCCCGGAAACACTCTCGGCACAGATTCTCAACGAGACATTCGCCGGCCTTGATTTCACGGTGGTTGCCGACACGCTTGAAGAGGGACGCAGCCTGACGAATGAGGTGTGGCGCACCTTCCTGCTTGTGATGGCGGTCGCTCTTCTCGGTGAGGCGCTTCTCTGCATGCCACCACGCCGTTCTGTTAACCAGGGCAAGCCTCTCGCGTCGCCGGTGTCATGAAGCCCGCCAGTCAGTCCCTCGTTTTTACCTGCGCCCCATGGTCCATCGCGGCGGGCATTGCATTCATATTCATCATAGCGTGCCTTGCATGGCTGGCATGGAAACGCAGCGGATTCCGCAAAGCGACTCTTTGGCTTGAAGCGCTCCGCGTCCTTATGGCGGTAGGCATTGCCATCACCCTGAACCAGCCGGAATGGCGCGAAGTGTTCAAACCCGGATCCAAACCCAGTCTGGTGTTGCTTGTTGATTCCTCACGCTCCATGGAAACACGTGACGTCACCAATACCGCGGATACTGTAGCGGCGCCCCGCTCGCGGACTGACGAAGCGCGACCATTGATCAACCCCTCCCTGTGGAAGGATGTCGCCAATCGCATGGATGTCACAGTCGAGACATTCTCCTCGAGCCAGCAGCCGCCGGAGGAAGGCACGGACATCAACACCGCTCTCCTTCAGGCTTCCGCAAAGCACCCGCGGCTTGGCGCCGTCGTCCTCCTTAGCGATGGTGATTGGAACACCGGAGACACCCCGGCGGAAGCCGCCATGCGTCTCCGGATGCGCGATGTGCCCGTATTCACCGTCCCCATCGGCTCTGAGAGTCGCCTCCCTGATTTTGAACTCACCAGCTTCGACGTTCCCGCTTTCGCCGTCGCGGGCAAGCCGCTGCGCATCCCGTTTTCCATAGACAGTTCGCTCCCCCGGGACGAGCCCGCTGTGGTCGAAATGAAAACATCTGCCGGCGAGTTGATAACCAAGTCCGTCGTGATCCCGGCGATGAGCCGGTTGCAGGATGTCATCGCCTGGAAGCCGGATCGCCCCGGGGAGGTCACCCTTACTCTCACCGTTCCAAAATCAAACGGCCAAAAGCTCCTCCATAACAACAGCATCGAAGCTCCCCTTTCGATTCGAAAAGAGCAGCTTCACGTGCTGATTCTCGAAACATTTCCCCGTTGGGAATACCGGTATCTGCGCAATGCTTTGGAACGCGATCCGGGCGCGCAGGTCAACTGCCTGCTGCTTCACCCCGATCTCGGCTCCGCGGGCGTCGGTCGCGGTTACCTCCGGTCTTTTCCCAAGGATGACGAAATGACCAAATACGATGTCGTCTTCCTGGGAGACGTCGGCGCCGGCCCCGGCCAGCTTACAAATGAACAATGCGGCGTTCTTCAAAAGCTCGTGCGCGACCAGGCCGCTGGCCTCGTCTTTATGCCTGGTTTGCGTGGATACGAAGGCTCCTTGCAGGGCACCGCTCTCAGCGACCTCATCCCGATTGTTTGGGATGACGCGCAACCTCGCGGCTACGGCACATCCTCACCCGGCAAATTCGCTCTCACGGAATTGGGTATGCGCAGTCTCCTGACGAAGCTGGAAGACACTGACGATGCCAATGAGCGGCTCTGGCAGTCACTGCCCGGTTTTCAATGGTACGCGCCCGCGGCTCGGGCGAAAGCCGGTTCAGAGATATTGGCGACGCACGCCACCGAGACCAACCGCTTCGGGCGCATTCCCCTCATCGTCACAAAGACCTATGGGGCCGGTAAGATTCTGTTTATGGGCACTGACGGCGCATGGCGCTGGCGTCGTGGCGTCGAGGATAGATACCACTACCGCTTCTGGGGCCAGGTTGTGCGATGGATGGCTTATCAACGAAACATGTCCCAAGGAGACAAGATGCGTCTCTTCTATTCGCCGGATCGGCCGCGCGCGGGAGCCGTCCTCAGCTTGAATGCGAACGTCACCAGCTTGGGCGGCGAACCGCTTCGCGACGGCGTTGTCATCGCGCAAATCACCGCTCCTTCTGGGAAAACGGTGAGCGTCCGCCTCGCTCCAGCGGGCGAAGAGGCATGGGGCTTGTTCACAGGAATCTTCAATCCGACCGAGCCTGGCGACCACCGCGTGCGGCTCTCCTGTGCCGACGCTGGTTCCGCGTTGGACGCCATAATATCCGTGCAGGGCTCGGCTCGCGAAAAAATCGGTCAACCCGCCAAGTTTGACGTCCTCCGCGAAATCTCGAAACTGACCCGCGGCAGGATGCTCCCGACAGCCGATCCTGCGGCGCTTGCCGCCGCCATCAAGGCCCTTCCGCAACCCCAGCTTGAAGAGCGCCGGGTGCAACTTTGGGCGCGCCCCGAATGGGCGGGGTTCCTTGTCTTTTTACTCTGTGTGTTCTGGATTGGAAGGAAAGTCGCTGGAACTTTCTGAAGAGCTCGGCCACGAGGGGACGCGTCTTTCGTCGTTCAATGGTCAGCGCAGATCGAGCATACTGCGTTCACACTCGAGGCTAACTAGGCGCTGCCGCTGGCGGATTCGCTGGCTTGGCTGGCGGGGGAAGAACCTTCTGTTCCAGTCGCCTGACCGTCAGTTCCAGCTTCTGGACGCGGCTGAAAAGCCGCTCCGCGAGTTTCCTGGTCTCGGCAGGGATTGTAACGCATTCCTCGCAATGGAATCTGGTGGCGAGGCACCCCTTTAGCGGGTATTCGAACTGTTTGCCGCATGCGCGGCAGGTGCGAATGCGGGTGGCGGGTTGAGGCTTCGACACGGAATCAACTATCGCTGCCGCTTTTCAAGGTCCCGCGTTGAACTCGTAACACCGCCGTCCATGAGGAGGCGGCGTTCCTTGGAACGTGTCTCACCGATCGCGGTGACGCGGATCGCCGCTTCATCGGTCACGGGGCACTCGTGCTCGCAAATGCCGCAGCCAATGCATAAGGCGGGATCGACGTAGGGTCGGCGAAGGGTAATCTCGGTGCCGTCTCTCTTTGTAATAGTGACCTCTCGCGAGAAAATCGCTTTTGGCGACACCGGGCAGACTTCCTCGCACACCACGCAGGGAGTTTCCATACTCCACGGCAGGCAGCGACCGTGGTCGTAAAATGCGGTGCCCAAGCGGACAGGCCCTTGAGCGGCAAACTGGCCTACCCCGGTCTTTTCCTCGATGGAGATGCGTTGGATTGCTCCAGTGGGACAGGCATCTCCGCAAAGCGTGCAGTTAAGTTCGCAGTACCCAATCTTGTTATTCAGGATTGGTGTCCACATCCCCTCAAGCCCCGCTGCGAAAATGGCGGGCTGAAGCACATTCGTCGGGCACACGCGGATGCACTGGTCGCACTTGATGCACCGTTCAAGGAAGTCCTTTTCTTCTACCGATCCAGGCGGGCGAATGACTTTCTTGTCATAGTCCCGATCCTGCGCTCCGGAAGCCCGGCCAAATCCGAAAAAGCTGAACCCAGCAAGCATTCCGACGAAGGCGCGGCGGGCCGGAACAGCCGGCGCGGTGACCTCGTGGGCGAGCGGCGGCATGAACTTAAAGGATATGGCGTCCTCCGGGCAGTCCTCGATGCAGTTGAAGCAGACGAAGCACTCGCTCTTGCGGACTTGGGTGTGAGGATCCGAAGCGCCCTCGCAATTCTTCAAGCACAGGTCACAGTCCACGCACTTGGAAGGATTTCGCTCGATCCGCCAAAGAGCCACCGAGGAGATGGTTCCGAGAAATGCTCCGAGTGGACAAATGACCCGGCAGAAAAATCTCGGAATGACGACGTTCATGCCCACTAACAGGAAAAGCATGAATCCGATGACCCAAGCGCCTACATGGAAATACTGCCGCACGTAAAAGGATGAGGGCAGAACCAGGTTGATGGCTGGGAGGATCGCCGTGGTCATCGACCTGTGAAAGAGACAGATGGGATCCAGCAGGCCGATCTGCAGACTTCCGAAGCAGGCGGCGACAAGCATGGCCGCGAGGATTAGATACTTGATCTGATAGATGCTTCGATAGCGATTTGCCTCGATGCGAACCTTTTCATCACCGCGTCCCTTTCCGAAAAGCCACCCGATGAAATGATGCAATATGCCGTAGGGACATATCCAATTGCAAAATATGCGCCCGAGCAATACGGAAGGAATTAGGAGCGCCAGGCTCCAGAGCAACCCCTTGTAAATCGTGTGGGTGGTAATCGCGGTCGCTGTCGCGACAAGCGGGTCCAACTCCAGAAAGAGGGAGATGGGGTATCCTCCGAGATACCGCAGATCCGAGACAACGACGAAGAAGAGAAAAAGGCTAAAGAAAAAGACCTGCGAGACGCGTCGCGCCGTACGGATTTTCATTCAGCTCTGGAGGGCTTAGCCCCGTTAGACCGTAACCTCTTTGTAGAGCGCTTCCTTCCAGTTCTTGTTGCCGAGTCCGCGGTCATGAGCCTTGTGGATGTATGTCAACTCAGCGAGGTCACGCTCCAGCAGATGAGTATAACCATAGCTGTCCACGGCAACCATGTCCGTACCGGCCACCACGGTTCCCATCGGCTTGACATCTGACAGACGCCCGCCAGTCGGACCGTTCTTCATGAGAACGTTCATGCCATCCAACACGACCAATGTTGGCTTCATCATCAAAGCAAAGTCCGAAACGATACTGTGAATATGCTGATGAAACTGGTTGCGGCGTCCACCGAGCAGCCCGTACCAGTTCTTCATCGTCATGGACGCATGGCACAAGTTGTGGTCTTTGCACGGCGCCACCCCTATGACTTTGTTCGCTTTTTTGAAGGGCTCGTGGAAGAAAGTCCAGTTGCGGAGGATTTCCCCATTCAATTGCAAGGGCGAGAAAGAAGCTGTCTCGGGATACAGCAAGTCCAGGTTCAGGTCGTTGGCCACTGCCCGCAGGCCGCTTTTGAGGAAACATCCTGCCGGGCTGTTGATCGGGTTATCCGCCACAATGACTTTCGAAGCGCCTGCTTCGAGCACCAGTCGGGCGACGGCGCGCAAAGCCTCGGGGTGTGTGGTCGCTGCCAGCGCGGGTGAACGGTCAAAAGCCACGTTTGGCTTCAGCATGACGATATCACCCTTTTGAATAAAACGCTGCATGCCTCCCAGAGCGCCAATTGCCGCGCGGATTGCTTTATCGTGATCGTCGCCATGAGCAATTGCCATGGTCGGCAGAGTCTTTCCGCCATCCAGTTTGTAGCTAGGGAGTTGAAACCCTGTCTCCAGCCTGGAAGCCAGGTACAAAGGCATTGCGCTGCCAGAGCTTAAGGCCGGTAGCAACCGAACCCGCGGCGAGCGCGCTGGCCGCGCCAGCGCGTATTAGGAACTCGCGACGGCTGATGGTTTGCG
This sequence comes from uncultured Verrucomicrobiae bacterium, assembly GCA_963828525.1. Classification (GTDB taxonomy): domain Bacteria; phylum Verrucomicrobiota; class Verrucomicrobiia; order Chthoniobacterales; family Chthoniobacteraceae; genus CAWHEP01. The sequence continues at coordinate 189,798 of CAWHEP010000001.1, forward strand.
CGTCTCCGTTGTCGCTGTTTTGACCGGGTTCCAATTTATCGTCCATGAAAAGGTGTCTTTCTCGTAGCGGCAGCGTCTGTAGCGGTTACTTTAGCAAACCTTGCAGAAATTGCTCGACAAATCGTTCCGCTGTAGACTCGTCCGTTGAGTCAACAACGCCGCCAATCTCCCCGCCCCGCTGGAAAATGACCTTTGAAGTGCCGAAATTTTCCGCTTTGAACACTTTGGCGTTTCCCAACGGTGGCATCTCGGCGGCTTTTCCTCCAAAACGACCGCAGAATGCCAGGTAAGATTTCCACCCGTTCGTCGCGGCCTCCGGGGAAGTTGCCATAATAAAAAACGATACCTTCTTTCCTTCGAAGTTGTAGCTCGCTTGAAAGACGTTCTTCAGGAAGTCCTGCCCTTGAGCATCCTCCTGGATAAACGTGACGCTTTCTGGTATCAGTCCGGCTGAAGGGAGCCGCCTTCTGGCATCCAGTCCTCCATCATCGATTGGCAGCGCCTTGGCGCGGTCAAGCGCGACGGCTTTGGCGAGTTCAATCGTGCGAGGCTTCTGATCGGAGGCGATGATCTGCTCATAGACCGCTCCCTGTCGGAAGTAGAAACCCAATTCCCCGGAGTATCCATCCTTAGCGAAATCGATCTCCTTCCCATGAGGATCGCGTTCGAGCGCAAAGATGCCAAAAGCATTCGTGGGCGTGTCCATCTTGTATTCATAGACATCGATGAAACTTCCCCCAGATCCCTCGATCTCGAACGAGCGGCTGCGAAGCTGCTGAACGTTAAAGCCCTGGTAAGCGGGCGCTCGACCGTCGATCTTTTGAAAGAGTGTATCGGACGAATAAAACTCGGTGTCGGACATCGGTTTGAGACCGCCAACCGCGATGACGAGAGGATCGCCTTTTACCGGCGCGGCTGGGACTGAGCCTTCCTCTCCTTCCGAGGCTGGGGCGCTTTCCTGAGCGATCTTTGCCTTAGGCGAGGGAGTGGGCGGGGCTGTGTGGCTGCTTGGGGCGCCATCCTCTGCGGCGGTTCCAGGCCTTAGAGTCGCTGCCTTGCCGTCCACTGCGGCCGCCGTGGAACTAAGCGCGTCCGTCCTCAGGCTGAAAATATTCGGGTCGAAATGCCTGCCTTTGATGCCGACAGCCACTCCGATGCCAGCAATGAGGCAAACGATGAGAATGCTGAGGATTCGCTCGAACAGAGAGACCTTCGAGCGCGTAAACGAACTTCGGCTGCCCTTTCTTTTCTGAGGGGGCGCTGTAGAGCCTGGGGGGGGGCGGCATTGCTTTCTGACTGCGTCTGCCCGCGAAACTTTACGCGAAATAACGCGAGGCTCGCCTCAGGATTTCAGGATAGTCAGTCCGAAAGGCGCATGCGTTGCGCAGAGCGGCAAGCTCACCATCGGACGCGTCGCGTCGCTCTGCGGGAAGCGCGAGGTAAGAGGCCTTGGCATCGAGGCTTCCATCCTGCTCATAGTAGGTGACGTATCGCGAGATATCATGGAAAGCCAGCGCGGAAACCGCGCTTTGTGCTTCACAGGCGGGGCAACCAGGGCACATCGTCCGCCGCCCTGCCAGGATCGTCTCCTTCAACAGGTTCATGTGAGCCTGCTTCAAGGGGCGCTTGTATTCGCGCGCCGCCTTGCTGCTATTCTCCATCTGCTCGACATTATCAATGTTATTGCACACAGCGGAGATGCGCGGGTCGCTCCAAACGGAATGGAGAACGGCTTGGTGAACCGTGAGTCCGATTTTGTCAAACTCCGGCAGCCGTTTCGGAACGTCACTCGCTGTCCGCATGGTCTTCATCGCAACCAAGCCAATCCCTGCCTTGTGGCAGGCATCCAACGCGAGGTCGAAGCCATCGCCCTTTTGGAAGAAAGGGGTGTACTTCAGCATGATGATGTCCACAAACCCGCCCTGCGCCGCGGCGTTGAGATAATCCGTGAGCTGACCGTCGTGGCAGGAGAAACCGACCATTTTCACCTTGCCCGAATCCTTAAGCTGCGCGGCAACCTTTCTGAACGCGTCGCTTTTGGGCCATTCGAGAGATTGGGGCCCGTATTCACGCGGCCCAATTCCATGAATGTAAAATGCGTCGAGGTACTTGGTGCCGATAGCCTCCAGGCGCCGGTCGATCATCTCGAGCATCTGCTCTGGACCTTGATGAGGATGATCCTTTGATACGATGAAACACTCACTTCGACGCTGCGGATATTTAGCCAGCCAGCTTCCGAGGCGGTGTTCTGACTGCTTGCCGATATAGCAATCCGCATTGTCGAAGTAACGAATTCCCATCGACCACGCGATGTCGAGATATTCGGGGCTGTAGGCGCTCATCATGCCGCCAAGGCTGAGCATCGTGACGCGCCGGCCTCCTTTGCCGAGTTGTCTGGTTGGAAGGGCGGTTGTTTCGGCGGTGTCCCCAGCGGAAGCTGGGCGCGAGAACGAGGGAGTCAAGGCGAGAGCCGCGGGAACCGCCAGGGCGGATTTGATGAACGCGCGCCGCGAGGGATGGTTGTTCATAAGAGGAGTTGTTCGTGAAGAGTAGCAGAAGCCGGTCTTACGAACAAATCGAAAAGCTCGCTGTTTGCGGTGCAACCGCCTTTGGTTCTTGATTTGCGCGCCCTCCACGCTTTACTGCGGCGACACCCCGCCATCCATGTACCGCACCCACGATTGCAACTCGCTCCGTCCCGCCGATGCCGGCAAAATCGTCACACTGTGCGGATGGGTGAATACCAACCGCGACCATAGAGGCGTCATTTTCATCGATTTACGGGATCGGGAGGGCCTTACTCAAGTGGTGTTCAGGCCTGAAGAGCGAGCCGAGGCCTCCGCCATCGCGCGCGGTCTGCGTGGAGAGGATGTGATACAGGTCACGGGCACAGTCGCGGAGCGTCTTGCTGGAACCGAGAACCCGAAACTCGCCACCGGTGGCATCGAGTTGATCGCCAGCCACATCACTCTGCTGAATAAAGCGGAGGTGCCCCCCTTTCCCATCGACGAAGAGATCGCCAACGAGGATCTGCGGTTAAGCTATCGGTTTCTGGACTTGCGGCGTACTGCCATGGCCCGCAACCTCAAACTGCGACACCGGATTGTAAAAGGCACTCGGGATTATCTCGACGCTGCCGGATACATCGAGATTGAAACACCGATCCTGTCAAAGAGCACGCCGGAGGGCGCGCGGGATTTTTTGGTTCCAAGCCGCCTTGCGCCGGGAAGTTTCTACGCGCTGCCCCAGGCCCCTCAGCAGTACAAGCAACTGCTGATGGTGGCGGGCATGGACAGGTATTTCCAAGTGGCAAAATGTTTTCGGGATGAGGATTTGAGGGCGGATCGCCAGCCGGAGTTTACACAGATCGATATAGAAGCCTCGTTCATCACTCCTGAAGAGATATTCGCGCTTGTAGAGGGGTTGCTTCGGCATGTTTTCCTTGCGGCGAAGAACGTGGAGATCCCGACGCCCTTCCCGCGGATGACCTATCGGGAGGCGTTGGATCGGTACGGTAGCGACAAACCGGACACCCGCTTCGCGATGGAACTTTGCGACGTGTCTGATGTGTTTGCCGGGAGCGAGTTCAAAGTCTTCAAGAGCGCGCTGGCCGCCGGAGGAGTCGTCAAGGCGCTGAACGCCAGGAACTTGGCGAGTATCACCACAAGCCAGATTGAGGAATTAACGGCGATGGCGAAGCTCTATGGCGCTAAGGGCCTGGCTTTTATCAAGGTTGAGGGTGGCGAGTGGAAGTCTCCCATTGTTAAGTTCTTCAGTGAGCAGGAGAAGGCTTCATTGCGGGAGCGTCTTGCCATCCAAGAGGGGGATCTTATTCTTTTCGGAGCGGATCGGTGGGAGATTGTGTGCGAGGTGCTGGGGCGGATTCGCCTGCGGGTCGCGGAGCTTCTGAAGCTCGTCACAGACGCAGAGAGGCTCGACTTTCTTTGGGTTGTTGATTTCCCGCTTCTTGCTTTCAGCCCGGAGGAAAACAAGTGGAACGCCGTGCATCACCCTTTTACGCGTCCGTTGACCGAGGACATGAACTTGTTGGACAAAAAAGAATACGCGTCGATTCGAGCCCAGGCGTACGACGTGGTGCTAAACGGCGTGGAAATCGGCGGGGGCAGCATCCGAATCCATGAACCTGATCTGCAAGCCAGGATGTTCGAAGTGCTTGGGGTGGGCGCTGAGCAGCAGCAGAAGATGTTCGGCCACATCTTGCGCGCGTTTAGCTATGGGGCTCCGCCGCACGGGGGACTCGCGCTGGGCTTGGACCGCCTTGTCATGCTCATCTGCGGGACAGAAAACATCAGGGACGTCATTGCTTTTCCAAAGAACAACCGTGGTATAGACTTGATGAGCCAGTCCCCTAGCGAAGTGGACTTTAAACAACTCCGCGAACTATCCATTCAGGTCGTCAAAAAACAGTAATGGCCACGAAGCTCATATTACCCTTGCTCGGTAGCGCTTGGATTGGCGCGCCCCTTGCCGTCATAAGAGCCGATTCTTGATAGATGGAGCGGAAGAAGATTCTCATTATCGATGACGAGCCGAGCTTTACCCGCTTGGTGAAGCGCAATCTTGAGAAGACTGGCAAATATCAGGTATGGGAGGAAAACCAGGGCGCCGAGGCGGTTCAAACCGCCCGGAATGTAAACCCGGGTTTAATCCTGCTGGACATCATTATGCCGTCCACGTCGGGAACTGTAATTGCATCCCAACTTCGTTCAGACAACGTGGTGGGGCGAACTCCCGTTGTGTTTTTGACGGCGGTCGTTCCTAAGGAGAAGGCTGCGGATCAAAAGAGTCTCGGCGGCTTCCCCTTCCTCGCCAAGCCAGCGGCAGTGCAGGAGATCATCGACTGCATCGAGGCCAATCTGCCCCGAGCTGAGGCTTAGGATAAGCTCGGTAAACTGACGCGTCGGCTCGGGCGAAAGGTATTCGCTCAAATCGACACGATTTACCTCAATCCCTGTCCACCTTGGCACATGATTTGCTAATAATTATTGGAATCATGGAACTTAATACTGACTTGGAACCTTGCGAGGAACTCGCCACGAACATTCCTAAAATCCTCCTCTTGGACGATGACGAAAACTTCCAGGAGATTCTAAAAGACTTTCTGGAAACCCATTCGTACCAGGTGGTGGCCGTGAAGAACGGAGTAGAAGGCGTCAGGGAAATCATGGCGAGCGATTTCGAGGTGATCGTCTGCGACATGCTCATGCCCAACCTGCCTGGAGACATGTTCTACCTTGCCGTCGAACGCATGCGACCCCACCTCTGCAATCGATTCATTTTTATAACGGGACTCCGAGATAACCAAAAAGTTTCCAGCTTCATCCAGAAGGTTCGCGGCACGATGCTGGCCAAGCCGTTTCAGGTTAACGACCTGCTGGAGATGATCGGTTTTGTGCAAATAAGAAGCACCCTCAATTGAAGAGTTCCCAGGAGAGACCCTCATCCATATGCGTATCCTCATAGCCGAAGACGAAAAAGTCCTTGCAGACGCCCTCGCCGATTTTGTTCGTGAGCACCATCACGAGGTCGTTGCTACGGTGACGAGTGGCGGATTGGATGTCATCCACCAGTACAACCGTTTCCACCCCGACCTGGTCATCATGGACATCATGATGCCAAAGTTCAACGGCTTCACCGTCTGCCACGCTCTTCTGAGCAGAGATCCCGCGGCGAAGGTCGTTCTGCTCTCTGGGCGTCTTAACCACGACCACCCTTTTGTGGCTAATACAGGGGCGATTGGATTCCTCTCCAAACCAGCTGATTTCTCAAAGCTGGAGCGGATATTAGATCAGATTGAGGCTCCTGACAAAGTAGCCGCGTAAAGGCCTCTCACACACCGGGTTTCCCGCTGCGAACCCGCTCCTTTTTGCTTTCGCAGTTCTCGGTCAGACGACGGATTTCGCTTGAGAGCTGCCGTTCCAGCTTTTCGACTTCTTCGGCCTGACCGGCAGCCCTTGCCTTCTTGATCTCTCCCGCCAGAAAGAGCTCCTTTTCAGCAATCTTGGCCCGGTTCGACGATTCGATCTCGGCAATGTCTCTTTTCTGTTCTTCAGTGAGGCGCGCCGAGGGGGACTGTTTTTCGAGACGCTCCATGGCGAGATCGTAGGCGGATTTCATAAGTTTTAGCGCGATGTTTGCCCGTTGCTTTTAGGCGATCAACTCCTAATGTAACGCCTTTCTCGGGCCATGATAAGACTTCTTAGCACGGATTTCGATGGGACGCTCGTGGAGCACTTCGCGTCGCCGCCGGTGAGTCCCGAGTTATTCGATATTCTCAGCGAACTGAAGCGGAACCGGGTGCTTTGGGCGGTAAATACGGGACGCGCCCTCGCCCATATCGTTGAGGGGTTGGAAGAATTCGCCTTTCCTGTGCAGCCGGACTTTGTGGTAACAACCGAGCGTGAAATATTTCGCGCCGGCATTGGCGGCTGGGAAGATTTTGGGGACTGGAACCGGCTTTGCCAGGAAGCGCACGACGACCTTTACGTCACCGCCGGACAGGTGATGGAGAAGATTCTTAAGTATGTGGAGGAGGCCGGAAGCGCGGAGGTAGTCCGGGAAGGAGGGAGGCCCGTCGGGCTTGTGGCAGCCTCCGAGCGCGACATGAAGGACATTGTAGAGTTCATCGATGAAACTCGTCAATGTCTGCCTGCCTTCAGTTACCAGCAGAACACGGTTTATCTGAGATTTTGTCACGCCGGCTATTCGAAAGGTTCGGCCCTTGCGGAGTTGGGCCGGCTCACTGGTATTCCGCGAGAAGCCACCTGCGCCATAGGAGACCACCTCAACGATATTCCGATGTTGGACGGACGCCATGCCCTTCTAACCGGCTGCCCCTCCAACGCGGCGGAAAGGGTAAAACAAACTGTGCAGGCTTCGGGTGGTATTGTCGCCAAAAGTGTCTGCAGCGCCGGAGTGGTCGAGATCATCCGTCACTTTTGGCGGAAGCCCTCGCGCGCCTCCGCTTTCAAGGAAATCGCGCTCTCCGATTGAACCGCGGTCTGTGGATTTTTTTGCTGTGTCTTTCGGCGTCCGTCCATGGGGAGGACAAGCCGTCATTCATCCGCGGCATGACGGTATCGGCGCAGACCTCAGGATGGGAGTGGGGAACGCCCCAGATGGAGGCCACTCTCGACCAACTCAAATCCTTGGGGGTTCGATGGATTGCCATTCACCCGTACGCGCGCATCGAGACAAACGGCGGCGTCTCCTTTTCACAGGAAGCCGAGCCCGGCTATGTCACGAAACCGCTCGACTGGGCAAAGGCTCGCGGGATGGGAGTGATGCTCATTCCCCACATCGCGTACTGGGGCACGCCATTTTTATGGCGGGGGGAAATAGATTTTAGGAAGCCTTCGGAATGGAACCGGTTTTTCGCTGACTACCAAAGGTGGATTGTCTTGATGGCCCAAATCGCGGAAGCGCATCACGCAAAGATATTCTGCGTGGGGTTGGAATATGTCTGCGCTCAAAAATACACGAACCGGTGGCGTCAAATCATTGCCGCTGTCCGCGCGGTATACCATGGGAAAATAACTTATGGAGCGAACTGGAGCGAATTCGACAATGTGAAGTTCTGGGACGCGCTCGATTACATCGGCATCCTGGGCTACTTTCCCGTGTCAAACGCTCCAGATCCCACGTCTGCTGAAATCGCAAAAGGATGGGAACCATGGATGAGCAAGCTGCAAAGTCTTTCTGTCACATACAGCAAGCCCGTCCTTTTTACCGAAGTTGGCTACAATGAAAGCGCCGAATGCGCGGCAAAACCATGGGCGTTCTCCACGGGAGGCGCCGATGCCGCGGGCGTCCAGGGCCGTTGCGTGGAACAGGCGCTCGCCTTGGAAAGCCGCTTCCCGTTCCTGGCGGGAATCTTCTTCTGGAAGTGGTTTCCAGATTTTCCTGATCCGGAGAAAGAGACATTCGACATGCGCGCGCCGAATCTTCAGAGGATCGTCGCCGCTCATTGGGGCTCTGGCGAAGCCCGTTGAGCGGAATCGTTCAGAGGGAGTCTTCCTCGCCTTCTCGGGCGGTTAGTTGCCCAGTGTCCTCAGGAATGCGGCCGAGATGAGAACCTAGGGTTCTGCCGAAGATCGTAAGCAGCGACGCCTGCCACGTGGCCTTCCGGCCCTCGAACGCGAACCTCTGGATCGCGGCAATCTGATCCCTCGATAGGGAGATTTGCCCGGTGCCCTGATCCACCAAGTTTCCCAGCGTCGCTATAAGCGCTCCGTATGCTTCGTCGGGATCACCTCGGCGCGCCGACGCTTTAAGCACTGCGACTTCCATGGGATTCAGCGTGTAGTACGGCATCGGGGAGAAGAAAAGAAACGCCTGTCCTGCCATTAGAGCAAGTCGCCTGCCGCAAAATCGCCAAAAACGGGTTCATCTCCGTCCCACGCGGCATGCACACTCTGGGTGACAACGCGGCTTAACCGCGTAATGTCCCCGTCTCCATGCCGACAGCCGTCAACACAATAGCCAGCGCGTCTGAACTCGTCGTAAAGTACGGCGTTCAGACCGTGCTCGACCGTGCCACGCTGAGCATAAACGATGGCGAACGCATCGGCTTGGTCGGGCGGAACGGAACGGGGAAATCCACCTTCCTTCAGATTGCGGCGGGCGCTCTCGAGCCCGATGCTGGGCAGTTTACAAGACGGCAGAACCTTGTTACGGGATACATGCCGCAGATTTTTGATCTGGATGAGACGGCAACGGTTCAGGCCAACGTATTTGCGGGCGCGCGCCATATTCTCGACCTAATCGCCGAGTACCAGCGCCTTCCGGCGGAAAGTCCGCGGGCTGGCGAAGCGCTCGATGAGATAAATCACTTTGACGGCTGGAGCATAGAGCATCGCGTAAAGAGCCTCATCATGAACCTTCATGCGCCCGCTGAAGACCGTGAAGTATCTACTCTTTCGGGTGGCGAAAAACGCCGTGTAGCCCTGTGCCGAGCTTTGGTGGCGCAGCCTGATTTCCTGATCCTGGATGAACCGACAAACCACTTGGATACAGGCTCCATCGAGTGGCTTGAGGATTTTCTCTCCCGCTATTCGGGCGCGTGTCTCTTCGTAACCCATGACCGCTATTTCCTGGATCGGGTGGCAACGCGCATTGTCGAGCTTTCGCGCGGAGTCTTTGATAACTACGAGGGTAACTACACCGATTTCCTACTCGCGCGCGCCACGCGGCGAGCTGTCGAAGAGGCGCAGGAGAGCAAGCGTCAGAAATATCTCAAGCGCGAACTCGAGTGGGTGCGGCAGGGGACAAGCGCGCGCCGAACAAAGTCCGTCGACCGAATAGAGCGCTACTTTGAACTGGCCGCTCAGGAAGCTCCTGAGCCAGAGCTTGACGTGGAACTCATCATCCCCCCAGCTCCAAAGCTGGCGAATCGCGTTATTGAGCTTTCCGGGCTTGGCGTCGATCTTGGGGGTCGCGCTCTTATTGATAATCTCAATCTGAATCTGGCGGAGGGCGAGCGGCTCGGGGTCGTGGGGCGCAATGGTCTGGGAAAGAGCACCCTGCTCCGGCTCATCCTTGGCGAACTGGAGCCGACGCGCGGCGAGGTTCGCATCGGCGCGAGGACGCAGATAAACTACGTGGATCAGAATCGGATGTTGCTGGATAACGCCAAGACCGTTTGGGATGAGGTTAGTGAAGGCAGCGAATATGTCAGGCTAGGCGAGGAGACGATCACGCTTCGCGGATATCTGCGCAGGTTTCTTTTCACCGAGGACAGAATCAACACGAAAATCGAGCACCTCAGTGGCGGGGAGCGGAGCAGGGTTTTGCTGGCGAAAATCCTCAAACGAGGCGGCAACGTATTGATCCTCGATGAGCCAACAAACGATCTCGATCTTGGGACACTCCGCCTCTTGGAAGAAGCATTGGTCGCGTACCGCGGCAGTGTCATCGTCGTGAGCCACGACCGTTATTTCCTGAACCGGGTTTGCACCGCGATTCTCGCCTTCGAAGGAGAAGGGATCGTCACGTATAACGTGGGAAATTACGACTACTACCTGGACAAGCGCGTCAAGAAAGCTGTCGTGCCGGAGCCTATGAAAGCGCCTGCCCCCCAGGTTGCGCGCGCGGTAAAGCCCCGCAAGCTAAAGTACAAGGAGGAGCGGGAACTCGAAGGCATGGAAGCAGCCATCATGGCAGCCGAAGAAGATGCCGGGGTGATGGAAAAGATGCTGGCAGATCCAGAGCTATTTACAACGCGGCGCTCCGAATGGGGCAGCATGGATGCTCAGTTGCGAGCCAAGCGCGACAAGGTAGCTCGGCTGTATGCCCGGTGGGAAGAGTTGGCAGCGGCGAAAAAGCCGCCCGCAGAATAAAATTTTGCCCTGATGGGCTGCTACTTGCCCTTGAGGTACGCTTTCCAGCCGCCAAATTCGGTGATCTCCCTGCGGTTCTCGCAGAGGATGTTCTCTCCGAGCACGCCGAGGACTTCTTCACCGTTACTTAGGCGGACCTTGCCAACGCAGAGACCGGGAGGTTCCTTCAGCAGGATGGAAGCGAGTCCGGGCGGAGGTACAGACCAAACCTCTACGGCGATCTGGGCGCCTCCACTCGCCACCCGCAACATGGCGGGATGCACATCATTGATTGAAAACATTCGGTAGGCGGGTTCCGTTGTCGCCTCCTTCACGAATGTGGCATGCGCATCCAGCATATTTCCGTTCAGGGGCAGGGTGGTCATAAGACTGCCATTAACTGCGAGGAGGACACTTTCGGACGAATTCATATGCGGGATCATACTTCGAACGAAACGCGTTGCGCCACAGAAAGTTCCAGAGCTTTCATTCTGAAGATTTGGCCCTACCGGATCGAGTCCAGCACCGCGGAGGAGTCCGCCACGGAACCGAAAACCCCGCCCTGCATCTTAACCATCTTTAGCGCCGCGAGATGGTTTCCGTGATCAGTGGCGCCGGTGCAATCGGAAAGGACGAGACATTCGTAGCCACGATCGTTCGCCTCCCGCATCGTCGTATGGACGCACACATCGGTTGTGATGCCAGTAAGGATGAGGTTCTCAATCTTTTTATGCTTGAGGATTAGATCAAGGTCCGTCGCGTAGAAAGAGCCTTTCCCCGGTTTATCGATGATCGTCTCCCCTTCTAGCGGTCGCAGTTCCTCTATGATTTCCCACCCGCTCTCGCCTCTGATGAGGATCCGTCCGCAAGGCCCGGCGTCGCCAATGCCCGCCCCGATGCGGCAACTGCGCCACCGCTTGTTATCAGGGAGATCAGCCAGGTCGGGACGGTGTCCTTCGCGGGTGTGGATGATATGAAACCCTCTCTCCCGCGCTGCGGCAAGGACGCGCTGGATTGGCGCGATCGGGGCGCGAGTAAGTGACAAATCGTACCCCATCTTGTCCACGTATCCACCGAAGCCGCAGAAGTCTGTCTGCATGTCGATGATAACGAGCGCGGTGTTTTCGGGGCGCAGGTCGCCGTTGTAAGGGTATGGATACGGGTCAGCTTCGATGTGAGACTTCATACTTGGACGGGTCTGGCCGCAGGGTTTGCCTACGGCCAGACTCCTTCTATTTAACTCTTGCGAGCGGCTATGTGTCTCCCTAAAAGAAGATCGTCAACCCGACATGCCCTTGCACAAGGTTGCGCTGGCGGTGCGAAGTGGCGAGGACCTGATTCCCGTCCAGCAACCCCTCATTCTGAAGGTTGTAATATTGCACGCCGGCATACACACTCCATAACCCATAGCCTTTGGGGATGCACTTGATGGGGACCGTGCCCTTGAATTCCGTAGAGATGAGAGCGAATCCCGATCCGCCGCCGGACCCGTTGAACTTCTGGTAGAAGTGATCTCCGACGAAGTTTGCAAATGTCGGCAGCTCCAGCGTCAATGGAATATTCTTGAAGGCGTATGTCGGGTCCATCCCTGCCACGAAGTAGAAACTCCTGCGCGACGTGGCGGGATCCAGATCTACAGTGGCTTTATTCGTAACCTCCTGAAAATATTCCACGTAAGGGTTTAACTTAAAGCCCGTGAAACACGAGTCGTGGTAGGTTAATTTGAAGTCAAGATTCGTGGAGGTAGGATAGGCGTCCACCTGGCTCGTGAAGGAGGTGTAGAATGTGTCGAATTGGAACCCCTTCAGGAACTTCGCCGTAAGACCAGCGGTGAAATCGATTTCGTTCCAAGCGCCTGGATGTGTGCCGCCTGCATTCTTGGTGTAGGTATTGAAGTCATTCCACACACCAGCCGTGAATGTGAGATCTTCGAATGAGCTCGTCTTCGAGGAGTATAGATCGAAAAAGAGCAGAGCGAGAGGCTGGATGACGAGGCCCTTGTCCTCGACATTCAGGCCGCGCGGCGTGATATAGTTTGTTGAGAACTCGAAATTCAGCAGCCCAGTGATTTTCGAGCCGAGACTCTCTTCCTCGATCACCGGCTTGTTAAGTTTGCTTTCGGCAGTGTCTGTGCCGGCAAATGACTGCGTCGCGGTTGTGAGCAGAGAGGCGCACAAAACGGCGGCTCTTATGAGCGGGATGGCGGATGTTGTTTTCATGGTGTCTCCTTGGTGCGGGTTAATCGTTACCTCGCGTTGGCGGTAACGCGTTGACGCCGATAGCGTCTTCCGTGCCACAATTGTTCACTCCTTCGCAACCAAAAGTACGCAAGACACTTACACATTAAGCAAGATCGCAAAACCGAGATCCTCCCTTTGACTCATCTGTCGCGTGGGGAACACTTGAAGCACAGTGTCCGGAATAAAAGAGGTGCTGACTGCCCGCCAGCTTAGAACTTGTCGCATGTGTGCTAATTACGACAATCGGAACAGTCTTCGTCCCGACCTCGCATAATCCAGGTTTGCGCGCTATCAACGTAATTAACTGGAGATCAATACTTTACGACGCCACTGGGGACTGTGGCATATCGCTTGCTAAGCAGTGCGATGCCTGAAAAAACACAGTCCAGCAACTTCGTGAATATGTCCCTCATCGCCGCCGAACCCTACGACTTCGAGTTTGATCCGTCTCGCTGCGCTCTGCTCATCATTGACATGCAGCGTGACTTCCTCGAACCGGGCGGATTTGGAGAGATGCTTGGAAATGATGTTTCGCAGCTTCGACGAACGATCGCCCCGAACAGCAAACTCCTTGCCGCTTGGCGAGAGGCGGGCTTGCACGTGATCCATACACGAGAGGGGCACCGCGCCGATTTGGCTGACTTGCCTCCGGCGAAGAAAATCCGGGGTCGCTCAAAAACCTGCATCGGCGATCCCGGGCCAATGGGGCGCATCCTCGTGCGCGGCGAAGCGGGGCATGACATTATCCCTGAACTTTATCCGCTGGGCTCCGAACCGGTGATCGACAAACCCGGCAAGGGCGCGTTCTTTGCCACGGATTTGCACGCAATCCTCCAAAATCAGAACATCCAGCAACTCGTGGTAACAGGCGTTACAACCGAAGTCTGCGTTAATACAACGGTGCGAGAGGCGAATGATCGCGGGTATGATTGCCTCATTCCGGAAGATTGCGTCGGCTCGTACTTTCCTGAATTTCAGGAGATGGGACTTAAGATGATCAAAGCGCAGGGGGGCATTTTCGGCTGGGTCACCAAGTCTGAAAACATACTTGGTGCTCTGCAATCAATCAGCCAGTAGGGAAGCAAAAAACAAAAACGAGGATCAGAAATCAATGAGCAATACAACAAAACCTAACATTTGGGTACCCGGAGACTGGAATGCATTCTTCGGCTTCGGCACGAATATTTTGGTCAATCTTCTGACGTTGACCGCGCTGCTGCGATTTGTGCTCAAAATGCCCGATAGCCTTGTTTTTGGGCGCATTCTGCCGGCCACAGGGCTGATGATGTGTCTCTCTACTCTCTACTATGCATGGATGGCATACGGACTCGCAAAGAAGACGGGTCGCACAGATGTGTGCGCTCTTCCGTCCGGCATTAGCGTGCCTCACATGTTCATTGTCACCTTTGTGATCATGTTGCCGATTGCCTTGAAAACGGGCGATCCTGTCAAAGGCTGGGAGGCGGGTCTTACATGGGTCTTCATCCAAAGCTTTGTATTGATGGCTGGCGGCTTCATCGCTCCCATTATTCGAAAGATCACTCCTCGCGCGGCACTCCTTGGGACGCTGGCAGGGGTCTCCGTGACATTTATCTCCATGGCTCCCGCCTTGCAGATGTTTATGACGCCCGTGATTGGACTCACCTGCTTCGGGATTATCCTGGTGAGCTGGTTCGGCGGTGTCCGCTATCGCGGTATCCCCGCTGGGCTTGTCGCAATTGGCGTTGGAACCCTAATCGCTTGGGGATCAACCGCATTTGGTTTGAACTACGGCGGCATGAGCTAAAAGGACTCACCGACTCGGTCAGCAATTTTGGCTTCCGCGTCCCACTTCCTGCTTTCAATCATATCTTTTCGGGTTTTGAGTTTCTCGGCTCAATTCTCGTAACCGCGATCCCGTTCGGTATCTACGATCTTGTTGAAGCGATGGACAATGTCGAAAGCGCGGCTGTTGCGGGCGACAGCTTTCCAACGACACGTGTATTAACTGCCGATGGCGTGATCAGCTTAATTGGCTGTATGATGGGCAACCCGTTCATCAACGCGGTTTATATAGGACATCCAGGGTGGAAGGCGATGGGGGGGCGGATTGGCTACTCGGCCGCAACGGGAATTCTGGTCATTCTGCTCTGCTGGTTTGGAACCATCTCGGTCATGCTGGCACTGGTTCCGAGCGTGGCCATCCTCCCAATCCTCTTTATACATCGGGATGCTGATTGGATCACAGGCATTTCAGGAGACACCAAAAGTCATGCGCCCGCTATTGTCCTTGCGTTCACTCCACACCTCGCGAACTGGGGCATCACGCAAATTAACGGGGCGCTTGCGGCGGCTGGCACTATCGTCCCGGCGCTCTCTGCCGCGCAGATGGATACGCTCGTGGGCAACATGAAGAACCAGGGCGTCCTATATCGTGGGCTTCAAATTATGGGAGGCGGTTCTATTCTGGGCGGGTTGATCCTTGCCGCGATTGCGGTTTGCATCATTGACCGCACCTTTATGAAGGCTGCGGGCTTCGCGATGGCTGGCGCCGTGCTCACTTTCTTTGGGTTCATGCACGGAGAGCGGATTGGGATAGGGCAGACTCCTGTGGTGGCCGTCAGCTACTTCATTGTTTCAGTCTTCCTGGCGGCATGCGCCAAGTTCGCGTTCGCTCCGGCTGCGGCTATTGAAGAAAGCGGCGAGGAAGCGGAAGGCTTCGGAGAAGTGGCTTCGCCGGTTGAAGTATTTGTTGGTTGGTTGGTGAACGAGCACACGCAGACTGCTGCGGTGCTCGTTTTGCCTTTCGTAATTAAGTATGCGCGAGAGCGCCCAGCACGGACACAGGGACTTATGCGTGTTCCTTGGAAGCCAGGTTTCTGTAAATGCGGGTGCGATGCACGCCAAGGAGGCGGGCGGCTTCGGCGATGTTGCCGTTGGCGACCGCAAGGGCGCGCTGGATGAGGATATCTTCCGCTCTTTCGAGATTCAATGGAAGATCGTCCGCGATTTCAGAGTAGGCCTTTGCGGTCGCGGGAGGCCCCGCCGGCCGCCCGATTTGCAGGTGACAAGGCTGAATCTCGCCCCCGCCACTTTCGATCAGCGCCCGCTCAATCACATTCTTCAGTTCCCGTATATTCCCGGGGAAGTCATATGCTTCAAGCATGGCAAGGGCCGCGGGCGAGAGCCGCGACATCCGAATGTTCATCTCCTTTGCGAACAACGCGAGAAAATGGCTGGCGAGCAAAGGTACATCTTCCCGTCGCTGGCGCAGCGGAGGGTTTGATACCGAAAACCGCGCAAGTCGGAAGTAAAGGTCCTGTCGAAACGCGCCGCTTGAGATCTTGTGATGAAGGTCCGCGTTAGTCGCGGCCAAGACCCGAACGGTGACCCGTCTTCCCTCCGTGGCGCCCACTGGGGTGACAATCCCATCCTCCAGCACGCGCAAGAGCTTGGCCTGCAGCAGCAAGGGCATATCCCCAATCTCGTCCAGAAAGAGCGTGCCGCCGTCAGCTGATTCGAAATATCCTTTGCGATCGCCGATCGCTCCCGTGAACGATCCCTTCAGGTGTCCGAAAAACAGAGACTCCGCCAGCTCATCCGGGATTGCCCCACAGTTAACCGAAATGAAGGGGGACTTCGCATTCTGGCCACCGAAGTGTATGGCCCGCGCAATGAGCTCTTTGCCCGTCCCGCTTTCGCCTGTAATGAGAACACTTGTCGCGGCAAACGCATGAAGCTTGCGAATCTCGCCGAGAATTCGAGACATCGTATTGCTTTTTCCAACCAGGCCCGCGACGCCCCACCGTTCAGCTTCCCGGGTGGAAAGCGAATTGAGCTTTTCGTCCGCGTCTTGCAGGGCGCTCTCTGCGCGCTCTCGCAAATCGCTCTCCTTGCGGAGGAGTTCGTTCGCCTGGGAGAGTGCTCGATTCTTCTCGATTAGCTCACGTGTCAGGCGGACGCGCTTCAAGTGATTCTCCACCCGAACAAGCACTTCTTCGCTTTGAAACGGCTTCGTGATGTAGTCAACGCCTCCCGCGCGAAACCCGTCCACGACACTCTGCATCTGGTTGCTTGCGCTTATGAAGATGACCGGTATATCCCGTGTCGCTTCATTCTCCTTCAGGCGGCGGCAGGTTTCGATGCCGTCCATCCCAGGCATGATGATGTCGAGAAGGATCAAGTCTGGGGAGCCGGAGACCGCCACCCGCAAGGCAACCTGGCCGTTGGGAGCCGCGAGCACCGCGTACCCCTCCGGTTCCAGAGAGTCGGTGAGCACCTTCAGGTTCACTGGATTGTCATCAACGAGCAGGAGTTTCTCTCGGGGCTCCATGGCGGTCGCGTCTCCCATCACGCGGGTGCCGTCTCGTCGGCGCTCTGCAAATACTGGAGAACGCGGCTGATGTCGCATTGCTGGACTGCCATGAGCAGGTGTTCCGCCACTTGGGCGGATTTCCCGCCCTTGGAAGCGAGCTCGCCCAAATGAGCCTTCAACGCGGTGACGTTGTAAATCTCCGCCGCGGCTCTTACCCGCGCGGCCAACTCGTCTGGGAGCTCGATACGTTCAATGTCTTTTACCTCGCTGCTGCTCTCGTGCTGAAAGGAAACATTCAGGTTGTCCGCGAGACATTCACAAATGCGTTCGTACCGAAAGGGCTTCGCAAAGAAGTCGTCGAACCCCGCGTCAAGATAGCGCTTTTGTTCATGATCAAACGCCGAGGCGGAGCAATACCGTCTG
>CAWHEP010000002.1:0-603114 GCA_963828525.1 uncultured Verrucomicrobiae bacterium
TCGTGACCTGACAATCGGTCGTCATTGCGCTTGTATTGTTTCTGACACCACAATATCTTGTGCCCGAAATCCTGAATACGGGCTTTTACCACTATGCGCTGCCCAAAGTGCGGAGGAATCGAAGACAAGGTTATTGACTCGCGCCTATCCAAGGACGGCGCAAGCATTCGCCGACGCCGGGAGTGTCTCGTCTGTGAACATCGCTTCACCACGTATGAGCAAGTGGATCGCGCCGATATCCGCGTAGTGAAGCGAGATGGAAGAGGCGAGCCTTTTGACCGGCACAAGCTTTCATCAGGGATAACAAAGGCATGCGAGAAGCGCCCAATCAGCATTGGCACGATTGAGCAGGCCGTCGAACAAATCATTCATGACCTTGAGTCGAACCACCCGCGCGAAGTTTCGTCGCGTGTCGTCGGTGCAAAGGTGATGGAAAAGCTGCATCAACTCGACGAGGTTGCTTATGTCCGATATGCGTCGGTGTATCGGCACTTCGAGGATGTTGGCGAGTTTATTCAGGAGATACAATCGCTGGAAAGAAAACCGAAACCCAATGTATTGCAGCCTGAACTCTTCAAGACGTCGAATGGCAGGTAAGAAATGATCGCGTTCAAAGACGATTTACCTTTGGTGCAATTCGATGGAGGACAGTTGGCTGCCTTCCAGAGGGATTGGCTCGTGCGTTCATTACGACGCGCGGCGGAGAAGGCAGGCTATCCGCAATGGTGGCTCGCCGATCACGTGGCGGAAAGTGTCACGACTTATCTGCTGCTTGGCTACGATGACAGCACGGTCACCGTCACCCGGCTCACCGCGGCGGTTCAGAGCGTCCTGCAGGTTATCGGTTACGCGGAGGTTGCCAGCTACTTCGTCCCCGATGCGCCGCCCGCGCAAATCTCCCTGGACGAGGTGGCGCGCGAAGCTGGTTCCGGTTACGAACTCGCCTTTTTTGAGATTTTGGGACGTCGCTTGGCCGCCCTTGTTACCCCGGACACGAATTACCTCGAGCTTTTTGGATTGGAGCGGTGCGTGAAAAAGTTAAGGGCAAAAAAGATATGGAGCCGCGATTGCGACGGGCTCCGTGAGGAGATCGTGTGCTTCGTGAGGGAACAACTGGGAGCGGCAAATGCGGGCAGGGATTTCCTTCTCGCGCTGTCCTGAGGCCATGACGCTGTTTGAAAGAATCGCCAGCGGTGAGATTCCCGCGAAAATCGTGTTTCAAGAAGATGATCTCCTTGTTTTCCACGACGCAAGCCCTCAGGCCCCCATTCATCTCTTGATCGTGCCCAAGCGCCCGATCCCTCGTCTCGCGGAAGCACAAAATCACGATGGGCCGCTGCTCGGGCGGCTCCTTCTCGCCGCCGCGAAAGCGGCGGAAATGATGGGAGTCTCCACCAGCGGCTACAGGCTCGTTATCAACAACGGCCTGGATGCCGGAGAGTCCGTCCCGCATCTGCACATGCACCTTCTTGCGGGGCGAAAGTTGGCCTGGCCCCCTGGATAGAGAGTTTGCGTGACGATCCCACTGACGGTCCTGCCAATTCTATCCGCTTTCGCGATTTACTTCGTGCGGCTGGCGGAATTGAAAAAGAAACGGGATGTAATCGCAGGCGTTATTAGCGAGCGGCTGACTCTCAAGCTTTTCATGATGACGGGGACATTGATGTTGCTCGGATCACTCGTGGAATTCCTCATTCGCCAAAAGATCCACTGGATTTGTTTTGCGATCGGATGGCCGGTGTCGCTCGCGTCATTTTACCTGCGGAACTCCGCGATTGCGGCGCTGGGCAGGTTTTGGAGCCTCCACGTTGAGATCAGGGACAAACACGAGTTCGTTAAGAGCGGGCCTTTCCGATGGGTGCGCCACCCAACATACCTTTCGATGATATTTGAGCTGCTGGGTGTAGGTTTGATCCTAAATGCTTTTTATATGCTGGCGGCCATCCCTTTCATTTTCCTCCCTGTGCTCCTAATGAGAGTGAGGATCGAAGAGTTCGCTCTCGTCCAAAAATTCGGAGAGCCATATCTCGCCTACCAAAAAACAACCCCTGCAATCCTGCCCTACCGCTGGCCTATTCGTCATGAGTCGTAATCATCTCGCTCGACGCGTTGTAATCACCGGCATGGGCGTTGTGGCCCCGAACGGTCATGATCTGAAGACGTTTTGGAAGACCATCTGCCTTGGCCAAAGTGCCGCGGCGCCGGTGACTCGATTTGATACCAGCGATCTTCCCAACAAAATCGCCGCTGAGATAACGGACTTTGATCCCAAGCTATACATGGAGGCCAAAACCGCGCGGCGTCTGGATCGCTCCTCGCAATACGCGGTTTCGGCCGCCCGGCTTGCGATGGACGACGCCAGGATCGAATTTGCGAAGTTTGATCCCGAGAGGGTTGGAGTCGTTGAAGGGACATCGCTGAGCAACAATGAAATGGCGTTCAAGGTTGAAAACACTTTTGCGTCGAAAGGGTATCGCTCATTGAGCCCCTATGCGTTGATTAACGGCTACAACGGAGGAGGAAGCGGTGAGATTTCAAATGAGCTTGGCGTGACCGGACATGCGATCACATGCAGCACCGGGAGTGCCTCTGGAAACGACGCCGTAGGCTACGGCTTCAACATGGTTCGCAACGATCAGGCGGATGTGATGATCGCTGGGGGCACCGAAGCGCCTTTGCTGGCACCCCTGTGGGGAGGATTTTGCCAGACGAAGGTGATGACCTCGCGAAACGACGCCCCGAAGACCTCAATGAGACCGTTCGATAAGACGCGGGATGGATTCCTGCTGGGTGAGGGAGCGGCGTTCCTCGTGCTCGAAGAGCTGTCCTACGCTCTTGCGCGCGGGGCGACGATTTATGCCGAGGTGTTCGGACATGGCCGAAGCTGCGAGGCATACCACCCGGCGACTCCTCACCCGGAAGGCATCGGAGTTATACGGGCCATGGAGAAGGCATTGCAGCAGGCGCAAGTTCACTTCTCCGAGATCGACTATATCAACGCCCATGGAACGGCTACCGAGGCAAATGATCGCGTGGAGACCAGGGCTATAAAAAAGCTCTTCGGGGTCAGCGCGGCGAACCTCGCTGTCAGTTCGACAAAGCCAATCACGGGTCACCTGCTCGCGGGAGCTGGAGCTCTCGAAACTATCGTCTGCACCCTCGCCATCCACCACCAGGAGATCCCGCTTACCTTGAACCTGACGGAACCCGATGAAGGTTGCACACTCGATTATGTCCAGGGATCCTCGCGCCCATACCCGCTAAAAACGGTGATGAACCTCAGCAGCGGATTCGGCGGAAAAAACGCCTGCCTGATACTGGGGAAGTTCCCCGGCTCTTAATGTCGTTCTTCCAGTACATCCCGTTATTTGCGGCAGTTGCCAACCTCATCCTTACCATCCTCGTCGTCTGTCGCGACCCCCGTCCGGTTCTCCATCGTGTATTTGGAGTATTCGGGCTGTCACTGACGATATGGAATCTGGGGACCTTCTGCATGTTCCGCGTGAACAACGCCGCTTCAGCGTTGTTTTATGCGCGATTCCTCCAGTTCGGCGTCATCTTCATCCCCATCACTCTGTTCCACCTGTCGCTTTTGATCGGGCAGGTTCGCACGGGTCCCATCATTCGCTGGCTGTACGCTCTGGCCATCTGCCTCGCGCTGAGCAACTTTACCGGCTTGTTTATCGCTGGCGTCCGCGATTTCGGCTACGCCTATTATTCGATCGCTGGCCCCGGCTTCTGGATCTTCTCACTGACTCTGATCCTGCTTCTCGTTTCTGTCCCAATCTTGATCGCGAAGCGCCGCCAGCTACCGCTGTTGCATAAGAGGCGGCTTACCCCGCTGATCATCGCCCAAAGCGCCCTTATTGCTTTTGGATGCAACGACGTGATCCCTATCCTCGGGATTGATTACTATCCCTTCACACAGATTCAGGTTTACCCGCTCGGCAGTCTGGCTGCTGTCTTTTACGGCTTGATCGTCGGCTACAGCGTTCTTCAACATCAGTTGCTTGACGTTCAGGTTACGTTGGGCCGTGCAGCCGCCCACTTGGTTCGGCTTACGTTTTTATTCGCGATCGGCATTACGCTTCTTCTTCTGGCGAGCATCCTTGCGCGAAATCAGTTCACACCGGTCTCCTTCCTGTGCTCGCTCACGGTGCTGCTCTTGAGCTCGCTGATCGCCTCTTTCTTTTTTCCGCGCATCTTTGGCGGAGGTGGCGAGGCACTGGAACGGCGGCTCCTCGGGGATCGGTTTGAATACCATGTCCAGGTACGCGGCTTCATCTCGTCCATGCAGAAATATACCGACCACGAAATGCTGCTTAATGATCTGGAGCATCTGTTGGTGCATGTAATCGGCGTGGCCAGTTATCAGATTTTAATGCTGGACGAAGCAAGCCGCGCTTTTTCGCTATTCCGTTCCTTCCCACAGCGCCCAAGTGGAGATCCTTCGGAAATCCAGATTGAATCCCCCATTTTCCGGCTATTCGCGAAGAGCAAAGCTGAATACATCGCGCTGAATACGGTCTATGTATCTCCCATCGAGAATGTTGTCGAACGGGAAGCTCGAGGCGTCATGCGCCGGTTTGACGCGGAATTTTGCTTTCCCTTCTTCGCCGATTTGGCACCTTTCGGTCTGTTGCTGATCGGGGTGAAGAGTACTGGCGATCCATACACCGCAACGGATGTTAATCTTCTCGTGGCACTGGTAAAAAACCTGAGCCTGTTTTTAAACCAGGCACGTCTCAAGGATCAGATCATGCTGGCTCAGGAATTGGACCTTCTCGGCAGGATGTCCCGCGGAATGGCTCACGATCTTAACAATCTGCTAACGCCAATGTGGACGCTCCTGCAATTGGCGAACGAGGGAACTCCGCTGGAGTTATTGCGAGACGAACTGCTCCCGCTCGCCACCCGTAATATCGAAACCATGCGAACCTACATTAGGGAGGCGCTGTTTTTCTCGAAGAACCTGCGCCCCAACTTTCAGCTCGGACGCATGGATATGGTGGTGGCGCAGGCGGTGGAACTGGCTTCCCAGCAACTTCGGCGAAAGGATATAAAAACGCTGGTTGATATGTCACCAGACACCCTTCTGGAAATGGACGCGGTCCTCATCCAACGATTAATCGTCAACCTGCTCTCAAACGCCATTGATGCCTCATCGCCCGGCGCGCACGTCCACCTCTATCTCTCCCGGATGCCGAAAGCGCCGGGCAGTCGCGAATGGCTTCGCCTCGCCATCATCGACGAAGGGGAGGGGATCGCGGAAGAGAACCTTGCGCGGATTTTCACGCCGTATTTTACAACGAAGGATCGCGGAGATGAAAACCGCGGGTTTGGCCTCGGTTTGTCCATCTGTCGGCGGATTGTGAATTTGCATGGCGGCAATTTAAGTGTTGCCAGCAAGCCGAAAAAAGGCACCACTGTGAACGTGGACTTGCCCCTTTCTCAAAGTAGCCCCACGATCCCGCTCGTTACAGCTTCGGCGAAATGATTTCCCTGCTCGTCTCTCTCGACAAGCATCGCTGGCAACCGCCATCCAGTCCATCCTGGATCCAACGCGGTACCAGATCATTGCCAAGGCCGACGTTTGGGAGGCGGAGTCGCTGCTGGGGCGTGGGGCAATCGATGCCCTGATTCTGGATGTCGAAATCACCGATGTCCGCGCAATCCGTACCGATAGGCGAGTTAAAGGTCGTGGCTCCGTTATGTCCCATGATCGTGTATGAAGGGGCACCGCATTCGGAATGGGAGGAAGACGCTTACCTTCTAGGCGTTTCGCACGTTCTCACGAAGCCGGTGCGCTCCAAGATCCTCAACACGCTGCTGGACCGGCTGCTTGCCAAGCACTCTTCCACGCCAAAGTCGGTTGCTGAGCCGGCCCAGCTTGCCGCCCGCGCTTTACCCGCAAGCACCGCTTATTCGCATCATACGACAGCGCTCACGGCACTCCGCGACTTTTCATCCATTCTTTCGCACACTCTCGATTCCCAAGCCCTGCTAAAGCGCTTCCTGTTGCTCTTGCGTGAGGTAATCGGAGTGAATCGCGCGATAATTTTCCTGCGAAAGCCCGGCGGGCTGACCAATGACACTACGAACGGCAGGGATGACCGCTGGCTCCGCTCGGCCTGCGCTATTGGGATCGAGCATACATTTCTCGACCATTTCGCGCTTTCTTTCCGAACGGGCATCGGGGGCTATCTTCATAGACAAGGACGCATCCTGCGCGCGACCAGTCCAGAGGGGAGTGGCGACAGAGAGGCGGCCAGGGAGTTTCAACTCCTTGGAGTCGAAGTGGCGATTCCGATACTGGACAGGGAATCGATGATCGGCGTGGCTGTTTTTGACAAGCGGCTGACCGGTGAGCCTTATGCGAATGAGGAACTGGCGCTCATCTTTCATATGCTGGAAGAAGTCGGGCTCGCGATCAAGAATAGCTGGCTGCATGATGAGGTCATCAATAACCATGCAATGGTGGGGGACATCCTTGGCCAGTTGTCGAGCGGTTGCATCGTTGTTGGCAGCAACCTCGCGATCTTGCATGCGAATCCTGCGGCTCGCGCACTGTTTGTGAAGGATCCGAATAAAAAAGATCTGGAATTTGGCGACCTGTCCCAGGAATTGGGCAGCAAAATCTTCACTGTCCTTAAGACGTGCGCGCCCCAGCCAAAGTTCCGATATCGCCCGGCACACGCGCTAGAAACTTCATTCCAGGTCACCATCTCACCCTTCCGCGCGGAGACGCCTACCCTTCCCAATGCGGCTCTCCTCATCATAGAAGATGTCAGCCAGATCGAAAAGGCGCAGCGTCTGGAGATAGAAGCGTCAAATCTGCGGCTCGTGAAATCGATGGCCGAGCACCTGGCCCACGAGATCGGCAATTCGCTTGTCCCACTCTCAACTCACGAGCAGTTGCTGCCCGAGAAATTCGAGGAGCCTGAGTTCCGGGTTTCTCTCGCGGATGCCATGGGTGCGGCGGTGAAACGCATCTCCAGGTTCGCGAATCAAATGGTGTTCCTTGCGCGTGATAACACGGATTTTGCCGACAAGATTCAACTCGCGGAGGTAATTGTCGAGGCGTTCCACGAAGCCAACAAGTTTCAACCTGGCAAACTCGCCCGGCTGACGTTTGAAAAAAGCTCTGAACGCTGGATAGTGGCGGGAGATTACAAGGCGCTCCGTCACGCTTTTGCCGAGGTGATGTTGAATGCCCTGCAGGCAAATCCGAAAGAGCCGAAGGTGGATGTTCGCATAGAGGAAGACAAGCTGGACGGTGGGAGCGTGTCGCTCGAGATCGAGGTGCAGGATGCGGGGTCTGGCTTCACGCAGGAAACCGCGGATCGGGCTCCGGAGCCCTTTTTTTCCACGCGAAATGTTGGGCTCGGCCTCGGCCTTACCGTCACGCGAAAGATCATTGAAAATCATCGGGGCAAAATGAGGATCGCAAAAACGACGAAGAATCAAACCGGAGTGGTCCGGATCTCGCTGCCGCTGACTCTCTAGAATTTGCGAAACTTTGGCACCACAGAGGCCGTGGGAGTAAAGCCTGGTGGGCGGGCACGGCTAATGCTTTCCTTGAGAGGACTTTCATGAAACTTCTTTGTCTCAGCCTGGTTCCGCTTCTTCTCCCCACATCCTTGCTCGCTCTCGGCCTTCGCCTGCCGGATCAGGATGCGGAAGCGAGTTCTCGTGGAAACGCGTTTGCGGCCACGGCGGACAGCCCAGCCGCGATCTACTATAACCCGGCGGGGATCACCCAGCTTGAAGGGCTTAACTCAAGCTTCGGTGTCTATGGAATCGACCTGCGTGTTTATGACAAGCCGAAGAACGGCGGATCTGAAATCTCCAGCACGAATCGCATCCAGGCAGCTCCTCAATCTTACTATACATACACGCCAAAAAATTGGCCGGTGTCCTTCGGATTGGGTGCTTATGCGCCATTTGGTTTCGGACTTGAATATCCTGACTATTCGCAATTGCGAACGTTCGCAATTCGCGGGAAAGTTTCTTATCTGGCGGTCAATCCCGTCGTCGCCTGGAAGGTCTGCAAGGGCTTGTCCATCGCGGCGGGCCTGACTCTCGATCATGCCACAGCGGATCTGCGGCGGGGAATAGCGGTGCCCGGGGATGAGTTCAAGTTCCGCGGCAACGGAGACGCGATAGGCTATAATATCGGCCTCCTCTGGCAGCCCTGCCAGAAATTCTCTTTCGGTTTGACCTATCGCAGTGCCACCTCTGTCACTTTCGACGGGCACACCGATTTGACCGTCGCTCCATTTGCCGCGCTGGGAAACTCAACCCTTGTCCGATTTCCGGAGCAGCCGGCGAATGCCACACTGCCCTTTCCCAAAGAGATCGTTGCTGGCTTATCATTCCGGCCCGCACCCGATTGGAATGTCGAATTCGATATCGATTGGACAGACTGGCATACTTTGAAGACGGTGACCATCTACCAACGGGCCAGCAAGCTATATCTCCCCTTCAACTGGCAGCCGAGTTTCCTCTACGAATTGGGAGTGACGCATAAGCTTCCCCACGAGTTCAGGCTCAGTGCTGGCTACCTCTTCAGCGAGGAGTCAGTTCCCTCCGACAGCTTCGACCCGTCGATCCCAGACAATAACCGGCATATCTTCAGCGTGGGGCTTGGCCAGGAAGTTCCGCGGTTGCACGCTTCCTGGGACATCGGTTACCAGTTCATCTATGGGCCTGGAAGATCAATCTCACACGGAAACCTGGCGGATGGCACGTACTCCTTCTACAGCAATGCGATTAGCCTCTCATTTGGATATCACTTCTAAGATAGCGACGCCGCCTGCGGAAGCCTCCAGGAAGCCAGTGCTTCTTGTAGTCGATGATGAGGAAGGTCCGCGCCAGTCACTGAAAATTGTCTTCAAGACGGATTACGAGGTCATTCTGGCAAATGACGGCAAAACAGCGCTCGAGTTGATCCGCCAGCACGATGTCTCCGTCGCCATCCTCGACATCCTCATGGCTGGCATGTCAGGAACAGAACTTCTTCAACGCTTAAAGGAGGTAAACCCGTCCATCGAAGTTATCATGCTTACTGCCTATGAGACGATTGAGACGGCAAGGCACGCCATCAGGCATGGTGCGTGCGACTACCTGAACAAGCCCTTCGACATTACGACGGTCCGTGCGGCGGTCAGCAGGGCGCTGGAGAAGCATCGCCTGGCCCGGAGCCTGTCCACGACCGACCAAAAACTCCAGGAATTGCAGCAGGAGATTCAGGACCAAAAAATCCAGGAGGAGATGATCCGTGCGAAGGGGGACATCTATGCCAGCGTGCTCCATGATATAAATAGCCCGCTTACCGTCATTTCCGGCTACGTCGAAATGATCAACGGCTCAATGCGAAACAGCGCCACCCTGGAAGGTGAGCAGTTGGAAATGATCAAGGACGACTTGAACAAGCTCACTGGACAGGTCAGCCGCTGCTTCGAGATTTCGAAACGCTATCTCAGCTTCCTGCATAACAACCCAAACGAGGAAGTAGCGAAGGTGGGGATGAACCAGGTGCTGACGGATTTGCGGGAACTGCTGATAAGACATCCGACAGCCCGCGGACATACGCTTTCCGTCCAGGAGCTCCCGGGCGACGCGGTGGCGGAAATCAATGGCACCGATCTCCTCCAGATTCTCCTGAATCTCACGGTGAACGCGCTTCAATGCACCGAAGCCCCGCACAGGGTGGAAGTGCGTTGCGAGAAATTGCGTACGCCGGTGGATATGACTCTTGTGAAAGACTCCCCCGGCCTTCGGATCATCAATAAGGAGGGCTTTCGGAATTGCGCGCCGCTTATTGCCTTGACGGTACAAGATAGCGGACCGGGTATTCCCCAGGAAATTCTTTCAAAAATGTTTGAGGAAAAGTTTACGACCAAGACCGCTGACAAGGGAACAGGGCTGGGGCTTTCCATCGTGAGACGCCTCGTAAAGGAGGCGGAAGGAGCGCTAAAGCTGCAGACCCAGCCCGGTTTTGGTGCTGCCTTTACAATCTATTTGCGCAGCGAGGGTTAGTTTTCAATCTAGCTCCTTACGAATTCAGGACTTCAGCAACGGATTCGGCGGTGTTGTTCCGGCATCGGCCTGCTGCTGATCTTCTGCTTGCTCCGTTGCATAGGGTACGCGGGCACGCTGACGGTGCACATCCAATCTCCCGAAGGAGAAACAGATGTTCGGTCACAATATTACATCGACCTGCTTCGGCTCTCACTCGCGGAGACTGTGGACTCCGACGGTCCGTTTCAAATTGAATTCTGCAAACTGGCCATGCCCCTGCAAAACCGCGGTGTTTGGTTCCTGCGTCGCAAGCAACAAATCGACCTCTGCTGGACGATGACCAGTATCCAGCGCGAAAAGGAGATGCTCCCGATTCCAATCCCTTTGCTCAAGGGATTGCTCGGTTACCGTGTTTTCCTTATCAACGCCAAAGATCAGCCCAAGTTTGACGGGATCGAGACACTTGATCAACTTCGGGCGCTCACGGCAGGACAAGGGCAAGATTGGCCGGATAACGCAATCCTCGAGGCGAATGGCATCCCCACCGAGGTGGGACGTAGCTACGACGGTTTATTCGAAATGCTTCGCAAGCACCGTTTTGACTACTTTCCAAGGGCAATTAGCGAAGCCTGGCAGGAGCTGGAAGTCCACAAGCACGCAGGGTTGGCCGTGGAGAAGCATCTGCTTCTTTATTACCCGACGGATATGTTCTTTTTCGTGAACAAGGCGTCCGCTCCTCTTGCCGCGCGGGTCGAGCGCGGTTTGCGCAAAGCGATTTCAGACGGATCCTTCGACCGTCTGTTCCATGAGCGCAATCAGGATATAATCGATCTGGCGGATATTCCCCACAGGACCGTCTTCAAATTAAAGAATCCGGCTCTCCCTCCGGACGTTCCCGTTGGCACCAAAGGGTTGTGGCTGGAGCCCCCGCGCTAATGAAGCGATTTGCCCCCCTCACGATTGCCGCCCTGGCTGGTTGCCTTGCGACAGCGATCTGGCTGAACGAGAAACACACCTTCGCAAGGGTGGAAGCGCAGACGGCGCGGTACGCTCAATTTATCGAGCCTCACCTGTGGAATATTGACAGGGAGGACGCCAGGCAGGAGTTGGAAATCATTAGCAAGGCAGGCGGCTACCGCTCTATCTACGTGACGCACTCCGACGGCGAGGCCTTCGCATCGATAGATAAAGACAAACCTTCCAGAGGGATCGAGGCGCTGCTCGGCAAGGCGGGATTGATCCGGGACGTTCCTGTCGGCAGTCCAGTTTTGCACGATGGCATGGAGATCGGGCGGATGGACGCCGAATGGACAAACAAAAACATCTACACCTACTTCTACATCCTCTGCCTCTTCATACTTTGCTGTTTCGTAGCAGTCCTGGCCCAATTTTTTCGGCGTGCAGCCCGCCAGAAGGGCGAGGCCGAAAAGGCGCTCACCGAGAGTCGAAAGCGGCTTCAGATCGTCGTTTCGGGCGCACCCATCATGCTCTTTTCCCTGACACCACAAGGCGTCTTTACTCTTTGCGAGGGCAAGGGTCTTGAGAAACTTCGGCGCAACCAGGCGGAGATCATTGCCCATTCCGTCACCGACGTTTTCAAGGATACTCCGGCTATGATCGAGGACTTCCATCGTGCCCTTGCTGGAGAAACCTTCACTTCCACGCGTGAAATAGGCCGGCGCGTTTTTGAGTGCTGGTACACGCCCGTTCACGAAGCGAACGGACGCGTTGCGCGGGTCACCGTCGTGGCCACGGATATCACTGAATTACAGCGCGCGATGGAAGAACTTGCAAAGCGGGATGAGCGTCTCGGCCAGGAGCTGCTTCTTGCCCGGAAGATTCAGCGCGCCCTGGTGCCGGCGCAACTGCCGCGCATTCCGGGCCTTGACTTGGGGCTGCTATTCATCCCCTCAGGAGACATCGGCGGCGACTTTGTGGATTTCATCAAGAGCGAAGGCAATACGAAGCTTGGGGTCGTCTGCTCGGACATCACAGGGCATGGTGTTCCAGCCGCGCTGCTTTCAGCGATCTTCAAGGTTTTGGTCGGAGACATTCTGCGATCCAAACAATCCCCGTCCGCGTGTATCTCCTCCCTGAATCAGCGCCTGTGCGACGAGTTTCCGCTGGGAAATTTCGCCAGCACCTTCTACTCGGTTTTCGACATTCAGCAACGGACGCTGACTTACGTGAAAGCGTCGCAGGAGCCAGCGCTTCTGTTCCGGCGTGGTGAGAGCGTCCAGTATCTGCAAACCGGCGGTCCTGTCCTCGGTATCCTCAATCCAGCGACTTGTGAGAACGTCCACTATGAGCAATCGACCATTCCTCTCCAGGTGGGCGATACGATCTTCCTCTACACGGATGGATTGATCGAGTTGGAAAATGCGGGTGGGGTCATGCTGGAGCGTGCCGATCTGATCCGATGGATCGAGCAGGATTTGGCACTCTCTCCACAGGAACTCGTGCAACGCATTCATTCACGATCCGTGGAGTTCGCGGGAACCTCAGAACTCCCCGATGATGTAACCGTCGTCGCAATCCGGGTCGGAATGGCGGCCTAGCCGCGCGATACGGACTACTTGTTGCCCTTCGGAGTGATCTCCGACCTGCCGATAAATGTCGCTCCATCTTCCATGACAAGGCGGGAGGTCTTTAGGTTGCCTTCGAACCTGGCGGTCGGCTTTAGTTGACATTTTTCGGAAACATTGACGTCGCCCCGGAGAACGCCAGAAATTGTAAGGTATTGGGCGGTAATGTTCGCCGTGATATCGGAATGCTCCCCAAGGATGAGGGTCCGGCCTTCGATGGTCGGGCCGGTCAGTTTTCCGTCAAAGGTCAGTTCACCTTTAAAGGAGATGGAACCGGCGATTTCGACATCGCCGAGGAGGTTGCTGCTGAGTTGGGAAGGATCCATTTGTGTGACTACGGGGTGAAATCGTGGCTCTTCTTGAGACGCGCGCAAAAGCTCGCGAGCAGTTTCGCGGCATTCGCCAGATCTTCAAGCGAGAGCAGTTCGTTCGGCGTATGCATATAGCGGAGAGGCACCGAAAGCAACCCTGTTGCCATGCCTGATCGCGAAATTTGCATAACGTTCGCATCCGTCCCGGTCCCCCGTGCCGCAGATGCCACCTGTATGGGAATGCTCTCCGCCGCGGCCGCCTCCACCAGAAGCTTGAAGACCTTCGGATTTATATTTGCCCCCCGATAGACCATCGGGCCGCCTCCCACCCGGTAATCCCCGGCTTTCTTTTTCTCGATGCCCGGCACGTCCGTGCCGTGCGATACATCGAGAGCAATCCCCACATCAGCCTCGGCGGAAAAAGCGCTGGTCTGGGCTCCGCGCAATCCGATTTCTTCCTGCACAGTGGAAATGCCCATCACACAGGCATCGAAATCCATGCCATGCAGCAGACGCAGCACTTCGGTCACAATCCACGTGCCCATCTTGTTATCAAATGCCATCGAAACTACGCGGTCATTGGCGAGTTCGGTATAGGGCTGGACAAACACACCGGCATCCCCGATCGCGACGCGCTTGGAAGCGTCCTCCCTGCTGGTAGCCCCGATATCCACATAGAGATCATCCATCTTGGGCACCTTCTTGCGGTCGTCATCATCCATGAGATGAATCGCCTTTCGCCCGATCACGCCCATGACGGCGCCGTCCGACGCCATGATCGACACCCTCTGCGCGGCTGCCACGGTGGGATCCACGCCTCCAATCGCCTCCACGTAAAGAAACCCGTCGTCGGTGATGTAGCGGACGATAAATCCGATCTGGTCGCAATGGCCGGCCAGCATGATCCGCGGCTTGCCACCCAGATTCCGAATGCCAAACACGTTCCCCATCACGTCGGTTCTTACCTCGTCGCACCATGGACGGATTCGTTCGCGTACGAGCTTTTGCACTTCGTGCTCGTACCCGGAGGGACTTGGGGTTTCGACAAGCTGCTTGAGGAAGGCTTTGGAGTCGTCTGTCATTTGAGATAGATGCTGAAGGAGCCAAAAGGTGTAGTCGCCCAGCAGCGGCACGCAAAGTAAAAAGCTCCTCGGGACATTTATTCTGCTACCGACGTATCATCCTCGATTCCGATTGCGCGAAGCGCCTTTCTGGCGCAATGATTCGTTCGTCATTCCGCTGACACGCGTCCGTAGCTCAATTGGATAGAGCGTTGGCCTCCGAAGCCAAAGGTTGTGGGTTCGACCCCCGCCGGGCGCATGACTGCGCGACCGGCAAGGGGGGCCGGATCGACTGCCTTGATCTGAACAGCAGCCGGAGCGGCCGCGACGCCCAATAATTCACCAGGTGTTCTACAATCCGCCAGACCTTCATGCCAGACGAGATCTTCCCGAAGGAGAGTGCCGTCTCGCAGGTATTCAATCACGGCCTCCCTGGAATATGGCCCAAACTGTTCACCCTCTCAGCTTATGAAATACTCCATTTTGTCATGCCTCCAAAGCTGGCGCGTCGGATAACAGAGTCCGGGTGTGGCGTTTGTTACGATGGTGTAAATAAGGTGCGCGCGGGCGGAGGGCGGGTGCGCGAAGCTAATCACCCCGCTTGCACCCTGCATGAGCGTTCAAAATTGCGAAAATGCCGTTCTGCCGAGCCACTTTGCCAATTCCCTTGACACATTTCCGGCGGAGGTTTAGCGCTCGACGAATCGATTCCGAACACTCGTGACAAAAAAAACGCGCATCTCACATACCCCGATGAAACTTATTGCTTCCGTTTCCGCCCTTCTAGTGGTTCTCCTTTCCGCCGTTTACGCCGGTGAATCACCTGATGCGGCGATGTCAAAATCCGTCGTGGAGATGGACTTTTCCCCTTATCAGAAAGGTCACTTCGAGTTCGACTCCCTCTTCGGTTTATTCTGCTCCGTGACAGGCAGTCCGGACGCGCATCCGGCCTTTAACTACGAGCTAAACGACATACGCTTCGGATACATGCTGACGAACATCAAATATAGCGGATTCTTTCGCGGCAATTATGAATTGCTGCTGGAAGCCTCGGGTGGACCGGTAACGCAAGGCCCGGGCAGCTACCTTGTAGGCGGAGCTTTTCAGTGGCGTTATAATTTCATTCAAAACCCCAGCCAGCGGATTGTGCCCTACGGGCAGTTTGGCTTTGGTGGCGCTTACAGCGATGCGCATGCAAACCATAAGCAAGTGGAACTCGGGTCGGCTGGTGAATTCAATGAGCAGGTTTCGATCGGCTCTCATTTCTTCGTGACGAAGAGGCTGGCTATCGACGCGGAACTTGGTTTCCGTCATCTTTCCAATGCAGGGCTCACCTCGCGTAACACAGGAGTGAACACCCTGGGTGGGCTGCTCGGGGTGAGCTACTTCTATTAAACCCCGGCGGTCCTGCCGCTTCCCATCGTCTGACGATCGCGAGATTCCGCTGGGTGTCGCAGGAAGCGGCGGCCCAAGAGTGCCTCGGCATAAAAACCGTTGCAAACCCCTCCTCTGAACCTTATTTTTTTATTATGCCGCGCCGCGCAAGCTCGTCCGTAAATCCCGCCTGGACTCTGGGCGTGGTGCTCGGGCTTCTCGCCGCCGCCCTCGTAGGAGGTTATTTTCTCTACAGTTTTGTCAGCGACCCGTATCGCACTCTTGAGCCGCTGAATGTGACATCCTACCTTGAGGATTCGAATAGCCTTCGCCAAAATGTTTATAAACTGAATTGCACGGTGGATAATCTCCTTTCGTGGTCGCGGGAGTCTGGGCGGCTATTCTCCGTGGAAGCCGATCCTGGCGGGGAGGTGCTGCCAGGTACTTGTGCCAGCGAACCTCAATGACGTGAATATTCAGAAGGGGCAGCGCTTCTTCCTGCGGATCATTGTTGGGGACAAAGGCATTCTCCGCGTGGAAGGGTTGCGCAAAGTATGAAAATAAAAATCTCCTCGCTATTGTGTGCGGCAGCACTCTTTCAAAATCTAGCGCATTCGCAAGTCGCCGACCCTGCTCCGGCACCGAGATCCGCCGCTCCCGCTCCTTCCGGCGGAGGCGCTCCGGCCGCAGGCTCCGACAGCAAGGGATCAAAGCCGTTCCTTGGCCAGGACGTTCCATCGTTTGATCCTGGAAGCGAGGTGTTCACATGGGACGGCAAGAGCTGGAATGTCAACGACAACAGGCTCTTCCAGGCGCGCTTTGAGAAATACCTCAACGCGCCCGAGGAAACCGGCACCGACGACACTCGTTACCAGGCTATTTTGAAGGCGATCCTCGACAAGCTCGCGCCGGGAAACGCCACTACGGCGAATATCGATGACGCGTTTCGCCTGCTGCCGAAAGCTTCCGACTATCAAATTGACGCCCGGCTCTGCGATTCCATTGCCGACGCGGTCTATAGCGCGTGGCGCTCACAAGATTCGAGCGACCGGCTCGCCAAGGCCAACGAGGGCCTTGCCGAGGATCTGAAGAAGACTCAGTGGAATGCGCAGATGGAGGCTAGCGACAATAAACTGGATGGCGCGCCATCCGGGGGCAAGCACCAGAATAACGCCGCCTCTCAGCAGTGGGCTCAAAACGAAAAGCTGAAGCGCGATGTCCGCATGGCTCCATACGTCCAGCGCATCACGGAATTAAATGCCCTGCTTAAGGCAAACGATCTCAAGAAGCAGCTTTCTGCGATCCAGATGAAGATCGAATTTCAGGCGCTGATCGTTCAACTTTTTTTGCAGAGGCGATTTCAACATGTCCTGATGGCGACGCGGTTTTATCGGGCGGTATTTACCGATGGCGACACGCAACTGCGTGTTGGAAAGGATGCCCAGAATATGTTTTCCAACACCAGCGGCATGCCTCCGACAGTTGGCACTCTTGATTCACTGGCGAACGAGTTGATACGTGACGCGCGCGAGGGTGTCGAAGCCTATACGTTTCTGCTACAACAGAACGAACTGGAGAGCGCAACGAAAAGGCTCGCCGAGGCTTTCGTTACGGGCGAATACCTGCCCGAGTTGCGGACGCTCCCGCGTGAAAAGAAGCGGAAGGCGCTGGAGTTTACCCAGCAGACCAATCAACTGATTTCCTCCATTGAGGTGAAGGATTATACGCTGGCTGAAAAACTCGTTCACAAGCTGGAGGCAAGTGCCAAGGATTTCGATAATTCCAAGCCTATGGCCGCGATCGAAACGGCGAAGACCGTAAGCGCGATGCACATTGCCAAGGCGAAAAATGCGGCCGTCAGCGGCGATCGGCAGACTCTTGAAGAGGAACTGAAGGCCGCTACGGAAATATGGCCGCGGAATCCGGCTCTCGCGGAGGTCTCAGGGATGATCTTTTCTCAAGCTGACGTGCAGCAGAAGACGCTTCTTGATTTCGATCAACTTCTGAGTCAGCACAATTTTCGCCAAATTTACGACGACAAGATTCGCTTCATAGCCGCCGCCGCTCTTGACCCCGCGCGGCGCGACCAGTTAAAAAAGGTCATCGATGACATGCAGGAAATCGAGGGGGCCATCATGCGCGCGACTGAAATAAAGAATCAGGGCGACTATGCCGGGGCTTGGGAGAGCGTTGAACGGGTCTTTAAACGTTTCCCGCAGGATAATAAACTAAATCAGGAGCGGGCCGATTTGACCACCCAAGCCGCAGACTTTGT
The DNA here is from genome assembly GCA_963828525.1 of uncultured Verrucomicrobiae bacterium. Lineage (GTDB taxonomy): Bacteria > Verrucomicrobiota > Verrucomicrobiia > Chthoniobacterales > Chthoniobacteraceae > CAWHEP01. Next base: position 17,630 of record CAWHEP010000002.1, read on the forward strand.
GCGCACGTTGAGAACCGCCGAACAGCTCGAGCAGAAAGAGCAGGTCGGTTCCAGCCTTGCGTGGTATCTCAAGGCACAGAAGATCTATCCCCGCAGCGACTATGCGCAGGAGGGCATCAGCCGGCTGGTCAAAAAAATTCTCCCCGAAGCGTAGATAAAGGGTGCATAATTTAATTATTCCTCTTTGCTTGCCTTTTCCTATGGAACGGTTAAATATCCACAGATGAACACGGAAGACGGGCAGGACACCTCCTTGGATGGCAGGAACAGGATGATGGGCAGACACGGGGATCACCACAAGACCGCAACCATGGCGACGATTGCCAAGGCCGCTGGGGTTTCGCAGGGAGCAATTTCGTCCCTGTTGAATGATCGGGATTACGGAATACGGGTAAGCGACAAGACAAGGGAGCGGGTCTTCAAGGTCTGCCGGGAACTCGGATACGTTCCAAACGACCTCCGGGCGGTGGTTCGGATGTATCCCGACATGGGCGAGATTTGCCTTCTTTTTTCTCGTGATCTTGGCGGCGTTCTAAAGGATCCCTTCACCGCGCGCGTGGCGGAAGCAGCCATGAGCGCTTCTTCCGATCCCTCGCACCCGATCTCATTTGCTGAGTACCGATGAAAATTTCGATTATCTTGCCAATCCAGATGAACTTCCGCACCCGGTCCTTCTGGGAACAGCTTCAAAATTCATCTGCATCGGTACGCCAAATGTCTGCCTTTTTCAGGCGCTTGTGAAACGGGGTTTTCCCGTGGTTTACCTGGGTCGTCCCATGAATAATGCTGGAGTCACAAGCATAGTCCCCGACTATACGGAGGCATCCCGTCTGGCGGTCGAACATCTCTTCTCCCTTGGCCACCGCAGGATCGCCATCCTGTCCGGCCCTTTTGGGACTACTGACCACCAGATCATCGAGTTGAACCGGGGCATCAAAATCGGCTATGACAATCTAGGGATACCGATCGAGGCCCAGAATATCATCTACGGAGATTTGAACTTCAAAAGCGGGTTCACCTCCATTGATTTCCTGCTTGACCGAACACCTGGGCCGACGGCGGTTTTCTGTTTTAATGACGCAGTGGCTGCAGGGGTTTTGGCCCGCGTTCAAGACCGTGGCCTCAAGGTGCCCGAGGAGATCAGCGTTATGGGCTGCTCCGACGATGGCTTTGCGCTCTACATCCATCCACTTCTCACCACCATCCATCTGCCGGCCGAGGAAATGGGAGTTGCCGCTGTCAAAGAAATCGAAAGGCGTGTCAAGGAAGAGTCCCTTGAGGAAATCAAAAAGATCGTAATGCCAGTGCGCCTCGTTGAGCGGGCGTCATGTTCCGCTCCAAAAAACAAATGAACCCAAAACAGTTTTACATCGCCGCCGCGCTGGGAGCGGTTTGCCTTGTGTTGTCGATTTTGCTAATATCCCTGGCCAGGACAGATCAACATCTACAGATGGAATTGCAGAATCAGCAGAACGAAATTAATCGCGGCTCGGCCGCTCAGCAGGCGGGCACCGAGGTTCTCCGAGAGATGGGCCAGGTCGCGGTCACGGACAGCAAAATGAAAGAAGTTCTTGCAAAAAACGGCTACACCGTCACTGTCTCCCCTCCCGCTTCGGCCACTCCGGCGGTGAGCGGAACGCCCCAGATGCGGCCCTAACAATCGTAAATCCCCTCGAAATGAAGTCCACTCAGTTTTATATTGCAACCGCCCTTAGCGCGCTTTGTCTCATCCTCTCCATTTGGGTGATCGCGTTGGGCAAGTCCAACCAGCATCTACAGCAGGAACTACAGTCCCAGCAGAATGACATCAACAGGGGAACGGCCTCTCAACAGGCAGGCTCCATGATCCTCAAGGAGATGGGGCAAGCGGCGGTGACCGATGACAAGATGAAAGAAGTTCTTGCCAAGAATGGCTTCACACTTACCGTAAATCCCCCCGCCAAATCGGGAACCTCCTCTCCCTCGACATCGCCTTCTTCCTCACCACACCCATGAACTCTGACTCGGACGGACAATTTTCCATTGGCAAGGATGCATTCCTTCCACTCATGCTGCTGATCGTAAGCGTGCTCTTGCTCTTCATCTGGCAGGTAAACGGCTTCTCTGAACAGAAGACAGCATTGCGCGCCACCATCGAGAGGCAGGATCAGATGGTGAAGCAGTCGCTCCAAGTGCAGGGCTCGCTACAGAAACTCCTGTCGGATCTTCTTGAACTTGCCAAGACAGACCCGCTTGCGCAGCAGATCGTCACCAAACACAACATTCAGCAGCAAGCGCCTGCGGCCGGCTTGTAACCACGGCGCTCGGTGTCGCTGCGCATACGCCGGCGACTTCAGCGCTTGGAGTTGTTTATCCTAAGGGTCGGCTGTATTTCAGCGTGATCTCGGCACAAACCAAAAAGATGCTGTCCCCGTAGAATACGTCCGATGAACCCTCTTGCGTCTTGTCGCAGCGTTGTTGCTGGCTGGCGGCTGTATTGGCGCTCTTGACGCCCAGATTGCCGACGAAGGGGTTCGAGCAATCCGTGACATCCCGTATATTCCCCATGGCGCTCCGAATCAGAGCCTCGACCTCTACCTCCCCCAGAGCGGTGCCTTGCGACCCCTTGTCGTTTGGATTCATGGTGGCGGCTGGCAGGGCGGTGACAAACATGGCTGTCCGGCGAAGCCACTGGTCACGCGAGGCTATGTCGCGGCAAGCCTCGATTACCGTCTGAGCCAGGAAGCGATCTACCCCGCGCAGATCGAGGATTGTAAAGCCGCCATACGCTGGCTCCGCGCGCACGCCGCTGAATATGGGATTGACCCGAAACGGATCGGTGTCTGGGGTGCCTCTGCAGGCGGCCATCTGGTCGCATTACTCGGCACCACGGGCAATATTCGGGACTTCGACGTCGGGGAAAATCTTGACCAGACAAGTGCCGTGCAATGCGTGGTGGACTGGTTCGGCCCGACTGATTTTCTCCATTGGGGCGACTCAGGCGATGAGGCCCTGGCCAGGCGGCCATCAGCCGTTTCCAAGCTCCTCGGAGGAGTAATAGCGACGCGCCAGGAAATCGCCCGCCGAGCGAGTCCGATCAGCTTTGTCACTCGCGAAAGCGCCCCGTTCCTGATCATGCACGGCTCGCAGGATCCTTTGGTGCCAACGCAACAGAGTGTCGAACTGGATGCTGCTCTTCTAAAAGACGGAGTTGAGACGACGCTGAAGATTCTTCCCGGTGCGGGACATGGTGGGCCTGCATTCAACTCCTCCGAAAACCTCGCGGCCGTTGGGAAGTTCCTGGATCAGCATCTTCATCCTTCCACTAAGTGATGTTCCGGCCAGGCAGACGAGGACGGATGCCTTGGCAAGTCATGGGTTCGCTGCTTGTTGCCTCTGTCTATCTGGGCGCGGAATCATTGGCGGAGTTACCACCGCTGGTGCATGGCGGCGGCAATATTTTAGGGGCTCTGAATCCTGCGCATCCGCGGTTGATCCTATCCGGCAGTACGTGGGAAATCATCAAAAGTCGCCGCCGCGAGGATCCTGCTCTTGACTGCCTCCTAATCCATTGCGAACGCGAATCTCGAGCTTTGCTTGACGCCCCGCCTGTCGTCTATCGGAAAGAGGGCAGGCGGCTGCTCGCCGTCTCAAGGACGACTCTTCGGCGTGTGCTGTTCCTGGCGACTCAATTTCATCTCAGTGGCGACAAAGCCTTCGCACTTCGGGCGCAGGAGGAAATGCTTGCTGTCGCCGCTTTCGACGATTGGAACCCGAGCCACTTTCTCGATGTCGCCGAGATGACTACGGCGCTCGCGATTGGATACGACTGGCTTTACGACGCCCTGTCGCCGGAAGCTCGCAAGGCCATTGAAAAGGCCATCGTCGAGAAGGGGCTCCGCCCCGGCCTGCCCGAGATGGGCTTTGCAAAGATTGAAAATAACTGGAACCAGGTATGTCTGGCAGGGATGTCTCTCGGTGCCCTTGCGGTGGCTGAAGAGGAGCCGGAGCTTGCCGCTCGCACCCTTGCAAAGACGCGCGACTTCAACATGAACGGCATGAAGCCTTACGCCCCAAGCGGCGTTTATCCCGAAGGTGGGATTCTACTGGGGCTACGGGACGACCTACGAGGCCCTCCTCCTAAGCTGTTTGCAATCGTCGCTCGGCACGGATTGGGGCCTGGCCGCGAGCCCGGGCTTCCTTCAAAGCGCTGAGGCTCACCTCCAAGCCTTGGGAGCGACGGGGAAATCCTTTAACTTTGCCGATGGCGAGGAGGATTTGGGGGTCGAACCTGCCCTGTTCTGGTTCGCGCTGAAGTTGAATCGCCCAGACCTCCTCAGTTTGGCCATGCGCCAGCTACAGCCAGCCGCTGGCAACGAAATTCCAAAAGGGGAGGAGGATAGGTTTTTACCCCTAGCGGCGTTATGGTGGCCAGCGAGGTCGAAGCCCAAAGCATTGGACCCGCCAAAAGCATGGCTGGGTCGAGGCGTCAACCCAATCGCCACGTTCCGGACGGAATGGAACGATGCTTCGAGCGATGTATCTGGGACTTAAGGGAGGCAGGGCGGGTTCCAGCCATGCCCATATGGACGCGGGGTCTTTCGTCTTTGAGTCCGATGGGGTGCGCTGGGCGCGCGATCTCGGCAAGCAGGATTACTATTCGCTGGAGTCCAAAGGCCTCAAGCTGTTTGACGGCAAGCAAAACGGCGACCGCTGGAGGGTCTTCCGCCTTAACAATCTTAGCCACAACACGCTCACCATCAATAAGCAACTCCACATGGTTGATGGCATGGCGGCGATCACACACTTCGCCGCTGCTGCTAATGAGGGCGCGATTGTTGACCTCTCACCCGTCTTCCGTGGACAGGCGGATCGAGTGGCCCGCGGTTTTGTTTTTCGCCCCGGCAAACATGTCCTGATCCGGGATGAAGTCGATGGCCTTAAGGCAGGGGACGACGTCCGCTGGGCCATGATGACCAGCGCGGAAATCATCCTCTCGCCGGACGGCACGCAAGCAACTTTGAAGCAGGATGGGAGCGAATTGAGGATGGCTTTGGTCTCCAGCGCGCCTTCCAGATTTGAGAGCATCTCCGCCCAGCCGCCCGAAAATGGTTATGACGCGCCAAATCCCGGCGTGCGTCTCCTTGTCGTGAACTTCGAATCTCCCGCTTCGGGCGCGCTAAGCTGGTCTGTGATTCTGCAACCGGGCTCCGCCGGGCCGGCCGCTGGCAATGACACGCTGGCCCAGGTGCCTCTGAAGGATTGGCCCCAACCGGCGGTGCAGTGAAAGAGTCCGCGGATCATCTTGGTCAATGAAATCGATTCTCGCAACGATCCTGCTTTTTTACGCGGCGTGCGGCGGAGCGCTCGCCGCGCCACCAGTGCTGATCGATATGGTGCACAACAACCCGGGCGAGGAACCGTTTGTCACCCACTATAATGACGCGGCGTTCCTGAAAAGCCTGGGTTATACCGGCAAGACATTCGAGCTGTTCGAGGGCGCGCAGTTTGGGATCAATTGGTCCGCCGTCGACCCCGACATCCTGCCCACAGGCTCACCCGACCGCATTTGGGTCGATGCTAAAGCCGCTGAATTGGACAAGCTCTATTCTTCCGCAAAAGCTGCCGGTCTCGACGTCTATTGCCACACGGATATGGTGGTCCTGCCGAAGCGTCTCGTGGAGAAATATCATCTCGCTTCGACTTTCGGCGATGTTTCAAACCCAAACACGCAAAAGTACTTGCGAGCCGCCATCCGGCAGATGTTCCATCGCTTTCCACAGTTGGATGGGCTTGTCATTCGAATTGGCGAGACCTACCTCCAGGGAGCGCCCTTCCACCAGGGGGCGATTAGCAACAAAGCCGACCCTGACAAAACCATCATCCCTCTCATGAATCTGCTGCGGGATGAGGTGTGCGTAAAGCTGAACAAGCGCATCCTCTTCCGCGCCTGGAATAGTTTCGACACGGACGCTGCCAAATACGAACGAGTCAGCGCCTGCGTGGACCCGCACCCGAACCTTTTTATCGTCGTAAAGCATTGCGAAGGCGACTTTCACCGGGGCAATCCGTTCAGCAAGGTCCTTGGCATCGGGCGGCACCCGCAGCTTGTCGAAGTCCAGTGCCAGCGCGAGTATGAAGGGAAGGGGGCGTACCCGAACTACATTGCCCATGGCGCAATCGAGGGCTTCGAGGAACATCACGGACAAAGCCTGCGCAAACTTTGGTCGAATCCTCGCATAGCCGGACTCTCCACCTGGAGCAGAGGCGGCGGATGGAAAGGGCCATACATCACGAATGAACTGTGGTGCGATCTGAACGCCTATGTCATGGCCAAGTGGGCTCAAAATCCCGCCCGCGCGGAGGAAGACATCTTCGACGAATACTGTTCCGGCGTCTTAAAGCTTGACCGGGAGAACAGCAAGAAATTTCGGCGGCTCTGTTTGTTGTCGGCGGATGCCGTGTATCGCGGGATACGATCCACTCATAACGACATCACTCCATGGTGGACACGGGATCAATATATCGGCAGACCGCCGTTGCCTGCCGCGCCAGAGGCTCGGCAGCGCGTATTGGAGGAAAAGGATGAAGCAGTCCGCATCTGGGAGGAGATCGTCGCCCTTGCAGGAAAAATCTCCTTTCCCGATGCAGCCACCGCGGAGTACGTGAGAACGTCGGCGCAATACGGGCTGTGCGTCTTTCGCATCTACCAATTTGGTTTTCAACTAGCCGCGCTGGCGGCGGAGCCGGACAAGGCGAGAGCCAGAACGTTGATCCAAGGCTATGACCAGACTTGGTCCGAATACCGGAAACTAAAGGATGCCCATCCCTCTTGCGGCACCCTCTACACCGACAAGGCGTTTGGCGAGAAGCCAGGAATCGGCGCAATGGTGGAGGAGATCAGACGGCAGCTATAAAAACGAGGGAACTCCTTGCAAACCGCCGCTTGAATGTCTATGTTCGCCCTCCAATTCGCACCGTTAGCTCAATTGGCAGAGCAAGTGACTCTTAATCACTAGGTTGATGGTTCGATTCCATCACGGTGCATGATTCTCAAGTTGTTCCTATAGAGAGACTTGCGACGCAAGTCTGCCTTTAAAGGCCGCCGTAAATATTTTTGACTTGGCCACTTTTTTAGAGCATCCTCCCTCTTTCGCCCTATTTGTAAGCGTAAGTCGGAGCACCTATTGACAGAGGAAGCCGGAGATTAGGGGTTTTTAACAGAGATGTCGTAGTGCCTACTACTACGACATCTATGCTGCCGCCTTGAGGGCACTCTTCTGGGACTTGTGCCAGGCTTCTGGCGTGATGTTCTTCACCTGCCAGTTGGTCATGGAGGGCAGCCGGGTGAACACGTCTCGCAGGTACTCATACGGGTCGATGCCACGGCGGCGGCAGCACTCGATTACCGTGTAGATGATCGCACTGCGTTCGCCCGCTTCCGCGTCCCCGATGAACAGCCAGTTCTTCTTGCCCACCGCTGTCGGGCGGATCGCGTTTTCCACCTGATTATTGTCGATCTCCACGCGCCCATCTCTCAGGAATACGCAGAGGTTCTCCCATTGCCCCAAGGCGTAGTCGATTGCCTTGCCAAATGCACTCTTGGGCAGGAAGAGGCCCCGCCGTTTGATGGAGAGGATGCTCCGGTGCAGACGCTCCATGATGGGACGACTCGCGCTGGCGCGCGCAGCTTCCCGCAATCGCGGCCCAGCCTTGCACCTGCGCAACTCTTTCTCCACCGCGTAGAGGTTCTGGATTTGCCTCAACAGCAAGCCTGCTAGCTTCGGCGACTGCTCTTTGGCTTCATAAAAGCCGCGCCTGGCGTGTGCCATGCATCCGGCAAGCGTGATCTCCTCGCCGCGGTTGATGGCAAAACGCCGATAGGCCGAGTAAGCATCGCATTGCACGGTGCCGCGGAAGTTTACCGGCACGATGTTCTCCAGGCATTCCGTGGAACGACTTGTCTTCCAATGGTAGACGACGTCCGCCTTGGGCCGGCAACATGTCCAGAGATAGCCCAGCTTCGTTTTCCCGTTGCCTGGTTCAAGATAGCGGATCGGAGTTTCATCTATCTGCACATACCCATCGCCCATCACTCCGGTTTTGATCAGATCGTAAATGGGCCGCAGCCAGTCCGCTCCCACCCCCACCCACTGCGCCAGCATCTGTCGCGGCAGCCACACTTGATGTCGGCTCCAAAAGATGGATTCCTGCCGATACAACGGCAGATGATCGCAATACTTGCCAACCAGGATTGTGGCAAGCAGGCCGGGAGTAAGGATGCTGCGTTCCAGAAGGCAGCCCGGCAGGGGCGCAATCACGGGTGCTGCGTCCACCACATTCCTTTTTACATACTTGGGACGCACCGTGCGCCTTCGCAGGAAGCGGCCCGGCTCATAATCCAGCCGCTCGCTGACCTCTTCGCCGATGCGACGCCATGCCTTCGGATCAGCCTTCACGGGTTCAGGCTCGATGATCTCCTCGATCACAGGCAGATGCTCGGGCAGCGGTTGCCGCCGCGTGCGGCTCTTGGCTCCTTTAGGCCTCGGAGGGAGAGCCTGCTTCTCCTCCGGGCCATCCTGTTTTCCCAGGCCCAAGTCCTCTCCCATCGCAAGCAACAGCATCATCTGCTCCGGGCTGAGTTGTTCGCTCTTCTTGCCAAAGATGCGCCTCGCCAGCGCGTCCAGCTTCTGCCGCAGCAATGCGATTTCCGTGCGCAACCGCTGGTTGTCATCGGTCACCGTCGCGAGGCGCGCCCGTAGCGTCTTGAGTTCTTCTTCGGGGGACATGCTCATCACCGGGATGAGCACAGGATATAGTTACTTAGCTGCTTTGGATCAACAGAAAACAACAATATATAGCCACTTTATTTCAGCTAATCACCCACCTGATCGACTACTCCCGCTGATACCATGGACGCAGGCGCGCGCCGCGCAGGTCGATCCCATCCGTCAGCATGGCCAGCGCCTCGGGTGCAAGCTTCAACTTCACGCCCTCGCATTGCGCCGCCTGAGGCCACGCGAAGGTTCCCTTTTCCAGCCGCTTGATCAGAAGCCACAGCCCGCTCCCATCCCAATAGATGATCTTCAGACGCGTGTGACGCCTGTTGCTAAACACAAACAGCGCTCCCTGCCGCAGATCTTCCTCCAAGCGCTGGCTCACCAGCGCTTCCAGCCCGTTAAAGCCTTTGCGCATGTCGCACGGCTCCAGCGCCACGAATACCTTCAGTCCTCCCGTGAAGCTTAACATCCGCCTCGCCCACTCTTGGACATCAATCTCAGGAGTTCTGCCGCCAGCGCCAGCTGCACCGGCGATTCCACCCGCATCCGGCAGCCTCCAGGCATTTCAATCGCCAGACCCGCCGTACCGCCCGATCTGCCCGCAAGCGGCTCCCGCCGTCGACCACCGCCTCGAACAGCCGCACACTTCCCTGGCCGTCGCCTGGGCCAAATGACACCACGCCAGGAGCAGCTTCTCCCATCGCCGCGCGCTTCTTTCGCCTGCTTCTGCACCCAGTTGGCGAATGTGCCGTATTGCACACCCGTCATCCGGCAGAACGCCGCGCCGCTCAGCCCACTCTTCTCGAACTCATCCAGCAGCGCCTCCCGCCGATCCACTGGCATTCTCACACGGCCAAGGCCGTCACATTTTAAAACCGTCGCTTCTTCTGTCGCAGTTATCGGAGATGTCATAGACGCCCATCCTCCAACATCTACGATGCCGCTGCCTAGAGGCACTCCGAATGATGCCCACCCTCCGACATTTGCGATGCCTGCGGCTAGAGGCACTCCGGATGACGCTTACGAAGGAGCGATGCACGGAGCCGACCGGTTGGTCTTCGGGAGGCGGCTCGTGCATCGAGACTGAGCGGCGTTATGGTGGGGGGCGGGGCCGTCGCGGTCGTGTGGGCCGGCGGGGGACGACGGCGGCGGAGAGGTGAGGAAAAGTCGATCAGCGTGCAACACGTTCCGGTTTGGGGATGAAAGGATCGGAAGACTTCGGGCCCTCATAGTCACGTTTGTAGCCGATGCCTCCAACGTTAATAGTCCGAGATTCATGCACGGTCGGATCGCTGGGCGTGGATTTGCCACATCCGGTCATCAGGATTGCGGTTGCGACCAGTAGAGTGTGGGTTCTCTTCATATGTTCCTGGTTTGTTTTTTGCGAAGCGGCTAACTACGCAGGCGCGAGGTCATGGTGCGGCATGGGTATCAGCAAGTTGCGCAGAACCTTCGGTTTTTCTGTTGCTCATGAGTCGCACATCGTGGGAATTGGGGTCGCCGGAGACGTGCATGGAGCCGGGAAACATTACTGCCCGCAGCATGGGCAATTCCCGCTGCCCATTGGGCCAACATCCATCTTGGAAACGGTATTAGCGAAATTCTCCTGAATCGCACCGCGCTTTTCCATAGGGGTTTCAACTGGCACCGTTTATAGCCTTGACGAAATGCAGCCCTCTCGCTGCTCGTGAGCTTGAGATAGCCGTTGAATACAACGGTCGTTTTTTTGTTCATGTTTGGTTGGGTTTAAAAGTTGCCCCAACAGCCACATTCGGTGGGTTGCATCGAGGTTGGCACAGAATGGCATACAGCACACTCTTTCTGAAAATTAAAAAAGAGCGGCATGCATCCCCTTGCGCCGTTCCTTTCCCGACACAGCCCATTTTTCATCGGCCCGAGCTTGCGTTGAATCCTCAGCCGAGAGCTTGTCAAAGAGGTTGTCAAAATCCGGGGGAACATTGTCGGTGAGCGACTGCCAGTGAAATTGTAACTCACTGTTGCGATCCTGAGACTTGAGCGAATACACGTATGCGTCGTCCCACTTGCTAACGAGCGACCAGACCGAAACGACGAGCTGTCCCACGGTTACGACTCCGAGCGTTGGTAACAAGAACGGAAGCAGTTTCGCATAATTGCTGAACGAAACGACGACACCACCACAAGAACCGGGACGGCGATGCCAAGGAAAGTCATTGCAGATGTTGGCCGGTGCGATAAAAGTTCGCCCTTCGCCCAAAAATAATTGCGGTCGCATAGGACTCCATGACCTTGTGGCATTGCAAGCGCTTTCGGTCTATCTCGTTCAATGGGAGAGAGCTGTCATTTTAGGAGGTCAAGCTGGAGATTGAACGAACTTCACGATTGTCTCGATCTCTTCAAGCGTCGTGTCCAACCATTCGGTTCCAGGTGCCCGGCGCTTTGAGCCTCGCGCTTCCAGTATGGAATGGACTGCATCCTCAACCGCTGCAACCCGCTGGACTTCCCATGTTTTGAGAACGACAGGGTATTCAGCAGCAAGTTTGCTTGCACTGCTGCGCAACTCTCGCATCGGTATCGCCCGTCGTGGTCAGTCCAACCTTAACGGGGAACTTGCCGCGATTCCGCCCACCGCCGAGGTTTTCGAAGGCCCCGGACGATTCTCGGCAAAAATGGATGTAGAATCCAAAAATCTGGCGCATACTCTGCATCTTGTCCGACTCCGCCTTCTTGATACGAGTTTCCAGTTGCTCCTGCGTGTACGTCTCCGCGAGCAACGGCTGGAAAATATCGCGTAGCATAAACGGCTCCTCCTCCAACGCACGGGCTACCTCGCTATCCGAGGAAGAAGTTCGTATCGTGCGGCTTTATAGACGTAGGGACGTGTTGGTTCGAATGGAATAGGCATACGCTATCCCTAGTTTGCCTTTGCCGGTGGCTCCTTGGGCCATATATACTCGTTGTAAAATTTCAGCATAATTTCGCCGGTCGCCTTCTCGAAAGAGAAAATCTTTGCGCAAAGAAAGGCAGTGCAGATCCCAAAAATGAGCGCAAAACCCTCCATAAACGCGAGCCAGCCCAACGCCTCATCATCGCCCCTGATGTGATCCCACACTGGATCGTGGGGCCATCGCATCGGAGCCTCTCGAAGGAGCCACCATATATCAGTAATAACAATGAACCCGATTGCTATTGCTGGCAGGAAAGCAACAGTGAAGTAACGATAAAACGCGCAGCCGTAGATGGTCTGCAATTCTTGTTTCGGATGACTAAGCTCTCTTATGGGAACGTCGGTCTTCGTTACTGTGACAAATATTGTATAGTCGGAAATGCCGAAACTGCTCGATGGGTCTCTAAGTCCGTCTCGTGAGATACGTCGATTAAGCAGCCGACCAATCAAGTGATTCTCTCTTCTTACGGCGTAATAGAACCAAGTCGCCAATATCCAAAGGTCCTTGTACGAACGAAGAATGGCGGCATCGCTCATTCCGATGTTCACCCCGAGTAAGCCGATGGCGACTCGTTCTGCTTTCGACCCAGTCATGCAACATCGCTTTTTGTAATTCCGTGGTCACGCTGGGGTCTGCCGATGACCTTGAGGTGCAGCGATGGTGGCGTAATAGACGGTCGAGGCGTTGGCAACAACGGATCAGGATGGGTGACACTTTGGAATGTGTCATTATCGAGACCCAAGGCTAAGCGTCGATACCAAGAGAAATGTGAATTGAATTCCGCGACGATCATGGCGACAGCGAGGACTGTCGACGCTATGAAGGCATAGCGGCTGCGGTGAAGTGCTTCCTGTGCGTTGCTTACGCGCAATGTCCACGTTTCATTCATATCCCAAATTGTCAACTGGTGCGTGACATTGCGGAGACTGGCGCAACTCCTGAGCGGCCGAAGGCACTGGAGCAGGAGTCGTGGCAAGTGGAGTAGATAGCTGCATTGAATGGTTATGCGTGTCGGCTCTTTTGCGTTAACTCCCCCGAAAGAATAATGCGATCCAAACACCCGTGATAGTACAACCGGCACCGCAACTGCGACGTCGGTGGGAGAGCCAAACCACCTGCTAAAAAGCCGATGCTCGTAGGAAACCCTATGGCCTCACGAGCCTCGCGGAAATTTGATTTGTAACGGTTAACATAGAAGCGGCTTGCCAACTGCACATAAGTCCACAATAAACCGAGGACGATGGCTACGCCAGAAAATAGACGTGGATCCTTAACCGCGCTGGACGTGACAAGAACGAGCAACCCGGCGTGAAGGGTTGCGAACCCAGAAAAGCGAGTCCAGTAATAGCCCTGCTCGCAGGCCAGCTCGCTGTTGAGCCAGTCAAATAGGTCTTTTGGCGATGGCGATGGAGGAGGGGTTTCGTTCGCCATGGAATTGAATTAAACGATCGTAGTGAAAGGCGCTTTTGCCTATTGCGGTTCACATCGGGCTGGGCGGCTAGGTATTTGTGAAGGCATGGCGGTAATGTTTCCTGAAGAGAAAAAACTTGCAAGTCGAAAACTGTTCGATCCCGGTTACGAGGTGATGCGGTCTGGGTATCTGTGAGTTACGCAGAAGTGGGGCTTTCCTGTCTGCTGCCGAATCGCTCATCGAGGGGAACTGGGGGTCGGAGACGGGCGGCGAACATTAACCGGAGAGTGGAGGGCGGACACGATGGAGGATCTCAAAAGGATGTTCGGAGCGAAATGGGCCTATCACCTCGGCGATGCAATACGGGGAATTCAGCTAAAGAATGTCGTCTATCCGACGCGGCCGCACGCGGAGCTTGATGGGCAGGACGTGTCCTGGATTCCGGAAGGAGCGACCGAAATTAAATACGGGAAAGACCGGAAATGGGAGATGCGCGTCGCGCAAAAGATGGAGCAAGCCATGTCGAGATCGTCAGTCCACCAGCGAAGGGAGTCTGCCGATACGTGCGCCCGCGGGGCCGAGCCAGTTTCAGAAGCAGCTGGAAGAGAAGATTTCCCGGGAAACAATGGAAGAGTGGGATACCGGCATGCGCTTTGAGGACATAATCCGACAACGCGAAGCAGAGGAGAAAGCGGGAAGCAGTCAGGATATAGGCGCCGAAACACCTATCGGACATTTGTACCCTCCGCAAAACCCGTTTGAATGCTGCGCAAGCGAGGGTGACTGGGCAAGTGAAGCGCGGCAGCGAGTTCCTCCCGAGCCTGGGGATTTACAAGGGCGCGGCGGCGAGCGCCCTTGTTCCAAATAGAGCGACGTTTTCGGTTTGGCGGCGCTGGTGCAGAAAGTTGCTGAAGACGCAACGGATGGCGACATTAGGTCGTTAAATGCGCGGTGCCGTAAGTCAGCAACTCTTCTGCCGAACCCTCACCAAACACGTTTCGATTTCAGGCCTCCAGACTCCGACCATTTTATTGTCAGATTCTGAGCATTAGATGACTGAGAACGGTCGATAATTCAAGCGCATAGTTAGGAATCATAGCGGAAGTCCGCTTCGTCGTAACCAAAAATACCCATCCATTATCCAGAAAATCCCGCATTACTTCCCTATCAGGAAGCACAGCAGAACTTCCCCCACAAGAAATCGCTGCGATTGACTTATCAGATTTGCGGCATCGTGCTATGATCGAACTGTTATGTGAATCTAGCGAACCGTGGTGTGCAACTTTGACAAGATCGAACTGAGGCGTTTGTTCTGCCTTGCCGTCGATTGCACTGTAAAATGCCACTGCACGATTCATACCGCGACCATCCGTGTCACCCGTCAGCAGACCATCAAAATCCGCTTGGCCCCTGATTCGCAACGCGAGAACCACTGATGCCAGGTTTAACTCCTCCCTTACCTGTCCCGTTAGCTTGCCTTTTCTGAGTGCAGCTTCAATGCTGCTGCGGAGCACTACCGGAGTGATGATTGGAATCAATCTCACCGACTCCCCTTCACCTGCTACCACAAGATCGCTGCTCCTTTCGTGAGCCAAGAGATACTCGACTCCATCATCAAAGACATCGGACAACAACTCCCATAGGCGAACATATTCTCCAGGATTCGATTCGATACCAGCTTGAAGATTCATTAATGCGTAAGCGTAAGCCGGAGCGCCTCTAGCCAGCGGTATTGGAGATGTCAGAGGATAGGCCTCTATGACATCTCCGATAGATACAACAGAAGAGCCAACGATTTTAAAATGCGACGGCCTTGGCCGTGTAAGAATGCCAGTGGATCGCCGCGAGGCGCTGCTGGATGAATTCGAGAAGAGTGGACTGAGCGGCGCGGCGTTCTGCCGGATGACGGGGGTGCAATACGGCACATTCGCCAACTGGGTGCAGGCCAGGCGCAAGAAGCGGTTGGCGATGGGAGGAGCTGCTCCTGGCGCGGTGTTGTTCGGCCCGGACGAGAGCGATGGAAGTGTGCGGCTGTTGGAGGCGGTGGTCGAGGGCGGGAGCCGCTTGGGGGCGGATGGAGGCAGGGCGGGGCTTGCAATCGAACGGCAATCCGTCTGGATGTGTGCGAAAAGACGGTCCGCCGCATGATCGATGACGGCGAGTTGGGGCCGGTGGTCAAGATTCGGGGCAGCACAAAGCTTTTTTCGAAAAACGTCAGGGCCTACGTGGAAAGGCTCGAATTGGAAGCTGAAAGGAAAACCTCAAGATGATCTGCAATGTGTTCAAACCTAAACGGAAGACTGATGGCAAGAAGAGCCAGCAGCGAATGTATCGTGGCCGCTACAGGCTGGACGGTGACAGGAAACTCACGGACGTACCCCTGCATACGTTCGACAAGCAGGTGGCGGTGGAGCGGCTAAAGAAGATCGTGCGGGAGAAGCAGCAGCAGCGGGAGGGGCTGATTGCCTCCAAGCCGCAGCGGGAGGCGGCACAGAAACCCTTGGCGGAGCACCTGGAGGATTTCATCCGGTCGCGGCAGTCCATAGGCCGGGATGAAAAGTACGTGAAGGAGCTACGGAAAAAGGTGCTCAAGCTGGTAGAGGATTGCGGATGGGAGTTGCCCTGCCATGTGACAGCCGAATCCTTCGAAGCATGGCGAAATGGGCAGGAGAAGTCCGCCAAGATCCTGAACGAATACCTGGGGGCAATTTCAGGGCTTATGCGCTGGCTGGAAAGACGGGTCGGAGCGAATCCCCTGCGGTTCGTAGAAAAGGCCCGTGTGGGCGGCACACAGCAGCGGGACCGGCGCGCCTTCACTTTGGAGCAGCTTTGCGCTCCCTGGTCGCGGTTTCAGGGGGAGCGGGGCGTCGTGTATCTGACAGCAGCCTTTACGGGCCTCCGTCGTGGAGAGCTTGGGCAACTGAAATGGTCAGACGTGCATTTGGATGCGGCCAAGCCGTTCATCAATGCGCGGGCGGCGATTTCGAAGAATCACAAGCAATGCTCACTTCCACTCACGCCCGCCGTCGTGGAAAAGCTGCGCCAGCATCGGCCAGAAGATGCGGAGCCGGGAGACGTCGTGTTTCGCCGGCTGATTCCCCGGATGGATCGGTTTCGGAAAGACTTGGAAGCGGCAGGGATTCCCTACGTGGACGAAAAGGGAGAATTCGCGGATTTCCATGCTCTACGGAATACCTTCGCAACCATGCTCACGCTGGCCGGGGTATCGCAACGCGTCATCATGGAACTGATGCGGCACAGCGATATGCGGCTCACTGCGAAAGTCTATACGGACGCCGGCATGCTCCCCACTGGCGATGCGGTGATGAAGCTTCCGGCGCTGGTGATGGGTGACGAATCAGACTCACAAATAGACTCACAAAAATTAGTCACGGATGGTCTTTCGGTGTCCCGTCCATGTCCAAGTGCTCGAAACGGCGAATGTCGCGGAAACCCTGATAAACAGAGGGTTTGAGGCCGATTTGTCCCGCGCTGTCCCGGCCTGTCCAAAAGGTGAAATGGTGCGCGATGCAGGGTTCGAACCTGCGACTTCTTGCGTGTGAAGCAAGCGCTCTACCACTGAGCTAATCGCGCGATTGTGGCCCGGAGCGTATGCGCCAAAAGGTAGCGGCTCGGTTCATACCGGGCAACTCATTTCAACCCGCAGCATTGCGCTCCGCAGCGCAAGAGAAGGGAACACAAATCACTCCCGCAGCCCACTCAGGACAGCCGACTCCAACCCGCTGTCAGCGGACGAAAAGGACGTAGATAACGCAGCCCAAGGCGGCGACGAAACCGAAGATCTGAACAGGACCAATGGCTCTCAGACTGGCGATCCGGGAGCCTCCGCCCATCGGCGAGGGGCAGTGACGACAGCGAGCATTCTCCGTCGAGACGGCGTAGCCACAGGTCGGGCAGGATTCTAAAGACATCCTCACCCTTCGCAGAATCCTACAAAGTAGCAAGTGGTTTACGAAGCCTAGCCACCGTTAACCGAGAGTTGATTGGCGGTTTTACTTCCGTTTCATCGCACGACGTTGCTGACTCTGACTTCGTCGATATCTCCGTCGAAGTTCCCGAGAGTCAAAGTCCACGGCGTCGTGCGTCCAAAATTCATATTGAGCACGGAAGCTGTCACGGCTTGCGCGCCATCAAGCCAGCAAGTGACCTGGCCGGTCGCGTCCAGCGTGATTTTCAGTTTGTGCCAGGTGTTCAGAGTCACGAGAGCGTTCCACTGCGCGCTGGTCAGCAGCGTGTTCGAACCCGCCGCAAACGTGGGTGCAGCCGGGCTGTTCCACTTCCCGTCGGCGATTTGAAGCAGAGCATCCCAGTTTTGATACAGCGCGATGACCGGATAGTTTCCAACGCTGTAAGCCTTGTACGCGCGGGGATAAAAGTGGGCTTCGAATGTGAGCGGCGAGGAGTTCTTCCCTGGCAGCAGGATGGAGTCCGGCATCTGGACGCTGAGCGTATCGCCGATGGCGTGGAAACGAGCGACCTGGCCTGACGGGTTGCTGTTCCAGCCGGTGTTATCTCCCGAAAGGATGGTATTGCCCGCAGCCGTGAGATTATAGCCATTGCCGCTGCAATCGGAATAGTCCGTGTCGAAGTGGTAAAGAGCGAGTGTGTTCGCGTCGGCCACGAAGGGGGCATCGCTGCTGGGCACGTAAGTCGAGATGCTCGAGGCGGCAAAAGCGCGGCGTCCGTCGATCCAATGAAGTTCCGCCTCGATCCATTGATTTCCCGCAGCCGTTGGGGTGAAGACGCAAGTGGTGCCGCCCCGAATGGGTTCCTGCCCCTGCACCTCCCACACCACCTCCGCGCCAGTGGTGTCGAGAGCGGTTTGCAGGTTGACCGTCGTGGGAACGTTGATCGGAACATAAGCCCCGGCCGTCAAAATCTGGGCAGCGGCAGAATTCCAACTCTGCGCCTGGCCTTGGTTCTGGCCCGCCAAAAAGGCAAGCGTGCCTAGCGCGCGCGACTGATTCACGATCTGTGGCTTCAGTAGTGGTATTGTAGCTGTCTCCCCAGCGGTCATAAAACGGTTGAGGGCTGGTCGTCGCGCCGTCCCAGGGGAAGGTGAGCTTCCCGAGCGAACTGCCATAGGGCCCGAGATAGGGAAAGCCACTTTGCACATTCCCGAGCGGCAGCCCGGAGGGAGGCAGAGCGCGCGTGTCGTTCTGGGCGTACTGACTTACGATTTCCCGCTGCCGCTTGTAGCCGATACCTGTCAGGTAGGAAACATTCATCGGATTGCATCCCCCTTCGTAGTTCATGTTTGTCAGGATGGCGGTAACATAGTCCGGTTTTGGGTTCAGTTGATAGGCCACAGCCATGTCGAACGCCCTGTCCAATCCGAAATACCAGCCCGCGCTCTGATCCCGCTTCGACGGCAAATCGAAAGCGGTTCCATAGGCGCTCTCGCTGGACCGATTGAGCTGATCGTCGCCGGACTCCTGGATCTGCGTCACGCATTTGGCGAGATAGCCAGAATCGAGCTGGCTCGCGCTGAGACGTCCGGATGACGCCGCGAACGCGTAAGTCCGGACCGCGCAGCCGTATCCTTCAAATAATCGCCACCAGGACCAGCGCACAGTTGTCGGATCAGAAGGGTCGTACCACTGAAAAAGCTGTGTCTGGTAGGTCGGGTTTCCGGTGGCGACATACATGGCGGCGGCAGCCCAGGCCAACTCGTCATTATGGATGAAGGTATCGCCGTAGTGCGTCAGTTTTTGATACGCGCCGGCATTCCCATGCGCCGCGATCGCGCTCATCAGGAAGCTCCAGCCTAGCTGAGCCTTCTGCATATACGCGGCGGACGCGTCGGGGAACTGCGTTTTGAAAAGCGGCGAGGAGGCTGTCTCCGCGAGCGCTGCCACGGCGGCCGCGGTGGCGGACGTGTTTTTAGGCCAGACAACCTGCGGATCACCATGGTCCGGCAGAACGTTTGATTCGTAGGCCCTGTCCCGCGGATAAACCAGGAAGAAGAATCCTCCGTCCGTGTCCTGCATTTTCGCCACGAAATCCGCCTCCCATTTGGCCTCTTGCAAGAGGTCGCTCTTGCCATCGCCGCTTTCCGGTATGCCCAGGTTGTCGAGCGCGCCAGCATTTGGAAAATTGTCGGCGGCAAAGACGAGGGCGTGGATCATTTGCGCGCTGTCTATGATGTATTTGCTATAGTCCCCCGCGTCGTGGTGACCGCCGCTCACATCAATGCTGCCGGATAGCACATAGGGATAAAGCTGCGCGCTGCCGCTCGTCAGGGCGGGAGCGGTTTGCAGAGGGTTCGGACTGCTGTTCGCATTGCTTGCGATCAAGTTCCATGTATTGGCAAAGGCGCTCTGCGGCATGGGGATGCTCGCCTGCGCTGTGTGGCACGCCCCATGAGTAAAGCGCGTATAGGGCAAGCTGTTTGTCGTTCCGCACCGCTGGTGGTACAGCCCGAGAGCATAGGCGCGCGTGAAGTCCATGGCGATCTGGGGATCGATCGTAAATGGCAATGAACTCCCCAATCCAGGAACCTGCAGCCGGTAGGTTCCCGGAGTGGTAAATCCGCTGAAGTCGGCTTCCATCACGCCCGTGTAAGGCGTGGCCTGGTAAACCCAACCTGTATCCTGCCGAACTGCAAGCGTCCCGGAATACACCGGGGAGCCGGTGGTGGCGTCAACCACGCTGAAGACGCTGGACGGCACCGCCATCTCGCCAAGGCTGCCGAGGTAATATCCGACCATCGCCTTTTTCGAAGATTGCGCGATATAGCCCTCCTGGTTCGTGTGAATTGCCGGGCTATATTGCAGGACATTCGCTGTGGCGCTTAGCGATACCGAGGACGGCCATAGCGTCGCGTCCGGGTTTGCGACAGACACCACCTGCCCGCTAGTGATCGGCGTTGCGAGCTGGAGGTATAGCCTGTTGTCGATGCGAAGGTCGTATCTTGAAAGGGGCGCGTAGAGCGGGCGGCGTTTGAAGCCGACTCCCGTCACACCCGTCTGGCTGCTGCTCACCGACACCGCGAATTTCGACACGTCCGGCAAAGACGGCGTCCCATCCGCCGCTATGAAATCCCAGTTATTGACCCGCGCCGGGTCCGCCTGCTTCGTGTTGATGTTTGTAATCTCCAGCAAGGAGGGTGTCAGAATTTGTAACGCCATGTCCCCAACCTGGGGGAGTTGCAACGTCGCGTAGTTGACTGCCTGCGGCGAGCTGACACTCTGGGGGGGCGGGCTGGATGAAAATGCCACCCGCATTACAAGCGCGCCGGCGAGCCCGGCAGCAGCAAAATACTTATATCGTGTCTTCATGGGGAACCTGCGAGACTCCGGTCATAACCCTAGCAGAAAACATTCGCGCTGCATAGAAGTTTTTATCACCGCCGCATTTACCGCCAGATCCCCCTCTGAGTTCGAATTAACCCGGATCGCAATCCAAAACTATGAAAAAGATCGTCCTCGTTACTGGAGCAAACAAAGGAATTGGACTGGAAATCTGCCGTCAACTCGCCGCAAAGGACTTCCACGTCCTTCTTGGCTCGCGGGACTCAGCGCGCGGCCGCGAGGCTGCGGAAGTCCTCGCAAAGGCTGGCGTGGAGGTGGAGCCATTTTGCGTGGATGTTTCCTCCGCTGATTCGCGCGACGCCGCGGCCAAGAGCATCTCAGAACAGTTTGGGCATTTGGATGTCCTCATTAACAACGCGGGCTTGGGCGAAAAGGAAGACTGGGAGGGAACGGCAGAGACCGTGCCCATCGACACCCTTCGACGCACGTTTGAAACAAACTTTTTCGGGCTTGTCGATCTCACCCAGCGCTTGCTGCCGCTCCTGAAGCGGAGCGCCTGCCCGCGTATCGTAAACCAATCCAGCATTTTAGGCTCCCTCACGTCCCATAGCGATCCGAAGAGTCCCATCGCGGACATTCACGCGCTCGGATACGACGCCAGCAAATCAGCGCTGAACGCCTTCACCGTGCATCTGGCGAAGCTGCTCCGCGGCACGGCCTTCAAAATCAATTCGGCTCACCCCGGCAGCGTCAAGACGGACATGAATCCGTATGGCGCGCTCTCGGTTGAAGAAGGCGCCCGAACTGCCGTCGAACTCGCGATGCTGCCCGATGATGGCCCTTCGGGCGGGTTCTTCCATCTGGGCAAGACGTTGCCTTGGTAGACTTAGCCAGCGGTTTCGGAGAGAATCGGCACCTCGGCTGCCGGAAGAACTCCGAACGAGCGATCAATCTTCCCGATCAGCGCTTTGCCCAATTTCTGGCCGGGTTGCTCGATCAGGTAGTAGCAGGCCGACGCCGTGGCGAGGGTCAGGCTGAGCGAGGAAACAGACAGAACGAGGAACTGGACGTAGCCGCCATGAACCGGCGTCTTTCCAAACAGATGCAGCACGAGTTTGTCGCTAATATCCAAGGCGTAGAACTGGGCGAGATAGCCGCTAAAACTCACCATGCCGAGAAAGCGCGTGAATGGGTTCACGATGAGGGCTGTCGGCCGAAGCGACAGGCCCCACGCGAGCAGAAGAAACACCATTCCGTAACCGACATGCTGTTTCAGGATCGGGTTGTGCCACGATGCGCAAACCGCCGCGAGCAGCGCGGCGCACGCCAGTATCAACCACCCTGTGGCGGAACGATCACCCGCTTCTTCCAGTGTCGAGACGGTCGCGCGACTCTTCTTGAGCAGAAAGAACAGGATGATTCCGAGCGCGAAAACTGGAAGCTGCGCTGGCAGCCAGAAGTAGGTGAATTTGTTCACCATATAAAGTGTCTCCGCTGGCCAATGCCGCCCGATAATGCGATCCGCAAAGTGGCTGGAAGCCTCGCCGAAAATCAGGGCAGCAAGGAAGAACCAAATCGCCTTCTGGATGGTTCTCACATACATGAACAGCAGCGGCACGATAAGGTAAAAGCACATCTCCACCCCTACCGACCACCCCCCGGGAACTACGGCGTTGATCTGAGACGGTGTCCACCCATGCGCGAAGGCGAAGGTCATCGCGATATCTTTGATGGAAATCCCGTTCGGTGACCAAACTCTCGGCCCCATCCCATCCCACCAAACATAAAAAATGATCGCGAGCCAGAACATCGGAGCGATCCGAAAAAACCGGCGGACGAAAAACGCGACGTATGGATGCTTGTCCTTGGTCCAGCGTGACGTGAGCGAGAGAAACAGAGTCGCCGCGGAGATGACGTAGAAGAGCTGGACGCCGTATTCCCCAAGACCCGTGACGCGCTGGAACGCCGGGGTGCAATACCCGTGCTGCCCCGCGTGGAAAAGCACAACCACGAGGAAGGCGAGCCCGCGCAGGGAATCAATGAAGTCCAGCCTGTTTGGGCCAGTCGACTGTCCGTGAGCGACTGGGACGGCAGGCGCCATCGTGTTCGAGGTTGTTTCGTTGCCGAGCGTCATGAGTGGTATTGGGTCAGGAAAACGCGTCCCCGGGGCGCGGCAGGGTTTGCGGCACTGCGACTGCGCGCGCGTTCCGTGAAAAAAAGGATTCCGTTTTTGCAATAAGAAGCTTGCCGCATGCCTGTCCCGGCCGCTCGATCAAATGGTAGAGTAGCGAGGCGATTGCCACCGTGCTCAGCAGCGTTGTGGCGCAAAGCGCGATCAATTGAACATTGCCGCCATGCGAAGATGCTTTGCCGAAGAAGTGGGTCACGAGCCGGCAGCACACATCAAGCGCGAAGAACTGCGCGAGATACCCGCTATAGCTGATCATCCCGACATAGCGGGTCACCCTGTTTACCAGCAAGGGCGCGCTCTGGATGGAGAGTCCCCACGCAAGGAGGACAAAGGACACGCCATAAGCCACGTGTTGTTTCAAGACTGGGTTATGCAGCGTGGCGCTTACGCAAGCAAGGAGCGCGGCGCATACAATCAGCAACCATCCGGACCCCGGAGCCGGGCCCGCTTCCCGGTGTCCGTCGTCCATTTGCTTTTCGCGGCGGAGTAGAAAAAACAGGATGATGCCGAGCGCAAAAACAGGAAGCTGCGCCGGCAGCCACAGATAGAAAAACCTGTTCAGCATAAACAGGATGCTCACTGGCCAGTGGCCGACTATCAGGCGATGCGCCACGTGGCTGAGTCCGGTACCCATCAGCACGCTACCGAGGAAAAACCAAACGGCACCCCGCGTACTCTTTATGAACGTAAACAGAAGCGGCACCACAAGATAGAAAGACATCTCAACGCCCACGGTCCAATCCCCCGCGAAGACAGCGTTCGCCTCCTTGGGCATCCATCCGTGCGCGAACACTGCTGTAATGGCTATGTCTTTAAAAGAGACCCCATCAGGCGCCCATTGCCGCGGCGCCGTGCCCAACCACCACACGTAAAAGGCGATTGCCACCCAAAACATCGGGGCGATCCTGAAAAACCTGCGGATGAAAAACGCCGCGTACGGATACATGTCTCGCTTCCAGCGCGAGGTAAGGGACAGGAAGAGCGTTGCGGCGGAGATTACAAAGAAGAGCTGAACGCCGAACTCGCCCTGGCTTGTGATCTTCAGGAGCAAAGGGCTGCCGAAACCCCTCATGCCGGCGTGAAAGATCACCACCGCGATGAAAGCCCATCCACGCAACGCGTCGATGAAGTCGAGCCGCTGCCCTCCTCCCGCTCTCGCGTTCAATTCCACGCCCGCGAGCGTTTCGCCGGCTCCGTCGGGCAGCCCCTTCTCGACAAGCGCGGGCGCTTTCACGCTCAGGCCTTAATAGGCGTTCTCGCGCTTCAGGAAGGTAAGAACCATCACCTGAAAATCGAGAAGGAGATTCCAATTCTCCAAATAGAACAGATCACAACGCACACGTTCGGTAAGATCTGTATCTCCGCGGAATCCTTTAACCTGTGCCCATCCCGTGATGCCCGGCTTCACATTGTGACGCGCGTTGTAGTGGGGAACCACGTCACTCAGTTTTTCTGAGTGGAAGATCCGCTCAGGCCGCGGACCGACAAGGCTCATGTCTCCCTTTAGCACGTTCCAGAACTGCGGCGTCTCATCGAGGTTCCATTTGCGCATAAACGCGCCGATCTTGAGCACCCGGCTGTCTTCACGCAAAGTGGACTGGTTGAGATGATCGGTCTTTTCCGACCCGAGTTTCATGCTTCGAATCTTGAACATGGCAAACCCGCGGCCATTCCGACCCATGCGCTCCTGCCTGAAGAAAATGGGCCCGGGCGATTCTCTGTGAACGAGATATCCGCAGATCGCTATGACTGGCGTTGAAAGGATCAAACCGACCAAAGCTCCCGCGATATCCACAGCCCGCTTCAACATCACGTTGAAAAGTCTGTCCAGCGGAAGCTGGGTGACGCCGAGGATCGGGATGCCGTTCACCGTCTCAAGGTGCAGGCCAGAGACCAAAATCTGGAAGTAGGACGGTATGACCTTGAATTGAACCATTTCCTTCTCGCACATGTTCGCCAGCGAGACGATCTGCTCGCGCTCTGTGTTCAGATCCGTCAAGATCACCATGTCAATCGCGTGGCCCTGCAAGACCTGCTCGATCTCTGAATAGAAACCAAGGTGGTTGATGTCCTCAGGCAGCTCAGGCAGCGACTTCGCTTGCGGGAGCACACAACCTACGATTTCGTAAGGGTGGCTCGGATCCTTGGAAATGGAATTCGACAGCCGCTCGGATTCGGCGCTCCATCCGACAATCAGGATGCGCTGGCGCAAATGCTGGGCGATCGCCTCACGATGGAGGAAGCGGTGAAACAGGTACCTCCAGGAAAGCAGCCCGAACATGGCGCTGCCGCCTGCAATGCCTACGAACAGCCTCGAAATCGAAGGCTGAAAATGGAACATCAGGTCCAGCCCCATGAAGGCCATGACCCACATGCCGCAACCTTTCACGATCAGAAGAGAAACACGGCGGTAGCGCAGCAGGTTCTGCCTTTCGTAAACGCGAAGAAAGGCGAGCACAAAGAGAAGAGCGATGGTGCCGAAAATGATGTGGTGGCTGTAATCGTGAAGCGTGAAACTCCTCGCGAGGCTTTTTACCCGATTAATCCCCGTTTCGAACCGAAGCCAGAAGCTGAACAGCACTGCCGCAAACGCGACCGCGCAGTCACCCATCAGACTCCATCCCAGAGCGCGGACAGGCATGCTCCGATCCGTGCTCAAATCCCGAGGCGCGTCTGCTACTACCTCGAACACCGACGTCGCAATTTTGCTTTGTTGAACAAACATAATCCCTAATACCTTTCTTTGTTCGCTAAATTATCTGTGCGGTTCCGCGAATTCATTTCGGAGCAGATGTTAGCACCACTATAATTACGAGAACAGCGGGAAAGTTCTGATAGCCTTGTAGTCATTCTAGAACGTCTCTGTAGGTCTTAGTCCTACGCGACGCTCTTCTACTAGGAAAAGTTTATCGGTCGAACGCCTGGGCTCCATCTCCGCCTTCTTTGCGCCCCGCTGCTTTTTCTGCTGTAAAGGAACAGATGCGCCCCTCGATCTTCCGCCAGAGTGCCCTTGCGAAATGGCTGCCGGGGCTGCTCGGTGTGGCAGGAGTGTTCATCTTGATGGCGCGATGGAGTTGGCGGAAATGGGCCGACGTTCTCGTCGATTTTGGAGAACAACTCTATGCCCCGTGGCAGATCGGACAGGGCAAAGTTCTCTACAGGGACATCGGCTACGCGATTGGTCCCCTCTCCCAATATGGGAACGCCCTGCTGTTCAAGATTTTCGGGGTTTCCCTTTCGACCCTGATCGGAGCGAACCTCGCGCTGCTGGCCCTGTCGGTGGTGTTCATTTACTGGCTCTTGATTCGCTGCGCGGATCAGATCACCGCCACCGCCGCTTGCGCCGTCATCCTCTCGGTATTCGCCGTCTCGCAATACGTTGGGATCGGCAACTACAACTTCATATGTCCCTACAGCCACGAGGCGACACATGGTCTCATGCTCGCCATCCTGGATGTCTGGCTGCTCTGCCAGTGTGTTCGCTCGACAAGCCGGGGCTGGTTCGCGGCTGCCGGATTCTGTTGCGGATTGGTCTTCCTGACGAAACCGGAGATTTTCGTCGCGCTCCTTGCAGCAACGGCTGCAGCCTGCTTCTGCGGGCTATCTGATCGCAGATCGACCGCGCCAGCAGCTCTGAGCGGGGCCGCCTGCTTCTGTCTGTGCGCCCTCATTCCGCCTGCCGCGTTCTTCGTTTATTTTGAAAATGTGCTTCACGGAAGCGCAGGGCTTGCGGCTGTGCTTGGCTCCTGGAATGTGGCGTCCGCCGCCCCGATGGTGAGGAGCAATTTCTATAAATGGTGCCTGGGACTGGACGAACCTCTCGCCAACGCCGGGCTCATGGTCTTTCATTTCGCCGGAGCCTCCTGCGTTATCCTTGCTTGCGCGCTTTGCTCAAAGCGCGGAGCAGGCGTCACCGCTTCGCGCCGCGTGACTTGTTGGTTGCTGCTGCTCGCGCTGGCAGGCGTCGCCGCTATGCTGGATTGGTCGGAATGCGGACGCTGCCTTCCGTTGATGATGGCATGCGTCTGCGTCTCCCTCGGCAGGAAATGGTGGCGCGATTCCGCCGCTCGTCCGGCGCTGCTGCTGCCGCTGGTGTGGTCGGTTTTCGCCCTGGCGCTTCTCGCGAAAATGGGAATCCATTGCCGCGTATGGCACTACGGATTTTGCCTCGCAATGCCCGCGGCGGTTTCGGTCATCTACTTCCTCACATGGTTCCTGCCCCGCTCCATTGAGAAATACGGCGCGCGCCCGGGGGTCTTCCGCTTCTCCATTCTGCTTCTGGTTGCGATAGGCGCGTTCCGGCTTGTCCTTGTCTCGAACGAATTCTACCGTGTTAAAACATACGCCATCGGGCTCGGCGGAGACCGGATGATGAGCTTGCACCCGCGACTCAACGCGCGCGGTTGGGCTGTGAACCAGACCTTGCAATGGATCGACCGGAACACTGCCGCGTCTGCCACGCTATCCGTGATCCCGGAAGGGATCATGATCAACTATCTGTCGCGCAGGAGCAACCCGACCCCTTACACCACCCTCGTGCCAATGGCCTCGGGAAACTTTGATCAGGGGCGGGTGCTGAATTCTTTTTTAGAACAGCGCCCTGACTACATCATCCTGTTCCACAAGGATACCTCCGAATGGGGGGAAAAGTTCTTCGGCCATTCGCCCGCCTACGGACTTTCGCTTATGCAATGGATCAACAAATCCTACCGGGTTGCCTGGCAATTCGGCAGCGAGCCGCTTCAGGACGAGAAGTTTGGTATAAAAGCCATGAAGCGGACCGATTAAG
Organism: uncultured Verrucomicrobiae bacterium; assembly: GCA_963828525.1. GTDB lineage: Bacteria > Verrucomicrobiota > Verrucomicrobiia > Chthoniobacterales > Chthoniobacteraceae > CAWHEP01. Next base: position 44,981 of record CAWHEP010000002.1, read on the forward strand.
GTCCGCCTCTAGGCTCCAACCGCGCGCGACGTTTCTTCGAGCCATCCGAAAAGACCGGAGGCATGGGCCCGGGTCAAAGCCGCCTCTCGAGAGAAGTGCTCGGTCAGGGTCGCGCGAGCTTGCATTCCCAGCCGCATGCGAGCCGCCGGATCACGGTAGAGATATTCCAAATGAGTGACAAACTCGGAAGCCGAAGCCGCCACAAGGCAGCTCGCGCCGTGCTGGAGAGTCGTGCCTTCGAAGCCTGGCTGCCATGTCACAATGGGCAGGCCGGCAGCCGCGAGTTCCATTGTTTTAATTTTAAGACCCGAGACCTGCAGGTCGAGGACGACCGCCGCGCTGGCGTCGCGGAATACCTCGGCCATCTGCGCTTCCGAAAGACCGTCCAGAACCTTCAAGATTGGCTCCGAAACCGGCAGGCTGCGCTTGAACTCCTCCGGCATGCGACCGGCGACAACCAGCCTCAAACCCGGGCATGTCCTCCGCAGGGGAGTGTAAACTTCTTCGATGAACAAACTCAGGCCGCGCCGCTTTTCCCACGTATCGAAGCTGCCGGTGGCAAGCAGATAGCTAAACTCTTGTGAGTAGGAGCGCGCGGCGGGAGGAAACTCGAAAAACAGCGGCGCCACCTCGATGGGTTTTGCCGACCATTGCGACAACCTTCCAGCGTCTTGTGGTGTAAGCGCGAGAGCGCGATCGCATCGCTTTAGCAACCGCTCCTGGAAGCCCAAATATTGCCCCCGCAGAGCCGTAAAGCGCGCTTTCTTAAAAAAGTCAGGCTCCATCTTAATAAGCGAGTCCGCGTACGCGACCATGTCATCGTGCGCTATGTAAACCGTCCGCGCGCGCGATTTCGGAACAAGATCAATCAACCAACTGGAATAGATGTGATCGAAGATCACCACCTCGGGCTCGGTATCGGCCAGCAAGCGCGAAAACCGCTCCCGCACCAGTCTGCGATGGAACTGGCGGTTGGCGAACGATTCGGGCGCAAAATCGAGAAAGACCTTCAGAACTCTGCGTGAAGAAGCGACCTTGCCCGCCAACACTGTTGCTCCGTTCACCTGCATCGGGTAATCGCCGGTTTGTTCAGACTGGAGACAGCAAACCGCGACGTCGAGCGCTTCCGAAAACAACGCGATCAGGTTTCTGGAAACGGCCGCGGTGCCGCCAAACATCCCCCATGGCGCGAACGGGGTTACGAAAAGGATCCTGCTTCCCATGTGCCTAGCGACCGGCGCGGCGCGGGGGTTGAGTGATGAGGCGCGGAGGAGGCATGGGCCGGTTGGACAAACCTTCCGCCCTACGCTGGCGGGCCTTTTGCAGGATCAGGTAGCCGGCGATAACGCTCACAATGGTTGGCAAGAGGGCCGTTGTGAATACGAGCAAGCTCCGCATCGAGATCACGGCGGCAAAGAAACCCGACGCGTAGCTGAGGATGCCAAACTCGGAATTGCGCGGAGAAGCGAGATGCCCCCACCAGCCTGTGATTACGCCAAAAAAGAGGCCGGCTGCAAATACTCCAATCATCCCGCCCGCCATATAAGCCTCGCCCACAAAACTGGCAGCCAAGGTAAACCCTTCCACTCCCACCGCGTCCTCTATGGAGAGAGACATGCCTTCAGGTTTTCCCGCCCAAAGCGCGCGGGGGATGGGACGAATAAGCGCGAGATAAGGTATTTCCCAGCCCAGGTAAGCGTGGCGCTTTGGAAAAACCTCCACCAACTGGCAGATGGTATAAAGATTGTAATCGATGAAAACGCCCGGCTGATCGTCGGGCGAATACTCCTCGGGCTGGTAATTGCCCTCCACGTAATTCTCCAGCCCGACCTGGCGAAACCGGAGCATGTACACCGAGGCGAAGAAGAACACGACAGCGCACGTCACGGCTACAAATACCAGCTCCTTCTTCGCCCGCGCGCGCATCGAGAATGCGTAGCCAATCAGGAAAGTGACAATGTACGACGCCAGCAAGTTTCGCGTGCCGGTCGCAAACCCATAGAAAAATACGAAGAGCAAACCCGCGGCGACCATGAAAACCTGGAAGCTGTTGTACTCGCGGCGGCGCGCGAGGATAATCCCCGCCAGAGGCGGAGCGAGAAAGACCACCATTTCAATCTCGTGAAGCAATGCCTTCCAATCGCCAAGGCGCGGCCTTCCCCATGGCTGTGTGAAGCGCGGCGCCAGTAGGTATTTGAAAAACAGCGCCGGGCTGAAATCCACTGAAAGAAACATGTAGAGAAAACCCAGGATAATGGATCCCCAAAACAGGCATACGATGAGTGTTTTGGGCACCGGGCGGGTGAACAGATCCGAGAGCGGATGCTTCCGCAGATTTGGGAGATGCCTGCCGATTCCAAGACCGGCGAACCCGATCAAACAAGCAATCAATGCCGTCTTCTCAGACGCCATCATCCCGGACGCCAGATCGTCAAAGATGGGCTGATGAAAGAAAAATTCGAAAAGGGTCAGAAAGAACAGAGCAAGCATCGCCATCAGATCCGGACGCACCAGGTTGCGAAACCCGAGGCGCAGGTCATCCATGATGCTCAGCGCGATACTGATGGATACGCCGTAGGATACATAAGCGGCCATGGCCGAGGGCGTCTTCCCGTGCAAGGTGAGGCCAGTGACGCAGAGCCCGACGAGGAAGAGAGCCGTGCCCATGACCTGGGGGCGCGGAGCCGTTCCGACTTCCGGAGTCGCTTTATTCACCGCTTCTTTTGTTCTCATCGTACACTCTCGCTGCAAGCCGCCAGGCGCGCCGCGGAATCGCTCCAAAGGTATTTTCCCTCGCAACGACTCGCATTGGCTTCCCACCAGTTCAGCTCCCGCAGGAGAGATTCGGCATTAGCCGTAGCAAAAATGGAGCCATTGACGCGATGCTTTATCAGGTCGGACGCGCCGACACGATCACTCACAATGCAAGGAGTGCCACAGTTTAGCGCCTGAGGAACGACGAGACCAAAGCCTTCCTCCAATGAAGGAAGCACAAGGACTGACGCGGATTGGAAGGCCTCCGCCAGGACGGTTTGGGACACCGACTCGTGGAAATTCAGGACGCAGTCTACTTTGCAACTCTCGAGATCAAACTTCGCTTCCGCCAAAAGGGCCCCGTAAAAATCCACCCGCCAGTCACGACGTCCGGACAAGCGCAAGGCCTGCAAAAGAGTCAGCAGCCCTTTCCTCAAACCCACCTGCCCGGCGAAGACAATGCGGAATTTCGACGACGGCGGCAGCGTGGCAGGATGGAAAATGGCGGTGTCGGCTCCGTAGGGCACCTGCCAAATCTTTTCAGGAGCGACTCCCAGGCTTTCGAGTTGCTCGCGAACGATCCGGGATGCGACGCAATGGAAGTCGGCCAGGCGATACTCTTCTTCCTCTCGACGGAAGTAGTCCGCGTCGTAGGGACAAAGATCGGTCAGCTTCAGGCCGACTCTGCGATATTCAGGCTCCATGACACGCACCCACTCACGAACCGGACCTGTCGCGTGGTTCAGCACTGTCCGAACTCCCACTGCCCGCGCCTTCCGGAACGATTGAAGGCATTGGCCCGGCATCCCATGCAGGAAATCGCAGGGCTCCAGTTTAGCGCCCACCCAGCGATCAAATCCGGCGTCCTGCCAGAGAAAGAGTGATCGCGAATGACCTCTCGCCCAACCGGGAAACAGCTTTAAGAGTCCGTAAACGATATTCGTCCTCCAGCTATTTGAACGAACAGGAATCTCATTGGAACGCGGCAACTTCCAATGTGGATAGCCTGAATAATAAGCCCCGAGGTTGTGCTGGGCGCCCAGTTCGAGCGCCATCGGGTAAAGATGGCAAGGGTTTGTGGCAGCAATGGAAATTTTCATGAAACCTCCCCCCGCCCTGGGACGAATCGGCCGCCCCACTCTTGTTCCGACCTGATAGGCTGCCGCAAAAGCTTCATCCACGATTTATAGATCGGCCAGGGGATCGCCTCTCTTGATTGCACCGCCTCGCGCATTCCGCCGAGACACGACATCCACCATTGCGGCTCGCGGAGCGCCCAGACCGGTCCGCGGCTGCAAGCGTACCCGAACTGCCGGATCAACCGAAAAAAGGCTACCGCAAAAATTTGCGGAAATGGGCAGCGCATAAGGACACTCCAAAGTTCGTTCCGCGCATGGAAATGATGCGTCCTTATTTCATTGCGTTGCATCCCCGTATAATGATGCCGGACACTTAAGCTCGTCTCCAACTTGACCTGATAGCCGGCCGCAAGAACACGCAAGGCGAAGTCGGGCTCCTCATACGCATGCCGGAACCTTACAGGGTATCCTCCGACCTCCATAAACACAGCCCGCCGAATCGCCGCGCCGGAGCTGGTGTAGCTGCCCGTGAAAAAAGGCGGGCCCCATTCGCGTTGCTCGAGAGTTTCAGGGAACTCGTCGCTGCGTTGCGGGAACGTTGCCACGCCAAGCCGGGGATTCGCGGCGAAAAGCGCCGGCAAACGCTCGAAAAAATCAGGCTCCACAGGGTAGCTGTCATCATCAAGGCTCAGCACGACATCGCACTCGCACTCGCGAAGCATCCGATCCCGGCATGGGATGGAACCCCGTGAAACTTCGTTTATAAATAGACGATAGTCGGGATGGACTTGCCTCAAAAATGGGACGGTGTCATCCGAGCATCCGTCCGCAAAGATGAGAACCTCCGCGGGCGCCGGACGCAGAGCCTTAAGGACGCCACATGTCCGCGCCAGATCCTGCTTGCGGTTGTGAGTGGCGATGACTACGCCGCACGTCGGGGAACTCAAGGCCAGATGCCCGTGCCGTGGAGCAGGCGCTTTAGGATCCTCTGTCCGGGCGATTCCAGGAACGAAGGAAGCCTGCTCTCGTCGATTTCGTAGCGACCATCGCCTTCATCCAAAGAAAGCCCTTCGGAACGCAAAGCCTCGCGCCAGGCGGTAACATCAATGTGCGGGAAATCAGGGGTGCCCTGCTGGATGGCGCGATGCCTGGTGTCCAGCCGCAGCTGAATTTGAGCGGGAGACCTGTATTGGAAATGCTTCACGCGGATCCGTTCCGGGAAGACGAGCCCGAGGTGCCGAGGCCACGCCCCTTGCGCCCACTCGAGACGCTGGCGGTGCCGGAAGAACCGGGTTTCAGAGGCATTGGCGGCATAGGAGCGAGGCAGGCTTGAGGCGTCCACCGCCGAAGGCTTTTCCTGGGCGCTGGAGAGCTGATCCACGTCAGATGGAGTAAGGTAGAACTGGAGGTGAACCGCCCAGACCACATGATACGCGCGCGGCACGCGGGCCAGGAAAAGCCGGGGATCATCCGCATAGACTTCATCGCCATCGAGGCGGCACCACCAGTCTCCGTCCACAGCCCGGCTTTTGTAATGGTTGTAAACTTCAGCCCGGAGGTTGTTATCGAAAGGACGCCCGTCCTGCTTGAACGGCACGATATTGCCAACTGTAGCCGCGAGCCTTTTCACGACATCCCACGTTTCGTCCGCGCTGCCATTGTCGAACACGTAGATATTGTCACACCAGCGAGCCGCCTCCGTAAGCGTGTACTCGATGATGTCAGCCTCGTTCTTCACCAGACATATTCCGTGAAGTTTCATGCGATCAAAACCAGGTGCCGACCATTTCATCCAACCAGCCTTGCTGCCGGGCGCGAACGATGTAAACGGTCGCGAAGAGGCGATGGAAAAACAGCCGCGTAGCGAGGCTGGGATTTCTCAAATTCAAGACATCTCTCGCTACAAGGCGCTGGTTACGGACGCGCATCCTTGCAAGGCGGCGTCCATTCCGCCCGGAGGATCCGCCGGCGTCCCGGTGCTGACAAAGCGCCTTTGAATGGAAGTAAAGTTTGTGAGAACGAGCGATGCGGCTGGAGAGGTGAACATCCTCCATGAAGCTGTAACCCTCGAAGTTGGGAAACATCTCGTTCAGGAAACAAGGAGTCCTGTAGAACACACAAGCCGAGTTGAGCCAATCCGCCGGGATGATTTCCCCTTCTTCGCTGTAAGTAGGAAAGCAGTTGATCGCGGGACCGAAGAGCCGCCCGCCGTAGGTGGGATGAGCAAACCCGGCCTGGAGGCGGTAATACCACCATAACAGCCCTTTTGGCGAAGGATGACTTACACCTTCAATGCGCGCCGAGACGCCGCCGACCTTTCCAGACTCATCCTCCTCGAAAACCTTGCAGATCCTTTCGCAGGCGTCTGGATAGAGGGTAATGTCGTCATCCATGAACGCTGTCAGAGGAGAAGTTACCCTGAGCGCGCCGTAATTTCGCTGCATCGCCGCGCTCGGTTCAACGCCGCGCTCATATTGGAGCGGCAGCCTGTCGGTGTATCCAAGCACGGCGTCGCGAGTGCTGGAGTCCGTGGATGTATCCACGACGATTACCCGTTCCGGCAGGCGGGTTCCAGACGCGATGCCATCCAGCGTCTCGAGCAGATGGGCTGGACGTCCGCGGGTGGCAATGACGAAGCTGAAGCCAAGGCTCATCTTTTAAGTGAGCGCGCGAGCTTCTCCGCGCCGCCAAATCCAAGCGCCCAATAGGCGAGTCGATAGGTGATCGGAGCGGCAGGCCCTTCCAGTTGAATGAGGTTCTGACGCTTCCTGCCCTCGTGATAGGCGCGAGCCTCTGAAAGGTCGTATTTCGCCCAGGTGCGCGCCATCTCAAAACAGGCGCGAGCGGCAGTGGCGTTGTGCTCGTCCTTCCAAAGCTTCCTCTCCTTCATCCATTCGCGGAGTTTGTCGATGAGATCGGTGCGAACCCGGATCACTCGTCGCGGATCACGCCTGCAGAGCGTGTTCTCAGACCAGATGCGATAAACGGCGTTGGCAGTCGGGGCCCGGTGAAAGCGGACTCCGGCCATGAGGGCGCGCATATAAAGCTCGTGCTCCTGGCAGCAGGGCATCGATTCGTTCCATCCGCCGATGGACTCGATAACCCCTCTGCGCCAAAGGCAGCCGCCCGTCTGAGGCAGGAGCCATGAAATCCACTGAGAAAAGATATCAAGCTGCTCATCAAACCTGTCGGTCTCGCGCCGCGATCCCTGTTCGTTAATGACGGGACTGTGGATCACATCGCACTGGCCGTTCCCCGGGTTTTCCTCGAATTGCCGGGCAAGTTTCTCCGGAAGGAGGTAATCGTCGGCATCCAAGAACTGAATCCAATCGCCCGATGCCCTGCGGAGGATCTCATTGCGGGCGAAATTAGCGCCACGGTGAGCTGTCCGAAACAGTTTCACAGATTCTCCAAAGCTCTCCACGACCTGCCGGGAATTATCGGACGACCCGTCGTCGATGACGAGGACCTCGCGGTTCGGCCATGTTTGGGCGAGCGCGCTTCCCACCGCCTGCCCGATCCATTGCTCACTATCGAAGCACGGAATGCCTATTGTAACTAGCGGCGTCATGTTCACTGGAACGTGTTCCAACGCAATTTGCGTGCTCGCCACTGTGCCAAAAATTCGGCCCGGAGAGCCTCGCTGTCAGAGACAGGGAGGACGAAAAATAATTCGTTGGGCCTCACCGCGCGTCGAAAATAGCTGGTGGGATGACGGGACATGCCGTTTAGCTTCCAGTAGATCTCCGCCACAAATGACCGAAAGATCTCGGGCCACGAATGATCCCGCAGCCTCGGCAGCGCTCGCAGATCGTGCATCGCCTCGAGCGCGATCAGCTTAAGTTGGCGATCCTGTTCTCCCAGCGCCACTGAGAGAATGCCTTTAAACGGAAGCGGCCCTTCCGAGCGCGGTGGCAAAGTCGCCAGCGAGTCATTGCCGCCGAAAGGGTAGAGACTTGTCCCGGGCGGATGCACCGTGTGCAGCAGAAGAACGCCTTCGGTCAATCCGCACTCCTTGATGGCTTCGCAAACCGCCACTACCGAGAAGGCATGATCTGGGTGATCATCGAGAAGCGGGTGCGGCATGACGATAACCTGGGGCTGCGCCTGTTTGATAATCGTCACGAGATCGAGAACCAGCGCCCGCCATGGAAGCTTGCGGCTCATCGCCGTGAACGCTGGAAGGGCGCTTGAGGCATTGCAGCTTCGGCAGGCCTCGACCACGCCGGGATGCAGCGCCCGCTCCGGCTCGTTGAACATAGTCTCGAGACCACCATCCGGATAACCCAGGTTCACTGCCCGCTCGGGAGGAACGCCCCCCAGAAAGGGCACGGTGATGCTATCCCAGGCGCGCAGCTTCCCGATCAACTCGGGATCAGCCTCGTAATTTTGGAGAAACCCCCCACCCTTCTCGCCCGCCAGCAGGGTCACAATGAATGAAAGCGCCTTGCGATAAAAACCGAATGCCGCAATCTCAGCGTCATCGGGATGCGGCGCGATCACGAGTGTTCGTGGCTGGGCCGGAAGCTTGTTGTCAAAGGTGATAAGGCGTCCCGCGCGTTTCCATGTGACATGCCGACCTTCCACCTCCACCCTCGTTCCCGGAACGGGATTCATCTCTCGCAGTCCCGAAATATCAAGGTAGCGAAGGCCCTCTGCTCCTCGTTCGAAAGAAGACTTCAGGCAGCAGCCCTTCGTAGTGACCTTGATGGCAGGATCGAAGTGGCGACCGAGGAACGACGTCCGCACTGACAGTTGCAGGATGGCCGTGTCCCACTGGCCAACGCCTTCCGGCCAGGTGAAATCCGCCGCGAAGACTTCTACTTCATGGATCGCGCCACCCTGGTTACCGAAGTCATATTCATAGCCAAGCGCGCGGTTGTAGCAAAAATATCCGCCGTATCGCCTCACCCGAAGGCGGAGCAGAGCGGCTATCAGCGCAGCGATGATAAGCAGGACGGCAACCAGCGAGGTGATCAAGGCAACATACCTTCCAATGCCAAGCGATAAACCTCCGCTGTCGCCCGGGACACCCTGTCCCATGATGTTTCATCACGCCAATCGGCGGCGGCTTCGAACCCTCCCGGAGTCTCCAAAGCGCGTTTGAGTTGATCCCGAAAATCACCCGCAAAATCGCCGAACCGATAAACAAGCGGACTGGGTTCCATAAGATCCACAGTATGCAAGCGGGACGGAATCAAGATTGGCAAACCCCAGGAACGCGCGAGACATGCCGCTCCAGATGTGAGGATTGCCCGGTAGTTGAAAACGGCGCAATCAGCCGCGCTGAGCCAGAGAGCCAACTCGTCGTCTTCGAGGCGCTTGAATCGTGTCATGATGGAGGAATGAGTTCCAAAGGAACCCGCATATTCGTCCGAAACCGGCTTGCCAACGATCGCGAGAGTCGCGTCAGGGTTTTCGCGCTGCCAGAAGGAAACAACTTCCTCAATGCCCTTGTAGGGCGAAACAGTTCCAAACAGCAGGCAGATCCTGCCGGTGCCGAGGCCCAATCTTTCCCGCGCCACATCCTTGGGAACAGGGATACCCAGGCTGGCGGAAAGATCCCCGTGAGGTATGACGTGGCAACGTTCACGAGGAAGGGAAAATACCTGCCCCAGCTTCTCCTTCGCGGCTTCGGAATGCGCGATGACAGCGCACGCCCGACGCAGGGCAAACCGGACGTTGCCAAAAACGAGCCGGTCGGCGCGGGTGTGATGCGGCAACAAATTGTGAGCCGTAACCACGAGCGGGCGGTTCCTGGTGGCAAGGCCAAGATCCAGCGGGAAACGCAGGCGGCGGAACCACGCGAAACTTCTACGCGCCCTGAAATAGTAAGCTTCGGGCCAGTGCAGGTGCAAGAGATCGCAGGGATGCGACGGCATCGCTCGCGAGAGCGGAAGTCCCCGGTGATAATCCGATAGGAAGCCAACCTCAACGCCCTCCTTTGCGAGAGACGCCGCCAGCAATGCCTGGTATTGCACACCGGCCCGCCAGTCTGGAGCGAATAGAACCCTCATTGATGCGTCAAATACGACACGGCGCCGCCGGATGGGAAAGCCAAATTCACCACAAGCAGGATTTAAGCGCTGCGCCAGAAGGACGAATTCGTCAGCGTGTCGAATTTGACAACGTTGTTACACAACCGTTGACCCAGCGAGATACACGGGAAGAGTTTGTTCTTTACAAAGAAAGGAGCGCGACCGAAAATCAGGGCACCATTCCTGCTTTCATGGATTTTATGGAAAATGATAGTAATGTGAGCGGTTATTCGATTCTATTGAGGATTGAATCGTGATAAAATCCATCCTTCTCTGCATTCTGGGGTTCTTAATCTCATTTGGCATCACGCCGAGCGTGATTCGATTTTGCAAAAGGGGCTTCGGTCTTGACGAGGCAAACGAGTCAAGGAAGCGCCATATAGCCCCGATTCCGCGGCTCGGCGGAGTGCCGGTGATGGCCGCGCTGATCTCGGGGCTCGCGCTGATCTTCGTGATGCGCCCAGAGCGGTCGCATGAGTGGCTCCCCATCCTCGTTGGCGCTGTTCTCATTTTTGCGCTTGGCCTCTGGGACGACTTAAAATCTCTGCCAGCGAGGGCGAAGTTCGCCGGACAAATTCTGATAGCGACCCTGGTCTATCTGATGGGCCTGAGAATTGACCGAGTTTCTTACAGCAACGCGTTCATGCATGTTGAGCTGGGACATGCCGCCGGTTACGCGATAACGGTCTTCTGGCTTATTGCGATCCCGAACATCATTAACCTGATTGATGGATTTGACGGGCTCGCTGGAGGACTGGGAATGTTCATGGCGGCGACCCTTGGAATCGTGGCAATTTTTTCGCAGCAACTTCCGGAAGCCTGGTTTGCTTTCACGATGGCAGGCGGGTTGCTTGGCTTCCTGGCTTTCAACTTCCCGCCGGCGAAGATTTTCCTGGGAGACGGAGGAGCCTACCTGATAGGCTTCAGCATAGCCGCGCTTTCGCTGAAGACGTCGAATAAAGGGGCAGTCGCCTCGGTGCTGCTTGTAACCATCGTCGCCCTCGGGGTCCCGATCCTCGATACATCGTTCGCGCTGGCCCGCCGCGCTTTCCGCGGATTCCCCATTTTCCACAGTGATGACGAGCACATCCACCACCGGCTCCAGGATCTAGGGTTTTCGCAACGGCGCATCCTATTCGCGATCTATGGCGTGTGCGTGATCCTAAGCCTTGTTGGACTAAGCATCTTTTGGAGCCAGGGGCGGACGATACCGATCGCGATCGGCGTGATTTTTCTGCTGGCGGTCTTTGCCGCGCGGTACCTCGACTACATCCGCAGTTGGACGGATGTGAGAACACAGTTTGAACGGGTGATCTCGCGCCGGCACACTGTGCGATACGCCCTATTACAGGCGCAGTTGCTGGACATGGAGATTGACCGGTGCGGCGGCTCGGACGAATTTTGGCCGATTTTCCAGCAAACGCTGTCGCGAATTGGCCTGGTGGAGGCGGAAGATGACCGCGAACGAGAGGGGTATCTCCCGATCCACATAAAGCATAATGGAAGCGCGCCATGGGTGCTGTTAGCTCCGTCCCGGATTGGAACGGAGATCGAGTGGAAGCGGATCGCGGAATGTTTCCGACCGGTTTACGTAAAAGCGAACTTCAAGTGGCGCTCGTCCGATACCAAGCGGGAAGCATCCGTGGTGTTCGAACCGCTCAAGTCAAGGCCAATGCCAGTGCATAACAGCGCGGTCGTCTTCACACCGAATGTTGAAGCGGCTACCGGGGCTTGAGCAGGAGCGGACGCAGACGAGCAAGACCCTCGGAGTAGAACAGGTTTCTCACCGCGCCCACGTAGTGGCGAGCGACGGCCCCAGGAGCGGCGCGACGGCTGATCGAAACCTCATACGCAGGAGGCAGCATTCCTCCCCGTCCCCATTTAGAGGCGCAAACGGCAAAAAGGGTTTGCTCGATTCGCCAGAAATGCCCGCGAGGGAGGGTGGTATTGCTGAGGGCTGCCTCACACAGTGGAAGGCTGACAGCGTCCCGCGTCAGCAGGCAGAGGCCGCTGTTCACGCTGGGCCAAAGGTTGATCCCCAGTTTATCCAGCGCCTCTTGAGTGGTGATGAGGGTGGCATCTTCAACATCCTGGTTGAACCAGCACTCTTCAGAGTCCGTGGAGACCCAGTTCAAAATCGCATCCGGCTTGGAAAAAAACAGTATATCACTATCAAGGATGATAAATCGTCTCCCTGGCGCAAAGAGCGGGACATCGAATATTTTAAGGGCAAGGGGATGACGCGACCTGTAGTCCTGGCAGGCGGGGAACGCGCTCAACCAAGAGGGCACAGTCGAGTCCGCCTCCGGGCGCCGGATGATCCTGCCAGAAGGAAACTGCGCCTCGAACCACTCGCGGGCGTCGGCGGGGAGAGTGCCGTCGTCGTGGATGAAAACAGCCCAGTTCCTGCCTGTAGCCCTGAACCAGCTTGCCAGCATCCAAGCGGCGAGAAGCCAATCGTTTTTACCCGTGAGGAGATGAATAGACACCGGCTGAGCAGCCTGAGTAGCGTTCGGATTGCGCCAATGCCGAATAAGTCCAAGAGTCCGGTAATGATGAAAGGTGGCGGCCCATCCGCGGCGAATGTCGCGTCGCAGAAGCCACCAAAGCCGGCCTGGTCGTGGAAAAATCATCTATTGATGGCGCTGAGCGCCTGAATTATATGGCAAACTGAGCAAGCCTCGGCGAGCCTGTAATCCGCAAAATGCTTCATTTCTACCGATGCTGGATCTGAGCCGATTTTCCGCTCACGGGTTTGACCGAGGCACCTCGAAGTCAAAGGAATTGGCCTGGTATGTGATCAGGCGCTTTTTCTTTCAAACGGCGTGGCCCATGCCATCCATTTGGCGCGTCCGGTTGCTCCGGCTATTCGGGGCGAGGGTGGGCGCGGGAGTCGTGATCCGGGCCGGCATAAACATCACCTTCCCGTGGAGGCTGACGGTGGGAGATTATGTCTGGCTGGGCGAGGAGGTGATGATATTGAGCCTGGCCCCGGTGACTATTGAGTCGAATTCCTGCATTTCGCAGCGAGCTTTCCTCTGCACCGGCTCCCACAATTTTCGAGTACCGACCTTTGACCTCCAAACGGCGCCAATCACCATTCGCGCTGGAACGTGGATCGCGGCGGAGGCGTTTATCGGGCCGGGGGTGGAGATCGGCGCCAGCAGCGTGATCAGCGCCGGAACCGTGATCATGAAAGATGTGGCTCCCTATTCCCTGATGCGAGGCAATCCGGGCGAACTGGTTCGTTCGCTCGAAGCGCCTTGAGCCGTGCGAATCCTGTTTCTAAATCAATACTTCCCTCCAGACCCCGCGCCGACAGGAATCCTCCTCGGGGAACTCGCGGATCGATTGGTGGCTGCCGGCCACTCTGTAGAGTTCATTTGCGCGCGACAGGAATACCGGCCCTCAGGAAAAAAGCAGAAGCATCGAATCCTGCGCGAAGCCGGAGCTCTTCTGCGCATCCTGGCAAAGGGGATACTTGCCAGAAAGCCGGACGTCGTTCTTTCGGCCAGTTCGCCGCCATGCCTGCTCCTGGCGGCCACAATGATCGCCAATGCGCGCGGGGCGAAATCCGTTCACTGGCTCATGGACATGTACCCGGAGCTTGCGGTGGCGCTCGGCGAGCTGCGTCCCGGATTCGTGCCAAAGATGATCGAAAAGGGGATGCGGTGGGGGTATAAAAAAGCTGACCTTGTGGTGGGTCTCGACTCCGACATGAGCGAGCACCTGAACAGAGTGTACGGCGTAAACGCCGAGGTCATTCGCCCGTGGATCAACGAGCGCGCCCTCGCAAGCGCGAGCGCCGCAGACGCACAACCTGACGACGCATGGACCTGGATTTACTCGGGCAATCTCGGACGCGCGCATGAATGGGAAACTATTCTCCGCGCCCAGGCGCTACTGGAGGCGCGGGGGCTTCCGATCCGCCTTCTATTCCAGGGAGGAGGCCCGTCCAGAGAACCAGCCCAGGCGCTGGCCATGCAACTTCATTTGAAGAAGTGCGAATGGAAGGAGTATGTGGACGAATCTGAGTTGCCCCGGTCCCTGCTGCGTTGCCGGGTACTTATCGCGACACAGAAGCCAGATACTCGCGGCCTGCTGTGGCCGAGCAAGCTGGCGCTTGCGATGCACCTGCCCCGGCCAATCCTTTGGATCGGAACGGCGGATGGAGCAGTAGCCGCCCTATTAAAGCAATCGGGCCGAGCCGGCGTTTTCGGGTGCGGCGAGAACGAAGCTGTCGCCGAGTGGATAGCCGGCCAATTTCACGGAGACGCTGCCTCCGGGCAAGCGGTAGATGGCAGAGCCGAGCGAGCAAACTCGCTCGCGAAGTGGGAGGAACTTCTCTACTCGCGGGGGATCTTGGTCACTACGCGGCGATAAAGATCGTCCATCTTCCGACGCGCGCGGGAAACCAGGAAGAGTGAGAGCATCACGCCACCCATGACGAGCACTGGCAGAGAAGCGCCAGCATCGTAGGCGGAGAGGGAGAGGCTTGCGGTATGTCCGCCCAGGTCCACCGCAGCGGCTGAAGAGGCCCAGGAGGAAGAAACCACCAGCATCATTATCAAGGCGAACAACGCAAAACAGACGTTAAACGCGAACGAGAAATTCTTGAACATGTGAAGGTTGGGGGTTGCTGTAGAGCAGCGGGGAACAATCTTCACTCAATTTATAAGGTTATTGGAATCGCGCAAATATTATTTATCAGAAAATGCGTTTTGGCTGTTTTCGGAGGTCGGATCGGTGATCTCACAACTTTCCGAACCTGTCAGCGAAGGCTCCCTATCTGGACTACCCTTGCGCGGGTTGGATTTGCGGTTGAAAAACATTCTTGCGTTAGAGGAGCGAATGCTCAATATTACCCGCCCCATTGCCACAGTGCTGTAATTGCCTCGACGATCACCTGAACCGATAATCCATAGAATCCAATCTTCCCATGTCCACTGAACTCATGACGGAACTGCTCGAGGCGGGCGTCCATTTCGGCCATCAAACGAAGCGCTGGAACCCGAAGATGAAGCCCTTCATCTTCGAGCGGCGGAATGCGATCTACATCATTAACCTGGGCGAGACCGTTCGGCAGTTGGATGAGGCGACGACATTCCTGCACGACGTCGCGCATAACGGCGGGAAGGTTCTATTTGTCGGCTGCAAGAAGCAGGCCCAGGAAGCTGTGAAAGAAGCCGCCATCGCGTGCGGGCAGTTCTACGTTAACCAGCGCTGGCTGGGCGGAACGCTGACGAACCTGACGACGATCCGGAAGAGCATTGCCCGGCTGAAATACATCGAGGAAATTGACAAGTCGCCGCAGTATTCGCAGATGGGCAAGCAGGAGCTTTCCGCGCTGGCTCGCGAGGGCGCGAAGCTGAGCCGCAACCTTGAGGGGATTCGCTCCATGGAGAAGCTTCCTGACGCCCTGATCATCATCGACACAGCGCGCGAAGCGATTGCCGTGTCTGAAGCCCGGCGTCTCAAGATCCCGACCGTGGCAGTCGTGGATACGAACTCTGATCCTCAGCTTGTTAATTATCCAATTGCCGGCAACGACGACGCCATCCGCGCGATTCGCATCCTCCTGCAGAAGTTGGTGGATGCGATCGTTTCCGGCTCCGGACATTCCGGCAGGCAGGAACAGGCGTCCATGGCTGGCGTCGCTGAATAGCAGCGGGAGCCCCGCCAGGCGTTCCGGAAAAACTTCAAGGTTTCCACAGTTGTCGTCGACGCGCCCATTGTTCAGCACACATGGATAAGATGCGAAGGTATTGCTCCCTGACCAAGGCCACGCTGGTGGGCGCCGCTCTTTTACTGGGTGGCAGGATTTACGCGACAGATGTGACATGGCACGGCGGCACCTGGCATGATGCTTCCATCAGCAGCGCGGAAGGAGATCAAGTGGTCATCACCGGCACGAAGGAAGGAGAATCCAAGGCCTCCACGTTCAGGATGCCGCTTTCAAATGTTCCTGACGATATGATCCGTGCTTATCGGGTCACGCGGGATCGCGACCGCGAAGCCGCGCATACAAACGATGCGCGAAAGCAAATGGATGCGTCACGCAGCGAGGAAGCCATTCAGCGGAATGAGAAAATCGCCAATCTGAAAGCGGCCCTGGAACGGGATCCGCATCACGGCAAGCTGGTGGCAGGGCACATCCTCCTGAAAAAAGATGAGGGCGTTGTCATCCAATGCGATGCCAACACGCCTCCGGATCTGCCGCAGTCGGTCGGGACAGTGTTTCTGAAGGACTGCCCTGGGATCCGCAAGCTGGAAATCGGGGATCCAGTCGGCGCCATCGGCTACGAGGATGGCAAATCAACGTTCAATTTTCTGAGTATCCAGGCTTATAGCGTGACGCCGCCAAGGGTCTTGGCGCAGCCTCCCTCGAAGTAGTTCCGGCGCCCGCGGCAGCGGAACCGAAAATTCTGCGATGATGCCGGCGTCCGCCCCCGAGACTGTGGTGGAATTCCATCGCTACGGGGCGATGCACCTTGCCATCATTTGCGTCACTATCGGGGCGCCAGTGACGCTTGGCCTCGTCGCGCGAAATCGGCGCGGAGGAGACATCGTTACACGAGTAAGCGGGTACGCTCTCTCCTCCTTGCTCATAGTAAACTGGGGCGCGGAATACGTTTACAACTATGTGACGCGGAACATGAGCGTAAAACACGCGCTCCCGATGCAGCTTTGTGATTGGGCTGCCTTCGTGGTCATTGTGGCCTTGCTGAGGCGAAACCGCCGACTGTATGAAGTCGCGTATTTTTGGGGATTAAGCGGCACCCTGCAGGCTATCTTAACGCCGAACCTTCAGGTCGCGTTTCCTGATTTTCGATTCATCAGTTTTTTCGTGGGCCACTGCTCCATCGTCGCGGGAGTCATTTTCATGACAGTGGCCATGCGTTTCCGCCCGGTCGCCGGATCTTTGCCGCGCGCGTGGCTATGGTCGCAAGTGTATCTGGCCGCCGCGCTTCTGGTGAACAGGCTGGTGGATGGAAACTACGGATTCCTTTCTCATAAGCCCAACGGTGCTTCTCTTCTGGATATTCTTTCCACGGACAAGGTCACCTATATTCTGGAACTCGATCTTCTCGCAATCGCGTTTTTTGTAGCGCTCTACGCGCCTTTTGCCGTGTATGATCTGGCGAAGGCAACCCGAGAAGGGCTGCAAGGGGCGGCAGCCAGATGAATAAATTTTGTGTGGCAAAAGCGCCGGCCACTAACAAATCAAACAATCCACAAATTTTTTTGTTTAAAGGGGTATGAACATCGATGGGAATTACTTATCGACGTCTGAAACACATGCACCACAAACCTCCAATGACCTATACGCCAGCCGATGTTTCCGGCCCCGGACTCTCCCGGCCTCGAACCGTCGCCAAAATCCTCCTTCGTGTGCCTCTCTTCGGCGCGATAGCAGGATTTTTGCTTTTGCGGGCCTTGGCTCAGCAACATCCTCAGCCAACGTCTGCCCAGACGTGGCGACTGGATACCAATAACAAGCGTCCGGCCCTTTTCCACGCGAAATCAGGGCGCCACGGCTGGGCGGACGTATCTCCCATTGCCCTGTTACAGATGGCGAAAGAAATCCGTGATTCAGATTTCTATGAACACAACTGCGCGCTGTGTCCTATCGACAACGATCATGCCTGGATTGCAATCAATCTCCACGACCGTGTTGTAGTAGATTACACTTCTTCCGGCGGCCAGCATTGGGTTCAAAAAAAAGGTCCACCTGCCAGCGAATCGGTGTTCATCTCGTTTCCTGTTCAGAGGCAAGGGTTCGTGCTGACCGCCAGCGGTTCCATCGGTAACCACCAAGAGTGGGTTTATGAGACCGGCGACGGAGGCGAGCACTGGAAGGCAATGCCGTCGCCAACACGTGAAGGTTCCAGTTACTACGCCAATGGTATTGTCTTCCGAAACTCATTGGAGGGCTGGATTACGGCAAGCTACCACGGCGTCCCGGACGCTCCCCTTTTTCACACCGAAGATGGGGCCAAGACTTGGACTCTTCAGGCATTTCCTATTCCCGCTGACTACCACGGCGGATATGCGACGACTTATCCTCCAGCATTTCTGGGTAAGGATAAAATGAAGGGTATTCTTCCCGTGGACCTCGTGCGCCATGAGCCTGCGCCAGATCATAGGGCAAGCGTCAATTATGAAACCGTCAATGGCGGGGCCACATGGCTTTTGCCAAAATCGGGCGTCCACTCGACGAGTTTCAATTAAAGCCTCCAACTTCGCAGCAGAAGGACATATTCACGAGCCGCGATAACTATTCTGGAGCCATTTCATCCCGAATAGCAGATTGGCTTCCGGCCTCGCTATCAGCGCATGGTAATGGTTGTCCATCAACACCCATGCCTGAACTCGCCAGCCAGTGATTGCGCGCGCCTCTCCGAGCGTTTCAAAAAGAAGCGCCGAATCGTCGTCCGATTCGAATATCTTGCCTCGGCGGTTCGCTCGCGCCATCACATGGTAGAACGCTCCCGGGTATTCGATGCGAATGCTGCGCGGCATCTCCTTCTCATACCGATAAGAGAGCGTATTTGTCAAGAGATGTTGCCTGACCCCTATTTTGCGCACGCGGTTTTCGCGCACGCCTCTTCAAAGGTCGTCAAAAACAGCCGCCGATCTCCATCGGACTCGAAAATGGATTCCCGCCGGTTTCCACGCGCCATAACATGATAAAACGCTCCTGGATACTCGATTCGGATGCTCCTCGCCATACCCGTCCAAGGTGACAGATTCTTCAGAGCCTGTCAATAGATGCAGCCTGACCCCTAGAAGTTCCCCTGCCGCGGTTGAATCCGCAGGAAACGCGCCGCCATAAAGCAAAGTAGCAAAGCCAGCGCCGCCATCCCCCACGCCGGCATGGCTGGAATGCTATCCGATGGTTGGATTGTGATCGTCAAGGTCGCGCTGGTCGTGCCTCCGCCATTGGTGGCGCTGATCCCCAGGCTCAATGTTCCAGAAGTGGTCGGTGTCCCGCTGATGATGCCTGTCGCGGGATCCAGACTCAACCCGGCCTGAGGCAACGAAGACGCGCTGTAGCTTGTCGGGCTATTGCTCGCTTGTATCTGGTAGCTGAAGGGCGTCCCATTCGTACCTGTCGCCGACAATGTGCCGGTAAACACAGGGGCGGGCGGGTTCGTCGTTAGGATCAGCGTGGCCGTTCCCGTTGCCGTGACGTTGTTGGCGCGCAATATCACGTTGGATGTGCCGACGCCTGTCGCTACTCCCGAGATGACACCCGTCGCGCCGTTCGCGGAAAGGCCCGCGGGCAGCCCAGCCGCGCTGAAGTTGGTCGGGCTGTTGCTCGCCGTGATCGCGTAGCTAAAGGAAGTCCCAATTGTCGCGTTGGCGGTCAACGCGCTGCTGATCACCGGCCCGGGCGGATTTACCGTTAGCGTCAATGTGGCCGTTTTGGCTCCCGCGGCGTTGCTGGCGCTCAACGTAACGGAGGACGTGCCTGTGGTTGTCGCCGTTCCCGAGATGACCCCCGTCGTGGTGTTGATGCCCAGGCCCGAAGGCAGGCCCGTCGCTCCGAAGCTTGTCGGGCCGTTGCTCGCCGCGATCGTGTAACTAAACCCAGCTCCCAGTATCGCGGTCGCCGTGGTGCCGCTGCTGATAGCCGGCGCGCCAAGGTTGACCGTTAGCGCTAACGAGGCCGTTCCCGTTCCGCCTCCGTTGCTCGCGCTTAAGGTGATTGTTGACGAACCCGTGGCTACCGGTGTTCCTGAGATCACTCCGCTCGCGCTGTTAAGCGTCAGGCCCGAAGGCAGGCCCGTCGCGTTGTAGCTCGTCGGGCTGTTGCTCGCCGTGATCGTGTAGCTGAAAGGAGTCTCGGTTGCCGCTGTTGCCGTCAACGCGCTACTAATCACTGGCGCGTTCGGGTTTACCGTCAGGGTCATGGTAGTCACCGTGGATCCCCCATCGTTGCTGGCCGTCAGCGTCACCCCAAACGTTCCCGTTACCGTTGGCGTCCCGGAGATGACACCAGTCGGCGTATTGATCGCCAAACCGCTCGGCAGACCATCCGCGTAGTAGCCGCTCGGGCTGTTGCTCGCCACGATGGTATAGCTATAGGCCGCGTTCAGAGTTCCCTGCGTCATCGTTGAGCTGCTTATCGTCGGCGCGAGCGGATTGCTCGCGGTGACGGTGATGTTTTGCGCCCTTGCCGCGCCTAACACGGCGGCATTGTCGCTCGTCGCCGCGACGCCGATATACGCCTTCGTGCCCATCGATACGGTTGTCGAACCGAGCGCCGTCCACGTTGCCCCATCCGGGGCTGTGTAGGCGGTAAAGGTGTTGCCCGAACGGGTCAGTCGCAGCCAGTAAGGCGCGATCAAAACGCTGTTCTGCGCCAACTGGACATTCGTTCCGCCCGCCGCAGCCCGCTGCTGAAAGAGGATGCCGTTCTGCGCGGTCGCCAACAGCGCGACGTTGTCTGAATTGGCGGCAAGCGTCTCGCGGATCATGATGCCCGCTTTCGCAAAAGGATTGCTATTCTCCACCCCTGTGACCTGGACGGTGATGGAGCTGTTCCCATCCGCTGGTTCATACATGTAGCGGCATTGATCCGCCGTTCCGCCGATATCCGCGCCGGAGGCCTCCACGGTTACTACCGCGCTGCTGTTGCGCGTAAACCCGGCCACGGCGGGCGAGCCGATGTCGGCGGCGGACCAGGTTGGGTTCGGCAGGACGTTCACCGAATCAAATACGGCTGTGCAGCGGGCCGCGCTGTTATGGTCGGTGACCGCCAGCCCCACATACGCGGTGCCCGACATCGCCAGAGTCTGCGATGGCCCCTGCTGTGTCCAGATCAAGCCGTCCGGTGAATTATAGGCCGTGAAAGTGGAGCCAGACCGCGCCAGTTTCACCCAGAACGGCGCGACGGGTCCCGCAGCTCCTTGCCAGGTGGTATTGCCGCCGGTGGATGGCCTCCATTGCGCGCCCACCCCGGTACTGGCCGTCAAAACTGAAAACATATTGGTCGCGTTCGCGGCTAATGTTTCCCGGATCATGACGCCTGCTTTGGCCACGGGGCTGCCGCCCTGTATAGACACTACCCGCGCGATGATTGCGCCGTCTCCCGTCATCGGCTGGCTGACATAGTGGAATGCGTCGGCTGTGCCCCAAATGTCCGCGCCCGCTCCGACGACCGTGTAGGTTCCGCTTTGGTAAGCCGCGCTGCCGCTGAGGTTCACCGACCCGATGTCTTCTGAACTCCACGCCTTGTAGCCCGCGCCCATCATTGGCGTTCCGCTCACCGCGGACGTATCGGCGCTTGTTCCGGAGGAGCCCACCGCGTCCACCTTATAGTAGTACGCCGCGCCGTTGCTCAACCCGGTGCCGCTGAAGTAAGGGATCGTCAGGTTGTTCGCTGCGACGGTGTAAGGCCCATTGACCGATGTCGCGCTCATCACAATATAGCTCGTCGCGAAAGTGGAAGGATTCCAACAAAGATCAATCTGGCCATCCCAGGCCGTCGCTGTCAGTCCGGACGGCGGTAACGGCGTCTGAACCGCCGGGTCAACGACCACGTTGAAGGTTGCCGTGGCTTTGTTGTTGTTTATATCCTTGGCTGAAACAGTCACCGTCGTCGTTCCATTGGCGAACAGGGATCCCGACGCCGGAACATTGGTCGTCACGCAGGAACCGCCACCCTCATCGACTGCCGTTGTCGTAAAGTTCACCACCGCTCCCGTGCTGCCAGTCGCCTGAACAACAACAGTCGAAGGGACCGTGATCACAGGCGGTGTAGTGTAAGGGATCGTCAGCTTTAACGTCGCGGAACCCGTCCCCCCAAGGTTCATGGCGCCCAGGCCCACATTGAAAATTCCGGAGGCTGCAAGGATTCCCGAAATCACCCCGTTGGCGCTGTTCAGGCTCGCGCCGGCGGGGAGTCCGCTCGCGCTGTAGCTCGTCGGGTTGTTGCTCGCTGTGATCGTGTAGTTGAAAGCCGTTCCCACGATACCGGACGCCGTCGTGCCGCTAGTGATGACTGGGGCCGGCGGAGCATTCACGGTTAGGATCATCGTCGCCACCGGCCCAGGTCCCCAGCTATTGTGCCCGGTCAGTTGGACGTTCCAGGTGCCCGTGGTTGTCGGCGTCCCGGTGATGAGTTGATTGTCTGAGACGATGCTCATTCCCGGAGGCAACCCGGTCGCGCTGAGGCCGTTCATGCCGTTGGTCCCATGAAGATAATCGTTGAACGCTACTCCAGCCGTTGCCGTGGCAGTCAACGGGCTGGTGATCACGGGACCGGGAGGATTGACCGTTAATAACAAATGTCCCGTGCAGACTCCAACGCTGGTGGTGGCGCTCAACGTGACGTTAAACTCCACAGAGCTGGAGCTGCTTACCACCGCCGCCGTGCCCGAAATGAGCCCTGTCGTCGCATTGACGCTCAACCCCGACGGCAAACCGGTGGCGTTGAAGCCCGTCGGATTGGCGGTTGCCGTGATCGTGTAGCTAAATGGCGCAAGACTCCCGGCAATTCCTTGAGGCAGGCTTGTTATCGACGCGGACGAATCGAACACCGTGGATAACATCGGGTTGAGCGCGAAGGCATTGGACGTTGTCCAGCCGGACCAATCTGAGGAAATGGTGCTGCTCGAACTGGTCACAATATTTGGCGTCACTCCCTTGCCGGTGGTATCATAAAGTCCCCAACTATCCGTGCCGGAGCCGTGTGTTGCTTTATAACTCCACATACTCCAGTTCATCCCGGCGTTGTTAAAGTCGTTGATCACGTACTGCCAGGCGGGCGTTCCGGTCCCGAAAGCGTTGAATTCCCCAATATAAGCCGGCGTGTTATAGGACAAATGGTTGTTATAGTCGATGACTTGGTTATCCGCGCCTGCTTCGACGCCGCTGATGGTTGCATTAGACCACGCGTACTCGTGCATCTTGTACGCGACATTCGTCCAGCCAACGGAGGCCGGGTTCGGAAGCATGCCCCAATTCCAGTTTCCCCAGGTGCCTTCCATAAAAATCATATGGTTGGGGTCCACGGCGCGAACGGCGGTGTAGAGGTTACTAAGTTGGGTGATCACAGCCTGGTTATTAGGCGCTCCACTGGGCTCATTGAGGAGATCGTACCCGGCGATCCAGGGATTGCCCCGGTAATGAGCCGCGATCGCCGACCACATCAACTGCGTGTTGGCCTGATCATTCGTGTTGCTCCAATATTGGTTCAGATTCTGGCAACCCGTGTTCGCGGAAGTGCTCTGCCCCCCGAAGACCCCATGCATATCGATGATGACGCGGATACCGCGCTCCGCCGCCGCGCCGACGAGCCAGTCCAGCATCGTAAACGCGTCGCTGCGCATCGCCGGGTTGGTCGTCCCACGGGCGCTGAGCGGATAAAAATCGCCCCACCAGACAGGCGCGCGAACCAGGTTCAGGCCTTGCGCCTTGATGTTGTCCAGATCCGCGGAGTTGATCCAGTTCTGGCGATACGTCTGCACCAGGCTTTGCTCCGTCGCGATCCCGAAACGCGCGTCCAGTTCGCTGATTATGCTATACTCGTCGGGCAGTCCGGACGAGTCGGCCGGTGTCATCCACGGCTCCATCACCAGCCACCCGCCCAAATTCACTCCTTTGAGCTGGACGGTTTGCGCTCCGCTGGAGCCATTGACGATCGCTGTTCCGCTCGCCTGCAATATGGCCGGCGTGAACACATCCAGCGCGGACGAGGGCTGGCGGTTGGTCCAGGCAGATTGTAGGTACCCGCGCCATAGGGGATCCGCTTCCGGTTCCCAGTAAATCGCCCCGAGGCCTTTGCCGCTCGGTACGCCGCGCATGATGTTCAGAATGTTATTCACAAAGTCGAAATTAGGCAGCGGGTTGTAAGTGGTCCCCGAGTAGATGTTCGGTGGCTCCATTTCCATCATCATCACTCCTCCCCCTCCTTGGCCCGGCGTCGTGAAGCTGGCCGCCAAATCATTCACCGTCGTCTGGATATCGCTGAAAAGCCCGCCACTTACGTCTGTCGCCGAGACGTCCCAGTGTCCGCCGTTTCCTCGCAGGTTATTGAAGAATCCCTTGTCCAGCCCGTCATTGTGCGCGCGGTCAATGTGAACCACCGTCGCGATAGTGGGGTTGACAGCTTTTACCGCGTTGTAGCCGGCATTGATGAAGGTCGCGAGGCTTGCCCCCGTGCCGTAGTTAGGCGACACGCGGGGCGTCGTGCCAGGGTCGTTTTCGATAGCGCACAACATGCCGTTGGTGATTTCATTGCCAAGCGCGATCCATTCCGGCGTGACGCCGCCGGCTTGCAATTCCTGCGCCACGTAGGTGGTATAGCTGCTGATTTCCTGTGTTAGCTTGGTTACCGCCTGCGCGGACGACATCCCGGCGATGTCGCTGACCCATTGCACCGGAATTCTTTGGGTGCCAGGATCCGCGAACGTCCAGCTGTAATGCAGGCTGATCATGAGGCGCATACCCAGAGCGGACGCTTTCTGGGCCACAGGCAGCATCTCGTCGATGGTGCAATTTCCAGCTAGTTGGTTATCCCAGTTTGACGCCACCACCGGCGGTACAAATATGCGGAGCCGGATCGTGTCTATGTTGCGCTCCTTTAGTATCTTTAGACAGTTCGTGACCGGGTCCGGATCCAATTGCTGCCCGGTCGTGTCGTAGAACTGGAATTTGCTGACCCCCATCTGTTGCAGCCAGCTCACGTCCGCGCCCTTCGCCATATCTGGCGGCGCTGGGAAGACCACTACCGTGAGCGGACGTGTTACGGTTCCGCTGGCACCCGTCGACCCCAGGCTCAGGGAGAAGGTGCCCGTTGTTGTCGGCATTCCGGAGATCACGCCCGTTGCGCTATTCAAGCTCAGCCCGGCAGGCACCCCGGTGGCGCTGAAACTCGTCGGGTTATTCGGCCCGAGGATCGCGTAATAGAAGCCCAGTCCGATCCGGCCCGTCGCCAGCGTCGCCGTCGGAAAAATCACGATTGTTAGCGGCTGCGTTGCGGTTCCGCTGGCATTGCTCGCCCCCAGGCTCAGCGAGAACGAGCCGCTCGTCATCGCTGTTCCAGAGATCACGGCAGTCGCGCTGTTAAAGCTCAACCCGGCAGGCACCCCGGTTGCCGTGAAGCTCGTCGCGCCGTTGGTCGCCGTAAGCGCGTAACTGAAACTCAAGCCAACGCTACCCGTCGCCAGCGAAGGGCTGGTGATCAGCGGCGCTCCCGTCTGGGCGTTCAGAGAGGCAGCCAAACAGAAAAACAGCGCGGCTAAGATCGCCCACCGGCGCCAGAACGCGCGAAGAAACGCAAAGTGGCGGCGCTCTCGATAAATAAGTGGAGCGATCAAAGTGAAACCTTTAGCGGCGGGATGCACTCTAAAACAGGTCTGCGTCCTGTCAAAGGCATTCTCCGGCGTCCCGCCAGCTCGACACTTCTCGCTGGCTCTTGCCCGCTTCTGCCTATGTCCATTTGAAACAATTGCTCTCGCGCGGCATGCCTCAGTTCTTCAACAGTCTCCTGAGGGGTCTCATCTTGCGAACCTGCGCCAGTATTGTGGAGCAGTATTACAATATTGTCATTTTAAAATGCTTTTCTACCTTCATCACGCTGGTGAATCCTCTGGAGAACTCAGAACCAGTCGGTTCCGGCCGCGTCCTGGAGACAACACGAGAATGAATCTAAAAGCATTGATCGGACTGGTTTTTGGAGCTGTCGTTAGCATCGCCATTGCCGATTTTGTAATTTTCCATCAGAGGGGCGCAATTACGGTTGCGCCCAATCCAGTCAGCCACCAGTCAATCGTCGCGCAAGAACCGAACCAGGAGGGATCAAAAAGGAGCCAGTTGCCGCAAACCTCCTCTCAGGTTCCGCTCGTTTCTGTAAGCAGATAGGGGGTCAGGCAACATTTCTTTCTTACAGATTGACCCACTTTTGGAGGGGGATGGGGAGCTTCGTCTTTCGGTTTGGCTGGCGGCGCAGTTGTTGGCTGGCGTTTTCGGGGCTTTTCATGGCTAGGTGGCTTGCGATCCACCGCAAATCCGCCTGGGTGTTTTCCCATATAACCCGGGCTATGGCGACCTTTATAAGGCTGCTGCCAGGTTTGACTGCCAGCTCCCGGTCGTTTACCCCGCGGCTTGCAATCCCTGCGCCAGCAACCGCTCCGCCTCTTGCAGGCCATGCGCGCGGCTTTCCCCACTGGCACGGTATCCGCGGTGGCGCGCCCTTTTTTAATGTCGCCTCGCCGAGCTTAAGCATCCCTTCGGCAAACGCCTGGCTCCCCCAATACCATCCGCGTCTTAAAGAACTCATGCGCCGGTCCGCTTCGGCATCCTCAACCGGCACCCCGGCTCTCTCGGCCACTTCTTCGGCCGCCCGCCGATCCAGACCTCTCACGAACTCTCGCCTGCCCGCCGCCGTATCCGTATATCCCAGTTCCCGCAGGCCTTCACCGACTGCGAGCCACTTCGCGCGTTTGCCAGCAGTCAGCGCGTATCCGCAGGCCACGCTGCTCCAGGCATAATCCATCACGCTTTGCCCGCCCGAGGATCGATCAACCTGGCCAAATAAGCGAGGTATCTGTCAAGAAATGTTGCCTGACCCCGATTCCATGCGCCAAATAGGCTTTCAAGCAGCGGTTCCTAATCAGTTTGTGAGCCTGGATCGTCTTGCTCCAAGTCCTATAAGAGCAGCGCGGGGAATTTGCCCTCGCTTCGCTCAAAAAGGCAGGGACGAAGCATCAACTGCCCGATTCCTTTGGGGGTCAGCCTGCATTTCTTGACAGACAGCATCGTTCCAGCACAGATGAAATACCTCCAGCATCCGTGAAACTCCGCGCCATCCGAGTTAAAACCTCTTCTCTTCCTTTGCGTCCTCCGCGCCCTTGCGCGAGACGTCTCCCCTCTGCGGCCTCGTTCCCAAGCTGCGCTTGGGCACGCAACTGCCTCCGAAATTGCGCATCGTCCCCATCCAAAAAATCCGCGAAATCCGTGGTGCAAAAAAACCTCCCGACCGCGCACCTCAGCGTCTCCGTCATTCATCAAGAGCCATAGGGACCGGAGCGGTATTGACCTGCGTATCGTAGTCGATAACTACTTGGGACAGCGGGCTCCACAGCGGATCGCGCTGTTGAAAAATGCAGCCTGACCCCTGGAAAGCCGCGCCGCTGGAGAATTCAATGGAAATCCCCAGATGGCGTGGGAACCTGATGGTGGATCGGGAGAAGGCGGCGTGTCGTGCTGATCGTCGTCGCTCGTAAAAGGAGAAGAGATTCGATCCATTCGGATCTCTTTTTAGCTTGGAGGGATTGACCGTAAACTGGCCGATGGTAAACTGGATTGAGGAAATATGAGAAAGCAAACCGCAATCACCCTCATGTTTTGTTTCTCTGTCGGATTGGGTGCTGAGACTAATCCCGCTACGATTGGTTTCGACATTATAGCTGTGCGACCTGATGGACTCGGGATGCGTTTTGTCATACCTTTTTCCCGTGACGGAAGGTGAAGGCGGAAAACGTATTTGGGAGGCTATAAGCGATCCCTTTTATGCGAAGAGCGAGGAGGCTCTAAAGGTTCAAGACGTAAACCTGTTCTCGCTATGTCGCATAAAGATCACCGCTGACAACGGACAGGGCAAGACCACCCATCTGAACATAGACTTTTCTCAAATCGACATCCCCAAGTTCGTCAAAATCAATAAGGATGAAGTCGTCTCATCCATTTTGAGGTGCATTATCTATTCCACCCAATTCCCGCCACACCAAAAGCCGTCGATTTCACTCGTTGGTAAGCTGGAAGACAAGGACTTGCTAGACCAAGCATCGAAGCAATATGAAAAGGCATCCCAGGAGAGCACCGACTTCGATTTCAGTAAGCCGTATCATCCGACTATAACGCATCCCACCCTTGCCGAACAGCTCGACATAAAGTCGAGTAATATAATTGCGAATACGGTGTTAGCGGATGTTTCCAATAACGCCGATGATAAAATCATCGTGCGGGATTTACGTATTAAGCCATACACAGCGTTGCATGATCGGCATTATTACCGATTTGAATTCTATTCATCCGGCGTCCTTCAGAACTGTGACACATTTTGGGACATGAGTGAGCCGGGTAAAGTGACAGCCACCTGGCGCGGCAATGACGTTTGCAATATTTCGCTCATTGACGGTTGGCTTCAAGTCACCTTCGAACGGGATAAATTGCCGCATTGGGCCTTCTCAAGGAGGGTTGACTAATCCTAAACATAATCCTTACACCCCCGCTTCCACGGTTGATTTCCGGCCTCAATTTGGCGCTGGTGACCTCCATTCCCCGTGAGAGTGACACCACAGCGGATTTTGGGATGCGGGCACCACGGAGTTTGTGGAATATAGCTCATGGTATTCAGGGCAGCGTCTCCAATTGGGGACATTTATTTTGCTTGTGGAAAATCTGCCATGTGTTGAAATGTAAGGGCCAATGACTCGAAGGCACAAACTGGAATATCCGATTGGACAGGGATATACGCTGGGCAAGCCGACACAAGGACGCACCGGGCTCGGTCGCTTTGTAACCCTGATGGAAGTCACCGAGGATGGAAAGGTGATTGTCGAGGACACCAAGGGAAAGACGGCCACGGTCAAGTTTTGCAACCTTGGAAGCATCGTTGATCTAGACGGCAACATTCTTGACATGACAAAATACGCTCCGCGAAAGAAAAATCGCCAACCATGACCACACCCAACCTGAGCCTTAAACACCTCGAACATCTCCTGGCTCTCACGAAGGAGAAGCTGGCCCTATCCATAGATCTGGAAAAGATTGAGAAGAAGATCGCCTCGATATTTGGCGGTGTAAGCAGATAGGGGGTCAGGCAACATTTCTTGACAGATTGACCCACTTTTGGAGGGGGATGGGGAGCTTCGTCTTTCGGTTTGGCTGGCGGCGCAGTTGTTGGCTGGCGTTTTCGGGGCTTTTCATGGCTAGGTGGCTTGCGATCCACCGCAAATCCGCCTGGGTGTTTTCCCATATAACCCGGGCTATGGCGACCTTTTATAAGGCTGCTGCCAGGTTTGACTGCCAGCTCCCGGTCGTTTACCCCGCGGCTTGCAATCCCTGCGCCAGCAACCGCTCCGCCTCTTGCAGGCCATGCGCGCGGCTTTCCCCACTGGCACGGTATCCGCGGTGGCGCGCCCTTTTTTAATGTCGCCTCGCCGAGCTTAAGCATCCCTTCGGCGAACGCCTGGCTCCCCCAATACCATCCGCGTCTTAAAGAACTCATGCGCCGGTCCGCTTCGGCATCCTCAACCGGCACCCCGGCTCTCTCGGCCACTTCTTCGGCCGCCCGCCGATCCAGACCTCTCACGAACTCTCGCCTGCCCGCCGCCGTATCCGTATATCCCAGTTCCCGCAGGCCTTCACCGACTGCGAGCCACTTCGCGCGTTTGCCAGCAGTCAGCGCGTATCCGCAGGCCACGCTGCTCCAGGCATAATCCATCACGCTTTGCCCGCCCGAGGATCGATCAACCTGGCCAATAAGCGAGGTATCTGTCAAGAAATGTTGCCTGACCCCGATTCCATGCGCGTGTCGTGAACGGGCAAATACTTCATCTTTCCCCAGGCGTGCGGAACTTGCTGCTCGGCGTGAAGTCCAGCGTCAAGAACCGCCGCGCCTGCTGATCCAATACGCGTGATCGCGGTGAATTCCATCCGAGCAAGTGCGCCGCGAGCGGTAAAGAGGTCTGGCTTCCATCCTCCGGTGGGCGAATTATAAAGGCAAGACGCGCCGCGCTCCGGGCGAGGTGCCGGTCGTGATCACGTCCCCATGCTCAAGTGACCTCGGCGCTATCAAGAGCGGGTTCTTGAATCGAAGGGCGGTTCCGGGTCCAGCGTCACCCCCGGCGCATTCCGGCTCGTCGTGTCATTGAGGATCAGCCGGTGCGAAGGAGTCAGCTCCATCATCGACACCTGCGGGTTGGTGTTGTCCAAGGTCGCCTCGCTCCAGAGCCAGTCCAGCGCCCCCCGCGTCCCGCCCATCCGCAACATGCTAGCATTGCCATTCTGCGCGTCCGTGTAGTGGAAAGCCAGCGCGTTCTGCGCCTCCGTGCCGCTCGTCACCCAGCTCCCCATCGTCAGGATGTTGCCCTGGATATCGAGGTCGCCATTGAGCTTCCTGCTCTGACCCAGCACGCCGCCAGCAGGGGTAATGCCGGCCGCTTGGGTTACCGCCGCCGCTTCCCGGCTGGCTTGGACCCCCAACCGTTGCCACGCTGCCGGGAACTTGGCCCGGGAAGCTAAACAACCCGGTCCCTGTCGCGTATGAGCCCGTGTAATGCGCGCCATCCGGGCCAGTCAGGCTTCCGGCCTCGCTATCAGCGCATGGTAATGGTTGTCCATCAACACCCATGCATGAACTCGCCAGCCAGTCATTGAGCGCCTCTCCGAGCGTTTCAAAAAGAAGCGCCGAATCGTCGTCCGATTCGAATATCTTGCCTCGGCGGTTCCCTCGCGCCATCACGTGGTAGAACGCTCCAGGTATTCGATGCGAATGCTGCGCGGCATCTCCTTCTCATACCGATAAGAGAGCGTATTTGTCAAGAGATGTTGCCTGACCCCTATTTGCGCATTTTAGCCCAGCACTTAGGCACCAGCAGTTCTTATCGATTTACGTTGCGCTCAGGCGAGACTATCAGCGGCAAAGTGCATACGTTTTCGTCACGTTGGATCGTAGTAGAGTGTCCTGATCACAAGCGGACGTTTATTGCCTTCGATGCCATTGAGGCGATCAGCGAGGAATAGCGACTCCCGGCTGCCGCGACCGGACGGAAAATGGCAGGATTCTCGATTTACCCATCGAAGCCATGCTTCGCCGCTCGCGACACTTTGTCGCGAGAACTGTCGCGAGAACCAGGATGGCGGAAGCGGACATGCCGCTTCGCGACAGAGTGTCGTGAGAGTCGTCGCGATCACGGTTTCTGCACCTCGTATTCGGTGGAGGAACTCGCGCCCGCCTTGCGCAGCAATCCCAGTTCGACTAACCTCTTGAGGTGGCGCTGCGCCTTCCGGGAATCAAATCCCATGTGAAGGGCATACTCTTTCCGCGTGACCGAGGTTTTGGTAGCCAGAAACGCCCAACCCCGTTTCTCGTCTTTGTTCAAGGCTTTTAATACGTCGGCTGTCAGAGCGCCCACCGCCGCTTGCACATTCCGGTAAATGGTCAGGCTCAAGTAAAGCCCATCGAACGCATACTTCGGTACCGGCAATCCATGCTTTGTGGCGGCTTCTCCGAGAGTCCTCATCCCAAACCCGCGCCCCTCCACCAGCTTTGTTCCGCCAAACGCAAACTGAAGCTTGGGATTCCGGTTATACATCGGCGCGGTAAACGCCTGCATTTGTTCCACGGTAATGGGAGCCAGCGGAGCGCCCGGACTGCGCACCGTGACCGTGTCCGCGGTCACCACCAAATGACAGGTGGCGCCAACAAGGTCGTAATCGCGATGCACCAGCGCGTTGATTACCGCCTCGCGCACCAGTTCGAATGGCAACGCGGGCCGCTCTTCACGCGTCATGCGGCTCCGGTCGATCACATTCGGTAGCTTCGGGCGCAGCCAATCCTCCACCAGATCGGGAATAAGAATGGTCGGCCCGTCGAAGTTCCGAATCTCGTGCGTGCCATCGGGATACTCGATCGTCGCATTCAACCCGGCCTGGTGCAGAATCTCGCGCGGGGCTTTCCCAAAAAGCAGGAAACCAAATCCGGTTGGCACAAGCTTCGAACCGTGGCGGCGGAGCAATCCCTGGTGCTCCAACCGCTGAAGGAATCCGGCGGAAATCGTCTTGTCCGGAATTTTCGTCCGCCCGCGATAGCGCGCAAGAGCATCTGAGGCCAGGTCTGTCAGCTTCCCGCCGGCCAGCGCCTCGTCCCATCGCGAAAGCAGCGAAGGCATGGCCGCCTTTAGGTTTCTGGCTTCGGCAGCGCGCTTCAACGCATGGGTGATGAACTCCTTGTTGGCCTCACGAATCTGCTCCTGCAAATCGCGGTCGAATAGGTGAACCTTGATGCCGTTCTCTTCCAGATAACGGATGCCCTGGCGGTCCACCGTGGGATCAGGATCCTCGATGCCCACCCAAACCTCCGCAATCCGGGCGCTCACGATCCGTTCCGCACAGGCCATCTTCGGATGTTTCCTGGCCCCCGGCGCGCACGGTTCCAGAGTGGCGAACAGAAACGAACGATCGAGCCGTTCATCGCGATGCTTGCGTTCGAGCAACGTGTATTCGGCGTGGTCGCCATGGCGAAGCTCTCCTCGGCACGCGGCATCTATCACACCGTCCGGTTTCACAAGCACCGCACCCACCAGCGGACTTGGCTTCCCGTCCGCGCGTGGCTCGTTGATGGATTGCTTCATCACCTCGATGGCCTTCTCCATCATCTTTCGCGCGCCGAGTTTTGGCTTGGAAGGGGAGGAACTTGTCACCATGGGCAGCGTGATTCTATCGAGCCGATTCCCGTCCAGCCACGCTCAATTTTCAACTTAAAAGACCCATCGGCTGGCGAGGCGCATCTTTCATCCGGACCTCGCAGTCAATTCCGGGGCGTTGAAACAAGGAAGGTGGCAGGTTATGGCGGTATTCCCTGACTTCGTTTTCAGTAATCAGTCCGCGCTTGCGTGCCTCGGCGAACGCCTGAGCCAGCAGATCAGGAGAAAGCTCCTGTGCTTCATTCAGATCGAGAATGGTTCTCATGGGGCGCGTAAACGCGGAACCCCGTGCGCTCTTCGGTCACCTCGGCGAGCAGGTCGGCATGGGGCAGGACAAGCACAGGCGGTATTTTGGAATTCTTGCGAAATTTCATGGCACCGTCATGTGGAGCTTGGACGGCATCACATCCGACAGGTCATGGATGCTGCGAGCCGTTTGATGCGAATAAGCCCCCCTGCGGATGATCCTGTCTGTCTCGTGACCAGAGAGACCAGCGCCATGCGACGTCAGATCAGGAGCTTCAAGGACTGCCTAAGCAAGTCTTCAGAGTTGGCTGCGCCTCCGGCGGCTTTGCTTGCCTGAGTAACGACTTTGAGCGCTTCGACCTGTTTGTAGCCGAGGGAGATAAGACCCAGAACGGCATCATTAATGGAAGTCTCTTCCTGGGTGGGAGCGCGTCCCGCGCTGGCGGCTTCCCACGCGGCGGCGACGCCGACCTTGTCCTTGAGTTCCAAAACAATGCGCTCCGCGGTCTTTTTGCCGACGCCGCTGATGCGGGAGAGCGCCTGCGCGTCCCCGTTCACGACGGCTTCCTTGAACAGGGTGACACTCATGCCGCTAAGCACGGCCAAGGCGAGCTTTGGTCCGATGCCTGAGACATGATTGACGAGCAGGCGGAACAAGTCACGCTCAGCAGTGGACATGAAGCCATAAAGCACATGGGCGTCCTCGCGCACCTGCAGATGGGTAAGTATCTTGATGGAGCCGCCGGGTTGCGGCAGTTTGTCGAAACTGGATAGCGGTATGAAAACCTGGTAGCCAACGCCGTTGACGGCAACGACGATTTGTGTTGGCAGAGACTCGGCCAGAAGGCCTTCAAGAAACGTGATCATAGATATGCAGAAAGCAGATAGCAGACGGGGGCGCGGGAATGAAGCGTTTTGCGGCAGGGGGATGGCTTGTTTTGTCCTGCTGATGCTCCTGTCAGGCGGGATGGCAAACGCGCAGATGTCCGACCCGAAGACATGGGTGGTGGCCATCGAGCCCAAGTTCATGCGCCCGGCGCTGGCGCAGCCGATCTCGCGAGCGGAGCGGACGGTTCTCGCGCCGGGGTATATGGACGGAGGGACGCTGCGCTATTTTTCGACCGAAGAGTTCGCGAGCCTGACCACCGGATGGGAGGCTTTTAGCCGCCGGGCGCGCGATAACGCGCAGCTCGCGTTGGGGAAGCTGAAGCCGATCTATACGCGCGACAAGAAGAAGGTTATCGAGTACGCGGCGCTAAAATCAGACGGGCCGGAGGTGGCCGCGACTGTCCTTGCGCCCAAATTCCTCGATCTCTTCAAGGACATCTTTGGGAGTCATCTGATACTCGCGATTCCAAGCCGGGAGAGGGTGTATGTGTTCCCCAAGCTCGCGAGCACCTACCAGGAGCATGCTTCGATGGTGATTGATGAATACCGCGCTTCATTGCACCCGGTCAGTCTCGAGGTATTCGAGCTGGATGCCACTGGTCTTAAGGCTATCGGGATCTTTGAGGACGCTGAGGAGGACGGGCTCTAACGATCCGCCGATTCGAAATTAACCGCAGTCAAACGGTTTACTTGGTGACGCTGGCTGTTTGCTGGGGTTGGGAAAGGCTTACAAGATCCGCCACTATGTTCAGGGCTTCGACACGGATTGGATCCACAGCCACTGCCGCAGGACCGCCGCTTTCCTCGTCCATGTCATCGGCGTCGGCATCTTGGTCGACTTTAAGGTCTTTCTTTGCCCCTTTGGATCCAGCCACATCCTTTTTGTCGGTCTTCACCAACTGCAACTCAGGGTTGTTTACGTTGTCGAGAGTGACCTCATAACGCTTTTCGGGAGGCGCTTTCTCTTTCGCCCTCTCTGCAGTACGCGCGTCGGTTGTCTGCTTGTCCTTGAGAAGCTCATCCCGTCTTGTAACCTCGTTGAGCGAGACTTTGTTCTCCGCGAGCTTTCGCTTCGTCTTATCGAGATCTTCGACGATGAAATGGAACTCCTGACTTGCGGCAACTCTCTCGGCGGAGCGCTTTTTCAGC
Organism: uncultured Verrucomicrobiae bacterium; assembly: GCA_963828525.1. Taxonomy (GTDB): domain Bacteria; phylum Verrucomicrobiota; class Verrucomicrobiia; order Chthoniobacterales; family Chthoniobacteraceae; genus CAWHEP01. The sequence goes on from CAWHEP010000002.1 coordinate 79,577, forward strand.
TCGGCCAGGAACAAGGGGTGATCGGTGACTTTCTCGAAGGGAGCGGGATCGACTTCGTCGTAGCTCATAGGCCCCTTCAGGGCGCCTTCACCCAAATCGGGATGGTCGAACAACGAGGGGAGCTTGATATCCGAGATGACACCGCGCAGTTGGGTGGAACCACCGGCAATGCGGTAGAATTTCTGGATGGTGAGCTTGAGGGCGCCCGCATCGTTTGTGTCGCCCCCGAGAAATGGAATTACACGCCCGATCTGAACCATCGTCTGCACGGTGCCTTTTCCGAAGGTGCTGGCATCGCCAACGATGACGGCGCGCTGGCAATCCTGAAGGGCAGCGGCAAAAATCTCACTGGCGCTGGCGCTGAGCCTGTTGGTGATAACAACCATCGGGCCCTCATAAGCGATGTCGGTCTCTTTGTTCTTCAAGACGTGGATGGTGCCATTCGCATCCTTGGACTGAACAACGGGGCCTTTTTTGACGAATAATCCCGTGAGGTTGATGGCTTCGTCGAGAGAACCGCCCCCGTTCCGACGCAAGTCGATGACGAGGCCTTCGATGTTCTCCTGCTTCAGACGATTCAAGAGCGCCAGGACATCCTGGGTGGTGCTCCTGGCCCCCTTCGTGCCAGCGTGTTCCATGTCCGCGTAGAATGAGGGCAGCATGATCCAACCGAGACGGTGGGCGCGGCCAGCGGGATCCGCGCGCTCAATGATCTCGGCCTTCGCCGCCTGATCCTTTAGCTGAATCTCGTCGCGAACAATCTGAACCGTCTTGCGCTTGGCAGGATCGGTGGCGTGGGCCGGAATGACTTGAAGTCTGACGGTAGTGCCCTTCTTGCCGCGGATCATGTCCACCACCTTGTCGAGCTTCATATCCACAGCGTCCACGAAATCCCGGTCGCCCTGCGCGACCGCGCTGATTTTATCGTTCACTTTCAAGTGGCCATCCTTCTGAGCCGGACCGCCGGGAACCAGATCTGTGACGGTGGCGCAACCCTCCTCGGAACGCAGCACAGCCCCGATGCCAACCAAAGACAAACGCATCTGGATCTCAAAGTTATCGAGGTCCGCCTTGCTGAGGTATTCGGAATGAGGATCGTAGGTTTGAGCGAGAGTGGAGAGGTATATCTTGATCGCGTCGTCGTGAGTTTCCTCGTGGACGTTGCGAAGGATGTTGTCGTAACGGTGCGACACGGTCTTGATAGCCTCGGCGAGAGGATCAAGCGGTTTGCCCGAGGCATCTGTTTTGTTCTCCTTCGTCTTGGGAGACTCTGTGGCAGCGGAAGGCGACTTATTAAGCTTTTCCTGGAGGAGCTCGCCCTCCACGCGGTCGCGCCAGAGTTGGTCCGCCTCTTGCATGTCCTTGGGCCATGGAGCTTTTTGCCTGTTTATCTCGATGGTTCGGTTGCTATCGAAAGCGTATTTTTCCTTGAGCAACTGCTTCACCATCCCGATGCGATCTTCCACTCTCTTGATATAGAGGTCCCAGATTTCGAAAGCGGGATTAACATTGCCGAGCAGGATGTCGTCATTAAGCGAGCCGCCGTATTTGGCATTAAAGCCATCGATGTCCTGTTGCGTGAAGAAGGTCTTGTTGTAGTCAAGCTGCTCCAGGTAATTCTTCAGGAAGAGGCGGGCGGTATCGGGATCCAGCTTATGCCGGGAGTAGTGAACCTGCTCCAGGAGACGCCCGACGGAAGCGCAAATCTGGCCGGGGTCGGGCCCGGTTGCTTTTAACGATGAGCCGCCGAGGAAAGCCGCCAAAACCAGGGCGGACGAGAGCAATCTAGTAATCTTCATGTAAGAGGAGTCGTGTCCCCGCGATCCAGACAGGCGGAGAAGCCTGCAAAGCTGGCAGAGAAATAGCCGCAAATCAAATAAGGCAGCGTCTGATTCGACCAATCTCAGGCAGAAACGTTCGATTTACCGCATTCTATTAAATGCTCCACGTGGGAGGCGTACTCCTGGCGCAAGCGCGTGGAAACCGCTGTGGACCGGAATGCCGCCGCTCGAAATGCCACCACTGGCATGATGCCCAACCATGAATTGGTTATAAACACTTCCTGCGCCGAATGAAGGTCGCGCTCCGCCAGGTCGCATTCCAACACGGGCGTTTTGCTCATAACCCATGCCCGGATAACGCCCATGCGGGCGCCCGTGGAAGGGGCGGGCGTAAGCACCTCGCCTGCTTTCACCAGAAACAGATTTGCCGAGGCTGTGGAGATCAACCGGCCTGCCGCATCCATGAGAACCGCCTCGTCCTGGCCCCGCTCGCGGCACTGCGAAAGCGCCAGGGCGTTACCCCAGTAGTTCCCCGTCTTCCAGCCGGACAACGGAATGTGCCGCCGCTGATCCAAGCCCAGGCGAAAACCGGCGGCGAGCCTTTCCTGCGAGACCGGCTGGCGCTCCTCGATAAACAGGTAAACGCGACAACCATGAAAGGCGTCGGTAAGGGATCCATCACCCGCCGTCACGTAGATGCGCGCGAAGCCGCTGCTTCCCGACTCCCTCAGCAACGCGCCCGCATACGCGAGCGCGTCTGGAGGCAGGATGAAACGGGCCTCCCTGCATCCCTGCTCCAGCCGCCGGATGTGTTCATCGATGAAGAGAGCGATTCCCGCCACGACAGGGAAACTTTCAAAGAGGGACATGCCATACCGGAAACCGCGATCCGAAATCGGGATGGCGTCAAATTCCGAGAAACAGCCGTCCCGCCATTGCCAGCAGAGCATCGGGTTTAAACCCCGAGATGCCGGTCGTCCTTGACGCTCACATCCGCGGAGATGCTGAAACGGTCGAGGCGCTTGCGCAAAGTCGCGCGCGTCACGCCCAACAGCTTCGCGGCTTTCACCTGATTTCCGCGGGTGGCTTTGATCGCGTGGACAGTAAATTCCCGTTCGAGCCAGGGAAGCAATTGAACATTGGGATCGGCTTGCGCGGCGCGCAGGAGAATTTCGATGGCTCCTTCTGTCGAAGGTGGTTCATTCGAGGCTACGCCCGTTCCCGATTTTGCCGCGAGGGGTTGCTCGATGTGGTCATTATAGGAAGCGCCCAGCGGGATGTCTTTTGGGAGGAGGAGGTCGGAGGTGGCCAGAACGCACGCGCGCTGCACGGTATTCTCCAGTTCGCGCACATTCCCCGGCCATGGATAGCCTTCGAGGGCGCGAACCGCTTCCTCGGACAGCTTCAGCTTTGGGAGATGCTTCTGCGAAGCGGCTTTTTGCAGGAAATACTCAGCCAGGAGACGGATGTCCTCCATGCGCTGCCGAAGGGGCGGCAGGACGATGCGAACCACATTGAGGCGGTAAAAAAGGTCTTCGCGGAAGGTCTTTTTGGTGACTTCCTGGTCGAGGTTTTTGTTTGTGGCGGCGATGATTCTCACGTTGGAATTCAGAGTCGCGTTAGCTCCGACGCGCGAGAACTCGCCATCCTGCAACACGCGGAGAATCTTCGCCTGCACGCCCATCGGCATGTCGCCGATCTCATCGAGGAAAAGGGTGCCTCCATCGCTTTGTTCAAACCGGCCAATTCTCTGCGCGATGGCTCCTGTGAAGGAACCTTTCTCATGGCCGAAAAGTTCGCTCTCAAGCAACTGCTCAGGCATGGCGGCGCAGTTGATCGCGACAAAGTTCCGCGAACTGCGCTCGCTGTAGTGGTGGATGGCGCGCGCGACCAGTTCCTTGCCAGAACCGCTTTCGCCGGTAATCATGACAGGCGCGTCGCTTAGTGAGACACGGCCAATCATCTTAAAGACGCTCTGCATCGCCGCCGATTTCCCCACGATGCTATCCTGGTGCTCCTCGACGGTGAGTTGAGGCTTGAAGGTGGTAGCGGCCCGCATCTCCGACTGAGTCTTCAGAGCGACGTCCACGACGATCTTGAGATTGAAAGGAAGGGCTTCTTTCCGAAGGAAATCGAAAGCGCCCAGCTTCATCGACTCAATGACCGTCTGGGTGGTGCCGAAGGCGCTAATGAGAATGACCATCGCGTTCGGGTCGCGCTGTCTTGCTTTGACCAATAACTCCAGACCGCTGTAAGGGACGAGATGTGTCTCGGTGATAAGCAAGTCCGGTCCCTCCGCCGCAAAAATGCGCCACGCGTCGTCGGCGTTGGTGGCGGTGATGACCTTGGTCGTAGGCGTCTCCAGTTGATGCTGCGCCCACTCCAGGAAGTCGGTCTCAGGGTCTACCAAAAGGACTGTCTGACTTCGTTGCATCTTCAAAATTTAAACTCCGCCGTATCGGCGCGTCCGGCTACCGTACTCGCGAATCGCTCCAAGTAAATCTTCCTTCCGGAAGTCAGGCCAAAGCTTCGGAGTGACATAAATCTCGGTGTAACTGAGCTGCCAGAGGAGGAAGTTGGAAAGGCGCATTTCGCCCGAGGTGCGTATGAGGAGGTCAGGATCAGGATAGTCGCGGGTATAGAGGTGTTTACTAAAGGCCTCCACATCGATCTTCGACCTGTCGACGAGGCCAAGGTCGATGTCTTTCAAAAGGCTCTGGATCGCGTCGATGACTTCGAGCCTGCCGCTGTAACTCAGGGCAAGGATCAAGGTAAGGGCGGTGTTGCCAGACGTTGTCTCTATCGCCTTGTGGAGAGCGCGCTGGCAAGCGGAGGGAAGATCCGTCAGCCGGCCAATCGCGCGCAGACGGACGTTTTTGTCCATCAGCTCGGGTGTCTTGTCCTTGATGAACTTCTCCAGCAACTTCATGAGCGCCATGACCTCTGCTCTCGGGCGGCTCCAGTTTTCCGCTGAGAAAGCGTAGAGGGTCAGAAATTCGACTCCAGAGTCCACGCATCCGGCAATGGCCTCCCGCACAGACTCCGCCCCTTCCTCATGTCCGCGGATGCGGGAAAGGCCTTTTTCACGCGCCCAGCGGCCATTGCCATCCATGATAACGGCAATGTGACGCGGGACAGATGTTGAAGGTTCTGCCACTTCTCAGATCACGATCGTCTGATCGCGATTCGCGCCAACGCTGACGATCTTTAGAAGAGCCCCAGTGAGTTCGGCGATTTTGCTGAGATAGGCGCGGGCGTTGGCAGGCAGGTCGTCGAAACGCCGCGCGCGAGTTGTGTCACATTTCCATCCCGCCATTGTCATGTATTGGGGAACGCATCGCTCGAGGACGCCGACATCGGAAGGAGGAACCTGAAGGGTTACACCGTCCAGCTCGTACGAAGAGCAGATTTTGATGTGATCGAGTTCGTCCAATCCATCCAGGTTGGTTACGGCAAGCTCATCGATTCCGTTTAGCATCGTGGCGTACCGGGTAGCCACGCTATCGAACCACCCGCATCTGCGGGCGCGCCCGGTGGTGGCTCCGAATTCGCGGCCCATGTCGTGCAGCCGCTCGCCCAGCGCGGCGTCCTCTGTGAGGAACGGCCCCTCGCCGACACGCGTGGTGTAAGCTTTCATCACCCCTAGGACGCGATCCATCCTGTGTGGCGGCACACCCGAACCGGTGCATGCGCCTCCCGCAGTGGTGTTGGAGGACGTGACGTAAGGGTAAGTTCCGTGGTCCAAGTCCAGGAAGGTACCTTGCGCGCCTTCGAAAAGTATCTCGCGTCCCGCCTTCAAGGCCTCGTGCAAGAAGACGACCGTGTTTGTGACATGGGGGGCCAATTTCGCGCCAGCGGCAAGGTAGGCTTCGTTCAGACCGTCGTAATCGATGGAAGGTTCGCCCAACGCGTTGAGGATGCTGTTGTTCTCCCGCACCCTGCCTTTGAGCTTCTGTGAAAAGATGGCGGGCTGGATGAGGTCACACATGCGCAGACCGGTTCTCGCCGCCTTGTCGCCGTACGCTGGGCCGATGCCGCGCTTCGTAGTCCCGATTTTTTCCTCGCCCCGGCGCAGATCGCGGTGCTCATCGAGCAAGCGATGGTAGGGAAATACCAGGTGCGCGCAATCGCTGATGAGGAGGTTTGTGGAAACATCGACACCGCGGGAGCGCAGGCCGTCTATTTCAGCCAGGAGAGCGACAGGATCGATTACCACGCCATTGCCAATGACACATGTCTTGCCCGCCCGAAGAATACCCGAGGGTATAAGGTGGAGGACATACTTCTCCGACTTATCGATGACAGTATGGCCCGCATTGTTGCCGCCCTGGCTGCGAACGACAATGTCCGCAGTTTCGGTGAGGAAATCAATGATCTTCCCTTTGCCCTCGTCCCCCCATTGGGCTCCGACCAGAATGGTATTTGCCATAGCGCCTTTTAAAAACAAGAAAACGTCCGAGTGCGGCACGAGCAAAGTTTCCTACTCGCAACGCAAGGACGTTTTCCGACTCTAACCAGGGGGAATGGCAGCGCAAGGGAATTTGTGAGGCGATCAGAGAAAGGGAATTTGGAGATCGTGAAATTCGGCATGGAAGAAAAGGTGAAATATATTTGACAGGCGGAAAGCAGGGTCCTACTTTGCTCCCCTTTTCCGATGAGGACATTTTCCGCTAAAGCAAACGAAGTCGAACGCAAATGGTGGCTGATCGACGCCAAAGACCAGGTGCTTGGTCGTGTCGCGGTGAGAGCCGCGAATATCATCCGAGGCAAGGAGAAGCCAATCTTCACACCTCACGTGGACACCGGTGACTTTGTTATCGTGATCAACGCCGACAAGGTGCGGGTGACTGGCAAGAAGGAACTTGCCAAAGTCTATACCAGTTTCTCCGGTTTTGTGGGCGGGCATAAGTCCGAGAACGTGAAGCAGCGCCGCGAAAGGCGCCCGGAATTATTGATCGAGCGCGCGGTGCGCGGGATGGTGCCGCATAACAGGCTTGGGCGCGCGGTTTACACGAAGCTGAAGGTCTATAAAGGGGACACCCACCCGCACGCGAGCCAGAAGCCAATCACGGTCACTTCGATAGAATAAATTTTCATGGCACAGACAGAGGAATTCATCGCAACCGGACGCCGGAAAACCGCAGTGGCTCGCATTCGCATGACGCGCGGCAGCGGGAAAATCGAGGTAAACGGAAAAACGTTTGAAGAGTATTTCCCAACGCCTTCTCTTCAAAACACGGTGCTGCAGCCGTTTGAAGTCGCCAAGACGACAGGGGCCTTTGATCTTCTGGTAAACGCGCGCGGCGGCGGCCCAACTGGCCAGGCAGGCGCGGTGCGCCTTGCGATTGCGCGGGCGCTTTTGCTTACGCAAGACGGATTGCGCGGGCCGTTGAAGGAACAGGGTCTGCTGACTCGTGATCCAAGGATGAAAGAGCGCAAAAAGTCCGGACAGCCCGGAGCCCGGAAGCGCTTCCAGTTCTCCAAGAGATAGAGCAGCGCTGCGGTTGGGTATTCGGACCCGTATCGGGAGTCCTCCCAAACACTTAGGGTAGCGGGCTACTTTGAAATTTCTCCGCCCGCGATTGGACCCGGCTCTTCCGATGTCCTGGAAGAAAACCACATCCGAACGTCAATAGGGACGATACCAAGAGACCTTTTCACGAAATTTTCGTCCCTTGCGTCTCCGACCCACACGTCAAATTCTGGGTAACCCTTTTTCCACAAGAAAGTATGACTCCCCAAAAGTGTTTGGAAGTGTCACTTTGAAGACACGGGCGTCACTTTCGCTCAAAAAAACCGCATGCTCTGATCCCTCCGCGATTTTCGGAAGTGAAAGCTCAACGTGCTGATTGTGGTCGCAGCGCGCCGCCCAATTTTTCAGGGAATCTACTTGGGTTGACGCGAGCTTTTCCGGCTCGTCTGCGCGAATAATTGAACTTGCTTCAGTGCTTCCGACAAGGAGACCGATTGGGGAGAGTCCTTCATTGCATTTAGGACACGGCCACGGGCGCCAGCGAAGTCTTTGACGACCTGTGGCGGAACGAAGCAGCGGACTGGGGTCGCTTTGGTCCACGGGTTCATAGCCAAACTATAGCAATCGTAATGCCCCGATCAAGCTAAATGGTGGATTTCGACGTTGAGCAATCCGACCATTTCTTCAATAAACCAAACGCGCTGAGCAACATCGGCTTCCATTGCAGGCGTGACGCGCAGGGTTTTGTGAATATGGCAACGGAGTGAGGCGCGTAAAGCGGCGCATTTCCATTCTCATCAAAGATTCAGCCGCACGGCAAAATGGTTGTAGCTGAGACGGCCCGTGATAAACGTCTTGTCTGGGCCCATGCGCCGAGCGGGTGAATAGCGAACCTCACCGCTCTCTGGCGTGTGGCCGTAGATCTTTAGCAGCATGCCGCAGTCTACTTCGCAGCCGAAAGCGTCCTCCACAGCCGACCTGTGGCCGTCTGTGGTCCAAGACAAAGATCTCACCTTGCGGCCTTGCCAGGGACGCCTGAACTTTGGCCCGGGGCCGCCGGTTTTTCGTATGGCTTTATCTTAACCGAGAGGCCATCTACCAAATCGTCCGTGGGATTTACAACTACCTGGGCGTTCTCTTCCAGCCCCTCAAGGATCTCCATCTGAGTTCCGAAATCGCGTCCCACACGCACGTTCTTCCAATGAACTTTATTGTCACGGTCAATGATAGCGACGCGAGGACCAACGGCCTGAAAGAGCAGCGCGTCCGAAGGTATGATGATAGGAGACGAATCGTCTTTCAGCACGAACTTGACGCTGCCATACATGCCAGCGAAGAGCATGCCTTCCGGGTTCGGGATATCCACCTCTGTCAGCAAAGTGCGCGTGGTGGGATCGATCGCGCCTGAAAAGCGAGCCACCACGCCGGCGAAGTTGCGGCCGGGATATTCCGGCACCAGCAAATTGGCGGGGAGGTCCGCGCGAATGGAAGGCACGTTCGTCTGGGGGACGCTGACGTAAACGCGGAGCGGATCAGTCTGGGCCATGCCGAACAGAGCCGTGCCGGCGCTCCCGCTGCCCGCCGCGACCAGAGCGCCCACGTCCACCATGCGACTAGTGATCTCTCCAGAAAACGGAGCGACGATCTTCTGAAAGCCCTGTTGGACACGAAGATTCTGCAAGTTGGCGTCACTCGCCTGGACAGAAGCGCGGGCCGCGTCGAAAGCGGTGCGATTTTGATCGAACTCCTGCTGGCTAACGACCTTCTTCGCGATGAGGTTCTGGGCGCGCTCGAAGTTGAGGCGGGCATTATCCAGATTGGCGCGGGATTGAGCGACGGTTGCCAGGGCTTGCCGCATCTGCGCATCCACATCCGGCGCCTCGATCTCGGCAAGCAACTGCCCTTCGCGGACTTTGTCGCCAATGTCTACATAGCGCCTTGCCAAATAGCCGTTTGCCCGGGCGTAGAGGGTTGTCTGGATGAACGCGTTGACGGCTCCAGGCAGCACGAGTTCATGAGGGCGGCTGTCGCGCCGGACGGTGGTGGAACTTACCGTGATAACCGAAGTGTTCTCGGCAAAGGCCTCCTGCTCCCGTTTTTGCTGAACATGATGCCATGCGCCCAGGATGAGAAGAAGCGCCAGGGCGCAAACGGCGAGAAGAGGTCCCCAGATCGCGCCTGGTCTCTCCGGCGCGTGGAGAAGCGGGCGGTCCGAGCGAAGAGGCTCCAGCGTTTTCCGCGCCGGTTGATCGTTCCTGTCTTCGAGTTCGGGTGCCATTCGATTATGCCGCGGGGGCGTCTCCGGTTGCCTCGCGCTCAAACTCTTCGTCTGAATCGCTAGAGAAATCCTTCTTCCGAAGGATACTATAAACCACAGGTACAAAGAACAGCGTGGCGAAGGTCGCGACAAGCAAACCCCCGATGACGGCGCGGCCGAGGGGAGCATTTTGTTCGCCTCCTTCTCCCAGCCCGAGGGACATCGGCAGCATGCCGATGATCATCGCGAGGGCAGTCATCACGACAGGCCTCAGGCGAGTATGACCCGCTGAGAGAGCGGCATCGAACGCGCTTTTGCCCTCCTTCCGCTCATCGTTCGCAAAGGTCACAAGGAGGATGCTGTTCGAGGTCGCGACGCCGATAGACATGATCGCGCCCATGAGGGAAGGAACATTAAGCGATGTGCCTGAAATGAAGAGTATCCAGATGATGCCGCAGATCGCGCCCGGCAGAGCGGTGATGATAATGAAAGGATCGGTCCATGACTGGAAATTCACGACCATAAGGAAATAGACAAGGACGATGGCGAAGAGAATGCCGCCACCGAGACCAAGGAACGCACTATTCATGCTCTCGACCTGGCCACGCACGGAGATCGTCGTTCCGCGGGGCAGCTTTGATTTGGGAATTCGAAGAGATGGTGCGAATCCAGCAACCCGTCCAGATGGAGAAAGGCGGCGATTTGTCGAACCAACCCGGCTTGGGATCAAAATGGTTCGAAATCGCGTTAATATCTCCCACGATGCCGCCGAGATCCCGTCCTGCGGTGACGCGAGAATATCGAATACTGGCTGCACATTGTAGTGGTTCACGATCACGGGTGATTCACGACGCTCGATCTGGGCAAGATTACCGAGCAATTGCGGCTGCGCGAGGCCTGGGGCAGCGACAGGCGTATTCTTTAGATCCTGGAGAGTGTCCATGTTGTATTGCGGGGTTTGGACGGCGACAGGGTAGTTGACGCCATTCTGGAAGTTCAGCCAGTAGTTCGGGCGAAGTCTGGCCGCTGGAGCTGAGCGAGACGAGCATGGTGCTGGCAACCTGCTGCTGCGTGAGGCCAAGCTGCTGCGCCCGTGTCCTGTCCACATTTACCCACAGATCCGGGCCGTGCACGCGCTGGTGCACATGCACATCCACCGCGCCGCGAACCTTCACACCCGCTCCTGTATTTGCGTCGCCACGTCGAAGTTGGCCAGGGTCGCGACCCGTGACCTGGATATCGATGGGGGCCGGCAGACCGAAATTGAGAATCTGGCTCACGATATCCGGGGAGGCGAAATAGAAGCTCATGTCCGGGAACTGCTTTGGCAGCGACTGGCGGAGTGACCGGACGTAACCAGCCGTGGAGCCGTGGTTTTCGGGATTGAGCGCGACCAGTATCTCGCCATCCGCGGCGCTGGATGTCGCGTTATCACTGAAGGCGAGATTTATGCCACTGTTGGGCAGGCCGATATTGTCCAGTACGGTGTCGACCTCCCGGTTTGGAATGGTTTTGCGGATGGCGCGGCCCACTTCATAAAAGCGCTGTTCGGTCGATTCGATACGCGTGCCTTGCGGCGCGCGAACGTGAAGCCGAATCTGTCCCGCATCGACCGCCGGGAAGAAATCGCGTCCGAGGAACGGGAGAAGGCAAAGCGAGAGGAGCAAGCAAAATCCCCATGCCAATGAAGGCGACAGAACGATGATGCAGCAGATGACGGAGCGCGCCTGTGTAACGCTCTCGCAGCTTCTCAAAACCATCGTTAAAGCGATCGTGGACGCGGCCGAAAAAGGAATTATGCCTCCCCTCCCCTTCATGCTCGTGCTCCTTGAGGAGGAATTTCACCATGGTCGGCACGACGGTCCTCGAAAGGAAATAGGAGGCGAGCATGGCAAAAATAACCGCCATGGCCAGCGGCTGGAAAAGGAATTTGGCTGTGCCGCTCAGGAAGAAAATCGGGACAAACACAATGCAGATGCAGAGCGTGGAAACGAACGCGGGAACGGCAATCTGGGAAGCACCGTCGAGAATGGCGGGCACCATTCGCTTATTCATCGCAAGGTTACGATGGATGTTCTCGATTTCGACCGTGGCGTCATCCACGAGTATTCCGACAGCCAGCGCGAGGCCACCGAGGGTCATGATATTCAACGTCTGACCGAGAGCGCCCATGATAATGATCGAGCACATGATGGAGAGCGGGATGGACGTCGCAACGACGACGTGCTGCGCCAACTTCCGAGGAAGAGCAAGATCATCAGCGCGGTAAGGGTAGCAGCGATGACGCCTTCCCGAAGAACGCCATTGATCGCGGCGCGGACAAAGATGGATTGATCAAAAAGCTGCGTGATATCAAGCGCTGGAGGAAGGTGGCTTTGATGCGAGGGAGGGCATCTTTCACACGTTTAATGATGTCGATGGTCGACGCGTTGGCCGACTTCAGAATCGTCAGCAGCGCCGAGCGGATCGCGATTTTGCGAGACGATGTTCTGCTGGACCTGGTAGCCGTCCCGCACCTGGGCGACATCCCTTATATAGATCATGGTGCCGTTTACCTGGCGGATTGGGAGATTATTCAATTCCTCCAGCATAAGGGGCTGCTGTTCAGGCGCACGCTATATTCGCGCTCGCCGATCTTTTCCGTGCCTCCCGGCAGGATGACATTCTGCGCGCTGAGGGCCGTGCTGACGTCGGCGGGAGAAAGGCCCTTTGCGAAAAGCTTTCTCGGATCAATATCCACCATGATCTGGCGCGCCTTGCCGCCGTAAGGCAGCGGGATCTGGGCTCCCTGGACGGTGGCGAGCTGGGTGCGGATGAAGTTGAGGCCGAGGTCGTAGAGTTGCTGCTCGGAAAGGCTCTTGCTGCTGATCCCAACTGAAGGATCGGCACATTGGACGCGCTGTATTGGATAATGAGGGGCGGGGTCGTGCCCGGAGGCATGATGCGGAACAGCGTCTGACAAATGGATGTGACCTGGGCAACACCGGCCTCCACCTTGGCGCCTTCGTGGAAGAAGACCTTGATTACAGCGACGCCGTTATAGGATTGAGACTCGATGTGCTGGATGTCGTTGACGGTGGTCGTCATCGCGCGCTCGCACACGGTTACAAACCGCTTCTCCATTTCCTCGGGAGCAACGCCTGAGTAGCTCCAGATGACGCTCACCACCGGAATATTGATTGAGGGGAAAATGTCAGTCGCCATCCTGAAGATGGTGACGATGCCCATCAGTACGATCAGGATCGCCATCACCGTAAAGGTGTATGGGCGTCGCAGCGCAAGACGTACAATCCACATGGCGGGTCAGAATCGAATCTGGTTCGAACAGCGGTTCCTATCAGACCTGCCCGAAGAGCAATCCGCGAATCGGAGGTTGGAAAAGAGTGTGCCTGGTGTTGCGCCCGACTGCTATCATCTAAACGCATGAATATACGCAAACTTGGAAAAAGTGGACTAAGTGTTTCGTGTCTTGGCCTTGGTTGCATGGGCATGTCGGATTTCTATGGGAAACGCGATGACGATGAGTCCATAGCCACGATCCAGACCGCGCTCGACAGGGGCGTAACGTTCATTGATACGGCAGACATGTATGGCCCTTGGACGAACGAGGAGCTGGTCGGCCGGGCGATCCAGGGGCGGCGGGATCAAGTGGTGCTGGCGACGAAATTCGGTATTGTGCGGGATCCGGCGGAGCCCGCGAAGCGAGGAGTGAGCGGGCGGCCCGAATACGTCAAAAGCGCGTGCGAGGCGAGTTTGAAGCGCCTAAACGTGGAGGTGATCGATCTCTACTACCAACACCGCGTCGATCCACAGACGCCTATCGAGGAGACTGTGGGAGCGATGGCGGAACTGGTGGCGGAAGGAAAGGTCCGGCACCTGGGACTGTCTGAAGCGGGCGCGCAAGATATCCGGAAAGCTCACGCCATACACCCAATTGCGGCGTTGCAGACGGAGTATTCGCTTTGGTCGCGAGACCCGGAGGACGCGATCCTGGGGGTTTGTGAGGAGCTGGGAATAGGATTCGTCCCTTATAGTCCTTTGGGCCGCGGGTTCCTGGCCGGCCAAATCACGCGTTTTGAGGATTTCGCGCCGGATGATTATCGGCGGCAATCACCCCGGTTTCAGGGGGAAAACTTCGCCCGCAACCTGGAGGTCGTGAGAAAGATCGGAGCGCTGGCGAGCGCTAAGGGTTGCACACCCTCGCAGCTCGCGCTGGCTTGGGTGCTGGCCCAAGGCGAACATATCGCGCCGATCTTTGGCACAAAGCGGAGGACGTATCTGGAAGAGAATCTCAAGGCTGCGGACGTGCAACTCACGCCGGAAGACCTTGCGGAAATAGAAGAGGTATCCCCACGCGATGGCGTGGCGGGCGATCGTTACCCGGACTCAGCCAAGCATCTTCTCGGCAAGTAGGACGCCGTGGGTTCCAACGGGATTACCCGTTGAAATCCGCGGCAACGTTCCGCCTCATCTCGTCCGTCAGCCCTCCAGCCATTCCGTGTGGAAGACGCCGGGCTTGTCGATGCGCTCGTATGTGTGCGCGCCGAAGAAGTCGCGCTGCGCCTGGAGGAGATTTGAGGTAAGCCGCTCCTGGCGGTAGCTGTCGAAATACCCGAGCGACGCGGTAAACGCGGGAACGGCGATGCCGGCAAGCACGGCCTCACTGATGGCGTAGCGCCAGTTGCTTTGCGTTTTTTCGATGATGGAACAGAAGTACGGATCAAGCAGGAGGTTTTTGAGGCCGGGCTGGCGCTCGTAGGCTTCTTTGATGCGGTTCAGAAAGGCCGCCCGGATGATGCACCCGCCGCGCCAGATGGTGGCAATGTCACCGAAATGGAGGTTCCAGGCGGAATCCACACTAGCGGCGGCAAGGAGTTCCATGCCCTGCGCGTAGGAGACAATCTTGGAAGCATAGAGGGCGTCATGCACGGCCGCGATGAGCTTCGCGCGGTCACCCGAGAATGGCTTGATTTGGGGTTTCGGGAGAATCTTGGAGGCTTCCACGCGGTCTTGCTTCTTGGACGAGACAACGCGGGCTTCGACCGCGGCATTGATAGTGGAGATGACGACGGATTCCTTGATGGCGGATTGCAACGTCCAGATGCCGGTGCCCTTCTGACCGGCTTTATCGAGGATGACCTCGACCAGCGGCTTCCCTGTTTCAGGATCTTTTTTCCTGAAGATGAGAGAGGTGATCTCTATAAGGTAGCTGTCGAGCTCGCCCTTGTTCCACTCCGTGAAAGTCTGGGCGAGTTCATCCGCTTCCATGCCGAGCAGATTCTTCAGGATCCGATAGGCTTCGCAAATGAGCTGGATGTCGCCATACTCGATGCCGTTGTGCACCATCTTCACGTAGTGGCCGGCGCCATCGATTCCCATGTAGCGGCAACACGCCTCGCCATCGACCTGAGCGGCAATCTTTGTAAAGATCGGTTTCACGATCTCCCAGCTTTCCGCGGAGCCGCCAGGCATGATGGAAGGCCCCTTCAAGGCTCCCTCTTCCCCGCCCGAGACTCCGACACCCATGAAATGAAGGCCCTTTTCGGCGAGCTCCTTGCAGCGCCGCTGTGTGTCCGTGAAAAGAGAATTGCCGCCGTCGATGATGACATCGCCTTTTTCAAGAAGGGGGACGAGTTCAGCGATGACGGCGTCCACCGGCTTGCCAGCCTTGACCATGATCATGGCTTTCCGCGGTTTGGAAAGAGCGCCTACGAACTCTTCCATCGAGCGAGTAGGAACGATATTCTTTCCCTTGGCGCGGCCTTCGGCGAACTTGTCAGTAACGGCGGTGGTTCTATTAAACGCCGCAACACGAAAGCCTTTGCTTTCCATGTTGAGGACGAGGTTTTCGCCCATGACGGCAAGTCCGATGAGGCCAAGGTCGCACTGATTCATATATGATTTTCCAGAGGTTGATTTTCGATTGAGTCCGGGAGGTTTGAGAGTATCTATCAACGCCGCGCAATGCCAATGGAGTTTTCCAAAAAGTTCAGCTTATCGAAGACGCCATCCGAAGCCGGGCCGGCAGGGGCATGGGGAGAGTCAAAGGGCGGCGGCTGATGAACCTCGCGAATCGCCTCACTGTCGGACGGTTTTTCCTGACGGTCCTTTTCGTGGTTTGCCTAAGCACGACCTTCCCGTTCAGCCGAACCGCGGCTCTCGTGCTGTTTACCGCGGCCGGCCTGACGGATTATATGGACGGGGAGATTGCCCGCCGTTGCATGATGGTGACGGATTTTGGAAAACTGATGGATCCGCTGGTGGACAAGATCATGATGGCGGCCGCGTTTATCTGCCTGGTCGAGAGGCAAGCCGTTCCAGCATGGGCTGCGATCGCGATCATCAGCCGGGATTTCCTCATCACGGGATTGCGTTTGCTGGCGCTTTCCAAAGGCAAACTTCTGCCTGCTGACCGGATGGGGAAACACAAGACGGTATGGCAGATCGTGACGGTTTCCTTTTTCCTCTGCATGATGGCGCTGGGCGAGGCGTTCCAGCGCGTGGAGACAGCGCGGTGGTGGGCGCTGATGTGGCGCTACGGCGGAATGACCCTGATCGCCTGCGCGCTCGGGTTCACCCTCTACTCCGGGTTTGGGTACCTGTGGAAGAATCGCGGGTTGATCAGCGACGGTCTATAGGAGAGCGGTTCCTGGGCTGCGGAAACTCGGATCACGATCAGTAACAGGGCCTGACCTGAGCGGTGGCCGAGGCGCCGGGCGAAGCGCGGTCGAACAAGAATTGCGCCCGCGCACTGGCGCGTTTTGTGCTGCGTTTTATGGTAACTATGGAAGCCGCGCACCGCATCTCCCGTTTCAGATCCCCTTGCGGCAGGCTTGGGATCGCCGCCGCGGCGGCGGTTGCTCTGGGAATGGGATTGTTTCTCACTGCTACCCCAGCGTGGGCAGCACCGATGCGCAGCTCGGACGCTAAGAACATCGTCCAGGCTTGGCGCAAAGGGGAGACGCGCCCGATGGAAACGGACCTCGGGATGAAGGTCATGGGCGTGAAGACCGTGTCAGACTCAGGGGGGCGGCCCGTTTATCATGTCGTCGCGCTTACCGACGACGGCAGACTGGCGAAGGGCTTTGTGATAGTCGCTGGTGAAGATGAGGCGGAGCCGATTGTCGCTTTCTCATCCGGCGCGCAGTTCGACCCAAACGGGCCTCTGGCAATTTTGCTAGACCGGCACATGCCAAAGCTTGTAGGGCGTCTGCGGGAAGCTCGCCCTCGCGAAGCGCTTTTCCGGGCTGGGGCCGCCGCCGCGAAATCAAAATGGGCTTCTCTGAGCCGCCGACAGGGAACCGCAGGGGCTCCACCAGCCAGCTCTTCCGCGCCGCTTACCCCTTCCGACATCCGGGTGGCGCCTCTGCTGCAGTCGGTCTGGAATCAGCTCACGTCCAACAATTTTGTGAATGGTCCCGCCTGCTACAACTACTACACGCCTCCGTATGCCGCGGGGACGGACACGAACTACTACTGCGGATGCGTCGCGACCTGCACGGCGCAATTGATGCGATACTGGCAGTATCCCACAACGGCGGTGGGAACAGGTAGTTTTTCCATCTCCGTCAACAATGTCGCCAAAAAAGCGACGCTGTTGGGCGGCGATGGCAAAGGCGGCCCCTATGTCTGGTCGAACATGCCACTGACGCCTGCCAGCGGGGTGACGCTGACGCAGCAGAGGCAGATCGGCGTTCTCATACACGACGTGGCGCTCGTCGCGCAGACGGATTTCACCCCAACGGGCTCATCCGGTTATCTGAGCGACGCGGTAGCCGCCCTGGTGACCACTTTCCACTACGGCAACGCGGTGGATGTCTATACGGACTCCTCAGATCCCCAGACGATGTCCACTCCGCTACTCATCAGCATGCTGACTCCGAACCTGGACGCTGGATACCCGGCTTTGATTGCCGTGATCGGCGATTCCGGCTCCGGCCACGCTCTGGTGTGTGATGGCTATGGCTACAATAACGGGACTCTTTATCACCATCTGAACCTCGGATGGGGCGGAGATGGAAACGCGTGGTATGCCCTGCCAACCATCACGACCGACGTCGACAATTTCCATGTGGTCGACGAATGTTCGTTCAACATCTTCCCGACCGGAGGGGGAGAGATCGTGAGCGGACGAGTGACCGACGCCGCGGGCGATCCGCTGCCCGGCGCGCAAATCTCCGCGGCGCGAACGGGTGGCGGCACTTACACCGCGTCGACGAATGCCAGCGGCATCTATGCTTTAACCCATGTGCCGGCTTCCTCCACCTACGCGATCAGCGTCAGCGCGACGGGATACACGTTTGCCAACCGGACTGTAACCACGGGCACTTCCAGTTCCGGCGTGCTCAATCTCCCCGGCTACATAAACGGAACCGTCGGAAGCCAGTCAAACATTGACTTCACCGGAGCCTCTTTTCCGCCGCCCTTCTTCGCCGGCGCAGCCTCTCTCGGCAGCGGAGTTTACTACCTCGCTTTCCCGAACGGGAATATCTTCGGTTATTATTCCTATCCTTCCTTCCCGTATTTGTACCACTTCGACATGGGCTATCTCTATTTCATAGACGCGAATGATGGCAAGGGAGGCGCCTTCTTCTATGACTTCACGAGCGGCCACTTTCTTTACACCGGGCCGAGCTACCCCTTCCCGTATATGTATGATTTCACCCTCCAGACGGTGCTCTATTACTATCCGGACACGAAGAATCCCGGGCATTACACAAGCAACCCCCGGTATTTCTACAATTACGCGACCCAGCAGGTCATCACCCAGTGAGGCGCTGGGGCGGACACCAAATGGAGCCAGCGTAGAGTTCGCGGTCTGACCGGCGGCCCATGCCTGGCAAGTAGTTGTCACCAGGCGCTGTAGAAACGCCCGCTTCGGGACAGGAAAGACGCGTGTTGCCACAGCTTGTTTTACCGCGTTCGTTACGGTTCGCGGGAGGCTGAGTTTAAACGACTGCTTGCGGATACCCTCGTCCAAGGGTAGCGTATTTCCCGGTTCCAAAGGGTATCAGGCGCCGCGATTATGAACCAAAACGAAGAAGCAAAACTTCACTTTCTCGATTATTGGCGCGTGCTCAGGGTTCGCTCCACCATCGTGCTGCTGGTGTTCCTGCTGATGATGGTAACGGCCTGCATCTACCTCTACTTCGCGCCGCGGCTGTTCCTTTCCACGGTAACGATGGAGGTCAAGCCGGACGACGCGCACGTCCATATCTTCGACAATCAGTCGATCCGGGGCACCAGCGATCCCCAATTCGCGCCGACACAGTTCGAGATTCTAAAGACAACGGAGATTCTCTATCCCGTCATTGACCGGCTGAAGCTGCAGGACGCGTGGGGGACGAACGGGAATCCGCTCCCGCGTGAGTTTGCGTTGCAGAGACTGAAAGGCGCAATGACGGTGAACGAGAGGCGAAATACCGAGCTCCTCGATATCTCGGTGCTCGATACGGATCCGAAAAGGGCGGCATCGATCGCGAATATGATCGCCGTGAGCTACCAGGAGCGACGGCGTAATGACCAAAGCAAACTCGTAAACAGCGGCCTGGACCAGTTGAAGGAGGAAGTGGATAAGCAGCGCGAGAAGGTGCAGGACTCCGCGCTGGCGATGTCTCAAATTCGCGAGAGCGAGGGAATCATCGATCTGAACCCGGAGGGCACCGAAACAGCAGACATCCCCGAGAGCAGGGGCGTGCTGGCGGGAGAGCAACAGGTGCAGGACGCGAAGGTGAAGGTTGAGGAACTCCGGACGCAACTGGAGCAGATCGAGAAGCTGAAGCCGGAAGAGCTGCTTGTCGCCCTGCACACGATGAACATCGACGATCCGACGGTGACGAAGGTGCTGCCGCTATACCAGGATTCGGTCGCCGAAGAGGCGAAACTCTTAAACTCGGGCCTCGGGGAAAATCACCCTCGCATCAAAGCGCTCCGGGCTGAGAAGGAAGTCTATAGGGTGCAACTGAACGAACAACTGGAGGCTCTGCGCCAGGCGCAGGCTCGCAAGCTGACGCTGGCGCAAAATACCCTCGGCGCTCTCGAAGAATCGCTGAGGGCCAGCAGGGCGAACTTCCAGGGGGTGAAGACCAAAAGCGCGGCTTACACGGAAGCCAAGAACAAATACCTGAGCGCGAAGAAGGTTCTGGAAGGCTCGGAGACCCGCTATTTCACCGAGCGCATGCAGCAGAACATCTCCACCGTTCCCGCTCAAATCTGGCAGAAAGCGGAGGAGTCCAGCTTCCCGAGCGAGCCGAAGATCTGGCTCTACCTCACAGCGGCCGCGATGCTGGGGCTGGGCCTTGGCGTCGGGCTGGCTTTCTTCCTCGAGTATCTCGACACCAGCGTAAAATCACTGGACGAGGTTGAGAAATTCCTCGGTGTGCCTGTATTGGCGGTCATCCCAAAGAACATTTCGATCCTGCATCATACGGTGAATGATTCTCCGGATGCCGAGGCTTACAGAATCCTGCGGACGAACATTGAGTTTAACCGAAAGAATCCTGACGCAAATACCATTACAGTGGTTAGCGGCGGCCCGGGAGAAGGCAAAAGCACGACGCTTTGCAACCTCGCCTACACATGCGCGAAAGGCGGATACAATGTATTGATTGTGGACGCGGATCTCAGGCGGCCAGCACAGCACGTGCTGTTTGGCGTGGACAATTCCGTCGGCCTCACGAACTACCTCACGAGCACGATGGATTTCGAGGAGATCGTGCGTCCGACAGCGACGGAGAATCTGTCGTTTATTCCCAGCGGCATTCTTCCACCCGACGCCATAGGAATCCTCAATTCCCAGCGGATGTCCGATCTCATTTCGCGGCTGAAGCGGATATACGACTTGGTGTTCTTCGACTCTCCCCCTATTTTGGGAGTCAGTGATGGAGCGGTGCTCGCGAGCGAGGTGGACTTGACGATCATGGTTGTCCAGCATCGGCGGTTCCCCCGTTCCATGCTACAGCGGGTGAAAAAGGCTGTGTTGAACGTGGGCGGCAATCTTGTGGGGATCGTCCTCAACAATGTGGATGTGAAACACGACCAGTATTACCAATATTATACGAGCTACTACGACTACTATAACGCGCCCGCCAAGAAGACCCGGAAAAAGGGAACGCCCGCGCTGAAGGAACCCGCCGGGAGGATCACGAACTCGCACGGTGATTACTGAATCCATGAGATTTGTCCTTTTTTGCGCCCTCCTCTTTGCGGCATCGGCTTCCCTGTTTGCGCAAGCTCCGTTACGCAGCGGAGACACAATCGAGATTCGACTGAGCGGTGTGCCAGCGGAGGAGATGCAGCAGTTTAGCGCGCCGATTAGTCTTGATGATCAAGGCATGTTAAACCTGCCGTATATCGGCCAGGTGAAAGCGGCGGGGATGCTCCCGAATGAGGTGCAAAATAGTATCGAGCGAAAGTTGGTTTCTGAGAAGATTTATACCCGCCCGACCATCACAATCATTGTTCAAGCGGCATCGCGGTTCGTGAGTGTGAGCGGTTCAGTGCGGAATCCGGGTCGCATCCCTTTTCAGGCTGACCTGACGTTGATGTCCGCGATCAGCGCGGCCGGGGGTTTAAATGACTTTGCCGATCTCAAGCGGGTACGGCTGGTGCATGATAAAAAAGTTGAAGTGATCGACGCGCGGCGCATCAGGAAGGACCCGGCGCTGGACATCAAGATTTTTCCGGGTGACCAGGTGGATGTCCCCCAGTCCGCTTTCTAGAAGCCGTGAGCTAGGAGACTGTTGAAGGAACTGGGGATGTCGCGTTGCTGCCGATTTTTGAGTTGGGCAAGGCGCGAGAAGCGAGCATATCCGCAGTGATCTGTGAGTGACGAGCAACGCTGCACAACGCAAAAAGCGGCACAACCCGAAGGGCGAGAGCAATTTGGGCGTCTTGCAGCGTTGCTCGCTTCTTGCAGACCGCAGCGGGTGACGCGCGCCACTCGCGGCTTGCCATCGCCCAAAATTGCTCTTGCGCGGCATGTCGCAACAGTCTCCTAGACGGGAAGGAAGCTTATGGGGTTGCCCGTCGCGAAGCCCAGGTCTTCGTCTGGCTCCTCCGGCAAGGCGCGAGCAGCCTCGATTTCTTCTGGTTTCGAGAACAGGTTCACGCGCAATTCTATATTACCGTCGAAGTCCTCTAGAAGCGCCGAACAGCTTTCCACCCAATCGCCCGAGTTGTAGTAATCCACGCCCTCGATCTTCTGAATCGCCGGCGAGTGGATATGGCCGCAGACGACTCCCTGAACGGAGTAATCCTTGGAATAGCGAACGATCGCCCGTTCGAACTCGCTGATGAAGGAGACGGCGTTCTTGACGTTCTTCTTCACGTAAGCGCTCAAGGACCAATACTCCAAATTCAGACTCTTCCGGAGATAATTGAGGGGCCGGTTCAGACGCAGCAAGAGTTCGTATCCCACGTCCCCGACATACGCGAGCCACTTGATGTTCTGCACCACGGCGTCCAGTTCGTGGCCGTGAATCACGAGCAGGCGGCGCCCGGTCGCGGTGGTATGGATCGCGTGCTTCTGGACGGTGATCGCGCCATACGGCCCGAAGAAGCTCGCGATGAACTCATCGTGATTGCCGGGGATGTAGATGATCTTCGTTCCCTTCCTGCCTTTTCGGAGGATTTTCTGAATGACGTCGCTATGCGATTGGGGCCAGTAAATGCCGCGGCGCAGGCGCCAAATATCTATGAGATCGCCCACGAGGTAGAGCGTATCGACCTCGTAAATGCGCAGAAAAGTGAGAACGGCGTCCGCATTACAGCCCTTGGTGCCGAGATGCAGGTCAGAAATCCACGCTGTGCGATATCTATCCATTGTGGCCGAGAAACATTGAATCTCAACCTGTAGGGATGCGTCAAAGGAAAACAACCATAGCCTGCGCCTTGTTACGCGATTGTAACGCATCAGTCATGAAGATGATGAGTGGCATGGGAAAAGCTAAGAGCATGAGCGTGAATCCAACAGCAAGCAGGGTAAAAAAGAGGGCTCAGCCAGCGCTGAGAAGTGCTGCAACAACCAGGAAGGGTCGGTGGAGGAAGATTCTGCGAGAGGCGTATCGACGCCATTGCCGTGATGAGGCGACAAAGACGGCGGTAAAGCGGTTTCTTAGCTAAACAGGAGCGGACGCCGCGCATTCCACTCAAGGCATCGCGCTTTGAGCCGTGTATTCGTGGCTCCTCGACAACCCGCTGACTTCGAGGGTTATCTGAATGGGTTACCCATGCGGTAGCATGGTGTATTAAGTCGGAATTCGATTGGAGGCCGAATTTTTCCTTGATGTGCAATCGGTGAGTTTCAATGGTCTTCCCGCTGACGCGGAGCGATTCCGCGATTTCGCGGGTCGATTTTCCACGACCGACGAGTTCGAAGACTTCCAGTTCTCGGTCTGTCAATACAGCCAGAGGCGATGCGGACGCCCGCTTTCCCGTAGCAGAGGCGCCCAGTGCCTCATGAAACATGGCGCCCAGGACGTTTTTGCTGACATGATACTCGCCGTTTAATGCGTGGCGCAGGGCGAGGATTACTTCCTCTGCGGATTCCTTCTTCATCACATACGCTCGCGCGCCGGCCCGTAACGCCCGCTCAGCGTAGATGCTTTCGTCGTGCATGGAGAGAACTACCACAACGATGTCTGAAGTTGCGCCTTTAGATTCTTGATAAACTCGATGCCATTCATTCCCGGGAGGGAAATATCCGAGATGACCACATGAGGTTTCAATTCGAGAATCCGCTGAAGCCCATCGATGCCGTTCTCAGCTTCGCCGCAAACCTTCAGGTCAGATTCCCGTTCGAGGAATAATCGGAACGCTTGCCGAACCATTCGGTGATCCTCAACGATGAATACCCGTTTAGCTGGAGAAGAGATCAAGTTGTGAATAACTATTTCAGATTATAAATCGATCCAGATGTCCGGCGCAGCCGCTCTGGGAGGGTGCCGGTCATTCCCGGGAAGTCGGTTCCGAGGAACGCAACTGTCGGACGATCGACTGCATCTCACCCACCGCCGCAGCAATCATCCCGACTAGGATCTTTTCGTCTGACTCACCTGATTCGCATTCGGCGGCCTTGCGGGCGATCAATGCCGCCAGAATCTGCGCGGCACTAAGAGTCTGGCAGAGACCGTCGTGAAGCTGCTGAGCCAATCGAAGCCTTTCGGCGTGAAGATTCATCTCAATGGGAAGAACCGCGCCGGATTCAGCCTCCTTCGGACATTCGGTATGTGCGGAAACAGGCATTCCTGTTAGAATATCAGTATGAACAGACACTGGGAAGCGAGTTACCGAAAAAAGCAAAAAGGTTCCGATGTCAGAATTCAGAGAGGTGCATTTTCTTCCGCATCCGCAAGCGCCCTATTTAGCTTCCCGATGTCCACCGGCTTTAGCAAATGATGCCGGTATCCGGCCTCCCGGCTCTTTTCCTCATCACTGCTCATTCCGTAGCCGCTCATGGCAATTGCATACACCGCGCTCGGAAACTCCGCCCGCCGCAGCAACTCCCAGCCGTCACCGTCGGGCAGGCCGATATCAGAGATCAGCACGTTGCAATCGCTTTGCGGTGCAATCTTCAAGGCTTTCGCCATCGTATCCATACTTCTCACCGCGTGTCCTTCGGCTTCCAGGTAAAGCGTCAGATATTTGCGCGTGTCCGCGTGGTTCTCAACAACAAGAATTCGCAACGGACGCTTCGCGGAAGAGGTTTGCACAAAAATTATATCGCAGGGCGCCCTTGGGGCGGACCGGTCTGTCCGCCACCTTCAGGCGAAGCCTGACCCGAGACTTCCGGTAACGGCTCAAGTGGCAACTCAACCATGAAGGTCGAACCCTGTCCCTGTCCCGCGCTTTCAGCGCTTATTCTTCCGCCATGCGCCTCCACCACCGCCTTTGAGATCGCAAGCCCCAAGCCCAGCCCGCCATAAGCTCGCGTAATTTCAGCGCCCCCCTGCGCAAAAGATTCGAAGATCATCGGCAGAATCGCGGCTTCGATGCCGATGCCGTCATCCGCGATTGAGATAATTGCGCGATCTCCATCGTCACGGGTCGTTAAGCTGATGGTGCCACGGTTTGGCGTGAATTTGGCCGCGTTCTTTAGCAGGTTCCAGATGACCTGCTGAAGACGCCTGAAATCGCCGGTGATCATATAGTGAGCCGCATTTAAGGAAACGGTCAGCCGCAGTTCCTTCGCCTGCACATCCCCATCGGTTACACTCACCGCCTGACGCACCACCTCGTGCAGATCCACCGGCTCGCGAATAATCTCAAGCTTCCCGCGACCGATCCGCGTCACGTCCAGGAGGTCATCAATCAATTGCACCTCGATCTCTATATTTTTTTGAATCATACCCAATGCTTCCCGTGCGGCCCCCGGCAAATCAGACCGGCGCTCAAGAACGTGTGTCGCCATCAGGACGGGAGTCAGCGGCGTCCGCAACTCATGCGAGAGCACCGCCAAAAAATGATCCTTCGCCCGATTCGCGGATTCCACCGCCGCGCGCGCCTTTTCATTTTCCTGGAGCGCCTCCCACAATTCACTCCGGCTCTCCTCCAGCGCTTCCTGCGCTCGCCGGGATTCCGTTTGATCACGCAGTATCTTCACATAGCCCACGATTTCTCCCGCAGCATCCCGCATCGCCATCATCGCACCGATTGCATAGAAGCGCGTGCCATCGGCCCGCTCGTGCCAGCGCTCATCGTTCGCGCGCCCGGTCTTTCGTGCGGTGTCCAATTCGCGCTCCGGGGCGCCCGTCGCGCGATCCTCCGCGGTAAAAATGATATCCGCGGGTTTGCCCAGAACCTCGCCTTCCGTAAATCCCAGCAATCGCGCGGCGCCCGGATTCCAACTTGTGACCTTCCGGTCAAGATCAGTCGTAAAGATCGCGTAATCATGCGCATTCTCGATCATCAGTCGCAACCGTTCTTCGCTCGACTTCAGGGCCTCTTCCGCCTCCTTCCGCTGGTGGATGTCGTAGGAAACCATCAACACAGAGGTGATCTCGCCGGTTGATTCCCGCACCGGCGCGCCCCGCGTTAAAAACCATCGATCCAGGTGCTTGTGCTCGTGGGTAAACGGTTGCCCCGCCAAACAATTACGCAACAGCTTTTCAAACGTCTGAATCAACTCGGGCTCCAGCGCCTCAAAAATGGTTCGGCCAACCAAATCCCCGGATTTCAATCCCAACAGCCGGAGGGCCTCGCCGTCCGCAAGCACGTAACGTAAATCCTGGTCCAGAATGAACGCAGCACCGCCCGGCAGATTCGCGATCAACGCCCGCCCGCGCTGCTCAGATTCGCGCTGCCCGGCCTCCGCCTCGCGGCGGCGCGTGATGTCCACAAAGGTCAGGACAACGCCCGCGATGTTATCCTCCTCGGTCCGGTAGGGGAGCATGCGGGTGAGAAACCAGCGGCCATCGGCGTGCTGCACCTCGCGCTCGGTCACGGTCAATTGCTCGATGACCCGCTCCGCGTCCGCGCTTATTTCCGCATAAGCCAAGCGATGCGTTAGGTCGGAGAGCGGACGCCCGATGTCGCTCGCGATGAAATTAAAGAGCGTAAGCGCCGGTGGGGTGAAACGCTGGATGCACAATTGCCGGTCCAGGAAAATCGTCGCAATATTCGTAGAGGCCATCAAGTTCTGCAAATCGCTATTGGAGCGGCTTAGCTCATCCACGTTGCTCTTCAACTCCTGGTTCACAGTGGTCAGTTCTTCGTTGATGGATTGCAACTCCTCGCGGCCCGTCTCCAGCTCTTCACTGGCGGAGCGCAACTCCTCGTTCATCGCCTGCAGCTCTTCGTTACTCGCCTTCATCTCTTCGGTCTGAGCCTCATTCTGCTCCACGTTTTCACGCAGTTGCCTTTTGGTGTGCTCGAGTTCCGCCTCCAGATGTTGCAGCACCTCCGCCGGCCCCGTAATTGCCAGGCTCTCACCGGGAGGCAGTTCACCTGCATCCGGTTCTCCTCGTTCCCGGAACACGACCAGAAAACATCCCGGCGCCAGATCCTGCGCGGGTCGGACTCCCACATCCACCGAGCGCCGCACCCCGTCGAATTCCACGGCAACACCGCGAATATCCACCGGCGCTCCGGTTTGCTGTGCTTGGAATAATGCTGCCCGCAATTCCACCCGCAACATCGGATGAACCACACGCAGCAAATTGGAGGTGGGCTCACCGGCAATTTGTAAAAAGCGGCTCACACTCTGCGAGTAGTGGATGATTTGCTGCTCGGCATCGACGAGAAGCGAGGGCGGGCCCAGCCGCTCTATCAGCCGAAAATGCACCTCGCTCCACGGCATCTTCAGCGCCTCGGAATATTGCTCCTTAATTACGCTTCGCGCGCCGCCTTCCACATCCACAGAGCTTTCATGAGCCGGCGCGTGTGTCTGCAACGCATATTCAAACGTGCCCGGCGACATCGGGGAACCTACGGGAACCGGAATCGTTACACGATGACCGGACCGGCGTGTGTAAATGCGATGCTTTTTGCTATCGGGAGAGAACAGCGCGCTCGCTTCGTCGGCCGATTCCGACGAGCTCAAAAACAATTTTGCCTCGGGTCGCAGCGCAAAATGAAAAATCTCGAAAGCCCGGGTTTGGGCGTCCCGATTCAAATAAATCAGAAGGTTCCGGCACGAGACCAGGTCGAGGCGGGAAAATGGAGCGTCCTTCAGCAAATCGTGCAATGCGAAGAGCACAAGGTCGCGCACCTCGCGCCGTACACGATGGCCGCGATGATCCTTCGAGAAAAATCGGCGCAATCGCTCCTCGCTCACATCCGCAGCGATGGTCTCTGGATAAACAGCCTCTCGCGCTGCCGCAATGGACCCCGCATCGATATCCGTGGCAAAGATTTGAATCTTCGGCGGCGCTTCCAGCGTCCCTGCGTATTCCAGCATCAGCATCGCGATGGAGTAGGCTTCCTCCCCTGTCGCGCACGCCGGCACCCAGACGCGTACTCGGTCCGCGGGCCCTTTATCCTTAAAGAACGCAGGGATCTGTTCTTCCAGGGCCCGGAAGCAATCCTTATCCCGGAAAAAATTTGTTACCGAAATAACCAGGTCCTGCAGCAGCGCCCCAGCCTCGCCCGGGTGCGTCCGCAGATAATTCAGATAGAGCGGCAGCGTCTCGGTATCATTCACCTGCATCCGCCGTCTGATCCTCCGCAGAATCGTCGCCCGCTTGTAATAGGAGAAATCGTGGCCAGAGCGAATTCGCAGAAACGTCAACGCCTCGCGCAACGCGGTTTCGTCATCCACTTGCGCATTCGGCTGGGCGGGCGGCGTCGCAGGCGGCTCTTCCGGCGGCAGCTTGACGCGATTCTCATTCGCCCGAAAAGTCGCCAGCCGCGCCGGCATGTCCTCCACCTTCAGCACCCAGTCTACCATACGCGTGGCTATCGCAGCCCTGGGCATCCCGTCCTGTTCCGCTTCGGTTGGATCCTGCGCCACCGTCAGGCCACCCCGTTCCTTAATCCGCTTCAGCCCAATGGACCCATCGGAATCCGCGCCCGAAAGCACCACCGCCGTGGCGTGAGGACCATGGGTATCCGCCAGCGTCCTAAAGAAAATGTCCACCGTCACACGCCTCCCGCGCGCTTGCGTCAGATCCGACAGGATTAACTCCCCGTCGTTCATGGAGAGGTGCTTCCCGGGAGGTATCACGTACACGTGATCCAATTCCACATGCACGCGAGTTGTTACCTGAATTACAGGCATCCTCGTCGAGCGCTGGAGAATTTCCGCAGCCGAACTCTCGTGCTCCGGCGCAAGATGCAGGATGACCACATACGCCGCGCCTGTTTTTTCGCCCGCGCTTTTGAAGAAGCGCTGCAGCGCAGCCAACCCTCCGGCTGAACCTCCCAGTCCTACAACAGGCAGGGTATGGAAGCCGCGCGTAGGGATAGTATCGTCGATTTCGGCGGAGACCTCCTCTTCCTGATCAACCGCCCTCTCTGCCGTTTGCAGGTCAAACTCTGGAGCAGGATCGGGCGGCGCGGCCATGATCTATGAATACGCTTCCATTGAGTCTCCGGCGAGCGATAGTTGCTACGGGTTGATCGCGGCATCGCTCAACACTCGCCGCGCAATCTATTCCGGAGCAACGCCGGCTAGCACTCGAAGAATTGGCGGACGGTTCCATGATCGTCTTTGACCACAAAGCGGGAGTGACCGGGCGAATCTTTTTCGACGCTCACGGAAAGGCCTCGCGGCAGCAATTCCTCCGAAATAAGCCGCTTAAGCTGATGATCGAATTGCTCCCAGCTAATCGCACCGGATTCGCGCGGGCGGGTCGCCTGGATGAGCACGATTTGGATGATTTCAGGGATATCCGGCGGATCTGCGATGGTGGGGGAACGACTCATAATATTTAAATTCTAGGACGCGGGAGAAAAGGCGGATTATCCAGGGGGATTGGAGGCCCTCCGACCGAGCGGGTTCCTTTCCAGCACGGCAGTATCGGATTCAGGTTTCACGTTTTGCAGCCGCTGCGCCCTTTTTTCCCAAGGCAGTTCTGGTTCGCTTGGGCAGATGCGCGATGGTTTTCTTCGCCTTGGCACCAGCCGCAGCTTTTTTAATATTTTTCCTGGCGGCGGCCTTTTGTTTCACGGTGCTCATTTGCTCAAGCTCGTTTCACTTGCGGGCAAGGTGTTGATGCGGTCGGCAAGCCGCTGCAGCTTAGCGCGAATTTCCTGGACGTCTGGGCGATCGGGTCCCGTGTTTCCGATGTTGTCGATTGCCTTCCTCACGTCGGCGAGTTCGCGATGGAGATCCACGTACTCATCAGAGAGTGAAGCATGAGCCATGTGCCCATAATCCGTCCTGTCAGTGCCTCAATGCAATAGGGGCGCGCCCTGAGATCACCTAAAAAATACCCAATCAGTGATCGCGTCAATCGGGTGACAACGACTTCTCGATCCTTAAAAGCCGTCTTCCGAAACCCGCTTTTGCCCTTACTTCTCACCCACTCAAAACAGCGAGGAGCCGAAAACAAGCTGTCATCCCTGAATGAAGGAAACTCCGAAGCGCGCGTGGTTCCTATGGCGACGGCGACTGCCGCGGTCGCAAGGCCTATAGAATGCAAGTTCATTCCTCAGCTATTCAATGACGGTAAGAGTGCCAAGGTAGAATTCATGGAAGACGTCGTTGCGCCTATGGGATGATGGAGGGAAGGATTATAAGTTTTGCTCAGCCGCTTTTTCCGCCGGGTGGGATGAAGCGGATGTCGGCGAGAAGGTTTGTGGAGGGTTTATCAGCGCGTCCATCGCTCGTTTTCGGCAGGAAGTTTTTCGGTTGCAGGGCGCGCAGAGAGCGCTGCGCCACGATACGACGCACGCGGGCGGGAGCGTTGTTAGGACGGTGCGGTATGGGAGTTTGTTCTGAGCGGGTTTGTTGCCGAGCGTACAGAGGTTGCGGACGCCTCGGCGAGGCATCCCTGCCTGGAAATTCCCTAGGCTATCTCTTGAAGTCCACCAACTGCCCAGCCTGGATAGTCACCGGCCCCAGCAGTCCGGACGGAAGCAGCGGCGAATCCGCTTTATACGGCGAGACGCTGGCCCAAGTGATTCGCTTGTCCTGCGGCAGTTTTTGATCGCCGATCATCCTGTTCGGCCAAAGATTGGTAATCCTCACTTCCAGATGGTTCGCGCCGGTTTTTATGGCGTTGGTAATCTCAGTCCGGAAAGGCGGCTTCCAGAGGATGCCAAGCTGCTGGCCGTTCAGGCTGACCTGAGCGAGGTTTTTGACGTTCCCCAAGTCCAGATACGCGAGGTGGCCCGCGCCGGTGAACCCCTCAGGCAAAGTGAAATCCATTGAATATCTGGCCGTGCCTGAGAAATAGCGGACTCCTTCATCAGGGCTGTCCGTCCAGGACATCAAATGATCGAAGGTCGCGGAGTCGGGGGCTCCGAGTTTTGGGGGGAAGGTCACTCGCCAGGGGCCCGCGATGGCAAGGGGCGGAGGAAGCGCTGGAACGACTTGTTTGGAGGAAATCCCCTCGCCGTTCGTGATCTCGTAGGCGCCCGGCTCGTGGGCAACAAGCCGCGCGTTTCCACCGGATATTTCCGGGAGGGAGGCAGTGGGTTCGGAACCGGCTTCGAACAAAGCCTTTCCGTTCAAAGTGGCGGACGCAACTCGCGTTGCAACGGCATCGGGGCGGCGGAACACCACAAAAACCGAACCCAGGGGGTCGAACGGGATGGGTAGAGTCGTGGTCCCGTTTCCCGTCTTGTAGAGAGCAGCGGATTCGACGCGACCGGTATCTGGATGCCACAATTCGGGCGCCTTCCCCTCGACGCGAAAAGTACAAGCCATCGTGATTGGTCTCTCCAACTGATTGGAAACGAAATAAATATCGCCATCCTTGTCGAGGCGGTGGATGTAAAGCGCGGTCTGCTCCGACGCCGTAAAATCCGGGGGCGTTGAAAGCACCTGCTCCAAAGATTTTCCCCAAACGATTTTTCCTTTGCCGAACGGATGCTCGAAAACGGATTTGCCGTCGCAAGAACCCCAGAGTTCACTGGCAGTAGATGCGAGAGCTTCGTCGGCGCGCGGGTAGTCGAGCAAGCTGGGGGATTTGAGCGGCTTCGGCCCGTAAACGGTCGCGCCCGCTTGCACCAGATCACGGATTTTTTGAAGCACGGGGAGCGTCATCCGATCATTCTCCGGCAGCACCAGCACTCTATATCGCATCCCGCTGGGGAGCGCGAGATGCCCATCTTCAACAGTCATGCGATTCAGGAGAATCTCCGCGTTGCATACATCGAAGCCAAAACCGCGCGGGGGAACCGGAAGGAGGCCATCGCGGCTCACGCAGACCGGAGCGCCCTCTCCGTAGAAATAGCAGAGGTCAGCAACAAAACGCCCTCTCTGCAGCATGAACTCGGATCGGGAGAGGTAGCCAAGCCAGGCGGCTCCCTGTTCCCACCAGGTGTTCGTGCGCTCGAAGTTAATGCCCCACGGCCCCATGCTCATCCCCGGCGCGCGATCCAGCCACGGCTGGTGCGCGTAGCGGTGGAAGACGAAACGATTGACGCCGTTGCAGAACTCCTGATCGCCCAAAGCTTTCAGCGAGTAGGGATCGTTCTTCCAGGAAGCAGGCGCTGCTGTGGAGGTGAAGGATTCAGTGGCGGCAATGTTCTGGCCATAAATGTGCGCGGCGCAAGCAGCCTCGCGCGCGTCGGAAAAGACATCGACAGAGGAGCCGAGAGTCCAAAATTCACCCATGGGAATATCGGTGCGGCCCTTGCATTGGAGCTGGTCCGCGATCGTGGGCATGCCCTGGCCGGTTGCCTCCGCGGCGAGCCCCATGCCTTTCGATCTGGCGAGACTCTGCAGCGTTCCATAGTGCTCATCTGCCACGAGATCCGCCAGGGTTCGGCGGTAGTCCCAAAGGAAGCGCTCGCTTTCATCGCGGCTGCTTACAATGCGGCCAGTGAGAACGGGGAGCCACGGCCCGAGGTCATAGCCCCGTCGTTTCGCAAACTCCTCCCGCATGAGCGGCGTCCAGTTCTCGCAACCAGCCTCCCAGCTATCCAGCAGCACATATTTCAAGGTCGTGCCTATAGAGTCAGGAGAATCGCTCATGACCGGACCAAACATCCCATGAAAATGCGCTTCCACGGCGGCCTTGCTCATTTTATCGCACTCCAGCCCCGCCAAGGTTGAAGGATGTGTCTTCGTGCCGATGGCGGTGTGACCGAGGCGGACGACCGTCCACTGGCCCGCGGGCGCTTCCCAATTTTCCACCCCCGCAAGGTTCACCACTTTCGCTTGCTCTATCGGCAAAGTGGAGGAGTCCAGAGGTGAATTGAACGTGTTGATTTTGCGGTCCACTGCCAGCCCAACCCGCTGCCTGTAACGGTCGACGCGCCCCGAGTCGAGGGTCAAAGCGGTGATGAAAACAGGGCTTGTGGAAGGAGTGTTGTTATAAAGCCGAAAGAATTTCCCGGTTGTCGTAGGGAAGGTCACAATCTCGTCGGAAGAGAGAGCGCAAACTTTGTGGAAGGTCTCTCCATCATCGCCAGCCTGCAGTTCCCATCCTTTCCGCCAACCGCTCTTGACGACGATCCTCAACGACTGCGCCTTCACCGGTTTGTCATATTCGAGCCGCACCCACTGTGGCGCGGGACTCTTGGGCAACTCCCAGGGAGCCCCTGAAGATTGAAACTGAAAGGCGGTCGGCGACGCGCTGCTGGTGATGGCAGCAGGGGTCGGTGGTTCGCCGGCGGGTAAAAGGTAGGCGAAGCAGGCGACATCTTCGTAGTAATCGAGATTGCCATCGGCCTTCGGCAGCGATGCGATCACAACGCGCTCGCCCCCGCTGGCATGCGTCTCAGTCCAGACAAGTTTTTGCATCCCTTGAGCGGGCGTGACCCACGGGCCTCCTGATTCGCTCCAGCCATCACAGCCTTCCATGGAAATCTCGAGGCCGAGCTTTCCCGCGACGTCGAGCGCGTGATGCACGAGCGAGCGCCACTCCGCGCTCATGAATTTCACAGGCCCGTGAACGTCGCTCTGATCGACAGTGAAAATCTGAGCGCCTCCAAGGCCGACGCGCTTCATCGCCTCGAGGTCCGCTGTGATGCCCTCGGCAGATACGTTGCCGCTGACCCAATGCCACCAGGTTCGCGGCTTTGCCGATTCAGGCGGATTCGCGAATCCGGATTCCAGGGAGACGTTTTCCGAAGCAGCAAGGGCGGGAATCGCGAGGAGGCAGAGAATAATCAGGTAGCGTTTCATGGAGGGAGAGTCTTCGTTGGGGGGGGGGATTCCAGAGCGCGTTTTCGAGGCTGCGTCTGGCAGAGCGAGAATAGACTATAGTGACCGCCTCTATGATAAAGCAAAATGCAAAACGCGGGGCTGGGATTAACCTGAAATGAGCAAGGCATTCACAAAGGAGGACGCGGAGATTCCGGAGCGCGACGCGCGCGCCAGGTCGAGCTTCGGGCCTGCCGCCGGGGGCATTGAACTACATCACAGCGGATGGCGCGCGCCGCCTGAAGGAGGAGCTTGCAGCGCTCCGCGGCGGAAAGAGACAGGCGACGAGGAAAGAGCCGTTGAACTTGAACAGATCATAGCGTCACTCGTCGTAGTGGCACGGCCTGAGGCAGACGCCCGATGGCGTTGCTTTTGGAGCAAGGGTCACGATGCGGAACGCGGAATGGAGAGACTTTTGTGAGGAGGGTGGTCGGCGTGGATGAGGTTGACTTCATCGCAGACGCGGTAAGCTGGGTCTCGGAAACGGGGCGACTGTTGTTACGGTCAGGCCTCGGGGATCGCGTGACTCTCCCGGACGTAGCGGAGCCGGTCCGTATTGAAAAGATCGATTACTAGAAGGGCAGGTCATCCCGGGTTCACCGATGGCGCACGCGCCACGATCCAAGCCGAAATCCACCACCCTAGCTCTTCTTTTTCTCAACCGGGTCATCGGAGGTCGTGGGATGACTCGGAGTGGCGGTGTGTCCGGAGGTAGGATGATGCTGCGCCTCGGTGACCTCCAGCTTCTCCCGCTCCGCCGCTTCATCCTTTGCGTGTTTCTGAACGTCCTTCTTGTGCGCTTCCTTCGGTGATTTGTCTCCCATGCAGGAAGGTACAGGGTTCCAGAGGAATGTAAAACAATGATAGGTCAATCCAAGGGTCGTCCCGTCTCAAAGCCGCGACAGCGGCATGGCGTCATTTCCTGAAGCGACGGCGAGCCTCTACGCCGGGCCCCTTAAAAATCACTTTGTGATGATCTTGCCCGCGCCGAAGTTGTAGAAGTACCTCGGGTTCGTCGTGTAATGCCCCGGCTTGGTGGTGTCCGGATAGTAGTAGAGCCAGGCGCCTTGGGTATAGTCGTAAAGGTAGGGAAACAGGGTCGGCGAAGTGTAAAAGTACGTGCCTGAGGTGAAATCAAAGAGATTGATTCCGCCTTTCCCATCGTTTGCGTCCGTTACGGCGAGAAATCCCATGTCGCAGTGATACAGAATCGGGAAAAAGTTGGTGATGTAGTACCCAAACGGAGTGCCGTTCGCAAAAGCAAGGTAGTAGAAATCCGTGTTCGGAATGCGGGCGTTACCAGAGAAGAACGGCGGAATGCTCAGTTGAGTTACAGAATTCACCACAACAGAAGTTCCGGATGACAACGCCGCCGCAACTTGATCCATCATGGCCAGGCTGGTGGAGTTCGCCACGGTGCCGATCACAGTGTATCCGCCTTTGCCCGTGTCCAAAGGAGTTGAGTTATCCTGGGTATTGAAGAACCACTGTTTTGCGGTAGTAATTCCGGTGCCTCCAAAGTTCACTTTTGAGAGGGCCAAGGTGCCCCGCGCATTGGATTGTCCGAGTTCATTGCCGAGCAACGGGAGCGTGAAGGACGTTCCCAAAGGGCGCAAGTTCGCGCTTTATCTCGCCATCGCAATCTCGTGCCCGTGGCATCGATTCACCTCTACAGTGACATGGGCATATTCTTCATGCTGCTGGAGCCGCTGCTTATAATCCTTTGGCTCGAACGGGCTTCTTCAGACACCACGGAGAGCACGACCGCGAATTCCTTCAGGCCCACACGCAGGATGTGAAGATCGCATACTCGGCTGTCTCCATCGCTTTCGACCGCTTTCCTGATCTCATCAACGGCTGCCGGCTCCATTTCGCGGTCGAGCAATACACGGCCCGTGTCGCGTATGAGAGAATATGCCCACTGGCCTACCACCATCGCGCCGACTGCTCCTACCAATGGGTCTAACCATGACCAGCCGAACATCTTGCCCAAGCTTAGCGCCACGATCGCCGCCACGGACGTTGCCGCGTCCGCCAGGACGTGCAGGTAGGCAGCGCGCAGGTTCAGGTCACCTTTTCCGCGCGCAGCGTGACTGCCGCCGTGATCGCTTTCGTCATGATGATGGCCGGGGTCGTGGCCGTGATGGTGATCGTCGCCGAGCAAGAAAGCGCTAAGCAGGTTAACTCCCAAGCCCAGGCAAGCCACAGCTATAGCCTGGTTGAACTGAATGGGCAGCGGATGCAGCAGGCGGATGGACGCCTCCAACGCGATGTATACGGCTACCCCTGCGAGGATCAAGGCGCTTGTGTAGCCGCCGAGGGGGCCGATCTTTGCGGGGCCGAACGTGAAGCGGGAATCTGCGGCGTTCCGGCGGGCATACACATAAGCGAAGGCCGCGATGCCGAGAGCCACGACGTGGGTGCCCATATGCCATCCATCGGCGAAGAGCGCCATCGAATGGAGGAAGTGACCCGCGACGATCTCCAGCAGCATCATCACGGTGGTCAATGCGGTAACGAGCAGCGTTTTGCGCTCTCCAGCCGGGCTGCCGGTCGTAAAGCGATGTTCGTGCTGCCAAGGTGAAGAGTCGTCGTGATGCATGAATGTCTCTGCATCTGATCAGCCGCTCACGTCAAGGGAGCGAGGAGATACTGATCCCGGAAAAACTTACTTTGAATCACCGGCTAAGGAGACGCGCGGCGTCCGGGCTGAATAAGACGGCAATAAAAGCTCGTCAAATTTCAATGGAAATGAGAATACCGAAAAACCGCCCACGCCAGTCGTGGGGAACAACCCGCATGGCAAATCTCAGCTCAGGCATTCACGAATCGACCCGGCCAACGCACGGTGCGGAATCGCTGTGGTTTGACGCCATCTCAGCCAATGAATAATGAAAGCTTATGCGCTCTCTTTTCGTTCGCGACACTCGGGATTATGCGGTTCTTTGTCGTGCCGCTCGGCTTTTTCCGCTTCGTCATGTTGTACGGAAAGCCGATTCGATACGCGGATTCCGGGTTGAATCGTTGCCTGAGCTGGTGGGGATTATACGAATGCGCAGGACCCCTGATTCCCAGCAAGGAACAATTCGATGCTTACAAGGAAGACATGGTCTTCACTCGAGATGGCGTGAAAATGTTCGGTTGAAGTAGTGATTTTTTACAAAATTGTGGATGCCATCAAGGCGGTTTACGAAATTCGAGATTACAAAGTTGCCATCGAAGATTTAGTGAAGGCGATCCTCAGAAATGAGTGTGGAAGCGTGCCGGCCCGCGAGTTGCTTTCCGGACGGGAGCAACTGGCCGCCAAGCTCCGCGATGCCCTCGACAGGGATACCGAACCTTGGGGAATCCATGTTCGCCTGGTGGAACTCAAGGGTATCGATATTGCGGTCCAAACAGGATAACCGGGGAATCATATGATAGAGGACGAACAGCAAATTGACCGGGCGAGCGAAGGTGGATTCCTACTGGAGCATGAAAGAGAGCTCCTTAAACACCAGGCCGAAACTTTGCGGACATTCTACTCTCTGACGGGAGCGCCGAGGAAGGATTACACGATCCAAATGGCCGAGGCGGAGGCGGAACGCATCAAGATCGTCCGTCGCGCCGAAGCCGAGGGAATCATGATGATCCGGCAGGCCGAGGCGGAAGGGCTGAAGCTTCTTGGGGAGGCGCTTGCGACCACGAACCAACCCGATGCTTTGTTAAAAGTGCTGGCTCTTGAAGCTGCCGCGAAGATCGCCCAGTCACTAGCCGATGGAAAGGATGGAAAGGATGGAAAGGCGGAAAGGCGGAAAGGCTACGAAGGTTTTTCTTCCCCAGAGTCTCGGAGATATCTTCTCCGTGCTAGAGATCCTAAAGGAATTCCAAAACGCCCAACCGCACCCCCTGCCGAGAAGGCCTGACGTTATTACCCGTGCGCGGACGGGGGAGCGACTATGGCCGAACGCATTCGGCGCGCCAGGTAAGCGTCCGGCACCCCTCGCGTCCGCGCCGACCCGTCGTCCTTCAGAAAGCCTCGCAGAACATCCATTCTCTACAATGGAGCGAAGCCAATCGACCGTTGCCTTTCATCGCAGTAACCGCTCTCGTTCGCGCACGATATCTGATCTACTTGGCCGAAGACGTATGCACTGTGGCCGTTGCAGCTGCTGAATCTCCAGCCTGTGTTCCGCATCAAGATTGTCCCCGATCAACAAACCCTCCACCAAGCGCAGCCTCACTGGGCCCCGACATGAAACCCCCGTATTCGGATGAGGCAAACCAAGCTTAGCGTGGCTTTTAACGACATCCGTTTTCCGGTTCCGATCACATAGTCTGGTGAGTTGCGTACAGGCGATTTTTCCTCCTGCACTAAGTGCCTTGCGGATATAACTTATCTAGGGATGATCATATCGATTGTTAGAACCCACCGAAAACAAATGCGTCCCAGCATTAATGAATTGCAACCACTGCTTTACCATTGTCGAACGTCGATCAGCCGGGGCGCCGTGATGGGGGCCGATCATATAATCAGGAGCACCTCCCCCACATTCTCGCTGCACACTTTCTATGAGTGAATCACTCGCCCAGATTATCTTCGTGTTCCCCTTTACCGAAAGGCATATTATCCCAGAGGTTATATTTGGATTGGGTGCCAAGACAT
Source organism: uncultured Verrucomicrobiae bacterium (assembly GCA_963828525.1). Taxonomy (GTDB): domain Bacteria; phylum Verrucomicrobiota; class Verrucomicrobiia; order Chthoniobacterales; family Chthoniobacteraceae; genus CAWHEP01. The sequence continues at coordinate 117,488 of CAWHEP010000002.1, forward strand.
TGTTTTCAAAGAAGGGATATTTGACCTCAATCCGGCAATCACCCGCAGGGTTTGTCCAAATGATCGACGGGGCTTCCAACCGCCGTAAAGCACCGATCTCTCCAGCCTTGAAACCCGCATGGACCCGTGAAAACAGTCCCGCAAAAGAAGCGTCTTTTTTATTTCGATCAACCAGAAAGTATACCGTTCCAATGCGGAATCGCGCTGCGTTAGCGATTGCGGCCATCGCACCCGCATGATCTGCATCGTTATGAGTTAGAATAATGCTCTCAATATAAATTGACGGATAATTGATTAACCAATCGATAATGGGGCTATTTCGTGGCCCTACATCAATGAGAATTACGCGATTATGCGCGATTCGAAGAACACTCGCATCACCCTGCCCCACGTCCCAAAACTCAATTATTAACCCTTCGTCGGCCATTCCTGCCACATAGCCTCAGCATCCGCATCTGAAATGGCGGGCATGGGAACCAATCCAACTACGTCGCGCACGACGTTTTCAGCGCCAAACTTTGCGAATGCTCTAAAATGCTCTCCAGGTTCTAGGATAGCGAAAGGAATCGATATGGCCCCGATCAATCGTTCATTTGCCCCATCGTGCCACTGGAGACGACAACCTACGTCATCGCGGCCCACGAGTTTGCCTTCAACGTATCGATAGGGTGATCTTTCGATAGAAAAGCGAGTATAGTCAACCTGCTTTGCGATGGCAGCCCATTCTGCTTCTTCATGTTCGCTCAGTTCGAGGCGCTCCGCCTTTCCGAATAGCGTGAGATATTTGCGTACGATTTCCCGGCCAATCTCGTGCTGTTTTCCATATGGGAGAATCAGACCCATCCCACAATCTCGAATTCAAATCGACCGGGATAAACCGCGATTTTCGGATTTTCTTCCAGCGCGAGGTGTTGCCCCCCAACGACAAAGTGTCGCTGTTGGAGTGTGAAAATCTCCGGCTGCCCTTCTTCAAATCGCCGGGCCGACCTTGCCTCCTGTACCGCATTTCGATATGCGGCAGCATAACTCTGCAGATGGGCGTTAAGCGGCTTTGCTATCAAAGGCATACGGTTTAAAGGATTTTTTAGCTTTCTCGCTAAAGAATGCTTCAAACTCCTTCAGAATCAAGTCGTGGCAAATATGGCCCTCTTCCCATACCTGGGAGAGGTCGATCCTTCGATCGAAGGCTAAATGGGTGGTTGCGTTGAATCGCAGTACACGGAGGAGTTTTTACTTCGGTCTGAGCGGGAGAGCTTAATTGCACGCCCAGCGTCGAACATGGTTTTGTTTCTCCGTCTAGATTCAGTTGGAAGTCAAACGGCGGGAGAAGCTTTTTAATCTGTCCCGGTATATGATCAAAGAGCATCAGAACGTCTCCAATATTTATCTCGTCCGAAACACAGAAATCCGGAAGCGTGACGTTCGATAGGAGATTCACATATTGCAAGGATACTCCTGTGAAATTCGTCACACCGAAGTGATCCGCCCATTTAGGAGACTGTTGAAAAACGCCTCGTTTTGCAACGGGTGCTTGGTGTAAAAATGGAGTCGTGTTTGAACAACGACGGAAGAAAGAAAAGCAGTCGGAGTTCTGGATAGCGACGAGCCAGTTGCCGAAGGCGACGCCAAGCCGCTTCTATGAGCTTGTAGACCGAAAGTTGGAAGAGATCGGCTTTGCTGAGAGGGTATATGAATTGTGCAAGCCCGCTTATGCAGACGTATCCAAGGGAGGGCGGCCGGGCATTGATCCGGTTGTCTATCTAAAGATGCTGATGGTCGGCTTCTTCGAGGGGTTGGAAAGCGAGCGTGCGATCTCGTCGCGCTGCGCCGATTCGTTGAGCGCCCGCGGCTTTCTGGGATACAGCCTGAGCGAGCCAACGCCTGAGCATTCGAGCCTGACGGTGATCCGGCAGCGCCTCGGAGTGGATATTTACCAAGGGGTGTTCGAATTGATCCTGGAGGCGATGCGCGCCCAAGGGCTTCTGAAAGGTCGCAATCTGGGGATAGACAGCAGCGTGATTGAGGCCAACGCCAGCCTGCGGAGCCTCGTCAGCCGCAACACGGAAGAGGCTTACTGGGAGTATGTGAAGCGCCTGGCCAAAGACGCCGGAGTGGACGAGCAAGACGCGGCAGCGGTTCGCCGCTTTGACATGAAGCGCCCGGGGCGCAAGACAAGTAACAAGGATTGGGTGAACCCGCACGACCCTGACGCGAAGGTGGGCAAGACCAAGGACGGCGCGACGGACATGACCTACAAGCCCGAACACACGGTGGACTTGGACACCGGGATCATCGTGCAGGCAGAGATCATGCTAGGCGATCAGGCCGACACGGAGGACTTGAGCGGAAAGGTTTTGGACGCAGTGGCGACGCTGCACACGATAATCCCGGCGATTAAGATCAAGAAGCCCGGCGTCAGCATCACGGCGGACAAGGGGTATTTCGCGGTCGATGAGTCGGGGACTTGCAAGAGTGCGCGATAAGGACTGTCATCACTGACCCGCATCGCAACCGGCGTTGCGGGGACCTGCCTGACTCCAAGCGCGCCGTGCTGCGAAGCGCGCGATGCCGGTGAAGAGCAAATCCGAGAAAGAGCCTGCTGGGCAAGAGGCCAGGATATTGAGCGAAGCTTTGAGCACGTTCTGGATTGCGGCGGGCTGCGGCGAGCCACGTTGCGGGGCCGCGAGAACCTTAGCAAACGTCACAAGATGGCGGCGGCGTTTTACAATTTATCGCAGTTGCTGCGCGCCGTTCACGGAATTGGCACTCCCAGCAGTGGATTGCAGCCGGAAGGGGGGCTGTTGTGCGCCTTTGTGCTCTGCTATGGAGCATCCTTGCAGAACCAACAGGCCTACGTCGCAACAAATCACAGATCCCAGCCCTTAGGCTCGCGATTCGTCCCGAACTTTCTCATTTTCCATTCCGTTTGGCGATTCTCGAAAACTCGGCTTGTTCAACAGTCTGTTAGGAGACTGTTGAAAAACGCCTCGTTTTGCAACGGGTGCTTGGTGTAAAAATGGAGTCGTGTTTGAACAACGACGGAAGAAAGAAAAGCAGTCGGAGTTCTGGATAGCGACGAGCCAGTTGCCGAAGGCGACGCCAAGCCGCTTCTATGAGCTTGTAGAGAAGTTGGAAGAGATCGGCTTTGCTGAGAGGGTATATGAATTGTGCAAGCGCTTATGCAGACGTATCCAAGGGAGGGCAGGCATTGATCCGGTTGTCTATCTAAAGATGCTGATGGTCGGCTTCTTCGAGGGGTTGGAAAGCGAGCGTGCGATCTCGTCGCGATGCGCCGACGTGAGCGCCGGGCTTTCTGGATACAGCCTGAGCGAGCCAACGCCTGAGCATTCGAGCCTGACGGTGATCCGGCAGCGCCTCGGAGTGGATATTTACCAAGGGGTGTTCGAATTGATGCTGGATGGGATGTGCGACCGAGAGATTTGAAAGGTCGCAATCTGGGGATAGACAGCAGCGTGATTGAGGCCAACGCCAGCCTGCGGAGCCTCGTCAGCCGCAACACGGAAGAGGCTTACTGGGAGTATGTGAAGCGCCTGGCCAAAGACGCCGGAGTGGACGAGCAAGACGCGGCAGCGGTTCGCCGCTTTGACATGAAGCGCCCGGGGCGCAAGACAAGTAACAAGGATTGGGTGAACCCGCACGACCCTGACGCGAAGGTGGGCAAGACAAGGACGGCGCGACGGACATGACCTACAAGCCCGAACACACGGTGGATGTGGACACCGGGATCATCGTGCAGGCAGAGATCATGCTAGGCGATCAGGCGACACGGAGGACTTGAGCGGAAAGGTTTTGGACGCAGTGGCGACGCTGCACACGATAATCCCGGCGATTGAGATCAAGAAGCCCGGCGTGAGCAACTCGGCGACAAGGGGTATTTCGCGGTCGATGAAGTGGGGGACTTGCAAGAGTACGCGATAAGGACTGTCATCACTGACCCGCATCGCAACCGGCGTTGCGGGCACCTGCCTGACCCAAGCGCGCCGTGCTGCGAAGCGCGCGATGCGCGGTGAAGAGCAAATCCGGAAAGAGCCTGCTGCGCAGACGAGGCCAGCATATTGAGCGAAGCTTTGAGCACGTTCTGGATTGCGGCGGGCTGCGGCGAGCCACGTTGCGGGGCCGCGAGAACCTTAGCAAACGTCACAAGATGGCGGCGGCGTTTTACAATTTATCGCAGTTGCTGCGCGCCGTTCACGGAATTGGCACTCCCAAGCAGTGGATTGCAGCCGGAAGGGGGGCTGTTGTGCGCCTTTGTGCTCTGCTATGGAGCATCCTTGCAGAACCAACAGGCCTACGTCGCAACAAATCACAGATCCCAGCCCTTAGGCTCGCGATTCGTCCCAAACTTTCTCATTTTCCATTCCGTTTGGCGACTCTCGAAAACTCGGCTTGTTCAACAGTCTGTTAGGAAGCCAGGCATGAGTCAATTTCTCTAGTTCCTCAAAGTGGCGCGGGTTCCCAGGACTACCGATCAAATTGAAAGCAATTTTATCGGGCCAGAGCTGTATGCCTACGTGTTTTTTGTCGTCGAGTTTCTTCCAGAACGTCTGTCGTTACGGTCATTGTCTGCCGAGCCGGGTCTAAGACGGGCATACCGTTGCTTTCAGTGACTGCCAGCCTCCACTCAGTCACGCTCTCACTGTGAGGAAAATCCTTCTTCACCATGGACTGCCACGCTTCGGCAGCGAGTTGAAATCGTTCTTCTGTCAGATCCACGTGGGCCACCAGCGCCCTTTCAATGATTGGCGGATTCTCGTATTTCGTCATAGAGGTGTGTGCCAACGGTGGAATTCTTTCCGATAGAGACGCGTAGTCAAGCTTTGTCCGTAAACTGCGCTAACGCGACGTCTAACCCACTTTGGCGCATCCACCGACCACAGAGCGAAGAGGAGTTTAACCGAGCTTCTAGGCGAATAAACGGCTCGCAAAGGTCAGGGTGAAGAAAGCTAAATGCTCAATGCCGTAACGCTCGATAGGCAAGCGGACGTTCTCCTTGAGACATGCCTCGGGCTTGTAAGCGCTTTGGCGACTGGAACCGAGGTGGGCTTTCCCTCATGCAGCGAAGCATGGTTTGAACATCTCCGGTTGAATTTTCACTGCTTAGACAAGGAACGGGCGGGGCACTCGCTGGCTCTAATTCGCCCTTTGCCGGATTTGGAGAAAACAGCGCCCTCCACTACGTTTTTTGCTGCGCAGGATGCCGGATGCTGTGAAAGTAGCTAGGAGTCAGCTACTCCAAGAATGGTGGCTAGGGAGGGAATCGAACCCCCGACACGAGGATTTTCAGTCCTCTGCTCTACCAACTGAGCTACCTAGCCGTGCTCATGAGCCTTGCGGCGGAAGGTTTATTTACACCAGAGGGGGCGCTTCGCAATCCTAAATAACGATTCCGTGACCGCGCGGAAGCATCAGGTCGTCGCCCATGGCCTTCGCGCCAACTCGCGCCACCCGTCGCCTGCGAATCCCATGGTTGACCATTGCTTCCCGCCTGCCGATGTTCTCTTTCTGAATATGACCGACACAGGATTGACCCCTCAGGAGGGCTGGCACGTTCTGCATCTTTTTTACAAAATCGATTACGGGCAGTGGCAGCTTTTCACACAGCCCGAACAGTTGCGCGCCAAGACGGATCTCTCTTCCCTGGTGCAGGAGATTCGGGCGACTCCTTCCACGCAACTGCTGGTTCTCAGCATGGTCTCGCCCAAGGCCGATCTCGGTTTCATGCTGCTCACGCCCGACCTCCATGTGTTGAACCAGTTCGAGAAAAAGCTAAGTCAGGCGCTCGGGCCGGATGTCTGCACCTCGGTATTCAGCTACCTTTCCATGACGGAACGGAGCGAATACACCACCAGCGACGAGGAGTTCGTCGAATCTCTGCGCGTGGAAAAGGGTTTTGAGCCTGGATCGCCCGACTCCGAAGCGGCCTTGGGTGAGTTCCGCGCCCGGATGACGAAATATCTGAAGGATCGCCTTTACCCGAATCTCCCCGACTGGCCCGTGGTCTGTTTTTACCCGATGAACAAACGCCGGGGGGAGCACAAGAACTGGTATGCTCTCCCATTCGCCGACCGCAAGCGCCTGATGGCGGGTCACGCAAAGATCGGGCGAACATGGCACGGAAAAATCCTCCAGTTGATCACCGGGGCGACCGGGCTGGATGATGGAGAGTGGGGCGTCACGTTGTTTTCGCGCGACACCTTCCATGTGAAGGGTATCGTCTATGAAATGCGATTCGATGCCGTGAGCGCGGACTACGGGGAATTTGGCGAATTCTATGTCGGGCTCCAGGTTCCGCTCGACGAGCTGTTCCGCCGCCTTCTCCTGTAAACGCCGTGCCAATGAGATCTTCGCGATGACAAAGATTGACCAACTGCGCGAGAATCTTCGCTCCAGGGCGCCTTTGGTGATCGCATACTCAGGTGGCGCGGACAGCGCGTTTCTCCTGGCCGTCGCGCGCGAGGCGCTCGGGGAGCGCATGCTCGGAGTCATCGCGGACAGCCCCAGCTTGCCGAGGCAGGCGCTTGCGGACGCGCTCGATCTCGCCCGCTCCATCTCCGCTCCCGTGGAGGTCATCCGGACGGAAGAAATGAACGATGAGAACTACGTCAGCAACCCGATGAACCGGTGTTATTTCTGCAAGGCGGAACTGTTCGTGAAGCTGGATCAACTGGCGCGGGATCGTGGATTCGCGGCGATCGTGTACGGGGAAAACGCGGACGACGCCGGTCATTTCCGTCCGGGGGTGAAAGCCGCCGCTGAATTCTCCGTCCTCGCTCCTCTCAAAGAGGCTGGCCTTACGAAGATGGAAATCCGCGAGCTCTCCCGCGGCATGGGTTTGCCCACCGCGGATAATCCCTCGCAGCCCTGCCTCAGCTCGCGCATCCCGCACGGCACTCCTGTAACCCGGGAAGCCCTTTCCATGGTCGAGCGCGGAGAAGCCCTCGTGCGCAGTCTGGGCTTTCGGGTATTCCGGGTGCGGCACCTTTCTAATTCGCGGGCGCGTGTGCAGATCGCGCCTGAGGAAATGGGCGGGCTTCCCGGCGCGCGGCATTCCCTTGAGACAGGCCTCGCGGCTGTGGGATACGCCAGCGTCGAGATCGACCCCGCCGGGTACCGCTCACCGGCTTAAGCCCCGCGCTCTATGTGGAGGCGGCGCACACCAGGTCGCGCGCTGGCGCGTTCAGCCCGCCCGCAAATACCCCCCGCCCTCAAGGCGCATTTCGCGAGCCATAACAGGCAGGTAATCCTCCTTGCGATTGCCGCCCTGGTTGCGGCGCTCGCATTCTGGATCCTCCTCTACATTTTCGTGGAAGCGATCGCGATGGTTGCCTTCACGGTGTCGTCCGGCGCCGAACCGCATTCAGCTTCCACCCTCAAGCTCGGCTACATCGCGGCCGCGTGTTTCGTCTGCGCCCTGGTCTTCATCACGCAGCGGTTCTCGCGAGCGAGGATGCCGCGTGATCACATCTCTCTCGGCGCGGCGCTCTCCGACCTTTTCCTCATGCTGCCGCGCATGACCGTCTTTGTCTGGAATGGCCTGCGCGCGTGGCAGCGTCTCGATGCCCGTGAGATGCGGCTCGCGTGGCGTGTACTCCAGCGCGTGGAACAGGAGCGGCGGGTCAGCCTTTCAAGCCTGCCGCAGGATATTCCCGATACCCGCCTTCGCGAGAAAGTTGTGATCGCCCTGCAACTTGTGGAACTCGTCGAGATTCATCCCGGCGAGCAGGGTTTCTACATGCGTTTTACCAACGACAAGGCTCGCGCGTTATGCCAGCAACTCGTCCGCATAGCCGTGGAATCATAGTCGAACGAGGGAAAATCATTTGCCAGAGCGCAAAGGATAAGCAACGCTCGACGCATCCATGAAGCCCGCGCGTTCCACACCCCTCTGTCTGTCCATAATCACTCTTCTTGTCATCACGCCGCTGATGTCTGTCTCCCGCGCGGCGGATACCGAGAAACCCGAGACCGAGCTGGCTCGCGAGATGAAGGGGATGAGCAAGGATTTCAAGACGTTGAAAAAGCAAATTTCCGACCCTTCCCAAAAGGCGTCTTCCCTTGCCCTGATCGCCGATATGGAGAAACACGCGAAGGCCGCCCGGGAACTTACTCCGGCAAACACGGCCAAGGTTCCAGAAGCGGATAAGGCAAAATGGATGGCGGATTACAAGAAGCAGATAGACGATCTCATCGCCACCTACGACAAGCTGGAAGCAGCGGTATCCGCCGACAAGACCGCCGACGCGGCGGACATCATGACCAAGGCCCTGTCCCAGAAACGGGATGGGCACGAAGAGTTCGCCAAGGAAGAGAAATAGGGCTGCTGGCGCTTTCCTTCGCGGCCAATGCCATAGGCGGGAGCATCCGGGGCCGGACTTGATTCCGGCAGATTCTCCCCGATTATATCCCTTAGCGCCCAGCGAGGATGATCTTGCGGGCTTACGGAACCCGTCTGAATGGAACAGCTACAGCTACTTGGTGTCGCGTTGGGGTTGGCAAGTCTCTCCGGCATCAACCTTTACCTGACCGTCTTTGCGACCGGGCTGGCGATCGGCCAGCACTGGATAACGCTTTTACCACAATACTCCGGGCTGGCTGTTCTAGGTGAGCCGACCATCGTCGCCATCGCGGGCGTTCTTTACTTCATCCAATTCTTTGCGGACAAAGTGCCGTGGGTGGATTCGATGTGGGATTCGCTACACACCGTCATTCGCCCAATAGGCGGCGCGCTGCTCGCAACCCGCGTCCTGGGGCCGGCGAACCCCGTCTTTGATGTGCTGGTTGCCCTTCTCGCCGGTGGCGCCGCCCTCATGACGCACGGCGTAAAGGCTGGCGCGCGCCTGGTTGCGAACGGGTCGCCCGAACCGTTCTCAAATATCGCCCTTAGCGTCACTGAAGATGCCAGCGTGATCGGCGGCCTGGCGTTGATCCATTACAATCCCATCATCGCGCTCGCGTTTTTCTCGCTGGTCCTGTCTTCCATCTGCTATCTGGCGCCACGCATCTTCCGTAAACTGCGCGTCACGCTTTGGCTCGTATGGAAAAAGCTGAACGCCCCCGCGTCCAATGGCTCGGACGTCGTTTTGCCCCATGCTCTTCCACCCGATCACGACATCCTTTTCGCGCGCGTGAACGAGGCTGCCGAACCCATCCTGTGGGCGGTTCCTTGCATCAGCTCCTCGACGAAACTGTTTCCGGGCAATGTCTCTGGATACCTCGTCGCCACCACGGGAGATTCACGGCAGCTTCACTTCGTGGCGAAACACGGCTTTTCTGGCATTGCCAAAACGATGGAGTTGAGCAACTACAAAGTCGCTCGCGAGCCCCGATTTTTGAGCGAAGATTTCGTCCTCTACAGCTTGGATAAGCGGCCAAAGTTTGTGTTCCTGCTGGATCGAACACGCGCGGCTTTTGTGAAGAGAATGGTGGAATCTTTCGCGGCCCGGCTCGCTCCCCCGATCGTTCCCGTCCCGGAACCAGCCGCTCTGGCCTCCGTCGCGGCTTGATGTGCCGAGTCGAATAGACTTGAGGCTCCTTTGAAGCGCCTTAGACTTCTACCCCTATGACTGACATGAATGAATACGCTCACCCCGAAGTGCTGGTGAGCACGGATTGGCTCGCGAAACACGGCTCGGATCCTGGCATCCGCATCGTGGAGAGCAATGAGGATGTCCTGCTTTACGACACGGGGCACATCGCCGGAGCCGTCCACATCGACTGGCGCTCAGATCTTCAGGATAACCTTGTTCGCGATTACATCACGCCCGAAGCCTTTGCCGAACTTTGTGAACGCAACGGCATCACACCAGAGACCACGTGCGTCTTCTATGGCGATAAGTCGAACTGGTGGGCCTGCTACGCTCTCTGGGCGTTTCGCCTTTTCGGTCATCGAAACGTCAAGGTTCTGGATGGCGGGCGCGACAAATGGATTGCTGAAGGCCGGGCTTTGACACGGGAAAAGGCCTCATACCCCTCCGCCAGCTATCCCGTTCCCGCGCGCCGATGTGACGACGAGATTCGCGCCTTCTTCGACGAGGCCCTCGCGCAGAGCACCGGCAAGAAGCCCTTGGTGGATGTGCGCTCGCCCGGCGAGTTTAAAGGAGACGTGACGCACATGCCAGAGTATCCGCAGGAAGGAGTCTTGCGAGGAGGCCACATCCCGGGGGCGAAGAGCGTGCCCTGGAAACGCGCCTGCAACGAGGATGGCACTTTCAAGGATGCAAAAGCTCTCAGCGCCTTGTACAAAGGGGAGGTCGGACTCAAAAAAGGCGATGACATCATCGCTTACTGCCGCATCGGGGAGCGTTCCAGCCATACCTGGTTTGTGCTCAGCTACCTTCTCGGCTTCAATAATGTGCGCAACTACGACGGCTCATGGACGGAATGGGGCAACCGGGTGCGGGCGCCCATCGAGCGAAGTTGAACGAGGTTCCCAGCGCCGGCGACGGCCAGCCACTGCCGGGCAAGCTTCAGAGCATCGTCTCCCTGTTTGAGTCGTTGCCCGAGGAAGAACGGCGTGGCTTGCTGATCGACTACGCGGAGCGCTCGGCGCGGTGCGCCCCCAAGGAAGGCGAAACCTTCGACCTCGAAGATATCCGCAAGGACGAGGAATGCGCGGACACCGTGGGTATTTTCCTGAAGCTCGACGCCGATCAGCGCGTCCACTTTAACGTTTCCCTCGGCCCTCAAGTGCAGACCCTCACCAAAGCAATGACTTCCATCCTGTGCAAGGGGTTGGAAGGCTGCTCGCTTGCCCAGATTGCCGATCTACCCTCGGACTTCGTCCTGCGGATCGTCGGCGGCCAGCTCGTGCGCGTCCGCAGCCAGACGGTGTATTACATCCTCACCCGGATTAAAGGAGCCTGCAAAGTGCTCTTCAACAGGTTGCGCGCCGCGGAATCCTCCCGCCCGCCGCAATAGCAGTTCCACCTGCCCGCAATCTCAGCGGGTTGGGGGAAATATCAACGCGCCAGATACGCTCCCACTTTGGCGTCAAGTTCCCCCGCCTGCTTCTCCCGTTTCCGGCCAGCCGGTTCTATGTGTACAAGCACATCCGCTATCGACGAGTTCGAGCCTTTCACGGAGTCCTTTACCTCGTGCGCGATCCGGTGGCCATCCCGCACCGAGATGCCGCCATCCACCTCGGCGTGCAAATCCACATAGAAGCGCAGACCCATCTTGCGTATGCGACACTGGTCGATCGCTTCCACCCCGGGAACGTTCCTCGCGGCCGCCCGCACCTGGTCTTCCAGCTCTTTCGCCGGCGCGGTGTCCATCAATTCAAACAGCGCCGGCATAAACAGCTTCACCCCGTTCACCGCGATCAACCCGCAAGCGAAAAGCGCCGCCCAATCATCAGCGGTCTCATAGCCCTTCCCCATGATCGTGGCGATGGAGATACCGATGAACGCCGCCGCGGACGTGAGGGCGTCGCTGCGGTGATGCCACGCGTCTGCCTTTAGCGCGGTACTCTGCGCGTCTTTGCCCGCGCGGATGACGACGCGGTACAGGACTTCTTTGATCGCGATCACGGCGACAAGAATGAATAGTGTGAATGGGGCCGGAGCCGGGTGCGGCGTGTATATCATCCGGATGCTCTCGACGCTCAGCGCGAGAGCCGCCGCGACAACCGCGAGCGAGACGACGATGGCTGCCACCGGCTCCGCTTTGCCGTGGCCGTACGGGTGACTTTCATCCGGCGGCTTGGAGGCCAGCTTCAGACCGCCCCAGATGATGGCTGAACCTGCTATGTCCAGCGTTGATTCAATGCCATCCGCGATCAGAACGTAAGAGTTCCCCAGCAGGCCAGCGGTGATCTTCACCACCGCCAGGACGACGTTGGTTAGCATTCCTATGAACGCGGTCCGCATTCCCGGACGGAGGTTCGCCGCGACTCTGTCGCTTGCGGCATCGCTGTTCACAGTCATCTTGAAAAGAGTTGCGGCGCCTCGCGTCCCGAGCGGGCAGAGCCGATCATCCCTCGCGCGGAGAGCCAAAGCAAGTTCGTTGCGCAGCCCAAAAAGGGCATGAGGTCATTACGGACGCTGCAACCGATTTGAAGGTGGCTGCGTTCTAAAGGAACTGAGCTATATTGCCCGATTGATTTCTAAACGATGGCTGCTGCGTCCCAACGAATCCAGGTAGAAGCGACAGTTCTCAACAAGCTGGGGTTGCATGCCCGACCCGCTTCCGAATTCGTGAAGCGCGCCCGCGCGTTCAAGTCCACGATCCAGATCCTCAAAGGCGGGGAGACTTATTCCGCGTCAAGTATTCTGGACATCCTGAGCGCGAACTTGGATTTCGGCTCCGCTTTCATCATCGAAGCGGAAGGCCCGGACGCGGAAGAAGCTTTGGGGAAATTAACGGAGCTTCTGAGGGAGTTCCCGAACCAGGAAGACTAACCGCCTCTCTATTCATGGGCCGCCTTCCGCAGCCGCTCCATGATCGCTCTTCCCAAGCCTTTTTCCGGCAGTTGCTCCACGACGATAAGGTCGAGCTTTAGCGCGTCCAGTTTGCGCATTACGGAAAACAACCGCGTTGCCGCTTCCCGCAGATCCTGGCGCTCGCTGAACGCTTCCACCGCGACATAGGTCGCGGGCGCGGGCTGGTTCCACGCGGCCAGTCCGTATCGCGCGCCTTCAGGGACTCGGACCTCGGCCGCGTTTCGCACAATCCGCAACGGAGTGCGCGGCGCGTAGTGGCTTTTCATCTGCCCCGGGGCTGAGAGCGCCTGCTGCTCACCGACAGCCACCACCCTTCCGCATTCCGCAAGCATCTCTTCCGTCACGGGCCCATGGCGCAGTATCTCGATGTCCCTCCCGGTCACCATTATGATGGTGGACTCCAGTCCGTGCGGCGCGCTTCCCCCATCCACGATGAGAGGCACGCGCCCCCCGAGTTCCTCCGCGACATCATCCCGACTGGTGGGGCTTATTCTTCCGAAACGGTTGGCGCTGGGAGCCGCGAGAGGTCCTCCAAACCCCTCAATCACCTCCCGAAAGAGCGGATGGGCGCTCATCCGAACGGCGACGGTCGGAAGTCCCGCGGCGGTGATGTCCGGTATGACGCCGGTCCTCGGCAGCACTATCGTCAAAGGCCCAGGCCAAAACCGGGCGGTTAACTCCCCTATCAGCGTCGCTTCGTCCGCGCCGATCGTTGCGATTCGGTTCAGCCATTGGAGATCGGGGAGGTGAACGATGAGAGGATCAAAAAACGGCCTGTTTTTCGCCTCGAAAATCTTTGCCACCGCGTCGGCTCTGGTGGCATCGCCCGCCAGTCCATAGACCGTTTCCGTCGGCAGAGCGACCACCTCTCCCGCTCGGAGCAGGCTCACGGCTTTCGCCACGATCTCCGCTCGTTCGACTTCTTCCATTCGCAAGCGCTGGCGCTGGTTACCTGGCCTTCCCCGCCGTTGAACCCCGGAGGAGAGCGGCGCGGGCGGCCGTCGCCGTCTCCTCTGCCTCGGAGGTGCTCTCGCCAAACGCAAGCAGGTGTCCCATCTTGCGCCCCTTCCGCGGAATGGCCTTGCCATAGAGGTGCAGCTTGACGGTTGGGAATGCCGTTGCTGCTTCCCAATCCGGTTCCCCGCCTTCCCAAAGGTCACCAAGCAGATTCGCCATTGCCACAGGGCGAAACAGTTCGCTGGAACCCAGCGGAAGGCCGCATACAGCCCGGAGCTGCTGCTCAAACTGGCTCGTCACGCAGCCCCCGTATGTGTAGTGCCCGCTGTTATGCGGTCGCGGCGCGAGTTCATTCACCAGTAGCTGGCCATCCTTCAAGAGGAACATCTCCACCGCGAGGATGCCGACAAGCTCCAGTTTTTCCGCGATCAATGTGGCCATCTCCACAGCCGCGACCCGCGTGGCCTCGCTCACTCGCGCGGGCGCGATCGTGATGTCGAGGATGTGATCCCGATGCATATTTTCGCACACCGGATGCGTGACGACCGCGCCATCCACCCCGCGGGCGACGATCACAGATAACTCCTTCGCGAATGGGACAAACTTCTCCAGGACAGCCTCTTGCCGGGACGACGCATTCCAGATCTTGACCGGGTCGTCTCCCTCGAAAATGGCATGCTGCCCCTTCCCATCATACCCGAACGCCGCCCCCTTCAGCACTGCGGGAGCGCCAATCTTCGCCAGCGCCTCTGCCAGAGACTGCGCGTCTGTCACCCGCATGAACGGCGCGAGAGGCAGACCGTTTGCCGATAGAAAACTTTTCTCCCGGAGCCGATCCTGCGAAAGGTGCAAGATTTTCGCGGCGGGACGCGTATCGCAATACTCGCCGCACCATTCCAGCGTGAGAGCCGGTATGTTCTCAAACTCAAATGTCAGGACATCCACCGTTTTGGCGAAAGCGCGAACGGCGCGCTCGTCATCGTAACGGGCAACCGTTCCCGCGTCCGCGACCTGCAGGGCAGGGCTATCCGCCTCGGGGCAAAAACAATGCGCGCGGTACCCCATCCTCCTGGCCTCCGCTATAAACATCCTGCCGAGTTGCCCGCCTCCCAGCAACCCGATCACGCGACCGGGAAGAATGGGGCCGCTCATGGCAACACAGTGCCAAGGGTCTCGGATGTCTGCCGCTCACGAAAACGCTCCAGGGCATCGCGGATCGCGCTATCGCCAAGCCCGAGGATGCTGGCTGCGAGCAGAGCCGCGTTCTTCGCCCCGGCGGCGCCTATGGCCAGCGTTCCCACAGGGATTCCCCCGGGCATCTGAACGATCGAGAGGAGCGAATCCATACCCTTCAGTACTTTGCTCTCCACCGGCACGCCAAGCACAGGCAGCCACGTATGCGCGGCTATCATGCCCGGAAGGTGCGCCGCGCCTCCAGCCCCGGCTATGATGACTTTGATTCCGCGCGAGGCCGCTTCCGACGCGAACTCCGCCATAAGATTTGGGGAGCGATGCGCGGACACAACCCGGTATTCACGCGTGATCCCCAATTCATCCAGCATCTCCACGCTATGGCGCATCGTCTCCCAATCGGATTTGCTTCCCATCACCACAGCTACTTGAGGAGTCGTTGCATTCATTGCCATAAGCCAGCGCGACAACCAATTCCCACGGAAACTCACTCCGTGTAAAGGCGAAAGAAAAAAGAGCTCTCAGACTCAAGCCGCCGCTTGACAGGGCGACCCAAAAAACCTTTAGTCTCGCCCGTTCACTGACTTGGGACGCTTTTTTGAGGGATTACTGAAGGTTGATTATGGAGAGAGGACGGGTAAAATGGTTCGACGAAAAGAAAGGCTTTGGCTTCATCCTTGACCCCGCGGTCAAGGGAGACATTTTCGTCCATTTCTCTGTGATTCAAGGTCATAGCTACAGGACATTGGAGGAAGGCGAAGAGGTGGAATACGAACTCACTTCCGATGAGAAAGGCCTGAAGGCCCGCGTGGTTGTCCGATTCACAAAGTCGTGAATGAGGCGGGCGGCCGGAATATTGTTCTGGTCGGCTTCATGGGAACGGGCAAATCCTCGGTTGGACGCCGCATAGCGGGTCAACTTGGCTATCGGTTTGTCGATACCGACAGGCTGGTGGTTGAAAAGACGGGCCTTCCCATCACCGAAATCTTCCGCCTGCGCGGAGAGGAGCGGTTTCGCGTGGAGGAAACGGAATCTCTCCTTTCCCTCGAAGCCATCAAAGCCCATGTCATCGCCACGGGCGGGGGAGTCGTCACGGTCCCCTCCAACATCCCCCGGCTTCGAACCTTGGGCCTTGTTGTCTGCCTTACCGCCAGCGAGGAAGTCATCCTGGAAAGAGTCTCCCGCAACGATAAACGTCCGCTTCTAAAAGATGCCGACCCCGCGGCCCGCATCCGCGAGCTCCTCGCCGCGCGCGCTCCCCTTTACCAGGCAGCGGCGCATTTCACTGTCGACACTTCCCTCCGCTCACATGATGAAGTCGCCTCCGCGATCATCGCGGAATCGCGCCGCGTCCCTTATGAGTCCGCCGGGTGAGCTAAAGTCCGCCCTCTCAGAATTGGCAAAGTCCCTGGGATTCGCCGTTTGTCGCGTCGCGGCAAGCGGAGCGCCTCCTCATGCCGGAAAGTTTGAGGAGTGGCTCGCGAAGGGTTTCCATGGAGAGATGGCGTGGATGGCCGCCAACAAAGAGCGACGGACGGATCCTCAAAAAGTGCTGCCCGGAGCCCGCTCGGTGATCGTCCTCGGGATGAACTACTTCCAGGGCGGCAACCATCCAGGCGGCGGAAAAATCGCGAGGTACGCGTGGGGGGATGATTATCACGACTTGATCGAAAGCCGGCTGCGGCAGATGGCGGCCTTCCTTAGCCGTCACGGGGGAAGCCAGAAATGCTACGTCGATACAGGCCCCATTCTTGAGCGGGACTTCGCGGCCCTGTCCGGCGCCGGCTGGCATGGCAAGAGCGCGATGTTGATCCATCCTCAACTCGGCGCATGGTTTTTCCTCGCGGAAATCCTTACCACGCTCTCCCTTCCGGAGGACGCGCCGATGCCAGATCGTTGCGGCACATGCAGCCGCTGCATCACGGCCTGCCCGACAGGAGCCATCGTCTCCCCGGGCAATGTGGACGCCCGGCTCTGCGTTTCCTACCTTACGATCGAACTAAAGGGAAGCATCCCGCTTGAAATGCGGCCTTTGATCGGAGACCGAATCTACGGCTGCGACGACTGTCTTGCCGCATGCCCGTGGAACCGCTTCGCAACCACCTCCAGCGAGGCAAGCTTCCAGGCCCGCTCCTCGATCTCCGGCATGGCGCTCCGGGATTATCTCAGCATTGACGAAGTGCAATTCCGCGTTCTTTTCAGGCGCTCTCCTATCAAGAGGATCAAGCGCCGCGGTCTGCTCCGCAACGTGTGCGTCGCGCTGGGAAACGTCGGTACTCCGGACGATCTCCCCGCGCTGCAAACTGCGGCGGCCGATCCTGATCCCCTCGTAGCCGAGCACGCCGCGTGGGCGATCGACTCCATAAGGAAGCGTTCACATCAACCACCCGTCGCAAGCGCGGGCCCCGCGCTAAATCAATAGACCCCGGCGTTAGTAGCGGTAATGGTCAGGCTTGAACGGCCCCTCCACGGGGATGCCGAGGTAATCCGCCTGAGTCTTCGTGAGCTTGCTCAGTTTCACTCCGAGCTTGTCCAGATGCAGACGCGCGACCTTCTCGTCCAGAGCCTTCGGAAGCACATACACCTTCTTGCCGTAGTTCTTGTAGTTGGTGAAGAGTTCGATCTGCGCCATTACCTGGTTTGTGAATGAACTGCTCATCACGAAAGAGGGATGCCCGGTCGCGCAGCCCAGATTCATCAAGCGTCCTTCCGCGAGGATCGTGACGCGCTTGCCGCTCGGCCATTCCACCTGATCCACCTGCGGCTTCACATTGATTCGCTTCATCTTCGGATCCTCAAACACGCTCGCGACATCGATTTCCAAATCGAAATGGCCGATGTTCGCGACGATCGCCTGGTTCTTCATCGCGTCGAGATGCTCCCGGCGGATGATGTCCCGACAACCTGTCGCCGTGATGAAGATGTCGCCCTGCGGCGCGATGTCTTCCAGCGTTGTGACCTGGTAGCCTTCCATCGCCGCCTGCAACGCGCAGATCGGGTCGATCTCGGTGATGACGACGCGCGCCCCTTGGCCCTTCAATGATTGCGCGCAGCCCTTGCCCACGTCTCCGTATCCGCATACGACCGCCACCTTGCCCGCCACCATTACGTCCGTGGCCCGCTTCAACCCGTCCAGCAGCGACTCGCGGCAGCCATAGAGGTTGTCAAACTTCGCCTTCGTGCAGGAATCGTTCACGTTGAAAGCGGGGCAGCCGAGCGCTGCCTTCTCCACCATCTGGTAAAGCCGATGCACGCCGGTGGTCGTCTCTTCCGAGATGCCGCGGATGCCTTCAAGAAGCTGCGGGTACTTTTGATGCACCAGCACCGTCAGGTCTCCGCCATCATCCAATATCATGTTCAGCGGCTGCCCGTCCGGCCAAAAAATGGTCTGCTCGATGCACCAGTCATACTCCTCCAGGCTTTCCCCTTTCCAGGCGAAGACCGGTATGCCGTTGGCGGCAATCGCGGACGCGGCGTGATCTTGCGTGGAAAAAATATTGCAACTCGACCAGCGCACGGACGCGCCCAGTTCGATCAGTGTTTCGATCAACACCGCCGTCTGGATGGTCATGTGCAGGCAGCCCGCGATGCGCGCGCCAGCAAGCGGTTTCAACGTGCCATACTCCTCGCGCAGGGACATCAACCCTGGCATCTCGGTTTCGGCGATCTCGATCTCTTTGCGTCCAAACTCAGCCAGCTTGATGTCGGCTACTTTGAAGTCTTCGGTCTTTGTTACTGTGCTCATATTTATTACTTTGTGATTTCGTTGTTTGCTATGCCGCTGCCCGCTTGAGTTCTTCCACCTTGTCCGTGCGCTCCCATGTCAGAGCGTCCAGATCATCCGTCCGGCCAAAGTGGCCGTAGTTTGTTGTCTTCCGATAGATTGGGCGTAGCAGATCGAGCTGCTTGATAATCTCGGCCGGCTTGAAGTTGAACACTTCCAGTATTCCCTTTTCGATCTTCGCCTCATCGCATTTGCCGGTGCCAAATGTATCCACATGCACGCTTACTGGGTCGGGGAACCCGATGGCGTATGCGAATTGCACCTCGCATCTGTCCGCAAGTCCCGAGGCGACCACGTTTTTTGCCACATACCGGCCCATGTAAGCAGCGGAACGATCCACCTTGCTCGGGTCCTTGCCCGAAAATGCGCCTCCCCCGTGCCTCCCCATCCCGCCGTAGCTATCCACAATGATCTTTCTGCCCGTCAATCCCGAGTCGCCCTCCGGACCCCCGACCACGAATCGGCCCGTCGGGTTGATGAGATAGCGTGTTTTCGCGTCGAGCCATGATTCCGGGATCACCTTCTTGATGACCAGCTCGATCAATGTCTCCCGAATTTCGCTGTGCTTCACGCCGTCTGCGTGCTGTGACGAAATAACCACCGTATCCACCCGCAGCGGCTTGTAGCCCTCGTACTCGATCGATACCTGCGTCTTTGCATCCGGGCGCAGCCACTTCACTTCGCCACTTTTGCGAATCCTCGCGAGCTCGCGCCCCAGCTTGTGGCTGAACTCGATGGGCGCTGGCATCAACTCGGGCGTTTCATTCACCGCGAACCCGAACATCAGCCCCTGGTCGCCCGCCCCCTGCTCCGCCGTGTCCTTGCCTTCCGCGGCTTTGGCATCCACTCCCTGTGAGATATCCCACGATTGTGGGCTGATCGCGTGCAGCACCTGGCATGTCTCCGCGTGAAAAAGGCAGTCCTTGTTTGTGTAGCCGATCCCGCGGATCGCCTCCCGCACTTCCTCTATGTAGTCGAACTTCGCGTCCGTGGTGATCTCCCCGGCGATGACTACCAAGTTCCCTTTTGCCAGCGTTTCACACGCGACACGGCTTTTCGGGTCTTGCGCAAGACAGGCGTCCAGGATGCGATCGCTGATGGTATCGCAAACTTTATCCGGGTGGCCTTCAGTGACGGATTCCGAGGAGAAGATGTATCGGCGAGCCATGGTCAGCGGGGAAAATATTGACGTATCATGATGACCTGATATATCACCACCGGAATGCCGTCAATAGTTAAATCGCTGAGACTTCTTTCCGATCCCACTCGCCTGCGCCTGCTGCTCCTCCTCGAGCAGGGCGAACTCTCGGTGGTCGAAATCCAGGAAGTTCTCGGCATGGGCCAGTCCCGCATTTCGAGCCATTTGGCGCAGCTAAAGCAGGCGAAACTGGTTCAGGATCGCCGCGCGGGGAAGAACATATACTACGGCCTCCGCGCCGATGATGGCGCTGCCGGGGCGCCCTTTCGCGAGATCGTGCGGGCTTCCGCCGCCGAGATTCCCGAGCATGCGCACGACCGCGAGGCCCTCAAGCTGGTCTTGAGGAAAAGGCAGGACAAAGCCCGCGAGTATTTCGACAGGCTCGCCGGAAAGTTCGGACGCAGCTATTGTCCGGGACGAACGTGGAAAGGCCTCGCGCACATGCTGTTCACGCTGCTGCCTCCCATCACGGTGGCCGACCTCGGCGCCGGCGAAGGCACGCTCGCGCAACTGGTCGCCAGGAACGTAAAGCACGTGATCGCCATCGACAGCTCAGAGAAAATGGTCGAAGTCGGCGCCGCGCTTGCCGCCAAACATGGGTTTGAAAATCTGGAGTACCGACTGGGCGATCTCCAGGAACCGCCTATCGCAGCCAGCTCCGTTGACCTCGCGATCCTCAGCCAGGCGCTCCATCACGCGGCCGATCCCCTCAGAGCCTTGCAAGCCGCCCATGGGATTCTGAAAAAAGGCGGGCGCATCGCCATTTTGGACCTCCTGAATCACAACTTTGAACAGGCGCGCGAACTATACGCCGATCTCTGGCTTGGCTTTAGCGAAGTCAACCTGCGCGAGATGTTGCGCAAGGCGGGCTTCACTTCCATCGAGATTTCGGTGGTTGCTCGCGAAACCCAGGCCCCTCACCTCCAGACGGTGTTCGCCACCGCGATCCGAGCGTGACTCAGGAATTTGGCATTGCCGATGCTATCGTAGAGATGAGGATCGCGATGAATTCCGAAGAAACAGTGGTGGCAAAGCCGGGTGACGCAGAGATCGACAAGATCAAAAAGCGGCTAAGGTGGTTGCGATGGAAAGGCGACGTGCTGATGCGCGAAGTTCGCCTCATAGAGCGCCTGAAAAAAGCAGGCGCGAAGCGTCCCTAGCTTCTCTCCTCGGGCGTTTGTAGCAAACGCCCGGGCTTTCAGGCTGCGGACCGCCGGTTCAGGCCGAAGTCGGGAGGCCGGTCGCCAGCGGCGCGGCGGCGACGATGCTCAAAGCTTCCAGAGCGGCGGGCAAACCCTTGTATTTCTTACCCGTCTTCTTCACAGCCCCTCGCTGCACCAGGTTCTGAAGTTTCTCGTAAGCGCGCAACCGGAGCATCTCTTCTCCTCCGCTGGCCGCGTTCCTCGCCCGCAGATTCAGGTGGACAATCGTAAACAAAGCCTTGAATTCGAAAGAACTATTTTTGGACAGGACTGAAACCAACTCTTCGGTAATCGTATCCGGGCCCCGGCGCGAAAAGCCAAACGCTTTTTTCATGCGCATTTATAGCACTATTCCCCGGATTGTCCAAGTGGAGTTCGGGTATGCCGCCCAAAACCAGAGTGTCTCCAGCGCCCAGAGCTGCCGAAACACCGCCACCCAACCAATCCTTTACCACGCTGTCGCCGCGCCGCTCTCAGGAGGCCGCGCCTGAATCTTCGGGAAGAACAGGGCCACCCATTCTGCTCGGCCGGAAAACAAGATAAACCAGCCCGCCGAATAGGCACATCGTTACCACCATGGAGAACGACACGAAGGACGCTGCCAGGGCCTGCGCGCTGCCGACGTGCGCAAGAACCCCCAGAAATAGCACAAGCAGGTACTCGCGCACTCCAATGCCCGCGACAGTGACCGGGATGGCATTGGAGGCGAGGATGATCAGGAACGAAGCTTAGCCAAATGCGAAAGGGCACCCGCAATCCCACCGCCACTCCGGCAAGATAAAACAGCGCGCACAGCATAAACTGCGTTACACACGCGGCCGCGAGCACCTCTGCCACCCGCCTCTTGTTCGCGCTCAGCACTCCCCAGATGCGAGCCGCTTCATCTCGTAGATTATGCGCGGGAAGGGAGCGAAGGCGGTGTTCGAACCATCGATGCGTCGGATGCCCGGCGAAGAAAAAGAACAGCCCGAAAACGCCCACGCCGATCCCGCCTGAAAGGACCCCGAGCGCCATGAGATGCGTCTGCCGTGAACCCGAGAGCAGCCTCCACTGCCATGGAAGACATAGCAGCGCGAGGAAAAGAATGCTCGAGAGGCCGATGATACGATCTATCACCACCGTAGAGCAGGCCTCGCCGACGCGGCCCTTGGCAAATCGTGAGATATATAACATTCGCGTAATGTCATCCCCTGTTGGCCCCGGCATGAACATCGAGAAAAATTGCCCGATCTGAGCGATGCAAATCAACGATCCGAGCGGAACCGCAATGTCAAAAAGCGCGAGCAGTCGATGCCACCTCCACCCCGCTATCGCAACCGTCCCAAAGCAGAGCAGGGTCCCGAAGAGCACCGGCATCCGCCGAGCGCCTCGGATGCTCAGCCAGACATTTCGCGCATCCACCTTGTGGAAGATCAATGTTAGCACCGCCACGGCAAAGCCGATCTTTAAGGCTAGAAAAAGAGCCCGCTTCGTGGATGCGCCCATCACGCGGCGGCCTCCGCCCCCTCAAAAATTCCCCTGCTTCTGGAAATGCTGCCAAACTTTGCCTTCAATTTCAGGAACTTTCGTTCCATGAGGTAATAAGAAGCCGCGGACATCGCAACCAACACCGCCCAAGACATCGCGTAGATATAAACGTTGCGCCAGAACAGGCTGTGGATGAATCCAAATTTCTTCATCAAGTTGATCGTAAATGGGATCGCCAGCCAATTATAAGCATAGAGTCCATAGGAGATGCGCCCCAGGAAATCCAGGACGGGATGCTCCAGGCTAATGAGGCGGAGCGGGTTCACTGCCACATTAAGGATCACGAGGACGAATAATGCCGAATATATATCGTCGTCTAAGATTCCAAATACGACACCCTTGATGAGGCAGAATGCGAGAAATCCTAAAAAAACGATTTGCGTTAGCCAGTTGAATTGGATTTTTAACAAAGGGCTTTGCTGTAGACACAGCCAGGCACCCATTCCCCCGATTGCCATGCAGTCTATTCTGAAGAATCCAAAAAACTCCGCCACTGTTTTGCAAACGCGCAACGTATGCATGGACGCATCCGCATCGATGCAATACAGCCAGATAAGCGGCGCTTGCTTTTGATAAAACGAGCGCGACAACGATCCCCGCCAAGGCTGGGAAGATTTTGCCTTTCAGTATCCGTATAAGAAGGGGCCAAACGAAATAAAAATGCTCCTCGACACTCACGGTCCAAAGAACTCCTCCAGGAAAGATTCCTGGATAGCTGATTTCAAAGACATGCACCCACATTAAGAGAAACAGCGAAAGCTTGGCGAAATAATGAGCGTGCAGAACCGGGATCATTGTCGCTGGTTGCACCAAATGCCATCGCGGCAGAATTGTGAATGCGAAAGCGGTTAGAAAGAAATACACCGGCCAGATACGCAACGCTCGGCGGATGTAAAAATCCTTGAGGGAAATGGAGCGTGTCTCTCCTACCTCCACCAAGAGCAGATAGGTGATTAGAAAACCGCTCAAGACAAAGAAAAAAGTGACGCCCAGCGCGCCGGCTCGCAGAAACAGCGGGCTTAAAAGCGATTTCCCTTTCCAGAGGCTGTCTAAACCACTAATAAGCTTCACTTGCTCGACGTGATGGATGTAGACCAGGAACGCGGCGATAAATCGAAGCGCATTGAGGCCCGGAAAATGAACCGGCGGACGCCTTGCCTCTGGATTGGGCTGTCTTTTAGCGCGTAGCGCGAACAGCGCTGCAATGACTGTCAGTCCCCCCAGCCATGCCTGGTGCGGAAATGGCCCTTTTACGATGCTGTAAATCGAGCCGAAGAAGACTAACAGCGCGGCGCAAACCAGCCCAGCGCGCGCCGCGTCCCTCATACTCCAGCACTCCGGTCGTTCTCGAATTCGCTGCGCGCGCCGATTATAAAGAGACGGATGCCAGCGATGACGTTCGCCGCTAAAGCGAGGCGTGTCCGGTTTATATAGTAACGCCCATTTTTCTCAACGATGTCCCCGCTTTCAAGTAGTCGCTTGATGCGCATCCCTGCAAACGCCTCCTCATTGTAGATTCGGTCAATTTCCTGGAGTGGCATCGGCTCAGGCCTTTCTGCGATCTCCGCGTACAGTCTGATCCGGATGGAGGTTTGCCCCAGGTTGACCAATCCAAAATAGCAATAAGACAGCGCGGCGTACGTCGGCGCGTTCACTAAAAGCGAAACCGCGCAAGCGTCGGGGCCGCTGTTTGTTCTGAAGAGCAACGTCTCGAACGCGGCGAGGGCGAGCGCCCCAGTGAAGAACCCGACAAGAACGCAGCGCAGAAAGTTGCGGCCTCGGCTGGCTCTCACCGCGAGGACTTGAGCGACCGCGTTGACGCAAAGCGCCGCGAGCGGACTGGCGATCGAACAAATCTGCCAGCCCTCAGCCGCCCTTGGGAATTGCGCCATAAAGTTTCCGGTAGCCGAGGATAAAGCGAAAGCCGGGTGAACCGCGGCCTTTTACGCGATACCTCCCATCCTGCTCAGAAATCAACCCGGCTTCCATTAACTGCCCGAGCCGCCCCTGAACGAAAGGTCGCTTCGCTAAGAATGTGCCTGCCTCGTCGATCCCGCGTCCATCCGAACCCTTCTCCGCGATGAAGCGCACGAGGCTAAGAGTGGGACTATCCAGGTTAAACGCGGAATACAAGACTACATAGCAAACACCGCAGGAGGCATAGAAGGATGCGATGTGAATGAAATCCAGCAGGGCGTAGTGCCGTGTGACTGCCGCCATGGCCGCCCATGCGCAAAAGACCAGCGCGAATATAACAAGCAGACCCTTGAACTGCGCCTTCGGCAGGCGGATTCTCCATAGCAAAAAGTGAATCGTAAAAGCGACGCCGAAAAGGACGCAGCCTGTGCCGAAGAGCAGCATTTGCGAGAGGAATCTCAGCGCTCCGATGCGCTAACGGCGACGCTTCCGCTGACTTGGGATGGCAGCGCTTTGGACGAGTTTCGAACGTCGCGCCTCAACTGGATAACATCGCGCAACACTTCAACTAGGTTTTTCAACTTGAGAGCCGACGAATAATCGTTTGCGCCTTCTGGATAGCGGATGCCCACATTTACATGGGTGGCTCCTCGCTTTAAAAGTTTTACGGCAATCTCCGCGATGAATGCGTATCCGTTACTTTTGATCGTCAGGTTCTCCAGCAGCTTCCGTCGGAACACGGAGCTGTTGTAGTAAGGGATCTCAAATCCGAACAGCAGGTTCAGCAACATCGAAAACCCGCGCGATCCATACCGCCGAAGCAAGCGCCGGGAGGAAGGGTTATTCGCGTACGGAACGATGATGTCTGCTTCTCCCACGCGCTCAACAGTAGATCGGATGCTGTCAGTGGTAGCGGCATTGTCACCTGCCACCGCCATCACATACTCACATCGCGCAACCGTCAGGGCATGCTTGTAAGCGCCCCCCTGGCCCTTGTTGGTGGAGTTATGCACAACCGAAATTTTGGGGTCGTGCTCTGCCAGCTGATCCATGATCGCGCCCGTCTTATCGGTGCTGCCATCATCGGCCAGCGCGATCTGGTAGTCCGACAGGAAATCATCCTCCCCAACGGATTTCCGGATTGTCTCTACAGTGCTCTCGATACGCGCTTCTTCGTTAAGCGCGAATACGATAAATGTGACGGAAGGTCGGGTGCTCACAGGATTTAGGCTACGCAAACTGCAGCAATCTCCGCGCCCAGTCCGCGAGAAGCATCGTGTTCTGCCAGCCCTCTGTTGTCAACACTCCTCCTGGGCATGAGAGCCTGATCCACCTGTTTCGCCGATGAACCGCTTTCAGAAGTCACTTCGTTATCACCTTTAACTCCGGCAACGGAACGATAAACTTTCCGCCTTCGTCCAGAAAACGCGCGTACTTCTTCACGATAGGCTCGTAGTACCTCCAGGCAAAGATAAGAATCGCGTCCGGCTTTCTCCGTACATCGCCGCAGGCGGCAGCACCGGTATATGCGCTCCGGGACTGTGGAGCCCCTGCTTCGCGGGATAATCGTCGTAAATGCAGCCAACCGCCTCTTCAAGACCAAAGTGGTAAAGCAGAGTCGTGGTCGTCGCTGAAGCTCCAAAGCCGTCAACCGTCTTGCCATTTGCGCGCAGTCCTTCAAGCAGCTTGCCGAGAGCCTCCTTCGCCCCGTCTATGCGCGCGGCAAATCCATGAAAAGCCTCCAGGCTGTGTATCCCCTCGCGATCCTCGGAAGCCACCAGTTCGGCGACACCCGGGGAAACGGGGCGCGGCCCGCCCGCGAGTTGCGCCATGTAACGCAGAGAGCCTCCCTTTGTGGCGACATGCTCGGCGTCGATCAACTCCATTCCATGCCGCGCGAAAAAGCTCACCAGCGGCGCCACCGAAAAACACGATAAATGCTCATGGTACAAGAAGTCGAATACCATATTCCTCATCAGATCGGCCATGTAGTAGCTTTCAAAGATGAAAACCCCATCAGGGGCAAGCAAATCGCGAATGGTCTCTGTCATCGTCGCAAGATCATCCACATTGGCGAACAGGTTGTTTGCCGTGACGATCGTCGCCAATCCGCGCTCCTTCTTGATACGCGCGCCGAGTTCCGGCGTGAAAAACTCCGGCAGCGTCTCCACGCCGGACTCCGTTGCCTTCCTTGCGATCTCCCGCGCTGGATCCACCCCAAGCGCCCGCAATCCGTTCTTCTGGAATGCTCTTAACAGCGTTCCGTCGTTGCTTCCGATGTCGAGAGCCAGCGCTCCCGCCGAGGGCTTCAGTTTCCGGCAGACCGCGTCGGCGTATCGCCCAAAATGCTCCGCGAGTCCCAGGGAACTCTTAGTCTCGTAAATGTAATCCACATAGATGATCTCCGGCTGGATCACGTCCCGCAATTGGGTGAATCCGCAGTCCAGGCAGAGATCAACATCCAAAGGATGCTTCTTCTGAATCTCCCCGAGCAGGCTGGCTGGCACGTACGAATCCGCCAGCGGCGTCGGCGCGAGCTTCAACGCCAGCGCCAGCTTACGGCTTTCACAGAGCCGGCAAGTTTCCCGGCGGTAATTTACTCGATTCATGCTTTCGTTACTTCTTCGTGGATGCCGGTTCGCCGAGCATTCGCCGCCCAACCGTCTCCTGCCATTGCACGGACAAGCCGCCATCGACGACAAGTTCCTGCCCAGTGATGAAGGATGCCTTGGAACTGCCCAGAAACTCAATCACATTGGCGATCTCGTCCGAAGTTCCCATGCGTCCAAGTGGAATCACCGTCCGATACATCCGCTGGAGCTCACGGTTGCCCTCGTAGAACTCCCTCGCCTCCTCCTTCATCACCGTGCCAGGCGACACGCAGTTCACACGGATGCCGCGAGGCCCCAGGGTCGCCGCGTAATAGCGCGCCATTTGCAGGAGTCCGGCTTTGGCGACGTGATAGCCCACCGGTTGCTCATCCGCTATAAGGCTGCAGGCTATGCTTCCCACCACCACGATGCTCTTCTCGCCCCCTTCCTCGAACTCGACGGCCAGGCTCTCGATGATCTCTTTCGTCGCCGTCAGGCTGGTCGCGATCTCGCCCGCCCAGCCATCTCCGGTTCCGCGAAAACGTTGGAAGAATACGAGCCGGCTCAGTTTCCCATTCTCGGAGAGAATCTCGCCGATTGCTCTTGCCCGATCATCCGGGTCGGTAATTTCAGCAGCCCAAAAACGCGCGCCCGGCGGGTCTTCGTCCAGCGGCTTCCTCCGTCCGATCACTGAAACAGTGTGGCCCGCCGCGGCGAAATGCCGCGCCAACACTCTCCCGGTTCCACGAGTCCCTCCGATGATCAGCGAGTGCTTCATCCTTCCGACCGCCCGCCGCCCGTTTCGGGGGGAAACGCGCGAACGTCCTGTTCCAGCGCGCTGATGAATCCCCGCTCGCTGCCTTCTTCGGGGGCCCAGGGCGCGAACACCGTCTCCTCCCGCTTGAATGGCCCGTTGGTCGTCTCGTGGAATACAAGCACATCGGAACGGATCAGCAGGGTGTGATACACCGGCTCCGCCAGCCGGTAGTAAAATGGCAGCCCGGAATCGAAAGCGCCCATGACCATCACGCGCGTGACCTTTCCCGCTTCGTCGAAAAGAACAACATCCACCTCCCCGCGGATGATGTGAAAAGACTCGCTCTTGTGAAGGTGCTTGTGCGGCCGCACATACGCGTTCCTCGCATGGACAATCAGCATCTCATGGACTGCGTCGCTCACAGAGCCATGCGCACAGAGCCTTGCGCGCTCGCGCCTGTTACCCGAGGCCTTCGCGGCCAGGGCGTCGATATCTTCCCGAGTTACCAGCACCACTGGTTCAGCAGGGTAATAGACCTCCTCGCTTTCCTCGCGGGCGTGAAACGACTTCAACCGCAGGCTCATGACATCCGCACCACGCAACGCCCCGCTTCCCCGGCGCGAATTTTGTCGAGCGCGCTGTTTATCTCTTCGAACGGGAACCTGTGTGTGATCAGTTCATCCAGCTTCAGTTTACCCTTTTTATAAAGGTTCAAGTAACGGGGGATATCCTCGTGCGGAACACACTGCCCTCCCTCGCACCCGGTCAGCACCTTTCCGAAATGCAGCGGCAGCGAGTGAATAGTGATGTCTTGATCGTGGCGCGGCACGCCCACGAGAATCGCTCTTCCTTTGGAAGTCGTGACGTTATAGGCCAGCTCGATCAGCTTCACCAGCCCGGTCGTCTCAATCGCCACGTCCACGCCTTTTGTCCCGGCGATCTTCAGGATTTCCGCCCTCGCGTCGCATTTTGTCGAGTTGATGACGTGCGTCGCGCCAAACGCGCGCGCCATCTCCAGCTTATGCTCGTGGATATCGACCGCGATGATCGGGTCGGCTGCGACCATTGCCGCCCCCTGGACCATGCTCGCTCCCACCCCGCCGCACCCAAGGACGACGACAGACTGCCCGATCTTAACCTTCGCGTCGTTGTTGATCAGACCCAGCGCGGTCGTGATCGCGCAGCCCATCAGCGCCGCCACCTCAAAATCAACATCCTCGGGTATCACCGTCAGCCGGTTTTCGGAGATAATTGCATGATGGTTAAACGTCGTCACCCAGCCCGCGTTCACCGTCCTGCCCGCCCAATGATATTTCGCCGGTTGCGCCTGGATGCCTTCGCTTTTGCGCCAGTGCAGCACCACGTGGTCGCCCGGTTTTACATGGGTTACACCAGCCCCGACTTCAAGCACGATCCCCCCGCCCTCATGCCCGAGAAGATGCGGCAAAAAACGATCAGGCCCCTTTGCCCCGGCGATCTCTCCCAACTGCGCCCCGCAGATCCCGCTGCACCCGATTTCCACAAGCACCTGGCCGCATTCCAGCAGAGGTATATCGATCTCGTCCAGCACCAGCGGAGCATTCAGCTCAGTAAGGATGGCAGCCCTGGTTTTCATTTGGATTGGGGAACTCTAACGACGGATTTCACGAATGTGACTGACTGGGCGTCCGGGGAATCAGTTCATTCAAAGTAAATAAACTCATAGTCACCGGTGTAGCCAAAGTGCCGGTAAAGCCAAATCCATTCCGCCGTATCGAAGAACGACTCGCAAGTCAGCGCCCAGCACTGCAAGTTAAACTGCTCAAGCTCATTCCTGTAGCTTTCCAGCATCACATACCCCTGCTTGCCGACCCGCTCGATTTCGCCAAGCGCGGTCTTTAGCTCAAAAAGCCGCAGGTTGTGCAGGGTTGTCAGGGAGATCACCAGATCGAAATGGTCGTCTCCAAAGGGATACGCGTCCTGCGCGCGATACTTAAACAGCGACGCCTTCAACTCGGGCAATGCGCTCGCCAGACCATGTACTGAGGTATCGAACCCAACCAACTCCAGCCCAGGCTCGATCAGTTGCATTTCATAAAGCAGAAATGCTTTGCCACAACCGACATCCAGCACACGGGAGCCCGCCTTCAGTTTGTAGGTATCGATCAACGCCTGCGCCACCGGCTTCCAACGACCCGGCAGGTATTTGTAGCCCCCATAGCCGTAGCGGCGATCCCCATCCCAGTAATCCCGCTCATATTCCTTTGCCTTTAGCATGCAATGGACTTTGTCGTCCACCATCCGCGCGAGGTAATCACGCTTTGTTGCTTGGTGCAGGGGGGTCACGAAATTCATTAATCGACTCATAATAATAACGCTTTCAGCCACGGATCACAGATCGCGCGGCGGGGAATTGTTGCTGGCGGAATCCCAGCACCGCTTCCGAAATCTTCGTGGCTGTAATACCGTAGCGCGCCATCAGGCTAGCCTGCGAGCCGTATTGATCCGGGAACACATCCGGTATGCCGATCCGTTTGAAATGCTTTGCGAGACCAGCCTCGGCAATGATCTCAGCCACCGCGCTGCCGAGTCCGCCCATGAGCGTGTGCTCCTCGATGGTAATGATGATCGGCGCGCCCGCGGCGCGGTCGAGGATTGCTTGAGCGTCCAGCGGCTTCACGGTGTGGCAATGCAACACTGCGGCCGCGATTCCCCGCGTTTGAAGTTCCGCCGCCGCCGCAAGCGACACTTGCAGGCAGACGCCCGTCGTGACCAGCAGCGCGTCTGCTCCTTCCCTCATCGGGATCGCCTTGCCGATCTCGCATGGCAAGTCATCGCGACTCACTACCGCGTCACCCCCTTTTCCAAGGCGTATATACACCGGGCCTTCCACATCCACGGTCTGCAACATCAACCGTCGCATCTCCTCGGCGTCGCAAGGCGCGAGGATCGTCATGTTCGGAATGGCGCGCAGGATTGCTATGTCATCCGTCGCGAGATGCGTGGGTCCAAGCGGCGCGTAAACCATGCCCCCCCCGCTGGCGATGAGACGCACCTTCGTATTATGCAAACCGAGATCGATGACGATCTGCTCGAAGCAACGGCGCGTCAGGAAAGTCGCTATGGTATTGATGTAAGGGATTTTCCCTTCCATCGCCAGGCCCGCGGCCATGCTGACGATGTTCGCCTCGCTCACGCCCTCCATGAGGAATTGGTTGGGCAACTCCTCTTTCATCTGCTTCAGCGTGTCCGGCCCAAGATCAGACCCGATGAACATGACGCGGGAATCCCGCTTCGCCAGTTCATACACCATGTCGAGTGACGTCTTGCGCATTACAGCGAATCCAGTTCAGCCATCAGCGCCGCCACTTCCGCTTCGGTGACTTTGGCTTTGTGATGCCACGCGAGGTTCCGCTCCGTAAAGCTCACACCCTTACCCTTTATGGTGTGGCACAGGATCACGTTCGGCCGTCCCGTTTCAAAGGGCGTCGCTCGCAACACCTGCTCCAGCGCCTCCGTGTCGTGTCCATTTACCTCGCGCGCGGCGAAGCCAAACGCTCTCCACTTGTCGGCAAACGGCTCCAAATCCTGCACATCGGCGATGGAGCCGTAAGTCTGCTGCTTGTTGTAATCCACCAGCACCGTCAGATTATCCAGCTTGTGCTTCGCCGCGCATAGCGCCGCTTCCCAGATCGTTCCCTCGCTGCATTCTCCATCGCCCAACACGACAAACACGCGGTGCAATTTGCCATCCAGCTTCGCGGCCAGCGCAAACCCCACTCCGATGGAAAAGCCATGCCCAAGGCTGCCGGTCGAAGCCTCCACGCCCGGCACCTTGCTCGCTTCCGGGTGCCCGCCCAGGATTCCGTCTGCCGCGCAGAACTTCCAAAGCTCGACCTCGGGAAAAAAGCCCTTTCCCGCCAGCACGGCGTAGAGGGCCAGACAACCATGCCCCTTGCTCAGGATTGCGCGGTCTCGTTCCGCCCAATCCGGGCGTTGCGCGTCATACTTCAGTATCTTGTCGTAAAGGACGCGGAGTATCTCCACGACCGAAAATGCCGCCCCGACATGACCGCGTTTCCCGCGGCGAGAGTCCGCGCGATGGTCTTCCGCAACTCCCTGGAGCGCGCGTCCAGCACGGTAGCCTCAGGAGTGGTAGGGGAAGTCTCGGTAATCATGCAAAAGTCCGGCGAGGAGCCGCCGTGCTTTCTCGATCTGGATGCTGCCATCCCATGCGCCCGGGGTGGCGTCAGCAAAGCACCGGCGCGCCATGTGCTCAAGGGTAAATTCATTCAACAGGATCGCGCACCACTTCAACCCAAATAGCGGATACACCGCTTCAACCCGCGCCGGCAACGAAGCAACGAACCCGCGCGCGCCCGCGTCCACAGCCCCGGCAAAAAATCTTTGCTTCAATCCGGCGCTTAAATCCATCGCGGGATGCAGCAAAAAATCCGCGACTGTTTTCGCCGGGTCATCCCATCCGAAATACTCAAAATCCAGAAACACAAGCGTCCCGTCTTCTTGCTTCAGGGCGTTGTGAAACCCGAAATCCGACGGACTCAGGATCCGGTCCGCATGGGAAATCTCCCCGTCCATAGCGATCCCGTGGCGCTCGCAATGATCCGCGCTCCACTGCCCGACCGCCTTGCGGAAAGGTAGTAGTTCATCCTGGAGGAAGCTCTCGAGTTCCGGTTGATCCGCGGAGCTCTTCGCAAGCCGCGCCAGCCTCCCATCGACACTGCGCAGGATCGCCGAGATCGAAAAGCACGCCTCCGAGGCGGGCGGGAAAGCCCCCTGCAGAGCGTCCGCGCTCACGCTTTTCAACACCCGGAGAAACTCCACGGCGGCATCGATCTCGCGCTCGCCCGCGCAACCCGCCATCAATGGCTTCCCCGCCATGAATTCATAGATGCCAACCTGCCGCGACGGGCTGCCAGCCACTGGAGCCGCGACTTGCGCCACGCCCGCGCTTTTCAGAAACTCGAGCGCGTGATACTCGGCAGCAAGCCTGTCCCGGGAATCCCGTTCCGATTTAAAATACGCTTTCGCGGCAAAGACGGAGCCGTCCCCGCATTCCACGCGGAAGACCTGGCTGTTGCGCCCTCCCTTCAGTTTCTCGAATCGCGAAGTCTCTTTGCGCAATTCCTCCCGCAAAACCAGCGTGATGGATTCCTCGGCGTTCATGGGAGAAGAAATCCCTCGAGTTCCGCCCAGCTCCTGAAGGCGCGGATGCTCTCTGGAACCGCGGCGCGCCCATGCGGCGCGAACAGCAGCTTCCCAACCGCGACCGGGAACGAAGGCTCCGCGAATACTTCCACCAAGTCATCGATGAAATGACTGCACCCGTGCCGGGCGATGCGGGCGATCTTGTCCGCGCGCGTGGACTCGAAGAAGACGTCGCTTTGCAAAAGCCCCAGCCCTCCCCCCGAGAAAAAGCCGCGCTCCTCCATCCACCGCAGCGCGGGTTCCCGTATGTCTATCTCCGCGCCATCGAGCACCGCGGTCGCCGTTTTGTGGCTGATGATCCGCACCGGGATCCCCGCCTTCACGACCGCGCGCAGACAGGCGTCCGCCCCGTCGAAGAGTCGCGCCTCTCGCATCCGCAAGCCATACACTACCGCCTGCAACCGAGTCCACTGCTCCTCCCCGCCCGGGCGCAACCGTATGGCATCCCTTACAAGCTCTTTGCTTGCCGGCGTCGATATTGGGATCAGCCCCTCCTCGACCGCTGCCGCGTGAAAAAGGTCATCATAACAAACAAGCGTGTTATCGAGATCCACTCCGAGGAAACGCGCTGTGGGGACGGAAGTTTCCATCACTGGCAGACAGTCATCTGAACAGCGGGAACTCTCGCCCATCTCCCAAACAGCCTGCGCCTGTAAGCGACCGCAAACAACGCCGTTGGCAGCACGATCGCGGGAATGGATCGGTAGGTATAAATCCAGCCCTTCTCTGAAGATTGCGCGAAGCCGATGGTGCAATAAAGCGAAAGAACACTGCACGAAAGCAGGACCGCCATTTTTGCCGGCAGCTTGCCAGGACAGAATGCCCCGAGCGCCAGCGCCCACATCAGATACCAGGGCCACAACTGCGTCATGATGCAAAAATAGGAGGCAATGAGCGCCGCTGGAGCCCAGACGAGGAACCGGTCGAAATTCGTGGTTTTCCAGGCGGCGACCAGTCCAAACAGGGCGAACGCGCCCCACGCCGTTCCGCGTATCCAAGCGTTCGCCTTTTCCACGCTCGGCCAGTTTTCAGGCTCGTCCTCCAGACGTTCCAGCGTCTCGTCGTCCGCCTCCCCCGGCGGATCGCCGACCTCCACGACAGCGGCATACGCGGTATACCCCTGCCGATGGGATACCGGGTCATAGACGCGCACCCAATCTTCATCCGCCTGTGGAGACACCACAAGCACTCTGCGATGTTCCGGAAGGCGCGCCATGGCCTTCGCGTTTTCCTCGGGCTGGGCAAGCAGGAACGCGGGGGACTTGAGTTCCACCCAGTAGCTGCCGAACTCCACCGGCACTTCGACAGAGTCGGCGTCCTCCCCAAGCAGGCGCCGCAACCCCTTGAAAATCAGTTCATGGAAATTATTTGCGTAAAACTCGGGTGAAGTCGCGAAATGCGCCGCGGGCAGATCCCCGCTCCCATGCGACGGCCCCCGGCACAGGGCAAACACCAGCAACGCCCCCGCCGCGCAGCGCCTAATAAAGAAGCCGCGCTCTCTCCAGCCTCGGAGTCCCCGAAGCGACCATCAACATATAAAGCGGCGCCAGCACCCCTGTCAGGAACTTCACCATCGCCGAAAGGAGGAACGCCACCACGGCGGAGGCCTTATAGCCGCGAACATGCAGCCACACCGCCGCGAGCATGAACGCGACCATCGTCGCGTCGTTATGCCCGCTCACTCCGGCCTCCAGCAGCACCAGCGGATTCCACATAAACAGCGCGAGCCCTTGTGCCGTCCGTTCAGGCGCGTACCGGCGCAACGCGCTCCAGATGAACCCCGCGCCCGCGGCAACACTGCCAGCCGCCAGAACGCGGAAGAGCGCCACCGTCATCCCAGTATTCTCTCCGCTCACCCTCGAAACTGCCGAAGAAATCATCGTCCACAGCGGCCCGTACACGGAAGGCAAATACCCGCGCAGCAGCCGCAAATAAGGGTCCGTCGGAACAATGCCTGGGTCATCGATATACGGGCTGGAATGGTAAATTGAAGCCAGCCGCCCGTACAGGGCGTACGCGTACATGTCCGAGGAAAACATGATCGGCGAGCAAACCAGCGCCGCCAGCAGCACAACCCCGGAGCCAAACACGCAAAACTGCACGGAGTTCGGCTGCGCGCCACGCAGCGCCCTCAGCAGTAACCCGTAAATCCCAAAAAGCGCCCCGCAACACCCGAGGAACCGCGCCGACGCGCCGACCTCCGCCGAATCGCCCTGAATCTTGCGCAGAGCCTCCTTCGACAAACTCGGAGCCCACGAAAGCGCCGCGCTCACCCCGCTGACCTCCACCGTAGCGAGCGATGCCGCCACCCGGAGCAGCGCGTAATAACAAACCAGCGAACCCAGCAGAGCCAGCCCCACCCACAGCACCCGGCTGCGAACCCATGGAACCCGCGCGGCGGCAAGATCGGAACGTATCATTCAGCGAAATGCGCGCATCCTGCACGGATCACCCCGCAACTTAAACCCAAAAACGATCCCCGCTTTCTCAAGCGGGAGTGGAGGTAAGGGGAGTCGAACCCCTGACCTTCTCATTGCGAACGAGACGCTCTACCAACTGAGCTATACCCCCAAAAAATCGCCAGACTGAACACCGCGAAAGCCAAAAAGCCAGCGTCACAGCATCCAAACAGAACGCAAATCAGTATCGCCGGGAAAAATACCCCGGCAAGAGGAAAAGAAAGCCTTCCGCTTCCCTGCGCAGCGACAGTTCTTGCCCGTGAATATTCCATCACAAGCAATATGCAAACGGCCGTACCCTCTGCCACCGGCGCAAAGAAAAACGGCCCGCGCTCTCGCGCGGACCGTCGTTCTCCAAGGCAGTGGACCTGCGTCGGCCGCCCGCTGCTATGGGGTTGTCACCGTCACGTAGGCGTGCGGTGAGATCCCGCCCGAATTCACTGCGGTCACCCGGTAGTAGTAGGTCGTGCCGGAGACAAGGCCCTTGTCGGTCAGGAACGTCTCGACCCCCGCGTTGGCGTAGTTGGCCGGGAACGATCCGAACGACCCGGAGGTCGTGGAACGGTAGATCACGTACCCGGTGGCATTGTCGGCGGCGGTCCAGGTGAGTTTCACACTGGTGGAACTCAGCGCCGTGGCGCTCACTCCGCCCGCAGCGCTCGGGGAAGGCGGCTGCGGCACCGCCATCGCCAGGGCGGAATCCCCGCTCGAGCCGACCGCGTTTACGGCTTTCACCGAGTAGTCGTAAATCTTCCCGTTCGACACCGTGGCGTCCGTGTACGTTGTGCCCGTCACGTAGTCGTTCAGGACGATCGTGCGCAGGACGTACGTGCTGCTGGCATTGTTCTCGGCGAGGGTCCTGCGCGTGATCACGTAATAATTCGCGCCAGGCGTCGCGCCCCAGCTCAGGTTGACTTGGTGCGAGACGGATCCGCTTACGGACAGCGTCGGCGTGGCCGGGGCCGACGTTGGCAATGTTGACAGCGGCTTGCCCGCTCCCTGCGGGGAATTGGCGCTGAATCCGTTCTGGACGTTCCAGGACTGCACCACGTAGTAATAGATGGTGTTGTTGGCCGCCGAGGTGTCGTTAAACGTCGCCACGCTTGAGTCGCTGCCGCTGACCGGTCCGAGGTCTCCGCTCCACAGCGAGACGTAGCCGGAACCGGAGGTGGTGCTGCGCAGAATGTTATAGCGGGCCGCCCCGGGCATGACCGGCCAGGTGACCAGGTTGCGATTGTTGCCCGGATAAACCGTGACGCTCGTAGGTGCCGGCGGCACGAAGCCTTGCAACTCCAGCCGCAGGTAGTCGAGCATCACGTTGTAGGAATAACCCACCTTGTTCATGGCGATGGTTATAGTGTTCGCGCCCTGGTGGAGCAGGGTGGACGGGAAGTTAATGCGCACGTCCTCGAAGGGTCCGTGCACGCCCATGTGGATGCTGCTGTTATCCATGTAGTTCCCGTAGGGAGGAGGCGAGAAGCCAGTGCTCAGGAGGGATCCCGCCGGCGACACGGTCACGCCGGAGGCGGTGTCGAGATCCTGCCCGTTGACGCTGAAGACCACCTCGCCGCCGTTGTCGCCGGCAATCGCCGCGTAGAGCGCGGTCTTTGCGGACCCGGAGGGCGCGGCGGGCAGGTTGAAGTTGATCGTCGCCTTGGTGGGCAGGTACGAGCCGGTCGAGTCGATCTGCGAAGGCAGGACGTAATTCCAGTCGGTGTCCCAACGGCTCGCGCCCACGTTGTAGGTGATGCCGTTCGGAAACTCCTGGAGATAGTACGCCTGCGCGCCCCAGACCGGGGTGGGGAAGCCCACCTGCGGTGGTAGTTCACCCTGCCAGTAATCCTCGCCGTGGCGGAACTCGTCGGCCTTACGATCGGGCACGCCGATTTCAAACACGGTCGCGCCATCCCGCTTGGGGGTCCACGTCACCGTGGCAGGCAGGGCGTATGTCCCGCCGCCGGAGGGGACGGAGATCGACAGCGGCGTCGCCGGACCGGTCGTTTCAAAGGGCGGGGTGCCACCCGCTTGGGGTTGGGACATGAATGTGCCCGCCACGCCTGGTCCGTAAGCCCACAAGGTGTAATTCGAGCCGGCGATGACATCCGGGATGGTGAAGTTGCCGCCTGAGTCCGTCTGCGCCCAGAATTGGTACGGCTTTAACCATTTCTGGAAGTCGAACAACATCGGCGACGAAAAGGACGACGGCTGCTGGATGAGGCCGACCCACGTTCCCGCGACTGCCGGATTGCGGTTGCCCGGGTCACTGATCGCCAGCTTGCCGGTCACATTCGAGCGGCCCGAGGCCGGGGCGTAGGCCGGATTGGAAAACCAGCTGTAAGGCCACGCGCCTTTTTCGGCGGCGTCCTGCGCCACCGCGTCGTTAAAGAGCGCCTGCGCGGCCTGCGCCGGGTCTGTGATGGAGGAGGAAACGTTGTTGACGTAAACGAACCATGGGCCGCAGGTCTTTGACCAGACCTCGTTGTCCCCGACCGCGCTATCCGTGCCTTGGCCGAGTTCCTGGGTCAGGATTTGGTTGGCGATGATATTGCCATAAACCCCGTCATCGTGCTTGAGGGGGCCGCCGCCATAGTATTCCGGGTGGCCCATCTGCCAGAGGCCTATGTTCGTCCCGGTAGGGCCGACGCTGCTAAAGCCCCAGGCTCTCTGATCGCCATGATCCAGCGCGGTGCTGAATTTGTTTCCGTACTCGCCTGCCAGCCCGCCACTGGTTGAGATGCCGCTTTCCTTGGGGATGTCGTTGGCGCGCACGCCCGGCGTCGTTGACTGGGCCCCGGTGAAGAAGTTTCGCAGCGGGTCCGCGCTCAGCCAGTTGAAGCTCGGAGTGACCCGCATGATCAAACCGAAGGCGTTGATATTTTCGGCAATATCACCCGCGCCGTGGGTGATGACGCCCGTGGTGTAAAAGCCGGTTGAGCCGCGCAGCATGGTGAAGTGGGTCTCAAACGTTCCGTCTTGCGCGGTGTCCCCGCGCAGGAGCTCCACGTCCACGCGGTTACCCGAGGGATCGACGGACGCCGAATAGGTAAGCGGGCCGTCGCTGAAGTTGACGGCCTTCGCCCCGGACGGGAAGGTGATAAAGCCGCCCCAGTAATATTGCCCGGCGGCTTCCAGGACCTCCGTGGTCCGCGTCGTCCCGTTGTTGTTATACGTGTAATTGATGGAATTCAGTCGCGCGTTGGCCTTGCCGATGTTGATGGCAACAATGCCGTTGGCCACGGTCACGGTGCCGTCGCCGTTGTCGACCAGGGTAACATTGGCTCCCGTGCCGGTGCCGCCGCCGGGATTGTTGGCGCTCGCGGGCCCGGGGTGGCACCCGAGCGCGAAAATTGACGCGCCCACAAGGGCGCGGACCCATTGCGGACCACGTTTGGCGACGTCGCGCAAAGCGCGCGCGCGGCGGGAGGAAATAAACCCAAAGATGGGTTTTACGACACTACGGGGGGGGGATTTCTTCATGTGCTGTTCCTTTTTTGGGGGGTTGACGGGAAGCCGCGAGAGCGGCTTCGTTCTTCGAGAATGTCAATCATCCCGTGCCCGCGCAACCAATTTGCGCGCTGTTTTCGGACCGGTTTGCGCGCTTTCCGTTGGTAGATTGCCAAAGCCCGTTCACACCACAGGCAAGCTTCGGAAAAGAGGCATGAAAAGGGAGAAAAATGGAACGGTGGTTCGAGCTTTGTCCATTGTTTGCAACGGCGGCGGCGGAGCCGTTCCCGATGAACCCGCCGCCAACAACCCGCCCGCACCACGGCGTCGTGCGTTTTCGCGAGGGCCTAGATGTGGGCGAGGTCGCCACCGGAGTACAACTTCTGCGGACGGCCTTCTCCCCCAGCGCCGCTTGGGTCGGTTCCGTTCAAGGCAGACGCCAGTCAGCCGCCCCTCAGCTCCCGGAGAATCCCTTCATCGGGAAATCTGCTGGGCGATCTTTATAAAGCGTCATAAATGGCGGGACACCAAAATAGCCCAGCGTGATTCGCCATAATGACGACAAACGTCTTGTTCGTTTCTAATGGACTCTCATCTCACTGTAATGCTCGTTTTTTTTCGAGCCCACACACCACGCCAAAGCTCGGCTTCCAGCTGTGCAATTGTCGGAAGGCTGCCCTGAAGTTCGCGGGGCAGGGTTTCGGTAAGATGGGTTTTCCAGTCGGCAACGGCGATGGATTTGTCGAGGCCCCGCAGCGCGTATTCGACCTCCAGTTTGGTTTTTCCTTTGCAGAGCAACAGGCCAATGGTGGGCTGGTCCTCGGGGTGGCGCAGCATGTTATCCACTGCAGAGAGGTAGAAATTCATCTGTCCGGTGAACCCTGGCTCAAAAGGAACGGCCTTGAGTTCCACAACAACATATCGGCGGAGTTTGAGATGGTAGAAGAGGAGATCAATATACGAGTCCGTGTTGCCAACCTCCAAGTGGACCTGGCGTCCCACGAAGGCAAAGCCCGAGCCGAGTTCGAGCAGAAATTTCTGGATATGATCCACCAGCGCCTGCTCAACTTCCCGTTCGCGGCGGGGATCAGCAGTGCCGAGGAAGTCGAGAAGGTACGGGTCCTTGAATATCTGATTGGGGAGATCAGAATCCGCGGGAGGGAGGGTCGCGGCGAAGTTGTTGACGGAGTTGCCGGAGCGGACGTGGGCGCGGGCCGCGATTTGCACGGCAAGGACGTTCCGTGACCATCCGTATTCGATGCTTGCCTTGATATACCAGAGGCGGTGGGACGCGGATTTCACTTTTTGTAGGAGGAGGATGATGTGTCCCCAAGGCAATTGCGAAACAAGCTGTTTCGTAATCTCGGGTTCAGGGAACGCCTCCGCGAACAACTTCATCGAAAGCAGGTTACGCGGAGAGAGTCCGCCCATATCGGGAAAAGCCTCGCGGAGGTCTGCGGAAAGGCGGTCTATCACCCTGGCTCCCCAACCTTCGGCCTCTTGGCGGGCAATGATGGTTTGGCCCACCTGCCAGTAGGCCTGCGTAACGGCGACATTTGCAACGAGCACGGCGCGCAGTCGGGCTTGGACGAGGTGCTTCTTGATATCGGCAAGCAGCGATGCGTAGCCAGTCGGCAGCTTCGCCCTCGTTATCTCACCGGGGTTATGCTTTCCAGTCCCTTCTATTCCGCAGGTACTCCGGTGGGGGCGCTTGCTCGGACAGTTGCCTCAGATTATCAGCGTCCTGGTGCGCCTGGTTGTCGGCGCGTTTCTGTTCCTCCGCGCTCAGCGGGTGCTTGACTGGTGGGCGCACAAGCAGCTATCGAGCGTCCCGCCTGACGCCTGACAACGCGCTCCACAGCGCATTACGGCGCTCAGAGCGTCCTGCATTCACCGTGTCGCATCGTGTCCGCAACTTGTCCGATGGTTGAGAAATGCCTTCTTGGGTCTTTCCTCGCGTAAGTCAATAGTCACGTCAATAGCGCCGGTCAAAAAACAGGCTTTTCGGGTCTTTTTCGGTGCCTCTCCACCCTCGCACTGAGCTATACCCCCAAAAATTTGGAAAGGCAGGAGATACTATGGAGGCAACGCTCACTGCGGCAACCGGAGAATCACGCAGCGGATTCTGCCGCGATGGCTCCTCTCTCGTCAGGGCTGGGGTCTAACCCAACTGTCACCCCGATAGTGATGTATGGTTGAGGGGAAGCAGGAATGTGCGAAGCTCGGCGTGAATAGAGCAACCAATTCCCGCTTACAACGCGCAGCATGCCCAAACGCTTTTTGCATCCATGACCAATTCCGTGCTTCCCATCGAAAACGCCGTCAGAGAGCGCTATGGCGCCGGGGCTCAGGCTCAGGAAGCCGCGCTGTGCTGTCCGGTGGAATATGATCCCCAGTATCTGAAAGTCATCCCTGCGGAGGTAATTGAAAAAGATTACGGCTGCGGGGATCCCAGCCGCTTTCTGCGCCCGGGAGAAACGGTCCTCGATTTGGGCAGCGGTACGGGCAAAATTTGCTTCATCGCCTCACAGGTGGTCGGGCCAGAGGGGCGCGTCATCGGCGTGGATATGACGGACCCCATGCTGGAAGTAGCCCGTCGGAATGCGCCTTTGGTCGCGGAGCGCGTTGGATATAAAAACGTGGAATTTCGCAAAGGGCGGATTCAGGATTTGGGGCTTGATTTGGAAAGGTTGGACGCGGAGCTCCGCTCGCGGCCCATCGATTCGGCGGACGCCTTCCTGGCGGCGGAGGATTTGGCGCGGGAATTAAGGCTCAAGCATCCTCTGGTCGCGACGGAATCAGTCGACGTGGTGGTTTCCAACTGCGTGCTTAATCTGGTGGAAACCAAGGCCAAAAAGCAGCTCTTCGAGGAGATGTTCCGGGTGCTGAGACTGGGCGGGCGCGCTGTGATCTCCGACATCGTGGCGGATGAGGAGGTGCCGCGGGAGTTGCAGGATGATCCAGAGCTTTGGTCCGGCTGCATCTCGGGCGCCCTTACCGAGCGGGGGTTCATGGCGGCTTTTGAGCAGGCGGGCTTTTACGGGATACAAATTCTGAAGCGGGACAGCGCGCCATGGCGTACGGCGCACGGGATTGAATTTCGCTCGCTCACGGTGGAGGCTCGCAAAGGCAAGCAAGGGCCTTGCTTCGAGCGGAACCAGGCAGTGATTTACAAAGGTCCCTTCAAGGAAGTGCTGGATGACGACAACCATCGGCGGGCCCGCGGGCAGAGGAGCGCGGTTTGCGACAAGACGTTCCAACTTTACCGTCAAGCGCCTTACCGGGAGCACTTCGAGTTTATCGAGCCGTTGACGGATATTCCCTTGGAGCAAGCCGCGCCATTCAGTTCGAATCGTTCGCCCTTCCGGCATCCGCGTGAGAGCAAGGGCTTGGAATATAATGCCACAACCGAGGGATCTAACTGCTGCGACGCGGGGGGTGGCGGCGGCTGCTGCTGCTAAGATGAGCTTTCCCAGCGCCCTCGCTGAGCGGAACCTGGATCTGCGCCGCGCGAGCCCGGAGATTCTGCAACTCAATGTAGGCAAGCTCTGCAATCTTACCTGCGTGCATTGCCATGTGAACGCGGGACCGCGCCGCAAGGAAATCATCACGCGCGAAACCCTGGACCGAACGCTGGATTGGCTGGAAGGCACGGGCATCGGCACGTTGGATCTAACCGGCGGCGCTCCCGAAATGATCCCGGACTTTCGCCATGCCATCCTGCGGGTGCGCGCCATGCTCCCGGTGCGCCGGATTATTGATCGCTGCAATCTGACCATTCTGCTGGAGCCCGGGTACGACGGGCTGGCGGAGTTCCTCGCGGAAAACGAAGTCGAGATCGTAGCCTCCATGCCCTGCTATTCGCCGAAGAACGTGAATGAACAACGAGGAAATGGGGTATTCGACGCCAGCATTACCGCCCTGCAACTGCTGAACCGGCTGGGTTACGGGCATCGCCCGGAGCTGCCGCTGCATTTGGTCTTCAACCCCAACGGAGCCTTCCTGCCCGGCCCGCAGGAGGAGCTGGAGGCAGACTACAAACGGGAACTCGCCGGCCACTTTGGCATCGTCTTCAATAGCCTCTACACGATTACGAACCTGCCAGTCTCCCGGTTTGCCTCCTGGCTGCGTCACGAGGGGAAGTACGAGGAATATCTGAACCTGCTAATCGAAGCGTTTAATCCAGGCACCGTGGAAGGGCTTATGTGCCGAAATACCATCAACGTGAGCTGGCAGGGAGAGATTTTTGATTGCGAT
Organism: uncultured Verrucomicrobiae bacterium; assembly: GCA_963828525.1. Taxonomy (GTDB): domain Bacteria; phylum Verrucomicrobiota; class Verrucomicrobiia; order Chthoniobacterales; family Chthoniobacteraceae; genus CAWHEP01. Next base: position 160,441 of record CAWHEP010000002.1, read on the forward strand.
TTCAACCAGATGCTTCGCCTGCCCATGCCCGGCTACGCGGGTAGGCATGTCTGGGATCTGAATCCCAACGTCCTCCCCGGCCGGCCCGTCGCCATGGGCAGTCATTGCTTCGGCTGCACGGCTGGGGCCGGGTCGAGCTGCGGTGGCTCCATCCTCTGAGTTAGGTGGCTGGCGCGCTTGGAGCAGAGCGCGGCATGCCCGAGTTCTTGAATCGTCTCCGAGAGACTAATTTTCCTGTCTGCGAGCAGCCGGCGAGGAAGGCGCCGGTAACGGTTATTCCTCGCCGCCGCGGTCCGCTGCCATTGCCGGCACCTGGCTTTGCTTGAGGAGTTCGGGATTCGCGAGGCGGCCTTCGTAGACCTGACTCCACTTTTCCTGGTTCATCTGGCACATTGGCACGGCCTTCCACTCGCCCTCTTCCTTTATCGCGCCCTTGAACACGCAGGCATCCAGCCGGGCGCGGACCACGGGGTCTGTCTCCGCGCGGGCCACCTTGGCAGCATCCATAAAATTGTGCGTGCCCACGCCGAAGGTGTGGACGCGCCCCCCAAACAAGTCGCCGAGCATTCCCGCTGCCATGCGGCCAGAGGCCAGCAACGCGGTCAAATGGATGATTGCGCGCGCCGCGAGATAAGGGTTTCGCAAAAGGACCGAGGCCAGCCGCCAGGGAGGTGTGCCGGCATCATCGGTGACCAGCGAGAGTCCGCCAATTTTTTCCAGCACCTGCCCAAGCAGGCGTTTGGTCGTTTGATCGGTGGGCAGCAGCGGCAGGTATTTCCCTGTCCGGCGCGAGACGAGGATGGAAGCCCAGCTATTGCAATCAGGATGGCCAAAGATCGTCCCGTTTTTCTCCAACGACAGGCCGGTGCCTTCGCAGATTTTTTGCCATACCATTTCGGGGGTCACCGGGTTGTCCGAGAACACCGTGCGTCCGGTATCCGCCTCCGGCTGGAAACTGATCATGCGCCAGACAAGCGTGCGCTGCGGATCAGCGAGATACCACCGGAGCACATCGGGCACATCATGGATGTTCTTGCGCGTGACGGTAAAGCTTAAGGCGTACTCGAGGGGCAGGCCGGTTTTCTTCCGCAGATTCAGCGCCAACTGGGTGAAGGCTTCCCGCACCGGGTCCAGATCCCGTTCGCTTTGCACCCGATTGATAGGATAGCCGTGCCGCCCGGCCTGGGTCACGTCGATATGCACGGAGACCTGCCGCAGGCCACCCTCAACCATGAGGCGCTCCAAAAATTGCGGCTGCTCAATCAAGGTCTGTCCGTGCGTCATGAGCATGGGCACAAGGCCAACGTGATAGGCGTATCGGATGATCTCGATCAACTCATCGACCCGCCCGGATTTCCAGTAGGCATCGGCCACATCGCCGCCAGTGATTTGCAAGCCCCCGCCCGGACCCTGAAAGCGGCGATTGACGTCGATTTGCTCCTTCACCTCTTCCAGCGATGGAATGGGCACCCGGTTCGCATTCTTGGGCAGATAACAATGCGTGCAGTGAAAGGAGCAATAACTCGCGCCCAGGATGAAGCCGCAGTGCGTCAGATGCCGGCCGGAAATCTGGGTGGAGGTTTTCAACTCCTCCGGAAAGGCGTCCCAGCGCTCCCGCAGGATACGCAACTTCTCCGGGTTTATGGGCTGGAGAAACGCATCCCAACGCTGCCGCCAATTGCCGCGAGAGGGTTCGGAGGGCGCTTGGTCAGTGCGGTTCATTCCGTTGGATTCTCCTGCTGCAAGGATACCGTCTTTTCAATTTTACGCGACATGGAATAATACCAGGCGTGCAAGCGTTCTGGATCCGCCCCGCACCGGAAGAGGATGAGGAAAAGGATGTTTTGCAGGGTTACCTTCCAGGCGCCTTCCTCCTTGTGTTTGCGCGCCGAGGTTTGCATGGGTGGGTCGAGCAACACCACCGGGCCGGAGCGGCGGAGCCGCCCGGAGAATTCCACGTCTTCGATCAATGGGATGCGGGCGAAGCCGCCAAGCCCTTGAAAATGGGAGCGCCGGACAAAGATACTCTGGTCGCCGTAAAGGGTTCCAAACAGCCGCAAGTGCAGCCGTTCCAGTCGCTCAAGCCACCTCAGATACGGATGCCTTTCATCGAACTTCCGGTAGTAAGCGCCGCCGATGATCTCCGCCTCGCGCATCACATCGGAAAGCGAGGCAATATGAGCCTGCGTAAGAAGGGAATCCGCGTGATGAAAAAGCAGAATGTCCCCGGAGGCGAGAGCGGCTCCGGCATTCATCTGGAAGCCCCGCCCGGTCTCCGATGAGCCGCAAACCTTGACGCAGCCGCTCGGGAGAGATGTCCCGGCGGGCGCGCCGCTTGATTGCGCGATGCAAACAATGACTTCGCGCACCCCGGACAGCGCCGCCCACTTCTCCGCCAGCAAGGAAACCTCCGCTGTCAAATCCCACGAGGGCACGATGACGCTGATCGCTCCGGCCGGACAAGGAGAGCGAAAAGAGGCCATTTGCCCGGAGAGGCGGGGAGATTTCACCAAGGCATCTCGTTAAGTGATCGTCACGGTCATGCCTGAAAACGCGCTCTAGCAAACATTACCGCGCTGAAAGCGTCCTGTATTCGCCGCGTTGCATCGTCTCCGCAACTTCTCTGATGGTCGAGAAATGCCTCTCGAGAGTCGGCCGATGGCTTGTCCATAGATCGAGGATGCTGAGTCGTCGATCACCCAGATTTTGCTGATACCGTAAGTTCTTGTCGCAGATGATGAATAATGCGAACCCGGCGAGCTCCGCAAGACGAAGCAGCGCGCTATTCTCGCGCGCCCCATCCCATTTTCGCCGCAGTACGGACGTCATGTCCGTTGAACGCGAGACGTACTTGCACAGGAGTGCAGACATCCAGCAGGATCTTCACTCAGCCATTTCCAACGAGATTCTCTCTCTTCCGTGACTCAGTACCAACTCCGCCTGCTCGCGGGTGACCCCGTCGAAAGTTTCGAGAAAGTACCCAAGCGTCAGGCCGTCTCCCAAGTAGTCGAATAACGCTTCAATGGGCAACCGCGTTCCGTTGAAGACAGGCTTCCCTCTCAGAATACCGGGGTTCGACACTACGGCTCCTCCAGCCGCAATCTTCATTTTAGCTACTCCTTGCACCTTCATACAATGGCACAGAAACAACAGTTTCAAACCTCCGGATGGATGATCGCCCCGACGCTGGTGACGGTCGTGATCTCTGCCCGTCTTCCCTCCCGTTTCGCGTAATTAACAACCTTTCCACCCGCCCTTTTCACCTTGGCGGCGGGCGCATTCTGGACACATCCATTTTTCAATGGCACCCACTCTCGACGAGAATCTTGTTCGGGCGGCTCATCTTTCAGAGATGACCCCGGAGCAAACCCAGCTGGTGTTGGCGGTCTCGCGGCTCGCCGTCCTCCCTCACCGCCTCACAACATCAGACTTCCCGACATTCCACCCATCGAGAACGACCTTCGGTTCATCCCCTTTCAGCAGGGCCTTGTCATATTCCACATGGATGTCGCGCTTCTCATGCGGGAGCAGCGAAACATAGTTGTCCTCGTAGAAGATCGGCAATACTCGCTCATTGGGAGCGGACGCTCTCACAACCTTCACGCAAGCCATCAAAGCCACTTGTGAAGTTGGATTCTCAAGATGCACATCGAGCCCGTTCATCCCGCCCGCATCGCCCGCCGTGAACGACGCGGCCAGGCTCACCTTGGGCGTTTGGCTGAGACCCTCATACGTCTTCTTTGACAATCCGCGCCAATAGAAATTCTCAGACACGACTTTGTTCCCCTGCGTCAGCTTCAGCTTGATGAAGTGGGTGGGACTGAGGTCCGGCGGGAAGGTCAATTCAAAGCAGTCGCTTGCCACGCCGCTCGCGTCTGAATTCACCGACGCGTCCTGATGCCCTTTTACCGTCCCGTCCATATTGTAAATCCACGCCTCGGCGCGCAATCCGGCAACACTCTTCCCAGAGTTGTTAGCCACTTTGATCTTGTTGGTGAACGCGTCCCAGAGGATATGCAGAGGCTCGTTTGCCTTTTTCGCTCCGAAGTAAGCCGCCGTCGGATTCAAATAGTAGTCGTAGAACTGACAGATCAGCGAAGGCCAGGCGGGATGTGACATCCAGGCCAGCCCACCGCTCCCACCGTTCCCTCGCCAGGCTTCAAACATCGCCTTCGCGGTTTCCCAGTTCAGCATCTGCGCCTTTTCGCAGAACTCGTCCACGCTCTCTGAGGTCCCATACAAGTCGTTTACCCTTTTGGTGTAAATCCGGTCCCTCGGTTGCGCGAAATCATGAAGGCCCCACATGTCGCTGATCGGCCATAGATCCTTTTCCGGCATCATCAAGCGCATCGTGTCCGCGGTCGGCACGCAAACGAGCCCAAGCTCGCTATGCAGCGTCAAACCACGACTTTGAAAATACCAGCTTACATCCTTCGGTTCGTAAGGCCCGTGCCCGGTGACTAGGCCGCCTGCCGAGTTTGGTATGTAGTAACGGGTGCCATCCAGCGCGGATGTCTCCGCCGCCATCCCTTTATCCAGCTCCTTCGGCGGGTTGCCTTCGTTCCGCCCGCAGTAGAGCGCCAGCGAGGGGTGGTTGCGGATGCGCGCGATCCGATCCCGTACATTTGCCATGAACATGGCGTTATCCTGCGGATTCGGCCCGTCCGCGGGATTGGCCAGCCAGAAGTCGTTCCATACAAGGATGCCGTATTTGTCGCAGGCGTCGAAGAACTCCTCTTTCCCGACCTGTCCCACCCAGTTGCGGATCATCACCATGTTCATCGCTTTGTGCAGCCGGATCGCGGTGTCGTAGTCCTTTGCCTCGTAACGCAGCATCGTCTCATCCATCCCCCAGTTGCCGCCGTTTAACTGGATGTGCTGGCCATTGCAGGATATTTTCAGTTTCCCGCCGGAGGTGTCATAGGCGAACTGCCTGATGCCAAACATGAAGACCTTCGTGCTGCTTGCGACATCACCCACCCTCGCGACGAGCGTGAGTTGCTGGAGCGGCTGTTCCCCGTAACCGTTCGGCCACCAGAGCGGAGGGTCGCTCAACGCGAGCTGCGGGCAAGAGCTGCGATCCAGCTTAACGGTTTTCACTTCTCCCGCTCCCAGCGCTACGTTCTGGCTGAAGGTTACCGCGCCAAACTTACCGGTGACCGTCGCGTTGACCGGGGCGTTCTTCAGGTTTTTCAACGTGACATCCACGTTCACATCCGCGTGGCGCAAATCCGTCACCGTCGCGCGCGCGAATGGATCCACCAGCGCGACCGGGCCGGTTTTCTCCAGGTAAACATGATCCCAGATGCCGATGTCGCGTCCGCGGACCGAGGGCATCCAGTTCCACCCCTCGCTGGCTGAAAACGTCGGACAATCCAAGCCCAGCACGCCGCCATTATGCGTCATATGCGCGAGGCTCTTTTCGTTGGTCGGCCCTGGGTGCTCGCACTTGTGGATCAATACCGCGAGGACATTCTTCTGCCCGGGTAGAAGCTTGCCAGTGACGTCGAACACGCCCCGCTGGAAAGCTCCGTCAATATGTCCCACCTGGCTTCCGTTCAGGTACACATCCGCTTTCCAGTTGATCCCCGCGAAATTCAGAAAACAATGTTCGCCATTCGCCACGGGGAGCGACGCAAACTCCTTGCGATACCAGAAATCATTCTGGAAAAAAGACTCTGAGATCAATCTCTGTTGATCAGCGTAATCGGGGTCCGGAATCGCGCCCGCAAGCAAATAGCTGTTCAACGCGGTGCCCGGAACCCGCGCTGGCAGCCAGCGATCCACCGCGAACGAAGCGCCCGACACAGCCTCCCCAGCCTCCCGCAAAAACATCGCGTTTTGCAGTTTCCACCCGGCGCCATCCATCGATACCCTCCCATTCTGATCAGGGGGCGGCAGCTCCAGCCCGGCGGCAGGAGCCGGAGGCGGTAACTGACCCTCCACTACAAACTCATTCAGTTGGCAGCCAGTAGGGGCGCTCCCCTTATCGGCCAGCATCCGCACGAAACGGGCCTCGCTTAACGCAAAGCGCGCGCTGCTCGTCTGCGAACTCGCGCATGACACGTGGGCGACATCGCTCCAACGCGAGGGCGACGCCGTCTCCTGGGACACCTGAATCGAACACCCGGCCGGCGCGAGGCCACCCCATTGCAGCTTCACGCCGTCGATCTTTCTCAATCCTCCCAGATCGACATAGATCCAGGGTTGATCCTCAGCCTTGCTCTGCCAGAACGTCTCGCCGCTCCCGTCGGTCGCAAGATGCGCGACATTATCGAAATTGATCGCGCTGGAATGGTAAGCCGCCCGGTTCAGGGCAACATTCCCCTCCCCTTCGCCAGCCTGCGCCGCCAAAGAAAAAACGGATAAACACAGAGCGGCGATTACAAAACAACGTCTTGGGATTTGAGGGGGGCACATTCCTGCAAAATGCCGATTTCGCGCGGATATCACCAGATTTTTCGGTAGGGGAAGGTTACGATTCTGACATCAACTCCACAGCGGTATTTCGGGCGCGCACCCTGCGCAATGTCTCTCATCCGTCCGGGGATCCCACCGCAAGCTTTTTCATCGCCCATGCGCTCCGGGCAAGCCCCGTCAGTCCGTGGGCGCCTGCCAGGAAGCTTAGCTTTACTGGCAGAGCGCGCCTCGTGATGAACCATTTGCCCGCAACGCGCCGTGGGCCTGGTGGAACTCTGCATTCTTGAGCCCTGAATATCGCGCGCGACGAGATAAAACTCGCGCGGGAGTTGTCGCTAAAGGGCGATACAGAACAGCTTCGCCCGGACGGGAACGCGCACTGCGACGTGACGCGATAGACCATCTGTCTCGACGAAGGAACTTTCTTACCGAGCGGGAACGGTAGATAGCTGGAATTTCTGGAGTAGCCATGCTAAGACCGCCTCTTGGTCGTCTCGCGTTGCTCTGCGAATTTGAGCCAGGAGGTGAATTCGGTCTGGTTTTGGCAAACCGGTATTCTGCAAACCTTCGTTACAATTGGTACAAACGGCCCTCAGATTTTCGAATGTGTCGGCTCCGCCTTTTGATTTGTCGACGATGTGAGCCATGGTTAGGCGAATTGTTCTACTGGGTGCGAATGGGTCGGGATCGCCGGCGGCAACGCCGCACATTTGGCAAGTGAACCCGTTTCGCTCAAGAACCCTCGCCCGGGTTTCTTTGGAGATGCCACGCCTGAACGCTGGCACCCGGTTGGTTGTCTCCAATAAATATTGGCCGGGTTTAAGGTCGGAGCGGTCTTTATGCGACAGTATCTGCCAGCCTTCTTCGTTTCGAAGCTCACGGACCCGGCGAGCCCATTCGGAAGCGCCTCCGCTCGCCGCATGAATATCCTTCGATTCCATGACAGTCCCGACGTTGGCTAAGAGGAAGTCTAGAATTAGTGCTTTCGAACCTTTTTTCTTCGGCATTTGGGGGCGGGTTTGGTGGATTTGGATTCTTCCAGGAGTCTCAACTCGCGGACGTCAGAATCCGGGAGGTCGTTATAGGTGAACTGCCTTGTGAATGCGGCGCGGATCGCATTCCCTACGGCCCTGGCCACCGGCGGCGGAAACGCGTTTCCAACTTGGCGATATGCGGTGGTTTTCGGCCCATGAACTGCCATGTGTCGGGAAACCCCTGGATTCGGGCCACCATGCGGACTGTGAGTCTCGGTAGATGGTCTTCGGTGAAAGTGTAGTCGGGTGCCTCATCGGCAATCCCCATGCCGTCCACGCTGAGGGCTCTCCATTGTTTCTTCGCGCGTGTTGGCCCAAGGTCCGGCCCGCCGTGTTTCTTGGAACCGCCAACTATGGTCGGGGCAATGGTCGTTGCCTTGTTAGCCCACACACCGGCTGATCGCCATCCGTTCGCAGCCATTAAATCAACGAGCGTTTCGCCGACGGTCGTCCGGACTGAGCAGCCGAGGGGCCAGCGGAAGTGCTCCGCATCCCGGGGCCACAACGCAACCAACACGAAACGAGGCCGCAATTGAGGCACGCCAAAATTGGCAGCCTGGAGAACCTTCCATTCGGGCTGGTAGCCCAGCTTCGAAAACTTTTGCAGAGATCGCGGCGATATTCGGAAAACTTCTCAGATGCAAAGCCTGGAACATTTTCGAGGAGTATCGCTCTGGGTCGGATGGCCGCTGCCAGGGCCAGGGCACTAGGGAACATATCGCGATCATCTCCCGATCCAAGTTGCTTGCCTGCGATGCTGAATGGGGGGCACGGAACACCTCCCGCCGAGCAAGTCCACCCCCTTGAAATTGGCGGCATTAATGTGCCTGATGTCAGATTGTATTACGTTCCATTGCGGCCGATTTGCTCGCAGTGTCGTGCAGAACTGCGGCTCGTATTCAACGAGTCCCTCATGGTGGAAGCCGGCAGCTCCAACCCAAGCGCCTGCCCGCCACCACCGGCACAGAGTTCCAGGCTAGAAAATGTCATCGTGTTTTTCGGCCCTTTTGGAGTGGTCTGCCGCTTTTTTCCAGTGCGCGGTCACAGAGAGCGGCAGTCTTCGCAGGGTGGAGAAGATGGTGCTCCCAAAGCCGCCAGGACATTCCAGTTTTTTCGACGGAGTGCCTTTGTCACCTTTCTGTCTCGCGCTTGGTTTCGGAGCAGCTTGGGAATCCAATATTGCTGATTTGATGTGGGCTTGCGACCGTGTTTCGGGCAACCGTGCCAAAAGCACCCGTCAACGAATATGGCCAGCCGACTTGAACGGAACACGAAATCTGGCCTGCCGTGCAAAGGGTAATCTCTGCGCCAGCCTTTGATTCCGTGCGATCGAAAAATGGATATAAGGCGGAGTTCCGTGTCCTTATTGCCGCGAGAGCGGATGACGCTCATTACGGCAGATCGCTTTTCGATAGTGAAAACGTCGGCCATGGCTGCACTGATGATAGCTGAAAAGGCCAAAAAGTGCCCCGGTAAAATGTAGTCCCGACTTTGAAACTGCTTCGCCTGTGGCGGCTCTTAGGCAGGCGGGGGCAAGATATCATCCTCATTTCATGGGAGATGACTGGGAGCGAAACTATGTGTTCCTTGCGTCCAAGCGCCTAACAATGCCCGGCCTCAAATCGTCTCTGCTGCCGGGGGCGGGAGCCTTTCCCTCTTATTCGGAGAAGCTGCGGCTTACAGCGCCCGGGGCGTCCAGAAGCGTTTGGAGGCTACCGCAATGTTTCCATCCTTCTGTTCGGGAGCCGTGGCTTACTTACCACTCGCGAGAACGATGGAAACGCCGGGGTGACTTCACTCAATTGAGAACCGCAGCGCGGTGGCAAGACGCTGTTTTGCATGCTGAGAAAAGCCCCGAGGTCCTTACTTGGGTGCGGAGTCTAATCGTCGAAAACGCGTGAGATGACATCCGCCTCTACTTCGTTGTTCCAATACTACCGCCTTGGGAATGGGGCTCGCGCTGCGGACTGGGTTTCGACAGTTAGAGTCAATTACCGATCCAAATCCACCTCCCGCCTCGCGTCAGGGTTCGCGGCATAGTATTCAGCGATCTCCTTTCCGCGCGCGAACCAGACGTTGCCAAGCGCGCGCATATCGCGGATCAGCCGCTCCAAAAGGCGGACGCGGGACGGACGCCCCATCAGCCACGGATGCATCGTCAGCACAAAGCACCCGCCGAAGTGACGCATCGCTTCGAACTCCTGCCACCAGAGGTCATAGACCTTCGCGCAGTTCTCGGGGATCACTCCCCACGCGGGGTCGGCGTTGAAGGCGAATTGCTCCCAATCCTCCAGCATCCACTGGCAGGGAATCTCCACGATACCGGTATCCAGCATGTAGGGCACCTCATCTCCCATGAGGCTCGAATCATAAAGAAAGCCATGCTCCGCCAGCATCGCCGGAGTGCGGCGGTTGAGTTCGAACCACGGCGCGCGATAGCCAAGCGGACGCCGTCCCGCAAGGCTCTCCAGGATGTCGAGACTCTTGCGCAGCACCTCGCGCTCCTGCTCCTCCTCCATGCCCGGCAAACGCTCGTGCAGATAGCCATGCGCGCCGATCTCATGTCCGCCAGCGGCGATCGCGCGCGTCATCTTTGGATGATGCTCGGCAATATAGGACGGCACGAAAAACGTCGCCGGGACTCCGAGAAACGCCAGCAGTTCCAACAGGCGCGGGACACCCACTTTCGGCCCGTACTCGCATTGAGACATCGTGGTTAGCCGTTCGGATAACCCCGGGTTCTCCGACAGGGCGGTTGTCTCCCCATCCACATCAAAACAAAGCATGACGGCGCAGGAGGCATTGTCTGGCCACTTGAATCGCGGAATGGGTGAAAATGTTTTCATGATTGCTTCCTGTTTGCGAAACGCTGCCTTTGCCTTGCCGCCATCCAGCAGTTGATCTGCCAGAGATCCGCGACCGGTAGATTCGAATGGGGCGCGTGATGCAGGTAACCGTCCGGCCCAAACTCGGGAGTCATCGTGGAGGTTGTGAATCCTCGCGCCTGCTGCCGGCTCCAGATTTCGCTCCACCAGCGCTCGTGGCTTTGAAGTTCATGCGCATACTCCGGAGCCGACGGGTCCGGAACCTGGGGCCCTTGCGCGTACCCCACCCGGGCATGGACGTGATGCGCGCGTTCAAAACACAAGGTCATGATATCCGGCTCTGTATCCGGCAGCCGCTCACACACGACGCACCAATGGCTGAAGTCGCACGTCAGCTTCAAACCGGGAAGCTCCCTTAGCAGCTCGGCGGTGATCCACGGGGTAAAGGTCGAACGGCTCCTGTGCGTTTCGACGGAGATCGGGACGCCATACTGTTCGCCCAACTCCAGCGCTTCCTCGAAAAACGCAAGCTGCTGCTTCAGCGGCCAAGCGTCGCAACCGGCGATCGTCGTGATGAACAGCGGCCTCATCTCCAACGCCCGTTCAACGCCCATGCGAAGGCAGTCCAGATGATCGCTCCGGGACGCTTCCCGGCGAGGCACGTATCCTCCTGCCGTGAACACTTCGGCGATGAAAGCGAGGCCGCTTTCCTTCAGCCTGTCCGCGAACTCCAGCCGCTCGCAGGCGTCCTCCGGCGCGCTTGCTTCAATACCATCAAAGCCCGCGCCAATCGCCTGCGCAACGGCATCCGCGAGGCTCCCGACGTGACCCCAGAGCGGTTTGAAGAGCTTCAATTCCATGGTTAAAGGTCGGCAGCGACCCGGAATCCGAGATTGTCCAGACGCGAATCCGTCCAGTGCCAGTCCCGGCTCGCGCTGCGGAGCAGGCGCGGGAGATGATCCCATGCTCCACCCCGAACCACCCTGCGTTCCGGATCATCCGCGCGCCACGCGGAGCCGTCGCGCGGCGCGTCTGAGTAATCCGGGCGCCAGGCGTCAGCAACCCATTCGCTGACGTTGCCCGCCATGTCGTACAGCCCAAACGCGTTCGCCGGAAAGGACCCGACCGGCAACACCCTCCCGGCTCCCACTTTCGCGCCCTGTTCAGAGTAAAGGTAATTGGCGTCCGCGGGCGTGATGGTAGACCCCGAGGGGAAGATGCTTTCCGACCCCGCGCGGCAGGCGTATTCCCATTCCGCTTCCGTGGCCAGGCGGCAGCGATACCCCGTCTGAACCGAGAGCCAACCCGTGTAATCTACTGCGTCCTGCCAGCTCACGCGCGCGACAGGCAGCGCGGGATCCGCCGCTGGGCTGCCGCCCCGAAAAGCCTGCCACTCTCCCGCGCTCACGGGACACCTTCCCAAAGCGAAGGGACGGGCGAACAACACTTCATGGCGGGGAAATTCGCTGGCATCGGCAAACTTGTCCTCTTCGCTGCCTCCCATCAGAAACCTTCCGGCAGGGAGCACAACCATGCCGGGCGGGCATGGGTCGGCGGGCAGGAAAATATTCAACGCTGGCCGGGCGCGGCAGGGCTGTCCACACCGGCCTGGGTGCCCCGGATGCGGTTCGCGATGTAGCGGTGTATCAGCCACACAGGCATCTCAAGGTGACTCAGCCGGCCGGGCTTCCACGCGGATGAATGCAGACCGCGCTGCACCGCTGTGCAGACCTCCATATCTTCCAGGTGGAATGTGAAGAGGCTTTCCGTTGCGCTTGCCCGCAGCGTTTCGAAATCTTTCCGCGCTGGCACGTCAGGAGCCACGAGCGTGGTCGTGAGTAACTTGAGCTTGGCCGGCCCCAGCGGCTGAAGCCGGTACCAGATAATGCTATCCGGCGTGGACGCGAGCAGAAAGGAAGGCGGTATGAAAAAGAGCCCCCATTCCCCTTTCTCCGCTTCGGTCAGTCCAGCGATGGTCGGAAAGCCCGTCGAGCACTCCCCCTTCTCTTCTGCCGCGCGCAGCTCCTCCCGGATGGAGGGCTTGTAAGGAAGATGCGCCCGTACGTACCCGGGCCGCTCCTGTTCCGTCCATGTATCGCGCGCCGGCATCATGGGTTGGAGCGTCGTTGAATGGATGCCGACGTGATGGTAGCTCTCCATGAAGTTCTCCACGAGAACCTTCCAGTTGAACTCGCAATCCCATTCTTTTTGGATGACGAGCTTCATCTCGCTCATCTTCCATCCGGCAAGATCCGTCTTCATCTCCGCCAAACCCCCCGCGAGCGGCTCCGCTCTCCCGTCCAGATTCACGAAAACAAATCCCTCCCAAATCTCCGTCTTGAAAGTGGACAGAAAAAAATCGTCGCGCGCGAAACCGTCCGCCTTGTGCATCTCGGGACACGCCTTCAGCCGGCCGTCGAGATCAAAGGTCCACGCGTGATAGGGGCACAGAAAGAGGCGGGCATGGCCGCAGTCTGGCTCGCCCGGCTTCGCGTCCCCAATGCCGTGCCCCTCGTAGCCAAATCCCTCTGGCATGATATCCATCGATCTGTGCGGACAAACTCGGGACAGCGCCCTCACCGCGCCATCCTTGCCGCGGACTACTATCAGGGGTTCCCCGAGCAGATCGAGATTCAGAAAGTCACCCGCCTCCGGGATTTGCGATTCGTGCGCCACGCACTGCCATCCGCCACGCAGGAGGTGATCGGCTTCCCATGCAAAGAACTCCTTGCTCGTGTAAGCCCGCGCGGGCAGCGTCGTCGCGCGGCTGAGAGGCAACGCCGCCGCTTCGCAGATCGCGCGCTGGATTTCACCCACAGCAGCCAGCGAGTCCAGGGGCCAGGAAGACTCCCCGGTCGCGGTACTTTGCTCCCTCTCCAGCATCCCGGTCGTCATGATTCTCCCATCCGTTTCATTCCACTTCATCCCCGGCATCTGTCAGTTTGATGAGCGGCAGTTTCTCTTCTTCTTCACCATCCATGTGGGGATGGATCACGTCTTCGAGCCGCTTTTTCAGCGCAAGAAACGCGGGTGAGATGAACTGCGCCGGGCTGCGGGGACGCGGCACAGGATTCTCGATGAACTCGATCACCCTCCCGGGATTTGAGCCCATCACAAGGATGCGATCCGCAAGGTAGCACGCCTCGTCGAGATCATGGGTGATGAAAAGGATGGTGACATCCACCTTCTTCCATATTTGCAACAAATAGGACTGCATCTGCGCGCGCGTTTGGGCGTCCAACGCGCCAAATGGCTCATCCATGATGAGGATGCGCGGTTCATTGGCGAGAGCCCGCGCGATTGCCACGCGCTGTTTCATGCCGCCGGAAAGCTCGTGGGGATAGGACTCTTCGAACTTTGAAAGACCCACCATGTCCAGCCACTGGCGGGCCTCCGCTTCGGCGCTGGAATGCGACTTGCCGACCATCTGCAAGCCAAACATGACGTTGCGCTTCACGGTGAGCCACGGGAACAAGGTGTAACCCTGGAACACCATCCCTCGATCCGGGCCTGGGCCGCAGACTTCATTCCCGTCCAGCAGCACTTCCCCGTCGGTTGCTTCATCCAACCCCGCGACAATCCGGATCAGTGTGGATTTTCCGCAACCCGACGGCCCGATGACGGTGATGAGCTCGCGACGATGTATATCGATGGACACGCCATCCAGCGCGATGTGCGCCGAGCCATTCTGTCCAAACGACTTTGTCAGGTTGCGCACACTGAGGATGACGGGACGCGCCTTGATCTTCTGAAAACGCGCGGCAACCTCTGGCGCGTGTTCGCGGTAGTCGGGTAATGCAAGTTCACTTGTCATATCAGCCCCTTGGTTGTTGCTAAGCCTCCGCTACCATGGCCCCTGCCTTTGGTTCAAACGCTGGCAGCCGAGCCAATTTCTTCGCTTTGTCCCTTGTTTTGCGTTTCCACGGGAATAGCAAATTCCCAAGCATCGCCAGCATGAAGTCTGTGGAGAATCCTATGATCCCGATCATTGCGATCGCGGCGTACACGTTCGGGAAGTTCCGGTAGCGAGCCTGTTGATTGATGAAATACGTTATGCCCGACATGGTGCCGACAACCTCCGCGACGATGAGGTACGTCCACGCCCAGCCGAGCAAGATGCGCATATCAAGATAGATATCGGTGATGGATGCCGGGATGATGACTCGCCGGACGAGCTGCCAGCCGCGCGACCCAAGCGTTTGTGCCGCTTCGATGAGGGCCGGATCCACTTTGCGCACCGTGTTGCCGATCACCAGCACTTGCTGGAAAAACGTGCCTATGAAGATGATGGCGATCTTCGGCCCGTCATCGATGCCAAGTATGGCTACACACAGCGCCCCGAACGCGGGCGCCGGGAGGTAGCGAAAGAACTCGATGAATGGCTCCTGCAACTTGGAGAAAAACCGGTAGGAACCGCACAAGATCCCGAGTGGCACTCCAAAGAGGGAGGAGATGAAGAAACTCCAGAAGATGGTGCTGATGCTGTGCCCGAGACTCTGGTGAAGCCATGGCTCGTTCGGCAGGCGCGGCGGAGTTTTGAAGGCCGTATAGAACGCCTGCGCCACCGTGTGCGGCGCCGGTAAATAAACCGGGTTTACCCGGTAGCCCTCAGCCGGCGTCTGCTTCTGCGCCAGCGCCTTTTTGTTCTCGCTGTCGAAATCCTCCCGGGGAATCTCCATCCCCTCGGAAAAGTAATCGATATCGCCCACCGACGTAATGCGGACGAGCGGATGCCATACAAACGGGACGTAGCTGACAAGGCACCAAAGCGCCAGTGGCAGCGCAAAGGAAAGTATGGTCAGGTAGAGCTGCCGCCGGGGCGGCAGCTCTTTCTTGAGTCCTAACCAATCACGCTGTGGAGTCAGTTCGCGATTAGCCATATTGTTAGCCCTTGTTAGCCCTTGTTTGTTGAACTTAAGCCAAGCTATAGCCCTTTCACGATGCTCGGAGCGACGTAGTCCTTCGCTTCCTGCGAATCTTTATACACCTTGTTATCCAGGTTGAATTTATTCCCTACCGCGATCGATCCGTAGATGGAATCAAGCCCCGTTCCCTTCTTCATCGCCACCTTCGTCTCTGCCAGCGTCAGGAAATGAGTTCCCGGGATGTTCTTGGCATACTCCGCCGCGTCCGTGTTCACCTTCGCCGCCATGATCTTCACCGCGTCATCCATCGTCTTCGGGTCTTTCAGGTAATCCACACACTTGTAGTAGATCTTCGTGACCTTGGTCCAATCGTCCTTGTGCTTCGCAAGGCTAGTCGGACTCACTTCCAGCACATCGTAGATCAAGCCCTTTGCTTGCGCGCTGGTGAATAGCTTCGTCGATCCCGCCACCTGCTTCAAAGCCTGGCCGGAAATCGGATACCATGCGCCAACCGCCGCGACCTGGCCCGAACCGAGTGTCTGCGGAGTGTTGTTCGTCGGTGTCGGCACCAGCGTGACATCACTCTGGGAAAGACCGTTTTCCTTGAGCGCCTGCAAGAGCAGCAAGTGCTCCACCAAACCGATCTCAACGCCTACTTTCTGCCCCTTCAGATCCTTGATCGACTCCACCCCCTTCTTGCCGATGATCATGTCGCTGCCTTCACTGAAGTCCAGCAGCGCGATGAATTTGCCTTTCGCCCCGGTGGCGCCTGCCCCGAGAGCGTCCGTTGCCACGATGCAGTCGGCATCGATCTTCCCAGCCGAATAGGCGTCAATCGAGGCGAGGTAGTCAAACCATACAAGGTCAACATCCAGACCCGCTTCCTTGAACCAGCCTTTCTGCTTGGCAACTTCCAGCACCGTGTAGCCCGGCCAGTCCGAGTACCCGATTTTTAGCGTGTCAGCGAGCGCCGAGGAGCCAGCCATCAATAATCCCGCGCAGGCGAGAGTGAACAATCTATTTATTTTCATTTGGTTTTTTCTTTTTAACTGCATTACGGGGATTCAAAAAAGTCGCGCGTATCGGTCGATCTCCCACTGGCTCACCGACTGGTGGTATTCCTCCCACTCAGCCCGCTTGTAGGTGATGAATTCCTGCTTCAGGCCAGCTCCCAGCACGGTTGTGGTGAAAGGGTCGGCTTCGAAAGCATCCACTGCCTCGCCCAGTGTCCGGGGTAACTGCTCGATGCCTTTCGCGCGCAGTTCAGCGTCCGTGTAGTCATACAGGTTCTCGTTGCGCGCCTCGCCGGGATCGAGGCGCTCACGCACGCCCTCCAGCCCAGCGGCGAGGATGAGCGCCGCGGCAAGATAGGGGTTGCAGGAGGAATCGGCGTTCCGCGCTTCGCAACGGCCGCCGCCCATGGGCACGCGCATCGAATTCGTCCGATTGTTCGTCCCGAAGGAGTTGAATATGGGGGCCCATGAGTAGTAGCTCATCGCGCCGCGCCTGATCAGGCGCTTATAGCTATTCACAGTGGGGGCCAGCGCCGCGCACAGCGCGCGCCCGTGCTTGAGAATCCCGGCTATGAAAGAATAGCCAACCTCGGTAAGCCCGAGCCCGCGCGTGTCCTCACCGGGCTTTGCCGCGAACAAGTTCCCGCCAGCACTCGCATCCCTTAGGGACATGTTGAAATGCGCCCCGTTTCCTGTGCGATCCGCGAACGGCTTCGGCATGAACGTGGCGAGCAAACCATGATCGGCCGCGATCTTCTTCGCCATGAATCGGAAAAACACATACCGGTCCGCCATCGTCAGGGCGTCGGCAAATTTGAAATCAAATTCGAACTGCGAGTTGCCGTCCTCGTGATCGAACGAATACACGTCCCAGCCGAGCCCATCCATTGTGCTCACCATGTCGTCGAGAAACGGGAAAGCATCCAGGAAGCGCTTTATATCATAGCAACTCTTTACAAGATTGTCGTCCGGATTGGGAACCTGGAACCGCCCGAGTTCATCCTGCTTCAGGACATACAGTTCGCACTCGATCCCGAGATTGAAGCCGAAGCCCATCTCCGCGGCCTGCGCGAGAATCTTCTTCAGAAGAACCCGTGTGCTGAATTCATACGGCTCGCCTTTGAAATAGTTGTCAGCCGGCATCCACGCGATCTCCTTTTGCCAGGGTAGCTGAATAGCCTGTCCGATATCCGGCATGGAACAAATCTCATCGTCGTTCGGAGCCTGCCCCAGGCCATCCAGCGCGTAGCCAGTATAAAGTTCCGAGCCACCCGCAAAGTCTGCAAAGTGCGATATTGGAACGCATTTCCCCTTCGGAACTCCGTGGATGTCCACATAAGCCCCGAGGCAATACTTTACACCGAGACCGATCAGCCTTTCATGCGCCGCCTCGATGTCTTCCCCGTTCTTCAAGCGAACACCCCTCCAGATTGCGACTCGGCAAGCGGTGGTTCCTCCAACAGCCCGGCGCGCACTTGCTTCACCAAGTCTTCCACCATCCAGCCAAACAATCGTTCGCCGTTCTCCCTGCTCGCCTGGCTCGGAAATCCCGTCACGCCGTTCTTGCTTGTGCGGTTTACGGGATGCGCGAACACAGATCCTGTCGTCCGATCTTCGTCATCACTGATCGCGATCTTATCTGAACGCGTCATCGATTCATCCCGCGCCAGCATCAGGGACGTCTCGGCGGCATTCGCATGCCAGTCCGTGGCGTCAGCGAAAAACTCGTCATGAACGCGCGCGCTGATTTCGCTCACCCCTCGAATCGCCACCATGGCATTTGCGTAACGGTTGCGAATAATTTCCAGGGCGCAACGAAGCGGAGCAAAATTGCTGACATGGCCGCTGATCACCATCAGCCGTCTGAAGCCAGCTGCGTATAGCCATTCAAAAACCTGCACGACCAGGTCGCTCAAGGTGCCCGGCTGCACTGAGAGCGTGCCAGGCCAGCGATGGGAATGACCAAGCGAGCAGCCATAGGAGATTACCGGCAGCACAGGCACCCCTGTCCGCGCCGATACGGCGTGGGAAAGCTGCGACGCTATGGCGGAATCCATGCCAGTCGCGAGATGCGGACCGTGCTGTTCCGTCGCGCCGACCGGCAGCAGAGCCATCGTCATTCCCGAAGCCGAGAGACTTCCGATCTCCTCCCATGTGAGACGCTCCCATAAAACAGGGGCAGGGTTGCCGTCTTGCGTCATACGGTCAGATGCTTGCGAACGACTTCCCCCGTTAGCTCAGCAATGGCTCCTTTCGCTACCACCGCTCCGCGATCCATGATGTAGAAGCGGTCACCAAGCGCCTGCGCGAAATCGAGATACTGCTCCACGAGCAATATGCTCATTTCTTTCTTCAACTTCTCGATCGTGACCCCGATCTGATCGATGATGGAGGGCTGGATGCCTTCCGTCGGCTCGTCAAGAATGAGAATCTTGGGCTGGGTTAGCAACGCCCGCCCGATTGCCAGTTGTTGCTGCTGCCCACCGCTGAGAACACCGCCCTTGCGATCCAGCATTTCCTTCAAGACCGGGAACAGTTCAAACACCCGGTCAAATTGCCCGTTCGGTTTATGCCCGCACGCGATCTGTCCGATCTTCAGATTCTCCATCACCGTGAGATGAGGAAAGATGTCGCGCCCTTGCGGCACGTAACCGATGCCTTTGCGGGCTCGCTTGTCGGAACTCGCGCCGGTAACATCCTCCCCATCCAGCGCGATTTTTCCCGCCGCGAGCTTCACGAGGCCCATGATGCTTTTTAACGTCGTCGTCTTGCCGACTCCGTTGCGTCCCATGAGGCATACGACCTCGCGGTCGGGCACTTCCAGGTTCACACCCCTCAGGATGCGTGAACCGCTATAATAAACCTCCACGTCACTTACGCCAAGCATATCAATTCTTTGAGTGTTTGCTGCGTCCCAGGTAAACTTCGATGACCTTTTCGTTGCTCTGCACTTCATCCACCGTGCCTTCACAGAGCACCGTGCCTTGATGCAGGACGGTCACCTTGGTTGCGATCTGCCGCACGAACGTCATGTCATGTTCGATCACTATGATGCTATGGTGCCCGGCGAGACTCAGCAGCAACTCGCCGGTCCGCGCCGTCTCTTCGTCCGTCATCCCCGCGGCGGGTTCATCCACCAGGAGGAGTTTTGCGTTCTGGGCGAGGAGCATCCCGATCTCGAGCCATTGCTTTTGCCCATGCGCGAGGAATCCAGCCTTCGCGTGCGCCTTTTCGGAGAGATTGATGATCTTCAGGATGTCATAGATGCGCTCACGCTGCGCGGGCGTTACTCGCGCGAACAAGGTGCTGAACACATCCCGCTTCCCTTCCAGCGACAGCACCAGATTTTCGAAAACGGTGTGGTCTATATAAACCGTGGGCGTCTGAAATTTCCGTCCCACGCCGAGCCGGTAAATCTGATACTCATTCAGGCCCGTCAGCTCCGTGCGTTCCTCGAACCGGATCGTGCCCGTATCAGGTTTTGAACGCCCGGTTATCAGATCGAGGAAGGTTGTTTTCCCAGCGCCATTCGGGCCGATGACCGTGCGCAGTTCGCCCCGATCCATATAGAAGTTCAACTCCGAGATCGCTTTGAATCCCTGGAACGTTTTGTTTACCCCTTCAGCCGCCAGGATGAACTCTTTCTTCATGTCAGTTCGGCTTCTGTTACCGGTTCTTTCAATGCCGCCGGATCCTGGGTTACAATCACCGGCTCTTCCTCCACGCGCCGCCTCCGCGTCAACGCCCGGAACTGCGCGGGCAGGCCGACAATCCCCTTTGGCATGAACAACACCACCAGGATGAAGAGCGTCCCCTCGATCATCAGCCAGTAATTAGGGAAAGCGCGGTTGGCGAAGTTCTTAAACGCGTTCACGACGACGGCCCCTATGATCGGGCCAATAAGCGTTCCCCGCCCTCCCACTGCCACCCACACCACCGCCTCCAGTGATTTCTCGGGAGCCATCTCGCTGGGATTGATGATCCCAACCTGCGGCACATACAGCGCCCCGCCCACGCTCGCGATCATCGCGCTGATTACAAAGATGAAAAGTTTGAAGTTGGCCGCCGCATACCCGGAAAAGAGCACGCGATTTTCGCTATCGCGGATTGCTCGCTGAACCTTCCCCAGCTTGGTCGTGGTAAGCCACCGCGAAAAAATGTAAACAGCCAGCAACAACAAAGCGGATGCGATGTAGAGACCCCGCTGCGTGCTGGCGCTCCTCAAGTCGTGTCCCAGTAGAAACTTGTAATCGGTTAGTCCATTATTACCGCCGAATGTGAAGTCGTTTCTGAAGAACATGAGGCAGGCGCCATAGGTAAACGCCTGGGTCAGGATCGAAAAATATACTCCCTTGATGCGCGACCGAAACGCCAGGAAACCGAAGACCAGCGCTACGAGGCCAGGCACCCACAGAACCGCCGCCGCCGCAAACCAGAAGCTCTTGAACGGCACCCAGTGCGCGGGCAGCCTCGGGTATCCGAGGAACACCATGAAGTCCGGGAGATCGCTATGATACTGCCCCAGCTTCCCGATCATGAGCATCAAGTGCATCCCAAGGGCGTAACCGCCCAATGAGAAGAAAAGACACTGTCCCAGGCTCAACAGCCCGGTGTATCCCCACAGAAGATCCACGCTGATCGCGAGAATGGCGAACGTGAGGAACTTTCCATACAGATTGATCGTGAAGTTGTTGATGTGCAGCAGACTCGTTTCCGGCGTGAATGCGTTCAGCGAGGGAATAAAGAACGATCGCGATGAATGCCACGATCGCCCCAAAGAACACCTCCCGTTTGTATTTAGGATTCTCCATTTAGCCCTCCAGGCTCCGGCTCTTGGTTACAAAGATCCCGGCGGGCCGCCATTGCAGGAACAGAATGATCATGCCCAGCACCGTGATCTTGCCCATGACAGGCCCGATGAAGGGTTGCAGCGTCTCGTCCATGATTCCGATCCCCAACGCCGAGCAGATTGTGCCAATCAGATTTCCCACGCCTCCTACCACCACCGTCATGAAGCAATCAACAATATAGCTCTGGCCCAGGCTGGGCCCGACATTTCCGATCTGCGACAGGAATGCTCCTGCCAATCCCGCAAGTCCTGAACCAAGCGCGAACGTCATCATATTCACGCGCTCCGTCCGCACCCCTATGCACGCGGCCATATCCCTTTTTTGCATCACCGCTCGGATCAGCAAACCCAGCGGCGTTTTGGTGAGAAGCAGCCACGTGGCAATCACGATGACGACCGCGAAGGCAATAACGAAAATGCGGTTATAGCCGAGGATCACGTCGTTGAACGTGAAGTTCCCGCTCAGCCATCCCGGCGAATTTACCTGCACATTGGCCGCTCCAAAAATGAGCCTGAACGCCTGTTGCAGCACGAGAGAAACTCCCCATGTCGCCAGCAACGACTCCAGCGGGCGGCGATACAGAAATTGTATGATCGTTCTCTCGAGCAGAAGCCCCACCAGCGCCGCGCTTACAAACGCAAACGGGAGCGAAACAAGAAAATAAGCATCGTACAAGCCGCCCGTAAGTCCGATGCCGGGAATCGAGACATTGAATCCAAACGGCGAAAGCGCAAGCCCAGACCCAAAGATGTTTTGCACCACGTACAGTCGCATAAGCGCCCACAGCGATCAGCTCGCCATGCGCCATATTGATGACGCCCATCAAACCAAACGTAATTGCCAGCCCGATTGCGACCACCAGGAGGACCGAACCCAGGCTAAGTCCCCTGAAAAGTGTCCCGTAGAAATTGACCATCCCCATATACCCATCCAACGACTTTAAAGCAGCCTGGGCAGTCTTCGCGTTCTTTGAGGCGGAGTTCCCCGCAATATCCGAAACCAGCTTGTAACTCCCGATGGAGTGCAAGCTCGCAAGATTGTTGATCGCGTTTGCCTGCGTCGTCGTGTCAGGATCCGCAAGGTCAATAAGCGCCCGCGCTTCCTTGATCGCTTTTAAAACCGCCGGGTCGTGCTCCCTGGCCTCGCGGGCGTCCAAAAGAGCGATGTTTGTTTTCTTCTGGCTCATGCCCAGCTTCATCACGGCTGAGCGCCTCACCTGCGCGTCCGCGGCCGAGAGACCCAGCAAATCGAGCGAGTGCTGCAGCGCCTTTCGCAAGCTCGTGGAGGTGTCTACGGCATTCAGATCTGAACTGACCTGCTTAAGGGTGTTTCCCTTGTCGTCTTTCAGTAACTCTCCGTTATCCACGCGGTAGCCTCTGACCTTCCCCTCCGCGTCCGGATTGTCCTCGATGGTATACGGAATCTTCCCTGTGCCTGCCTCGTAGATATAGATGCCGCCCTCGCGCCACGCGATAATCGTCTTGCTTACCCCCTCGGCGCCGGTGTCTGAGACCTGCTCGATCAACTTTATTTGCTCAGGTTCCGATGTGCTTAGCATCGCCTGCACCAGCAACTTGCGAGCGTCCGATTCCGAACTGGCTCGCGCTGGAGTGACTACTGCCAGGCACGCCAGTGCTCCAAGGCAGCAGAAAACCTTCGAAAGGCCTCGTGTCCCGAGTCGCGCGATTATTTGTTTGAGTGTTGGCATCACCGTTTCCGGACAAGAAGAAGGGGCGGGTTTCTGTCTCCCGCCCCTCCCCTCAATGATTTGGCTTGTTTGGTAAATCCCGCCCTTATTTCTCCTTCATGAATGTCCCCTTGAGGAACGGTTCCCCGTAAACCTGATTGAATTCTTTCAGGATCTTGAACTGCCCGTTGGCCTTGGTCTCACCGATATAAACGTTCTTTGTAACATGGTGATTCTTCTGCACTGTGACTTTGCCGTCCGGACCGTCAAAGGTGATCGCGCCGGACTTCGAGCGCCGCGCGCACTTTGTCCACGTCAAGCGAGCCAGCTTTCTCCACGCGGCTTTCCATAGGTAGACGCCGTCGTAGCTGAAAGCACCATCGGGCTGCACGTCACACGCTTCCTTCCTTGACCCGGACTTCAGCTGTCGTCGTCTTAAACCACTCTTTGAAGTTCGCGAGGAACTTCTTGTTTGCTGCCGTATCGATGGACATGAAGTAGCTCCAGCGCCGAGTTGACCGACCAGATTCTTGGCAGGCAGGCTGCGGAAGTTCATCTTCCGCGATCGAGATAGGAGACAACCGGGCAAGTATCGGCGGATAGGCCGCGTTCGCGTATCTCTTTGAAGAACGGAGGTTGGTATCGCCGTTCATCGTGCTGATCACGCACGCGTCGCCGCTGGCCGCGAAATCTTTGATCTCAGCAACGATTTGCTGATAATCTTTATGACCGAATGGCGTGTATTTGCCCGCCGAGATGATCTTGCCGGGCTGTCCTTGTTGAGACCGCCGCCGATGTTTTCGAGCGGGACGCCTTTGCTGCGAAGATACTCCAGCAACACGAGGTTGGTCGTTTGCGGATAAACGTAATCCGTGCCAGCAGGTAGAATTTCTTTTTGCCCTGCGCGAGGAGATAGTCCACCGCGGGAATCGCCTGCTGATTTACAGCTTCGGCGGTGTAAATGATGTTCTTTGAAAGCTTCTTCGCCCTCGTACTGGACAGGGTAGAAGAGCAGGCCGTTGTCTTTTTCGAACACGGGCAAACAGGATTTCCGGCTCACCGAAGTCCAGCAACCGAATACAACCGCGACTTTGTCCGCTCCGAGGAGTTGTTTGGAATTTTCGGCGAACGTCGGCCAGTCGGAACCCGGGTCCTAATGTCACAGGACGATCTTCTTCCCGAGAACGCCGCCCTTCGCGTTGATCTCATCGAACGTGAAAAGCAGAATATCACGCAGCGAGGTTTCGCTGATGGCCATTGTGCCGCTAAGGTCATGCAGCACTCCAACCTTCACCGTGTCGTCGGCCGCGCTCGCGCCAACGATCGAGGAAAGCAGAAGTCCGCCAGAGGCGAGCAGAGCACTGAGTGAACGAACTGATTTAATCATCATTATTTTTCTTTGTTGCGACGGCTTCATTTTCAGAGACCGCTTTCGACTGACATTCGGCATGAATGGGTTTTACGAGCCACGCGGCATGCGCGAACAACGCGTGGTTCGAGCAACGCCTTAGCAGGGGCCATACCAATTATTCGAGAAACACTTCACTCTGTCAGACGGTGTCCGTAACTAGCTGGAGTAGAGCTACTAAGATAAGGGATATTAATTTGTGCAAAAACTCTGTAACACGCAGAAATGAGAACGGAGGAGAAATTCGGCACAGCCTCCCACCCCAGGCTGAACAAATAAAGCCACTGAGGGGCAACCGAATGTTTGACCCTCTTTCTCAATCCGCGACTCATCAAAAACGAACTGCGGGCGACCTAAAAACACGTAACCGTCCGCGCCCGAAGCGCGGAGCGCATCCGCGCCGCTGAGAGAAGACGGTGATGTTCGGGGAGCGCCTGCGAGATGAACGGTGAGAACGAGCGAAGGCGCAGGCGCAGATCCCAGAGGCGCGATCCGCGCGCAAGGCCTGCATCCGGCAGACATGGCCCTGACTTTGTGCGCGCTCGCCCGCGAACCGCCTCACGCCTCGTGTGCTCCACGCCGTAATTTATCAGGAGAGTGCTTTGGTGTCATTGTCCACCGCTGGCCCCCTGCATGATCGGCCCTATATCCATCGTGAAGACCGGAACCCGGAGCGCGCCCCGGCCTGGAGGCATGTAGCTGAAGACTTCGCCCGTGGGCTGCGCCACAAGCTTCAGCTTTTGCCCAGCCTGCATGGAGTCCTCATGCGGGCAATCCTTCAGCAGGATGAGGGACTCCACCACCGGGAGCCCATAGTAATTCGCCTTCACCAGCCCGTTGGTCAATCGATCAGGAGTTCTCCATATTGCCGTGTGTCTTGGTCGTTGGCCCGCTTGATCTGCTCCTCCGTCAACGGGCTATTCCGCATTCTCTCGCTTTGAAAAAGAAGCCCGCTTCCTGGGATGACGGAAATGATCTGCCCGCGAGCAACTGCTAAAGGCCCGGTTGTGGGACTGCCGTTGCTTCCGCTCGCGGCGTCGCTGTCGGGACGGGAGAGAGGCCTGTCGTCGCCGCCCCGTCTTGCGCCTTATGCGACAGAAAAAAGATCGCGCAGCACGCTCCAACGATCACGCCTAGTAGGAATTTGGTCATTAAGAATGTCCGCTTTCAACTTATCAGGCGTTTCGGTGATCGAACATACCGGGAAGATTCAGAAGAGGTCGCGGCGATCATTCCGGCAAACGCCTTCCCACCCGCTCCTCGGTCCTGGCCCACCTTAAAACGAAAAACGCCTCCCGAAGGAGGCGTTTGCTCGATCTCGGCCACTTGGCCGAATCCAGACTTGAGCACCTGGCAATCCCTCCGAGCAGATGCTCGGAGGGATCCACCAAGAGTCAGTTAACTTAGAACGTTACACCAAGGGTCGCTTGGAACACGTGCTGCGCTTCATCTGTTGGTCCTTTGACGGACACAGGTGACAGTTCAGCAACGGTCTGCCCGATGTAGTAGAACGTGTAGCCAGCGGATGCGGTCCAGGAACCAATCTGCTTGGGAACGAATGCCAGAGGAACGCTGAGCGTTACGCCTGCGGATACGAACCCGAAGTTGGTGCCACGTTGCGCAGCCTTTGGCGCGGGAGCCTGAAGACTGTAGAATTCCTTCGTGCCTTCGCCGCCGGTGATTGGCAGCGTGAGGGTCAAAGGATAGTCTGACTTCGGCATCAAGGTGTAGCTAGGAGCGATACCTTGTTCGAGGTACCAGCCTTCGTGGTTGCCTGTGCCTGCGCGGCCATCGCCAGGGATCTCAGCCAGCACGGTCACGTGAGGATGAAGCGCAAATGCGGAATACGCCCCCATCATGTCCGAGTCGTTAAGAGCCAGTGTCTGGTTGATGCTGCGAGCGGGCTGGAACGAATCAGAAGGACTGTCGAACTCAAAATACTGCACTGTGTAGGTCCAGTTCTTCAAGAACGTCATCGTTATACCTGGATCCCAGTCAAACTCGTACCAGTTACGGGTCGTGGAGCCGGGCGCGGCAAAACGCGACTTCGTGTGGATGCTCGACCAGAATGAAAGCTGGACCGAGACCGAGTTGATGAAGCCTTTGCCTTCATAAACTTTGAAGAAAAGGTCGAGGTATGGCTGATTGATTACCCCTTGATTTTCCAGCACGATACCACGCGAGATGTACTCGTTGGTCACCGTGTCGCCGATGTCACCCGTGATCCATGATTGGACGGGAGCTTCGGGTGCCACAACTTGCTTCTTACCGTCGGAAGCCTCGACGCCGGCAAAGCCCGATGTTGGGGCGAGCACGGTAGCGCCCAGCGCTACTGCGCCGAACACTGCGGATTTCAGACTGTTTTTAATTACCATGTTTAGTTTTCTTGGTTTTCGGTTGGTTTAAGCGCCGAACTTTCGGCAGTTCGCTGGATACCAATATCTCCCCCATTCCTCAACAAGTATTTTACATCAATTTTCGTCGGCAAATGTAAGCCGCTCCCTCCAAGCCACTTATAATCCAAAATATTTTCGTATTTTTTGAACGGATTGCCTTTGTAGCTGTCTACACTCTGTTCACGCGCCAGTCTTTTGAACCTTTTCTCGGCTCAAAAACCCGCTCACACGATCTCCACCGGGCACTTCGGCAGCGCCTTCAGGAAGGCTTTGCCATACGGTTTCGTCAGAACCCGGCTGTCCAGAATGACCACAATTCCGCTGTCCTGCCGTGTCCGGATCAGCCGCCCCACCCCCTGCCGCAACTTCAAGATCGCCTCAGGAAGAGAATATTCCGAGAAGGGGTCGCCTCCCCGTTCCTCGATTGCTTCCAGTCTGGCTTCCGTCAGCGGGCTGTCGGGCACGGCAAAGGGCAGCCGCGTGATGATGACATTCGACAGCGCTTCACCTGGCACATCCACTCCGCTCCAGAAGCTCTCCGTGCCGAACAGGACATGCCGGTCGTCCTTCTTGAACTCCGCCAGCAACCGGTGCCTCGGCATACCCTCGCCTTGCACAAGCAGGTTCCACTTCCGGCGAAAGCCGGCACTGACTCGCTGCGCCATCGCGTTCATCAATTTGTAGCTTGTAAACAGCACAAACGCCCTCCCCTTTGACAATCCGACGAAGTGCTCGATCCGCTCCGCGACCGCTCCCTCATACTCCTTATCCCGCGGATCGGGCATGTTCCGCGCGACGAAGAGCTTCATCTGCTTCTCGTAATCGAATGGGCTTCCAATCTGCCTGGCCTCGGAATCGGTTGCCCCAACCCTATTGCGGAAGTAGAGCATCTCCTCGTTGCCCACAGACAGCGTAGCGCTCGTCATGATACAGGAGCGGCCTTCTCCGAAAAGAAGCTGCTTTAGCAGGCCCGCCATATCCACCGGGGAGGCGTTCAGGTTCAGGAACTGGCCAGCCTTTCCCGCTTTCTCCGCCCAATACACGTAGCCGCCCGCTGTTTGTCCGAGGAACGTGACTAGCCCATCGCGCATTTCGCGCACCCTGCGTCCGAGATCCTGTAATTCCGCTTTCAGCGGATGATCGGGCATCTTCCGTATCTCTTTGATGGCTATATCCAACAGCCCCTCCAGGCCAGGAGACAGCGAATCGTCGGCCAGCCCGGCTTCACGTACCCGGAACTCCCGGCTCTTCTTGAAATCGCACCCGATCTCCACCGAGGAGAAAAACTGATCGCTTTCCCCCAGCAGCGCCGTGACGGCGCGAATGCCATCCGGGTTCCGCAGGAGAGAGAATACACCTTTCTTCGTCACCGGATTGTACAGCCGGTGGAGCGCGGTTCGCAGGCCGAACTGCGAGACACCGATGCCGAGTTGCCTCGCGGCGGCGGCCTCCAGCGTGTGCGCTTCATCGAAGATCACGAAATCGTTGGCAAATATATATCCGTCTCCGGCCGTTTCCGCCGGCATCGTCCCCAGGTTCATGAAGAACAGCGTGTGATTCATCACCACGATGTTCGCGGTGAGCAGCCGCTTCCTGGCTTCCTGGTAGAAACAGCGGGCATTCTCACCTCCGCAGCTCTTTGCCGTGCAGATGTGTTGCTCGCTGCAAACCTGCGCCCACACGCCCGGATCTGGTTCCACCGCGAAATCACTAAGCGTCCCTTCCCGCGTGGTGAGACTCCAGTCGCGGATGCGCTCCAGCTCCTCCCGCTCGGGCGAAGTGAAGAGTTCACTCGCGTTCTGCAGCGCCCGCTCCAGCCGTTTCGGGCAGAGATAATTCTGCCGCCCCTTCCACAGCGCCGCCTCGAACTCGATTGGCAGCACCTTTTGCAGGATCGGTATATCCTTATAGATTAGCTGCTCTTGTAAATTGATCGTATACGTGGAGACGATCGCCTTCTTCTTTGTTTCCACCGCGTAAAGGATCGCGGGGACGAGATACGCCAGCGATTTACCCACGCCCGTGCCCGCCTCCACTACCAGATGCCGCTCCTCATCCAGGGCCCGCGCGACGGCGACCGCCATCTCCTGCTGCTCCCGCCGATACTCGAAGTTCTTCGCGCCCGCGAGCAAGCCGTCCGCGGAGAAGATGCGGCTGATCCGCTCCGCGAAGTCATCACTGAATTGCTCCCGCAGCGCGATCATGTTTGAATTTGCGATTCCCGCGACGTTCGTTTCGAGCTAAAACACCTCACCTGCATGCGCACCCTGGATCGATACGTCCTCAAGAACTTCCTTGTTCCTTTTTTGCTCTGCTTCTTTGGATTTATCGCGATCTGGCTCGTGTTCGACATCATGAACAACGCCAACGAGTTCCTCGAGAACAAGATTTCGCCGAACCGCATCGCCTATTACTACGCGACGCAGCTCCCTTTGGTGATGGTGCTCTCCATGCCCTTGGGAGAGCTGCTCGCCCTGCTCTTCTCGCTCAGTAAGATGTCCCGCTCAAACGAAATCATCTCCATGCTCACCGCTGGCCAGAGCGTGACCCGCATCCTCCTGCCGCTTTTTGCCTTCGGTTTCTTTCTCACCGCTGCCTGCTTTGCTTTGGAACATGATCTCGCCCCGCACGCCGAAGCGACTCGCAAGGCTTTGCAGGATGAATTTCGCGGCAAGAGCGGCGTCCAGCCGCTTGAACAGCAGCTCTTCAGGAATCGTGTCGATTTCCGCACATGGTACGTCCAGAGCATCCGTCCCGATCTGAATGCCCTCCAGGGCGTTCACATCACGCAACAGGACGCCAATGGCAATTTCGTCGCGAAATATTACGCGAACGTCGCCACGTTTGACCGCTCCGATAAATCATGGAACCTGCGGAACAGCAGGGTCACCCACTTCAACGCCCAGGGAGACCTGACCTTCGACCTGGCAAGCACCCAGAAGATCCAGAACTGGTCGGAAACGCCTTGGCGCATCATCAGCGCGAATTTGGAGCCCGAGAATCTTTCGATGCCTGAACTTCGGGAGTATCTCGATACCAACGCCGACTTCCCGGAGCCGCAGTTGGCTGCCTACAAGACTTACCTCGACTATCGCTGGGCGGTTCCTTGGGCCTGCCTGGTAGTCATCCTCATAGCCGCGCCACTCGGCATTGTCTATTCCCGGCGCGGCGTCCTTGCGGGAGTCGCCAGCTCCATCTTCATCTTCTTTGGCCTGTTCTTTCTTGGCTACCTCTTCCTCGCCCTCGGAAAGGGCGACCGGGTTCCTCCCGCTGTAGCAGCATGGTTCCCAAACGCGCTTTTCGCCGCGTTGGGCCTGTTCCTCCTCTGGATGCGTTCCACCAACCGCGACTTCCCCACCCTGGCCACAATGTTCGCGAGCTCTCAGTCGCGCTCCGGGCTGCCATCCGAGCGCCGTCTCCCGCCCGCCCTCCCCGAGAGCGAAGTGGACATCACGGGCTAGGTCGCAGGCAACGCCGGCGCTCGCTCATCGCGATTCGAGCGAACGCGCGATCTGATCCACGATTCCCCACCCGCGCGTGGTAGCGGGAACCCCGAAGTGCCGCTCGACAACTTCATTCGGATACCATCGCCCTCCTTCTTTCATTCGCCGGACGCTCAGCGCGAATGTCCCCACCCGCCGGATGACGCGGACCTCCCAATCTTCACCCGCAGGCGCGCCATGCGGCAGCAGACTGTCCGCCTGCGGCTCCGAGCCGAGAACACTGAGATACGGCTTCACGCCGGCAGATTCGGCATACGCGGCAAAAGGGTCATCGTCACGCAAGGCCAGCACAGAGTCCACCGGGCGGATGAAGAACTCAGGCGAAAAGGAGAGGCGCCGTCCAATCTCCTCGCGAATTTCATTCTCGCCCGCCACCCGCCGGACCACCAGAGTTCCCGCCGCGCCAATATTTCGGACGTCCAGCGCGTGAAGATCACGCGCGAGTTGCGCCGGTTGGAATCGCTGATACTTCCCAACGTTCACCGCTCTGAAAAAGACGACCGACGCCGCTTGAACGTCCAACATGGTGACTGACCCCGAATAAGGCGCATGTTCGGCTTCTTTTCAACACGTCTTGGGTGCCTCGGCTCAATCGGGGTCTCCATCATCGGCACAATCGTCCTCAGCTTCCTCGCCCGAAGCTGCAGCGGCCACTGATTCTTCATCCCCGGGAGGCAGGGAAGCGTCGCCTAAGTTTCCGTCCGTCTTGACGCAACGGACTCCCGTTACCCAACCATACTTCTTCAAGCTTCAAGCAGCGCTCCCGTCCCCGCAGCTCCTATGCATAAGGCCTCGCCCGAGTTTCGCGCACCGCCTGCGCCCGGGACGGAAGCCGAGCATCTCCAGC
Organism: uncultured Verrucomicrobiae bacterium; assembly: GCA_963828525.1. Classification (GTDB taxonomy): domain Bacteria; phylum Verrucomicrobiota; class Verrucomicrobiia; order Chthoniobacterales; family Chthoniobacteraceae; genus CAWHEP01. The sequence continues at coordinate 191,289 of CAWHEP010000002.1, forward strand.
CCGCCTCTCCACATCACGACCACTGAATCGCGCACCACATCACGAGAGAAGACTGTCTTCAGTCCATTGCTTTGCGCCCAGGACAGATACGGGAATAGGGGTCAAGATACGGAAATAGGGGTCAGGCAACAAAGACCGGCTGGCGAGTTGCATGCATGGGTGTTGATGGACAACCATGGGCACCCGGCTTCAGTCGTCCAGACCGCCGCTTCCGTACTCGCGATACCTTCCTATCCATTTGTAGCCGGTCTTGCGGCTAATCTTTACTCTCGACAGAGATCCAGAACCTCAAAACGCTGGCTCTCGACCAAACTCACAAATCTGAACTTTTGTTCCATTGATGACTCTTCTTTCCAAGGCATAACGCCCCGATTTCGTGTCACCCATGTTCCCCGTCAATCTGTTACCTATGTTCCCGGTTCATACCAATACCGCATTAAAAATCGAGGCCGCCCCAATGTCGGTCGCAGCGTTTTCCTACCACGAAGTTTTTTCCCACAGCACGCAGGAAAAATAGCGCGCACCGAACCAGTACGGCTGGGTGAACTCGCGCACGCGCATCCATTTTCCGGGCAGCGGCACGGCTTCCCCGCCATCGGTCACGGCGTATGCGGCAGGCTGTTTTGCAGGCGGGAGTTCGCGGCGGTTTTGCGCGGCGCCCGCGATGTTGAACAAACGAATCTCCGCGTGCGAATCGCTCCTCTCGCGCAGATGCCACGCGACGTGGATGCCTTCCTCAATGTCGAGTTTCCGACTGCTGATCCACGCGACACCCGCGTGGTCCAGCGGCGCAGTCTCGGCGGCGTGAACCACCTGCCAGAGCAGGCTCGCGCGCGCAGCGAATTTATTTTGACGGCCGAGATTTGAAACCGCGACCGCCGCGAGTCCGACGCCGAGCGCGACGACGGCGGCACGTTTCCAGGGCGCTGTGCCCGCCTCGAACAACATTCCGATGAGGATGCAAATGAGGATGTCCAGCCCCCATACCGCGGGCATCGAGTAGCGCCCACAGATGCCGGAGATTTTCAAATAAATCCCGATGCCGAAAACAAAAATCATCGCCGCGCCGAGCAGAGCTTTCCGATTTTCGCGCCACGTTTTCACCAGCAGTTCGCGCAGGCCGAAATCCTTCAGCAGTGCGATCAGAGCCAGCGCAAAACCCGCGGCCATGAAGTCGATGCTCACCGCGCCCTTCACCGCGCCGAGCATCCCCGCCAACTGGTGCAATTTGTGACCACCGACCTCGGTACTGCCCGGGACGCCAGTTCGAAATAAAAACGATGTAATGCGCCACCGGCAGGCTCAACGTGGAGCAGAGGATGAGCGCGCCGCGCCAGTTTTTACGCAGCCCGGAAAGCAGCGCGTGACCGTCCGACGAGACGCGGAAAAATACCTGCGCCGGGATGAGCGCGGCGAATGTGTTTTTGCAACCAAGTGCGACGAGCATGCAGAACGCGCCAGCCAAATCCCACCGCAATGCCCTCTCACTTCGCGCAGCGCGCAACGCGCACACGAACGCGAAGAGCGCGTATGGCATCGCGAATCCCTCGGACAACGTGAGGCTCGTCCAAATTTCGTTCCGGTACGGATTCCACATCGCGAGCGCGGCGGTGAAAAGCGAGGCGCGCCAGGAAAAATTCAGCTCCAGCGAAAGCAGCAACAGCGTTGCGCACGATAGGCCGGTGAATGCAAAACGCGCCGCTCGCCAGACGAACGGATTCGCGTGAAACAACTCCGCTTCCACGCGCCAGTGTGCCCAGAGCGTGGGACGGAACGGACCAAGGTCGCGGTAGTTGGCCACCACGGCATCACAGTAGTAGCGCACTTTCCCGGACAGTTCTGCGGCATGCGACGGATAGACAAGATTGCCGTCGTCGATGAAGTCGAACGGCGTGCAGAGCGTCGGCAAATAAATCGCCGAGATGAGGAATGCCCATGCAAAAATTGTGCGGAGGGATTTTTTCGGGTGGGAATAGGGGTCAGGCAACATTTCTTGACCGATTGATCCACTTTGAAGGGGGACGGGGAGCTTCGTCTTTCGGTTTGGCTGGCGGCGCAGTTGTTGGCTGGCGTTTTCGGGGCTTTTCATGGCTAGGTGGCTTGCGATCCACCGCAAATCCGCCTGGGTGTTTTCCCATATAACCCGGGCTATGGCGACCTTTATAGGTTGCTGCCCGGTGTGACTGCCAGCTCCCGGTCGCTTAACCCCGCGGCTTGCAATCCCTGCGCCAGTGACCGCCCCGCCTCTTGCTGGCCCTGGGCGCGGCTTTCCCCACATGCACGGTTTCCGCGGTGGCCCGCCCTTTTCAAGGTCGCCTCCCCGAGCCTCCCCTCCTCCCCACCACCCGGATGCGTGCTTGCTTATTCCCGCCCCTTAGCCCACTTTCGCTGGTTTTTACGGGATGGAATTCGTCAATCTTACGCGAAGAATCGAAATCGGCGCGAATTGCTATTGCCTCTCCGTAGCGGGTAAAAACATCGTTCTGGATTGTGGGATGCATCCCAAGGCGGATGGCGAGGACGCGCTGCCTGACATCGGGCTGCTTCCCGATGAATCGGTGGATGCCATCGTTCTCACGCACGCTCACCACGATCACCTCGGCTCCATGCCAATACTGATGCGGCATCATCCGCGCCGCCCCGTCCTGATGACAGAGGCCACCCGGCGTCTTTCGGACGTGATGCTTCACAACTCCGTAAACGTGATGTGCAAGAAGCGGGAAGATGAGGGAATCGGCATTTATCCGCTCTTCACTCATCGCGAAGTCGAGCAAGGCGCGAAGCAGTGGCGGAGTTGTCCCCTGGAGCATCATTTTTCCATCGAAGGCGAGAAACTGCGCCCCGGCGAGAAAGAGGATGTGACGCTTGAGTTTTTCGACGCCGGCCACATTCTGGGTTCCGCAGGGGTGATGATCCGCGGGGAAGGCCGGTCGGTGTTTTATACGGGAGACGTGAACTTCGAGGATCAGACAATTTCCCAGGCGGCGCGGTTCCCTGAGGAGAAGCTGGATGTTCTCATCGTGGAAACCACGCGCGGCGACCGGGCAGCTCCTGAAGGGTTCACGCGAAAGGGCGAAGAACTGCGGTTCGCCAAAGCGTTGCAGGCTGGCATAAAACGCGGCGCCGCGATCCTGGTGCCATTGTTTGCCCTTGGCAAAACGCAGGAGGTGCTGGCGATGATCCATGCCTTCCGCCGCGGCGGTTTGCTTCCCATCGTTCCGGTCTATATCGGAGGTCTAAGCACGAAGCTTACCGAGATATACGACCGCCTCGCGCCGTTCGTGCCGCGCCAGCAGCCAGGGCTTCAGATCCTCGACGCCGTTGCCCCCTTCGTCATGGCGGGCAGGAGCGCCGGGGACACTCCTCTCGGCAAAGGAAAGATCTACGGACTCTCAAGCGGAATGATGACCGAGAAAACGCTCTCTAATGGCTTCGCGCGGCGGCTGCTCAGCGTCCCAGAGCAGGCGCTCTTCTTTGTGGGTTACGCGGATCCGGCGTCTCCCGCTGGAAAAATCAAAGCGGCAAAACAGGGGGACCTCGTCACGGTTGATCCCGCGTTCCCGCCGCAGAAGCTGCACTGCCAGATCGAGGAGTTTAACTTCAGCGCGCACGCTTCACGGGAAAGCATCCGCGGCTACATTCGGAAAGTTTCGCCAAGGAAGATCATCCTGGTGCATGGAGACGCCCCTGCGATCACCTGGTTCCGGGAAACTCTCGCTGTCGATCTGCCCGAAAGCGAAATCCTCTGCCCGGAGCCCGGGGTAAAAATCGAGATTTAAAGACGCGGGCCTCTCGAGCGGGGCGCGGCGCGGCGGAGAAGGTCGGGCCTAACCTGGAATTTCCTTCAACATCTGCGCGTTGGTCGGGAACTTCTTCACGAAGCTGAGGAGACGCTCGATGGCTTCAACCGGCTTGTGACCCGCCAGTCCCCGTCGGATGACATTGATCTTCTCGAGCTCGTGCTGAGGCAGAAGCAACTCCTCCCGGCGGGTGCCGGAAAGGAAGATGTCTATCGCGGGGTAGATCCGCTGGTCGCTTATCTTGCGGTCTAGAACGAGTTCCATATTCCCGGTGCCCTTGAACTCCTGGAAGATCAGATCGTCCATGCGGCTGCCCGTCTCAATCAACGCGGTGGCCATGATCGTAAGTGAACCGGCCTCCTCCGTATTCCGAGCCGCGGCGAACAGCTTCCGGGGAATCTCCATCGCGCGAGCGTCCATGCCGCCGCTAAGGGTGCGACCGCTGCCCGTCATCGCATTGTTAAACGCGCGTCCGACTCGCGTCAGGGAGTCGAGCAGGATGAAGACGTCTTTGCTGGCCTCCACGAGCCGCTTGGCGCGCTCAATCGCGAGCTGCGCGATGCGCGTATGGCTCTTCAGGTCGCTGTCATTCGAACTCGCCATGATCTCGGCCTGCGGCACCGTGCGGCGGATCTCAGTGACTTCCTCAGGACGTTCATCCACCAGCAGGATGATCAGCTTCATCTCCGGGTGGTTCTTTACAACAGCATCCGCGATATGCTGGAGCAAGGTGGTCTTGCCCGTGCGCGGAGGAGCCACGATGAGGCCGCGCTGCCCTTTCCCCACGGGCGTCATCATATCGATGATGCGGGTCGTAAAACGCTCGGGGACCGTTTCCAGCCGTATGCGACGGTTCGGGTTTATGGTGGTCAATTCCTCGAAATTGGGCAGGTTCCTGCACTGTTCGGGATCGCCCCCATCGACCTCGGTTATGCGGTGAAGTTGAGGCCCCCGCCCGCCACGGCGAATCTCTCCGCGCAGCCACATGCCATCGCGCAGAAAGAAACGGCGCACGGCCTCCGGCGTCACAAAAATATCCAGCGGGCTTTGGTTGAAGCTCCGCTTGGCGTCCCGCAGAAAGCCAAAGCCTTTACCGGAAACCTCTACGATGCCCTCACCGTACTGAATCTCCACGGGTTCGTTGCGCTCGGGGCGTGGGGCTTCGTTGCGGTCAAACCGGGGAGGGTACTCGGGTCGTCGATCCTGACGGTCATGCCGATCATGACGCTCCGGACGTGGCTGGTACGGCGGACGTTCCGAATAGGGCCGCTGCTCGCCGCTCGGGCGTTGCGCCCCGCTCGAATGCTGCTCACCAGCAGGACGCTGCTCGCCAGCGTAGCGGGCCGCTTCAGGTATTTGGCTCGCCGCATTCGCCCCATCCGCTGAAGCCCCGCCGTCCACCGAAGCCTCTGCGGCCGCGGGTTCCCTGACCGGTTCAGGCGCCACGGGTTCAACCACGGCCACAGGCACGGGCGCCGCCGTCGCGGAATGTATCTCTATCGGAGGCGCAGATTCCGCGTGAGGCGTCACTGGATGGTCGGCATGCATTACGTTCGGCGGCGCGGCAGGCGCTTCTGCGGCCGGGGCTTGTGCCGCCTGCTGTTGCCCATCCTTCGCGGCGGCGCCTGCCGCTTCGCTTAGCTCTGGCTGCGTCGCTGCTGCGACGCGCTTTTTTGCCGGGGCGCGCTTTCTGACGGGCTTTTTGGGCGCGCTGATCTGCTCTCCCGCCACCGGGGTCTCTTCGCTTGACTCGCTCATAATGAATGTAGTTCCTACCGCAACTGGGTTGACCTGAAACAAAGCGCTTTCGCCGCAATCGCGTTACCTGGCCGGTGAAGCCTCGCTCCTCGTCCGGCCGGAAATCTCCTCCCCTTCAAGTTTGACTATGCGCATTCAGGTCGAATGTGGCTGCTCGCCAGCCCATAAAGCCTCCCCTGGGGAGCGAACAGTATTCCGGCCAAATTACTTGGAGCTTGCGGCCACACGCCTCATGCGGATGGAATTTCGAGAAGGGCTGTGATCAACCCGCGTCTACTAGAACCAAAATTAGCTGAATTGTCAACCTGTCTTGCTGGACGCTCGCTTCCGGGCGCCCGCCGAGAGGTGTTTTTTTCTTAGTCTCAGACTCTTCGGCGTGGCTTCGACGTATTCGTCCGGCCCGATATATTCCAACGCGCGCTCCAAACTCATACGCAACGGCGCTTCAAGCTGGATGCCTTTGCCATCGCCCTGGCTGCGCATATTCGTGAGGTGCTTGGCTTTGCACGGGTTCACACCCATGTCCTCCGGTCGCGCGTTCTCACCCACGATCATCCCCTCGTAGATTTCCTCCTGCGGGCCTACGAACAGGCGTCCGCGTTCCTGGATATTGTTCAGCGCGTAGGCCGTGGCAATGCCCGCTTCCATCGCGACCAGCACGCCATTGTTCCTGCTCGAGATCTCTCCCTTGAACGGGCCATACTCCTTGAACAGGTGGCTCATGATGCCATGCCCCTTCGTGAGGTTCACGAGATCCGTCTCAAATCCGATCAAACCCCGGGTCGGCGCCGTCGCTTCAACCAGGACGCTATGACTTTGGTGATCCATATTGACGATCTCAGCCTTGCGTCCCGCAAGGGACTGGAGGATGTCGCCCAGGTTCTCTGCGGGTACATCCACATAGACCGTCTCGAAGGGCTCAAGCAGGCCGCCGTGATCATCGCGCTTGAAGATGACCTCCGGGCGGGAGACAAGCAATTCATACCCTTCCCGGCGCATCTGTTCCACGAGGATCGCGATCTGCATCTCGCCGCGCGCGCTGATTTCGAACACACCCGCCGTGTCCGTATCTTTGACGGTGATCGAAACGTTTGTGCGCGTCTCACGCACCAGACGCTCCTTGAGATGGCGCGCCGTGAGGAATTTCCCCTCGCGTCCAGCCAGCGGAGAGTCGTTCACCACGATCCTCATCTGGATGGTGGGCGGATCGATGTCCACGAAATCCAGCGCCACCCGCTCTTCGGAGTCCGTCAGCGTCTCGCCGATGAAAACATCCTCAAATCCGCACAGACCGATGATGTCCCCGGCGGAGGCGTGTTTGACTTCGATTTTTGCCAAACCCTCGTGGCTGAAAAGCGCGGTGACGTTCCCCCGCTCGCGATTTCCTTCGTTATGGATGCAAACAATCGAGTCTCCTAAAGCCACCCGTCCGCTCACAATGCGTCCATAGGCGATGCGCCCCAGATAATCGCTGTAATCAAGGTTCGAAACGATCATCTGGAAAAAAGCTTCGTTCGAAATCGCTGGCGGCGGGATTTCTTTCACGATCGCCTCGAACAGCGGCTGCATGGTCTCGCTTTGGTCGCGGATGTCCCGCATCGCGTACCCCTGCTTCGCGCTGGCGTAGATCACCGGAAAATCGAGCTGCTGGTCGTTCGCCTTCAACTCGATGAAGAGGTCGAAAACCATGTCCAGCACTTTGTGCGGCCGGGCGTTTTCACGGTCGATCTTGTTGATGACCACGATCGGCTGTGAACCATTTTGAAGCGCCTTCCTCAGAACAAACTTTGTCTGGGCCTGCGGGCCATCGTGCGCGTCCACGACAAGGAGAACGCCATCCACCATCTTCATGATCCGCTCCACCTCTCCGCCGAAGTCCGCGTGGCCGGGAGTGTCCACTATATTAATGTGGTAGCCGTTCCACTGGAAGGCGGCGTTCTTCGCCCTGATGGTGATCCCCTTCTCCCGCTCCAAATCCATCGAATCCATGACCCGCTCTTCCACCTTCTGATTCGTCCGAAACGTGCCCGATTGCCGCAGCAACTGATCCACGAGCGTCGTCTTGCCGTGATCGACGTGCGCTATGATTGCTATATTTCTGATTCTATCCATAGGAAGTGCGGGGCCGGGACTATCAACGGGCGGGGTCATTTAGTCAACGATGGGAATTAACGGAAAAAAAGCGGGTTTCCGAGGCCTTCAGAACCCAGTCGCTTGCGGGGATTTCCCAACGATTAGCACCGTCCGGGAGTGGCCCTTGCGGGCTATTCAGGCGCCGACATCTCGAAAACAGTGGGCGCTTCATTCGGCCCGTGGCCGGCCCGTGGTTCAAGGCTTAGCGACTTGTAGGCGCGATCCAGCGCGACCGGGTCGCCCCGCAGTTCGGGGAAGACATCGACGAGCCGCTGCAAAATGTACTGTTTCGCCATCCCGCGCTCGACCGGATGCAGGAAACGATCGCTGCGAAACGCCCGGCGGAAAACTTCGATCAACCCGTTCTTCACCACACTCTTTCGCCCGGTTCGCGATAATTTTCAAATACCTGTTTTCTTTTTGACCCTCCCGCCCGCCCGGTGCGATATTACCGCAACACCATGGCTACCTATCTCTATGAGACGATTCCCGGCGCGCAGAACCAGCCGCCGCGCCGTTTTGAGTTCAAGCAGAGCATGAAAGACGCCCCGTTCGCCAGCCACCCCGAGACGGGCGAGCCCATCCGCCGGGTTATTGTCGGCGGCTTTGGCCTCATGAGTTCTGGCGCGAGCGCCACGCCGAGCAGGGCCCCCTCCTCAGGCGGTTCATGTGGATGCGGCGCCGGCGGCTGTTGTTCCTGACCCTTCGCCCGCCACGAGATCTGGCGAGCGTTATCTCGTCGCCGAGTTCAGGATGATCACGATCATGGCGACAGCGAGCAACGCCACCAACACTGTTACCAGAATGATCAATCCCCGATCAGCCGTCACCTGGCCGCGTTCGATCTGACGATTCACCACATGGTAACGCCACGCGGCGAGAACGGCAAGCAAGCCGCCGATCCCCACCATGGCGAAGGCAACCATGAACGAACCGCCGATTTTTGATCCGGAATGCTCCGCGCCGGCGCTCCCTTGGTGCAGGGAGTAGTCGATCCACAGGCGAAACCTGGATATCACAAATCCGAGCGAAATGATCGATACGCTCGTGCGGATCCAGGCGAGAAAAGTTCGCTCGTTCGCCAGAAACTCCGTTGCCTGCTTTTCTTCGGGAACGGGCTTCGCGGGCGCGGGCATGTTTCGCATGTTAACACATCGTTCACCAATGCCTAGCGTTGAGGATGGCATCTCCGGCAAACGCGTGGCGCCGTCGAGGGGAGCTTGTGAAATATTTCACAATTCACCTTGCGCCACTCTTGGGCGGGCCTTTAAATTTGTCGCTTCATTCGCCGATGGCCCTTACCACACACGAAATAGAAGCGCCGGATGCGCTCGCCCGCGCCGCGCTGCCGGGAGAAGTCCCCGCTGGAGAGGATATGCTCGGCGAGAAGCTGATTCTCAACATGGGTCCTTCCCACCCGGCGACACATGGCGTGTTGCGGCTGGTTCTGGAACTCGATGGAGAGATGATCACGAAGGTGACACCGCACGTCGGATACCTTCACCGCGGCGATGAAAAGATCGCCGAGACCATGCAATACAACCAGTTCGTGCCCTACACGGATCGGCTGGATTATCTTGCCCCTCTCGCAAACAACGTGGCGTACGCCCTCGCGGTCGAGAAGTTGATGGGTTGGGAGTTGCCGCCGCGCGGCAAAGCCATTCGCGTCATCGGCTGCGAAATGGCTCGGATTTCCTCGCATCTCCTCGGCTTGGGGGCCTTTGCCTTGGATATGGGCGCGATGACCGTATTTCTCTACACCTTCACCGAGCGGGAGAAGCTCTATAATCTCTTCGAACTCCTCACCGGCGCGCGTTTCACCACGTCCTACACACGCGTAGGCGGGCAGACTCGTGATCTCCCCGAAGGATTCATAGCCCAGTTGCGGGACTTTCTGAAGCAGTTCATCCCCCGCCTGGATGAGACAGACAGCCTCCTGAACCGGAACCGCATCTTTGTGGATCGCACCCGTGACGTGGGTGTTATCACAAAGGAGATGGCCATCGACTACGGCATCACCGGCCCAAATCTGCGCGGATGCGGCATCGACCACGATCTGCGGAAAAAGCACCCATACCTCGACTATCAGAATTACGATTTCGACATACCCGTCGGCACTGTGGGCGATTGTTACGACCGCTACCTCGTCCGCATTGAGGAGATGCGCCAGAGTGTGCGCATCCTTGAGCAGGCTCTGGATAAACTACCCGACGGTCCGATCAACGTTGCGGACGCCAAAAATTTTCCTCCTCCGAAGACGACTGTGCTCACGAAGATGGAGGAGTTGATCCACCACTTCATCATCCATACCGAAGGCGTCGACGCGCCTCCCGGGGAGATTTATTCCGGCGCGGAAAATCCCAAAGGCGAACTGGGATTTTACATCCGCAGTCGGGGGGGCGGAACGCCGCATCGGCTGAAGATTCGGGCCCCGTCGTTCGTAAACCTCAGCGTGCTGCCAGCAATGATGCCCGGTCACATGATGAGCGATGTAGTTGCCATCCTTGGCAGCCTTGATTTCGTAATGGGAGAGGCGGATCGCTGACCATGCGCCTTCGCGTCCTGGCAGGACTTTTATTGCTCCTGCTGGAAGGATGCGGAAAGCGAATCACGGATGCGAACCTGCGAGAAGTCAAACCCGACATGAGCACAAAAGAAGTGGAATCAATCCTGGGACAGCCAACAAAGGTGCAGAGCCACGATCTGCCGTTGCAGACTCAGCCCAAGACGTTGAACGCAACCGTTTACACCTACATGCAGGAGGGTAAGTCGGTTGATCTTTTCTTTGTAGGCGACAAACTGGTAAACCCCGGGGGCGTTCAGGGCAGCTTTGGCGAGTAGACTGACGCGCTGGTATTTGAAGATGGAGATTTCACAAGAATTCCTGGCAAGGGTCGATGAGGCGATCACGCATTACCCCGTCTCCAAGCGGAGCGCCGCGCTGCCATTGCTGCACCTGGCGCAGGAGCAGTTTGGCCACGTGTCAGACGAAGCGGTCGAATGGATCGCTGCCAAACTCGGCTTGCAGCCGATCAACGTTCTCGAGTTGGTCACGTTCTATCCCATGTTCACGCGTGAACCGGTGGGACGCCGCCATATCCGGGTTTGCAGGACACTTTCGTGCGCGATGGCGGGCGGCTATCAATTGATGGACGCGTTCTGCAAGACCACCGGGATCGCGCGGGATCATGATGGAGAGCACGGAACGCCTGTTTCGAAAAGTCCGGATGGAGAGTTCAGCGTGGAATTTGTCGAGTGCCTCGCCAGTTGCGGCTCGGCCCCCGTTTGCATGGTGGGAGACACCTTCCACGAGAACGTAAAGGTCGAGAACATCGCGGCGCTGCTGGCCGGCGCGGACTCCCCGCCCCCGGCGCGACCGGTTCATCCCAAAGAGAAGCGGATGATCTTCTCAAATATAGGCCGGGACGGTTGGTCCCTCGATATCGATTGCGCAATCCGCAACGGCGGATACGAGGACTTGAAGAAGGCGGTGACGATGAAGCGCGAGGACATCGTCAACGAAGTGAAGGCTTCCGGCCTGCGAGGACGCGGCGGCGCAGGCTTCCCCTGCGGGGTGAAGTGGGGGTTCATCAAACCGAACGAGCCAAAGCCGGTCTATCTCATCTGCAACGCGGACGAATCGGAACCCGGCACGTTCAAGGATCGCTACATTCTTCATCAGGATCCGCATCAGCTCATTGAAGGCATGGTGATCTCCGCCTTCGCCCTGAACGCGCGGCTCGCCTACATCTATATTAGAGGGGAGTTCCCGGAGGCAGCCCGCATCATCGAGAAAGCGATAGAAGAAGCGCGCGCCAAAAACTTTGTCGGCAAAAACGTCCTCGGAGCCGGATTCGATGTCGAAATTTACGTGCATCGCGGCGCGGGAGCCTACATCTGCGGGGAAGAAACAGGCCTGATCGAGTCGCTGGAAGGAAAACGCGCTTATCCCCGGATCAAGCCTCCCTATTTTCCGGCCGTCCTCGGGCTGTATCAGTGCCCCACAATCGTCAACAACGTCGAAACACTTTGCAACATCAAGCACATCGTGCGGATGGGGGGAGCCGAATTCGCGAAGATCGGCCGCCCCAACAACACAGGCACCCGTGTCCTCTGCGTCAGCGGCGACGTGCAACGCCCCGGTTACTTTGAGCTCGAAGTCGGTTCGGTCACGATGGGCGAGCTGATCTACGATATCTGCGGCGGAATGAAGCCCGGTCGCGCTCTCAAAGCGGTGATCCCCGGCGGGAGTTCCGCCAAAGTCCTCCGCGCGGGCGAAAAATACAAGCTGAAGCAGAAACAGGCCGATGGATCCATGGCCGAAAAGGAGATCGGGATCGATGACATCGTCATGGATTTCGATTCACTCGCCGCTGTCGGGTCGATGGCGGGTTCCGGCGGAGTCATCGTGCTGGACGATTCCCGCGACATGGTGTGGACGTTGAATAACATAAACGAGTTCTACGCGCACGAGAGTTGCGGGCAATGCACCCCCTGCCGCGAAGGTTCGCTCTGGATGAAGAAAATCACCGAACGCATGTTGCTGGGAGGCGGCGCTGAGCGGGATCCTGTCGTGCTCACGACAGTGGCGGATAACATCGCGGGCCGGACCATCTGCGCCTTCGGAGAAGCTTGCGCGTGGCCGACCCAGAGTTTCGTCGCGAAGTTCAAGGAAGAGTTCGACGCCCGCTCCACAAAGCCCATTCCTCCCCCGACTCCCCCAGAATACAATCCCGAGACATTGACCGGGAAAAGCCACGTCCACGCGGGAACGCATTGATGCCATGAGCGAACCGACGCCAATGCTGAACGTCCAGATCAATGGGGAATGGAAACAATTCCCAAAAGGGACTCGTGTCATCGAAGCCTGCGGCCAGGCTGGGCACTACATCCCCCGCTACTGCTACCATCCAAAGCTGAGTTCCCCGGGCAACTGCCGCATGTGCCTTATCGAAATGGGGATGCCCAAAATGGGCCCGGACCGCAAGCCGGAACTCGGGCCGGATGGGAAACCGGTCATCAACTGGATTCCGCGTCCACAGATTTCCTGCGCGCAGGACGTAGCAGAGGGCATGGGCATCCGGACCGACTCGCCAATGGCGCAGGAGTGTCGGAAAGGCGTCATGGAGTTCCTGCTCATCAATCACCCACTCGACTGCCCGATTTGCGATCAGGCGGGCGAATGCCGCCTCCAGGAGTTCAGCGTGGAATATGGAAACGGCGGCTCCCGTTTCCTTGAGCACAAGGTCAAGAAACCCAAGAAAGTCCAGATCGGCCCGAGGGTGACGCTCGACGCGGAGCGCTGCATCCTGTGCTCCCGCTGTATCAGGTTCATGCAGGAGGTTCCGCATGATGATGTTCTCGGGTTCACGGATCGGGGCAGCTACAGCACGATCTCCGTTCATCCCCAGCGGGAACTCGATAGCAACTACTCCCTGAATACCGTGGACATTTGCCCGGTCGGAGCCCTGACCTCGACAGACTTCAGGTTCAAGATGCGCGTCTGGTTTCTGAAAGAAACGCCCAGCTTCTGCGCGAGTTGCGCGACCGGCTGCAATACGCTCATCGGCGCTCGCGAAGACGTCGTTTACAGACAGACCCCGCGCGAGAATAACGAAGTGAATTCCGCCTGGATGTGCGATTACGGCCGCCTCAATTTCCATTACCTGCACAGTGACACGCGTTTGCTCGCGCCCTTGGTGAAGGCGGGTCGCAAGGGCGAACAAGCGGACTGGACTGCGGCCCTGGCAAAAGCGGCGGCGGAACTGAAGAGCTTTCAGGGGAGTGAGGTCGCGCTGATCGCGTCCGGCAGGATGACCAATGAAGAGCTTTGGCTTGTGAAAAAGCTCATCTCGACGCTTGGCGTGAAGCTCCATGACATTCTGCCCCGCGTCGAAAAGGGCGATGACATTTTGATGAGCGCCGATCGTAACCCAAACACGGCCGGAGCCTTGCTCATGGGAGTATCCGCGGAAACTCCAGGCCAGCGCCTTGCGGAGATCGCGGAAGGCGTGAAGTCGGGCGCCATCAAGGCTCTCGTGATACTCGGTGAAGACGCGCTGGAATGCGGAATCACGAGGGAGGATTTATCGAAGCTCCGTTCGCTGGTGACCCTCAACATCCTTTCAAACCCCACCGTTGAAGCGGCAACCGTCGCGTTCCCGGGAGCCGGGTTCGCGGAAAAGCGCGGTTCAATGATCAATGTGAAAGGACGCCTGCAGCGTCTGAATCGCGCGATCCAGCCCCCAGGCGAGGCGCGGGACGATTGGGAAGTGCTGCGCGACCTTATCCAGGCGATCTCGGGATCGAATGGCATTTACATGATTGAAGATGTGTTCCGGCAAATGGCTGAAGCGACGCCTTCCTTCGCTGGCCTCAGCCTGAGCAAAATAGGGGATCTGGGAGTTCTGCTTCCGAAGTAATGGAATCCCTTTTTCAACTGGACTGGGTTTTCATCGCCGAATCCCTTGGCAAAACGCTGGGGATTATCTTTCTCGTCGTGCTTCCCATGGTGTCTTACACCGTTTACGCGGAGCGGAGGATCAGCGCGCTCATTCAGGATCGTCTCGGCCCCAACCGCGTCGGAATCCCTTTTACCAATCTGAGGATGCAGGGCCTCGGGCAGCCAATCGCGGACGCCATGAAATTCCTCCTCAAGGAGGAACTGACGCCCGCTCACGTAAACAAGTTCTACTTCTGGCTTGCGCCTGGCCTGGCGATGGTTCCCGCGCTGCTGACGCTTGCCGTCATTCCTTTCGGAAGCACGGTGCTTGGCGTCCCCATGGTGATCGCCAATGTGAATATCGGCATCCTTTTCGTATTCGCGGTGGCGTCTCTGGGCGTCTATGGCATCGTCCTTGCCGGCTGGGCTTCCAATTCCAAATATTCCTTCCTGGGAGGCGTGCGATCCAGTTCCCAGATGCTCTCGTATGAACTTTCGCTCGGTCTTTCCGTCGTCCCCATCTTCCTGCTCCTTGGCAAGCTGAACCTCGTCGACATCGTTAGTTACCAGGCAAAGAACGGGTGGTTGCTTCTCCCTTTTTGGGGCGAGGGTTTGAGTCTCCGACGATGGCTCCTTCTCGCGCCCATGCTCGTCTCGTTCGTCATTTTCACCATCTCGATCTTCGCTGAAACAAATCGCCTCCCTTTCGATATGCCGGAATGCGAGACGGAATTGGTGGCTGGCTATCACACCGAATACTCGTCAATGAAGTTCGCGCTTTTCTTCCTCGGCGAATACGCGGCGATGATTACCGGATCATCCCTTATCGTAACTCTTTTCCTGGGTGGCTGGCATCTTCCGCTCCCATGGTGGAGCGCCGGCGCGGGGTTCCATTTTGCGTTGATTGACGGTTCCGCCGCGGGGCTTGCCGGGATCCTCGGCGGACTCTTCAATATCGTGACCTTCTTCGGGAAAGTTGCCGTCCTGCTCGGGTTTTTCATCTGGGTCCGCTGGACGCTCCCCAGGTTTCGATACGATCAACTCATGCGACTCGGCTGGATCTTCTTCTTCGAAATCGCTCTCGTGAATATCTTCGTGACCGCTGGCATCCTCCTTTATCTTCCCTGAATCATGGCTTACACGGTTGCGCGTCCAAAACTAAACTTCCGCGAGAAGCTATATTTGCCCTCCATCGCGGCGGGTCTGGCAATCACCTTCAAGCATTTCAAGAACATGCTGCTTGGGCGGACAAAAGTCATCATGCAGTACCCGGAAGAGAAATGGGACAGCCACATGCCCGCCCATTACCGGGGCGCGCCCACGCTGGTGAAGGATGAACATGGGCGGGAGCGTTGCGTCGCCTGCCAGCTCTGCGAATTCATCTGCCCGCCCCGCGCGATCCGCATCAAGCCGGGCGAGATTCCCGCCGCGAGCAAGTTCTCAAAGGTCGAGAAGTTTCCTCAGGAATTCGATATCGACAT
This sequence comes from uncultured Verrucomicrobiae bacterium, assembly GCA_963828525.1. Lineage (GTDB taxonomy): Bacteria > Verrucomicrobiota > Verrucomicrobiia > Chthoniobacterales > Chthoniobacteraceae > CAWHEP01. The sequence continues at coordinate 206,903 of CAWHEP010000002.1, forward strand.
GATCCGCTGCATCTACTGCGGGTTGTGCGAGGAGGTATGTCCCGAGCAGGCGATTTTCCTTCGCAAAGATTACGCGATCACGGGGCTGAGCCGGGCGGAGATGGTTCATGACAAGAAGAAACTCTATGAACTGGGCGGGGTGATGGAAGGTCTCGTCTATAAGTGGAACGAGAGGAAGTAGAGATGCCCCCTATTCTGTCTTGGTTGTTTGCGGTCGTGATGCTGGGCTTTGCCTGTTTGGTTATCATCAACCGCAACCCCGTCGCGAGCGCCTTGAGTTTGGTCGTTTCTTTTCTCGCGATGGCCGCGTTATTCGTCTCGCTTGACGCCTACTTCATCGGTGTCATCGAAGTGCTCGTCTATGCGGGGGCCGTGATGGTGCTGTTTCTTTTCATCATCATGTTGTTGGACATAAGGGCCGAGGCCAGACGGCGGTTCAATATTGTCCCCACGGTCGGCGGGTTGCTCGTCGCCCTCGCGTTCGTCTATCAGCTTGTCGTTGTGATTCACCGCTTCCCTGCGGGAGACAAGCCTTTCCCCGCCCTCGCCACCGCCAATTTCGATGACGTGCATAACGTTGGAGTGATGCTTTTCAGCAGGTATAATCTTCCCTTCCAGGTCGTGGGCGCGCTCGTGCTGGTGTCCACCATTGGCGTGGTGGTTCTCAGCAAGAAGGGTTTGAAGTAGGCAATGACGACCCTCAACGATTATCTGGCTGTCAGCGGTCTTCTCTTTGCCATTGGCTTCGCGGGAGTTTTGTTGCGCCGCAACATCCTGGTCATTTTTATGAGTCTCGAGTTGATGCTGAACGCCGCCAATCTTTCGCTCGTGGCTTTCTCAAGGTTCAACCTCGTCAGCGGCATGCCAAATTACAATGGACAGGTGCTTGTGTTTTTCATCATCACCGTCGCCGCCGCGGAAGTGGCTGTCGGACTTGCGATCATCGTCGCCCTCTACAGATCGCGGCGCACCACTCACGTGGAAGACATCAGCAGCATGAGGTTCTAGCCCGCAAATGCCTGTGAACTCAAACCTGCCCTGGATCATCCTTTTCGCGCCCTTGGTGAGCGCGATCGTGATCGTCCTCCTCACCCAATTCTGGCGGAAACTTAGTGTGGCGATCGCCGTCGCCGCCGTTCTGATTTCCTTCGTCGGCAGTTGCATGGTCTTCATTCATTCCGGGCCGATGACAGCCTCCTCGTTCACGTGGCTTGATTTCGGTCCCGCGTTTCGCGTTCCCATCGGCGTCACGATTGATGGGTTGAGCAAGACGATGCTGCTCGTCGTCACAGGCATCGGCGCGCTTATCCATATCTACTCCACGGCCTACATGAAAGAGGATGAAGGCGAGTCGCGCTACTTCGCTGGCCTGTCGCTCTTCATGTTCTCCATGCTGGGCATTGTCCTCGCCAATAACTTCGTGATGATGTTCATCTTCTGGGAGCTTGTCGGCGCGAGTTCCTACCTCCTGATCGGTCATTGGTATTTCCGCAATGCTCCGCCCGCCGCCGCGAACAAAGCCTTCATCGCGAACCGGATCGGGGATTTCGGATTTATGCTGGGAATCCTGATGCTATGGCTCGCGACAAAGTCGGTCGTCTTTACGGAGATCGCCGGAGCCCTGAACGCTGCGAACTTCGCGGGCATCAACATGACTGCCGCGACTTTGCTCATCTTCTGCGGCACGGTTGGAAAATCGGCGCAGTTCCCGCTGCATGTTTGGTTGCCGGACGCGATGGAAGGCCCGACGCCCGTATCGGCGTTGATCCATGCCGCAACCATGGTGGCAGCCGGCGTTTACATGCTGGCCCGCGTGTTCTTCCTCGTGCAGGCCGCTCCGTTCGCGCAGGAGGTGATCTCCTGGATCGGCGTAACGACGGCAGTGCTCGCTGCCCTCATGGCTACGCAGCAGAATGACATCAAGCGCATCCTGGCTTACTCCACGCTCTCCCAACTCGGCTATATGGTGATGGCAATGGGCGTGCTGGCCCCCGGCGCCGCCATGTTCCATCTCTTCACGCACGCGTTCTTTAAAGCGCTCCTCTTCCTCGGCGCGGGAGCCATCATCCACATGCTCCACCATGAGCAGAATATTTGGAAGATGGGCGGCTTGAAGAGCCGGATGCCCCTCACCTTCCTGACATTCCTGATCGCCACGCTCGCGCTTATTGGCTGCCCCGGCTTCAGTGGTTACTTCAGCAAGGAGGCAATCCTTGCCGCCGCCTTGTTCCGCAGCAAGGGCCTCTTCGCCGCGGCTCTCGGCACAGCCTTTCTGACGGCGTTTTACATGATCCGCCTGTTCGTCGTGGTCTTCCTCGGCAAACCCAAATCTCCAGCCGCGGAACATGGTCACGACGCGCCGCCCGCCATGACCCTGCCCTTGTTGATCCTTGCCGTGCCTGCCTTCGTGGCCGGATACGGGTTTGTCATCAAACACTTCGTCCAAATCCCCGACAAGGAAGGCCCGTTCTTCGTTACGATCCTCGCCGTTGCCGCCTTTGCCGCCGGAGCCGGTTTTGCCTTTCTTCTCTACGCGGGCAAGACAGAAGACCCGATATTGATTCCGCTGCTCGCGAACAAGTTCTACTTCGATGAACTTTACGCGGTCCTCATTCGCATGTCGCAGGATTTGCTCGCGCGGGTGAGCGGATATTTCGATCGTTGGGTGCTGGATAGCATTGTCCGCGTTGTCAGCGGAAGCGCCTGGCTGCTGGGCTTCGTCCTGAGATTTTTTCAGATCGGCAATCTCCAGGCCTATTCCTTCATGTTTGGCCTGGGCATCGTGGGATTGCTCTACTTTGTGACGTTGAGGAAATGATATGTTGCTGAACATCCTCATCCTCTGCCCGATTCTTGCCGCGCTCGTCGTAATGGCGGGCGCTCCCGCGAGAGCCGTGGCTCTCATGGCGGCGGCTATCAACCTTGCGGCGGCCATCTCCGGCTTTCTTGGCTATGACAGGGCGCAAGCAGGGTATCAGTTTGTTTTCTCCAAAAGCATCCTGCCCGAATGGCACATGGGTTATGTATTGGGCGCGGATGGCCTGAGCCTGGTGATGCTTCTCCTCACAGCAATTGTGACGCTCGCCGCGATCTGGGTCACGCCTCCCATTGAGCGATCCGAACATCTGTTCTACGCCTCTTTGCTATTCATCTCCGCGGGCGCGATGGGAGCGTTTGCCTCTATCGATCTCTTCTTCTTTTATGCGTTTCACGAGCTGGCGCTCATTCCGACCTTCCTGCTCATCGGCATATGGGGCACGGGAGACCGCCACACAGCCGCCTGGAAGATCACGATCTACCTCGCTGTGGGAAGTTTTGTGTTGTTGCTGGGTCTCGTTGGCCTTTACCAGAGTTTCCCCGTCGCCCTCCGGACATTTGACCTTCGCAGGCTTCAGGAACTGATCACCTCAGGCCAGGTTCATCCCGCGAACGCGAACCGTATTTATCTGCTGCTGCTCATCGGTTTCGGCATTCTCATCTCACTCTTCCCATTCCACACATGGGCGCCCCGCGCCTATGCCTCAGCGCCAGCTCCCGCCGCGATGCTTCACGCCGGAGTGCTCAAGAAGTTCGGCCTTTATGGTTTGATCCGCGTGGCGTTGCCCCTCCTTCCAGACGCCGCCCGGCATTGGACAAACCTGCTCTTGATCCTTCTGGTGGGCAACATCATCTACGTCGGGCTCGTGACCATCTCTCAGAAGCGGCTCGACCTGATGCTTGGCTACTCGAGCGTGATGCACATGGGCTACATCTTCCTTGGCATTGCGTCCCTTAACTCGCTCGGGCTTAATGGCGCGGCATTGCTGATGTTTGCGCATGGGCTTTCCATCGCGGCCTTGTTCGCCATCGCGGGACAGGTGCGAAAGCAGACCGGCACCCTCGCCTTTGAAGATCTGGGCGGTCTTGCAAAGCCCATGCCTTTCCTTGGTTTCGCCTTTGGCCTTGCCGCCTTCGCTTCAATTGGCCTCCCTGGCTTCGCGAATTTCGCGTCGGAGATTCTCGTCTTCTTCGGAGCATACGGCAGCCGTTCAGCTGGTGGCTCGGTCAGCTTTCATGTTGCGACGACCCTCGCGCTCTGGGGCGTCGTCATTTCAGCCGTTTACATGCTGAGAGCTTACCGCGCCGTTTTCCAGGGCGAGATCGCCAAAAAGTGGGTCGACCTGAAGGACGTCGCGTTTTCCTTGCGCATGCCGATCTCTCTCCTCCTCGCGGCATTGCTGTTGGGAGGCTTCTTCCCAAGAGTGTTCCTGGCGCTCCTGAAACCTTCCGTCAAAGCCGCCGCCCCCGTGGAGCATTTGTCATGATGCAGTCCATCTATCTTGAAATCTTTGTGCTGGTTCTCGGTCTTCTTCTCGTGCTGTTCGAAGCATTCGCGGGGGATGAGGACAAGACGCCCATCGCCTGGGTCGGGATGGCTGGGCTGGCGTTTGTTTTCATCCTCACATTTTTTACCGCCAACCATCAGACCCCTCCTCCTGGCGGAGATGCTTACTGGAGCTTCTACAGGGCAGATGCTCTCGCCCTCTTCTTCAAGCGGTTTGCGCTGCTGACGACCATCTTTGTGCTCATCATGTCGCTCGAATACAAGAGCGTCGTCCAAAAGTATATCTTCGGTTCGACCGGCGAGGCGGGAATAGGCGAATTCTACACCCTGCCCATTTTTACCTGCGCCGGTTTGATGTGGATGGCGTCCGCTGTGGATTTCATAATGATTTTCGTCTCCCTGGAGATGGTGACCATTTCCTTTTACGTCCTCGTTAGTTACATGCGGCGCAGTCCGACAGGCATTGAGGCGGGAGTGAAATATCTCATACTGGGCGCGCTCTCCACAGGCTTTCTGGTCTACGGCATCACCTGGATTTTCGGCATCACCGGCCAAACCGGCCTCGATCAGATCGCCGCCTCTCTCAGGGACATGAAGGGTTCCCATGCGCCTGTCCTGTTCGGGTTTACTCTCATCCTCGTCGGACTTGGCTTCAAAGTGGCAGCCGCTCCCTTTCAGCTTTGGGCGCCGGATGTGTACCAGGGCGCTCCAACTCCGATCACCGCCTTTTTGTCCGTCGGCTCCAAAGCAGCCGGATTTGTCGTTCTGATGCGGGTGCTGGAAGTCTTCGTCTCTGTTCCCGCTATCAGTCACAAAGTGCTGGGCGTGGTGTCGATCATCGCGGCGCTCACCCTCGTCTATGGGAACTTCGCCGCTATGCCGCAAAATAACATGAAGCGGCTTCTGGCGTATTCCAGCATCGCCCATGCGGGCTATCTGCTGGTTGCCGTGGCTTCCATTGGCTACGCGGGAGCGGGAGTGGCCATCTCGTACTATCTGGCCGGTTATCTCATGATGACGCTTCTCAGTTTCCTTATTTTGACCGTGGTGGCGAGGCACTCCGCCGGCGATGACATCGCGCATTTCAACGGCTTGAGTAAACGCGCGCCCTCCCTCGCTTTCGGGATGCTGGTGTCGATGGCATCCCTCGCGGGAATCCCCTTCACCGTCGGTTTTTTTGGCAAATTCCTCGTATTCTACGCTGCCTGGGATCAGGGCCATTTCTATCTGATCGCTCTGGGTGTCGCGACAGTCGCCGTGGGGTTCTACTATTATCTGAAGGTGGTCCGCGCCATGTACTGGCAGGAACCCTCCGACATAACCCCGATCCGGGTGGCCCCGCTCACCCGGGCTGCCATCGCCGTGCTGGCGGTCTGTGTCTTCCTCTTCGGAATTTATCCGTCCCCAATCCTCCACGCGCTGGATCATCCGGCCGCTGAGACCGCAAGGCTTGTTGCCCGCTAGAGACCGAGGGCCAATCCTGAGGGCGCGAAGCCGCGGCGGCGTTGGAAATTGCGCGACGGCAGGCCTCCCTTATGACTTACGATCCGTGGAGTTCGAGCCTTACGACCTTGCCTCTATCGACTTTTAAGGCAAACAGCGGCGACGTGCTACAATTCGGCAGCAAGACTCGCTCGCGGTGAAACCATTTGCCGAAGCCGCCCCGCCGCGTAAAATCTTGGGATGAGTCTCCAGGAGCGGGTCGATAATGATTTAAAGGAAGCGATGAAGGCGCGACAGGCTGAAAGGCTCGGGGTGCTGCGCATGCTGAAATCCGCGTTGAAGTACGCGGCGATTGAGAAGCATGGGGCGGATGGCTCCCTGGATGACGCGGATGCTTTGGCGGTGGTTCGGAAGCAGGTGAAACAGAGGCACGACGCGATCGCGGGGTTTGAGAAAGGGGAGAGGCCGGATCTTGCGGACAAGGAACGATCCGAACTGCCTTTCCTGGATGTTTATCTGCCCAAGGCTCTGACACCTGAGGAGATGGCAGTTCTTGTGAGGGAGGCCATCGCTGAAACGGGGGCCACGACGAAGGCGCAGTTTGGAGCGGTGATGAAAGTCGCGCAAGGCAAGGCGGAAGGAAGAGTGGATGGGAAAACGCTGAGTGAGGAAATCAAAAAGGCGCTTCCCTGAAGCTGCTGGGGATAGAGACACTGATTCACAACTTCTCCTTCTTGCACTCTCCTTTACCCGTCCTCACAGCAATCATCGTCGCGGCAGGCAGCAGCAGGCGCATGGGGTTCGACAAGCTTTTCGCGGAGCTGGACCATCGGAAAGTAGTGGCGCATTCGATAGGGGCTTTTCACGACTGCAAGCAGGTGAAGCAGATCATCCTTGTGACACGGGAGGATCGGCTTGGAGAGATGCGCCAGCTCGTGGAGCAGGAGCATTTCACGAAGGTGCGCGAGGTCATCGCGGGCGGGGCGGAGCGGCACCTTTCCGTGTGGAACGGGCTGCGGGCCGTAACTCCGGACGCGGATTATATCGCAATTCACGACGGCGCGCGCCCGCTGACGAGTCCGAGTCTCATCCGGAAATGTCTAAAGCTGGCGGAGGAGCACGGAGCGGCGTGTTGCGCGGCCCCGATCCCGGATACGGTGAAGCGCGCCTCTGAGGAGCAGATCGTGTCGGAGAGCGTGGAACGTTCCGGGCTGTGGGCTATGCAGACGCCACAGATATTCAGCAGCGGACTGATATTGCAGGCTTACGCGGCGCTGATGGCGAAAAACGAGCCGGTGACGGATGAGGTGTCGGCGGTGCAGCGTCTCGGAAAGAAGATCGCGCTGCTGCGGAACGACGACTGGAATTTCAAGATCACTTTCCCAAAGGATCTGGAGATGGCCGAGCACGTGCTTGCATCGGGAAAGAAGAAGATTCCAAGGAAGAAACTGTAAATGGACCCCTGCTATAACATGAGCCGCCTGCCGAACGGAGTGAGAATCGCCTCCGTGGAGATGCCGCACATGCGGAGTGTGAGCGTGGGCATATGGGCGGGGATCGGGGGCCGGTACGAGTCGCGAAAGACGAGCGGGATCTCGCACTTTCTGGAGCATCTGATCTTCAAAGGCACGAAGAGAAGGACGGCTCGGCAGATCATCGAAGCGGTGGAGGGAATCGGCGGTTACCTCAACGCGTTCACCACGGAGGATCACACTTGCTTTTATGCCAAGGCGGCGGGGGAGCATCTTCCGAAGTTGTGCGATGTGCTCTGCGACATGTATCTAAACTCGCATTTCGCCACGGAAGAAGTGGATAGAGAGCGCGAGGTGATCCGCGAAGAGATAATGATGTACCGGGATCATCCGGCGCAGCACGCGCAAGAGTTGCTGTCGGAGACGATGTGGCCGGAGCACCCGCTTGGAAGGCCGCTGACAGGAACGGTGGATACGATAGCGACGTTCCGCCGCCCGCAGTTGATGGACTTCATGAAGGAACATTATAATGGGCGCACGACGATCGTAACGGTCGCTGGGAACATCCAGCACGACCGCGTGGTGGCTCTGCTCGGCAAGGCGCTCGCTAGCCTGCCTCCTGGCAAGGTGCCGCGCTTCCATCGATGCGCGGAGGCTTCGGGCGACATCCGCGTCTCGCTGGTGACCCAGGAGACCGAGCAAACGCACCTGGCGATGGGCTTTTATGGATTGGGGCGCTCGGATGAACGCCGGTTCGCGCTAAAGCTCCTGAGTGTGATCCTTGGCGAGAACATGAGTTCCCGGCTGTTCCAGAAACTGCGGGAGAAATACGGGTTTTGCTACTCGGTGCAGAGTGGAATGGTGGCGCTGGCGGACGCCGGGATGATCAACATCTACGCCGGACTGGACACGGCGAAGTTGAAGCGCGCGATGCAGGTCATCATGCGGGAGTTGGAGGCGCTTTGCCAAAAGAAGATATCGCGGGGCGAGTTAAAGAAGGCGCAGGATTACACGGTCGGACAGACCTTGATGGGACTGGAGAGCACTACCAACCATATGATGTGGCTGGGAGAATCGATCCTCGGATATGGGAAGATTCTTGATCCCGCCGAGATCGAGCAGAAAGTGATGGGTGTTTCGACGGATGACATACAGGGAGTCGCCTGCTACTGTCTTAATCGCGCCAAGCTAGGGGTGGCAATCGTCGGCCCTGTCGCGGATGCGGAAGCCGTTAAATCCTGGCTCCAATAGCCGTATTGGCCCGCAAGAGGAAAAATAACATAATGAATGTCGAAGTAGAAAATTTGCCGAATTGCCAGACAACCCTCCGCGTGGAATTGCCACCCGACCAGGTCGAGAAGACGTGGGATGAGATCGCGAAGGATTACAGCCGGTACGCCCGCATCCCCGGGTTCCGGGCGGGCAAAGCTCCCCGGGTAATGGTCGAGAAGAAGTTCCAGAAGGAGATCCGCGAGGAAGTGAAGAAGAGACTGCTTTCGGAGAGCTACCGTGAGGCGATCGCGGAAAAGAAGCTTCGCGTGCTTTCGGTTTCCGATGTCGAGGACTTCGAGATCGCGGAGGACAAGACGCTGCGCTTCACGGCGACGCTCGTGACGGCACCCGAGTTTGAGCTGCCTGAGTACAAGGGCATACCGGTGACCGCCCGTAACACCGACGTGACGGAAGAGGAGGTGACCGCCTTCATCGAAGCACTGAGGGATCGGCTCGCGAGTTTCGAGGATTTGACGGACACGCCTCTGGAGATGGGCTTGTTTGCGGTGGTTGACTATGAAGGCTCCATCGATGGCAAGCCGTTGGAGGAGGCGGCGCCCAAGGCAATCGGGCAGCTTGCCCGCGGGAAAAACTTCTGGCTGATGCTGGACCCGAAATCCTTTCTTCCCGGCTTCAGCGAGCATCTGGTCGGGGCCATTATGGCCGAAGAACGCGCTTTCCAGATCGAACTGCCCGGGGATTTCCCGGTTGATGACCTCAAGGGGCGGAAGATCGACTATGTGGTCACCACGCGCGGGATCAAGAGAAAGATCCTTCCGGCTTTGGACGACGCGTTTCTGGCGCAAGTGGATCCTGGGAAGACGATGGAAGAGTTCAGGGTCAATGTCCGGGGCCGGATTGAAGTCGATAAGAGGCTGGACGCGGAGCGAGACAGGCGGAACCAGATCATGAACGTCTTGCTGGGGAAGATCGAATGTGAACTCCCTCCGGCGATGGTGGGCGCGGAGACGAGGCGTATTGTGTCTGAGCTCGTGAAGGAAAACCAATCCAGAGGCATTCCGGACGAAGCCATCCGGGAAAGTCAAAAAGAACTTCTCAGCGCGGCGGCGGACAGAGCGCGCGAGCGGTTGAAAAGCGGGTTTGTGCTGACGCGAATCGCGGAGCAGGAGAAAATCACCGTATCAACGGACGAGTTCGAGGACCGGCTCGTCGCGATGGCGCGGCAATATGGGATGACGCCCGAGAAACTCCGCAAGGAACTGGACGAACGAGGCTCGCTTGGCCAGGTAGAGGAAGACATCCTGACGGGCAAGGTTCTTGATTTCCTAAGCTCGAATGCTAGCGTCCAAACCGGCTCCTAGAGGCGTTTCAAGGTCAGAATTTATGCGCAACCCACCCCACTCATCCATGGAATCCATCCTCATCCCGACGGTGATCGAACAAACCGGCAGGGGAGAGCGCGCGTACGATATTTACTCGCGCCTGTTGCGTGACCGTATCGTATTTATCGGCACGGGAATCGACGACCATGTCGCCAATCTCGTAATCGCGCAATTGCTCTTCCTCCAGATGGAAGACCCCAAGAAGGATATCAACATCTATATTAACTCCCCGGGGGGATCCGTGACAGCGGGTTTGGCGATCTATGACACGATGCAGTTTCTCACATGTGATGTGACGACGTATTGCCTCGGCATGGCCGCCAGCATGGGGGCTGTGCTCCTGTGCGCGGGCACCAAAGGCAAACGGTACGCCCTGCCAAATTCCGATATAATGATCCATCAGGTGTCGGGTGGCGCACAAGGTGCTGCGAGTGATGTCGAGCGCCAGGTCGAATACATGTTCAAACTGAAGAAGAGGCTTATCAAAATCATCGCCCTACACACCGGAAAACCGGAGGACCAGGTAAAACTGGACTCGGATCGCGACTATTACATGACCGCGGCTGAGGCGAAGGATTACGGGCTCGTGGACGAGGTGGTAAAGTCTCGCAAGGAACTAAAGCCTGAATCGCGTCCAGAAACGCTGGAAGACAAGCCGGAGTAAAAACAAAGTGGCTCGCCCTTCCAACCTCACGATGTGTTCCTTCTGTGGCAAGAGCCACGCGGAAGTGCGCAAACTGATAGCGGGCCCGGGGGTTTACATCTGCGACAGTTGCATCAATGTCTGCAAAGGCATCCTCGACAAGGAGTTGAGTGAGGACGCGCGACGGCAATCGTCGGCGTTGCGGGTGCCGAAACCGATGGAGATTCGGCGGCTGCTGGATCAATACGTCATCGGGCAGGAGCGCGCGAAACGGACGCTGGCGGTAGCGGTGCATAACCATTACAAGCGCATCTCGCAGACAGTGACCCCGTCAAATGGGGCGGCTTTGTCGATGGACCCGCTGGCGGACGTCGAGATAGAAAAGAGCAACATCCTGCTGATCGGACCGACGGGATCGGGAAAGACCCTCTTGGCAAAGACCTTGGCGCGCATCCTGGATGTGCCATTCTGCATCGCGGACGCGACGACGCTCACGGAGGCTGGCTACGTCGGGGAGGATGTCGAGAACATCATCCTGCGCCTCCTGCAAAATGCCGACTATGATGTGAAGCGGGCGGAGATCGGCATCGTCTATATCGACGAAATCGACAAGATCGGGCGGAAAACGGACAACGTGAGCATCACTCGTGATGTGTCGGGGGAGGGTGTGCAGCAAGCGCTGTTGAAGATACTGGAGGGAAGCACGTGCAATGTGCCTCCACAGGGGGGCAGGAAACACCCTCACCAGGAGTACATCCAGATCAACACGGAGAAGATCCTGTTCATCTGTGGAGGAGCTTTTGTGGGTTTGGACAAGATCGTTCAGAAGCGGCTGGGACGCCGAACGATGGGCTTCGCGACGGCGGATTCCGGCGTGGAGGATGTGCTTGCCAAGGAGGCGATGCGGCACACGGAACCCGAAGACTTGCTGGGATTTGGAATGATCCCGGAGTTCATCGGTCGTCTGCCGGTTGTGACGGCTCTGGACGCCCTTTCAGAAGACGAGTTGATGATGATCCTCACGGACACCAAAAACGCGATGATCAAGCAGTACACGAAGCTCCTGGCAATGGAGGGCGTAAACCTGACAGTCACGCGTGACGCGCTGCGGGCTCTTGCGGCCCAGGCGGTTCGCAAAGGCACTGGCGCGCGCGCTCTGCGCTCCATGCTCGAAAAGATCATGCTCGATATCATGTATGAGATACCGAGCCGGGAAGACATCGCGGACATCACGATCAATCGAGCAGTGGCGGAAGGGAAGAAGTCTCCCGTGATCCGCAAGAAGCAGGACAAGGAAGCGGCCTGAGCTGGTTGCCGTTGTTCGTTAGGCTGTTCGACATACGCGACGCGCGTGTTAGAGTAGTCGTTTATGAAAAAACGCCTTTGGCTTAGCACGACTGTCCTGCTGCTGGTCTTCAGCGCGTTTCTCCTGAGCCGCCAGAGGGAGCTCTTTGCTTCATCGCCCGCGGAGGACGGGGGTTACCCGAATGCCGCGGTATTCAGCCGCGCGCTCATGCTCATCCGGCAGGATTATGTGGATGAGAAAAAGACCAGCTACAAGGATCTGACGTATTCGGCGCTGCGCGGCATGCTATCGGGCCTCGATCCGCACAGCCAGTTCATGGATCCGCAGGATTTCCACGGGATGCAGGATGACACACGCAGCCAGTTCGGGGGCCTTGGAGTCGAGGTTTCGCTGCGGGAGGGCAATCTGACGATCATTTCTCCGATGGAGGATTCTCCTGGATTCAAGGCGGGATTGATGCCCGGCGATCAGATTCTCAAGATAAACGGAGCGTCCACGGAGAAGATGGATCTTTCTGAAGCAATACAGCAGCTCCGGGGCGATGTCGGTCAGATCGTCACGCTGACGATTTTGCGGCCAGCAACGAAAGAGATCAAGGACTACCCGATCGCGCGAGCGGTCATCAAGGTCGATAGCGTGCGGGACGCGAAGCTGCTGGCCTCCGGCGACGATGGCGGCTTCAAGATCGGCTACGCGCGGATCACGCAGTTTAATGAACCGACCGCGCAGGACCTCGCGAAGCGGCTGGACGAACTCGAAGCGAAGGGAATGCAGGCGTTTATCCTCGACCTGAGAAACAACCCGGGCGGACTTTTAAATAGCGCGGTTGACGTATGCGGGCAGTTCCTGCCGGGAAACCAGATGGTTGTGTACACGGAAGGGCGGGTCGCCTCGCAGCGGCACATCTACAGGACGCCGGAAGCGGGCAAACCACGGGCCCGTTTCCCGATGGCGATCCTGATCAACGGGAACAGCGCGAGTGGAGCGGAGATCGTGGCCGGCGCTCTGAAAGATTTGAACCGGGCGATCCTGGTTGGCGAAACGTCGTTTGGGAAAGGTTCCGTGCAGAGCGTGGTGCAGTTGCCGGATGGTTCGGCAATACGCCTGACGACGGCGAAGTATTATACCCCGAGCCGGCAGGTCATTCATGAGCATGGGGTCTCCCCGACGATCCATGCCGTGTTGACGAACGAGCAAGAGCGGCAGCTTTTCCTGATGCGCCGGGAGGAGATGCTGAGCGACACTGAGAAGAAGGAAGTGGCGGGATTTCGCGATACTCAGCTTGAGCGCGCGGTGGATGCCCTTAAGGGGGTGATGATCTACGCGCAACGCGCTCCCGCCCCGCAGAACCCCGCGGCAAAGGGCGAGCAAGTCGCCGAACCTGCTGGTGAGTAATAACCGGACGATACGGCGCCGCCGGATGGCAGGCGGGTGACATGAACGCATCGCCGATCGTGCTGGCGATTGAGACCTCGTGCGATGAAACCGCCGTGGCGATCCTGTCCGGGGAAGGTTTGCTCGCGAGTGAGATTGCCTCGCAAGTCGCCATACACGCGGAGTTTGGCGGGGTGGTCCCTGAGGTCGCCTCGCGCCGGCATCTCAACGATCTGAAGCCGTTGATCCGTCGCGGGCTCGCGGTCGCTCATTTGGATGTCGCGGAGATAGATGTCTTTGCCGCGACCTCCGGGCCGGGGCTCGCCACCTCGTTGATGATCGGGGCTTCCACGGCAAAAGCGCTGTCCATGGCGCTGGGCAAAGCCTACAAAGCTGTCAACCATCTCGAAGGGCACTTGCTGTCCCCTTTCTTCGCAAGCGGGCGCGGCGTCGCGCCAGCCGTGGGGCTTGTGGTTAGCGGCGGGCACACGCTCCTTGTCGATATCCGCGGATTTGGCGCGTATAAAATACTTGGCGGCACCCGCGATGACGCGGCAGGCGAAGCGTTCGACAAAGTGGGAAAACTTCTTGGTCTGCCTTATCCTGGCGGGCCGGAGATCGATCTCCTGGCCCGAGGCGGAGATGTGGCGCGATTCGGTTTTCCGCGCAGCATGCTGGATTCCCCTGACGCGAACTTCAGTTTCAGCGGACTGAAGACGGCGGTTCGTTACGCGTTGCCGGAGTTGCTTGCGGCTCCGATGGCCGATGTCTGCGCTTCATTCCAGGAGGCGGTCGTGGATGTCCTTGTGGGGAAAACGGTTCGAGCTGCTTTGGAAACGCGGAATAATCTGGTGGTCGTGAGCGGAGGGGTAAGCTGCAATTCGCGTCTGCGAATCCGAATGAAGGAAGAGTGCGACGCGCGGGGCATCGAACTCCTGCTTGCGAGTCCCGCCTTATGCACGGACAACGCGGCAATGATCGCGTTCGTAGCGCGGGAGGCGTTCCTGCGCGGAGCGGCCTCGTCGCCGCTGGATGAGGACATCGATCCAAACCTCAGGCTGGCGGAGGCGGACTGTGAGGGCTGAGGTTCGCCGGGGGCGTTGCGGTTGTGTGGCAAAGGCTGGAGACTGCTGAGGATATGCGCGAGGAAAAGGTGCAACCTCTTAGCGGAAAGGACGTCACGAAACATTCGGTAGTTTCAATGTTCTCAGGGTGCGGGGGCATGGACCTTGGATTCAAAGGTGGGTTCGAAATATTTGGGCGTCGTTACGAGTCTCTGCCGTTTGAAATAGTGTGGGCGAATGACTTTAACGGGCAGGCTTGCAAAACCTACCGACGGAACCTGGGCTCCGAAATTCATCGGGGGGATGTGTGGACGCTTTTGGAGACGCTGCCGAGGCATGCAGACGTTTTGATCGGCGGCTTTCCCTGTCAGGATATTTCAATCAATGGGAACCGCGCCGGAGTCAATGGCCGGAAGAGCGGCCTCTACAAGGCAATGATTGACGCGATTAAACGGGTCAAACCTGAGGTGTTCGTGGCAGAAAACGTCAAGGCGTTGCTTCGTCACGATGGCTGGCTTCAACAGGTGGTTACTGACTTCGAGTCGCTTGGGTATACGTTGAGCTATCAATTGTACCGCGCGGCGGACTACGGCGTTCCCCAGACTCGGGAGAGGGTGTTTTTTGTTGGCACCGCTCCAGGCGTCAGACCATTTGCACCCCCTGAGCCCGAGCGGAATGCGTCAACGTGGATGACCGCGAAGGAAGCAATCGGTGATTTGGAGGGGCTGGAGCGCTCGACTCCTATAAACCATGTTTGGAGCGAGGCTAATATCAGCCCGGAGCAAGGGAACCGCAGATTGATTTCCGATCGACCGGGCTATACGATTCGCGCTGAGTGTCACGGGAACATTCAGTTTCATTACAAACTTGCCCGCAGGATTTCCATGAGAGAGGCAGCCAGGATTCAATCGTTTCCTGACGAGTTCCTGTTCGCGTCGGGGTTGCGTCAGACAGAGAGACAGGTGGGTAATGCTGTGCCCCCAGTTCTCGCCTGGCATGTTGCAAAATCTGTCATAGCCTGTTTCAAATGATCCCGGCGCTGGGAAGTCCGGAACGACGAAGTCAGGCGCGTTCTACCGCTTATCGAAAAGAACCTGGATGGTTTCCAACCTAGTGAAAGCGGTTGTAGATGCGAGTCCAGAAAGGCGCAAAGCTCGCCAGCAGCTTGTCGTACGCGGCTCGTTCTGCCTTCTTGCGGGCGGCCTCAATGGCGCTAGCGCTGCCCCAAGCCATCGTCAGTCCGGAACGCGTGTCGCCCTCTTCAAGCGCGCCATAGATATAGCCGGTCTTCGTGTCCATCAAGATGGCGGAGGCCGTGGAGTTAATCTTGTAATGCTTGTTGGGCACGAGGCCGAGACTGAGGGTCGTCAGCGGCGCGATCACGTTGTTGTCGCTGAACTCGGTGGCAAGCGTGTAGATAAGAATGGCATCGGCCTGCAACTTCGCCGACGCCTCGCGAAGATCGAGATCGGACGAAAAAGACTTCGGCAACAGGAGCCGGTTGAGGGCGACTATGCCCGCAACGCCGCGCAACTTGGAAAGATTGTCGATGTCTTGTTCTGTTTCGATGTCTCGCGTCGTGACCACGCTATAAGCTCCAGAGCCAACGCCTTCAGCGGACTCCGAGCGGTATCCGCTCTCCTGAATCCGCACCACGGCAAGATTGGCCGGAAATTTGATTGCCGGGCCGGGCCACGAAGGCCTTCTTGACTCGCGGATCGGTGAACGTGCTCAGGTCGGCTTGACGTCCGGGCGTGACATAGCTGGCGCACGAGCAGAGGAACAATGCCGTGAACAGGGTAAGGCTGACATGGAGGGGCTTCATAGATTTCAGATGCGTGAGCAATAGCTGACGGGAGGCAGGGTGGTAGAAGCGCTTTTGCCGATATGCTTTGATTGGCCGGACCCGTAGGGATTGCGGTTATGCTTCGAGAAAAGAACCAAGGTTGCAAGTCCTAATGTCTCCACCAAAAGCTCCAGGGTGTGACCATCATCTGGATACGTGGAACGATGCCTCGGCGCCTTCCTGACACTGATCGAATGGTTGCAGATCTGCGAGTGGAGCCGCAACGGGTGGCGGGCGGCATCTCAGTCAGTATTTTCCTCCAAAATTAGTCCCTGCCCAACGATACGGGTTTCCCCTTCGATTTTATGAAGCGTCATAACTTTAGAGTGAGAATCTTCCGCAAGTAGGTCTCCAAGTTTCTTGGAATGCGTAGTAACCCAAACTTGGGAGCGCTCCGAGGCACGGCGAATCAAACTTGCGAGAGGTATCAGTACGTCCGGGTGCAGGCTGTTTTCCGGTTCGTTGAGAATAAGCAACGGCGCTGGCGCCGGACTGAGTAGAGCGGCCAGCAAGCATAGGTAACGCAATGTGCCGTCTGAAAACTCCGAAGCATGGAGGCTTCGCTCCATTCCTGGAGCCTCGAGTTCCAGCCAAAAAGAGCATCCCTCCTGAGGAATATGTAATCGACTGCCTGGAAAAACAGCCTGGATCGACTCCTCTAGTGTTTTCGCATCGCCTTCTTGACGAATGGTCTGCAGCGCGGCAGCCAAGTCAATACCGTCATGCGCTAGAATTGGGGTGCGAACGGAAGGCTGGGCATGCCTCAAAGGTGACTCAGGATCGGTTCGGAAAGAGTCGTAAAAGCGCCACTCTTGGAGGTCGCGTCCCAAAATTGAAAGTTCTGGATAAAGGTGAGGTTCTCTCAACTGGGCTAAAACCGGTTCGGCAGGACTCAGGTTGCCAGAATACGACGTCCGTTTTCCCTCTCGATTCATGACCCACGCTCCAGATGCTGATCGCTCGAAGTAAGTATTTCCCTTCCGTCGAGGTGAACCCATCCAGACAAATTCTTCTTTAACTTCTGGATCAAGCGGAAACGCGCTGGAGGGAGGTGGTAATCCCAAGCTAACCTCATAGTTGAACTGGTCAGAGCAAGCGGAGAGCAGGAGTCTAACGGGACCCTTTTTGCGCGGTCCAGCCCAAAGGATAGAAGGCATTCCACCCTCCTGAGCAATCGTTTTTGGAAGCCCACCTTGGGCGGTACGCGCCAGAAGTCGGAGTGCTTTGTAAAGATTGCTTTTCCCAGAGCCGTTCGGTCCGCATACAACGTTAAGGCGTTGCAGTTTAAACTCGAGTTTACGAATAGAGCGATAGCCCCCGATGGTGACGCGATCCAGGACCGACATAAGTTTAGACTGGCTGCGACACGGATTTAGATCAATAGCCGGAAAAAAAGGAAAGAACGGCCGGTAGAAGAAAAGGAATGCCCTGAGATGATTGGTTGCGCGGCGATCCGGAATCCTGATGCCCGTTGTCGTTGTGCGAGGCAGCCAAGGGAAGGATTGTCAGAAAATTCTTGCGTCACCTTGTTGGGGACGGTAAGAAGGCGACTTTTTACAGCTTATTATGTTCTCCCCTCGCAGCAGTTTCCTTCTATTTGTCGTCCTCTTCGCCGCTGGTTGCGCAAGCCAGCATTGCAGCAAGCAAGCGTCTGTTCCGCTGAAAATCGTCCGGACGACGGCCTACACACAGACCGAAGCTGGAGGAGGGCGGAACGCGATTGGGGGCTGTCTGTGTTCCGGGCAAATCAATAGCGCGGCGGCGGACTGGTCTCGCTTTCCGCTTGGGACGAAGTTCCAGATTTTGAATACCGGAGAGGTTTTCAAAGTGGATGATTACGGATCGGCGCTGATCGGGACAAATACGATCGATCTATACAAGACGAGCCGGTTTGGGATGCGGAACTGGGGCGTGCGCTACGTAAATATCCGCATACTGGAGTGGGGATCGTCAAAGAAGAGCCTCGACGTTCTGGAACCGCGCGGACGGAATCGCGGGGTGCGCGTGATGATAGATTCGCTTCGCCAACAGAGCTGATCTGGGCAACATTCGCCGCAATGAAAATACTCGTTACCGGCGGAGCAGGATACATCGGAAGCATCTGCGTCGAGCAACTCCTCGACCGTTCACATGAGGTCACGGTGTTCGACAACCTGTCGGAGGGGCATCGCAAAGCGGTGGATCCCAGGGCGCGGCTTGTCGTTGGCGACCTTGCGCGCCCTTCTGAAATCAACGAGGCGGTTCGGGAAGCGGCGCCTGACGCCGTGATGCATTTCGCGGCAAACGCGCTGGTGGGGGAATCGATGGAAAACCCCTCGAAATATTTCCGTAACAACGTCTCGGGTGGAATTCACCTTCTGGACGCGCTGGTGGAGAATGGGGTGCGGCGGTTTGTTTTCTCGTCCACCTGCGCGACTTTTGGGCCGCCAGATCGCATCCCCATCGACGAGACTCTTCCCCAGCGGCCGATAAATCCGTACGGGGAATCGAAGTTGATCTTCGAAAAGATATTGCGCTGGTACGATGAGATTCACGGTTTGAAGTTTGTCGCTTTGCGCTATTTCAACGCGGCGGGAGCAACTCCGACGTTTGGGGAGGATCATCGCATCGAGACGCACTTGATTCCGAACATCTTAAAAACAGCGCTGGGCCAGCGGGAGTTCGTCGAGATATTTGGAACGGATTACGAGACGCCCGATGGCACATGCATTCGGGACTACATACATATTCTTGATCTCGCGCAGGCGCACATCCTCGCGCTGGGAGCGGGGGAGAGCGCGTTCTACAATCTCGGGACCGGAGGCGGCACGTCCGTTCGCGAGGTCATCTCGGCATGCGAGCAGGTCACGGGAAAAACCATTCCGATTGTCGAAAAGCCACGTCGTCCGGGGGATCCGCCGCGACTGATCGCGAGTTCGGACAAGATACAAAAAGCGCTTGGCTGGAAGCCGAAGTTTCAGGCCATCGACAAAATTGTCGAGAGCGCTTGGACCTGGCACCAGCGCAACCCGCGCGGTTACGGGGATTAGGCGAACCCCTTGGCGAGGGCGCCCGCGTAATCGGGATGGAGCGGGTTTGCGATGACTCGGCGTTCCGAGGGGATAACGACCAGATCCATGTCTTCCATAGGGACGGCTCCGAGAAGGACTTCGTCTCCCAGGACTACCGCTCCAACGTAGCACTCGCGGTTTCCAAATCGGACATGGACTCGACCAACATAGAGACATAGCTGCCGCCTGCCATCCGCTGTCGTGATTTCCTTCTGAGACGTTTCTTTTAGCTGTAGCCGGTTTGCAATCTGTTCCGGCACACAGAGGAATAGAGCCCCGGAGTCGGCGAGCGCTTTTACCTCGATTGGGGGAAGGGAATCGACCCGTGGGCTGTCAAGGAGAACGGTGGCGGTTGCAAGACACATTTTTGGAGGTTGCCTTGCCGAAAGATCAAAAGCAAACGGGGGGCACATCCGGCTTGCGCTCAATGCCTGGAGAGGTTGCTTGACATCGATCATTCGATGATAAAGAAGCTTCATCTGCTTTCATATGTTTAACGGACTTCGCCTTCAATGCTTCGCGCTGTCATGGCTCCTCGCGGCTGTATCGTGCTTTGCGGGGGAATATCAATTTTCGGTGCCGGCCCCAGGATCGAAAGATGGGCGGGCGTTTTTATGGATACCTCCGGGCTGCGCTCAAGTACGCGGCATTGTATTCGCGGATCACTATAACCTGGAAAAGTTGGTGATGGATGACCCGATCATCCGGGCGGCCGCCGCGAAAGAAAATCTCGCGCTGGTGCTGACCGTTTCCAGCGCGCTTGGAGAGTTTCACTACAACGAGGGCGCGGATAAGGCGCTGCAAAAAATCCTGGATGATCTGGCGGTGGAATCGGGTTACGGCGAAATCTCCACAGCGCCGCTGCTCCCGATCGGACACGCGGAAGGGGGGATGACGGTGTGGAACCTCATCTATTGGAACCCTGGGCGTGTCATTGGGGGGGTGATCCTGCATTCGAACGTGAGTCTGCCGCCCTCCTGGGACAAGAGCGCGACCCCCGACGGCGTGCCCGTTCTCGCGGTGAGCGGAGAGTATGAGTCATGGGGCAGCCCGAAGGAGCCTCTGGATAAGCATTGGCGGGCGTTGCGAGGCGGGTTGCTGGACATGCGGGGATCTTACGATGAGGCGCTGGTGAATGAGGTCGTGCAGCCAGGCGCGGGTCATTATTCGTGGGAGGAACCTCTCGCGCGGCATGTAGCGATGTTCATCCAGAAAGCGGCGCGCTATCGCATCCCGGCTGCGATGTCGGGCACGACCGGCGCGGTCGTGTCTGGAACGCTGGTGTCTGGCACGACCGGCGCTCTTGTGTCTGGCGCGGTCAACGTGACGACGCCACCGCTTCCCCCGGGCAAGCTGAATCATCTGCCCCTTGAGTCAGGCTGGTTGACCGATATCACTTTGCTCACACCCAGCGATTACGCGCCTGCTCCGTTCAACCAGTTTAATCAGGACCCGACGCTCGCCTTCTGGCATCTGGACGCGGAGATCGCCAAAGCCACGGAGGGTTTTGAGGCCAGCAGGCGCGGAAAGGTTGATCAACGTGTCACGTTCGTGCAGGACGGGGTTCCACTTGCGGCCGGGGCGATCGAAAGTCTCAAGTTCGAACCCGTGGATGATGGGATGACCGTGAAGCTAAAAGCCGACTTCCTGACAAAGACGCCAGAGGGCGTGGCGAACGCGGGGAAACCCCTGGCGCGCGCGCCCGGGCAGATCAAGTTCCGGCTGGTGGGCGGGGACGGCGGGGGAGGTGAACAGACTGGGCCAGACACGATGCGCATACGGTTTGACAACTTCCAGATGAGCCGCCGGACAAACAACCTGCAGGTGATCGCATTTCAGGAAGGGGATGAAAAATTCGCGTATGCCGAGCAGGCGGCGCAGATTGCGTATCCTGAGAAGAACACGGAAGGAGCCCCGCAAACGATCGATTTTCCGAAAATTGAGGATACGAAGGCGGGAGCCGCAAGCATAACACTGGCGGCAACTTCCAGTTCTGGTTTGCGAGTGGAATATTACGTTAGGAATGGCCCCGCCGTTGTGGATGGAACCAATCTAAAGCTCACATCAATACCGCCGCGTTCCAAGTACCCCGTAAAAGTCACGGTGGTCGCCTACCAGTGGGGGCGGACGATCGACCCGCTCTTCCAATCCGCGGAGCCTGTGGAAAGGACATTTTCGATCCTCGCGCCTGACAAGCACTAGGTTTGCCGCTTTGTCTTGCAGGGTACCTTTCCAAGGCCGCTCGGTGGCGGCCAGCAGCTTGAACTAGACCTGAGCGAGGCCGAGAGCGCGGAGCAGTTCCATGTCGCTGTCGGACTCGGGGTTGCTGGCGGTCAGCAACTTGTTGCCGTAGAAGACCAAGTTTGCTCCGGCGAAAAAGCAGAGGGCTTGTCCCTCGCGGGACAAACGGGTTCTGCCCGCCGATAAACGGACGCCCGCCTGAGGAAGGGCGATGCGGGTGGTTGCGATCAGTTCCAAAGGATATACAAAGGCGAAGCCAGGCATATTTCAGAACTGACTTTATCTGCAAATGCAAACAGGTCCCTCACATTCATTTTCCGACCACTATCCGGTTCAGATTACGGCTGGCAAAGGCGCGGGTAGTGGGATCCCAGTGAAAATGCGCTGTTGCCTCTCGCGACTCCTCCCGTCCGTCGCCGAAGGATAATCTGTAGTGAGCGGTAATCGCCAATCTACCTCGAAAAGCCGAAACGGTGGCATCCTGCGCGCGTTCGAAGCGAGGATTGATGTCAAAAGTGCCGTCGTGGACTTTCAGCGTTTCATGAAACCGATGGTGATCGACGATAAAGAACTCGTCGTAAGTCTCGCGTTCACGTCGTCCCCCCAGGGAGAGATTAAAGTGAACATGCAGTAACCCACGTGGCGCCAGCGCGAGAATCTCCGGGTCGGAGATATCGGAGAAACTTGGCTCGGCGCCCGTGAAAACGAGATCAGCGACGTGGAATAGTCCGTCCGGCTTCTTCTCCAGGAGAAACAAAGCAGCACACATCGGAGAATCACGAAGGGGCTTGGAATGAAAGAAGGCAACAGCGTATGTTTTTGCGTACCGGATAACCTTGAAGCCGCGGGAAAAGGGTCCGTGATCCTGAATGCTCTCCTGTTCTTCTTCACCATCGGCCGGTTTATAAGTCAGCAGTTGGTCCCAAGGCGGTGCTTTGGCCTCCAATGCAGCCTGGAAGGCATGAACGTTGGCATACCCGGGCCTCGAGTAGCGATTGCCGCCCTGGATGACAGGCCACTGCGCGCAGGCATGCGCGGCTCCAAGCCCGAAGACCAGAAGTAAGATTCGCCACATCAACCGAGACCGATATTCACATTGCAACACCGACATAATAGCGGAAATCATCCAGTCAAATGATACTCCCTGCATCAGCGGGGATGGAATGGCAGTCAGTCGCCTCGAACTCCTCCCGCCAGACTTGTGATGGTCCTATCCGGAGTGATTTTTACAATGGCACAGTCAGAATAATCAGTCACAAGTAAATCTCCGTGTTGGTCAAAGGCAAGGTCGTTTGGATTAAAAGAATCTCCAGCCACGACTACGCGGCCATCTTTCCTATTGCTTGGGTCGATCGTTCCCGCGAATGTCGATACGCTCCCATTGGGAGAAATCCTTCGGATGGCTTTGTTATCCCAATCCGCCACATAAAGAGCCCTGTTCGGCCCGATTGCCACTCCTCCCAAATGGCTAAACAGCGCTTCGTTCCTCGCGCCGTCCACAGCTCCGCATTGCCCCGGTTTCCCGGCATAGGTTGTGACGTTCCCTTGCGGAGTTATTTTGCGGATCACCGCGTTATTGGTATCTGCCACATAAAGGTTTCCGGTTCGGTCAAAAACCAGCGCTGTTGGGTCGTTTAACCGCGCTGCGGAACCCACTCCATCCGCGATCCCTTCAATATCCTCGTCGAGTACCCCAGCGAAGATTGTCCGCTGCCCTGCTTTGTCGAAACGGACAACCGCATTGCATGCTGTAACATAAAGCTTTCCATCGGGACCTACGGCAAGACCCTTCGGACCATAATAAGCGCTGGGGAAAGTGTAGGGGCCCCGTCCAATCGCATTCTTCACCAGCGTGGTAACCATGCCATCCGGCGTTATCTTGCGAATCGCATCGTTCCGGCTATCGGCCACAAGGAGATTGCCATTGGCGTCGAAGGTCAATCCCAGGGGGTCGCTGAACATGGCTTTCTTTCCTGGGCCATCCACAAATCCCTCCTCGTCTGGCGTCCCGGCAAACGTGGTCACCACTCCGTCTGGAGTGATTTTGCGTACGATTTCATTTCCACTGTCTGAGATATAGATTATCCCCGACTTATCGATTGCAATTCCTTGCGGGTTCTGGAATCGGGCCTCTTTACCTTTGCCGTCTGCGCTAAAGATGCGGCTCGGAGAGCCGGCGAGAAATGTCGCTACGCCGGCAGGCGACACCTTTGCCACCAGGTATTGATTCGCCACATAGATGTTCCCCTCAGAGTCAGAAGCGAGTTTCCCAGTTCCAAACAGAGTCGCTTCCTTGCCCACTCCCTCCCTGATATGGGGATGTCCCTCCTTAAATGAACCCGCGAGAATCGTCACCATTCCCCTCGGTGAAACTTTCAGAACCGAACCGTGTCCGAAGGCGAGGATGTCTCCGTCTGGGCTAATATGCACATGGCTAGGACACGACAGAGCCTCTGATCCGGCCTGGCTATTCCTTGCCAGCACCGTGGAAACTCCATTCGCGCTGAGTTTGAAGATGGCGCCGTTATCCCTGTTATCGTCCGATACGTACACTGTTCCCTCTCCATCCACCGCAATCCCCGTGGCGTGAGCAGTTCCGATTTTTGGGGGTCTGCTAATATCGCCATCGACCGCAACTTCTGTGGCACCAGTGGAGATTGCGATTGTTGTGACAAGACCTGCCACACCGATCTTGCGAATATTTCCATCGACGACGTAGAGGTTTCCGCCTTTGTCAAAGGCTAGCTCCGTGGGATTGGCAAAAGTTGCCGTGTTAATCGGGCCATCTTCTGTAACAACAACCGGGATTGACCTTTCTACGTCTATCTCGGTCGACGATGCCGGTCGATAATGCGCCTTGATCATCCCCGCGAACGTCGTCACGACTCGTCGCGGCGTAATCTTGCGAATCCTGCTGTTCCCCGAATCGGCCACGTAAATATTGTCGTTCGGATCTATCGCCAATCCTCCTGGAGAAGAAAAGCGAGCTTTCGAACCCTCTCCATCCGTCGCGCCCTGACATCCGGCGTTTCCCGCGAACGTAGTTACTACTCCGTCCGGGGTAATTTTGCGGATCGTTTGGTCGCCTGTATCGGAAACCAGGATGTTTCCGTGGCTATCCACCACGATCCCTCCCAGTTGATTGAAGTTGGCGTCGGACCCTTTGCCATCCACTCCGCCGGCAACGTGGTCAGATGGACGGGCGGCCAAAACCGGAAGCGCCGCAGCGCAACAGAGTAGAAATAGAAACCAGCATTTCATGGCGGCCTTGTGCGGAGAGCAGCCCTTAGCTGCTAGGCTGGAGCGAGGTCGAGAGCGCGGAGCAGTTCCATGTCGCTGTCGGACTCGGGATTGCTGGCGGTCAGCAGCTTGTTGCCGTAGAAGATCGAGTTTGCGCCGGCGAAAAAGCAGAGGGCCTGTCCCTCGCGGGACAAACGGGTTCTGCCCGCCGATAGGCGGACGCGGGCCTTGGGAAGGGCGATGCGGGTGGTGGCGATCAGGCGAGCCAGTTCGAAAATATCCACGGGATGCTGATCTTCCAGCGGCGTGCCTGGCATCGCCATCAGACAGTTGATCGGGACGCTCTCAGGTGGAGGATTGAAGCCGGTGAGAACCTCCAGCATCTTGAGGCGATCCTCCTCAGTCTCGCCCATGCCGATGATGCCGCCACAGCAGAGCGACATGTCGGCTTCCTGCACAGCGGCGATTGTGTTCAGGCGATCCTGAAAAGTGTGGGTGGTGACGATCTCCGGATAGAACTCGGGAGAAGTATCGATGTTGTGGTTATAGGCTGTCACTCCCGCTTCCTTGAGTTTCCGCGCCTCAGTGAGGCTCAGGCTGCCCAAGGTCACGCAGACTTCCATTCCCAATTTGCTTACGTCGCGGATGGTTCCGAGCACCTGTTCAAACCGGGGGTCGCCATCTCGCACGCCGCGCCATGCGGCGCCCATGCAAAAGCGGGTGGATCCCTGCTCGCGAGCATCCCGCGCCTTGGCGAGGATGTCCTCGGTCCCCATCAAAGTCTCGCGCTGCACGCCGGTGGAGTAACGGGAACTCTGGGCGCAATATCCGCAGTCTTCGCTGCATCCGCCGGTCTTTATGCTAAGGAGCGTGCAAAGTTGCACCCCATCTTTCTTCCAGTGTTCGAGATAAACGCGGCGGCTCTCCCCGATGAGTTCGAAGAAAGGCTGTTCGTAGATTTCCCGGAGGGCGGCAAGATTCATTTGTCAGCGGAAGCGTAGAGAGTCAGCGGACTCTGCGTCAATGGTGATCGCGTGATCTCACCCGCGCGCTGCTAGTCTGACCACCGGTCCGCGGGCGTGGCCAGCACGGGCACGAGGCCGTTCGAATAATCCGTCCTGCCCACCGCGCCATACATCCTGATTCCGGTTGCGGCGCGGAACCTTTGGCTCATCTCCTCGCCGGTATGGCATCCCCAACTTTTTACGAAAGCATCCTTGGAGAAGATTCCCCGCTTTAACTTCGTGAAATCGTTCTCGTGAAGCCAGCACTTCGAAGCGCTATCAATCTCATTGCTGTAGTCGAACATGAAGCACGCCCTGTTCGAGTGGCCGAAATACTCGAGATCGGCAATTTTGACCTCGTTCCGGGGCTGGCCCGAGTTGAGATAATCGATCACTTCGCCGGCGTTATCAAATAGCACAAGTTTGATTTTGAACTTGTCGCGGACGGTGCAGATATCGGCGATGAGATCCTGCTGCTCCTGTTTGCTGCGGCGTTTATAACCCTCGGCATACGTGAGCCATGTGATTCGCGCGTCCGGGCCAAGTTTGGCGCGCAGCTCCTCGATGCGGACGCGGGCGGTGCGGATGAAATTGCCCCACCAATGATCGTGGGGAACGACCTTGAATTTTTCCCACTCCATCAGCGAAGGCCCGCCGCTCATGATGATATACTCCTTTTCGACGGCTTTCGCCTGAGTCAAAAACGCCGCAACGGCAACGAGGGAGAGTAAGAATGTCTTCGGCACGGGATAAAATCGCCGGGTTCAGGGTGAACTCAATACAAATCTGTAGCGAGATCCAAGGAAGTCACGCGGAAGGGGCCCACCACGCTTGCAGCTAGAGCGGGACGAGAGAGGGTTTCGCGGAATTGGAGCCAAGAGTGGCCAGAGCGCGACGCGCTATTAAATCAAGGAAGAGCGCCACCGCGAGCCCGCTGCAGGCGCCGGCCAGTGCTCCATAGGCCGCGATAGTCATCCGGGTGGCGTTGATCCCGTGCCAAACGGATTCCAGTAATAAGGCGCAGACTGCTCCAGACGGGATGCCGGCAAGAATGCCACACTGGAGGAGGAAGGCTTTGACGCCTGAAGAAGCGCGACGGGCGCGGAGACCGACCGCGATGGATGACGAGACAACTCCCAAGGCCACGAGGGCGAAGCCCATAGCGCAGGCCGCAAGTCCAATCGCGAAGCCGATCCCCGTGAGAACCGACCAGACAACGAGAAAGACCAAGGCGAATAACAGCACGGAGCGGGTTACCGGAGCAACTGTTCCATGGAAGAGTCTGGCTCAGACCCGAGTTCGACGGCGCGGCGATAGTCACTTCTTTGCTTTTTCCTTATCCGGGGGCTGGCCGGTGGCATAGACAACGGCGAGATTGAAGTTGGCGTCCGCGTAATTCGGGTCGAGAGCGATTGCGGTCAAGAGTTCCTTCTCAGTGGCTTCGTGCCAGCCTTTCATGCTTGCGGTGATGCCGAGGTAATTGTGGGCTTGCGGGAGCTTGGGGTTGATGGCGAGCGCTTTTGTGAGCTGATCTACCGCGTCGTCGTATTTTCCCTGCTGGTAGTAAACAATTCCCAACGTCGTTCGCGAGAAGGTGTCGTTCGAGTCGATAGCGATCGCTTTTTTGAAGGCCTCTTCGGAGCCTTTGTATTTATTCAGTTTGAAGCGAACCACGCCAAGATTGGAAAGAATGAAGACGTTGTTCGGGGCTTTCAGGAGAGCCCGCTCGTAGGCGCGCTCCGACTCGCGAAATTTGCCGCGCTCGTAGGAGTCTTTCGCGTCCCGGACGAGCGGGAGCACCTCGGCTGGCACGTTGGGAGCAGGCGGGGCTGTGTCTACATGCGGCGATTCAGAAGCGCCAGACGCCTGTGGCGAAGAACCGGGAAGAGCGGGGGGAGACGCCGCTGCCAGACTGCCCGCAGTGCCGCTGACGAGCGGAGGCCGCGCGGCCTCGGGAGTGGCATTCGCGACGGGCAGCGGAGGGTTGATGCTGGTCTCCTGGGTTGCTCCCGGTTTGGGGGCGGCGATTTCAATGTTCACCTGATCCGGTGTTTCTGAGAGGGCGACATCGGGTTGCCTGAAGAGCGCGCTTTCCTGAGGACTGAGTTTCACGACGGGCTCGCTCAGATATTTGATCCTCTCCATGAGCACGCTGGATTGGCCCTCCAATTTCGAGAGTTCGCTTACAACGATGGTTCTGGATTGTTCGCGCCGCGCCTCCTCTTTCAGGCTCCTGTAAACGATCTGCCGGAGCATCGTATTCTCGTCGGTAAGCCTCTTTTTTTCCTCTGGTGTCGCGCCACCCGCTTTCATCCGCTCGAGTTCGCTGCTGGTGTTATCCAATTGGTTCTGCAGTTCCCCGATGGAAAGCTGAAACTGCTTATTCTGTTTCTGCGTGGACGCGAGTTCATTCTTCGCGTCGGTGACTTCCTTTGTGAGACTGGCGATCTGCTCGTCTTTCCTGGGGCCGTCCTGCTTGAACTGGGTGATCTCTTTCTCGGCGTCCGCCAGTTTCTGCGTGAGGGAAGTATTGTCTTCCATCAGCTTTGCGACCTGCGTCTGAGCCTGCTTCAGCTTGTTCAGATCCGCGACGGCGGAGTCGCGTTGCTGCCTGAGCACATCGCGGTCTGACTTCACGGCGGCGAGCTCCTTTTCCGCGCCTTCGAACTTGGCGGTGAGATCGCTGGTCACGCGCTGGGCTTCGTCACGATCCTTGCGCAATGAGGCCACTTGTTTGGTCGCGTCCGCCAATTTGGCTGTCAGATCCGCGTTGCTCTTGCTGGTGGTATCCTGCTGCTTTGAGAGTTCGGCGACCTGCTTTTCCGCGGCGGCCAGCTTGTCCGCCATTTCCTTGTTTCTCTGACCGGCCTCGTCGCGGCTCTGCTTCAGGGAATCCGTCTTTTTCTTTACATTGTCATAGCGAGAGACGACGTCCTGGCTCTCCTGCCGAGCATCGTCGCGCTCGTCGCGAGCTTGCACGAGATCCTTCTGCAAACGCGCTATCTCCTGATCGAGCTTTGTTTTGCCGTTAAAGCTCTGCGAGCCTTCCGCCAGGGCATTCTTGAGAGCTTCCTCCAGCTCTCTCACCCGGGACTTTTGCTCAACGGCTTCCACTTTCCTCGCATCGCGATCGCGGAGGGCGTTTTCATACTTGCTCACCGCGTCCTGCTTCTGCCTCTCCAGAGTGTCGGCCCTCTCGTGTTCGGATTCCAGATCCTGTTCGAGGTGTTTGATCCTGTCCCTGATCTTTCTCGTGGCATCGTCCACCACGTCGTTGGGATTTGACGATGTGGGGACACTCACTTCCGCGGAGGGATTATCCCTCTCAGGCAGGGGAGGTTCATTAGATTCGGGGAGAGCCGATGAGGGGCTGACGGCTCCAGGCCCCTCGAGCCCGACCTTCTGCTGAAGTTTAGCGATGCTCTCGTCGGTTTTCTTTTTGCGATAATCGACAATCAGGGGCTGCCACTCGGCGAATTCCTTTGTAAGCCTGTCGAGAAGCCCTTCGGCGTAGCGGTACTTGCCGAGAGCCAGCTTATAGTTGCCATCGCCCTCGTATTTTTCGCCTGCTTGCACGGCGAGATATGCATTCAGGAAAAGGTCCGACGGGTCGACAGAGTCGGCGGCGAACGAGCTCAGAATGCAGCTTAGAAAAAAAACCAGCGATAAGAGGGTGGAACGCCCCATAAAGACCGGCCAAGCTACGTCAGATCAAAAATCGTTGCAAGACGCATTCCCCCCCCGTAACGGGAGCGCAAAAGGCGCTTGTAAGGGGCCGCTTGCGCGAGGGCTTCCCCCGGTGAATCCACAGCGCGCGAGCGCCCCCTCGTATTGTAACATTCATGTGAATACTGGCCTCTGGCGCTGGGGTCGCGTTGACACTCCAAGCCCAGAGTGATACGTTCGCCGCAATTCCCATGCTAGACCGGCATGTCCTAGTGCTAAATCGCTTGTGGCAGGCGGTGAATGTCTGCACCGTCCGCCGCGCTTTTACCCTGCTTTGCCAGGGTCACGCGCAAGTTGTCTGCCCCGACGCGAACAACAATTTCTTCACGCACGATTTTGGCAGTTGGAAGGATCTTTCGGCGCGCGAACCCGAGTCAGAGATGGTTCACACGATTTCTTTCAAGGTGCGCGTGCCTC
The DNA here is from genome assembly GCA_963828525.1 of uncultured Verrucomicrobiae bacterium. Taxonomy (GTDB): domain Bacteria; phylum Verrucomicrobiota; class Verrucomicrobiia; order Chthoniobacterales; family Chthoniobacteraceae; genus CAWHEP01. Next base: position 236,668 of record CAWHEP010000002.1, read on the forward strand.
GTGTGATCGTGCTTCTGCTCTTTGATCGACTGCCGAAAAAAGAGGTAAAGTTTACCCGGCACAACATATTCGAGCGGGATAAGGACACGTGCCAGTATTGCGGCAAGGTCTTCGACCGGCGGGATCTGAACCTGGATCATGTGCTGCCGCGCGACAAGGGCGGCCAGACGACCTGGGAGAACGTGGTGTGCTCGTGCATCCCGTGCAATACCCGCAAGGGAAACCGATTGCCACACCACGTGGGCATGCACCTCATCCGCAAGCCAAAGCGTCCGAAGTGGCAGCCGTTTATCAACATCACCTTTAACGGCCCGCACCATGATAGCTGGAAGCACTTCATCGACATTGCCTACTGGAATGTCGAATTAAGCGACTAGTCCAAGTCGCGCGCTCCCGTTTCACCCTTAACTTAAGCACATCAGCGCGCTCATCCAGATCGAGGCGGCCCGCGCGGACCAGCTACGACCCGAGCAAAAATCCGTCTTCAAGCCTCCTCAATAACCGCGCAGTTCTTCCAGCAACGTCCGCGCGGTGTACGGCTTCATCAGAAAATGTTTGATGCCGCGCCGGCGGCCTTCGCAGAATAGCCGTTGGCTTTTAATCGGCTGGCCGCAACAATTTTGACGGCCGAATTGATCTTCACCATCGCAAGGATCGTAGCGGGGCCATCCATCACGGCATCATCATATCGCGCGCCAGGTTACTCCTCACTTTAGACTAAGCCGATTTTCGAAATCTCTTAGGCGGGAGCTTCTATGGACTGACGGTCCTCTCGCCTTCCGATTTCTCAAACGCGAAAGGTCAACGGGAAGATTGAAGTGATTCAGAACGGAGCGCATACACCCCCCCGCTCTACGCGGAGGGGACCGCATCCCCCGGCTCCGACACCGGCTCGGCTCTTTTCACTGGCGTCGGCGTGGCTTCCGGGTTGTCCCGCTTCTTGCTCTTCTTTGAGTGCTTGCCCTTTTTGGGTTTTTCCTGCTCCTTGAAAAGTTCCTTCATAACCTTCGCCACGAGCGGGGCGGCGTAGATTCCTCCGTGGACGTCCGCCATCTTTGCGGCTCCCTCATAGAGCGCGGCGAACGCGTATTTCGGCTTGTCGGCTGGAGCGAAGCCCGCAAACCACGCCGCTGTGCGCTCGTTGTTTTTCGGCCCCCATTGCGCGGTGCCCGTCTTCCCCGCTACATCGACATTCGGGATGCGCGCGGCTGAAGCAGTGCCTGATGGCGACGACACCACCGCGACCATTCCTTTTTTGATCTGCGTCAGCGTTTCAGCGGAGATGCCGAGTTGTTCCTTTATCCGCACCTCATACGCGGTGACGACCCGGCCATCCAGCGTCTGCACCTGGCTCACGAGACGGCTCTGGTAACGGGTGCCGCCGTTGCCGATTGCGGCCATCGCCTGCGCCATTTGGAGAGGGGTGACAAGCAGATCACCCTGCCCGATCGCGAGGTTCGCAAGATCGCCGCCAAGCATTTTGTGGCCATGCACCCTCGTCATGTATTCCTCGCTTGGGACGCGTCCCGAATCTTCACCGTTCACCGGTATGCCTGTTTTCGCCCCGAGACCTGCTTTGGTCGCCCATTCGATGATCGGGCCGCTCCCTGTCTTTATGCCGACCTGGTAGAAATAGGTGTCGCACGATTGCGTGAGCGCCTGCACGAAGTTCAGCGAGCCAGATCCCACCTTTTTCCAGTTGTGGAATGTCCGGTTCCCGATCTGCATCGCCGCCGGACAGCCGAACTCGTCGTCCGGCTTTATCGCTTCCGACTCGAGTGCCGCGAGCCCCACGATCACCTTGAACGTGGAACCTGGGGGATAGGCCGAGCGGAACGCGCGGGGGAGGAGCGGCTTATTCGGATTCGTGTTCAGTTCATTATACGCCTCGGGCGTGATCGCCGGAATAAAGGCGTTTGGATTGAACGAAGGCCACGAGGCGAGCGCGAGGATGTCCCCGTTATTCGGATCGACCACGACGAGAGCGCCGCGGACCGCTCCTTTCTGCAGCGCCTGCTCGGCGGAACGCTGGATGTCCGCGTTGATGGTCGTGATAACGTTGAACCCGGGTTGAGGAGGCAAGACCACTTTTTCGGACGTCTTGGTTCCGCTGGCGTCCAGCGAGATACTCATCTCCCCTACCCGCCCGGTGAGCTGCGCGTTGAACGTTTGCTCGATTCCCTCTCTCCCTTCCGATCCCGGCCACAAGGGGTCGTTGTTTTGAATCGGCCCTTCCGGCACCCGGCCTGATTTCCCCGTGTATCCGATCACGTGCGCCGCGAGGATGCCGTTAGGGTAAAACCGCTGATACACGGCATGGAGTATGACGCGCGCCGGCGCCGCGTTCCGGATCGTCGCGGTGTCAGCGGGCGACAGATCCTGGATGATATCCAACGGCAACGCGCCCCTGTTGCGGTAATGCTTTAGAATCTGCTCGTCGGTGACCGAGATCGGACGATCAACCAGGAGACGCACCGCGCGCAGTTGCTCATGCGCGAACTCCAGCACCCGGTCGTCAGCCACGTTGGGCCCGGGGAATTCCAGCGCGAGATTATTGCTGATCCGGGTTTGCGCAAGCGGCTCCCCTCGTGAGTCGGTGATTTGCCCCCTGGGAGCTGGGATGTTGAGCTGGAAGCTGCGGGCCTGCTTCTGCGTTTCAATAGTTGCCGCGATGGCAGTCCCCTCCGGAGTGCCGACCGGAGAGGGAGAAGCATCCTGCGCGAGCAGGGTGGCGAATGGGAGAACAAGCGCAGAGAGCAGACAGAGAATGGAAGGCGCTACGAGTTGCTGAACGGGCATTTCTCGGGAGGCTAAAGCCAAAAAACAAAAGCAAAAACAAAAATCGCGGCGCGAAAAACCATCCGCGCTCAGGGCGCTTCACCGCTTGCAGCCTCAATCGGTTGTCGATTCTCACATCATCCACCGATACCTTCGCGCGATGACTTCCAAACTCCTGCGGAAATGCTCTTCCCTGAACGAAGACGGCGTTTCAGTTCCGTACTTTTTATATCAGATGCTCCTGAATCGAATCCTCGGCAGGAAGCTTCTCCTCCATCAAAAGGTCAGGCTCATCCACCGCGAGAACGTCGATATCCAGGGCTTTTTACAGGTCGGGATTCAAGGTTACGGCTTCCTGGATCGCGATGATCGTACACTGTTGAACATCGCGGGAAAGCTGAGCGTTTCGGGACGTTTCTCCATCATGCGAGGTGCCCGCCTGGACATCGGAAAAAACGCCATCTGCACTCTGCGCTCGGGCTTTATCGGACCCTTCACCAGGTTGATCATACAGCACGGCCTCGATATCGGGGCGGACTGCGCCATAGCTTGGAACTGTGAATTCCTGGACGATGACTTTCATCAAATCGAAGGCGTCTCAGGCACAGGGGAAGCGATCTCAATCGGCAGCCACGTCTGGGTCGGAAGCGGCTGCAAATTTCTTCGCGGAGCAAAGGTGGCGGATGGCTCCATAGTCGCCGCCAACAGCCTGGTCAACAAAGCCTTCACGGAGCCCAACGTCCTCCTCGCTGGAACGCCCGCCAAAATCGTAAAAAGGGACGTGAAATGGTCCTGAACGGACAACCCCTCCGTGTTCCAGGCTCCAGGCCAACTGCGCTGGCCTAGATCCGCTCAAAGTACCGCTGCCGCTCCCAATCGGTGATCGCGCTATCAAAAGCCTCCACCTCGAGCCGGGCGGTATGGACATAAAAGTTTACCACTCCATCCCCAAACGCCTTCCGCGCGAGTCGGCTTCCGTTCAGTAGCTCAGCGGCCTCTCGGAGGCTTTTCGGCAGCGCTGTCAGGTGATCATCCACGTACGCGTTGCCGACGTACGCTTCTCCGCAATCCAGTTCCTCCTCTACTCCCGCCATCCCGGCCGCGACCGTCGCCGCGAATGCCAGATAAGGATTTGCGTCCCCGCCCGGCATGCGATTCTCGATCCGGAAGCTCGTGTCTTCGCCCACCACCCGGAAGCCGGCAGTGCGGTTATCTCTCGACCATGCAAGCTTCGTGGGCGCCCAACTCGCGGACTGGTATCTCTTGTAGGCGTTAATCGTAGGCGCGAAAAAATAACAAAGCTCGCGCGAATACCGCATGAGACCCCCGAGGAAGTGCCGGAAGAACGGCGTGCTCCTCTTTCCCTCGGAATCCCAAAAGAGGTTCACTCCGTCCTTCCAGATGCTCACGTGGATGTGGCAGCTATTTCCAGGCTCAGCCTCCGAGTATTTCGGCATGAACGAGACCGCTCTCCCAGCAGCCGCGGCGATCTCTTTCACCCCCTGCTTGAAGACCGTGTGCATGTCGGCAATTTCCATGGGCTCGCCGTGGCTGAAGTTGATCTCATGCTGGCCCCGGCCCCATTCTCCTTTGCTGGATTCCACAGATACCCCGGCGGCGATCATTTGGCTTCGGATGATCCTCAACAGGGCCTCATCGCGGGCAGGCTGCATCGTATGGTAATCGATGCGATAATCGCTGGAGGGAACGAGCCCCGCATAATTCGCGGCGGAGGCCTCCCGATAGGTCGTGTCGAATAGGTAGAATTCCAGTTCGCTCGCGATCGCGCATGCCAGGTCAGCCGTCCCCAGCCGCTCCGACTGCCCGGCGAGAACGCTCCGCGGAGCTTCCGCTACGCGCGCCCCTTCATGCTGATGAAGATCACAGAGCGCTAAAGCCGCTCCAGTTTGCCATGGGATCAGGCGCAGCGTGCCCAGATCGGGCCTCCACTCAAAGTCCCCAAACCCCTTCTCCCAGTTCGCCAGATCGAACCCCTCCATCGGTTCCATCTCGATGTCGACCGTGAGCAGGTAGTTGCAGCCATGCGTCCCGTGCTTCGCCACATTCTCGAGAAAAAAGGAAGCCACGTATCGCTTTCCCATCAATCTGCCGAACACATCCGGGAACGCCACGATCACCGTGTCGATCTCTCCCGCCTTCACTTTCACTTCAAGCTCTTCCAGCGTCATCCGTCAGTCCTCCGCCACAAACACATTTTTCACTTCCGTATATCCCTCAAGCGCCGCCATCCCGAGATCGCGTCCCATGCCGCTTTGTTTATAGCCGCCAAAAGGCGCTTCCACATGGACGCTGGAGTGCGAGTTGATGCTGAGCACTCCGCTTTCCACGCGCCTTGCCACCCTTAAAGCGCGTTTGAGATCGCTCGTCCAGATTGACCCGCTCAGTCCGTAAGGCGAGTCATTCACCTCGCGCAGCATGTCCGCTTCATTTGTGAAAGGCCGGATGCACGCCACAGGCCCGAATATCTCCTCGCGCCATACGGCATCCGACGTTTCGCATCCCGTCACCATGGCGGGACCGAGGAAGAAGCCCCTGTTCCCGCAACGCTTTCCGCCCTCCACCACGCGCCCTTCCAGTCCGCGCGCCTCATCCAGAAATCTCACCGCGTTTTCACGCTGCCCTGCTGAGGCGAGCGGCCCCATTTCTGTCTCAGCCTCCTCGGGATCCCCCACAACGATCGCCTGGCTCGCGCGCCAGAAATGTTCCATGAACTCATCCATTGCGGCCTCTTCCACGAAGATGCGGCTTCTGGCGCAACAGTCCTGGCCCGCGTTCGCGAAGACACTCATCGGCGACGCGAGCGCGGCCTTTTTCACATCGGCATCCGCAAAGACGATATTTGGCGACTTCCCTCCCAGCTCCAGCGACACCCGCTTTATGTCACGCGCTGCCAACTCCATGATATGCGACCCGATCCGAGTTGACCCGGTGAATGAGATCTTCCTTACCAGCGGATGTTGCACCAGCGCGTCACCCAGTTCGCCTCCCGCCCCGCAAAGCACCTGTAAAGCGCCTGCTGGCAGACCCGCCTCCAACGCAAGAGCGCCGAGTCGCAAGGCGCTCAGTGGAGACAGGCTGGCTGGTTTGAGCACAACGCAATTCCCTGCCGCCAGCGCCGGAGCCACCTTCCAGCACGCGATAGGGAAAGGAAAATTCCACGGCACAATTGCCGCCACCACTCCCATCGGCTCGCGCAGCGTGAAATCAAATCCTCCTCGTCCCACAGGAATTGTTTGTCCCCCAAACTGCGAAATGGCTCCCGCGTAATACTCGAAAATCCTCGCCCCCAGGGCCGCCTCGTCCCGGGCATCCCGTATCGGTTTTCCGACACAACGCGTATCCAGCAGCGCGATCTCCTCCGCGCGTTCCCGTATGAGCCGGGAAAGCGTAAAGAGCGCCTCCGCCCGCTTCCCGGGAGTGAGATCCCTCCAGCAGCTTTGGAAGCAGCGGTGGGAACCCGCTACCGCGTCCTCCACGTCGCCGATCTCCGCCGTAGCCACCTCACGGAAAATCTCTTCCGTTGCGGGGTTTACCAGCGCCGCGACCCGTTCGCGGGCGCCAGACCGCTCCTCCCCGTCGATGATCAGTTTCATGCGTCTTGCATGGCTCTCCCATAAAGCTCCTGCAAATCCGCGCGTGTCACTGGCACTGGGTTCGTGGCGTGACAACCATCCTCGAACGCCTGCGCCGTTAAAGCTTCGATCTTCGACCGTTCCACACCGTGATTGCGCAAACCCGGCTCTATGCCAACCTGGCTAAACAGCTTCCGCGTGGCCGCGATCGTTGCGGCGTCATCTGGATTGGTTATCCCCATGGCAATCCCTACCCGCGCGTAAAGCCCCGGCGCGCGCTCCGCGTTGAATTGCATCACCACAGGCAGACAAAGCGCGTTTGCCAGCCCATGATGCAAGCCGCACAAAGCCGACAGCGGGTGCGCCATCGAGTGAGTCGCGCCCAAATCCTTCTGGAAAGCGACACCGCCCATTGCCGCGGCCACTTGCATCAGTCCGCGCGCCTCCAGGTCTCCCCCATCCGCATGAGCCAGGGCGAGCGAGCGATTGATCAGGCGGATTCCTTCCAGCGCAATCCCATCGCAAAAAGGCTGAAACGTGGGCGATGTGTAGGATTCGATGCAATGCGTCAACGCGTCAGCGCCTGTCGCCGCCGTAAGCCGTGGTGGCAATTCCCGCGTAAACTCCGGATCCAGAATCACGAAGCTCGCCAGCAGCGACGGGTGAAACAGCACGCATTTCCGCTGTCCCATTATGATGACCGCGCTCCGCCCCACTTCGCTCCCGGTGCCCGCCGTGGTGGGGATCGCGACCAGCGGCGCGAGTCCGCTCCAGTCCAGGTTACCATCGAACAGGCGCAACGGCGCGTCTGGCCTTCGGATGAGGAGACGAACCGCCTTGCCCACGTCAAGCGCGCTTCCGCCGCCAAACGCGATGACCGCGTCGCACCCGCCTTCCGAGTAAGCGCGAAAGGCAGCCTCCACGTCCTCCTCCGCCGGGTTCGCGCGCGCGTCGGAGAAAACACGAAATTCCACCTCGCCTAAAGCAGCTTCCAACAGCTTGAACGCCGCTGTAGTACTGAGCCCGGCGTCAGTCACCACCAGCGGTCGGGAGCTTCCAAGCGCGGCTAACCGCGCTCGCAGCTCATCGCGCGCGCCCTTGCCAAAGAGGGTCGGGGTCGGAAAGGAAAACGTCGCTGCCATAACGTCCCGGGATGTTATCGCAAAGCGGGAGCGTTGTCATCGGTTCGACGTCCCGCGCCGCTATATTCTTTTGGTTGCCCGCGTCCCCGCTATATTCCAGTGTGACCCTCCATTAATTCCCCCTTGAATGGCCTTTCCTGAAGAGTTCTACATCCACCTCGACGGAGAGCAAAAAGGCCCATACACCTTCCTGCAGCTAAAGCAGCTCTATGACCGGGGCTTCATCCCCGAGGAGTCCCTTTACTGGCGCGATGGCCTCGAACAGTGGCAGCCCGTGTCGGACATCTGCGGCCCCTCCCTGCGTCTTCGCGTCGAGAAGAAGCAGCGCAAAAAGATGGTGTCCATGATCGTCGTTGGAGCCATCGCCGGTGCTGCCGCGTTCTTCGCCCCGCTTATACGCGTTGGCTGGAAAGAAACCAACGAACACGAGTTCACCGCCGAATCCGCTTACTGGAAAGCGCGCGGGCTCGTCCGCGAGGAGGTAAAAAGCAAGCGCGCCAATATCCATTTCGATGGATTTGACCCAACTTTCGTCACCCTCCAGGAAAAGAGCGGAGCCGCGTCAGTCTCGCTCCCCTGCACCTTCTTTCCGGAAGCAGGCGGCAGCAGGCGCGCCCGGTGGCAGGTGGCGATGCGCTTCGAATCCCGCGCCTCTGAATGGCTCCCCGTAGAAAGCCATGAGCTTCGCTAGGAGACTGTTGAAGAACCGGGGCATGTCGCGTTGCTGCCGATTTTTGAGTTGGGCAAGGCGCGAGGAGCGAGCATATCCGCAGTGATCTGTAAGTGACGAGCAACGCTGCACAACTCAAAAAGCGGCGCAACCCGAAGGGCGAGAGCAATTTTGGGCGTCTTGCAGGGTTGCTCGCTTCTTGCAGACCGCAGCGGGTATGCGCTCCACTTGCGCCTTGCCATACGCCTAAAATTGCTCTTGCGCGGCATGTCGCAGTTCTTCAACAGTCTCCTCGGGCCTGCTCTTTAATGCCCCGTGTCGTTTAAGTAGTTGTGGTAGAACTGCCGGTCTTCGTTCTCCACCTTCGGGTGCATCCACCCGTGGTAATAAAAATCCCGATCCTCGGGATCAACCGAGCATCCGCCCAGCACAAGCAGTAGCAGCAGCAAAGCAGGCATGCGTTTCATAGTGGAAACAGCGGCGATATGAATTTATGGTTCACCACTCCAAAACATCTGCATTTCGCCGCATTTGGCAAATCGTTGACGCTCCACGCAGAACCCATCCCCTTGAGATTCCCCGTTCTTACACCATCCCTCCCACTCCTCCGCGCGGGCGCGGCGATGCTGGCGTTCGCGGGCGGTTTTCTTCCCTCCGTTTGCGGGGCGGACGAGGCCGTCAAGAACGCCAAGGTCGAGGAAATGCGCAGGGAGGAGAAAGTGGCCGCTGATGTGTTCGCGCTCATGCGTGTCGATTTCCTCCCGGAGAAAGCTCGCGGGATGCATGCCCGCTTCCAATTCAAGATCAGCGGCCCTAACGGAGGCAACTGGTGGCTCATCGTCAACGACGGCAAGATGAGGCTCGAGCGCGGAACCATCGAAGCGCCCGACGTCACTATCTCCGCGAGTGACAGAGACTGGGTGCTGCTCTCGCAGGGCAACCTCAACGGCGCTATAGCGTATCTCACGGGACGCCTGGGGGTGAAGGGCGACAGCGATCTCGCGCACAAGCTGGATGATCTATATCCGTAAACCGTTCGCCCGCCTTGCGAACAGGTTCCCCTTGCGGGAAGATGCTTCTCCTTAGATGAAGCACGAGATCGCCAGGCGGCGCGCGTTCGCCATCATTTCGCATCCAGATGCGGGCAAGACCACTCTCACCGAGAAGCTCTTGCTCTATGGCGGAGCCGTCCAGCTCGCGGGCTCCGTTTCCTCGCGAAAATCCGCCCGCGCCGCGACCTCCGACTGGATGGAACTCGAGCGCAAGCGCGGCATCTCCATCAGTTCCACCGTTCTCCAGTTCGATTACCGCGGCTTCCGAATGAACCTGCTCGACACCCCGGGCCATAAGGATTTCTCCGAGGATACATACCGCGTCCTGACCGCCGTGGACGCAGTCGTGATGGTTATCGACGCTGGCAAGGGCATTGAGACGCAGACACGCAAACTGTTTGAAGTCTGCCGCCGCCGTGGCGTGCCGATCTTCACCTTCATGAACAAGCTGCGATCGCCCCTCCCGGGATCCTCTCGCCCTTTTGGACGAACTCGAAAGCGTCCTCGGCATCGGCGCTTTCCCTGTCAACTGGCCGCTCGGAGCTGGCTCCGGGTTCAAGGGTGTTTATGATCGCCAGACCAAGTCAGTGCATCTTTTCGAGCGCACTCGCGAGGGAGCATACCGGGCGCCTGTCACCATCACGAGCCTGGGCGACCCCATCGTCCGCGACAAGCTCGACGAGGGTGACTACGCGCGTGTCGTCGAGGAACTCGAGATGCTGGAGCTTGCCGGAAAGGAATATTCCGAAGCCGAGGTTTTGTCGGGCGCGCTCACGCCGGTTTTCTTTGGCAGCGCGATGAATAACTTCGGCGTCCAGTTGCTTCTGGACTCCTTCCTGGATCGATCCTCGCCCCCGTCTGCCCGCCGCGCCGGAGACCGCATGGTCGCCCCGGATGATCCCGCTTTCTCAGGCTTCGTATTTAAAATCCAGGCAAACATGGATCCGAAACACCGCGACCGCATCGCTTTCGTGCGGGTCTGCTCCGGTCGCTTCCAGCGCGATATGCTCGTGACCCATGTCCAATCGGGCAAAAGAGTGCGCCTCTCCAGTTCTCACAAGCTTTTCGGGCAGGAACGCGAGACCATCGACGAAGCTTTCCCGGGCGACATCGTCGGCCTGGTTGGCCACGCCGAGTTCGGCATTGGCGACACGCTCAGTGAGGATGGCACCGTCAGCTACGATGAGATTCCCCGCTTCCCTCCGGAATGTTTCGCCCATTTGCAAAACCCGAATCCTTCGAAGTTCAAGCAGTTCCGCAAGGGTGTGGATCAATTGCTGCAGGAAGGCGTCGTCCAGGTGTTTCATCTTCGCGACTCTGGACAGCGAGTGCCCCTCCTTGCCGCTGTGGGGCCGCTCCAGTTCGAGGTCGTCCAGTATCGCCTTGAGTCCGAATACGGAGCCGAATCCAGGTTGGAGACCACCCCATGGTCGCTGCTAAAATGGCTGCGCGCGGGCACGACGCCGGAGCAGCTCAAGGAACTTCGCCTTCCCACCGGTTGCAGGGTGGCGAGGGATTGCGAGGAACAGCCTGTCGTCCTCTTCCCGAGTGATTGGACGCTGGACTATTTCAAAAAACAAAATCCCGGCGAAGAGTTGTTTGATGTCTCGGCGGATTCAAAAGACAGCGTCCTCGCTCATTGACCGTGAACGTCACCCTCTTCATCCCCTGCTTCGTGGATATGTGCTATCCAAAGGTTGGGATCAGCATCGTCCAGATCTTGGAGCGCCTCGGCCATACCGTGTCATGTCCCGAGGATGTCATCTGCTGCGGCCAGCCGGCTTTCAACTCCGGTTACTGGGATGAAGCGCGGACCGTGGCTTCCAAGGTGCTCGACCGGCTGGAGAGCGCGGAAGTCGTGGTGATCGCCTCCGGCTCCTGTGGAGCGATGCTCAAGGTCTTCTACCCGCAACTGTTTGAGAAGACTTCCCGCGCCGCCGCCGCCCAGCGGCTCGCAAGCCGGACCCATGAGTTTTCTGACTTCCTCGTAAATGAACTGGGCGTCACGGAGCTGGGCGCCCGCTTCCCGGCCAAAGTCACCATCCACGATGGTTGCCACGGCCTCCGCGAGTTGGGAACCGCGAAACTGCCGCCGCGAAAACTGCTCGCGAATGTCGAGGGGCTCGAACTTGTCGAGATGGCCGAGGCGGAAACCTGCTGCGGCTTTGGAGGCGCGTTTGCCGCCAAGTTCCCCATGATCTCCACCGCCATGGGCGAGGTGAAATGCGCCTCTGCCATTGAATCCGGCGCGGAATATATCGTCTCAAATGACTCCAGTTGCCTCATGCACGTCCAGGGCATCCTGGATCGCGAAGGCAGGAAGATGAAAACCATCCACCTGGCTGAGGTGCTCGCCAGTTCATGATGCTCTTCTCGCGCCAGTTCAGGAGGGATGCCGTCAAGATCACCCGCGATTTGCGCCACAGATCGCTGATCCAGGTCGCGCTCAAAAAATACGAGGTCGCGCGCGACGCCCGCAAAGCGAAGTTCCAGAACTGGCAGGAAGCTCGCAACGCCGGCGCGGAAACAAAGTGGGAGGCGATAAACCATCTCGACACTTACCTCGTTGAGTTCGCTCGAAAACTCGAGGCGCGCGGCGGGCGGGTCCACTGGGCTGGCACAGGCGAGCAGGCTCGGGAGATCATCCTCGGCATCCTCCGGGAAAAAAACGCGCGCTCCATCATCAAGTCGAAGGTGATGACGGGCGAGGAAATCCACCTGAACGACGCGCTGGAAAAAGCCGGGTTCAATGTCGTGGAATCCGACCTCGGCGAATACATCGTCCAGCTTCGGCGCGAGCCTCCCTACCACTTTGTCTTTCCAGCCATGCATCTCACCCGCGGGGAGATCAGCGCGCTTTTTGAGAAGGAACTTGGCTCCGCCGCCACAGATAGCCCCGAGGAGCTGACGCTCATCGCCCGCAAAGTGATGCGGGAAAAGTATCTCACCGCCGATGTCGGCATCAGCGGCGCGAACTTTGCCATTGCCGAGACGGGGATGATCTCGATCACCGAGAACGAGGGCAACGCCCGCCTCACGTGCGCCCTGCCCAAGGTGCATATCGCCCTCATGGGAATCGAAAAGGTGCTCCCGAAGCTCGACGATCTCGCCCTCTTCCTGCCCCTCCTAGGCACGGCTGGCGCTGGCCAGGCGCTCACTTGCTACAATTCGATGTACGGAGGCCCGCGCCAGCCCGGCGAGAGCGATGGGCCGGACGAGTTCCATGTCGTGCTGCTCGACAACAAGCGCACCCACCTGCTCGCCGATCCCGAGCAGCGCGACGCCCTCCACTGTATCCGCTGCGGCGCGTGCCTAAACGTCTGCCCCATTTACAAGAACATCGGCGGCCACGCTTACGGCACCACCTATCAGGGTCCTATTGGCGCTGTCATCACCCCCCACCTGCGCGGGTTGCAGGATTGGAAGCATCTCTCTGGCGCTTCCTCCCTCTGCGGAGCCTGCACCGAAGCGTGCCCTGTGAAGATCGACCTCCACCATCACCTCCTGCAAAACAGGAGGAACGCCGCCATGCAAAAGCCCGTCTGGTGGGAGAAGACCGCGTTCAAGTTCTTCGCCGTTCTCATGAACAACGCCGGGCTCTACGCGCTCTCAAAGCCGCTCGCCCGTCTGGGACAAGTATTTCACCCTCTCATCAAGGGCACCCGGCTGGATCCCGCCTATGCATGGACCCACTCCCGGGAACTGCCGAAAGTCGCCTCTCAGACCTTTAAGGAATATTGGCGCTCCAGGAAATGAGTGAGGAACAGAAAATCCTGGGCAGGATTCGCGAAGCCCTCAGGGAGCCCGCGCCGAAACCAGGCGCGCATGGACATCGCCCGGCGGGAGACTCTATCGACTCCCAGCCTCCCAGACTCGTCTCGGATTGGCTGCCCATCGTTGGCCCCAGTTTCGAAGAGCGCGTGGAGTTGTTTGCCTCCAATTCACTCGATCTCAAAACAGACTTCCGCCTTCTCAACAATTTCGACGAAATGACGGCGGCGCTCCGCCAGATCGCCGAAAGCGAAGGCTGGAAGAAAGTAGGCGCCCACGCGGGAGAGTTGACCACGCCGGCAACTGACGCTCTGGGCCTGCCGGTCTGTTCCACCACCGCTGCTTACGATGTGAAAGAACTGGAGTCATGCGACGCCGGCATCAGCGAATGCGATGCTCTCATCGCGCAGACTGGCAGTATCCTCGTATCCACGCGCAGTGCCGGTGGCCGCGCGCTCTCGGTGCTGCCTCCGCATCACATTGTCCTGGGCAGGCGCGAGCAACTGGTCCCCGATCTCTCCGAAGCCATCCTCCGCCTAAAGCAGAAATACGCCCCCGAGTATCCGAGCTTCTTCTCATTCATCACTGGCCCGAGCCGCACCGGCGACATCGAGCGCATCCTGGTGCTCGGAGCCCACGGGCCTCGCAGACTTACCGTGCTGTGTTACTGAAATCCGCTCAGACTGCTCCGACCCGCCTGGCCAGGTCTTAGCGCATAAAACCCGCCGCGCTAAGCCAGCGCCCAGCCTTGTAGAGCCACCCTCCCGGAGGGCCGCTGTTAGACGGCCACGCGTTATCAGTGCGAGCGGGTTCGTACCGCCCGCTGCTGATGTTATACTGACTTGGCCCAAACCCAAATCCGTGTCCCCCGTGAGGGTATTCCTGGATGGCGGACTTCACGCCAGCCTTTTGCAGCGCGGCATACATCAGTCGGCTGTTGGCGATCGGAACAGCCGCGTCATCCACGGCGTAGATGAGGAGCGTGGGCGGCGTCTGCGGCGTAACCTGCGTCTCGTTCGAAAGACTGTCCACCAACGCCGCTTCTGGGTTCATTCCGAGCAGGTTCCGTTTGCTCCCTTGATGCGTGATCCCGTCGCGCATACTGATCACCGGATAAACCAGCACCGCAAAGTCCGGGCGGCAACTCAGCGCTATCCGTCTCGTCCTCCGCTTTCATAACCCGGGTGTCGAAATGCGTCTCCAGGGTCGATGCAAGGTGCCCTCCAGCCGAGAAACCCATCACGCCGACTTTCGTCACATCGATATTCCACTCCGCGGATCGACTGCGGATCAGCCTCATTGCCCGCTGCGCGTCAAGCAGAGGCACAGGATGCCGATACCCCTTCGCGGGAAGGCGGTACTTCAGGACGAACCCCGCCACCCCATTACCTTGAAACCATCGCGCCTCGTTAGTCCCTTCCCTCTCCATCGACAGTTTGCCATACGCCCCGCCCGGGCAGATGAGGACCGCGGGTGTGGCAGCCCCTGCGCTCGCGGGCAGGAACACCGTCACGGTTGGAACATCATCCGGCCCGCTCCCATGGCTCATCGGAGCGGGCCCGTCCCAAAGCGGAACGACCGTTTCCGCCCAGGCGGTAACCGCCAGAGCGAACGCGATCAGGACAGAAGCGGAACAGGAATAAAGCAAACGCATCCCGGGAGGATTTTCAGAACTGATGTAGAAGATGCCCAACCCGGCCGACCAAGTCAAAGCCCCTCCCGGCAGAAAGACTCCGATCTTGACTCATCCCCACACCCCTGACACAACGCCCCTTCGTCGATGAACAACACCAACAAGGCCATCATCCTTGCCGGAGGGGCCGGCACGCGGCTCTACCCGCTCACGCAGATCGTCTGCAAACAGCTTCTGCCGATCTACGATAAGCCGATGATCTACTACCCCATGGCCACCCTTATGTTGGGTGGCATTCGGGAAATCCTGATCATCTCCACCCCGAAAGACATCCCCCGTTTTCGCGACCTGTTCGGCGATGGAACTCGTTGGGGCTTGAGCATCGAATACGCGGAGCAACCCGAACCAGCGGGCATTGCGCAGGCTTTTCTGATCGGAGCGAAATTCATCGGCACTTCCCCTGTCACCCTCATCCTGGGCGACAACATCTTCTACGGGAATCTGGATTTCTTCCGGCATGCGCTTGCCATGGGAAAGGGAGCCTGCATTTTCGCTTACACAGTGCGCGACCCGGAACGCTACGGCGTCGTCGAATTCGACACTGCCGGCCGCGCCATCAGCCTTGAAGAGAAGCCCGCGCATCCAAAGAGCCCGCACGCCGTCCCCGGCCTCTACGTCTATGATAACCAGGTCGTCGAGATTTGCCGCAACCTGAAGCCATCGCCCCGGGGCGAACTCGAGATCACCGACGTGAACCTCGAATACCTGCGCCGCAAAGAGCTATTCGTGAAGCTCCTCAGCCGGGGCATGGCCTGGCTCGATACGGGCACTCACGCCAGCCTTCTGGAGGCGAGCAATTACATCGCCACCATCGAGCACCGCCAGGGCCTGCGAGTTGCCTGTCTTGAAGAGATCGCTTTCAACATGGGCTTCATCGACGAGCGGGCGTTCCGCGCCATCATCGACACCCTGCCCAAAAATGAATACCGGGAATACCTCCAGCTCGTCCTCCGCGAGAAACAGGCGCCAGGTCAGGCGTGATCCTCCGCAAGCCCGCCTAATCCGCTTCCATCAGCCCCTGCCACTCGTCCGGCAGCGGAGCGAACTCCACGCCATTGGCGATCCGCCCTTCGAACTCCGGCTTGAACGAGGTGCTCGTGCCATAAACCATTATCAGGTTCACAGAGCTTTCCACCCGGATCGCGTGAGCCACACCCGCCGGGATCACGACTCCGATGTTATTCGGCCCGCGATGGTCATCCCCCTCGATGATGAACCGCATCCTCCGCCTCTCCAGTCCTCGCCGCTCGTCGATCAGCAGCATCTCCGACACCCCCTGAACAAAAAACATCACGTCCCACTGCTCTCGATCATACGGACGAGCGCTGTAATCATCTGGATTCCGGACAAACAACTGTTGAAACCACTCCTCCGCCGTGTGCCCCTCCGGTATATGCGGCGGGTGGATGTGAAAACCCTTTGCCGTGTTCGCGAACATGCACGCCGTAGCCCACTGCGACGGCCACAAACCGATCCGCGCCAGAATGCCCTCGTCCCGCCTCGCAAACTCACCAAAAAATCCGCGATGCCGCTGAGGGAAAATCCTGCGGGCAAACACCTCCACCCCCGGTATCCACGCAGAAGCCACGTCTGCCTGTGTACGATCCGCTGACACGAGTTCGCCTCCCTCCACCCCGCTCGTGCCCAGCCGCGCGCCCAACGATTTCACCTCGTAATCGCGCTGCGTCAGCAGGGATTGCGCCGAGGCCCGCAGGCCTTTCCAACGTTCGTTCATGCGCAAGGTTCGTGTAAAACCGCCAACCCCGTCAAGACCGGTCAAGCACATCTCAGCATGCCGCCCCCATCTCCCACTGAGCTCAAATTCAAGCGCCAGATCGTCCGCCCTCCCTCAGGACGACGGCACGCCGAGCTTGCTCGACGAGTAATCCTTGCCATCCGTGGTGAAAACCATCCGCCCGCTCCACGTCTCGCAAAAGGCCTTGCAACCGTCCTGAATCCCTCCTAATTTCCCAACCGGTCGCAAAATGCGGGTGTAGCTCAGTTGGTAGAGCACTTCCTTGCCAAGGAAGATGTCGCGAGTTCGAGTCTCGTCACCCGCTCTCTCTGTCCGTGACACTTACAGAGATTTTAGAGCCGAATGGCGCTCGTCGCACCCAACCTGCAATCGCGTCTGGCTCCCAGCACTGGTGAGTGCCTTTTAAAAAAACTGAACATCAAACCGTAGTGGAGGGACAGCCATGCGCGAACCACGAGATTACGAAATTCGCATTTGGTCTATTGACGGTAGGTTTTGCCATAATAAGACGAGCGGTGTTAAAGTCATACGTTCAGCTGCGCGAAGTTAATATTTTGGCCTTTGAGCGAAATCCCCCCAATTTCCATCGCCAAGCCTATTTCCCTCGATGGTGACAACCGGACGCCACCGGTCCTTCATCTGGAATCGCGGCGGAAAATCCGAGCCATTCTTCTTTATTGGGCGTCTGGTGCCGCTGCACCTCGAAAGCCGCGTTATAGAACGCGGAGTAAGCGTCCCTTAAAGGGTCTCGCAGTCGAGCGGTGTGCTCCAATGTATTAATCAGCGGCTTATATCGCCTGATGGTGTGCGTCTCCTTGTCTCTGCAATTTTCGCATTCACATTCGCTGAAATGAAGATCGAAGGCGGCATCTGGCCAGCGCGCTGCTGCAAATTCCTGGAAGCATCTAATCTTGTAATCGTTCGGTGAATGGGGCTGAAAGGCACGTCGATAATGTCCCATCCGCCGCGCAAGGGAAGTCGTCCTTCCCACATATATCCTATAGAGAGAGCCCTTCCATCGCATATCCAAAAATAAACACCGGGTCTGGCTTCGGCCACACCGTTACCCGTGCCATCCACCACATTTACATCAGAATTGTGAGTAGACGGTTAAATCCTTCAGCTTCGAGCTGCCGGAGATCGTCGTCAGAGAGGAGCCAGCGGGTGTTCATTCAAGAATGATTATCTCGGATATGCGCAATCACAACGCCGCGTTGATTTTTTCTAAAGCTTCCAATGCGCCCATCGGCAGGCTGATTGCGCCATCCGGGGCTTTCGGCTCGCGGACGTTGATGCGCACGAGGCGGGCATGGCATTGCTCGGCGATGACCTCCGAAAATGACCGCACGGTCGGCACTGATGTCCCTGCGCCCAGTTCGATCACCACCAACTTCCGAGCGGCGGAGCGGAGCCAGCTATCCCGCCGATGCTCCTGTTGGGCGTTTCGCCCTGAGTCCCACCCATAATCTCCGAACATCAAAATGTTGGGCCGGGCAAGAGCCCCGCACGCCGGGCACTTCGGCAACTCGCCTTCGCATCGAAGCGTGGTTTCGTTGACTGTCGGCGCAAACGAATCAGAAGGAAAAATGCCGACCCCGCACCTCTTCATGCACTGCGCGTAGTGAATACTTCCATGGATTTCCGTGATCTGATCCTCGGAGAAGCCGGCGCGTTGAAAATGCCCGTCCACGTTCGAGGTGAAGACGAACGCGCCCTTGTTCATTCGGGCACCCCATTGGCGGAGAATCTCAAAGCCGGCGTGCGGAGATGTGGCGCGGTAAAGATTGAGCCGGTGCCCATAAAATCCCCAAGCCAGAGCGGGATCTTCAACGAACCACCGCGGAGTGGCCACGTCCGAGAACTTCCGGCCCAGGCTCCTATAGGGCGGGTAAGCTCTCCAGAAGCCTTCAGGTCCGCGGAAATCCAGCAATCCCGAATCCACCCCGATGCCAGCTCCAGCCGTAATGAGCAGGGCGTCCGCGGCCGAAATTGCCTCCGCCGCGAGATTGATCAAGTCTTTCATCACGATGATCGGCTCGGCGCGGTTACACGCGCTCGTTCAGGAAAAGCACGAGGTGCTCCTCGTCAAAGTATGTGCCGTCGATACAAAGGGCATCACGTTCCAATCCGAAACGCTGGAACGCTCGTGAACGGTAGAGCGAACAAGCGGCGACATTGCTCGCGGTGACGCAGAGAATAATCTGACGAACCGACTGAACTTTACGGGCGTGCTGAATGGCGAAATCCAGCAGCGCGCCGCCCACTCCGTGACACCTGAATTCAGGAGAAACATACATGCCAAAAAGGGATGCTATATGCGCTCTTTTCGCGCGGCTCTCTGACGCGAAGCCTAAAACTCCCGCCAGCACTCCGCCATCGAGGAACGCTCCAAATATACCGTTGTCTGGATTTTTGTGCGACCGCAGCCTCGCCGCAAAATCGGAAAGAGGCAGATTAACCTCATCCGCATGGCTGGAACCAAATGCCGTTGGAGACTCCTGCAGCCCCGCCAAGCGCAGATCACGATACATGGCGAGATCGCCGGACTCCAGGAACCTGACCTTCATGTCCCAAAGCTAAACAATTCGTGCCTGGTTCCTAAGCTAATTCGAATAAAGCGCGGGTGCTCTGGAACACCAAAAAAGGGGGTCCCGCGCGCGGTGCGTGCCCTCGTCGGGGCGTTGCGGGAAGCGCCCACGTTCTGCGCGCGCCGATGTCGAAGAGCCCGCCAATCAGGGCGTTCAAGAGGCGATGAATTTTTGCTCGAACGTTTTTTGACGTCGTTTGTCTCAAGTGATTTATAGGGCACAATCCATAGCACTCTATGAAAGGAGCTATAACCTATGAACCTGGAGGCGCTGAACGAGCCTAAGGTCTCTTCCTGCACCCTATGGCGCCGCCTGAGGGCTGGACGCCGCTACGCTAACGGCGTCTTAAAGCTAACCATTTCCAACGACGCGCCAGAGCAGAACAGACGAAAGATGATTCTGTTCTCCGTGTGTCGACCCACGCGGCATGTCAAAACCATCACAAAATCAAACCTATTAACCCGGAGAGATTAGTTATGAAAAAGATGCAATCTGGCATTTCGTAACTGGGATGTCACAAGGATACTCTTACTGGCCGTCTGCATTCCGTTGCTTGCCGGCGCCTCCCATATCCTGGCGACTGAAGATCAGCAGGACTCTACGAGTTTTGCGCGTCGCATGCAGAAATGGGAGAACGAGATGACCGAAAAGTTCAGGGATACATTCAAGACGCTCCGGGCGAATAACAAGGAAGACTCGATAGGCACAGCTTCTGTGGACCTTCGGGAACAACGTGACAGCTATATAGTCCGGCTCAACCTGCCTGGCCGCGATCTCGCGAACGTGGAAATCTCACTGGAAGGGCATGCAGTTCATATTGTCGCGCCCGCCGAAGCAAAAGTCAGCCGCTATGAACAAAGCATTATCCTCACGGGCGCGGCGTCAGACGCCAAACTCGCGATTGACCGAAACCAAAAGGATAGCCTGATTGTGGTCACGGTGCCGAAAGTATCATCAGCCATCGGCGTCGACGGCTCATCGGCTGCATCCCCGTTGCCGCTGACTGATTGGGACCACGAAATCTTCGATCAGATGGAGAAAATGCAGAAGGACATGGATAGCGTTTTCGACAACTCGTTTCGGCAGTTTCAGAACGAGCCCGGCTTCCATGGCCTGTTTGACGAGCCCCGTTTTGGTTCAACTATCGATCTGAAAGACGAAGGGAACGACTATGTCGTCAAAGCTTATTTGCCGAAACGCGATATGCAGAATGTTTCTGTGACGCTCACCAATCAAACCCTGAAGATCGAAGCAAAGGCGCAGCAAACGAAGAGTGATCCACGAGGACAGCAAGGCTCAACCGTCGCAGAAGAGGCGCAATACTCTCAAGTTATTACCATACCCGGTCGCGTTCAGGCAGACAAAATGAAGGTCGACAAGAAAGAGGGCATGCTCGTTGTGACGTTGCCAAAAGCTCGGTTGAAGTAATCCCGATTATATCTCGGCCTTCCGGAGCGTTGACTCTTCGACTCCTTAACCGAGCAAAAGGAGCCAGCAAACCGGCGGTTTTTCCCCCTGGAACATGCGCCTGCTAATTCGAGTTTTGGTAACGTTTTGGAGGGCACAATTTGTATTGAACGGCCGTTAAGGTCGGTTGTCTCAAAAAAAAGAAAGGAGATATTCAATCCAATACATCATGAAAAGGAATACTACTTCAAATCATATCCGCCTCGTGATGGCCGCGTTGGCTATGACGGGATCAGTTAGTTTGCGGCCTGCATTTGCGACGGATACAACGACTCCAACGCCTTCGCCCGCGGCGGCTCTCAAGGTCCCCGCAAAGGCGGCGGAACCGCAAGGCAAGGAAAGCAGCGCAGTGGCGCCGCAGGTCCAATCGCAAGTCGAAAAGTCAACCGCGGGCAAACACGCGCAGCTGCTCAAAGATGCCCAGGCTGCGTTGGATGAGACCAATAAGGCGCTTCAAGCGTTGAATGACGGAAAAAAGGATGATGCGCTCACCGCCTTGGCAGAGATCACGGGCAAGCTCGACCTTATCGTGGCCCGCGACCCCAAGCTTGCGCTTGCGCCGGTGGGAGAACAGACAATCGTTCGCGACCTCTATGCGGGTCCAGACACCGCCAGGAACGCGGTGACCCAGGTTAAAGATTACCTCAGCGCCGGCAAGGTGCAGCAGGCGCGCATCCTGCTGAATGGACTTGCCAGCGAGGCGGATGTGCAAGTCACAAGCATCCCGCTTGGGACCTATCCAGAGGCGATCAAAGCGGTCGTCCCGCTTATCGACGATGGTAAAATCGCTGAGGCCAAAGCGGCGCTATCCGCCGCTCTGAGCACCTTGGTAATCGAAACCTATCCCGTTCCGCTTCCCAACATTCGCGCGACGGCGATCCTTGTAGATGCCGAAAAGCTGGCAGAGAAGACCGCCCGGAGCGCGGATGAGAACAAGAAGTTGCGCGACGAGGTCGAAGCAGCGCGTCAGGAACTTCAACTCGGCGAAGTGCTCGGCTACGGCACGAAGGACGACTTCAAGCCGCTATATACGCAGCTGGATGGCATTGAGAAGAAGACCGAGGGCGGGAAATCCGGCGCCGGCTTTTTCGACAAAATTAAGGAGCTGCTGAAAAACTTCAAATTGCAGCTTTAAGATGAGCGGTTTTTGGAGCGGTTGGTGTTACCCGCTGGCGACATTCCCGGAGCCAGCGGGTAAATTTTTGCCAAGATCGGCGGCGCAAAGACGAATAGCCTCCATCGCAACTCGATTCTCGATTGAAGTAGGCGGAGCGCTTCCCCTGCCCGGCCCTTACACCGGCCACATTCTACTAGGGATCTGCCCAAATCACCCTGCATAGACACCGGCCAATCTACCGGCCATAATAGCGGACACTGCCAATGCCTCCACCGCGCGAACTTTACGACCAACCGGTGCGCTGGAGCCTCCTTTTCTAACCGATCTCGCGAAGCGGTTGCGTCACAGTCTTGTCGTCTGTGACGCGCTCCATACGGGGCTTTGCAAATCGCGCTGTTAAAGGCGCGCTGGAACCCGCGGAAACTTCCTGCTAAAACAACCTCCAGCCATGAAACGCGCTCTCGCATTCCTCGCGACACTCTCCCTCGCGATAATCCTCAACGCCGAAGAAGCGATCCCGCTCACGGAAAAGAGCTCCGTTGCGCTGCCCGGCGTGGAAGGTCGCTTCGACCACGCGGCGGCTGATCCGGCGACGCATCGCGTGTTCTTCGCCGCGTTGGGAAATGACACGCTCGAAGTCGTGGATGTCAGCGCCGGCAAGCGACTGCATACGATCACTGGATTAAGTAAACCGACCGGCGTTCTGTATTTGGCAGGCTCCAATTTACTGGTCATAGCGAACGGTGGGGACGGGACGTGCCGCTTCTATGACGGCAACAGCTACGCGGAGATAGGCCGCGTGAAAGACTTGGATGACGCTGACAACCTGCGCTTCGACGCGAAAGCGAAGCGCGTGTATGTCGGCTACGGCGAGGGCGCGCTCGGCGTGATTGACCCGGCGACGATGAAGCTCACCGCGAGAATTGCGCTGGCGAAACACCCAGAGTCCTTTCAACTGGAGGAAGACAGCCCGCGAATTTTTGTGAACATCCCCGGCGCGAACCAAATTGCCGTGGTGGATCGGACAGCGGGTAGAGTCGTGGCGATCTGGCTCATGCAAGGCGCGCGCGCGAACTTCCCCATGGCCCTTGACGAAAGACACCATCGCCTGTTCGTCGGCTGCCGCCAACCCGCCCGCCTGCTTGCTTTCGACACACAAAGCGGAAAGCGCGTCGCCGAGACGCCTATGAGCGGCGACGTGGACGACCTCTTTTACGACGCCTCGACCAGGCAGGTCATCGCCTCGTGCGGAGAAGGTTTCATCGACGTGTTCCGCTTCGATCCGCCCTCCACCCTCGCGCGCGCGCATCAACTCAACACCGCCGCGGGGCGCGCACCTCGCTCTTGAGCGGGCAGTCCATGTGTTTTTCCCTCGCGGTGCCGCATCGCGGCGCGCAAGACGCCGAGCTTCGCGTTTTTGCCCTGTCAGCCGCTCGATAAATCCGGCGATGGCTCACATTCCATCCACTCCCGCGCGGCCCACCTTCGCCGAGGCATTCCGGTTTTGGGTCAAACTCGGATTCATCAGCTTCGGCGGGCCGGCCGGCCAGATCGCCATCATGCAGGCGGAGCTGGTGGAAAAGAGAAAATGGATCAGCCAGTCGCGATTCTTGCACGCGCTGAATTTCTGCATGCTTCTGCCGGGACCAGAAGCGCAGCAGCTTGCCATTTATATCGGCTGGCTCCTGCACAAAACCTGGGGCGGGATTGTCGCCGGCGCATTCTTTGTCATTCCTTCGATCTTTATTTTGTGGGGACTCAGCTTTGTCTATGCGGCTTACGGAAATATCCCGTGGATTGCCGCTGTTTTTTACGGGCTCAAGCCGACAGTGATGGCGATTGTCGCGTTCGCCGTGATTCGTATCGGTAAAAAGGCGCTGAAGAACTGGGTGATGTGGAGCCTCGCCGCGCTCGCCTTCGTTAGTATCTTTTTCTTCAAACTGCCGTTTCCACTCATTGTCGTGAGCGCGGGAGCAATCGGATTTATTGGCGGGCAGCTTTGGAGAGACAAATTTTTCGTCGTCGCTGGACACGGGTCAAAAGGAGGCGCTGGCGAGCAAAGCGTATTGGGCGACGAACACGACTCGCCGGAGCATGCAAAGCCATCGCTGCCGAGGGCGATGAAGGTTTGTTTCACATGGCTGCTGCTATGGGCTTTCCCGATCCTGCTGACGGGTTGGTGTCTGGGCATGGACCACACTGTTTTCCAGCAAGGCGTGTTCTTCGCCAAAGCAGCCGTAGTGACTTTCGGCGGAGCGTACGCGGTGCTGCCCTATGTCGCGCAACAAGCCGTCGAGAAATATCATTGGCTCAGCGCCGGCCAGATGATGGATGGCTTGGGATTGGCCGAGACTACACCAGGCCCCCTCATCATGGTTTTGCAATTTGTAGGTTTCATGGGTGGCTGGAATAAACCCGGAGGCTTGTCGCCCTTTGGCGCCGCCACGCTCTGCGCGCTCGTCACCACGTGGACGACATTCACACCTTGCTTCCTCTGGATTTTTCTGGGCGGTCCCTACATCGAGCAGTTGCGCGGCAATGCCAAGCTATCAACCGCGCTCTCGGCTGTAACTGCAGCAATCGTCGGCGTTGTCTTAAACCTCGCGGTATGGTTCGGACTTCATGTTCTTTTTCCCGATGGAAAGATAATCGACTGGTTCGCGCTGACAATAAGCGCGGGCGCGTTCATCGGCATGACAAAATGGAAATGGGATGTCATTCCCGTAGTGGTCGGAGGCGGCATCTTCGGACTGTTTTACAAACTGATACTCCATTAACGCCCCGCCCTCGTCACCAAGTTGCACTTGGTGACGCAATTGTCTTCGAAGTTGTACTTCGCTCCCCTCCCGCCATCGCCCCACATGGTTGGCAGACAACGGATTTCGCGCGGTGAAGCTCACGGACGGATTCCATCAATCATTCGTGAACGAAGAAGGACAAGCCAGACTCGACCTGGCGTAAAGCGAAACCTGGAAGCCCTCTACTCCGAAACCATCCTTCGCAATTTGACACATCGACTTTTCTCGTTACGATAAAATCCGATGCATGACCTTATTACGTTCGCGCAGGCTCTTTCGGATGAGACGCGATTCCGGATCGTCCGCCTTGTCGCGGATCAGGCCCTTTGCGTATGTGAACTGGCGGACATCCTTCAGATGCCGCAATCTTCGGTTTCAAGTCATATCCAGGTCATTCGCAAGGCGGAGCTGCTCGCGAGCGAACGGTGCGAAAAGTGGGTTTACTACAAGCTGGATGGCAAATACCGGAGTCTCGTCGCCACTCTCGGAAAATTCTTTTCGGTGGAGAGTCACGCGACCCTGAAATCGGACGCTCTCCGGGCGCGGCTGCGGTTGGCCAAAAGGGCACAGAGCTGCTGTCCGGGTCCAAAAACTCTGGGCGTGCGAAACTTGGCGCGCGCCGAAAAACAATAACACCCAACCAACCCCAAAAATGAACCTCAACGAATTCAAAGCATTGCTGGAGACCCATGCCGAAAAGCCCTTCCGCCTGCGTCTGCCGGATGGCGCGCCGGTTCCAGTCTCGTTTCACATCACGGAAGTAGGCCGCTTGCGCAAAACGTTTCTCGATTGCGGAGGGGAGCGTCACGACTCCGAGATTTGCCAACTCCAGGTGTGGGTCGGCGAAGACGCCGACCATCGGATCCAGGCAGGCAAGATGGCGGCCATATTGCGGAAGGCGGAGGATTTCATCCCCGACGATAGCGTGCCTCTTGAGATCGAATATGAGGAGGATGTAATCTCCCAATACACGGTTGAAGGGCATTCGCTCGATGAGGGAGCCATCATCCTGAACCTCGAGCACAAGCACACAGCGTGTCTTGCGATGGAACTTTGCGGCGCCGCCCCCGCGAAAGATGCCGCGTCGGATGATTCCTGCTGCGCGGGGTCAAAGTGTTGCTAGCCCGCCAAAAGTTTCTCGCGGAATTTCTGGGCGCCTTCTGCCTTCTTTTTGCGGGCACCGGCGCGATCGTGATTGACCACGCGAGTGGAGGGACGATTGGGCACGTGGGGATCGCCCTCACCTTTGGGCTCATCATCCTTGCGATGATCTATACCTACGGCGACGTGAGCGGCGCGCATTTTAACCCGGCCGTGACACTCGGCTTCGCGGTCGCCAGGCGATTAGCCTGGCGCGAGGTGCCGGGCTATCTGGTCGCTCAAGTGTTGGGAGCTTTGGTGGCGAGTGGCCTCCTGCGGATCTTATTTCCCGCTGACGCCACCCTCGGTGCAACCCTGCCGGCGGGCTCGGTCATGCAGAGTTTTATACTTGAGCTCGTTTTGACGGCTATTCTCATGCTCACCATCCTTAGCGTCTCCACCGGAGCGAAAGAGAAAGGCGTAACAGCCGGAATAGCCATCGGCGCCGTAATCGGTCTGGAGGCGATGTTTGCCGGACCGATTTGCGGGGCCTCGATGAATCCCGCTCGCTCGCTCGCTCCGGCGCTGGTGAGCGGTCATTTGGAGCATCTTTGGCTCTACCTGCTCGCTCCAGTGATCGGAGCCCTCCTGGCCGTGCCGCTATGCATGGGGGTTCGCGAGTCCGGCTGCTGCGGGGGCAACTGCAAACCAGTCGTAACCAATCCATAACGATGATTTATGACACGACCAACCATTCTCATTCTCTGCACGGGTAACAGTTGCCGCTCCCACCTGGCCGAAGGCATTCTAAGGCAGGCCCTCGGAAAAGACTTTCACGTCGCCAGCGCTGGCTCAAAGCCCGCCGGCCATGTTCACCCGTTCGCTATTCGCGCGATGGCTGAAATCGGCATTGATATTTCCGGACATCATTCCAAGCATCTGGATGAGTTCCTGGGACAGAATGTCGATACCGTTATAACGGTGTGCGGTAATACCGATCAAGTTTGCCCAATGTTTCCGGGCCAGGTCAACCGGCATCATTTCCCTTTCGAGGATCCAGCCCTCGCAGCCGGGACGGACGATGAAAAGATGGCGCTTTTCCGGCGCGTGCGCGATGAGATCAACCGCGTGTTCAGCGCATACGCCGCCGGTCGCCTGGACGCCGTCAAAAGCACCGAAGCCAGCGAAGGCTAAATCGCGCTTCGCTCCCCTCCCGCCATCTCCCCCGGGTCGGGAAGCCTCGCCGGGGCCGTCCGTCCGTCTGTGGGCGTCACCCAGACAAACCGCCCCTTCGCTCGCGCTCCCCCCTCCTCGTGACCAAGTTGCACTTGGTCACGCAATTGTCTTCGAAGTTGCACTTCGCTCCCCGCTGTCATCTCCCCAAGCAATTCCCAACACAATTCTTTCGACAGCTCCGTGCGATCCGTTTTAAATCGCATTTCAGAAAGTCAAAACAATGTCCCACTACATAACCGTTCCAATCGACGCCAACGGCGTGATCGACCCCGATGAACAACTCGATCACATCCTCGCTACCGCGATGTCTCTCAGTTTCGGAAGCCAGGACATTTTCATTTATTCCCATGGCTGGTGGACGAGCGCGGATGCCGCATTGAAGGAATACAATGTCGCCACGACGGATTTCATTTTTGCTATCCGCAATAATCCAGCCGCCTTCAGACTTCCGCCTCTGACACCATTCTTGATCGGCATCCATTGGCCTTCGATGCTCAGCGATGACCCCACGTCGCTTTTGGATAAAGCCGAGGTCCTGTCATTTTATACGATGGAGAAGCGCGCCGACGACATCGGCGAAGAGGGCCTTTACGCGATCCTCCGCCTTTTGTTCGCGGCAGTCCCCTCAGGCAAGAATGTCCGGGTCAACCTCTTCGGTCATAGTTTTGGCTGCAAGGTGGTGTGCGCGGCGCTCCAAAAGCTTGCCGCGAACGTTGTCGCGGTACCTGCCAACGTATCGTTCAATGTGATTCTGCTTGAGGCAGCGTTCGCAACAAACGCGTTGGATGCTGGGGGTTGCTACGATAAACTGATACCAACATACGGCCCAAGCATGCGGCTGCTCATCAGCTATTCCAAAAAGGATGCTGCGCTCGGAACAGCCTTTCCCCTCGCCCATGAGATCAACTTTTTCGCCCAACCATCGGCAAAAACAGCTCTGGGCTTCACAGGCCCTTCCGCGGCGACCGTCGCGGCTTTCCCTTCGAGCACATCGCTATCCGTAGCTTGGGGAAGCAAATTCGTCGGCACCACAATCGCCCCACTACCACTTACCCCAACGCTGGTGGTCGCGGATTTAACGCCAATTCATTCCGATCCCAAAAACACCTTCGATGGGGGGTTATCCGGCCACCACTCGGATATATTCAGACCTGAGATTTACGATTTGATGAGCTGGTTTTTGTTCGCCTGATGAACGCGCCAGCAAACGTCGATATCAGTCACTGCGTCTCGTTGATTCTTCGACTCTCGCGGTGGCGCGATTCTCACCGCGGCTGCTTCTATTTTGCGGGTGGCGGCTCCGCGCAAAGGATATGCACCGGACCGAGCAGACCCGAGGGCAGAAGATGCGAGCTTTGGGTGAAATGGTGAATATTGGTCTTGGTGAGCTGCTGCCCCAGCGGCAGGAAGGCGTCGCCGATCAGGCGGTTCGGCCACAGATTGGTGACCTTGATTTCTAGGAGGTTCCCGGTGGCTTTGACGACGGATGTGACGTCGACGCGCCCCGGATGCATCCACACGGTGCCCAGATCCTGCCCGTTCAGCTTGACGGTGGCAACCTCGTGAACCTCGCCGAGATCCAGCAACAGCCTTTTATCGCCTGAAATCGCCTGAGGCAAATCAAAGGTTTGGGTATAAAGAGCCGTGCCCGAGAAATACTTCATGCCAAATTCTGGCCGTGTAGTCCAATCGATCAGGCTTGTGAAAGTCTGCGGCTCGGACGGCCCTCCCCACTTCGGGTCGAACGCTACTTTCCATGCGCCGGTAAGCGCCCCGATCGGATGCATCGTCGGATAATTGCTCTTTGTCATTCCAGAGATTGTCGGCGCGATGGGTTTGCGAAAAACGACGAAGATCGAACCGCAGGGATCAAACTCCAGAGGGACGATGGTCTGGCCGTTCTGTTGTTGAAAGGCGGTTGCATCGCGAATCTCGCCTGTCACAGGATCCCATAGCTCCGGCTGCTTGCCGACGACACGGAACTTGCAGGTCAGTTTTTCGGCGTAATACCACCGGCTTGTCACGTAGTACCAGTCTGCCTCGGCGCTCTTGCGGTGAATCCATGCGACCTCCCCGTGGGAGCTCAGGCCCTCGTATTCGAAGTCGGGCCCAACTCCTTTGCCTTGCAAGACTTCGTCCGGTGTTTTGTCCGACACTACGCGCCCCAGTCCCACCTTGTTGTCGGACGGCGACTGCGGATCCGCGCCCCAGAGTTGCTTCACCAGGGCGGCGAATACTTCTTCGTCACCGTCGCGAACTGGCAGGCCCGCGAGACCCGGTGGCGGAGGGCCAACCACTGTCGCGCCCGCTTGGGCCAGGCTTGCGATCTTCCGCAATGCCTCCAGCCTCATTCTCTGCCTTGGCATGATCAGGATGCGGTAGCTCATTCCGCCAGAGGTCACGATGCTCCCGTCTTTCACCGTCGCGATGTTGTCGATGGCGGCATCGCTGGCCCGGTCGTAATCATAGCCACGGTTCAAGCCGGGGTTCACGGCTTTGGTCGGCTGGGAAAGGCCAACGCCTTCGCCGGTATCGAAAAGGGCGTCGGCGACGAACGTGCCCGCCTGGAGCATGGCGTCGCAGCGCGCGAGGTAGGCTGCAAACGCGGGGAATTCATCCCACCAGGTGATGTTGCGATTGATCTGTGTCCCGGCGCAATAGACGACCCCGGGTTTCGCGTCCACGGACGGGGAATGACCGTAGTTGTGGATGCACGCGCGATTCATGCCGTCGCAGAAAGCCTGGTCGGCGCAGGCCTTCATCGTAAAAGGCGTCTCCTCCCACATCGGCCCCATCGAGGTGAAGGCTTCGCACATCGTCAGCTTTTTGCCGTAGAGATGATTGGACGTCGCCGCTTCCCGAGCCAGGAAACGGCGCTCCGGCGTTGGCCGATGGATGGAAGGCATCCAAAATTCGGCCATGTCATGATCGACTTGCGCCCCGGTTAGGCTGAAATCCACCTGGTTCGTGTTTGGGCCGTCCGTCTCACTGTAGAGCGTGAGGTTGTTCTGCCGGCAGATTTCGCGCATCCGCGCGTAATAGTTATAGACGATCAGGTCGCTGATAGTCCGTTTATAGTCCTCTTTGATCCTTTGAGTCGCGGCGCTGTCGATCATCGTGACGCCCGCGAGCACCGGGAGATAAGGCATCAGATCGTAGCCCCGTCGTTTCTTGTATTCGTCCGGGAAAATCTTCGTCCACGTCGGCTGGCCGGATTCCCAACTGTCGTCCTCGACCCCGCTTAGCGCGGCGCGCTCTTCAGGCGTCATCTCCTGAAGCAGCGGGGCCATGGTCAACGCCCAGTCGTGATCGATCCCCTCCGGGCTGAGCGCGTCGCAGAACGGACCCCAGTAGTTGGCCGCGCCGGTTGGCCGCTGGACGAAGCGGAAGATGCGCCACTTCCCTGCCGGGATCTGCCATTGCAACCGTCCCGAAGCATCCATGGTCGCCGAAAGATTTTTCGCTTCCGACAACTTTACCTGATTTGCAACGGGAACGGCAAAGACCGCGATATCCGAAAAAACCGATGCTGTGTGGGGGGAAGAAGCCCTTTTGCGCTTGGGCAGGGCGAGCGTGTCGTTGAGGCTGCCCGGGCCTTCCACATCCTTTTCCGACCAGGCCAGTTCCTGCTGACTGTACCGCGGGTCAAGTCCCGGGGCGGAGCATCCGGCCAATCCATGCGCCAGGCAGAACACCAGGCCAAGCCTCTTGCTTTCCGAGGCAACAAAGCGGATTTCCTGCCTCCACTCTTCCGTCCATTCCGGCTGCGGCGGCAAATCATTGAGGTCGAACTGGCCCTTGTATTCGTCGGTCGAGACTTTTTTAAATCCCTTGTCGCCCGGAACCATTTTCCCCGTCGCGAGAAACCCGTTTGCCTGGTTTCCGTAGAGGATGAACCCAGCGATCCCTTTGGCCTTCATTTCCTCAAGGTCAATCGTGACGGCGGCATGGGTCGTGGGTGTGGACTGCCACACCCAATAGACCCACGTCGCGGCGTCCGGAGGAGGATGACGAAAGTCATCCTCGATTGACTCGGCCTTCAGGGAAGAACCCCAACAGGCGAAGAAAGCCAGCAGAATAGAAGCTCGATGAAAAAGATAAAACCGCATTAGCTTTTGACGCTCTTCTCTCGGGGGGCGCGGAGGGGTTTCCAGTTTATCGGCTAGGTTGGATTTTGGAAGGAGTGATTAGTTCTCCCGCGCGTTTTGCCGTGCTGCGGCATAACACAATCTCGACTTCCATTCGACACTCAGAGTAGCATGCTCTTCGGTGTCATCGATTATGAGGCAACGAATCACCCCATCCCCCTATGACCCAGGCTCGTTGCTCAAGTTTATTTCTCCTGATCACCGTTTTAGCGCTCGGACCTCTGACCAGCGGATCGGCAGCCACGCGCCTTGATCAAGAACTGCCCGATCGTTGGAAATTTACCAAGGCTGACGCGGGACTGACCGCGGCCACGGATAGCTGGGAGGCGGTCACGCTTCCCCATACCTGGAACACCGTGAGTGCAGATCAGGGAGATCATAAGAAAGATCCTCATTACAAAAACGGTTATTACCGAGGCCCCTGCTGGTATGTCCGGACCATTGAAGCTCCCGCCGCCTGGCAGGGGAAAAGAGTTTTCCTTCGTTTCGAGGCCGCTTCACTCGTCGCGAGGGCCTACCTGAATGGGCAGGAACTCGGGGAACATCGCGGCGGGTTCACCGCTTTTTGCTATGAATTGACGCCCCATCTCCATCCGGGAGCCAACGAACTCCGCGTTCAGGTCGATAACTCTGGGCAAAAGGACGTCCCGCCTTTGGGTGGAGATTTTAACGTCGATGGAGGCCTTTACCGCCCGGTCCATCTCCTCGTCACGAATCCGGTCTGCATCTCTCCCCTCGATATGGCCTCCCCGGGCGTCTACCTCACGACGAAATCGCTGAACGGTTCCGCCGCGCGAATAGAAGTCAGGGCTCTGGTTTCCAACGGTAAAACCAGCCCGGTTCAGGTGCAGGTCAAAACCGATATTGTTGACGCCAGCGGGGCAACCGTGGCCACAGGACGTGAACCCGCCTCCGTTGGCGCGGGTATGACATTGCCGGTGGCTCTCACTTTGAACGTCCCTTCTCCCCACCTCTGGAACGGACGCAAGTATCCCTATCTTTACACAGCGAAAGTCTCCGTGCTGGAGGGCGCCGTGACTTCCGACTCCGTTGATCAACCACTTGGCATTCGCGCGGTTGAGATCACCGAACAAAAGGGCTTTCTCCTCAACGGCCAGTCCTACCCGATCCACGGCGTGAATCGGCACCAGGACTGGGGAGACCAAGGCTGGGCAGCCAGCGCGGCCAACTATGAGGAGGATGCGCGGATCATGTTGGACATGGGGGTGACCGCTGTCCGCCTCGCCCATTATCCACAGAGTGATTACCTGCACGGGCTGTGCGACCACAATGGCATTCTCCTTTGGAACGAAATTCCGCTCGTGAATCTTATCTCCAACAAGCCCGAGTTTGCCGCCAACGCCGAGCAGCAGCTTCGCGAAATGATCCTCCAGCGTTACAACCATCCCAGCGTCGCCTTTTGGGGACTCTTCAATGAGCTGGGCTTGAGCACAACCGTCCCGCCTGATGCCCTGCTGCAACATCTCAAGGCGGTCGTGCAAGAACTGGACCCGTCGCGCCTTGTTGTGTGCGCCATTTACAAGGCAAACGCCACCTATAACCAGATTGCGGACCATCCCTGTTTCAACCGATATCCAGGTTGGTACGCGGGGATCGACAAGTTCGACGCCGACATCAAAAAGGACTCCGCCGAAGTAGGCAAGCGCATTGCTTATAGTGAATATGGAGCTGGCGCCAATCCCGCTCCCGACCAGCAACAGGAGGGCCCCTTGACTCAAAAACGCGGGGGCCACCTCCACTCAGAACAATGGCAGGTCCACGTCCATGAGGTTATATGGGGTCAATTCAAGGACAACCCGCTCCTCTGGGGCTCGTTCGCCTGGTGCATGTTCGATTTCCAATCCGCCCGCCGTCACGAGGGAGGCTTTACCGGTGTCAATGACAAGGGACTGGTCACGGAAGATCGTAAGATTAAGAAAGACGCCTACTTTTTCTATCAAGCAAATTGGACCGATAAACCGATGATCCACATCGCCTCCAGGCGTTTGACTCCGCGACGGAATCCAGTCACCGAGATTGAAGTCTTCTCAAATTGCGGCCAGGTGCAACTGTCCCTGAATGGCAAGATGCTGCCCTCGGTCTCCCCGGATAATGTCAGAGTTTTCCGATGGTCTGATGTGACGCTTCAATCTGGAACCAACAACATTGTGGCCAAGGCCGTGTCTAATCAGGAGCGGCTCACCGACTCCTGCCAATGGGTGGTTGATCCAAATGCCGCCCCCGCGGCTCCTGCTGCAAAACCGGCGGAGCCGTTGGCGCCTCTACAATAAAGCGTTTTAGGCTGTTTTGCTCTTGCCTCCACGCCAGTGGAAGCCTTAGCAAAGTTCACTGGGCCAGGAGTTCACCTCTATCGCAATATGGAGCAAGGCCAATCGTATGAGGCTCTTAAACGCTTAAACACTTACTCCTTAAGTCCCACGAAAACCTGCCTACAACAAATTGAGGGTTTGTGCTTCACAACCTCACGAACCGAGCGTCGGAGATTCGAGCGGACGTGGTTAAGTCCGTTGAGGCAGCTCAACAAACGCGAACCGTTATTCCAAGATTCATTTCACCGGGATTGTGTCGCGTTGGTGGTCAGGGATCATCAGCGATTGACCAATGCCTAACCCATTTTCAACCTCGTCTCCATGCGCATCCATAAGGTGAACAAGCTTCAGGCCGGCGGGCTGAAGAATAAACCGTGCTATAAAGAAGCGACTGAGATTCACCTTCAAGATCATCCGTAACTCAGAGGTGTCTCCCGAACGCAGACCAGATTCCTGCTCGACAGTGGTATCGACAACTGCGCATCGCCACCCAGTGTTCATCAACCCTGCTCCAGCCAGGGCTCCATTATCCTTAAACCAGTAATAACTTACACTTCCGTGTCCAGGATACATTTGAATATGCTGGTTTAGAAGAACGAAGACATATTTCTCTCCGGATGCTCCAATAACCGGCTTCATCAGGATGGGATTCAATCGATCAGCCATTGGAAACACGTTCTGAAGTGACGCTTTTTGCCTGACCTTCCAATCTGTCTCATAATTGGTGGGATTTGTCAGCAGCGCATCGAAATCCGCAGCCCATCTGGGCATGTCCGCGTTGGCCCTGTGGGTGCCACCATCATAAACGGCATGCAGAAGCTCCGACGGCGTTCTAAAATCAACGGTCTTCCATGCGAGGTCTAGGGTGATCACCTTGGCTGCATAATCAAGAGACCATTTCAGCGAAAGACCCTCGAGCGTATCGTCAAGATACTTTCTGACCTCCTGTTCCGATTCAAGTGGCCCCAATCCGCTCCTGGTGGCGATACTTCTGGAAAGCCAAACGGTTTCCATGAAATCGGCGATGTCTTTTGGACAAGAGACTCTGCACCGGGTTTGCTGTTCGATCTGGTGAGTTACGCCCCTAAATGTTTCGTGTACAAAAGTGGCCGCGGGGTTTGCCACAACGTTTGCTAATGCAGGAGCGGCGCCCACTATCAGGACGAGACACAACATCAGGCTTATCAGCTCCGACGGAGTACAAGCGCCCGAACAGCATGTTTTCATTCTTGCCACGCTGAACACCGGTTCTATTGAAGACAAGCCGATAAAATCCCCAAGCTCGTGTAAACCAGACGCCGAACACCGAATACGACCCTGAGTTTCCTTGCCCTCGCAAATCCGAACCCCATCGCGATCAGGACCCCTTATGTTTCGTGAAAATAACTCAAGGGTTTCGGATGGCAGCGGGGTTAAAGTCTAATGTGAACCAGATCGACTCAGATGATGAGGCCTTGAAAGGCAACCTGCGCGCATGGCAGGTTGCGCCCGCCATTCCGCCCTGTTTTCAACGCGAAGTCTGGCAACGGATCGAAGCTCGCGATGCAGAACGGCGAAATTCGCCATGGCTACAGATCGTTCGCCGGTTCTTTGCCGGACTGGCCACGCCACGCTACGCGACCGCGACACTTTCTGTTGCCGCCATAGTCGGTGTCGGCATGGCGCGTCTCCAGGCAAGCGACGAAAACGCGAGGCACTGGCAGAGCCTCCAAACACGATACGTAGATTCCATTGACCCCATCGAGCACATATCCACGCGCTGAACCGGTGCTGAGAGGCATCTTCGTCTTGCTGGCCGCGCTTCTAATGTGCGCGCTGGCTTTCGGCGCTTATCGCTGGCGCGCGACAATGCCGACTGAACGGCTGCTTTCCAAAGCGGGCGGTGAAATGGATTGGCTCCGCATGGAGTTTAACCTCACTGACGCCCAATTTGCGAAAATCAAGGCGATGCACGAAGCTTACGCGTCAAAGTGCGGATTGATGTGTCAGAAAATCTCCGAGGCAAATGCAAGGGTCGGCCAGCTCGTTAAGGCGAACAAGAACATGACTCTCGAAACCGAATCCGCGCTTAAAGATGCCTGGGCCGCGCAAGGCGAATGCCGGCAGGCAATGCTGGCGCATGTCTATGCCGTCAGCGCCGAGATGAGCCCGGAGGCCGGCGCCCGTCATTTGCGAATGATGACTCCAAGAATCATCGAGCCGGGGCTGGATCACAGCGCGGTGGTATCTAGGGAAGCCAAATGAGCGGATTACTTGGTATCAGGATCAAACGCGCCGCCCGCCATTTGGCCAGAGCCGCCATGATCCTTGCGTTTATCGCTGCCGCGCTGGGTATCGTCTCTGCTCCAGCGGCGCTGGCTGCCAACTGCTGCGGCAACGCGGGCTCACCTGTCGTCCCGGTGAAGATGTGCCAAAAGCACTGCTGCGCGGACATGGCGTGTTGCGTAAAGACCGCCAGCCACCCGCAGGCCCGTCACGCGCAACAATTGCCGTCGCGTCGCGTGGGACAGGAGCTGGCGTTCACGTTGGTTCGCTTTTCCGTTCCATACTGTGTAACGCGCCTCGAAACGCAGACGGAGCCTCCCGTCCCACTGGCATGGCGCGTACACCCTCGCGCCGCTGCAGCTAAGCGGCGTTTTCTTGATCTGAGCGGCGGATAGTCACGGGCGAAGTGTGCCTCTCCAGGCCGTTCGCTCTTCACTTTCCCGATTCCCGCTCATGATCAATGAAAACAACAACTCATCTTCTTTTTTACATCTTAATTCTCGCCTCGCCGGCTATGGCTGAGCATGCGGCTCATGGCGGTGGCGCCCAAACTCTGGAGGAGCCCCTGTCGCTCGCGAAGGTGTGCGCCTCCGTGCTGGCCAACAACCCGGCGATTAAGGAGGCGTTGACCAAGTGGGACGCCATGAAGGCTCGCGTCCCGCAGGAGGCGTCCTGGGACGATCCCAAGATCAGCGCGAGTTCACGCTTCGCTCGGTTCATCGACATCCAGCCGAACGCGTTCATGGATCAATCCCTCGCGCTCGAACAGATGATTCCGATCTCAGGAAAAAATCGTTCCCGCGCCCGAGTGGCAGTTGCAGAGGCGCTTTCGGCATTCCA
Organism: uncultured Verrucomicrobiae bacterium; assembly: GCA_963828525.1. Lineage (GTDB taxonomy): Bacteria > Verrucomicrobiota > Verrucomicrobiia > Chthoniobacterales > Chthoniobacteraceae > CAWHEP01. The sequence goes on from CAWHEP010000002.1 coordinate 272,992, forward strand.
GGAAGCTCGGCGTCAGGAATTGGATGTCCTGGCAAAGACGCGGAGCGCCTACTTTCGACTGGCGAACAGCTATGCCCAGATTGAGTTGAACCGCAAGAATATGGTTTCGCTCAAGGAGCTTGAGGATATCACCCGCTCCAAATACGAAGTCGGCAATCAGGGTGCGGCAGATGTGCTGGTCGCCGAGACCGATACAAGCAAGCTGCTCGAAACGGGTCGCGACCTTGAACAGTCTGTCGCAGCCGGACAGTCGCAACTCAATGTCCTGATGAATCGCGACGCGTTCGTCCCACTTGGCCGACCCGCCTCCGCGCCAATCAAGCCGGTCAACCTATCTATCGACCGGCTCCGCGAACTCACGCTCGCCAATCGACCGGAGGTTCTGATGGCGTTGGCTAAAGTCAGCGCGGCAAAAGCCAGTTTGGAATTGGCGCGCCGCCAATGGATTCCCGATCCCTCCATCAGCGTGGAGGGACAACGCTATAACGGCGCCGCGCAGGCGGTGAGTGAACTGGACGCCGGCATCTCATTCAGCGTGCCGTGGGTGAACTACAGGAAATATTCCGCGGCCGTCCGCGAGGCCAACGACAATCTCGCCGCCGCCCGGCAAGCGTTGGAAGGCGCGCGGAAAGAAGCGGTGGGGATGCTGCGAAACGCCCTGCAAAAGGCGGAGACCGCCCATCATCACGTTGAGCTTTTCCAGGATAAATTGCTGCCGCAGGCGCGCTCGGCTTTTGAAGCAAGCCAGACCTCGTATCAATCCGGAAAAGGGGGATTTTTGGAATGGATCACCGCGCAGCGCAACATCCGCGACCTGGAATCGATGGGTCGCGAACACCTCTCAGATTACCAGACAGCGGTCGCGGAATTGGAATCCGTTGTTGGAACCGACCTGAAGCTTTTCACACCGTTCGATCACCAAACGAACTCGACATCCAAATGAAAAATCTTGCGCGCAATCTATTGCTCATCGCCCTCCTCTTTGGTTTTGCGGCCTGTGTCAAAAAGAGCGTCAGCGGAGGCAAACCCGCCAACGTCGATTACTACACATGCACGATGCACCCCTCGGTGAAATCCCAGGATCCCGACGGGAAATGCCCGATTTGCTCCATGGATCTCGTGCCGGTAATGAAACGTGGCAGTGACGGAAGCGGCGGCGCAAAGAGCGCGCAGCCGATGGCTGAAATGGAGGCGCGGGACGCGAAGCCAAATGAGTTTTTCGTCGCGGTCGAGCGGCAGCAGCAGATCGGCGTGACCTACGCCACCGTCGAACGAAGGCCGCTCCATCGCGTCATCCGCGCGGTGGGCACGATCGCGCCGGACGTCTCCCGCGACTGGCAATTCGTCGCGCGTGTGGATGGCTACGTTCAGAAACTCTACGTAACGTCGCCCGGCCAGATGGTCGAAAAGGATGCGCCGCTGATGTCGATCTACAGCCCCGACCTGCTTACGAGTGAGCGCGAGCTCGCGCAATTGCTCCACTCGCGCGACAACGCGGCGGTCGGCGAAGCGCGCGACATGACAGCCAAATTGATCCAGGCGGCGGAGAGCCGGCTGCGCCAGTGGAATATGACCGACGCGCAAATTGCTGTCCTCGAGAAATCAAGGACACCAAGCGAAAATCTTACATTGCTTTCCCCTTTTCGCGGCTTTGTCCAGTCCGTCCCAGTGACACAGGGAAAGGCGGTCAAAGTCGGCGATGCGCTTGCTGAGGTTGTCGATCTTTCCGTTGTTTGGGTATGGGCGCAATTTTACGAGGAAGAGCTTTCCGCGCTCAAGGAAGGACAGAAAGTGATCGTCACAGTCAACGCTTATCCGGGCGAACATTTTGCAGGAGAAATCGCGCTCATCAGTCCCTTTGTGGACGAGATGAAACGCACCTCCCGGGCGCGCATCGATATACCGAACCCGGAGTTCAAGCTGCATCCCGGCATGTACTCCGACGTGAAACTCGGGATCAACATGGGCGAAGGTCTCACCATTCCGGTGAGCGCCGTAATGCCCACGGGAGAGCGCGACATTGCCTTCGTGGATAAGGGCGAGGGGAAACTCGAACCGCGAATCCTGCAGCTGGCTGGCAAGTTCGGTGATCTCTACGAAGTCCGGGAGGGCCTCAAAGAAGGCGAGCGTGTCGTAGCGAGCGCCAATTTCCTGATCGACGCGGAATCCAAAATACAGGGCGCGTTGAAAGACTTTGAGGAGCCCGTTGCCGCCAAGCCGACGGGAGCACAATGATCGAGGGCATCATCGAGGCCAGCGCGAGGAACAAGTTCCTCATTTTCATCTGCGCGCTCTTCGCGGTCGCGGCTGGAATTTACTGCCTGCAACACACTCCCCTCGACGCGATTCCCGACCTCAGCGACGTGCAGGTAATCGTCTACACAGATTGGGACGGACGTTCGCCCGACCTCGTCGAAGACCAGGTCACCTATCCCATCTCCAGTCAGTTCATAGCCGCGCCGAAAGTGAAGTTCGTCCGCGGTGAATCGATGTTCGGGAAATCCTTTGTCTATGTCATCTTCGAAGACGGTACCGACATCTACTGGGCGCGTTCCCGCGTCCTGGAATACCTGAACTCGATCAGGGGTTCACTGCCTGAAGGCGTCAATCCGATGATCGGCCCTGACGCGACGGGCGTCGGCTGGGTCTACGAGTACGCCCTTGTTGACGACAGCGGAAAGAGCAGCCTTGCTGACCTGCGCTCCTTGCAGGATTGGCATGTCCGTTACGCGCTGGAGTCGGTGAAAGGCGTCTCCGAAGTAGCCGTCGTCGGCGGGTTCGTGAAGGAATACCAGATCGATTTAGACCCGAACAAGCTCCTCGCTTACAACATTCCGCTCGGCGATGTCGTCAACCGCGTCAAGATGAGCAACGGCGACGTGGGTGGGAAGATATTCGAGGTGGCAACCACCGAGTATTACGTGCGCGGCAGGGGCTACATAAAAAGCATTGAGGACATCGAGAACATCGTATTGAAGGTCGATAAGGGCGCGCCCATTTATGTGAAGAATGTAGGCAAGGTGCATCTCGGTGGCGACCTCCGGCGAGGCGTCGCGGAATTGGACGGCAAGGGCGAGACGGTCGGAGGGATTGTCGTGATGCGCTACGGCGAAAACGCGCTCAACGTCATCGAGGGCATCAAAAAGAAAATGGAGGAAATCCAGTCCTCCCTGCCGCCGGGCGTGCGAATTGTCCCAACGTACGACCGGAGCCATCTGATCAAGCGCGCGATCGATACCCTGCGCGAGAAGTTGATTGAAGAGAGCATAGTCGTCGCCCTCGTGTGCCTCATCTTCCTCTGGCACGCGCGCTCTGCCCTGGTCGCGATCATCACGCTGCCCATCGCGATCATCCTGTCGTTCGTCCCGATGTTTTACATGGGGCTGACGAGCAACATCATGTCGCTCGGTGGCATCGCCATTGCCATCGGGGCGATGGTCGACGCGGCCATCATCATGGTCGAGAACGCGCATAAGGCGCTCGAACATTTCCGCGACGAACACGGGCGAGAGCCTGATAATCGCGAGCGCGTCGACGTTATCATCAGCGCTGCGAAGACGGTGGGGCGGCCGCTCTTTTTCTCGCTGCTCGTCATTACCGTCAGCTTCATTCCCGTCTTCTCGCTCACGGCGCAGGAGGGCCGTTTGTTCAAACCCCTGGCGTTTACAAAGACGTTCTCGATGTTCTTTGCCGCCCTCCTCGGCGTCACGCTCGTGCCCGTGCTAATGACGCTCCTTATTCGCGGGAAGATCACGCCGGAAATCAAAAATCCCGTGAATCGGTTCCTGATTTGGGCTTACCAGCCGTTCGTGAATTTTGTGCTTCGATTTCGGTGGCTCACACTTTTGTGCGCCACGCTGATCCTCGCGGCGACGATCTTTCCGCTCCAAAAACTGGGCAAGGAATTCATGCCGCCACTGAACGAAGGCACTCTCCTCTATATGCCAACCGCCGTGCCCGGAATGTCGATCACTGAGGCTACGAAAATCCTCCAGATCCAGGATCGCCAGCTCAGGAAAGTCCCGGAGGTGGAGACCGTGTTCGGCAAGGCGGGCCAATCCGAGACCGCGACCGATCCCGCCCCGCTCTCCATGTTCGAGACAGTCGTGTCGCTCAAACCTTTTGATCAATGGCGGCCGGGAATGACGTGGGAAAAGTTGATCGCGGAAATGAACGCGAACATCAAGACGCCCGGGATGGCGAACATCTTCTGGATGCCGATCCAGACGCGCACCGAAATGCTCACCACCGGATTTCGCAGCGCGCTTGGCGTGAAAGTCTTCGGCCCCGACCTTAACGGGATTCAGAATGTCGCTATCCAGATCGAGAAGGCGCTCAGCGATTTTCCCGATACGCGAAGCGTCTTTGCGGAGCGGACGACGGGCGGTTACTTCCTCGATTTCACGGTAAACCGGGAAGCTGCCGCGCGTTACGGACTCACGGTCAGCGACGTAAACGACGTCGTGGAAACCGCGATAGGTGGCAAGACGATCACCACCACCGTGGAAGGCCGCGAGCGTTACCCGGTCAACGCCCGATACGCGCGCGATTTTCGGCAGGATCTCGATTCGCTGAAACGCGTGCTCGTTCCCACGCCCACCGGCGCGCAGGTGCCCATCTCCTTGCTGGCCGATATCCGATACCGGACAGGCCCGCCCGACATCCGCAACGAAAACGGCCAGCTCGTCGGCTTTGTCTTTGTGGACCTCACGACCACGGACATTGATGGCTACGTGCGCAAAGCTTCGGAGCGGCTGCGGGAGCGCGTGCATTACCCTCCCGGCTATTACATCCAATGGGCCGGCCAGTTTGAATATCTCAAAGCCGCCGAGCAGCGGCTGAAAGTCGTCGTGCCATTCACGCTTCTCATCATTTTCGTGCTGATCTACATAAACACGCGGTCGGCGATCAAAACATTCATCGTGCTGCTCGCTGTGCCGTTCTCCCTGGTCGGCGCGTTTTGGTTTCTCTATTTGCTAGGCTATAACATGAGCGTAGCCGTCTGGGTCGGCCTCATCGCGCTCGCGGGCCTCGATGCCGAGACCGGCGTCGTCATGCTCCTCTATCTGGATCATGCATGGGAAAAGTTTCGCGCCCAAGGCCGGATGAATTCCATGGCCGATCTTCACGCCGCCGTCAGAGAGGGCGCCGTCCAGCGCATCAGGCCGAAGATCATGACGGTCTGCGCCATCCTGTTTGGTCTGCTGCCGATCATGTGGTCGCCCGTCACCCAGGCCGGAGCCGACGTCATGAAACGCATTGCCGCGCCGATGATCGGAGGCATCGTGACATCGGCGCTTTTGGAGCTGCTCATCTATCCCGTCATCTTCGTTATCTGGCGCAAACGGGGCTTGCCCGAGGCCGCGCCCGAAGCGGCACTAGAGACTGCGGTGTTACCGGGGAGAGTCTACGGGTGATCTCCGCTTTCCGATCGCCGCCCTGATCATGGACGCCGATCATGCTCTCATGCTCCGCCTTCAGAACGGAGAAGACACCGCGCTCAATGAGTTGATGACCCGGTGGCAGCAACCGCTTGTAAACTTCATCCACCGCTACACCGGCAGCGAATCTGAAGCGCTCGATCTCGCGCAGGAAACATTCCTGCGTGTCTTTGAAAGCCGCCATCGCTATAAAGCCCAGTCGAAGTTTTCAACCTGGCTCTTTCGGGATTGCCAGCAACCTATGCCGCAATGCTTTTCGCTGGCGGGGCCGTCATCCCACCGTTGCGCTGGACGCCCCTGCGCAGGAGGGACAAGCTCTAGCCGAAACGTTGCCAGGAGAAAACGAGTCGCCTGCCGCCAGTGCCGAGCGCAACGACATCGCTTCGGCGGTGCGCGAACAAGTCCAGGCGCTTCCACATGATCTGAAAACCGCCCTGCTTCTGTTCGAATATGAAGAGCTTTCCTACGAAGAAATCGCCACCGCGCTCAACTGCAGCACCAAAGCAGTCGAGACAAGACTCTACCGCGCAAGAAACATCCTGCGCGAGCGCTTATCCCGTCGGTAGATCCCCTTCTGCGCCCATCATCCACACAATTTGCCTGTTCCAGTATCCAATCACGCGCGGGTAAAAGGACGCTGCGGGTTGTCGTTTGGCTGGCTGGGTTATCCCGCTAAGCCCTGGTAATCGACCAATTCACCTGGTAATGCGAATTTCCGCCGCAGCCTTTGGGTGAGTCGATCCCTGGGTGGTCCGTGGTGACTGATGCAAAGGCGCCCTGCCCCGTTTTGATCTGCAGATCCCGCCCAACGAGCACCTCCTGATTTCCGGCTACGGGTCCGTCGCACTTGGCGAACAGAATGCTCCCGAGATCGCTGACGAGACTATCCGCCAGCCCTTCCAGCAAACTTCCCACGATAGGTGGTTCGGTTCCGTCAAATAGGGCTTTGATGCCCTCCTCCGCCAGTTTGCTGCCTATGCTGACAAGCACCGACTGGACGAAGTCACTGTTGGCGCCGCTATTCGTAAACAGATAATTGAAAGTCACCCCTTCCGCCAGTTCCACCGTGACGGGCGAAAGGACCAATAGATTCGTCTCGCTCTCATTGATGTCCGTTCCTCCGATATCACCGATCCACTGGGTTTTTGCTTGGGAAGGCCAGTTCCCCACTTGGACTGACATCTGCGAGCCATCGGTATCGTTATTCAAGGACCGTGCGTGCAGAACTTTCACGAAATTCACGGAAAACTTATAACGCGAAGGAATCGCCATCGATTGCTCTACAAGCTCCCAATCCGGAAGGGCCGTGCCGGATGGCGGCAGCCACTCTGTGCCATTGAAAATTCTCCGCTGCAGCTGACCGTTCGTCGCCGGCGCGTAAACTTCGATCTGAGACGGCGCGCGGGAAACGGCGGTGAGTCCCGATGTCATGTTCCCACCCAGGGACTCAGAGGTCCATGAGTTCCGATCATAAAAGTAGTGACGGACCGACCCATTGGTTTCCACCACGAATACGTCCAGCCGCAATGGCGCCGATGCGATCGCCGTAGGCGCCGCAATAAAATGTCCTCCGAGAGACTCCCACTCGTTCCAGATGACGCCGTCCCACCAGATGTGGCAGAGCCCGCCATCGGTACCGATGGCGAAAACGTCCAGACGGTTCGGTCCCGAGCTGACGGCGCAAGGCGGAGAAGCGATCGAACCGCCCAGATTCTGCCAGTCGGGCGACCATACGTTGCCGTCGAAGCTTCGGTGGCGCAAAGTAAAGTCAGTCCCCCGCGCGAACAGATCAAGCTGCGTCGCGGAAGCCACCAAGCTGGCTTGGCTGCTGAAGCTTCCTCCGAGCCGCTCCCAATCCGAGGAAATCGGCTTTCCCTCCACGGTTCGATGATACATGGCATGATCGAGCCCGACCCCAAAGACATCGATCCGCGAGTTCTGCCACGCTATAGCCGCGGGCGTGCTCATAAAAATGCCGCCGAGATTCTGCCAGGCACCAGTGTCCTCGATGGGGGAATTATCAAAAATGGTCTTTTGATACATGGCGTAGTCGACGACCTAGTCCGAAAACGTCCATGCGAGGAACAACTTGGACGCCCCCCTGTGCCGCTGTGTGGGGCTCGATGGGATGGTTGATCTGAGGGAGTTGGTCGAAGGATGCGACTGCCACGGGAGGAGTGGTAAAAATACCCCCCAGGAATCGATCCGTTCCATTGGACGGGAACTGACGCATCGAGAAGTCTCGCTGCAACCAAAAAATATCAGTTCGGTCTGTCCCTAGCGTGACTGCGGCAATCGGATTCATAAAGTGTTGGTCCTGTGTTCTGTGGGTCTGCGAGAATGCCACCCCACTTTGCAATACGAAGCAAATTCTTTTCAGAGCGAATGTTTGGGGCCGCGGTTCAATCTGTAGCCGGGTCAATGCTAAGCCTCCGGGCGGAAGGACTTTCAGCGCAATCACCCAAGGACGCGACTAGACGAGCTTGGAACCCAAAGCAGCGCGATCAGTTCATCGCGGGTGAGACCGCTTTGCTTGATGATGTCGTGCAGTGTTCCGCGGGCTAGTTCGTGGTGCACGGGAACGACGGGTCCGCCAATGACCATTCGCATTCCTCTTTTCCATGGAGACATGACTCCCCTTCTGGCGAAGCACCACGAAGCCAGTTTTCCGCAGTGCTTTCACCAACTCGGCGCCGGAGACGTCCGGCAGGCGGCTCATACGGCTACTTCCAACTTGGCCAGGGCGGGCTCTCCGACGGATTCCTCCAAGTCGTCCGCGCCCCAGGTCTCAATGTAAAGTTCGATGGCCTCGGTGACGTTTACCTTGGCTTCATCCAGCGTCGACCCTTGCGAGGTTACGGGCAGATCGAGGCAGCGCGCCACGAACCATTTCCCATCGAACTTGATTGCGGCATTCAACTTGGCCATGCTGGGAATGTGCCGTGAAGGCAGAGCCGCGTCCAGCGCCCGGGAACGCTTTTTCTCTTCTGGTTTCCAAAAGTTAGCGGATCCCCGTCGCCCGCCTCTTGCGAAACTGCGCGACTTTGTGCCGATTGCCACAGGCTGCGACGCTGCACCACTGACGACGATGGTTCTTGGTCGTGTCGTAGAAGTAGAGGACACACAGCGAGGTATTGGCGCAGCGATGCAGGTAACTCAAATTAGCCGCGGCCAGGAAGCGCGCGATCTCGCGCGCGACTAGCGCCAGGGCAAGCTTCTCTCCGCGAAGCTGGGAGGCGGAGCGCCCAAGATCCAAGCCGGTTTTTCCACTTCTGTGCAGAATCTCATGAGAAAGGTCTTCGGCCAGGAGTTGATTTAACCTTTCGATGAATACGTCGCCGACTTTTCCGTCGGCAATGATTTTGTTCATTTCCTCCGTCCAGCCCTGACGTAATTCCACAATCCGTTTCACTGCGACCCTGCGGCGGTTTGGAGGAATCTGCAATGGGGGCGGGTTCGATAACCCCGCCTGGGAGAGCCAGTTAACGACATCTGCCCAATCGCGGAGCAGGTCCGTCAACTGGTTGCCAGAAATCACCACGGTATTGGCAAAGTCGACGGCGGGATGCTCGCCGATGAAAACGAAGTCGGCACGATTTGCGCCTTTTGTCCGGGGGGTAAAAGTCATAACGACAACGTAACTTCTAAAATAAGCTTTGACAAGTTACGCCATCGCGCCCAAAAGTAACCAGCAATCCTTATTTTTAGTCGTTACACCGAACCAACGCGTCTTAACCATGAACATATCCGACATCTCCTACAAAACTGCCATGGTGGGTGACTTCAAAATCTTCTTCCGCGAAGCGGGCGATCCGCGGAAGCCCGCTGTTCTCCTCCTTCACGGTTTTCCCACCTCGAGCCATATGTTCCGCAATCTGATTCCCCAGCTTGCAAATGACTTTCATGTCATCGCGCCCGACCTCCCGGGCTTTGGATTTTCCGACGCCCCTGCTCACGATAAGTTTAACTACACCTTCGAAAATGTGGCGAAGGTGATGGGCGATTTTGTTGAGCAGATCGGTTTGAAGAAGTTCGCGATTTACGTCTTTGACTACGGCGCGCCCACCGGATTCCGTATCGCTTTACGATTTCCTGAGCGCGTCGCGGCGCTCATCTCTCAGAACGGTAACGCCTATGTCGAAGGCTTGAGCAAAGACTGGGCGCCAGTCCAAACCTATTGGGAAAATCCCACTCAGGAAAATCGTGACGCGTTGCGCAAGCTCCAGACCCTGGAAACGACCCGCTGGCAATACTATCACGGCGTGACTAACCCTGAGCAGCGTATCGCTCCCGAAGCGATCCTTCTTGATCAAACTCTGTTGGACCGTCCGCAAAGCGCCGAGATTCAGCTCGATCTCATCAGTGACTACAAATCCAACGTTGAACTCTATCCCAAGTTCCAGGAATTCTTCCGTAAGCACCAGCCGCCGACCCTGGCGGTCTGGGGCAGGAACGATCCCTTCTTCATTCCACCCGGCGCGGAGGCCTACAAACGAGACATCCCCAAGGCCAGGGTTGTCTTCTACGATACCGGGCATTTCGCGTTGGAAACTCACGCAACCGAAATTGGTCAGGAGATTCTCACCTTCCTCAAAGCCAATCTTCAGCCTTGATTTAGCTTGGAAGAACGCTCCGGAGCGACTTTATAGACCAAGCGATTGGAACAATGACCACCTCACAACAGGGAAACTACGATCTTGTTATTCTTGGCAGCGGAGAAGGAGGCAAGTACCTCGCGTGGACAATGGCCAAAGCGGGCAAGAAAGTCGCCGTGATTGAACGGAGGTGGGTTGGAGGTTCGTGTCCCAATATCGCTTGCCTTCCGAGCAAGAACATCATTCACAGCGCCAAGGTGGCCTCCCTCTTCTACCGCAGCCAGGAATTCGGAATCAGCAAGGAGAACACGCGGATCGATATGTCGCTGGTGCGTGATCGCAAGCGCATGATGGTCTCGGGCCTGGTCGACATGCATCTCGATATTTACAAGAAAACCGGCGCGGAACTGGTTATGGGATCAGGCCGGTTCGTTGGCTCCAAAACCATTGAGGTTTCCCTCGCCGATGGTGGAACCCGTACTCTTCACGGCGAGAATGTGGTCATCAATACCGGCGCCCGCGCTATGGTGGATTCCACTCCGGGGCTGAGCGAGGCTGGTCCGCTCACGCACATTGAAGCATTGGAATTGGATCACATTCCGGCTCATCTTCTGGTGTTGGGCGGTGGTTACATAGGACTGGAACTGGCCCAGGCGATGCGCCGATTTGGCAGCGAGGTGACTATCATCGAAAGGAACGACCGGCTTGCCCATCGCGAGGACCCCGACATTTCCGCGGCGTTGGGAGAACTATGCAAAGACGAGGGCATCCACGTGGTCACAGGCGCTCACATTACCAAGGTCCACGGCAAATCGGGTGAATCCGTAACCCTAAAGGGAGCCTGCAACGGCTCAGAGCTCACCCTCCAAGGTTCGCATCTGCTCGTGGCCAGCGGTCGCAAACCAAACACGGAAAACATCGGTCTTGAACTGGCGGGCGTCGAGACGACCGCGCGCGGCTTCATCAAGGTGAACGAGCGTTTGCAGGCGACCGCCGCTGGAGTGTGGGCCATCGGCGATTGCGCGGGCAGTCCGCTTTTCACGCACATCTCTTTCGATGATTTTCGGGTTATCCGGGACAATCTCCTGGGCGTCGATCATGTCACCACCGGCAGACAGGTCCCGTTCTGCATGTTCACTGATCCGGAGTTCGCCCGCATCGGCTTGAGCGAAACCGAAGCGCAGGCGCGGGGAATTCCCTATCGCCTGACCAAAATCCCCATGCTTGCGGACCTGCGCACCCGCACGCTCTCTGAGACGCGTGGTTTCATGAAAGCGCTCATCGCCGCGGATAGTGACCGCATCCTTGGGTTTACGATGTTTGGCGTCATGGCCGGAGAAGTCATGGCGACGGTCCAGGTGGCTATGATCGGCGATCTGCCTTACACAGCGTTGCGCGATGCCATCTTCACCCATCCTACCATGCTCGAAGGACTCATCCCTCTCTTCTCCGCTGTGCCCGCCCGCTCGAATTCCTGATGCCAAAGGACCCACCCTCTATGAGAGCCATCAGTTTTCACCAATCACTTCCCGCTGAAGATCCCGAAAGCCTCGTCGATGTCACCGTCGACAAGCCGAAGCTCGCTCCGCGAGATATCCTGGTTCAGGTTCAAGCGATCTCCGTAAACCCTGTCGATACGAAGGTCCGAAAAGGCGGAGGTCCCGGAAAGCCTTTGGGCGAACTGAAAATACTCGGCTGGGATGCGGCTGGCGTTGTCACAGAGGTAGGCACTGAGGTGACACTCTTTTCACTTGGTGACGCGGTTTACTACGCTGGAGAGATCAATCGTCCCGGCTCTTACGCGGAGCTTCAGGCGGTGGATGAACGCATCGTCGGTCGCAAACCATCATCACTCGATTTTTCCGACGCGGCTGCTCTGCCCCTCACCACCATCACGGCATGGGAGTTAATCTTCGACCGGTTCGAATTGAGGATCGGCAAACTAACCAGCCAGGGTTCGATTCTCGTGCTTGGTGGAGCTGGCGGGGTCGGTTCCATCGCCATTCAGTTGCTCAAGCGCCTCACCGGACTCACGGTCATCGCCACGGCTTCACGCCCCGAATCGGTAAAGTGGTGCCGCGAGCTGGGTGCTGATCATGTCATCGACCACCGCAATCCCCTGGCGGCGCAGGTAAAAGCCATCATGCCCGAGCGGTGTTAATATGTTCTGGCGCTCACCAAGGTTGAGAGCCACCTCGATGAGATTGTCGAGGCCATGGCGCCCCAAGGAAAGATAGGGGTCATCGAAAGTCCCGCCACCCCGCTGGACGTGGTTAAACTGAAGCCCAAGTGCCTCTCACTCCACTGGGAGTTCATGTTTGCACGGCCTCTTTACCAGACGCCTGACATGGCTGAGCAAGGACGCCTGCTCAATGAAGTTTCTAGATTGGTCGACAGTGGTCTTATTCGCTCCACCGCCCAGGCGAACCTTGGTGAGATCAATGCCGCGAATCTCCGGAAAGCCCATTGCCTCGTGGAAAGCGGAACAACAATGGGGAAAGTCGTCCTCTCGGGTTTCCCGAAGACTTAAGTTCCATGCATACGAGACCACCCTTGCCACCCTTTACGCTGGAATCGGCTACGCAAAAGGTTCGGCTGGCGGAAGATGGTTGGAACAGCCGAAATCCGGAGAAAGTTTCACTCGCTTATACGGTCGATAGCGTTTGGCGCAATCGATCTGAGTTCGTCACTGGTCGCGAAGCTATCATAGCGTTTCTTGCGCGAAAGTGGAACCGGGAGCTCGAGTATCGCTTGATCAAGGAACTCTGGCTATTTCGTGAAAATCGGATCGCCGTCCGCTTTGCTTATGAGTGGCGTGATGAAAACGAAAATTGGTTTCGCTCCTACGGCAACGAGAACTGGGAATTTGAGGCAGATGGTCTCATGGCCCGGCGCTTTGCCAGCATCAATGATCTTCCCATCCGGGAAGAAGATCGCAAATTCCATTGGCCGCTCGGCAGACGGCCGGACGAGCATGCCGGATTAACCCAACTCGGCCTGTAAAGCTCGCGCTAAATATGGACTCAAAGACTAAATGGTTGGCTGCGGAAATCCTCCTGGCTTGCGCGGTAACCGTGTCGGCGCAGATGAGCCTCAATATGAAGATGGATACCGCGGAGCCATCGGCAACGGGCTTCATGCGGAACATGGACGTCGCGATGAAGAAAATGGATCACGACATGGCGGCGGCGCCCATGAATGGCAATGCCGATCATGACTTCGTCACGATGATGATTCCCCATCACAAGGGGGCGATCGACATGGCGGAAGGAGAGCTTAAATACGGGAAAGACCAGGCTATGCGCCGTCTCGCGCAGGAAATCATTGCGGATCAGAAGTCCGAGATCGACCTGATGAATCTTTGGTTGAAAAAGCGGGCGGCTCCGTCGGCAGCCGGGAAACAATAATGTTTATGAAGGCCCGCTTCGCCGCGCTCCTGGCGGCGCTCACAACTCTTACCGCCCGCGCTGGAACCGGAGATCGCGTTTACACGGCGGAACAAACGTCGAATACCGTCTCGGTGATCGATCCCTCAACCAACAAGTATCTGGGATCGATTCATCTCGGCGAGGATGTGCCCGTCGCCGTCAGCCCTCTCTATCGTGGCGAGCTGCTGGTGCATGGCCTGGGATTCTCCCCCGATCATAAGACCCTCGCCGCCATTTCCATTGGCTCCAATTCGGTCACCTTGATCGACACAGAGGCGAATACCGTCAAAGGCAGGATTCTACGTGGGGCGGTCACCGCACGAGGGGTTCTTCACCCCCGGCGGCAAGGAGCTGTGGGTCGCCGTGCGTGGCGAAGATTATGTGAGTGTGATTGATCCGGTTCGACAAAAGGAAGTCCGCCGCGTCAAAACCGCGAATGGCCCCGGCATGGTTCTCTTCCGACCCGACGGCAAGTATGCCTTCGTCCCTTCCAGCTTCACGCCAGAGATGGATGTCATCGATATGGCAACGTATGAGGTTATCGCCCGTGTGCCGCAGGCAAGCCCCTTCTCGCCGAACCTCGCTGTCGATCAGGACGAAGTCTGGTTCACGCTAAAGGATTCCGGCAAGACTCAGGTCGCCAGCGCGAAGGAGCCTTTCCGCGTCCTCACCACTCTTGATACTGGACCCATCACCAATCACGTCACCTTCGTCGATAACGCGGCAGGTCACTTCGCCTATATCTCCGTCGGGGGAAAGGATGAAGTCCTCGTCTATACCCGCGATGTCGGAGCCGCGACTAAACTGGTCGCCACGATCAAAACCGGCGATCTTCCCCCACGGTATCTGGGGATCGGATGATGGACGCCGTGTCTACGTGGGTTTGGAAAATGGCGATGCGGTTCAGGTCATCGACACCGCCACAAATCTGATCACCGCCGCCATCCCTGTTGGACAATTGCCGCAGGCTCTTGTCTATGTGCCGGGCGCCACCACGGATGACAAAGGCACGGCTAATCTCAAGCCCTTCGGCCCAGCAAACTCGGCGCTCCATGTTGAATTGAAGCCTCCAGCCAATGCTCATTCATCTGCTCGTGCCAGTGTGGCTATCAATTCCCTGGGCCTGATCGACAACCTGCAAATTGCTGCGACAGGCCTCGAACCGGGAAAGAAATACCGGCTCACTTTGGTCGGTGGCTTGGGAACTCAAGGATTGTCTGTCTTCACCGCTGGCATAGGCGGAGCCGCGATCGCGCAAAGTTTTGGCCCCTTGAAACAAATCGCCAAGCCATCAACGAAATCACCTGCCTTGAAGCTTGAGGTTAGATCGGAAGACTCGGGTGAACTCGTCCTTCAGCAATCCGGCGCCCCGCCAATCATAACACCGTAACCGTGCGCTACTCATCATGCAAAACTCCCTCGGCGTCGCCTCCATTCCCAGTCCCGAGTCCGTAGAAGAGACAATCTCCAGGCTCAAGGCCGTCATTGAAAGCAAAGGCCTGGCGCTTTTCGCGCACATCGATCATGGCGCGGGAGCCGAGCAGGCGGGATTACACATGCAACCTGCCCACGTTTTGATTTTTGGGGCAGCCAAGGCAGGCACTCCACTTATGATCGCAAGTCCCCTTCTCGCGCTGGACCTTCCGCTAAAGGCACTGATCTGGGAAGACGAAGAAAAGAAAGTATGGGTCAGTTACAACACTCCCGAATACCTTATTCAGCGCCACGGCCTGCCTGTCGATTTGTCCAAAAACATCGCCGGCGTCGAGGCGCTGATTAGGTCGGCGCTACTCCCCAGGTAAAAAGCCTCGCCGAGGCGTCCGCAACACTGCGCGCGTCACCACATAAGCCGCCTTCTCACTCATTCCCCTATCCCCCGCGTTCCAACCATGTCCACCGAATCGCGACAGGCTCATGCAACTTGGTAACGCAATTATTTCCGAAGCCAAGCTTCGCTCCCTTCCGCCCCCCCTCGGGTAGCGAGCCAAATGCATTGTGGGCAAAAAACTGTTCCCTCGTGGGCAGACGCGCTATGACGAATTGGGAGGAATCTCATCGCCCGATACCTATAGCAAAGAAGATGAACTCATGCATTTCTTCACGGGTGCGTGAATTTATGAAAACAATCGCAAAACTTTTGGTGCTGGTCGTGGCCTTTTCGTTCGCGCGCAGCGCGGTCCGAGCAGCTGAAGTCGGTAATCTTCAGTGCGACTACGCGCATAATCCTCTCGGCATCGATGATGCCCGACCGGGCCTGAGCTGGATCATCTCGTCACAGGAACGGGGCGATAAACAGACTGCGTACCATGTATTGGTCTCCTCGTCACCCGAATTACTTTCGGCGAATAAAGGCGATTTATGGGACAGCGGCAAGGTGATGTCCGAGCAAAGCGCCTACGTCCCCTATGCCGGAGTTCCCCTGGTTTCGCGGATGCGCTGCTTCTGGAAAGTTTGTGCCTGGGACAAGGGCGGTCACGCCTCGCCATGGAGCGCGCCGGGTTCATGGACGATGGGTCTGCTCAAAGCGGAGGACTGGACCGCCCGTTGGATCACGGCCTCCAAATGGTTCATGCCGCCCGAATACCGTCCCAAGGGACTTGAATTGGGACCCAAAGGCGGATGGGCCGATGTCGATCTGGGCGCATCGCTGCGGATTGATTCGATCAAGCTCTATTCACTCAATCCCTCCGATTTTCCCGCCCGTTTTACCGTCGAGGGATCAGATGATCTGCAATTCCAAAATGCAAAAATTCTGGTCGATCAGTCGGCGCGCGATTATGTGCCGAACGGAAACGGGCCGCGGGAATTTCCAGTCAGCGGCGGGGCGTTCCGCTTCATTCGGCTCGCCATCCCGGGCTCCCCCGGGAAAAAGGGTTCCGTGGTCCGGCAGATGGAGGTCATGTCGGGAGGCCGGAACGTCGCCCTGATGAAGTTTGCCCGGGAATACGGAACGGAGTGGTCGCGCGGGCACGCGCAATTTCTTTTCGATGGCATGCCCTCGCAAAACGAGGGGGCAAAATGTCCGCCCGATGCCTGCCCCACCACCGCCGCGCCTTTACTGCGCAAGTCTTTTTCGATCGAGAGAGGCGTTGCGCGGGCGACCCTTTATTGCGCGGCTCTCGGCATTGCCGAAATCACGCTCAACGGGAAAAAGGTTGGGAACGAGGTTTTGGGACCCCCGTTTAGCGATTCGTCCAGGCGGGTGATCTATGTCACTCACGATATCACACCGCTGGTCAATCACGGCGGAAATATCCTGGGAGTGACGCTGGGCAACGGCTATTTCAGCCCGCCCCGGCAGGGCTTCGGCGAGCACCTGGGAGGCGACGGCCCGCCGCAAGCGCTCGTTCAAGCTGAGATCGAATTTAGCGACGGCGCGCGGCAAATCATCGGTTCGGATGAAACATGGAAATGGTCGCGCGGTGAAATCACGTTCAACGACATCTGGCAGGGCTATGGCGAGGATCGCCGCTTGATCCAACCCGGTTGGGACCGGCCCGGATTTGACGATTCCAACTGGCGGGCGGTTGGTCCTGCGACGCCTCCGGAGGGGAAGCTTGTCGCGCCCATGGCTCCTCCGATTCGTGCCCTGGATGAAATCAAGCCGTCCGGAATTTCCGGTAATCGCGCCCATTTCGAAGTGGAAAGCGCGGGTTGGCCGCGCGTGACCGTATCGGGCAAGGCGGGGCAAACGATCACTATTTCCGGCAAGGGCTTGGGCTTCGCTTTACCCAAGCTCTCTTTCACTCTGGCTCAGGATGGTCCCGCCGTATTGGAGCCCCGCTTCGTGTTCTTCTCCGGTCCCACCGATCTTCAGGTGGATGGACTGAAGCAGCCTCTGGCCCCGGATTCGGTCAGCATCGTCCACGTCAATGCCGATTTGCCATCCGCCAGCTCCTTCAGTTGTTCCAATCCGTACCTGAACAGGCTGTACGAGGTCACTTTGCGAACCCACCACAACTATGACTTCGACGTTCCGTTGGATCCCTCGCGGGAAAAGGAAGGCTGGACCCAGGATGCGCAAAACATGTTCGACACGGCCGCCTATCTCACCGACGCGCGGGGAATTTACCAGCGCTGGTGGTGGGACATGGCCGATAACCAGGATGGCCAGGGCTACCTCGGTTCCGTGGTCCCTCTCGTCAAGCGGCAGGAGAATGACTGGAATTCGCCTTGGTGGAGCGGGGTGGTCGTCTTTATTCCGTGGGAGCACTACCAGTATTATGGCGATCGGCGTCTCCTGGAACAGGCGTACGAACCCATGTGCCGCTACGTCGATCTCCTCGGTAAAATGGCGGACGCCGGATATGACGCGGATACCGGAAATCATTGGGGCGACTATCCGTACCTGAACAAGAATCTGAACCCCGCCGTCGCCCGGGACAAGATGCTCATCTGGAACGGGGCCGGGGACTGGTATAATCCGTACGCGCCCGGCAACCAGCATGTCGTGCCCACGCCGCTAACCACGATGCCAGCGTGGTACTACTACGCGACCATCGTCAGCCGCGCGGCCGCTTTGCTGGGCAAGAGTGCCGATGCGGCCAAATACGCCGCCGTGGCCAAAGGCGTAAAGGAGCGCTTCAACGCAAAATATTTCCATCCCGATACCGGCCTTTACGGAGATCACGCTGACAGCCAGACCGCTCAGATTTTGCCGCTGGCGGTGGGGATGGTTCCGGCGCCTCAGCTCACGTACCAGCGGCTGCTCGACGCCATTCACGCCCGCAAGGACCATGTCGGCACCGGCTTTGTAGCGCTCCCCTGGCTCCTGCAAACATTGGCTGCCCACCGGGAATCGGCCTTGGCCAATATCATGGTCAACCAAAAAGACTATCCTGGTTGGAATACGTTGATAAAGGCGGGCGTCCTTATGGAAACGTGGAAAGCCGGTGGAGCGCAAATGCCCTCCTGCGGCGGCGCCATCGGCGCGTGGCTTTTTCAATCCGTGCTCGGCATTCAACCCGATTCAAACGGCCCTGGCTTCAGGAAATTCATCCTCGCTCCCCAACCCGATGTGGCCACCGGCTTGACCTCTGCCCAAGGGTACTATGATTGCCCGTATGGTCGTATCACCAGTGATTGGAAATGCAGTAACGGCCATTTCACTCTCCACGCCACAATCCCTGTTGGCGCGAAGGCAACCGTGTTTATTCCCACCTCGGATCAACACTCCGTCCTGGAATCGAGCCAGGCCGCCTCGCATGCGCCCGGAGTCCAATTCCTGCGCCGCGACGGCGACGCTGCCGTCTACGAACTCGATTCAGGAACGTACGATTTCACCGCGGTCAAGGCGCCCTGATCCCGATCAAAGTGCCGAGCGTCCGTTGCGCTTCGCTCTTCGCCATCCGAGCGAGGCGTCCGTTTATGCGTCTCCAGGGGTTTAGTGGCGCAAATCGCGCCACTATATCGGTGGATCGCGCCACTTAGACCACTTTTAGTGGCGCAATCTGCGGCTCTGTCGGAATCATTACCCCCTCGTCAAGGACGGGGCCCAATGCGGCAATCTGCTGCCACCCTTTTACTTTTCCGCGCTCGGCTGCCCACTGGAGGAGAGCGCTTCTTTCTCCATCCTGGCTTTCTGTTCCCGATTGCGCCGAAATTGCTCCACTTTTTCCTCGTACGTGGCTTTCGGCAGCTTCGAGAAATCCTCCACTGCCCTCTGGGCTGCGGGCCACATTGCGGTAGGTTTCCAATCGGCGTCGGATTTCTGCGGCATATCGATCCTGATGCTGCTTCCTTGCTTCGGCGTCGTCAAGAGGCCCAGAGGCGAATAATCCTTCGAACGCATCTTTGCCCCCTCGTGACCAAGTTGCACTTGGTCACGCAAGCTATCTTCGAAGTTGCACTTCGTCCCCGTCCAATAAGCTAAAACGCCCGCATCACAATCAAACCGTCATAACGCGCCTCAAGCCGCCCTTTCCGAAACGTGCGATGGGCATTTGGAAGTTACTCCCCGAGCGTTTGGATGCAACTGCCCCATTTGAGCAGATCACACCCGCGTTCAATTCAACTCAAACCGCGCCCGGACTTTTTGATCGTCCTCCTCCTTCAGCATCGCGTCTTCCGGCTTCACACCCAGGTATAGGACCTTCATAATCGCTGGAAAGTATTCGTTCATTGTTTGCAGATTGGTACCCACCACTCGCAGGATCGTCTCGTCAGGCAAGGCGTCTCCATACAGGAGCACGCTCGTTTTAAGAAGGATCTCCCCGTCCCTCCAGTCCATCTCGAAGCTTCCGGTGAAGAGTCCGTAGTTGATGCGCGCGACAAGTTCCGCCACCGCCGGGCGGACTTTCTCCCGCGCCTTCGCGTCGAGGAGCGAGTAGAAGGCGAATTGTGTTTCCTCCCATTCCACCGCCGCGACGCAGCGCCATGCTCCGTTCTCATCCGAATGGCTCATCCGGAGGATGGGACGATCCGCCTCCTGGGTATAATGCCACTTGTGCTTCGTGAAATGCGCGAGGATGTCCGGCAACGGGTTGTTCATGCTTTTCCTTTCGTGATTCCCAAAGACCAATCTCGCCTGCGTCCTTCGCCGCGGCCCCCCTCATTGGAGTGCAAAAACCGGTCTTTGGTGATGTTCACCATTCAACCAAAACGTGTCGGACATTTGCTGTCCTATACCCCGGAATTGTATTAATGATTGCCCTTTTTTGACCGCTGTTTTAAGCAGGGAGCATGGCTCGCCCTCGACTCAATACGACGACGAAGGTGAAGCTTAAATCCGCCCGCCTCTCCCGCCCGCCGCTTGCGCGGATGTTGCGCCTTCATCGTGAACTGACCGGGCGTAATTTCCCAAACTGCCGGAAGCTCGCCCACGCGCTGGAAGTCTCACCCAAGACCATCCAGCGCGACCTGGACTTTATGCGGGACCAGATGGGACTCCCCATCGAATACGACCAGCTCCACCTCGGCTTCATCTATACGGAGCCGGTCACAAGCTTCCCGAGTGTCGAAGTTTCCGAAAGCGAGATCGTCGCTCTCCTGGTGGCCCAAAAAGCGCTCGAGCAGTACACCGGCACCCCGTTTGAGAAGCCTCTCAAAGCGGCGTTCCGGAAGATTACTGACGGACTGCGCGACACGATCACCTTTCCGTTCGACGAAATCAGATCCACGATTTCGTTTAAAGGAATTGGAGCCACCGTAGCCGACCTCGACCTGTTCGAGGCGCTCAGCAAAGCGGTGCGCCGTTCCCACGAATCAACCTTCGAGTGACAAGAAGCTCGGAAGCTCGAAATATGAAGCCCGCACGGTGCAGCCGTATCATTTGGCGTGCATTGAGAACCAATGGTATCTCTTCGCGCACGACCTGGCCCGGGGCCAGCTTCGCACATTCGCCCTGCCGAGAATGCGAAACGTCCGCGACACTGGCATGCGCTTTAAGCGTCCGGCCGACTTCGCCATTTCCGATCACCTCAGCGGCAGCTTCGCCGTCTTCACTGGCAGGAAGCGGAGCCGGGTGAAAATTCACTTCGACGCGTTCGCTGCCCGCCTGGTCGCGGAACGGAACTGGCATCCATCGCAAAAGATCAGGACGCTCCGGAATGGCGAGATCGAACTGAGCCTCACAGTGGAAGGCTTTGAGGAAATAGAGCGGTGGATTCTGAGCTGGGGCACACACGCCAGAGTCCTCGAACCGAATGAGCTGGTACAACGCTTTCGCGGCATCGCCCTCGCTCTCGCGCGGACCTACGAGACATCCGTCTCACGCGACGGGTGATCCGCCATTTCTGCCGTAGCGGGCATCGCATCCCCCTGGTTGAATCACTTCTTTTGCGACTCTAGAAAGTCACGGAATTTTCGCTCATCGATCATCTCGCCACTCCCATTCGGGTAACTGACGGCCCTTGCTCCGGACAGCGTGGCGTCCAGTTTGACTTGTCCCCGGTGAACTCGATTCGTATGCTCGCTGGGTATCCATATGAAAGAGGACGATGTCGACGAATCGCTGCTCCGTTTCTTTTGGCGGCTCACATGGATGTCGGCCACACTGGTGTTGAGCGTGTGGCTGCTAGCGATCGTGGCATTGATCGTCATTTGCGGGTTGTTCGGCTGAAAGGCCACCAGCGTTCCAGGCGCCTGCAATAGCCGCAAAGCGGTATGTTGTGCCGCATCTGGAAAATCCCCCTCGTTACCGAGTTGAACTTTGTAACGCTATTATCTTTGAAGTTGCAGTTCGCCCCCTCCGTCATCTCCCCGAGGTACGGAAGCCTCGCCTAGGCGTCCGCCCGTCTGCGGGCCTCATCCAGACAAAACCGCCTCCCCTTCCTAAAATCGCCCCACAACAGCCGAAACGTTCCCTCCAACCGTTTCATTCAAGCAAGATGCCCTCATCTCTCCTCCGCCTTCTCCCTGTCGTCACAGCCATAGCTCTGGCCGGCTGCGCCACCGCCAGGCCGGTGAGTTCTTTCGAAACCGGACGACCGATCTTCGATCCCATCGCCTTTTTTACCGGTCATACGCATTCTTGGGGCATCTTCGAGACTCCCTCAGGCAAGCCATCGAAGCTCCTCCGCACTGTCACCACCGGGAGCCTCCGCGCGGGAACCCTCCACTTCGAACAAGACCTCGTGTTCGAGAAGGGCACGAAACAGCACCGCTCATGGCTCATCACTCGCCAGGACGAACACCACTACTCCGCCACGGGCACGGGCATCCTTGGCACAGCGTATGGCGAGGCGCATGGCAACGTCTTCCATCTCCAGTTCGCCCTCGACGCCATTCCCGGAAATCCCCTCGGCCACGTCCACATGTCCCAATGGATGTATCTCCAGCCCGATGGCGTTACCATGGTAAACCGCGACACCATCACCAAAGCCGGTGTCATCCTCACGGAAATCACCGAGCAGTTCAGAAAAGACCCCTGATGTCTTCGCGCGTCTCGCGGCCGCCGCGCCCTTGGCGGTCGCCGCTTGAACAAAGCCAGCCCTAAACCGCTGGCTGCCCTGAACCAGGAAATCGGCGTCCGAACCTTACGCGCTCTGTGAGATTCGCTTTGCGCAGATTTGGATCCGTCGGCATGAGGAGATGCCGCTTGTCCGTGCGAGTCCTCGCAACGATCGATCCATCATCCAGAATGTCCACGACCGTCCAGAATTTGTTGACGAGGTAGTAGTAGTAATCCCCTTGTCCCGCCGGGTAGATGTCACGCGCGTGCGCTCCGGGCCGCGTTGAGACTTTCTGCTTCCGATATACGATTGGATCACCGATCCCAAATCGCCGACCGGAGAAACTCCGGCTCGTGAGGAAAACCACCATGTTAACAAGAGCTGGCAGGGCCACCAGGCCAAGCGCTAGCGTCACTGTTAACATACCTGTTAAATAGCTCATCCCGTGCCCTTTCACAATACTTTGTTAATAACTTTTAAAATAATTCTGCACCGCCGCCACTCCGGGAGCTCCGCTCCGCAAACACTGTCTCACGAGCCGCCCAAGAGACCAGGCCCTTCGGAGGACCGCCCGCGGGGTAATGCTGGGTGCCATCGTTTCGGACGTGGGCTGAAGGGCGTTGTATTCAACGCTATGATGCTTGGTCCCCGGCACCTTTTTCCTCAAAGCGGTATCTGCGTTTCTTAACGGCGCGGGCTGCGACTGCCCCTTCGGTTCAAGGATGCCATAATCAGCCGAAGGTTTCTCGCTTCGATGTTTTCGTGAACCGCCACGATCCTCGGCAGTCAGCGCCCTGAGACCTCTAATGCTATCGACTTCCCCCTTTCGAACGCGTTTGATTCTCGTCGATGTTCGACCGTTTTCGCCGTTTTCACCCACTCTCACTCTTCGGCGCGGGCGTTGCGGGCGGGACTCTCGCCACCCTCATCGCCCGCAATTTCATATCCGTTGAGAAAAAGATCAGTCACCAGATCGCGCATGCCTACGGCGTCAGCGATCCCCAGTTCGAGCGCGCCCTTGGGCAATTGCTCGGCCCTGCTATCATCGCGGGAAACCGGGTGACCGCTTTCCAGAACGGCGATGAAATCTTTCCCGCCATGCTCCACGCGATCCGGGGAGCAAAACGAAGCGTGACGTTTGAGTCGTTCATCTATTGGAAGGGCCACGTCGCCGAACAATTCACCACCGCCCTGGCCGAACGCGCCCGCGCGGGCGTGAAGGTGCATGTCCTCCTCGACGGCCTCGGGTGCAATTGCGTGAACGGAGCGCTCATCCGTCAGATGCGGCAGGCGGGCGCGGAGGTTGAAATCTACAACATCGTCCAACTCTACGACATCGACCGCGTCAATAATCGCACCCATCGCAAGCTCCTCGTCGTCGATGGCAGGATCGGCTTCACCGGCGGCGTCGGCATTGGCGATAACTGGAGCGGGCACGCGCAGTCTCCACGCCATTGGCGCGACAGCCACTACCGCGTGGAGGGCCCGGTCACCGCGCAGATGCAGAGCGCCTTCGTGGATAACTGGATGAAGACACGCGCTGCCGTGCTCCACGATGACTGCTATTTCCCGGCCCTCGAAGACGCCGGGTCACAACGCTGCCAGGTCTTTAAAAGCGCTCCGCACGAAGGCAGCGATAGCGCCCGCCTCATGTTCCTTTTCTCCATCGCGTGCGCCAGGGAATCCATCCAGCTCTCTAACGCCTATTTCGTCCCTGACAACCTCACTCTTCAAACCCTTGTCGAAGCCTGCGAGCGCGGAGTGGCTGTGCAGATTCTTCTGCCGGGGCCCCACGCCGACAAAGCCTTTGTAAGGGATGCCTCCCGCCATCGCTGGGGCAGGTTGCTGCGAGCCGGAGCCCGCTTTTTCGAATATCAGCCGACCATGCTGCACTGCAAGTTGCTCATCGTGGACAATATATGGACGTCGGTCGGCTCAGCCAATTTCGATAACAGATCGTTCCGGTTGAACGACGAGGTTAACCTCAACATTCTCGACACCAGCTTCGCCACCGCCCAAGCGGAGACGTTTGAGAATGACAAGCTTAACTCGCGCGAGGTCACTCTCGCGGACTGGCTCGCCCGGCCGCTAATCCAACAGGTCGCCGACGGCACCGCGAACCTGTTTAGGTCACAACTGTAAGGCCACCGCTTTCGCAGTTACTTGGGGCCGCGTCCGGAGCGTCCCCCGCTAAACCCCTCGATTCCCGCGAAGCAGATGCAACACGAACATCACGAGCGCGATTACCAACAGGATGTGGATCAGTCCACCCGCAACATGAAAGGCGAGACCGCCGCCCCAGAAGATCAGAATAAGAATGGCAATTATAAGTAGCATGCCCCTAATTCGCATCTGCCCATCAGTATGGCTGTTCCATCGGGATCGGGATCATGACCTCATTGCGCCTTAAAAACAGCGGCGTCCACGGCGGATCAAAATAAGCGAATAAAGGATGTCCACCCGCAGGGATACCCCGCGCCTCCATCCACGATCTCAGCGCCGCCGCTCCCACTGCTTCGTTGGCAACCGTCTGCCTCCCGTCGAAACGCATCACCGCAAAGCGCGCCGGTTCCATTCGTTCAAGTGTCACCGTGTCGCTGTCTGGCTTCGGCGCGCCATTCAATCGCTCAGGCAGTATGAAGCTCATGGTCTCCCTTCCCCCGTCCCTGCTCATGAGAACCGGCGTCGTCATGGCGATCTTTTCCTTCGCCTCATTGCCACCAGAGATAAAGCGGAACAGTTTCATGAAACTGTCGTCCATCCCAGTTTGCCCCATCGGGGCGCAAGCGAGCGCGAGCGCCGGGTATTCGCGAATCTCGACACCCTGTTCGCGTTCGCAAAACCTTGTAGCGAGCAGTCTCGCCGACGGCGCGTGAATTCCGGACGAGCCAGAAAATCACAGCGCCCACAGGAACGGCCACCGCTAAGAAAACAAGCCAGCCTCTTCGTTTCATAAGCAGCGTCAAATTCGTGCCGACCGCCTCATCACGAGCAGAGCGCTACCGCCGGCTCTCAATCTCAGGGCATGGTCGTAGGAGACCGCCTTCCCTGATCTAGTAAGCCGCCTGCGAGCCTTTGATATTCTTCTTCTTGATCCAGGGCATCAAGCCGCGCAGCCGGGCGCCGACTTTTTCGATTGGGTGGTTCTCCCCATCCTTTAGAAGCCGGGTGTAATTCTTCCGCCCCGTTGCATGCTCGTTGATCCATTCCTTGGCAAATTTGCCATTCTGGATGTTCTTTAGCGTCTTCTTCATCTCGGCTTTCACCGATTTGCCGATGATCTTTGGCCCTACGGCGATATCGCCATACTTTGCCGTTTCAGAGATCGAGAACCGCATCCCGCTGATGCCCGCTTCATTGATGAGATCCACGATGAGCTTCAGCTCGTGCAAGCATTCAAAGTAGGCCATCTCCGGCTGGTATCCCGCCTCGACTAGCGTCTCATATCCCGCCTGGATCAATGCCGTCGTGCCTCCGCAGAGAACCGCCTGCTCGCCAAAGAGGTCCGTCTCAGTCTCTTCCTTGAAGGTTGTCTCGATCACTCCGCCTCGCGTGCCACCGATCCCTTTTGCCCAAGCCAGCGCCGTCTTCTTGGCTTTCTTGCTGGGGTTCTGATAGATCGCGATGAGAGCGGGCACGCCTTTGCCTTCGGTAAACTGCCGGCGCACGATGTGGCCCGGCCCTTTTGGAGCCACCATGATCACGTCCACTTCGGGCGGAGGAACCACCGTCTTGAAATGGATGGCGAAACCGTGGCTGAAGAGCAGCGTTTTTCCCTTTGCGAGGTTTGGCGCCACATCCTTCTCATACACTTCCGCGATCTTAAGGTCGGGCACCGCCATGAAGATCACGTCCGCCTTCTTCACTGCCTCCGCCGTATCCAGCACCGTGAGCCCGCGCTCTTCGGCCACTGCCCGCGA
Organism: uncultured Verrucomicrobiae bacterium; assembly: GCA_963828525.1. Classification (GTDB taxonomy): domain Bacteria; phylum Verrucomicrobiota; class Verrucomicrobiia; order Chthoniobacterales; family Chthoniobacteraceae; genus CAWHEP01. The sequence goes on from CAWHEP010000002.1 coordinate 299,267, forward strand.
CTTGCTGCCGGGATACAGACCGACCACCACTTCCACTCCGCTCTCCTTCAGGTTTAGCGCGTGCGCGTGGCCTTGCGATCCGAAGCCGATTACTGCGCAGATCTTGCCTTTTAGCGCTTCGAGATTTCCGTCTTTGTCTGTGTATACTTTTGCGGGCATAAGTTCTTTCTTTATTCTTTCCGGGCTAGAGCCACCTTCCCGGTGCGGGTAAGATCGCTGATCCCGAAGTTCTCCATCAACAACAGGAATTTGTTGATCTTGCTCTCATTGCCAGTCACCTCGATGGATACATTCTTGTGTTGCACATCGATGATCTTGGCCCTGAAAATATCACAAATCTGCATCACTTCAGCGCGTGTCTTCGAATCTACGCCCACCCGTAACATCAGGAGCTCGCGGTCCACATATTGGTCTTCCCGGAAGTCCTGGATTTCGATCACGTCTATCAGTTTGTTTAACTGCTTCGTGACCTGTTCCAGCACTTTGTCATCACCGCGCACCACGATCGTCATGCGCGATGTCGAGGGATCGATCGTCGGGCCCACATTGAGAGTATCGATGTTAAACCCGCGGCCGCTGAACATTCCGGCGATCCTCGTGAGCACGCCGAATTTATTCTCGACCAGCACTGAAATTGTGTGTCGCATTAGGGGTGTGGGATAGTCGAGAGAAACGATTCCCCCGTCAAACTTTAAAATCGCGGTTTTTGAAAACGCTTCGCTCGCCGCGTAATTGCCGCAAAATGCCATGGATAAAGTCAAAATAGGGATTATCGGCCTGGGCATGGGCGCGAACCATGCCCGCTCAATCGTCGCCGGGCGCGTCCCCAGGATGGAGCTCGCCGCTGTCTGCGATCCCAATCCGGACAGGATGGCCGAGTTCTCCGATGCCAAACCTTTCAATACGCCTGGCGACCTCATCCAGTCAGGCATCGATGCCGTCCTCATTGCCACCCCCCACTACGCGCACACTCCGCTGGGGATTGAAGCTCTTGACCGCGGCTTGCATGTGCTGGTCGAAAAACCCATCTCTGTGCATAAGGCCGATTGCGAGCGCCTCATCGCCGCTCACAAAAACCCGAGGCAGGTCTTCGCCGCGATGTTCAATCAGCGAACCGATCCGTTCTACATCAAGATCCGCGATCTCGTGCAATCCGGCGAGCTGGGCGAAGTGCGCCGCGTCCAGTGGACGATTACGAACTGGTTCCGCTCCCACGCCTATTACTCGTCGAGCCACTGGCGAGCGACCTGGTCTGGGGAAGGCGGAGGCGTCCTCCTGAACCAGTGCCCTCACACCCTTGACTTGCTCCAATGGATTTTCGGCATGCCCACGTGTGTTCGCGGCTTCTGCCAGCTCGGACGATACCACCCTATCGAAGTCGAAGACGACGTGACCGCTTACCTCGAATTCCCCAACGGGGCGAATGGTGTGTTCATCACATCGACAGGGGAAGCGCCCGGTTCCAACCGCCTCGAAGTCGCTGGAGAACGCGGCCGCCTCGTTTACGAGAATGACCGTATCGATTTCCAGCGCAACGAAGTCCCCATGTCGGAGCATAGCCGCTCCACCACCACGCAATTCTCCGCGCCTCCCGTCTGGAATGTCTCCATCCCCGTCGCGGGACATGGCGGTCAGCATGCCGCCATCCTGAAGAATTTTGCCGATGCCATCCTCGATGGAGCCCCGCTCATCGCGCCCGCGGAGGAGGGCATTCATTCCGTGGAACTCGCGAACGCGATCCTCTTCTCGTCACTGCAAGGAGCCACCGTCGAACTCCCCATGGATTCCGCCGACTACGAAAAGCAGCTTCAGGATCTCGCCGCGACATCCGCCGGAAACGACAGGAAAAAAGCCCCTTCCATCCGGCCAGCCGCCGACGACTTCGCCAACTCCTACAAGTAGCGCCCTGCTCTCGGCGGTCAGTCCCACCTCTCAGGAAACCGCCAGCGCCTGCAGGCGCTGGGCCGTGCTGTTCGCCCAAAGTCGCGAATAGATTCCACCCAACGCCACGAGCTCATCGTGGATTCCTCGTTCCACTACCCGCCCGCGTTCCAGCACGAGAATCTGATCCGCGTTGCGCACGGTTGAGAGCCTGTGGGCAATCACGAAGCTCGTCCGGCGCAGCATCAGCCGCTCCAGCGCTTCCTGGATCAACCGTTCCGTCTCCGTATCCACGCTCGCGGTCGCCTCATCCAGGATCATTATGGGCGGATCCTTCAACAGGACGCGCGCGATGGAAATCCGCTGTTTCTCCCCCACGCTGAGCTTCACTCCGCGCTCTCCCACCAGGGTGTCCAGTCCCTCCGGCATCCGGACAATGAAGTCATAGGCGTTCGCTGCTTTCGCGGCGGCAAGCAACTGCTCCTCTCCCGCCTCCGGATCACCGATCCGCAGGTTGTCCCGGATCGAACCATTAAACAGAAAGCTCTCCTGCGTCACCATCCCGATCGCCCCGCGCAACGTGTTTTTCGAATAATCCTTCAGCGGCTTCCCATCCACGTAAATCTCGCCCGAGTCGAACTCGTAGAACCTGGTCAGCAGATTCACGATGGTCGATTTGCCAGCGCCCGTCGCGCCGACCAGGGCGACTGTTTCTCCAGCGCGGGCATGCAGGTTGATGTTGTGCAGCACCGGCACCGTCTCGTTATAGGAGAAACTCACATTCTGGAAACGAACGTCTCCCGCCACTGGTTCGGTGATGATCTCGTCCTCCGCGCGCCCGGCTCCGCCGTCTCGTCCATGATCTCAAAGACTCGCTCGCCAGCCGCCCTCCCAGCCTGGATGAGCTGGTTTAGTTGATGCAACCGCCCAATCGGATCGTAAAGAAATCCCGTCAGCAACAGAAAGGCGACGAGATGCCCGATACCGATGGTTCCCGCGAGCACAGCCTTGCTGCCGGCCCACACCACCAGAACCGATCCGCATGATGCGAAAAAGCTCATCGCCGGGCTATACAGCGCCCACGCCCGCATCACCACCAGCGTCGCTTCCCGCAACTGATTGCTGGATTGGTTAAACCGCGCGTGCTCCTGATCCTCGCGCACATACGTCTTTATCTGGCGGATGCCCGCCAGGTTGTCGTGCAGCAGCGAATTCATGGCCGATGACGCCACGCGTTGCATGCGATACCGCTTGTGCGCCGTCAGAGTGTAGAAAAGCGCCCCCGCCACCAGGAAAGGGATGGGCGCCAGCGCCAAAAACGCGAGCTTCGCGTCATAGTAGAAGAGGACAGCCGAGACGATTACGATCTGCAGCAACGAGGAGACACCCTGCTCGATTCCATCAATTAGCACCCGCTCCATCGCGTTTACATCCTCCACCACCCTCGTCATCAGGTCACCCGTCGCCCGGTTATCGAACCAGTTGAGCGGCAGACGCTGGATGTGGGAGTAAAGATCGCTCCGCAGGTCGAAGATAACCCGCTGCTCAAAGGTGTTATTCAGGATGATCCGCGCCGAGTTCAACCCATCCCGCAGCAGATAGGCCGCCCCGCCAGTCAGCACCAGCGGCAACAGACGCTCCGGATGCCGCCCTCTCACCACCTCATCGATGATCCTCTGCGTGACAGCGGGGAAAACGATCACCATCAGCGTCCCAATGATCGCGCACCCCAGCGTTAAACTGGCCAGCCACGGATAGCGCCGAACATATGCGAAGACGCGCAGAGTGTTATTCATGATCTTGATACGCGCCGTTCCATCGGGCGGCAACATACGCCGCGCGAATATCCGCGCGCAAACGCCTTAGGTGCCGCGCGATCTTAGCGCCCAGCCTGCGGACTCTTCGTGTAAACCGAGATTCCCGCTATCAGATCCACTGCCCGCTGCAGCATCGCGTCGCGCGGCGTCGTCTTCGGCCGCTCCTTCGCGTGTTGCGCCGCCTGGATCGCGTCCAGTTCGGGGTTTACCCCTGCCACGAGGGACGCCTCATTCATCCGTGGTCGGTCGGAATCAGAGATAAACCGCGAGACACCCTGGTCCAATTCTCCGTCGAGAACCTGAGACTCCACCTCAGGCGCGGCATCCACCACCAGGTCCGGCTTCACACCCGCCGGATACACCGTCTGATCTTCGGGAAGTGTCACCTCCGCCGTCGCGACCCGCAAGATTTCCCCTCCCCCCAGCCGCAGATCAGCAAACTCAACCGCTTCGCCCTTCGTCTTCTGCCCTACCACCATCGCTTGCGCCTGCGCTCTCAACACCGCCGCGATTGCCTCCGCCGCCCCGGCGTTACTGCCATCCACGAGCACAACCAGCAGTCCTTGAAACAGCGGATCATCGCTCGCCGTAAATACCTTCCCTTCTCTATCCGAAGGCTTTGTCACTTTGAACAGGAGCTTGCCCTTCGGCACAAAGCGGTCCATCAACTCCGCCGCCGCTTCGAACTCACTGCCGGGCGGCGTCGCCCGCAAATCAAGGATCGCCGCTTTCAATCCTTTCTCCACGCCCTCCCGCAGCTTCATATCCATCTCTCCGATCTGAGCCGAAGTGATCGCTCCAAGGCGCAAATAGACGATGCGCCCATCCAGAATCTCTCCACGGAACGGCCCAGCCTTCCGCCCAGCGGAATCCGAGTTTTTTAAAAGCAACGCGCCCGGCTTGAGCCTGTCCAGCAAACCCTGCAGCGTCGCCCGCCGCATCTCCGTTTCTCCAAGCGCGTCCGGATCGACAAAGCGCTCCTTCAACAGACTCACCGCCTGGTCAATATCCGCCGGCGAAAGCGACTCCACCAAGGTCTTGCCCCCGTCATACCTGCTAGCGCCACGAGGCGCGGGAGATCCCGCCGTTGCCGCCTGCCCCTTCGCCGGGCTTCCAGAAAGAGAAACCGGCGATGAAGGCATTATCTCAGGCAGCGCCGGGGGAGCAGTCTGCTTCGGGGCGACGATACCCGGCACAGTCGGCGACGGCGCGGGCACCGGCAACTGCTGACCCTCGACAACAAAGAGCCCGAAGGCAAGAAACACAGCGGCCGCGCGCGCGGAAGTTTTCGTCATAGACGGTAAACCTTACTACACCACCGTTGCCGCGAAAGCCGTTAATCGCGGATCAAACAATGACGCGCGTCACGGGCCGTGACTCTCTTCAGCACGAGCGGCGTTCTGCCATGGCTGCGGCGTTGCTCCCCGATCATGGCTTTTACCGCGAGCAGCCGTCCGCGCCCCATCCGCTCTTCCCCCGCCCCGCAACACTGCTGACGCCGCCTTGACCTTGTTTCGGCTGACGGGCATGCATGCCGCCTTAGCCTGTTCTGGAATCGCTCCCATCACTGGATCCCGCACCTAATGGTGCGGATCCCTTTGAGGGAAACTCCCGTAGAAAGGAGTGTAGGTGGTAGAACAATTTTGTCTTTTTTCCTCGTTACCAAGTTGCACTTGGTAACGCCATTGTCCCCGAAGTTGCACTTCGTCTTTCCCGCCCCGGAACACTGTTAACGCCGCCCGTAAATGTAGTCGCAAGCACCTCTTGGAGCATTCCGCATCTGTTAATTTACTATTCACACGGTTCGTTTTTAAGGATCAATCCTGCGTTGGTTTATTGCGTATCCTCAAGCGGAAATATTCCTTGAAACGGAAGACTTTTCTCTTCCACTAGCCTCAAATACTCCTTGGTCGCTTTATCTGCATACTGCATTGGCAGATTGCTTGTTTAAATCCAGGGCTACCTCCTTGAAACGGTCTCTGTCGACATACCGAAGGACAATGAAACGCCGCGCGCCTATAATCTAGCGGATTGTTAACATCCTCGGCGTAATGAGAAAGAACCGCGCCAGCACCCGGACTGTTTAAGTTGGAACGACATTCAGTCTGCTTAGTAGAAGCATCAATGTTCTATCCGAAGCGAATTCGATATCTTTCCAAAGGGAATCAAGGGTGCTACTGAAAGCGACCACCCCGGCTACTCTTTCGAGAGAACCCGAGGGTTCTTGTCACCGGGGTGAGACCTTTATGTGAAAGTGAAAAAGGCGTTCTAACCCTCATTGAGCATATGATTCCATGCACTCGCGTCAAGGAATGGTAATGCCCTAATTTGAATTGGCCCCACGAAGCGATTCGTGGCAGATTCTTTTCGTGGGGGTGGTTTGGAGGTGCGGGGATTCGAACCCCGTGCAGCATTAGGTGTAGAGCCGAGCGCAGCGCCAAGCCACCCCCATTTCATCAATCCTTGTCCTTCAATTGCAGATCGAACCCGAGTTCCATCCGCTCGTATTTCGGATATGCCTTGTTCAAGAACTGCTTGAACTGGACCCATGAATCGCTGATGCGCATCAGCGCCAGAAGCCCATCGAGATGCGAGCGAAGTTTTGGGTGGCCGATTTCGCCCGTGAGCCATTGAAAGAGCTTATGTTTTCGCCTCCCGTCGATAATTGGGTTTTTTGCCAAAAGGTCCTCGTACACACCGGGCGCTAGCCGCTTGTAAACGAAGTCCTTTGTGTATGCCGCAATCACTTGTGGACGTTTCACGCTCGTGGGATCAAAGGGCCATCCCCGTAAGCGGAATATATTCTCGTAAAACTCCAGCGGGAACGTTTTGGTCCATGGCTGCAATTCTTTGGCGATAAACCTTTCCAGAATCCGCGCCAGCGCATCGCGCGCCCTGTCGTACTGATAGCCGGTGGCTTCATCAACCAAGGCGATTATACCGAGTTTTGAGAAGCTCCGCGAAATGGCGCGGGCGGCCTCGACGATATGCTGCTGATTTGGTCGTAACGCCCCAGCCCTTTCGGCGTCTTCAAAAACGTGGCAGACCATAGGAAGAATTTCCGCCTTGTAGCCAAGGGCAACATTCCCCCCTAAACCGCCGCTCTTCGTCGTGCGAAATTTTATGGGTTCCCACGAGCGAGTTAAGTCACTGGAAATGAACGGAGTAACATTGGCCGCACCCAAGAAACCGGGCCTTTCGGCGATCGAGCCAGTTTTGTTCGGGTTCTTATACCGTCCCAATGCCTGATAGATTCCCCTTTGAGTTATGAGGCGTGTGCCGTCCTCCAAGACGGCACACGGTATAGAAATGGTCTCATTCAGCCTGATTTCCCCTTCATGGGTTGCTTTAGGAATGGACCAACGGGCCTCTGCCGCTTTCTTCGCGCTCTCGCTCAGTTCTTCCTCTGTGAGAGCCTTTGCGCGGGCTTTTCCTCCCAACGATTGAATGTTTTCAGTAGGCATGATTCATATATGTATCCGCATGCGTTCTAGCACGCAATAAAAATAAATCCATTGACATGCGTGCAGAAATTTGGGATTATCGCGTCATGGCAAACGTCCTCAGCAGAGAAAAACAGATTGCGGTGATTGGAGCCCTCGCGGAAGGGTCCAGCATCCGCAGCATTGAGCGGCTTACCGGCGTTACAAGAATTGCCACGGAGCCATACACACGACTCCATGATTTCAAATTAGGGCACTACCAAGGAATGAGCGCCTGGCTCATCTATTAATCCCTCAACCACCCACTCACGCCCCCACCCCAATATCCCGCCTGAAATGCGCCCCCTCAAATCCGATCCGCGAGATCGCCTCATAGACGCGTTCCCGAGCCTGCGCGAGGGTCGCTCCCAATGCCGTGACACCAAGGACGCGTCCTCCAGAAGTAACAGTCTGCCCCTCCCTGGTGCTCGTCCCGGCGTGGAAAACCATGATCTCCGGATCCACGTCCTCCAGCCCTGAGATCCGCGTCCCGGTCGCATAAGCTCCAGGGTAGCCTCCGGAAGTCATCACCACGCACACAGCCGCTTCGTCACTCCATTCCGGGTGGCAGTCGCTCAGCGTTCCGTCCACAGATGCTTCCAATATATCGAGGAGGTCACTTTTAAGCCGGGGCAAAAGGCATTGCGTCTCCGGATCTCCGAAACGGCTGTTGAACTCCAGCACCTTCGGCCCTTCTGCCGTCATCATCAGGCCCGGGTATAGCGTTCCACGGTAATCGATCCCCTCCTCGCGCAGCCCCGCCATGAACGGCTCCATGATCTCCCGCCGGACGCGCGCCTCCATCTCCGGGGTCAACAGACCGGATGGGCTGAAACTTCCCATGCCTCCCGTATTGGGGCCCCGTCCTCCGTCAAATACCTGTTTGTGATCCTGCGCCCCGGGTAGCAGCAGGTAGCTTTTCGAGTCCAGGATGGCGTGCAACGAGCATTCCCGACCGCGCAGGAACTCCTCGACGACCAACCCTTTTCCCGCCTCTCCGAACTGGCCCCGCTCCATCATCTGGTAGATCGCCTTTGCGGCCGCGTCCGAACTCTCCGCGATCACAACCCCTTTTCCCAGCGCCAGCCCATCCGCCTTTATCACCACCGGCAGGCGCATACCCCGGCTGAACAACTGCGCGTCCGCGCTCTCGGTGAAGTGCCCGGATTTTGCCGTCGAAATCCCGTGCCGCCCCATGAATTCCTTCGCGAATATCTTCGACCATTCAAATCGAGCCGCCTTCTGTGTCGGCCCAAAGACGCGCAAACCCGCTTCCTGGAAAACATCCACGATTCCCGCCGCGAGCGCATTATCCGGCCCCACCACAGTCATCCCCACTCCGTTATCACGCGCAAACCGCGCAAGCTCCCCATGATCCGTGATTTCCAGGTTCCGGGCGATCAGCGCCGTCCCGGCGTTGCCGGGCGCGCAAAAAAGGCCATCCACCCGCCGCGATTTCCGGAGCTTCCAGGCAAGGGCATGTTCACGCCCTCCGCCACCGATGATCATTACATTCATGCGAAAAGGCGTCCATCAAAGCAGGAGCAGGCGGTCGCGCCAACCTTTCCTTCTCATACCGCCGGTTTCACGCGTATTCCCCCGCGTCCCTTACATTGTCTCTTGCTTCACCCGCAACGCGCGACTTACTGTCCTCCAGCCCGATGAAAAGCATGCCGCGATTCGAACGACTGGCAGGAGCCAACTCCTGGCATGATGTGGACCCTGACGACGGGGGCGGTCTCCCATTCCTGTTCAGCTCCATCATCGAGATTCCAGTCGGCTCCTCCAACAAGTATGAACTGGATAAGAAAACCGGCCTCCTGAGACTCGACCGCGTTCTCCATTCGGCCGTTTACTACCCCGCCAACTACGGCTTCATCCCGCGCACCCTTGCCGATGATGGCGATCCGCTGGACGTGCTCGTCCTGGGCGCTGAACCCGTCGTCCCGCTCACCCTCGTCTCAGCGCGCGCCATCGGCCTCATGACCATGAAAGACCAGGACGAGATGGATCATAAGGTCATCGCCGTCCACGTAAACGATCCCGAATACAACAGTTATAGGGACGTGCATGAATTTCCCCCGCACAAGCTCGCCGTGCTCAAACGCTTCTTCGAGGATTACAAGTCTCTCGAACACAAGCGCGTCGTGGTCGATGATATCATGCCCGTGGACTTCGCGGGTCCGGTCATCGAGCAGGCTCTCGCCTCTTACAAAAACTGGGTTCGCGGCGACATGCCCGCTTCCTGAGTGGATTCCGCGCCTTCCTGAAGCTCTCCATGGCTCTCTCCGATTCCATCGCGGAAGGTGTCGCGACCCTGCAATCCCTCGCCTCCCTCCAGGCCGAGGTTATCCGCGCCGCTGAATTGATAACCGCTGCCATGCTTGCGGGAAACAAGCTCCTTATCTGTGGGAACGGGGGCAGCGCCTCCGACGCCGCCGATTTCGCTACGGAGTTCACATGCCGTTTTAGCCAGCACAGGGCGCCGTTCCCCGCGATCAATCTCGCCAGCGATGGCAGCTTGCTGACCGCGATCGGGAATGATTACGAGTTCTCTGCCGTTTTCGCGCGCCAGGTCACCGCTTATGGAAGGCCGGGCGACATAGTCGTCGTTTTCACAACCAGCGGGCGCTCCGAAAATATCGTCAAAGCTCTCGAAGAAGCGAAACAGCGGGGCCTCCAAAGCATCGCCTTTCTCGGCAACGATGGCGGCCGCGCCGCTGGTCTCGCAACCGTTGATTTACTGGTTGGCTCTTCCACCACCGCCCGCGTGCAGGAAGCCCATAAATTCCTGCTCCACGTCCTCTGCGAAATGGTGGATCCGGCGCTCGTCGCGCGAGCCATTACTTAGATGAAGCATCTCCGCCTGCCCCTGCTTCTGATCCTGTGCGCTTTTTTCCTCCTGCAGGCCGGTGGCGCGGGCAAGACCGACTTCGGGCCGCTCTGCAGCGACGTCGGTCGCCTTCTCCGAAGCGCCGAATACACCCATCACAAGCTCGACGCCGAGATGTCCGCCCGCTTCCTCGGTAACCTTCTGGATACTCTGGATTTTGATCACTTGTATTTTCTCCAGTCCGACATCGCTGGCTTCCGCGAAAAATACGGAGCCACGCTCGCGAAGGACGTCGCGGTAGGAGACGCGTCTCCCGCCTTTGTCATCTACGAGCGCTTCAAAAAGCGCGCCGAGGAGCGCGTCGCAAAGATAAAGCTTTTGCTCAAGACGCCCCTCGATTTCACCACGGATCGCTCGGTGGAGATCAGCCGGAAAAACGCCTCATGGCCCAAAGACCAGGCCGAGGCGGATCAACTCTGGAAAGACCGCGTCACAGGGGAACTCCTCCAGGAGAAACTGAGCGCGACGACAGCGGCAGCGGTCACCCTCGACGGTACGACAGCCAACGGCGCTGTCGACGTTCTTCCGCTCTCGCGCCCAGGCGCCTCGGTGGAGCATCCCAGGAAGGAAATCAAGGAAACCGAGCCGCCCGCCACGTTGATCGAACGCCGCTACGACCAGACGCTTCGCAACATCAACCAACAGTCGCGCCGCGACATCATCAACACCTATCTCACCACTCTGGCTCAAAGCTACGATCCTCACTCCGACTACCTGAGCAAGGACGAGATGGAGAGCTTCGACATCAGCATGAAACTCTCGTTGGTAGGGATCGGAGCCGTGCTCAACTCGGAAGACGGTTACGCCAAAATCGTCCAACTCGTTCCCGGCGGCCCAGCCCAGATGGAAGGCCACCTCAAGGAAGGCGACCGGATCATTTCAGTCGCGCAGGGCTCCGCCCAATTTGTGGACGTCGTCGGCATGAAGCTCGACCAGGTTGTAAACCTCATCCGCGGTGACAAGGGCACCAAGGTCCGCCTCAAGGTCACCGCCCATCAGGGCACAGAAGCCCCGCACATCATCGAGATCACCCGCAACCAGGTCAAACTGAAGGAGCAGGAAGCAAAGGCGCAACTCATCGAACGAACCGATGCCAATGGCAAAATACGACGATTGGGCTGGATCGCCCTCCCCGCCTTCTATGCCGATTTCGACCATGAAGGCTCCTCCTCCGCCGTCAGCGCTACCACTGACGTTCGCCTCCTGTTGGAAAGGCTCAAAAAGGAGAAGATCGAAGGTCTGGTGATCGACCTCCGGCAGGATGGCGGTGGCTCGCTCGACGAATCCATAAGCCTGGCCGGGCTGTTCGTCGGCGTGGGCCCTGTCGTTCAAACCAGAGCGGCGAACGGCAAAATCTCTGTCAATAACAGCAAGGATAAAGCCGCTTATGATGGCCCGCTCATCGTCGTCACCAATCGTCTCAGCGCCTCAGCCAGCGAGATCTTTGCCGCCGCCCTTCAGGATTATCGACGCGCGGTCATTGTCGGGGATGAAAGCACTTTCGGCAAAGGCACCGTCCAGACCATCTACGATCTCGATCATGGCTTTCTGCCTTCCATCCCGCGCGACGCCGGAGCCCTCAAGGTGACCATCCAGAAGTTCTACCGTGTCGCGGGCGGCTCCACCCAGCTTCGCGGCGTCACCCCCGACATTGTGCTGCCCTCGCGCTCAGACCTCGCCGACATTGGCGAGAAAGCTCTCATCAACCCCCTCCCATACGATGAGATTCCCCCCGCCCGTTACAAAAAGGTGGACGCCGCCTACCCCTCTCTCACCGCCATCAAGGCAAATTCAGAAGCCCGCGTAAAGGCGGACCCCGAGTTCGCCAGCGTCACCGCCGATCTCCAGCGTGACAAAGCAAAGCTTGCCGGGAACCGGCTCTCTCTCAACGAAGCCAAACGCCAGGCCGAAGCCGCGGATGCGAAAAAACGTCTTAAGCAGCGGGCCGACGAACGCGCCGCCAGAGTGCGACCCACTACAGAGCGAGCTTTCGAGATTACCCTCGATAACGTTGCAAACCCCGCTCTCACCCCGGCCGATGAAAAAACCCTGCGGGCAATGGCAAACAACGGGGACATCGACGATCCGCCCGACACTGACCCCAGCGACCCCAAGCCAGTCGATGAGATCAGAGCCGAGACCCTGAGCATTCTACAGGATATGACCACCAAGACCATCCAGCCCGCCACAGCACAGGCGGCGCCTGGTCACCTGTAAACGGGGCGTCTCTCGCCTCTCAGTAAGCCGTGCTCCGAACCGTCGGTAAAACCGGGCGCTCCGCGGGGCGCAGGAACAAGCACACAAGATCCCCCATCGAGTTCTCGATGGTATCGCTGTATCCAGCCGCCTTGAATTGCTGCAGGAGAGCCGCCCCCCGATCCGGGAATCCGCTCCGGTTGATATACATCGCCCCGAAGCCGTAGCGTTCGAGCGTCTTTATGGCATTCTCCGGCCCTCCAACGGCCAACTGCTGTTGCCACGAGTCTTGAGGACGTCCTTTTATGCTTCCAAACGAATAGCGCAGCCTTTTCGAAAACAGGTACGGGCGAAAATGATCGTAGGCCGATACACCGCGCCCCGGCGACTCCGGGTATTCCATGATCGGCAGTTGGAACACCATGGAGCCGGGACGCAATCGAGCCTCCATGCTTTCCGTGAACTTCCTGTCGGATTCTACGACTCCCGCTGTGCTGGCAGTCTCGGCGGCGGACACTTGTGGCGGCGTTTGATCCCATATCCCGATCATCGCGATCACCGCTGCTCCAATCCCGCTTAACACCATGCCGTTTGCGCGATCCCCCTTGCACCGCGCTCGCCGCTGCGCGCGGGCCAGCGCGGATAGACGGCCAACGGCAAACATCAGCAGGATGGGCACGATGAAGATGCTGTATCGCGTGGTGGAGCGGAACAGTTGAAACCCAAGACTCCCGATCCATCCATTGAATCCGCCCACCGTGGAGTAAAAAACGATCCACAGAATCTGCCAGGCGGCCAGCGGCAATCCCCGCGCTGGGAGGCGCAGCATGCGTTGCCCGCAGACGCGCGCAAGCAATGCCAATGCTCCAATCCCGCAAATCCCGATATAGCACGGCGGGGGCGTCTCGCCAGGCACGAGCACTCCTGAAAAGTAACTCTTGCCCCAATCTCCAAACAGCGCGAACGCGTGATCCGGGGGCGGCATCACAAGATCGACAACCTTGAGCGCGTAGAACTCCAGCCATTGATAATTCCGCGCCACCGCGCCGGGGTTGGCCCCATTCACCAGGTGGTAGTAAAAGGTATCCGAGCAAGTCAGCAGAAACGTCGCTAGGGCCACGGCTGTGACGCTCAACGCGGGCAGGGCTGCTCGTCCATCTCGCCTGATAAATTGAAAAAATCCCGCCAGCAACACGAGTTGCAGGAACATGTTTGTATAGTAAACATTCTGCGCTCCCGCCACAGCGGCCACGCCCAAAGCGAAGAGATGCTTGCGCCCCCAAAGCGCAACCCCTTGCCGCGCCGAGAGCCAGTGGCACACCAGCAGGCAAAGCGGGATATGCCAGTAATACACGAGCGCGATATGGTGTTCGCCATGCGCGAACGCGTACCTCGAAAATGCGAAAAGCAGCGCCCCGCAACAACTCCAGATCCAGTCATACCTCAGCAGCCGGCAAGCCACGTAAAAACCGGCTGCCGCCAGGACGAACGCCATGAGAAGCCCGAAGTTGAATGCCGGAAACAGCCCCATCACCCGCGCGGCGATTCCCAATCCGCATACCAGAAACTCTTCTCCCGAGGGGAAGTCCGACCAGTGCGCCCCAAAAGGAGCCCCCAATTCGGGTACCGTCCGCTGCAGCATCGGCCAGATGTGACCGTCCGAGGCCGCCTTGATCGAAGCGAGCGCGTTCTTGGCATCCGACGCGTCCGGGTTCGTTCCATATTCGATCGGCGCCTTCCACGCCCATCCCTCGAAACGATTGTAGAGGTAGCACCAGACAAGGACTGTGACCAATGCAAGCCCGGCAAGGCGGGCGGCATCCCCCCTCGTCAACCCATGCCACGCGATAGGCTTCCCGCGCGCGACGGTTGCTGCTCCGCCAGCAGCGCCAGAGCGCTGCTTTCCCGATCTCGCTGCTTTGCCCATACCGCTCAGATGATCTTCAAACCACCCGAAGCAGCCGGTGTTGCCGATCCCTCCGCGAAGTTGATCCGCTCCCGCTCGATCACATGCGGCCTGTTCTGCAGCCGCGTGTGAATCCAGCCTATATACTCACCAAGTATTCCGATGAAAAATAGCTGCACCGAGCCAAGAAAAAAGATGCCTATGATCAGTGGCGCAAGCCCGAATTCAAATCGATACCAGAATAGCAGCTTGGCCATCAGATACCCCAGGGCGATCAAAAAACTGACCACCGACATCGCGAAGCCGCACATGGTCGCGAGACGCAAAGGCACTTTGGAATGCGAGGTGATGCCAAGCATGGCCATGTCATACAACGTCAGGAAATTATTCTTCGTGATGCCACGCTTCCTCGTCGGCTGTCGAAACTCCACCAGCCCCACCGGATAGCCCAGTTCCGCCACAAGGCCCCGTATGTAGGGATACGCTTCGCCGAGTTTGCGGAATTCTCGGATTACTTCCTGGTCATACAGCCCCGTGCCCGTCACGTTTTGCAGCAATTCGACATCCGCGAGCCGGGTGGCGAGTTTGTAATAAGCTTTGCGCAGGAAATAGAAGAGGGAAGGCTCATCGCTCGCTGTCTTCTGCGCGAGCACAACCTTCCAGCCTTCCTCCCACTTTTTCAGATACTCCGGAATCAACGCCGGTGGGTCTTGCAAATCGGAGGCCATCAGGATCACGGCATCTCCGCGCGACTGCAAAAGGCCGTGATAAGGCGAGCGGATATGCCCGAAGTTCCGGATGTTGACGATGACCTTCACCCGGCGATCCTTCGCGGCAAGCTCCTTCAGGATTTCCAGCGTCCCATCACTGGACGCGTTGTCTACAAACACATGCTCGTAGTCATACTGCGGGAGCGCCGCCATCACTGCCTTGATCTCTGAGTACAGTTCCCGGACGTTTTCCTCCTCGTTGTAACACGGGGTCGTGATGGTGATGCTCTTCATCACTCCGCTTGGTGGATGAACTCCGCGAGCAGCGGGCGCAACTCCTGTTCGAGATCAAGCTGGCGCTTCTCCATTTTCCCGACGCCCCTCGTGAGAATACAGTTCAACGCGCCACGCGTGTTCTTCTTATCCAGTTTTATCGCCGCCAGGATTGACTCGAAATCGACCGTGCCAAGTATCCTCTCGTAAGGCATGTAGAAGCGCTTCAGGAAGCCGTCCAGCTCGGCGAACTCACCGCTCGGCAGCAGCCCGAGCTTCTCGGAGATAAACGTCGCTGTCGCTATTCCCAGCGACACAGCGATCCCGTGCGGTATCTGGTAACGCGTCGCCGATTCGTACGCGTGCCCGAAAGTATGTCCATAGTTCAGGATGTTCCGCGGCCCGCGATCAAACTCATCAATTTCTATATAGTGCTTTTTGATCTCCAGGCAGCGCCGGATCAGCGGCGCGAGCCGCGCCGGATGCGTAAACTCGGAACCATCGAGATGCATCCGCAAGGATGCGTAGTCTGCCTCGCTTGAAAGCAAATGAAGCTTGATGACTTCGCCCAGGCCAGAGCGAAGTTCATCTATGGGTAGCGTCTCAAGGAGACCGAATACCAAGCCCACGCTATGAGGCGGATAAAACGTCCCAATCTGGTTCTTGAAGCTGGCTATGTTGACCGAACTCTTGCTGCCGATACAGCTATCGCACTGGGCAAGCAGCGTCGTCGGTATCAGCCGCCATTTCACCCCGCGGAAGAGGACCGAGGCTATAAAGCAGCCAATGTCCTGAACAACCCCGCCCCCGATCACAAGCAATGTGCAATCGCGCCGGAAACCATTCTCCAGGAGCCAGGTAAAGAGCGGGGTCAATCTCTCAAACGACTTTTGCTCCTCGGTCGCCGCGATCCTCAGAGTGTTCCGCGCCAGTAACGACTGTAAACCAGCCGCGCTCGGCAGCTGGAACAGCACTTCGTCAACAAGGGCAAACACCTTGTCCGGTTCGCCCACCGCCTCCACGGCCTCAGCAAGCGTGGCAATCTCCTCTACGGGATACTCATGGCTGCCGCCTTTGATGACCATGACTCTTATTGGCAGGTAAACCCGCCATCGACAACGATGGTCTGGCCTGTCAGGTAGGTGTTTGACTCCGAACAGAGAAACGCCACCACTGACGCGATCTCGGACGGCAAAGCCAGCCGTCCCGCGGGGATGGCAGCGACGATCTTCTCCATCTCCGACGGGGAATTATTCGCGCGAGTCATTTCTGTTTCCACGTAACCAGGGCACACCGAGTTCACCAGGACGCCATCCCCCGCAAACTCCACCGCGATCGTCCGCGTGATGGCGTTTAGACCTGCTTTTGTCATCGAGTAAACTGTCCGTCCTTTCCGCGAAACGAGACTGAATACCGAGCTGATATTTACGATCCGCCCCCACCCGGCCTGTCTCATGGAGGGCGCCACCGCCTGGATGAGACGCCGCGGAGCGTTGAGATTCACCTGCGCCATCTCCGCCCAGCTTCCATCCTCGATCTCCTCGCATCGCTGCGGAAAATTCACCCCCGCGTTGTTGACCAGGATGTCAACATGGTCTCGCAACAGGTCCTTTATCGACGCCGCCAGGCTCGCGTCATCCGAGAGATCCAATTCCTCGCGAGTAGGCGCGATCACACGCGCGCCCGCCTTGCGGAACTCGTCCGCGACCGCCCGCCCGATTCCCCGCGACCCGCCAGTGATGAGCGCCGTGCGCATCAACCCACAGGCACTTGGGCAATCGACTTGCTGTACCTCTCCTCCATCATCCGCAGCCGCGCCTCATCCTCCCGGCTTATCAACCCGTAATATTCGCGCTTGTTTTTAAGCCACATCATCTCGAATTGCACCGCCTTCAGGAATGCGGCCTCTGTGTTCCCCAGCGCCCCAGGACAGGAGAAAACCACCTTGCGCGTCTCGAATCGATCCAGGTGCCCCGCCGGAAAAGAACGGAAAAACGGAATGGAATGCACCGAGACTCCTCCACCTACCACGACTGTCTTCCCATGCGCCTTCGCCTTCGCCGCCATCTCAAGGCAGATTTTCAGCACTTCATCGCTATTGATCGCTTCACGGCTCAGATCCATTGATCCCGTCAGGTCAACCCGGCCCAGCACGATCCCGTTCAGCTTCCCCGCCTCAGGCAGCGCCAGCATCGCCTCGAAGTTGTTGCACGCCGTCCGCGTCTCGAGGTTTATGAGATACTGCATGTCGGACCGCTGCTCGGCGGAAAAACCAATCTCCAGAGCCTTCAGATACTTCTTCAACGCGTACGCGGTCTCCACCATCGGAGCCACCAGGAAACGCGTCCCGAGATTCGACGCCTCGAACATGTCGCGGATCGCCTCGCATCCGCCGATCTTCAACGTGAGGCTCAGCCCGGCGGACATGCTCACCTCCTTCAATCTCATCGCTTCCTCCAGCCGCGTGCCCTCCGCTTCAAACTCGGCTTTTACGCCGATGACGTTGTGCTGCTCTTTTAGCTCAACGAGGAGCTGAACCATCTGCTTTTCGGTCGCGTTCATATTTAGGGTGCCGCCTCGGGAATCAGCAGATTGGCCCGCAATTCGTCGCGGTCCAAAAAAGGGAGCCATGTCCTCGAGGGAGGGCGAGACAATAACACCGTCCGGACGTCTTTGGGAAGCAAGTTTCGGCGCGAACTGCTGGCTTAAATCCAGGAAAATCTCGCACATCGCGGCAGACTCGGAAGCAAGTGTCGCCGAGATCGCGTCCGGCAGCGCGGCGTGATCCCGGCAGGCCGTGTACGGCAGGTCATACACCGCCGCCAGTTTCTCAAAACTCGGAAACCCGAGACCGCTTTCCTCTCCGCATCCCACAACGTTGTCCGGAAAAAAGTTCTGCTGCGTCTGACGGATCGAGTGGTATCCCCGATTGTTCAGCACAAAGATTTTGATCGGCAATTTGTGGGTGCGAATGGTTTGCAGCTCCTGCAGGTTCATCTGGATGCTCCCGTCCCCCGCAAGGCAGATGACGCGTTTCCTCCCGTTCCCAAAGCACGCGCCGATCGCCCCCGGCAGATCATAACCCATCGAAGCGCTTCCCGAGTTGGTGAAAAGCCGCTGTTCACGTTGTAGGTGCGCAGCCTGGAAGCTCGTCACGCAAGCAGTCCCATCGCCGCACACCACCACATCGTCTTCCTTCAGCCGGGCGAAGAGACTCTCGACAAAGCAATACGGGTTCACCGCTCCCACTCCATTCCAATATTCCGGCAGCACCACAGGATAGCGATTCTTCCTCTCCACGCACCACGCCAGCCATTCCACCCGGGACGCGGAAGCGGCAAGTGGCGGCAGCCGCAACAGCTCTTCCAGCACCAGCCGCAAATCGGCGCATACCGGTAGATCCGCCTTCACTGTCGGCTTGTTCAACTCGGCCGGGTCGATATCCACCACCACCTTGAACGCCGCCCGCGCGAAAGACTTCCAGTTATAGCTTACCTGCCGGACGTTCAACCGGCTCCCGAGCACCAGGAGGAAGTCCGAGTTTTGCACCGTGAAATTCCCGCTCCGGTTCCCTATGCTTCCGGGACGCCCTGTGAACATCGGGTGATCATCCCAGATCGCGTCATGGGCATTCCATCCCGTTGTAATGGGGATGCGCCAATGCTCAAGCAGCTGTAGCAGAAGGTCGCGAGCCCCGGCAAGACGTATGCCCGCTCCCACAAGCAACGCGGGACGAGCCGCCGCGCCGCACATCTCATGAATGATCGCGCACTGCGCTCGCAATGCTTCCCCCCGCGTCGTTCCGTCGTCCAGCGGAGGAGTAAACCCTTCCAGCTCATCCGGCTCGATCTGCGAGCCCTGCACATCGATGGGAATATCGATCCAGCACGGCCCCGGCCTGCCGGCCTTCGCCAGATACAACGCCTTCTCAAGATGAAACCGGATCGATTTTGGATCGTCGATTGTCACCGCGTATTTCGTGATCCCCCCGACCATGCCCACCATGTCCGCCTCTTGGTCACCCAACTGCCGCAGCGTCCCGATAAGCCCGTGTTTATAAAGACACGTCTCCCTCTTCACCTGCCCAGACACGATCAACATCGGGATCGAATCCGTGAACGCTCCGAACACTCCATTCAGCGCGTTGATTCCCCCCGGCCCTGTCGTGACATTTACCGCCGCGATCCTGTTGGTCAGCCGCGCGTAAGCCTCCGCCGCCATCGCGCAAGCCTGCTCATGATGACAGCACACATACGAAAGTTGCGAGCACCTCCCGATCGCGTCATTCAGATGCATCGCCCCCCCGCCCGTCACAAGAAACACATGGCGGATCCCGTGCGCCGCCAGCATCCCCGCCACATAATCCGCAACCCTTATTCCCATGCGGTAAGTCCTGCCTTTCTCCCCAGTTTGCGCGAGGCGCGCTCCTCCGCTTCCTCAAAAATCGTTTCGCAACGATCCTCTCGGCTCAAAGGGTCTGCCACCTCGTATTCCAGCCGAAACGGTCGTGCCATGATTAAGCCAACTCTTTACAACCGTCCACGAACGTCAAGTCCATCTCGCTATTTTTCTGGCCGTGAACCATGAACCGGCCCCTTGAACACAGACAGCATCGAGCCAAGACTACGCTGGCGTCTCGGACCCTATCTGCAAGACGTCCACGCCGCAATGCGGACAATCCGTCTCCGCTTCTCCGCTTCATCGACATGCGGCAACCGATTCCTGTTTAGAGAGACAGCCAGACCATTCATCCAGGATCCACTGGCATTCTTACACGGCCAAGGCCGCCGCATTTTAAAATCGTTGGCTCTTCTGTTGTAAACCACCCGTATCTCTTCCCCTCTAATGATCCCCCTAGAGGAGGGGTTCGGGGAACCGTGGTTCCCTGATCTAAATATCCAATCCGCGAAGCGGTTCTTACTGCCCCTAGCCACTCAAAACAGCGAGGAGCCATTGTCCGAGACTCCTTTTAATGTGTTACCGACTTTGCCCGGTCAGAATGTTACCGACGTCCTCGGTTCATACCCCCCGAGAATAGCGCAATACGATCAGGTCTAGCTCCTTTAAGATTCGCGGGCTTTTTCTTATTGAGTAGAATTTGCCATAAACTAATATTTATCTGCTTTCTAGAAGGCGTTCGCCCCAGTCCAAGCACTAATCCATCACAAGTGTAAACCCAATCCATGTAATTACTACCTTCCCTTAGAAAGTTATACATTGACTCTTCGTTGTCAAAATTCCAGACCGCTTCTTCTAGCACCAACCGAATCTCAAATGGGTTTATCCCCCAAGAATCAGCCGGTTCATACAGTCCACGTCTACCATCAAAAACCTCGGCTCGCGGAATGAGTTTCATAACTCTTGTCCTGCCATCCCATTCATACTGTCTTTTGATAGGACTTATATAGGATATTTTGACGGTGCCATTTTTATTCATCGCCCGCACGGTTTGGCCGGAGGTAAGAACACTTCCTTCTACCATAGGATCTCCAGCATAACAATGCGCGCAGATAATGCTTACAAAAGCTATTATATTTCGTATTTTGAACATTTTTTCCTCCGCAATCATACGGTGCTGGCGTAGGGATGGCTTGTGCTTAACGGAGATTTAGCCGGTCTGTGGACGTAATCTTTCGCTTGTAGGCGCCGTAAGTCGCGGGTGTGGACGCCGCCCTTTTTCTTGAAGCCGAGTGACGGGTGCGACGGTTTTTCAATGAACAGCTTGAAATTCTTGTTCGCCAGTTTCCGGATGTGCTCGGGAAGTCGATTGTAGCCCTCCCAAAAGGAGGGCAGCGCGTTGGACTTCACGGAACCGGTTTGAAATCGCCCGTATCAATCGCCGCGTCAATTTCCGCAAGCACCGAGTAGTGCTTTCCGCTCGGTGAGAAATCCTTCTCGATTTCACTTTCCCACGCCAGGCTATCCTGCTCCTGGATGAAAGCAGCCAACTCCGCGAGTTCCCCAGGCGACAGTTCCTTCACTGCGGTTTTGATTTCAGCCAGACTCATACGGCAAAATTTTACGCCGCCCAGTATGAGCTAAAACTGCGGCGCATCCTGAAAAGTGAGCCTAAGATCGGCACGACAGCTTGGCCTGTCGATCGCCGCATCAACGGGAAGGGACAGCGCTGTGACTGCATGCCCGACAATTGGGAGTATTTCAGCAGTATTGTCAAGCTGTCGCTGTAAAGCGTTCTGTTCGAGTCCTACCGCTGGAGCCAAATTGCAAGTCGCTTATCGTGAGCGACTTCCCCCAGGGCCATGATGCGAAAGTTGCGGAAAAACGCAAGCCGCGGGCCATGCCCTTGGCGAGTTGCAGGAGCCGTTGATGGCTTCAATTACTCCATTCGTCGCCCGCCTCTCCATGAAGGCAACAGTCCCGTCCGAATGCTCCACGACGCTTCCCCGGAAACCTAGGTAGATATGTAGTCATACCAAGGAAATGCTTGCTATCGGCTTGATCCTTCTCCATGGGAAAAGGGCTTGGCTGTGATACATATGCTCCCACCACCGCCGAAAGGATCGTCAAGGCCGAGCCTTATTTTATCGTTTATCGGGCTCACCCGCTTGAATAATGAATAATTGCCATAGTGGGGATTAGGAAAGACAACCCTGCAAGCCGGAAAGCCCATGTGCATTTCATCGCAATTACTCCTTTGCTGTGAACGTGTTCGTTTCACCTTTTCCACCAGACCACTTTATAGCAAGCGGATAGGGGTCAGGCACGGTCAGGCACATTTCTTGACAGATACCCTGCCGTGCGTCGCTACCTCTTCGAGCGGGAAGATCCCCCAACGCCCCCATCTCGGGCAAATGCCCGAGCGGCTCTTTCGACAGGCAATGAGACTCCGCCAGCCCCAATCCGCCCTTCTTTTACCGCAAAAACTCATTTCCTTGAAATCGTTTCGGCGCGACCATCTCTGGCCAACCGGGGCAACGGTCGGCGCGCACCCTGATCCGCGCGCCGTTTCCGGCCAAGGAGTGTCGCAAAACTGCGTTAAAATCCCGCCTCGTGGGTGATGAGCCGTGTTCCTGGCGCCCATCATCGGTAGACGGATTGTGGTCTCGGCTCCTGCGTCGGAGCAGCTTGGATACAGCAGGTTCAAATGCGCGCCGCGATATCGACCCCTCAGCGCGAAAAGAAGAATCTTAAAAAATTTGTTGACTGATCAGTCTATTACCGCGATAGCTGCGTCGTGCCCAGAGTGAGCGACATGAAGGAACGACTGACCGACGCAGCCATCGAGCTGATGTGGGAGAACAGCTACGGCTCGACGTCAGTTGACGCGATCTGCGAGCGCTCCGGGGCGAAGAAGGGCAGCTTCTATTATTTCTTCAAATCGAAATCGGAGTTGACGGCGGCTGCGCTCAAAGCCGATTGGGCAAAGAAGCGGGCGTATATGGATTCAGTATTTTCGCCGACTGTCCCGCCGGTCGAGCGGTTTGAGCGCTACTTCGACTCGATGCACGACAGCCTCGCAGAGCGACAACAGCAGTGCGGTTCGATCCTCGGCTGCCCGATGCTGGCGATCGGCAGCGAAATCTGCACCCAGGATCAGCTCGTCCGCGAGACGATTGATCAGATTCTCGATCAGAAGATGCACTACTTTGTTTCGGCGATTCGCGACGCCCATGCGCAAGGTTTGATCCATGCGCCGGATCCGAGCATGAAGGCGAAGACGCTGTTTGCCTGCTACCACGGCGTGCTCAGCCAGGCGCGCGTCCAAAACGACCTCCAGCTCGTGCGTGAGTTTAAGCACATCGCGCTCGATCTTCTCGGGGTGAAACAGGCGCCCGTTCCCGCGTGACTTCTCTCCTTTTGATTAATTAATAGACGACCAGTCCAATACAAACCGAGGCAAACTTATGACAATGAACCCATCCACCGCGGCGGATTTCCCGCGCAAAATTTCACGCGCGCTCGCGCGGGTAAAACGCCAGTTGCAGCGCGACTACGAGCAGGCTTACCCGGCGCTGCGCGAGATCATCCATCTCGTCCTCGACGAGGAGGAATCGAAGGCGTGGAAGCTCTCCGCGTTCCCGCATCTGCTCTTCCCCGATCTCGTGGAAGCGCGCGTCACGAAGCTAAGTCTTCAACCGGTGGAGAGGCGCCACCACGAATTAACGGAGCCGCGCGAGCGCGCGGAGTTCCCGATGTTCCAACCCGCGTTCGCGTAACGCCGGGGAATCCGTTGGCCGAACGAAACACAACACAATGAACCTGCGACAAAAATCAACACCAGCAGTTCCGGCGAGAAAATTTCAACCGAAGTCTACCCGCGCGTGGCGGGGATTATTCAGCCGCCGCCGCGCATCTAACCTATGAACCTGACAAACAACACCATCCTGATCACCGGCGGCGGATCCGGTATCGGCCGCGGCCTCGCCGAAGCTTTTCACGCGCTCGGAAACCAGGTTGTCATCTCCGGACGGACGCAGAAGTCGCTCGATGAGGTGACGGCCGCCAATCCTGGCATGAAGTCGCTCACGCTCGATGTCGCTGACGCTGAGGCAGTGAAGCAGTTCGCTAATCGCGTGATCGCCGACTTTCCAAAGCTTAACGTGCTCGTCAATAACGCCGGCATTATGCGCAACGAGAACTTGCTCGAGAACTCTGAGCGGCAACTCGCCGACGCGGAAGCTACGGTGACGACCAATCTTCTCGGGCCGATCCGCCTTACCGCGGCTGTGCTGCCGCATCTGCGCAAACAAGCCCAGGCGGCAGTGATCAATGTGACCAGCGGGCTGGCTTATGTGCCCTTGGCAATGACGCCAACTTATTCTGCCACGAAGGCGGCTATCCATTCCTATACCGAGTCACTGCGTTACCAGCTAAAGGATACATCGATCGAGGTAAAGGAGCTGATCCCACCCGTACGTTGCTACTACATTAATGGGCGATCGCCAGGCTAACGATTCTCGCGCGATGCCGCTCGCGGACTTCATCAAAGAAGTGATGGACATCTTTCAGACCAAACCGGACGCAACCGAGATCGCGGTGGAGCGCGTTCGTCCGCTCCGCTCCGCGGCCGAGGGCGGCCACCAGAAATACCAGCGCTTTTTTACTGAATTCAACGACGCCATGAAAGCCGCGAGACCAAACGGCTGAAAGACTTGTAACTTATGACTAACACCCAATTAGCACCCAATCCGCCGCAGAATCCGGCGTCAACGAAGCTACCCGGCGGCGCCTTTAAGCTTGCCGGCGATCTTACGCTTACCCGCATGGGTTACGGAGCCATGCAGCTGGCTGGCCCGCGCGTGTTCGGGCCGCCAGCCGACCACGATGGCGCGGTTGCCGTATTACGAGAGGTAATTCGCCTCGGGATCAATCACATCGATACCAGCGACTTCTATGGGCCTCACGTCACGAATCGATTGATCAAAGAAGCGCTCCATCCCTATCCATCTGAGCTGCGCATCGTGACCAAGGTCGGAGCGCGCCGTGATGAAAAAGGCAATTGGCCCAAAGCGCTCGCGCCCGGTGAGCTACGGCAGGCGATCCACGATAACCTGGCGAATCTAGGTCGCGACGCCCTGGACGTCGTGAACCTGCGCGTTGGTGGCATGGATAAGCCGGATTCGAGTTCCATCGCTGAGCCTTTTAGCGTGCTCGCCGAAATGCAGCGTGATGGCCTCATCAGGCACTTGGGAGTGAGTAACGTAACCGCCGAGCAGATCGCCGAAGCGCAATCCATCGCCCCGGTAGTCTGTGTCCAAAACTTCTACAATATCGCGAATCGGCAGGACGATGCGTTGATCGATTCGCTTGCGGAACAAGGGATCGCCTACGTGCCATTTTTTCCGCTCGGCGGCTTTGCGCCGCTCCAATCCGATACGCTCTCCGGCGTTGCTAGAGGCTTAAACTCTACTCCGATGTCAGTCGCGTTAGCATGGCTGTTGCAACGCTCACCTAACATTCTGCTCATACCAGGAACATCGTCGGTTCAACACCTGCGAGAAAACGTCTCCGGTGCTGGGCTGCAACTGCCCGAAGATGCAATCGCAGAGTTAAACGCGATCGCCGGAAAGTAACGATCGACGTCCTTCAAACAACAACCAAAAACTCAAATCCAGAAAGCCAAAATCATGTCCACTAACTTACAAAAACTAACTGGCAAAGTTGCCATCGTGACCGGTGCCTCTAAAGGTATAGGCGCAGCCATCGCCGCGCATCTCGCCGCAGCCGGCGCGTCCGTGGTCGTCAATTACTCGTCGAGCAAAGAGGGCGCGGACCGCGTCGTCGATCTTATCGCGAAGCGCGGGGGCGCCGCCGTTGCCGTGCAGGCCAGCGTCTCGCGGAAGGCGGACATTGATCGCCTTTTCGAGGAAACGAAGAAAGCCTTCGGCAAGGTCGATATTCTCGTCAACAACGCCGGCGTCTTCGAATTCAAGCCGCTCGCCGAGATCACCGAGGAACACTTCCATCGGCAGTTTGATCTCAACGTGCTCGGCTTGCTCCTCACCTCGAAGAAAGCCGCCGAAACGTTTGGCCCCGAGGGCGGCAGCATCATAAACATCAGCTCCGTGGTCAGTGTCAGCCCGCAGCCTGGCGGCTCCGTTTACTCCGCGACGAAAGCGGCTGTCGATGCAATCACCACCTCCCTCGCGAAGGAGCTTGGCGCGCGGAAGATCCGCGTGAACTCCCTGAACCCAGGCATGGTCGAAACCGAAGGCACCCATGCGGCGGGCTTCATCGGTTCCGATTTCGACCGCATGATCACTGCGCAAACCCCGCTGGGTCGCATCGGCCAGCCGGATGACATCGGTCCGGTCGCGGTCTTCCTCGCTTCGGAAGATTCCCGCTGGGTAACCGGCCAGGCGCTGCTCGTCTCCGGCGGCCAAAAGTAAACGGCGAAGCGTTGAACCAGATTCCTGACCAGCATGAACCGCCAACTACTCGGCCGCAGGGGGCTTCGCGTTTCCGGCCTCAGTCTCGGGGCCATCACCTTCGGCGACGGGGGCTGGGGCGCCCGGTGGCACGCCGTCGCCGAGGAGGGCGTGCCGGCTCGCGGGATCGCTGAAGCGATTGGTTTCGGGCTTCGCGTTCCCGTCAAGTCGCTTTCGCCCGATGAGGCGGCGGATTACTTCGGCTGGCTCGGTCTTTTCGCTCAGATGGACATGCCGGCCTCAAGCGATTTTACCCGCCGGCGGCTCGGTTGGGAGCCGAATGGGCCCAGCCTCATACAGGATCTCCGGGAGATGGATTATAGCTCAGTCGAAGCGCGTTGAATTTCACACCGAGGCGCTTAAAGCGTATACTTCTTTCAACCATCGCAACGCGCTTGTAACTCGTATTCCATCTTAATCCGGAACGGGCTTTGCAAGTAACTCAGGACGCTCGCGGAGAACCTTGATTAACGCTTCCCCGAAGAGGTTATTTGCCCAAGCGAACCAGTGCCGGGAATACTTGGTCGCGTCATCCTTGTTGAAGGACTCATGCATATAACCGGTGCCTGCGGAGGACCGCTTCAGCATCGTGAGGCACGAGATGATCTCAGCGTCGTCCGTGCTGGTTAAGACCCGCGCGCAAAGACCAAGCGGCCAGATCATTCCCTTGCCCTTGTGGGGGCTGCACTCCCCTTCTGCCACAGTTCCGCGGGCAAAATAGGGATCGTCCAAACTCAATGCCCACTTGCGTGTGTTCAATACCACAGGATCCCCGGCCAGGGACGGTGTGAAATACGGGATCGAAACCAGGCTCGGAAGTCCAGCGTCGTCGAAAAGGAATGTGTTCCCAAGACCATTGCACTCGTACGCGTATATCTTGCCGTACTTGGGATCGTTAACCGTGCCATACTGCTCGACACCTCCCTGAACTTCGTCCGCCAAGGCGCGACAATCAGCCGCCAAAGTATCACCGGGCATAAGCGCGTCTGCCATTTCCGCCAACTGCCGCAGCGAGGTCATCGCCAGGAGGTTTTCGGGGATATTGAAGAGATAGACGGTGGGATCGTCTGAATTTCGAAATCTTGTGCAGATCATCCCCGTAGGTTTCATAGGCCCCCCATAGTCGTTTCCATGATGGTAAGGTCCTTGATTCTCCTTCCGCTGCTGCTCGCGCATGGTTGCTACCGCAAGATGCATCGCGTCTTTCCACTCCTGGTCGAAGGTCTGCTTATCGCCTGTTTCCTTCCAGTATTCGTAGGAAAGACGCATGCAATAACTCAGGGAGTCGAGCTCCCATTTCCCTTCAAAGACAGGCTTTTGGGGAGGCACAGGATCTTTCCGGAACGCGTTGGCGTAAGGATAGACGAGAATACAAGCGGCCTGCCGGTGGATCAGACCTGCTACTAACTCCGCTAGGTGTGGATCTTCTTTGCAGAGCTGAATGTAGCCCTGGACCTGCGCCGAGGAATCGCGCAGCCACATCGCATTGATGTCTCCCGTAATAATAAATGTGTCCGGCTTGCCGTTTCGACTGCCCACCGTCACGGTGGTATCGAGAGTGTTGGGATAGGAAAGCTCAAAGATCTTGGACAGCACAGGATCAGCTACCTTCTGCGTGACGAGCTTAATCTCTCGTTCGACAGCGGCGCTGCTAAACTTCCGCTTGTCCGGCGCGAGCCGAACCGGAACTTTTTGATTAACCGCCGCGTGAGCAGTGGTCAGGAAGACGACGGCTACAGCTAGAAAAGTCAGACAACGAGGAAGGGTTAGGGACATTGTTTAGCTCAAGTTGACAGTTAATTTCTCAATGGGAGATTGATGAGGTTTCGGCGTCAGCAACCAAAACATAAAAGTATTGGAGGTGGTGCCAGAACTGATTAGCGGAGCCTCGTCAGCCGTAACACGGAGGCGGATGCAACACTCGCCGTCGCGCTCCAGAGCAGGCCCAGCCCCAGATCAATCGAAGCCTCAATGGGAACGGTTATCATACGGCAATAGGATTCCAAACTTCCACAAATCCGAAACCCTTAAAGTGCTTCACGTTGGCGGTTGCAAAGCGGGTCACACCATGGTGGAGCAGAGTAAAGGCAATGCGGGCGTCAATCATCTGTCTAAAGCCGGCCTTGGTTTCCCTCGCCCAAACCCACAGTTTTGAAGAGACGAGCGAGTCATAGTCGATGCAGCGCCATGCAAGGTTCTGCTTTAAGGCCGCGCAATGAGCAGCGGATTCCCTCGCCGTGTAGGGCTTGGCGAAAATGGCGGGGTTCCGAAGCTGCATGTAAAGCTCGACCAAAACCAGTTCGCACAGGACAAACTCTTCTCTGCCCTGCACAACTTTGGCGAAAAAGGCCTTCGCCGGCTTGTGGCAAGGGGAATCAGGGTCAGCAGCATGAATGAGCAGGTTCGTATCAGCAGTCAGCATATCAGGCTTTGCTATGACGGCTTTCCACAGCATCCGCCTCGGCGGAAATAGCGGCAGGGTCAACCAAGTGGCCTCCGCTTCCCCGCAGTACGGGCATAGTCCATGTAGTTGTAGACTGAATGTCTTCAGGGCAAGTCTGGACGTAGGTTTCCATGCCGCGACGAATCAGCTCTGCAACCGACCAATCCCGTGCAGAGGCGATTGTTTTAAGCCGCCGAAAGAGCGGCTCGGGTAATTGGATCTGAGTTCGAGTCATGCGCACAGTCTAATGTCGCCATCACAATGATGTCAATTTAGAAACCAATCCCGCGAGGTTGACGGGGACAACACTGGACGGGGCTCGACGTCAAACGGACATACTAATCAAGCTCAACCTCACTTTTGAATTACAAAACCGTTCCCTGATCCCTCGCGCGCCAGCGCCACCCCGCTCGAAATTCCCGCTTCATAATTCCGCCCTGCGTGCAAGTCTGTCATCCGAATGCCTTCTCTCGTGATCGTACTCTTCGCCACCGCTCTTGCAGCCGGCATTTTCCTGCTGCCCTGGCACGTGCCGTTCCCGAGGCAGGTTGAGTCTCCTTCCTACATCTACGGGTATAACAATCTCGCCGCGCACCTCGTGATTGCCCTCGCGCTGCTGGCGGCCCTCGTGTGGCAGTTGCGGCGTCAGAGGGCCCTGCCCGCTGAGGCTGCGTCACAACTCGTTACTCCGGTCGCGTCCTGGGATCGCGCGCCACTCGCGGCGTTGGGAGGCGCCACGCTCGCCATCTGCGCCGCGATCACGACCCTTTTCCACATCCTCCCTTACGGCAGCTACGGGGAGATGCCCTATTTTCTCTCCCGGCTTGACCTCATGATCCTGGGCCAGCGCCCCTTCCAGGATTTTCATTTCAACTACGGCCCGATGATGCTGGAGCCGGTTGTGGCGCTGTATGACCTATCATATGGGTTGCTCTCCGTGGAGCAGGCTTACCTGGCGGTTCTCCTCGCCCACTGGGTGATTGGCTTGTGGCTGCTCTGGTATGTCGTGGATGCTTTCACCGCTAAATCCCACCGCGTGGCGATTTTCCTCCTTCTCGCGCTCGCCACCTTCAACCTTACGCTGGGCTTAAACTATACTCCGCTCCGCTTTCTCCTCCCTCTCGCTTCCCTCGTTCTCATCGACAGGATCGTCGTCTCCCAAAGCCCGGCCGCCTGGAAGAAAGCGTGCGCGCTTTCCTTCCTGCTTCCCCTCGCCTGTTTCTCGATCTCGCCCGAAATGGGCATCGCCTCTTTCGCCGCTTTCCTCGTCTATTTTTCTGCCCACGCCCGCGCGCGCCGCGGTAGACCTGCGCCCTGCCTGTTATTCGTCGCGCTGACGCTGCCGGCCGTCGTTCTCCTGTTCTCGCGCGAGTATTTTGACATCGTCTTCTCCTTCGTCGGCGGTGGCAATAACCTGCCGATCCTGCCGACCGCCCATGTGCTCCTGTTCCTGCTGGCGGTCTTCGCCGTGCTGCCCCGCCTTGGCGGCAGCGCGCTTCTGTTCCCCGCCTCCGCCCCTGCTCCACTCAGCCTCGCTTTATTCATCCTTCTCGGCCTTTGCATCCCGGCGGCGTTAGGGCGGTGCGACCCAGGGCACATCCTCTTTTACGGTCTCGCGCTATTCCTGCTATTCCTGCGGGAAGCGCGCGACAAACCCAGGGATCGGATCGCCGTTCTCGTTGCCTTCTTCCTTGCCTTCCCTGTCGCTGGCCAGATCAGCTTCTGGAATAGCTACGCCTACGCCGTTAAAGAAATCCTCACCACCTACGCCGATCTCCGGCGCGTGGCTCATGCCGACAAGACCGTCCCGGCGGCCATCCAAAGACTTTCGCCTTCCCCGGACGCCCCGCGCGTCCGCTACAGCAAGCTCCTGCCGTGGAATCCGGAACTGCTCCGGCTGCTGCGGTACCCAAGGCTTGGAACTCCGATGGGCGTCAGCGAGCAAATGGACCGCTTTCTTAAACTCACAGGCCAGTTCATCCCGGAATATCATCCCGGCTTCTACGACGACGTCTTGAATAAAGCGGATATCGCCCAGAAAATCCGCGACCTCCGCCGCATGCCCGTCATTGTCTTTGCGGGAACCAGCCTGAGCGACTTGGCTCCGTTCGACGAAGCCGCCTTTGTCGCCGAAGACAATCGCGCTCTGTCTCGGCTCCTCCTTTTCCCCCTCCACCTGAAGATGCGAAACACCCCCCTTGGCATGAAACGCGAAGTCATGACCGTCATCTCAGCCGAGTACGCCGTCCGCGAGCAGATCGGCCCCTACTTTGTCGCAGTCCGTAAGGAGGCCCGCCTGCCGTTCGCCAGTAGGAGACGAGCCAAGGGAGCCGGTCGTTGACAATCTCCGGGCCAACCACATGGCCGCGTCATCTATTCTTCCGCCCGTTCGGGACATGGCTCCGGGTAAAACATCCAGCCTCCAGCATCCAAACCCTCAGCCCACTCCCTGGCGCCGCCACTCCATCCCCGCTCCTCGCTTTTAACTTTTCTTTTCTTGCAATGCCGCCCCGCCATCGCACAATCCCGAACTATGATTGTCCCTACAGCTGATCTTTACAAAGTCGCATACGGTAAATACGCGGTCGGCGCGTATAACATCAATAACCTCGAGCAGACCATGGGCCTGTTTCGCGGGTGTATAGACAGCAAGGCCCCTTTCATCATCCAGCTCTCAAAAGGCGCTCGCAAATATGCCGACAAGCGCATGCTCGAAGCCATCATTCGCACAGCCGAGGAAATCTTTCCCGACGCCATCTACGCCGTCCATCTCGATCATGGCGACGAGGAGTCATGCTACGACTGCATCGATTCGGGCTTTTATAGCTCAGTCATGATCGACGCCAGCCACGACAGCTTTGAAGAAAACATAGCGATCACCAAACGCGTCGTTGACCGCGCCCACGCCGTCGGCATCAGTGTCGAAGCGGAACTCGGCATGCTCGGAGGCGTCGAGGAAGACATCAAAGTGGACGAAGGCAACGCCTGCCTTACAAACCCAGAAGAAGCCGTGGAATTCGTTCACCGCACCGGCTGCGACGCCCTCGCCGCCGCCATAGGCACCAGCCACGGAGCCTACAAATTCAAGGGCCAGCAAAGCCTTCATTTCGAGGTCATCGAGGCCATTCAGCAAAAAATGCCGGGCACTCCTATCGTAATGCACGGCAGTTCCAGCGTTCCACAATCCGAAGTCGAGCGCATCAATGCGGCGGGCGGCACGCTCGACCCCAGCGCGAGAGGCGTCAACGAAGAGGAATACCTGCCAGCCGCTAAACTTGGTGTCACAAAGGTCAATATCGACACCGACGGGCGCCTCGTTTGGACCCGCGTCCACCGGGAGTTCTTCCGCGACAAGCCGTCTGAATTTGATTTCCGCCCGCCAGGCAAAATCTTCATGGACGAATACGCGAAGTTCATCGCCCATAAGAATACAAAGCTTGGCTCTGCCGGTGAGTTGTCTGCCGTGCGCCAGGCGCTGGGGAAGTCCTAACCCACCGCGGTCGTATAATTGTAAGGCATCCGGCGACATCCGGTGTCCCGCTTGCGTTGCGATTGCCCCCGGCGCACTGTAGCGGATTGATGACAGATCCGCGCAATGCAGTTTGACGAGCCGATCCGCATCCTCTCGGATCTGCATTTCGGTCATCCCGCAAGTCTGATTCAGGATATTGACCAAATTGCGCCTCTCATAAAAGGCGCGCCTACCGTCATCTTTAACGGCGACACCGTGGAGATGCGCTTCCTGGAGGATCGCCCCGCCGCGTACGAAAACATGGAGCGCATAGGCGAGCTTTGCCTGTCCCTCGGGGCTCGCGCCGTATTTGTGAACGGCAATCACGACCCCATCATCTCCGCTTTCAACCATTTCGATCTCGCGGATGGCGCGATCCTCGTCACCCACGGCGACATGCTCTTTCATGACATCTCCCCATGGAGCGCTGAAGCGCGCTTCATAGGCCCCGCCCATACCGCCGCCTTGGAGGAAATGGAGGAGGACGTCTTCCACAATTTCGAGGAGAGGCTCAAAGCCAGCAAGCGAGCCGCTCTCGCCGTCGAGCTTCATAAATCGCGCCTTCCGAGCGGGCGGCTGGCGCGTGTCGCCACCTTCGCGCGCGAGTGCTGGCCTCCCTGGCGCCCGCTTCAGATCATTCGGGTCTGGATCATCAGTCCTGCCCGCGCCGTCGCCCTCGGACGTGTATTCAGACCGCAAGCCCGCTTCATCCTCATCGGTCACACCCACTACGGCGGCATCTGGAAAATGGGGCCGCGCATGATCATTAACACCGGCAGCTTCCTCCCTTTTTCTGGTCGCTCCGCGCTTGAACTGGCCGGCTCCACCCTTTCCGTTTACGCGATCGAGAAGCGCATGGGCAAGTTCCAGCTCGGACGCGTGACTGACCGATTCGATGTCCGCAAGCTCAAGCCCAGCGAAGGCTTCTGAGCGTCTATCTGTGATCCAGCACCTCGCGCACTTTTGTCGCGAGTGTGGATGGTGAAAACGGCTTCGGCAGAAAAGCGATCTCCCGCGACGCGATGCCCTGCTGCAGCATCTCTTCCTCGTTGTAGCCCGAAGTAAAAAGAACCTTCGTGCCCGGCGACAGAAGGCCGAGACTGTCCGCGAGGCGCTTGCCGCCGATCCGAGGCATCACGATGTCGGTCAACAGCAGGTCAATCTTCTGAGTGTCACACTCTCTTATCACATCCATTGCCCGCTCCCCATCACACGCCTCCAAAATCGAGTAACCGAGCTTTGTCAGCATCGAAGCAGTCAACTTGCGCACCGAAGAATCGTCCTCCACCAGCAGCACTGTCTCGGTGCCCCCGGGTAACCGGCGTTCCGTCGATACCACCGGCGCGATCTGCTCTTCCCTCGGCTCCTCAGCGGCGCTCGCGGGCAGGTAGATATTCACCGTTGTCCCTTTCCCAACCGTGCTCTCCACCGCGATATGCCCGCGGCTGTTGCGGATGATCCCGTAGGACGTGGAGAGGCCAAGGCCAGTGCCCTTGCCCACCGCTTTGGTGGTGAAAAATGGCTCAAATATCCGCTCCTTTATTTCGGGCGCTATCCCCTCGCCAGTGTCCTCGATCGATAGCCGAACATACGCGCCAGGAACCAGTGAAGCGTGATCTTGAACCTGCACCTCGTCGAAATTCACATTCGCCGTGGTGATCCTAAGCGCCCCTCCCTTTGGCATCGCGTCCGACGCGTTGATCACGATATTCGTGATCACCTGCTCCATTTGCCCCGCGTCAATCCGCGCTAGCGCGTCGACCGCCCCGAGTTCCTGCGTAAAGCTCACGTTCGCGCCAATTACCCGCTTCAACATCCGCTCCAACCCGGAAACCAGATCGTTTACGTCCACCACGCCGCTCTGCGTGACCTGTTTGCGGCTGAACGTTAACAACTGCTGCGTGAGCGTTGCAGCCCGGACCGCCGCCCCATAGATTTCCTGCGCGTCCTGGTGCGCGAGCTCATCCAGTTCGGGATTGGCTAGCAGTATCTCCGCGAATCCCGTGATGCTCGTCAAAATGTTGTTGAAGTCGTGCGCCACACCGCCCGCGAGACGCCCAATCGCTTCCATCTTCTGCGCCTGCCGCAGCTCTTCCTCGATGTGTTTGCGTTCCGTTATGTCTCGGCTGATGCATACCACCCCGGTTATCTCCCCTTGCGCGTTCCGCAGCGGAATCTTCGTCGTTCGCGCCCATCCTCTCCCCCCGTCCCCGCTCTCCCTCGCCTCCTCACGGTTGATGATCGCCTCCCCTGTCGAGATCACGTGATGATCGTCCGCCGTGAACCTCTCGGCCCGCTCCCGTTCAAAGAAATCGAACGATGTCCGGTTGTCCACGTCTTCCGATGAGCTCACGCCGAGGGATCGCGTATGGGCCGCGTTGCTTAGCACGTAATGCCCGCGGGCGTCCTTCACAAATATCAGGTCTGGCAGCGCGTCCACGATCGCCCGAAGCATGTCGCGCTCCGTCTGGAGGGCGGCGGAATCGATCTTCCCCGTCTTCTTCTCCCTTGGCTGGAATTCGCTCACATCGGAGATGAATCCGTTATAGCCCGCCAGCTTTCCCGCCCCGTCGAACACAGGCATCCCCTTTTCTGAAAGCCACTTCTCAACCCCTCCCTTGGTGCGCAGCCGATACTGGATCGAGTAACCTTCCTTCCCTTCAGCCGCGCGGCGGATCATCTCTGTTGCCCTTGCCAGATCCTCCTTTGCGATGAGTGACCGAAACAATTCCCCGGATTCCGCCAGAAGTTCCCCGGGGTTGTGCCCCGTTATCGCGCTGCTGCCGGCGCTCAGGAAAGTAAACGGCCACTTGACCGCGACAGATCTGCTGAACGCGATCCCGGGAAGCGCGTCAAGCACCGCTTCGGGATCGAACTCTTGGGAGGATGAAAGTCGCATTGTCATGGCAGTCGCCATGAATGCGAGAGTAGCAAGACCTATTCCAACCTCGCGTTTTGCAGTCTGAACCAGCGAAATTGAGAATGTACAGCAGAAACCCGCGAAGTTTCCTTCGCGGGTTCTTCGGCTGACCGATCGAAACCTTACTGCCCGGTTGTTGTCGTCGTCGTCGTTGTCTTCTTCACCACCACGTCAGCATCCGCTCTCTTCACGATGATCTTCGAGGCCACCATTCCATCGGCGTCCTTCGTGTAATACACCGTCACGGGGAGACCCGATTTCACCAGGCTCACATCGACTGGGTTTCCAGATTCGTCCACAACCACCGTTTTCTTCGTGTAGCTGTAGGTTACCGGCGCGGTGTCGTGCTCCGTCTTCATGACGATCGTGGTGCCGGACGGCGAAAACTCACTCACCGTTCCTGACGTATTTGTCGTCGATGTCGTCTCCGTCACGGAAGTTTGCGCCTGTGCGAAACCGCCCGCGCAGAGCACGGTGGTTACGATCATCACGCCACAGGATTTCAGAATCAGATTAGTTCTTTTCATACATTTTTGGATTTTACGGGGTCGGTCCTTCTGTCGGCCCACACCCAGTATTCGTCACGCAGCCTTTCAATGGCCGCATCCGTGACCCATTGCCCTTGCCCTGTCTCGCGAGTATGGTCGTCATGCACATGCTCCCATCCGGCAAGAACTGGAGATGCACAGGAAAAAAGAATGAGTCGTAACCAAGGCTCGTCCCGCATCCCCAACAAGCTCCCAAAAGGCGGCTTGATCCTGGTTGCCGACGATGAGGAAGACGTCGTGGGCCTCGTCGCTTCCAGTCTCCAGACCGCCGGCTTCGAGGTCATCTCCGCTCACGATGGCCCCGCTGCGGTCGAGGCCGCGCAAATGAAGGCGCCCGCCCTCATCATTCTTGATCTCATGCTTCCAGGCTTGTCGGGATTCGAGGTTTGCAGGCTCCTGAAAGGCGATCCCCGCACATACCGCATCCCAATTATTATGCTGTCTGCCAAAGCTCAGGTGAACGACCGCGTCGAAGGCCTCGAACTGGGCGCCGATGACTACGTTACCAAGCCTTTCAGCACGCGGGAGCTTGTCCTCAGGGTCAAATCGGTCGTCAGCCGCGCTCAAAATCCCACTGAGGCCGTTGCCGATTCGATGACCCTCTGCAAGATCACCGTTCATCGCCACACCTTTCAGACTGAAGTCGGAGGCCGCCCCGTCGCCCTTACCCCCACTGAGTTCAAGCTCCTCACCCTTCTCATGGAGAGATCAGGCCGCGTCCAAAGCCGCGAAAGTCTCCTCACGGAAGTCTGGGGTTACGACGGCATGATTGACACCCGCACCGTCGATATCCACGTGCGCAGGCTCCGCGAAAAACTCGGCCACTCCGCCGCGTGCATCGAGACCGTGCGCGGGTTCGGTTACCTCTTTGACGCGTCCGCGAAGACTAAGTCATGAGTGAACGCTTCGAGAGACTGGGCTCGGGTTGATGGGAAGGCCGGTTTGAAGCGCTGGCGTCTCCCACAGTCTCGCCTACTATTGCCATCATGGATGGATTCTGGCTCTGGCTTCTAACCTTGGCTGTTCTCGCTGTCGGCGGCGCCTATGCCTATTCCCTCTTTCTGCGCCCGCTCCGCGATCTTGAAGACGCGCTGGGCCGCGTCTCTCGGGGAGAGCGCCCGCTCACTTTCGTCCTCGGCGGCGCGGACGTCTTCGGCAGGCTCGGCTCGAGTATCGAGGCTGTTGCAAATGAGCAGGCGAGACTTCGGAAACAAGCCGAGGAAGGCAGCTTCAATCTGCAGGCGATCCTTTCCAGCATGGAAGAAGGGGTCATGGTTGTTGATACGGAGCACGTCATCCACCTCGTCAATCAGTCATTCTGCAAGCTTTTCGGCATCGTTGGCAGTCCGCTTCAAAAGACCGTCCTTCGGGCGCTGCGGGACGCTTCGGTGGAAGAAATCGTCAGAAGCACCCTCCAGGCTGGCGTCTTGCAAACGCGCGAGATTTCCCCGGTCCACCAATCCCGCGAGGAAATACCCCGTCATTTCGCCGTGAGCGCCGTGCCGCTCTTGGGCCAGGGCGGCGTCATCAGCGGCGTGGTCGTGGTGCTCCACGACATCTCGCGCCTGCGGCAACTCGAAGAAATCCGCCGTGAATTCGTCGCCAATGTTTCCCATGAGCTCAGGACTCCTCTTTCTATCTTCAGCGGCTATCTCGAAAACCTGATCGATAACCCAGCCCGGCCTCGCAAGGAACTCCTCGCAACCTTCGAGATCATGGAGAAGCACTCGCGCCGCCTTAACGCTCTCCTCTACGATCTTCTCACCCTCGCGCGGCTCGAATCCAAGCGGGAACTCCTCGAGCCCGAATCCATCCGCCTCGCCCCGTTCCTCCGGCAAATCGCCAGCGATTGGAAAATGAAGCTGGAACAAAAAAAGATCACCCTCGCTCTCAATATTCCCCAAGAGACGGCCTCGTTCACCGCTGATTCGTTGCGGATGGAGCAAATCCTTAACAACCTCATAGATAACGCCATCAAATACACGCCGGAAGGGGGCAGCATCCGCATTGATACCCTTTGCAATGAGGACTCGGTTACCATCCGCGTGGAGGACAGCGGCATTGGCATACCCGCGCGCGATCTCCCTCACATCTTCGAGCGTTTCTACCGCGTCGAAAAAGCTCGCAGCCGCGATGCCGGCGGCACCGGCCTCGGCCTTTCCATCGTGAAACACATCGTGAGTCTCCACGGTGGCAGCGTCCAGGCCGAAAGCTCTCCGGGTAAAGGCACCGCCATCACGTTTGTCATACCGCGCGAATTCCCGTTGGACCCGGATGCAACAAACCCCGAATCTCAGCCCGGGTCCGAAGCGCCGGCGGTCGCCCCCGCTGCGGATATTGTTTCTTGACGCCCCGGGTACTGCTTCCCCGAAAGTCCGTCCCCTTATGCCGCGCATCCTTTCGGGTATCAAGCCCACCGGCAGGCTCCACATCGGCAACTACTTTGCGATGATGCGCCCCGCTATCGATTGGCAGGAGAAGGGCGAGGCGCTTTATTTCATCGCCGATTACCACGCCCTTACAACCCTCCACGATCCTAAGCTGCTGCGTGAGGTACTCCTACCTGGTCGCTCTCGACTTCCTGGCCTGCGGACTCGATCCCGCCAAGGCCGTCCTCTTCCGCCAGTCCGATGTCCCGTTGGTCGCCGAACTGGCGTGGATCCTGAGCACCCTCACCCCGATGGGTCTCCTCGAGCGCTGCCATGCGTACAAGGATCATCTGGCGAAGAACCTCAACCCCTCCCACGGCCTGTTCGCGTATCCAGTCCTGATGGCTGCCGACATCCTCATCTACGACAGCGATATCGTTCCGGTTGGCAAAGACCAGAAGTCGCACATCGAGGTCGCTCGCGACCTGGCCGTTAAGATGAACGAAACCTTCGGGCACATCTTCAAGCTGCCGGAACCCAGCATTGTCCGGGAAGTCGAGACGATCCCCGGCCTCGACGGCCGCAAGATGAGCAAGAGCTACGGCAACACCGTCGAGCTATTCATGGACGAAAAAAGTCTGCGAAAGAAAATCATGGGCATGGTGACAGACTCGACCCCAGTCGAGGCGCCGAAGAACCCCGACCAGTCCGCCATCGTCCATCTCTACAAGCTTTTTGCCTCGCCGGAAGACGTTGCGCGGATGGAACATGATTTCCGGCAAGGCGGCGTCGGTTATGGCGATTTCAAGAAACGCCTCTTTTCTCAGATGTGGGAGTTTTTCGCGCCGATGCGCGAGCGGCGCGAGCAGATTGAACCTGGTTACGTTAACGAGGTTCTAAAGGCGGGAGCCGGGCGCGCGAACGAACTCGCCCATGCTACCATGCAGCGGGTTTACAAAGGTGTGGGCTTGCGGCCCTAGTCTCGGCTCTACTGCCCTGCCTGTGCCCGGGTGGCCAGCACCCGCTCCTTGAGGTCAGTGCTCTCAGCCTGCAACACCTTGGCCCCACCCTGGTATTCCACCGTCACTTCGTGATTTTTTAGCGACACTAGCTTGACCTGTGTCCCGGCTGGCAGGCGCGCTTCTCCAGCCGGCGCTCCGTTTACAACCACCGGAAAAGAAGCCGGGGCCTTTAGCGCGACAACTTTCGGCCATTCCGCGGGAGACGCTTCCAGGGAGGCCCAGTCAAACGGGCTTGGCGCGCTTTGTAGCGGATGGTTGGGCGCCCCTGCTGCGACGGGCCCAGCGGAAACGGTTGCCGGCGTCGGCGGACTGCTTCTGCTGGAAAATCCACTCTTTAGATCATTGAAGATGGCCACCGGTATCTGGAGCATGTCCTCCGGCTTCTCCCCGAATACAACCAAAACGAACAGAGTCAGTAGCACGATCCCTATCAGCGACGGCAGCCAGGCGGAACCGGCACTCTTATCTCGTGTCTTCATTCGCTAGACCTACATGCTCACCTGTCCGCTGGCAAGCCAGACCGCTCCCCGTCCGGCATCCTGAATTACTGACTCGCATCGCCGCTGATAACATTCACTTCTAATCGCGCCAGGTATGGCACAAGAGCTGCTTTAATTCCGTCCCAAGCGATCATTCGCGCAAAACAACCCATAACCAAATAATACATCCTATGTTACAGAAACTTAACAAGAATCGCGGGGGCTTTACCCTCGTTGAAATCATGATTGTAGTTGCGATCATCGCTTTGTTGGCGGCGATCGCGGTGCCTAACTTCCTCCGTGCTCGCAAACGCTCCCAAGCGACTCGCGTTCTCGAGGATCTCCGCATGCTGGATTCCGCTCTCGACCAGTACGCGATCGAAACCAGCAAGACCACTGGCTTCTCGGCTACCTTCACTGACCTCAAAAACTACCTGAAGACGGGCACCACGCTTTACAGCACCGGCACCGATCTCTTCGGCAACCTGTACGGCAACTCCGGAACGTTCTCCGTGGACTTCGTTCCTAAAGTCCCTGCCGCTTCCTTCAACTCCTTGTCCGATGTGGCGCCCAACACGTTCTGGTCGCCCTACATGTAAGACTCGGAAAACATCAACCTTCAAGCGCCCGGTTGTCCGCGAAAGCGGCGGCTGGGCGTTTTGCTTTTCACAGGCGCCTCCCGCGCGCTCTCGCGTCTTGTCTTTTTGACAGGCAAGCTTGAGACTTGGCACGAATGAAAGCTTGCACATCCCCCCTGTTCGCGTTCCTCGTTTGCGTGGCGGCCCTCCCTACAGCGCCCGCCGGGTCGCAAACTCCTCCCGTCCTCCAAATCGACGCCAGCAGCGTGACTGCCCATGTAAGCCCGACTCTGTACGGACTCATGACGGAGGAGATTAACCATTCCTACGACGGCGGCCTGTACGGCGAATTGCTCCAGAATCGCATTTTCAAGGATGATCCCGTGGCCCCCGTCCATTGGACCCTCGTTCAGGATGCCGGAGCCGCCGGAGCCATCTCTCTCGACGACAATCAGCGCGCGAACGAAACTGCTCTCACCACTAGTCTGCGCGTCAAGATCGAACGCGCTTCGCCAGCCCAGCGAGTCGGTGTCGCGAACGACGGCTTCTGGGGTATCCCCATCCGCCCCGAGACTCGTTACCGCGCCTCCTTTTACGCCAAAGCCGATGGCTTCGCCGGTCCCCTCACCGTCGCTATCGAATCCGCCGATGGAACCGCCGTCCACGCCACCGCGCAGGTCCCGGCGCTCTCTTCCGCCTGGAAGCAATACACAGTCAGCCTGGTCACCGGAAAGATGTCCGCTTCGGCGAATAACCGTTTCGTCATTTCTGCCAACACTCCCGGCACGATCTGGCTCAACCTCGTTTCACTCTTCCCGCCCACTTTTAAAGACCGCCCAAACGGCAACCGCCCCGATCTCATGCAACTCCTCGCGGACATGAAACCGGCCTTCCTCCGCCTGCCCGGTGGAAATTACCTCGAAGGAGATACCGTCCCCACGCGTTTCGATTGGAAGAAGACCATCCACGATCTCGCCGACCGCCCCGGACACCAGGGGCCGTGGCGCTACCGTTCCAGCGATGGACTTGGCCTCCTCGAATTCCTGGAATGGTGCGAAGACATCGATGTCCAGCCAGTCCTCGCCGTCTATGCGGGCTTTTCGATGAAGCAACCGCCTGTGACATGCGGCCCCGCGATGCAGCCCTACGTTCAGGACGCCTTGGACGAACTGGAATACGCCACGTCGGATCAACGCGCCACATGGGGAGCCGAACGAGCCAAAGATGGCCATCCCGCCCCCTTCAAAATCACCTATGTGGAAATTGGCAACGAAGACGCCTATGACAAATCTCACAGCTACGATGCCCGCTTCACCCAATTCTTCGACGCCATAAAGGCGAAATATCCGAAATTGCAGGTCATCGCCACCGCCCACGTCAGGACTAGAACACCCGATCTTTACGACGAGCATTATTACCGCTCCGCGCAACGCTTCGAGAACGACGTCCACCACTACGATAAATACAGCCGCACAGGCCCCAAGGTCTTTGTCGGGGAATGGGCCACAATGGAAGGGTCACCCACCCCGAACATGAACGCCGCTCTCAGCGATGCCGCTTGGATGACCGGCATGGAGCGCAATTCAGACGTCGTCGTGCTCGAATCCTACGCGCCTCTGTTCGTTAATGTGAACCCCGGTGGTTACCGTTGGAAAACCAACCTCATCGGCTACGACGCCACCACCAGTTTTGGCTCCCCTTCATACTACGCGCAAAAGATCTTCAGCCTCAACCATGGCGACACTGTTCTTAAAACGACGATGGCAGACCTTCCCGGCTTCTTCCATTGTGTCACTCGGGACAGCAGCCAGGGAACAATCTACCTCAAAGCGGTAAACACCTCCGCAGCGCCTCAGCAAATCTCCATCTCCATTCAGGGCGTCACCAGCGTCGCCTCGGATGCCTCCATGGTCCTGCTTTCGGCGACTGGCCCGGCGGACACAAACTCCATCACCGAGCCCGTCAAGGTCGTGCCTGTCACGTCAAACATCAGCGGACTATCGGCCAACTTTCCTCACATCTTCCCGCCTTACTCCATCACGATCCTGAAGCTGGCCGCGAAATAGACGCCCTGTCGTCCTACTTCTTCCTTGCGATCTTCTCCGCGCGGCTCAGCGCGATCAGGTCATGCAGGATGTTCAGCGATTCATCTTTCGCCGGGTCGACAGTGGGGGCCTTCGGCTCGTCCGTTTCGCGCGCGGGTTCTCCGTTCAGCGGAGCCAGGCTGTTCTCCGTGACGAACTCCGCTCGCTCCGGGTGCTTCCTGGGAGTTTCCAGCGTGATGAAGCACACCTTCTCCGAAGCCTGGCCTGCCGCGCGCCGTTCCGATGCCCTCTGCGCATCGCGCTGCTTGTCAGAAGCCATCTCGGCTCGGCGGGTTCGCTCATTCAGCGAAAGTCGATTCTCCGATAGCCTCGTCCGGTCGCGGGCCAGGTCTTCCCTCACGAAGCCGAATTCCTGGCTCGTCTCCACACGCGCCGCCGATCTTCCTCGAAGCTCAGAGAGAAACAGCGAATGTTCATGGTCCCTCTGAAAAACAGCGGGTTGTATCTCATCGTACGGCAAAGGATCTTTCTCCGCGATCTCTCCAGAGTTCGGCAAATCGTCAGCCGTCGGCAGGCTGATGTCTGGAGCCACGCCGCGCAGTTGGGGAGACCCGCC
Source organism: uncultured Verrucomicrobiae bacterium (assembly GCA_963828525.1). Lineage (GTDB taxonomy): Bacteria > Verrucomicrobiota > Verrucomicrobiia > Chthoniobacterales > Chthoniobacteraceae > CAWHEP01. Next base: position 341,845 of record CAWHEP010000002.1, read on the forward strand.
GGCAACCCGGTAATATTTGGCAATCGTGAGTTGCAAAGCGCCTGTCTGGCTCTTGTCCTTGGCCTTCGCCCTTATGAAATCTGACAGGTTGAGAACCGTCTGCACCGTTCCTTTTCCAAACGTCCGCTCGCCCCCCACGATGACTGCCCGCCCGTAATCCTGCATCGTCGAAGCCAGAATCTCCGCCGCGGATGCCGTCATCCGGTCCGTGAGAACCACCATCGGCCCGTCAAAGAGCGCCGCTCCATGCGCTTCCGCCACTTCCATCTTCCCGTCTCCACTCTTCACCTGCACCACAGGCCCTTTGCCCACGAACAGGCCGCTCAAGCTCACAGCCTCATCCAGCAATCCCCCTCCGTTGCCGCGCAGATCGAGCACCAACCCGGCCACTTTTTCCTGATTCAGCCTCGTCAGTAGCCTCCGCGCGTCACGCGTGACGCTTTTGTTCCGTTTCACCGCCGGATCCTCATCCCCGTACACGGATGGCAGCGCGAGCCAGCCCAGACGCTCCATTCCACCTCCGCTCTCTCGCTCCACCACCTCCGCCTTTGCCTCATCCTCCTTTAACTTGATCTCCCGCCGCGCGATCTCCACCACTCGCCGCTCCGAAGGGTCGTTCACATGCTCCGGCATCAGCTTCAGTCGCACCGTGCTGCCCGCTTTCCCCCGGATCATGTCCAGCACCCGGTCGAGGCGCATCCCGTTCACATCCACAAACGGCCCATCCCCCTGCGCGATCCCGATGATTCGGTCATTCAACCTTATCCTCCCATTACTCCGCGCGGGACTTCCCGGCAGCAAATCCACGATCTTCGTAAACCCGTCCTCCGAAGAAAGCACAGCGCCGATCCCCACCATTGAAAGGCTCATATCGCTGTTCAGATCCTCCAAATCCTCCTTGGTTAGATAATCCGAGTGCGGATCAAAACTCTGCGCCAGCGCCGAGAGAAACATCGCCAGTGTCTCCTTCCGGCTCTGCTCCCGGGCGTCCCTTAGCGCTTCATCGCAGCGCTTCTCCACCGTCTCCCGCGCCCCCTTTTCGTGTCCCGACAGCTTCTCATCGAGCATCTCTCCTTCCAGTCGATCATGCCACAGCGCGTCAGCCTCCGCCGCGTCCGCCGGCCACGGACTCTTTGCCCGGCTTTGTTCCACCGACCGCCCGCTCTGAAAATCGAAGTCCTCTTTTAGAATCTCCCGCGCCTTGCCGATCCGCTCCTCTGCTCGATGCTTGTACAGGTCGAATATCCTGAACACCGGATCCAGATTGCCGCTCAGCACATCGCTCGACAACGCCGGCCCATGCAGCGCCTCCAGCACATCCACATCCTTCTGCGTGAAATACAGATGGTCATAATCCAGCGACTCCAGGTAGTTCCGCAAAGCCCGCCTCGAAAGGCCTTCCTCCATCTTCTGCCCGCTGTAATGCCCGTCCTGCAGCAACTGCCCCACCGCGCTCGCCACCTGCCCAGGCGTCACCTCGCGAGCCACCGCCCCCGTCACGCTCAAGACGAGAACGCTGCTGTAGAGGGCAAGGAAACGAATCGCTTTCACAGGCAAAAGGTGCCCGAGGATATCACAACCTCACCCCGCTGACAATCCACGCCACTCCGCTCAGTTGGCAAAAATTGGTAGGGGCGCCTCGCCGAGGTCTCCGCAATCTCTCCACGCGCCGCAACTAACCCGCGCGGTGCAAACTTCCCCGGATCCCTTTGGAAAGCGGGTGCTGTTTAGGGGGCTAAGGCGGGGGCGGGGAGTTCTTTGTAGCCTGACGGGATTTGGAAGTCGTTGGGATCTACGGTTGTGAAGTGGGCGGAGACGAGGGTGGTGACGGTGTGCTGGCCGTTCAGGTCCACCTCGGTCCGGATGGGGAGGCCGGGGAAATCTTTCGGGCCGGGTGCGAGGTCGGCGGTGACTCCCGCCAAGCCCGCTTGCTGGAATCTCGCGAGCTGGTTGAGGATTCGCGCGCCGTCCGGGTACACTTTTGCGATCCAGTAGCTCATCTTGACGCTGCCCAGGTCGCTTTGAAATTCCTCGGCATCGTAGCCATTTATGCGGGCTTTCCGTCCGGTGGACTTGAGTTTCGGGCCGGCAGGCTGCGGTTTGGCGATGGTTTGTCCCTGCTGAACAAGGGCGCGCGTCGTGCCCGCCGGAATCTTCATGAAGCTGCGGAGCTCGTGTGACAGGCTGATGACGTCCCCGGTGTCCATATCGGTGATCATGCTGATCTGCGCGGAGACGTCGGCTCTGGCTTTGCTGCCTTTTATCTTCATTGTCATGTCGCCCGAGCGTCCAATAGTTTCGACCTTCTCGAGTATGATGAGATCGCTTCCGGCAGGTGACGGCGAAATCTCCGGTGAGGCAGCCAGGAGCCGCAGTTGAGCGCACAGGACGACACACAGACCGATCGAATTCCGCCACATGTCAGACAGTGGGCCGCAGCTTCATGAGGCGCATCAACTCGCGATTTTCACGTCCGGGGTAGGTGGAGGCGGGCGCCCATTCCTGTTCAATGGAGAAGGCGGGGAGGAAGAGTTGGTCGAGCTCGCTTGAGGATACGCCGAAGGGAGGGCCCTCCTCATCGGAGCCAGGATATAGATAGAAGACCGCGAGCAGATGACCGCGCGGCTTGAGAGTGGCCGCGACAGCAGTGACGTAGTCCAGGCGAGCAGAGGGATCGATGGCGCAGAAGCAGGTGTGCTCCCAGACCAAGTTGAAGCGCTCGCGCCAGTGTTCAGGGAGTGAGAAGAGGTCCGCCTGCTCGTAAACTTCTACGCCTGCCATCGGGAATGATCTGGCGAGCTGAATCGCCGAAGGAGCGATATCGATGCCTGTGACGTCCGCGCCTTGACCGGCGAAAGCCCGGACATCGTGTCCTGCTCCGCACCCCACCACCAGCACGGGGCCCGCGATGGGATTGTCTTGCAGATACGCCGCGAGAGCGGGATGCGGCGCGTCCTTATCCCAAGGCGTGTCCCCCTTTTTGTATCTCTGTTCCCAGTCAACCATTTATGGACGGAGAGATTCTGTCGTTCGGGTTTTCATTTTTCGGGTGTATGCCGGTCTCAAGTTCGCCGCAACATGACCCTTTCCTATTTTTCGGCAGGTTCTAAGGTCTGCATTGTGCATGGAAGCGTAATCGATCAGGTCTGATGAAAAAAGCTGTTGTCGTTTCGGCCGTTGTCGTGGTGTGCCTGGCAGCCTGCTTCCTCTTGAGGCGCCACGCCGCTTCCGAAGCGGAGGGGTCGAGGCTTGTGCCCGGCGAGACGGTGTTCTTTGTGGACGCGCCTGACATTCCTCGCGCGTGCGAGCGCTGGAAACAAACGTCTCTTTACAAGCTCTGGCAGGAGCCGGAGGCGCAAGCGTTCCTGGCGCGTCCACTTTCTAAACTGCCGCAAACGTTCGCCGAGGACAGCCTCAACCAGATCAGCGCGGCGCAACCGAGCGAAGCATTTTTCGCGGTGACATCCGCCACGGAGGAGATACCGAAGTTTGTAGGAGGACTGAAGTTTGCAGGGAAAAAGGAGGCACTGGACGGGCTGCTGGCTCAAGCGCGATCTCAAGCGCGCGCGATGTGGCCGGCAGGGAAAGCTGACTTGGAGAACTATGAGTCGGTGGCGATTGAGACATTCGCGGCGGACAAGCTGGTCCTGGCGGTCGCTTACGACAAGGGCTGGTATTTCGTTTCCGACGATCTCGGGCTTCTGAAGGCAACGCTGGATCGGACACATGGCAAAGCGGGGCTGGGCGAACCGCTTGCAAACGGAGCGAACTTCAAGAAGTGCATGGATCGGCAGCCGGGCGAAACAGACATGCTGCTTTTCGGTGAGTTGGAGACGATCACGGACAGGATTCTTTCCCTCCTCGCCGCCGCCGGAAAGGAAGTGCCGCGAGATCAAGCGGAGAAGATCAAGGGCGTCCACGCCGTGGCGTTCACCACGAAGCTGGAGGGCGAGAACATACGGGACACGGCTTTCGTGCTCGCGCCGGGAATGGGCGGGAAGCCGCGGCTCGAGAGGAAGTCGCTACAGTTAACCTCGACGAACACGCTGTTTTATTACGCGGGATCATTGCCCGGGGAGTTCGCGCTGCCGGACGCCGGGATCGACCCGACGGGAATCCTCCGCGTGGTTGTGGCGGCCCGGGATGCGCTCAGTGGAAAAGGGTTCGGGGTTCAACAGTTCAGGGAAGCGTTTGGAACCGAGTATGGGATGCGGCTCGACTGGGCGGCGTCCGCGATGCAGCCATCGATCCTCGTGTCGATGGACGTCAAAGAAGAAGGCAAAGCGCGGCAGTTCGCGGAGGCGGTGGCGGGCGGACCTGGCTGGGCTCACCAGACGCTCGCGGGGACGCCGTATTATGTGATGAACGCGTCTGGCATCCCGATGGTGGCTCCAGCGCTGGCTTTAAACAGCCGGTATCTTGTGGCGGGCCTTGCGTTTGAGGACGTGAAGGGATCGATGGACGCCCTCAGCGCTCGGGCGCCGACGCTGGAGACAAGCGACGCGTATAAGGCGGCGACCAGCCTGGTTTCGGATAAAGCGACCGAATTTGGCTTCTGCGATGGCAAGAAGGCGTGCGAGCGGATTTATGGGAATCTGAGAAGCGTGGCGATCTTGTGGGGGAGTTTTACGCCGAAGGTAACGGAGTATATCGAGCCTGGAAAGTTGCCAGCCACGGAAACGTTAATGCGCCACATGGGGCCGATCGTCTTCTCGGAATCGGACGCGCCGGATGGGACGCTGATGGAATCGGCGGGGCCGATCACTTTTAGCCAGGTGGCTCTGGGGACGGTGGTCCTTGGCGGAGTCGCCGCGGTCGACTGGGCGAAGAATCAGATGTTTGGACAGCCCGGGGCTCCGGCGATTTCTCTGCCCTCAGCTTCGCCTGTACCGGGCGGGCATTGAAGGGAGCGCAGTCCGCGTTACTTTGGGGGTGGATGCGCGGCTTGCTTTGGGCGCTTCAGCGAGGCGTGACGCGATGTCAGGCGCTCATTTTGGCCCATCGCAACTTTGCGGACGCCGAGCGAGGGTTTTGGTTACGCTCAAGGAGGGAGGGCCTGATGACCTCTTGCGCCACAGCGGAATAGACGTGATCGCGAAAACCTGACTGTAAGGCTTTTTTCACGCGGCGGTCTTCTCCGGAGTGGAAACTCAGAATGGCTATCCTGCCGCCCGGTTTCAGGCAAGCTGGGGCGCTGCGCAAGAGCATATCGAGCGCGGAAAACTCTTCGTTGACGGCGATCCGAAGGGCTTGAAAAACACGGCGGATAGAGATCTCTCTCTCCTCCTGGCGGAAACGCGAAAGAGGGTGGAGCAGAGCCTTTGCGAGAGCGCTGGTTGTTTGGAAAAGACCGCCAGCGATCGCCTGAGAGATCGCCCGGGCGTGAGGCTCGTCGGAATTCTCCCGGAGGACCGCTTCCAGTTCGTCCGCAGTAATATTTGCGAGAAGGCTCGACGCGGGCAGGCCGCGTTCCGGGTTCATCCGCATATCCAGGGGGCCATCGAGCTTCATGGAGAAACCGCGAGTGGGGTCGTCGAGTTGCATGGAAGAAACGCCGAGGTCAGCCAGAATGATATCGACGGCATCCAGACCTTCCGCGGCGATGGCTTTCGCGATGCCGGCAAAGTTGCTCCGGCGCGCCCGGAAAGCGGTGGGGCCGAAGCCGAGTTCGACAAGGCGGGCCGTGGTCTTTGGGAGTTCAATGGGATCGACATCGAGGCCGATCAACGTTCCACCAGGCTGCAGACGGGCAAGCAACTCGCGAGCGTGGCCACCGAAGCCGAGGGTGGCATCCACCGCGGTCTCCCCCGGTTTGGGGGCAAGCGCTTCAAGCACCTCGGCAACCATGATCGGTCGGTGCGCGCCAGCGGGAGTTTTGCCGGAGGCGAGCACTTTTGCGATTGTCTCGGGGTTCTGGTCGTGCTCCTTATATTTGTGGGCGAATTTGCGAGGGTTTTTCCCGGAGTATCTCTCGCGGCGGCGATGAGGCGCGGGAGGTTCGTTCACGGGGTAAAAAAAAATGCCGGCAGTCCTTACATTGCGAGCTGGTAGTGGGCCAAGTCGCGGTCCTGCCGACAGGTAGGGTTTGGACAGGTCGAGTCCGAAGTCAATCCTTCTTAAGACCCGTTTGAAGTCCGGCGATGGGATTGACGACTGGCGCTTAAATCTTAACATTCGCGCCATGCCCTCTTCCACTTCCAAGCGCGCAGCTCAGCTTGAGAATGCATTGAATCCTGCGCGAAAATCATGGCCGCGTCACCGGGCCGCGCCGGGCGATCCTTTCCCTTCTAACGCGAGAGCATGGGCCTTTCACGGTCGAAGAGATCCATAGAAAAATGAAGGGCGAAGGCGATGTGGTGACGGTCTACCGTTCGCTGGCGGTGATGGAGGAAATCAACCTCGTGCGGCGCTGCGATTTTGGAGACGGAACATACCGCTATGAGTTCAATACCGGCGCGCATCACCACCATCACATTGTGTGCCGAGTCTGCCGCAGCGTCCGGACGCTAGAGCTTTGTGTCGTGGATGGCCTTGAACGCATGGCGCGCCAGCTTGGCTACGCGAACGTCGCTCACACGCTGGAGATATTCGGAGTCTGCGTGAACTGCCAAAAGACGGCCCGCCAGGCGATGCCTTGATTGCGGTGTCGGTGGCGGTTTGTTGTAACGCCCCGCTTTACGAACTCCGGGGGTGAATTCGATGGGGGTTTCCGGATGCCTCGGCGAGGAAAGACGAAGTGCAACTTTGGGGATACTGGCATTACCAAGTGCAACTTGGTAACGAGGGAGGGAAGAGCGATTGGGTTGCATTTACAGGTATGGACAGGGTTAACTGCGCAGGGTCACACAAATTGTTGTTGCAACTGGATTGCAATATACTATTTCTGCTTATCGCAACTCGGTGGCATCTATAGCGAAAATATCTGAACTCATCCCATTATGACAAAATATCTCAGCCTCACCGTTTGCCTCATCGCCTGCTCACAAGTGCTGGCTCAGACACGAGCCCGGCAGCCCGGCAGCTCACCCCTTCGCCCGCCGCGACGGAGGGCGCGTCCGCATCGACAACGACGCTGCCGGAAGTCGATGTGGTTGCTCATCTTGACGTAGCCCGCAACCAGATAGTGCCGAGTCTCGGGGCAACATCGGTACCAAATCCCGAACATCCAGATCCAGCTGCAAAGCCAGGGCGAGAACGCGACGTTCAACCAGATACTGCTTCGGCGCCCGGGGTCGTTCAGGATTCCTTCGGCCAACTCCATGTCCGCGGGGAGCATGCCAACCTGCAATACCGCATCGACGACGTGCTCCTGCCGGAGAGCATTCCTGGTTTCGGTCAGGAACTCGAGACGCGCTTCGCCGATAACATCTCGCTCATCACGGGAGCGCTGCCGGCGCAGTTCGGTTTTCGCAACACCGGCGTGATCGACATCCACACCAAAAGCGGCGCTGCCTTTCAAACAAGCGAAGCGTCCATCTATGTCGGCAGTTTCGACACGATCAAGCCGAGCTTCGAGTTCGGGAACGTGACCGGGAAACTCAGCTCCTACGTTTCGGCAAGCTACCTGCACAGCGGCATCGGAATTGAAAATCCCACTGGCAGCAGCAATCCGATCCACGACGACACCGATCAGTACAAAAATGTTCGGCTATTTCTCATAATCTTCGATGAATCGAGCCGCTTGACGCTTTTCGTGAGCGGCAACCACAGCGACTACCAGATCCCGAACAACCCGGGCAGACGGGCGCATTCACCGACATGGGAAGGGCAGATTTCGACTCGGCGAAGCTCAACGAGAACCAGACCGAACAATCTTCCTACGCGATCCTGACCTACCAGAAGCAAGTGGGCGATTTCAGCATGCAGGCGTCCATCTTCACGCGCTACAGTTCCGTGTTGTTACGGCCGGATGAGCGGCGATTTGATTTTCAACGGCGTCGCTGCACGCGTCGATCGAGACATCGTCACCGAAGGGGCTCGAGTTTGACTCGCAGCTACAAGCTGAATGAACAGCACACTTCGCGGGGCGGCTATCATTCCAGCGAACAGTATCGCAACAGGATGCCAATGACCCGTCTCCGTATATCCGACAGACGCGACGGGTGCGCAGTTGAGCGACGCGCCGTTCAGAATTCGACAACAGCAAGATCATAGGGTTGGCTGGCTCTACGGCTTCTACCTGCAAGATGAATGGAAGGCATGGTCTCCGCTCACGGTAAACTTCGGGGGACGGTTTGATGTCGTGGATCAATTCACGCACGAAAACCAATTCAGTCCGCGCATAAACGTCACGTTGCAAGCCACCCGGAGCACCGTCTTCCACACCGGATACGCGCGCTTCTTCACGCCGCCCTCGTTCGAATCGGTCACATCGCGGAATGTCACGGCCACTGTGAATACCACAGCGGCCTTCAGCAATTTGCGTAACGACCCGGTTCGCGCCGAGCGAGCGGACTATTTCGACGCGGGGCTCACGCAGACTGTCGCCACCGGTTTTCAGGTTGGACTTGATGGTTATTTCAAGCGGGCGGATAACCAGATCGATTCCGGTCAATTTGGGGCTGCCCCAATCGAGACAGAGTTCAATTACAGACAAGGGCAGGTTTTCGGCGTGGAACTGACCTCGACATACACGCGCGAGGGATTCTCCGCGTATGGAAACCTCGCGTTATCGAAGGCTCTGGGGAAAGACATCGATTCGCAGCAGTTCCAATTCGGAACAGATGAGCTTGCCTATATAAAGAGCCACTGGATTTACCTGGATCACAACCAGGCGGTGACCGCTTCTGTGGGCGCATCTTATAAGTGGCAGGAAACAAAGGCGTACGCGGACTTTCTGTATGGCAACGGTCTACGACAGGGATTTGCAAATACTGAGAAGGAATCACCTTACTACCCCGTCAACATCGGCTTTGAACAGGGGATCAAGATCAAAAGCTTTGGAACGTTCAAAGCGCGGTTCGACATCGTGAACCTGTTTGATGAGTCCTACCAGCTACGTTCGGGGACGGGAATTGGCGCCGGTGCTTCGCAGTTCGGCGGACGGCGCGGCTTCTACGGGGGGCTGTCGTTCGACTTCTAACCGGCTGTGAGCGTTGCTGGAGGATGTGGCCGAGGGCGAAGATTGAGAAGGGCGACGCGTTTCCGCTCCCCGGAGGGGGAGCATCGGGAATGCGGCTTCGCAGGAGAGGAACGCGGCCTTGCAGTTTGGGGCGCTTTGGCCGACGACTAGACCCGCAAACACGAATAAATGAAAAGTAACATCGTATTTGAAACCTTCTCGCGCGGGGGACCGGTCATGTGGCCGATCCTCATCACCGCTGTCATCGCGGTGGCGGTGGTGCTGGAAAGGATCTTCTGGTGGGTGCGGGAACATGGCAGGCGCGACCTGGTCAAAAGAGAGGCTGTTCTGGAGAGCGTTGAAAAAGGCGACCTCGCGGCGGCTTCGGCTTTGGCGCGCGAGTCCCACGACGCCGTTCTGCGCGTGCTGTGGCATGGGCTGAACCACAACCATTCCTCGATGCAGGGGGCTTTGCAGGTGGCCGCGGGGATTGAGATCGAACGGGCGGGCGGCTTCCTTGTGGTGCTGGATACCATCATCACGCTCGCGCCGCTGCTGGGGCTGCTGGGCACGGTGACGGGGATCATGCATTCATTTAATTTCGTCGGGAACGAAGACCTGGCGGCAAGCAAGGTCAGCGCGGGCATCGCCGAAGCGTTGATCGCCACGGCCTGCGGGTTGAGCATCGCGATCTTCTGTCTCATCCCGTTCAACTATTTTGGCAGACTGGTCGAGCGCTTCCGCTTCGAGTTGGAAACGGCGGCTACGAACCTTGAAGTGATGCTCGAGAAAAACAGGCGATGAAAATCCTATCTCCGATCCAGAGGAAAAAGGCGCGAATCGAAATCATCCCGCTGATCGACATCATGTTCTTTTTGCTCGCGTGCTTCATGCTCGTGAGCCTGAGCATGATCCACATGCGTGGCGTAAAGATCAACCTGCCGACGGCGGTCTCCGGGGCTCCTGAGCATCGGGCGGATTTTGTCACCATCTCCATCGACGCCCTTGGCAGCATTTATTTTGAGAAGGAGAAGGTCGATCCCGACCAGCTTTACGCGAGGGTCAAGAATTTGTACGCGGCGAATAATGAGGCGCGGGTGTTCATCCGGGGCGACAAGGACGCGCTTCACGGAGAAGTAGTCACTGTGCTCGACAAGATACGCGCTGGCGGGATTCAGAAAGTCGGCATTGAGATAAAGGCGGAGACCGTATCGGCCCCGACTCTGCCCAGCCCCGCGCCGAGCCCGTGAGGACGTGGCTCCGCGCGTCCGAAAGGGACGCGCGGCTCCTGCCGTTCATTGCGCTCTCGCTTGGGCTGTTTGCTGCCGCCGGAGCGCTTATCGCGGCGACTGTGCATCCCGCGCCCACGCCGAAGTTCGTCGAGGTAGACCTGGCTGAGATCCAGGGTGTAAAGGACGAACCGCCGCCTCTGGGTGAACCTAATGCCAGTCCCACCGCTTTGGCGGCGACCCCTGCTCCCACTCCCGCGCCGACACCGGAGCCAACGCCTGAGATGACTCCCACCCCGCCGCCGCCCGAAGCGACTCCGGAGTTCGTCCAGCCGGCGCCAAGCCCTTCGCCGCCCGCGACGCCGAAACCCGCCTCAAAAAGGAATGCGCCGGTGAAGATGAGACGGACGGCGATGCTAGTTCCAAAGAGCGTTCCGGGGAGCGCGCAAAGCGCGCGGGGAAGTCCCATGGGCAAGGCAGGAGGGCGTGGCGGGAGCAAAGGGGACTTCATCTCCACGCCGCACCCGGAGTATGATTACACTTCGCTGGAGCGCCACTACGAGGGCAGCGGCACGGTTCTCATCATCTATTCCGACGGGAAGATTGTCTCTGTGCGGATGCGGGGAAGCACTGGCGTTTCATATCTCGACAGCCGCACGGTAAACTGGGTGAAAAGTTATTGGCGGGTGAAATCCGGGGCGTCTGGAGAAGCGATCCTACCCATAACGTGGCGGATTCAGTGAAGGCCGAGCGGTAATGCGTTGACACACGGCGCGATGAATCCTTTCATCCAAATGGCATGAGTAAAGATGGCGTCGCGCGATTCAGCGTTTCGATGAACAAAGCGCTGCTCAAGCAGCTTGACAGCATGGTGAAGAAGAAGGGCTACGGGAACCGTTCGCTCGCGATTGCCGATATGGCGCGCGATCACCTGGTGGAACACCGGCAACAGTTCGCCGACACTGAGGTGGCAGGGACGATCACCCTGGTTTATGACCACCACAGCCCGAATGTCCAGGAATCGCTGACGGAGATACAGCACACGCAGTTGAACTCCATCGTCTCCACCATGCATGTGCATCTCGATCATCACAACTGCCTGGAGGTGCTCGTGGTGCGGGGCAAGGCCTCTGGGGTGCGCTTGATTGCCGATCATCTCATAGGGGCGAAGGGGGTCAAACACGGCAAACTGAGCCTGACCTCGACGGGCAAAGACTTGCCGGCCTGACGGATTGGCGCGGAGGCGGAGCGCCTTGCCGGGTCGTTGTTCAGAAAGGACGGACTCGTAAAGAGCCAGGAAATTTGTTTGACGTTGGATGTTACGAATTACTATTTCGTAATACATGACACGCGAGATCTTGCGAAAAGCCACTGGCGCATACCTCCTCCTTTCATGCGGCGCGGCGCTTTTTCCGTTGCGGAGCGACGGGCAGGCTCCCGCGGCTCCGACGAGCGCCAGCGAGCAGTTGCCATCGGTGGTTGTCACCGGTCAGGCGCCAGAACCGCAAAAAACGGAGCTGTCGGACAATCCCGCGACCAACCCCGCGTCCGTAACGGTGGTCACTTACCCGGAGGAGGAAAAGCGCAATGTCCGCACGTACGGTGATCTCTTCCGGCCGTTGACTGGAATAAGCGTGGACAACTTCGGACAGGGCGGAGTCGGCTACGGGATCGCGCTGCGCGGGTTCGCTGACGGCGATCACGGACGCGACATTGCCTATTTTATCGACGGGGTGCCGATAAACTCACCTTCCTCGCTTCATATCAACGGTTACTCCGACTTGAACCCATTGATCCCGGAACTCGTGGATCGGGTCGAACTGACCCGGGGGCCGTTCGACGTTCGCTTCGGCAGCTTTGCGCTTGGCGGTGCTTTGAATATCACGACCCTGGACCAGCCGAAGTCGGGAATCGAAGCCACGGGAGGAAGCTTCGATACCGGGCGCGGTTTAGGAGTGTACACGTTCAACTCCGGCAACGTGAGCGTCTTCGGTTCGCTGCTCGGCTCGACAACGCCAGGCTATCGAGGCAACCAGGATCTCCACCAGATCAATACGTTCGACAAAATTTCGCTCCCAATGCTGGACGGTATCGGCTCGGTGCGGTTCCAGATTTATTCCAATGACTACGGCGCTCCTGGCTACATCGACAGAGACCTCGTGCGTTCGGGCGCGTTAAACCCGCGGTCGGTGGTAAACTCCACAGATGGGGGAAGCACCTCCCAGCAGAACATCGTATTCAACTATCGGCAAAGCAATGATGAACCATTCACGGCGAACGTCTATCTATTGAACGATGACTTCAAACGTTTCTCCACATTCGATCTCGTGCCAACCGACGCGGATCAGCCCGGCAAGCTTTGCAGTTTGACCGCCGGATAGTAGCAGGGGCGGGACTTGAAAAGTATTTTCGGTGTGACCTTCCTCATGATATGAAGGCGGATCTGCTCGTAGGGATCGGCGACACGTCGGACTTCGTCGAGTCGAGGCAGTTCGATACGATAGAGCGAATGCCGGTGATTACGGCGCAGGCGGTCAATTTCTCCCAGCATAATGCGTTTGGATATATACAGCTCGATTTCAAACCAGTGCCCTGGTTGAAACTCACGGGGGGCGTCCGTTACGACCACTTCTTTTTCGACATAGATGATCGCGCTAACAGAAGGAATATTTCGCCAAACACCGGCAACGCGAGTCCCAAAGCGGGCATAACTGTTTCGCCTTTCAAGGGGCTGGATATCTACGCCAATTTCGGCGAGGGCTTTCGCCCGCCGAGCGCGGTGAATGGAGAGTTAAGCCTCAGCCCCAATCTCAGCCCGTCAACGATGACGAGCGAAGAAATCGGGGCGCAGTTCAATTCTGCTGATGGAGTGTGGCACGCCGCCGCGGACGTTTACCACACGAGATTCGAGAACGAAATCCAGGAAAATCCCGAGCCGATGCCACCGACCACGCTGGGGCCCTCCCGCCGCGAAGGCTTCGATGTAGAAGGAAGATGGCGAGCATTCAAGCATGGCGAACGCAGCCTCTCCTTTTTCGCCAACTACAGCATGGTGGACGCGAGATTGCTTGACCGTCCTGGCGGCATCTATATACCAAATGTTGCGGACTGGACGGTCACATACGGCTTTGACCTTGCTCTGCCTTTGCTCGATGAATCCTCACCGCACGTCTTCACGCTGTCGGCTTATGACCAATGGGTCGGGCCCAAGGCACTCACGACGGACCGCGTCGAGGTTACGAGCACCTACACTCGCGTGGCGGCAAACTTAAACTACACAAACAAGCGATGGAACGGATTAAGCGCGTTCGTACAGGATCATTGCGTTACCGGGGAGCACTTTGGAAGAGGCGGCGTTTGACTTTGGAGGCGGTAAAGTAGGTGTCTCTCCGCAAGCGCCATTCTCGGTGCAGGGCGGGATATTCATACCATTTTGAAACAGCGCGCTCTTTTTTATGAAAACCCAGCTAAGCCTTCTTTTCACGCTTGTCGCGTTCGCCTCCGCGGGTGCCCACGATCTAGTGCTGCTGTTGCGGTCCCCTGGCGAACTTGTGATCAAGTTCGGCCATCCCGGTGAATACGAACCGGCCGACTTGCACAAGTTGCTTGAACTTAACGCCTACCCGGTCGGGAGCGAAAAGCCGGTCTCGCTGCTGGCCGAGAAGCCGCAACACGACGACGCGAACTGGAAACTCACGGCTCTGGGAGGCAAGCCCGTTGGCATGGTGACGGGGCAATACGACAACGGCTACTGGGTCGGAATCTCGGAGGACACCTACTACAACACCAGCAAACTTTACCTTCCTGAAGGCAAACACTCTGGCGAGTTCTTCAAGTTCGGCAAAGGCCTTTCGCCCGCCGTGGGAAACGACTACAAGCGGCATGTGGGCCAAAGGCTGGAAATCGTGCCCCAGTCCGACCCCTTCTCGGCTAAACCGGGGGACAAACTAGCTGTGCAGATCTTATGGAGGGGCAAACCGTTGCCGGGCGCCAAGGTGGAGATCGGAGACGGCAAAACAAAGATGAGGGAAGAGGACATTCCCCGCTACAAGTCGAACGCCGAGGAAATCGCCGAGTTGCCGATCTCGGAAGCCGGCTTGCATATCATCGCGATCGATTATGAAACGGAGTCACGCGCAAGGACCTTGCTGACCATGACGAATACAGCGCGTCGCTTTGCTTCGAATCCAAATAGAGGGGCGAGCGTTTGTTGAATTCTCCCTGTGAGAGCGCCGGGCTTTTAGCCGAACGGCGCGGTTGATGCCGGATGACCAGCGTTTAAAACGTATCTTTCAGGACGACGCGGGAGATTTCCCTGGCTGAACTGGCGGACAGTCGAGTCAACAGCGTTGACCAACGCTCAAGCAGATGAGTTCAGCAACCTCAGAGTCGATTACCCAGAAATCGATGAAGCTCTCTTCCAAAAAGGTCCTGGCCCCCTAAAGTTCAGCGACCCGCAGCGCCAGCGCATGGAGAAGCCCTGGCAGACCGCGCAGTGAGGCGAATGGTGGCCGGGCTGAATGAAGCTCGCCGGAGCGGTAAGTTTCCGAAGGTCTATCGACAGGTCTCTCGGCGCCAGAAGGAGCGCAATCCTCGCTTCCTTCAAAAAAGCTCCGAGAGGAACAGCCTGATCACCTTGGTTGATTATGCCTGGCGGTGCCTTCCGCCTTGCTCGAAGGATTTGACAATCCCTGGCGGCCCAGCGAGCGTCGGGCGATGTTCAATCGTCTGGGTCACGCGATGCTTATTCTGGCGCTGTTGGGCGCTACAGGAACGCATTGGGTGATGCTTCAGTCCATCGCGTGGGCGGCCATGCTGACGGAGAACGCGAGGGAAGCAACGATCTCCGAGGCGTTTGAAAAAACGTTCGACGGTAAACACCCTTGCTCGCTCTGCAAGGAGATCGCCAAGGGCCAGCAATCCGAGAAGAAGTCCGACCAGCGCAGCGAAATCAAACGGCTGGATTTCGTCTATCAGCCTTCAGTCCTGCTTATCGAGCCGTCCAGTCATCTCCGGCTGTTTGACGAACTCCGTGTCATCGCTGGCGTCCGCGAAGAAGCGCCGCCGACGCGTCCGCCGCGCAGCCTGGCTTAACGCCGGCTATTTCCGTTTTCTCGCGCCTCTCGCGCGAGCTGTTCCCGTTTCTCAGAAACCGCCGCTCGTAGCGGCTGTGTCTCTCAATTCTAAATTCATTCAACAAAACACAACAATTTCTCCATGACTTACAAAAATAAAATGACAATCGCGGCTCAAACCGTTGCTTTGGCGCTCGCGCTCAACCTTTTCCTTATCGGCAATACCGGGTTGGCGTGCGCCTGCGGATGCAGTGTTTTTGACGTGGGCACGAGCTCAATGCTGCCTAACGAGACCGGCGGAATGGCCTTCCTGGAGTATGACTATCAGGATCAAACTCACAACTTCAGTGGAACATCAAGAGCGCCTTCCGCAAATAATTCGGATAAGGAGATCAGGACTCACTTCATCACTGCTGGCCTCCAATATATCTTCAATCGGAGTTGGGGACTCCAGGTTCAGGCGCCATACGACAACCGGTTCTTCAAGTCCGGAAGCGGCAGTGACACGGCTTCGACAAACTGGAGCGAGTTCGGCGATATTCGCATCAATGGAATCTACACGGGGTTTTCTCCGGATCTGTCAGCCGGTGTAACCTTTGGCCTTAAGCTGCCCACTGGAGATTACAAACACGATGGGGCTGACCGAGACACCCAATTGGGGACGGGAAGCACGGACATTCTCCTGGGCGGCTTCTATCGCCACGCGTTAGCCAGGCGATTCGTTTGGTTTGCGCAAGCGGATCTGGATCAACCGGTCTTCACACAAGATGGATACCGCCCGGGAACGGAGCTTGATGCTGCGGTTGGCACGTACTATGAAGGATGGCGTGTTGGGCGAGTCAACATCAGGCCGGTCGCCCAAGTGATCGTCTCCGCCCGGACCCGAGATACCGGTCGTAATTCGGCAGACCCCGTCGCATCCGGTTATCAGCGACTCCTTCTTTCGCCGGGAATTGAGTTCGATATGCACCCGGTGAGTATCTACGCGGATGTCGAGATCCCCGTCTACCAGGACGTTACCGGGAACCAGTTGGTGGCGTCTGCCCTTTTTAAAGTGATTGTCAGCTACCACTTTTAGCTGGCTGCCACATGTCGGGTTCTGATTGCGACGGCCCGTCCGCTTGACGCCACTTAGTGTTGCGGAAGTGATCTGCTCGGAGACGGGCCAACGGGCCAATGGTCGAGGCTCTGTTTTTAAGTGGGACCGTTGGCGCCGTGACGGTTTAATTTGGCAAGCGCGTCCGGACTTCACTGAATCGCATATATTCGATGTTCCCGCGCGATTCTAAAAATCCCGTCTCTACAAGCCGCCTCAGGCGCTGGGCATAGAATGAGTACGAAATCTGCGGATGGCGATGGCTGAGCGCGTCCGCTGTTCTTCCCACTACGCGCGCGACTTTAAGCCACCGATCTGACGTTTCGGCCAAAATAGCCGCATCGATAATCTGCAGAGCCGCGTCGGTTAATCCAGCGACGACCGCCTGCTCCTCGGCTGTAAGGGGGCGGTTGAGTTGCGGAACTTCTTCGCTCATCCACCTCCTTCCACGAAATGCCCGCCGGCCTCTGATTTTATGGTTTGAAGGGTGTTAGAGGTTCCGACCCGGGTGGAGGCGGTGCTGGAACAGACTATACCAAGCGAGCAAATCGATCAATACGGAGACCAGAAGGCGGCGGGAGCCACATCGGATAGCGCGTTAAACGTAGCGACCGCGACTTGCGGCGGCGAATCCACGGTGTAAGTGCCGTAGCTATTCCCGAACATGTCGTTATCCCCGGCAGTGTAAAGTGGGGTTCCCGTCTTTATGTAGTTCTTCAAATCAGCAAAGCTGGGATTAAACCCGCTCGGCCTGTTTGTTTCGATGGCATATTGGTCGAGGGCATTATCAAGTATCCTCAGATCTTCGAGGCATCGGGTGGCTTGAGAACGCTTCCTGGCGCGCAGGAAATTTGGGACGGCAATCGCCGCCAGCAGGGCGATGATTGCCACGACGATCATTATTTCGACAAGGGTGAAACCACTACGGGTCTTGTTTAGAGTATGGAGCATATTTCGTATTAGTTTTTCTTTGCGGGGCGGGAGGGTTTATAAGCTTCCGTAACACATCCCGTGAATAGCATCACCTGTGCCGTGTAGTGAACTGCACTACCTGGCAGGGCTGTATTTTCTGGGTCTCGGATCAGAAACGAGAAAAGTTTCTCAGAAATGCATTTCCCCTGTTCTTATAAATGAGAACGGAAGGATTTGGCTCTAAGAGACTGTTGAAGAACTGGGGCATGTCGCGTTGCTGCCGATTTTTGAGTTGGGCAAGGCGCGAGGAGCGAGCATATCCGCAGTGATCTGTGAGTGACGAGCAACGCTGCACAACGGTAGTGTCCTAATTTGAAATCCGAGGCTCGGTACGGATTATTTTGGCCCGTCTGGTTTTATGTCTGCCGTCAGAGCTTGGACCGTTTTCATGTGGTCGTCCAAATTATCGGAATGAACCCTTAATTTCGACCATGCCAACCACATTAAAATCAGGGCGATTAAATCCACTGCCACACCGGACCCGAGAATGCATTTCCACCCATACCAGTCCTGCGGTTGGGTAAGACAAGACCAGTTGAGCAACGCCCAAACTGCCATGTAGATGGCAAAAACCAGAAACATCGCCGTTGGGAAAAGTTGAGCACGGACCCACAGGACTCTGAATCGCATGATTCGATCGGCGTGCTTTTTTGCCGTCTCCATAGTGTTGGCTACCCCCCCGGCGTGGTATCCGTTTTTTGAGCGTTGATCCAAGTCCTTAAGATGCAATTCCCGGCGGTTGCACCTGTCCTTTATGTCGCCCTCTGTGTAATTTCTGAGCGCCGAAAGCGACGCGAAAATGCCGCCAAAAAGCGACAACATCAGTCCAACCAAGGTAAACGCCATCATAGGGGTAAACCCCTATTTATGCCGCTATTTCTTGGGGCGCAAGATATTCCAGATCAAATCAAAGCTCTCTTCTTGCATCTTCGCCCGGAGAGGAGAATCAACATATACCTGCGCCTTCACCGCGTTGGCTGGAGTTTCGGGAGTCAGCGGAGGGTGAACCTCCTCGATTCTGAACATTTGAGAATCACTGACGATGTAGTGCCTCTGATCGGCGTCTGAAACGCCTGTAGCAATATCCAAAGCGTCTGGAAATTGAGCTTTGAAATTCATGAGCTTCGTGCACTCTGCTTTTCCTTGGTCAGAACGTCTGATCAAAATGACTTTGGCTTTACCGCCAACCTCGGAGAGGCGCTTCAGCATTTTTTCGAAGTTGGAAGCCAGCGTTCCAATGAATCCATCTCCGCTACGTCCGCTCAGCATCCGAAAACTTTTCTCGGTGTGCTCAAGCATGATATCGGTCAAAAACAGGGCGTCGGCATAGGAATCATTCGGGATGGATTTCTGGTATCCGCTCTTTACGAGGGACTTAATTACGTCCCTGAATCCCTTATGAATAGAGCCTTCTCCGTTTAGCAAATACAAATCTTGGGCGGCCTTAATCGTGGGCACCTCAAGCTGGCACTGAGTATTTGGGTCTGTTTCGTTGTCGGGCATGGTGGGTCAATGCTATGGTATTTACAATAAAAGCAAAATTTAGACTAGGCGAGCACGAATATTCGGCGTTCACCTCGAAAATCGTCGGCGGCGATGAGATCGCGCTGCTCCAAGAATCGAACAACGTCTTTTTTGGAAGGAAAACGGTGTATGTGAAGCCGATTCATAAATTCACCCCCTAACGAGGTGCGAATCCTGCACGGCAATCGACCCCACGCAAGCACAAAAGAAAGTTTTTTTATTGACTCGCTCTTGGGGGGAACTCACGAGCCGAGGTTACGCCCGCTTGGAATGGGCCGCAATAGCAATCTTTACCGCTGTCTCCGCTGAATCCACGGGAGGAATTTCCAGAACCGTCACGTATTGAGTCTCGCCCGCTTCCTCGTAGCTCCATGCGTAGCAGCGTTTCGCCTTTGGATGCCCCTGGATGTCGAAAGCCTCGACAACACCATCCCACACCACTTCCCCGTTGAAAAGCTCGAGACGGGCTCTGAGGCCGCGTGGCGAGCCGTGCAATGGTGCATCGTCTCAACCGCCAGCCGAAGATTTTCGATTCGCGGGCTCACCCATCAATTATCTCCACAAGATCGGCCACGGTCGAAGCGGAATCGGTAACGCCAGCTTCCATTGCCGGGGTGCACCGAATGGCGCCGTTCACCTTTACGAGATTGTAGTAGCCGTAATGGAGGGCGACAGCCGCCTTGAAATTCTGTAATTTCTTGGAGAAGGCATTCGTCAGGCGAGTCAACCGTTCCGCAGCCAGATTTGTTCTGATTTCAAATTAGGACACTGCCTGCACAACTCAAAAAGCGGCGCAACCCGAAGGGCGAGAGCAATTTGGGGCGCCTCGCAGCGCTACTCGCTTCTTGCGGACCGCAGCGCGTATGCGCGCCACTCGCCCCTTGCCATACGCCCAAAATTGCTCTTGCGCGGCATGTCGCAGTCCTTCAACAGTCTCCTAAGGGCAACGAGGGCGAGAGCTTTATCGCAGCCGATGGGCCGCTTTGATCAGCTTGAAGAAGCGTTTGTGGCCGGTGCCGTTGGAGGAGCAACGGAAGTTTTCGCGCCGTCGCATCAGGATTCGTTTGCGTGCTGCCTGATCTGGTCTGCAACCTCTTCGGCGAATTTCGCGGATTCATCCTCCCGCACGAATTCCTTCTCAGCGGTCATCTTATTCAGGATGTTCTGCGCTTTGCCGAATGCCGCCCGCAACCCGGCCGTCTGCGGCTCACCGAGAAGGAAATACAGTTTGAACCGCTCTGGGGAGTCTTGAACGCTCGTTATCTGGCCGAGCCAGCGGTGCGCTTTCTCAACGATGCTGTCTGGATCGATTAAATCGAAGGAAATCGGCTCAATGCAGTGCCATTGCTGGTTCTTCCATGCATGCGCAAATTCGATCTCATCGTCGTTGGACCGTGAAACGATGGTCTTCGGCACCAACCTCCCCAGGACGTGTTTGTCCTCCAAGTCCTTCTTGGTACTTGCGCCACACCTCGTCCTCGCTGCGGCCCGTGGCTCGTTGAGTCTGGTCATAAGCCATCACCATCCGGTTGAAAATCTTCTCCAGCGCCGCCGAAGGATTGTCGGTCAATCCGCTCCCCATCTCTGACCATTGGAGAGAGCTATCGTCACGCGGCAGAATCGAAACAGCGATCTCCAACACGTTTCTGGCCTTGCCACTCAGGGGCAATTCCACCGCAATCTTGTTGCCAACGCCATCAAACGCAGATTGGACTGTACCTCATCAGCGACTTGAAGGACTCGCCGTCCATCCCAGGGAACACCTTCCTCAGCCGGCCATAGGTCGTCCGGCACAGCGCCCCCGCGAATCGAGCCTCAGGCGCGTAAAGAGCCACACCGGTATTCACGAACTCGCCGGTGGCGGTGTCGTGAACGTAACGCAGCACCGTGTAGGTATAGGCTGTTTTCATCGCAGTATGGCTTTTATGGCCTCAAAGGTTGAGAGGATATTCTGCTTCAACGGGACAATGTAATCCAAAATTCGGTCGGCGGCATCTTTCCCACCGTCCCACTCTGCCGGCACGGAATCGGCGTATCTCCTAATCTCGCTTTTCTCCAAAGCTTCAATTGCGCCAGCCAGGCGGTCGAAACCCACAAGGGTCTGCCTCAAAGGCTCAAAGAATAGATGCTGGCGGAGGAAGCTTAAGTTACCACCTTCCCAAGGACGTTCCCAGAAAAGGACTCCGGCAAGAAATGAAAATCCGAGTTCATGGTCCAGGATGACGAGTTCAGCTCCATTTGTGAGACAGTTCGGATTAATGACCCGCCTATCCGGGTTCTGGATCATCGCGTCGAACGCGAAAATCTCGGCTGCCGTGGAGCGAAAATGGATCGGCAGAGGCCGAGCAGGCGCGACAACGCTGTATGCAGGAGGCAGCTTCTTCGTGCCAAAATTCCAGCCGACACTTTTTCGCATGATCTCTGCCATCTCCACACTGGGCACCGTGTCTGCGAACTCCGGTGTGATCTCCAAGAGGCAACTTTCGGGCACCCGTAATCCGAGTTGATTGGCAAGTTGGCTGGCGAAGATTTCGGAAACCAATCCGCGAACGCCGCTGTCTCCCCCCGCTGTAAGCTTTATGACAAATTCCATTTCCTCGCCTTCCTCATTCTCGCAATAGACGATGCAAGGTTTGGTGCGGCCGGTGGCTATCAACCTGCCGAAGCGCGAAACTGTCAGGCGTGGGAGCATCGGTGTTTTTCTCTTTAATAGCGGTGGAGAATGGGAGCACTAGCGAATTCCCGGATTTATTGGCGTTAATGTCGCAGGCCGCGGCTCCGAAGAGCTATACGTAGTTTGCCTGCGGGCCACCCACGGTTCGTATTCGAATACGCCCTTCCGCCCCGCGACTTCACAGTACCGGCCAACTTCACTTTTGGCCACGGTATTGACAGCGGGCTCCTCGCCAGCGGCAGTCTCTGACAAGCGGTTGACAAACGCCTGCCTTTGGGATCGTTTTCTATAGATCTGGAATGGGACTACCCGTTCGACGAAGGGCTACTGGGACTTCCGGTGGCCCTTCGGTTTTCTGGGGAAGCTTCAATCCGTAATGTTCGGGATCGCCCCTCCCATCTGCGCGTACTGCGGCAGCATCTTTCTCTGACGATTCGACGCCTCGGCATCTCGTTGGATGCCCAGTGTCATCCTTTTGAGTCTGCGTCCCACTTTCCGTTGGCGATCCTTTGCTCCCTGGCGTCAAAACTTATGAGTCAACATGCAACAGGAGATGGCATCGATTTTTTCTTGACGTAGACTTGCATGCCTTGGTACGATCGGATCTTCGCCATCCGGGAGCAGCCCGACCCTGCTTATGTCGTAGGTGTTCGTTTAATCTGTAAGCAGGGTCGGGCTGCTCCCGGATGGCAGACCGCTTCCCAAGACGATTTTGCTTCCCCACGACCCGTTTACTGGATACAGATTACGAAAACACAGCCAGCTTTGCCTCAGGGCGTGGGTGGTGCTACAATAGATTATGGCAACCAAATCCCGACAGAAGATTTCCGCGCAAGTGCCCCAGGGCGGTGCCGAATCAAGGTTATGGGAAAGTCACCCGGGCAAGCGACCATTCCGAATGATACCAGCTCCGAAAGTCGGGAACTGGAAGGTGTCATACGGAAGCTGGGAGAACTTCTGCAAGGTGATACATATATCGATTGGCAGGAAGATCGGAAGCGGTGTGCTGCAATTCTCTACGGACTGGGACGAACTTGCGAGAAAAGCCGAGATCTCGCATCGCGAGGTACGTGGAGCGCACATCGAAGACGGCGGCAGCGAGCACGTCATAATCGAATTTGAAGCTGAGCCCGACAGGGTTTTCAAAGCCACCTTCGGAGATAACCTGGGGTGCAGAAGCGATCTGTTCAGGTCCGATCCGGAACTAACAGGGCGTCACTTTCATCCGACGGGGAACGCTGACCCCTTCTTTTATCTAAGACGCTGGCTATGCCTGAACTCCATAAGCGGCTACAAAACCCGTTACGAGGGGATTATCCCTCTGGGATATGATGGACACCTGCCTCGGATTTGTGTGAGTCAGCCGGTAATCATCGCCTCCAATCCCACTGAACGCCAAATCGAACAGGCGCTAAAACTCTACGGCTACCGAAAGATCAGCGGGGATGCATTTCTCAATGACGACAATGGGGTTCTTTTAACGGATGCCGCGCCTCGAAATGTTAGAATTGTTGATGGGGTTCCGATCCCGTTTGACGCTATCGCGGAAATTGCGCCGCCCGCTGTGTTGCAGTGGGCAGGTGAATGAATGACGATTTCCGAACCGCAGGCGTATTGGCGGTGAACATCCGCACCCGCGCGGTGGTCTAAACGTCCGCGCATCTTCCTCCCATGAAACATCCAAGGCATACTCTCCTGACCCTCATTATCCTCCTATCTACCTGCCGCGCGGGCAGGGCAGAGGGCTTCCTCGACAAGGTGATCGAGAGGCCCGGCGGATTTGACCAGATGTGCTCCATGCCCAGTTTTGAGCCTGACAAGCTCTCACTGTTCGTCCCTGTCGGGCGTCACGAAACCTTTGTTTCGGACTCCAACATCGCGATCTTGCGCGCTCACCGCGCGGAGGTCATTCCTGACCTCGTCAAGCAAGTCGCGCAATTTAATTCTCTGGATACAGCACCTAAGTTCAATGAACTCTTCTACAAGGTCATTCCGTCGCTAAACGCCGTTGAAACTCTCCCTGATCTTCTCGGCATCGAAGACAAGTTGCGGCAAATAATAACAACGCTGGAGAATGATCCCAAGGCACCCGCGCCGGAGGTGTCCGGCGGTCCAATGATGATATTGGACGCGAAATCCCCGCCGGATGTCTCACCGCAAAGAAGGGTTGCATTGGTCATGCTCCGGGTGAGGCAGCGCGAACTTCTCTCCGTAATGCTCCAGATCCTGCGCGGACAACATTATACGCCACTTCTCGATTCGCAATTCGAGACGCTCTATGAGGCCGCGATCCGCAAACGCGCCTTGGAGGCAGACTTCAAGGACATGAAGACACCTGAGCAAGCAAAGGACAAAGGCGTGCCCTTCGACCCCATCTGCAAGCTCCCAGTCGCATACATGTATCCGCCACCTTCCGTCCCCTATTCCGACGCTGTAGCCACGCAGATTCGCGACCTGGCGCGGCAATTCATCAAAGATGTCCCGCCTGCCAAATGGAAGCTCGATGCGGGGTAGCCGCTTGCTTCGGTCAGCTCAATCAGCATTGGCCGCCACAATGCTATTGCTTTTTCCGGCCTGCATTCTTGCTTCCCAACCGGAAAAAATTACAGGACGTAACGGCCATTTCCTCGTCACCATTCCGGCTGGCGCATACCTACTCGGCGGGGAAGGCAACGCCCTTAACCCACCTCACACCGTTTACCTGCGCGCTTTTCGCATCGCGGATGCCGACACAACCAACGTCGAATTCCTTGCCTTCGTAACGGCTACTGGGTATGTCACCGACGCCGAGCGGCGCGGATACGGCAAGACCTTCCACCAAGGCATGGCCGATTGGGCATGGAACGACACCCCGGGGGCGACATGGCGCCACCCACGGGGCAATGCCGGCCCCAGTGCCTCCGAAATCCCGCGGCACCCTGTAACTCAAATCAGCGGCGCTGATGCCGAGGCTTATTGCCGCTGGGTCAGCGGCCGCCTCCCCACATGCGACGAATGGGAAGCTGCCGCTCGCGCCGGAGCGGGCGCCCTTTACCCATGGGGCGACAAATTCATCCCGGGCCGCGCAAACGTTTGGAACGGTGCCACCCACGCAAAAGAAGACCCTGTGGATGGCTACATCTACACCTCGCCTGTCCGGTCCTATCCGCCCAACGCGTGGGGTCTATATGACGTCATCGGCAACGTCTTTCAATACTGCTCCGACCTCCCTCCGGCCTTGCGCGGTAATGAATCCCGCTTCATCGCCGGTCGCGGCGGCTCCTGGTGGTGCTCCGCCAATACCTGCAACTCGTTCGACCTCGTCACCATTGGCCATATGGACCGCCATGGCTCTCTCGCAAACCAGGGCTTCCGCGTCGTCTTCGACATCTTACCTCATTGAGCCGGCGCGTTTGCGCCGGTGGCTGCAAGGCTCTCGGCATTTGAAGTGCAGCGAAGTCGGGTCTGGGCGGGTTGACGGGTCGACGCGCGATAACAGTCGTTCCCCGTCCTAGGCAGGAATCCAGCCTTCAATGCCCATACACTTCGAATTCAACCAAAGAGTAGCCATAACCAGGATTTGCCCGCTTTGTACCCAACATCCGGATGTAACGACCTTGGCCTTTCAGTCCCACGAGATCATCCACCCCGCCCTTGCCTGAGGTTGTCGTATAGATGTCGCCCCAGTTCGTTCCATCGTCTGAAACTTGAATGGCATAGCTGGGGGCATTGGCATTTTCCCAGACAAGTTTTACATGCGAGATCGGCGTGCTTTTCTCCAGGTCGATCATAATCCATTGCGGATCGGTTTTTGTGGACAACCAGTGCGTGGTTGGGTTGCCGTCCACCACCGCATCGGGTCCATTCGCATGGATATCGCTCGTTGAAGCTTTGACATCCTTGTCTAAAGCCAGATTACCGGATTCATTTATTATCGGAGGCAATTCCTGGAAGGAACTGTTATAAGATCGGAATTCGACCTTGGGTTCCTCTCCCTGACTCAAGACGGGATCAAATCGAAAGGTGACCTGCCTGGTTTCGCCCGGCAGGAGAGAGAAAAAGCCGTCGCTGACATGGACAGGGAGGATTTGATCTCCGCTACCGGGCTTCAGTAACATCGGACGGATGGCAAATGCCACCGATTGAGAATCAGCCGGATTGGTGACGCTGGCCGTGATCACCTGCTCCCCGTCAACCAATGAAGATTGGGACGTGGTTTGAAGATTGACATGCTTCAGCGCGGCCAGCCCCCTAAAATTGAGGTAGTCCACCCCACGCCAATAGAAGTTTTCCGAAATCAATTTGCCCGCTCCATCGGTCAGGCGTAGTCGGATAAAGTGGGTAGGTGAGAAGTCGGCCGGGTAGGTGAGAGTGAAACAATCGGCAACGTGGTCCGGAGTGGCAGTAAACGGATCGGACTTCTTGTCGAACTTCTGCGTTCCATCCAGATTATAGATTTGCGCCTCAGCGGTGAGACCTTCAAGGCTTTTCCCGGTCGTGTTAACCACGCGAATGCGGTCATCGTTCTCATTCCAATAAATATGGATGGGCTCGCATGCGCTCTTTGCGCCCCAGAATGCACCCGTCAAATCATAGTAGTAATCGTAAGTCTGCCAGACAAAAGAGGGATAGGCCGACTGGCTCATCCAGATGATGATTCCGGCCGAATCTTTATCGCTGTGATCGAGCCAGCCTTCAAACATCGCCTTCATAGTCTCAAAGCTGAGCAATTGCGATTTAAGGCAAAACTCCTCAATTTCGTGAGCCGGGCCATAGCGGCGTTTGAGGTCGGAAAAATAGCCATCGGGCCCTGCATTCCGGGCGCTCGGCCCGAAGAAATGCTTATTCCACATGTCGCCACGGGGCCAGCGGGCATCCTGAGGAATGAACTTCTTGAAACTATCGAAGTTGGTAAATGCCGCTGTGCCAATTTCACTGCGCATCCCGAAAGGCAGATTGCCTCCAGCCGGAACCCCCGTGCCTTTGAAATACTGTTTGAGATCCAAATTGCGCCAAGGGCCGCTTCCGCTGAGATTAACCGCGTGGGAATTCTCCTGATAGTACCGGTCATCGCCGTCGTAGGTCTTGACGGCCTCCCGCAATAAATCATTGAGGGGCTGAGGAGGCGTCGCCTCATTTTCCGCGCACCATAAGGCGATGCAGGCATGGTTGCGAAACTGTTTGATTTTCTCGACCACATTGGCACCGAAAATGGCCTGATCGGCCGGCAACCCGCCGCTGGAGTTTAACCAAAACTCGTCCCAGACCATGATGCCGTATTTATCGCAGGCATCATAGAAGGCCTCGTCCGGCGTCATGCCCATCCAGTTGCGGATGATATTGAAATTTTCCTCCCGATGAAACCGGACCATCGTGTCGTAGTCCTTGGCCTTGCACCGCAGCAAATACTCCGCCATGCCCCAGCTTCCACCTTTCGGATAAATGGAAATGCCATTGATATGAAAGTGAAGCGTTTTGTTGTCGGTGTCGTAGCTATATTTCCGGATGCCAAACGTGATGTCCTTCTGATCGGACACTGTGTTCCCCACCCGAAAGGAGAGATGAATCTTATAGAGATTCGGGTCACCGTAGCCATTGGGCCACCACAATTTGGGATTTGGAATGTGGAGTGCTGGCGCCTCCGTGGCGTTCAAGTGGACGGTCTTCGTCTCACTCGGTGCCAGCGTTACTGACTGGGTGAAGGTGATATTCCCCGGGTTGATTTCGCCCACTAACTCACCCGTCACTCCGGTGGTTGATGTATTTTGGAGGTCAGTCTGAAGCGAAAGGTCCGCGCTGCCCAGGTTGGCCTGTTCCGTGCGAACCCACGGATCAATCAATGAGACATCATTCGTATGACTCAGGTAAACGTCCTTATAGATACCCATATCGAAACCGGGAACCCGGGGCATCCAATCCCAGCCTTTCGTGCAAATGAACGATGGGCTGCTGAAGTTTTCCGATTTTACGTTCGGCAGCAGAGGAACGTAAGCGAGAAGCGCGAGGGAATTCGTCGTCCCAGCATGAACAAGGCTGGTGACATCAAATCGCCCGCGCTGCAAGAAGCCGTGCATCGAACCGACGTTTGAGCCGTTGACATAGATATCCGCGTCGCGATTGACGGCGTCCAAATTCAGCCAAACGTGGCCTCCACTGAAGTCGGCCGGTACGGTGAAGTTCGTACGATACCAAAAATTACGGTCATACTTCTTGAGATCGACCTTGTAGATATTATCCCCGTAATTGGGATCTTTCTCCTTCCCGGCCAGAACATACGAACCAAATACCGTTCCCGGAACCTGCGCTGGCAGCCAGCCGGACGGCTTAAAGTCAGGTTTGGAAAGCTGCTCCCCGCTTTCTTTCACCTCAGCTTGAGGTGCAATTTGCCAGGAACTTCCGTCCAGAGAATGGGCGGTATTTACCTGAGCGTCGGCGGCTTGAAATGACATGCCGCAAAAAAGACAGATTAGGCAACTGATGGAAATGTTCATAACACTGTGCATGACAGTCACCAAGAAAGGGTTGGATATCATTCCATTCTGGAATCCTGGTATCCTTGATGGTAAACGGATGGGAAGCAACATTCTTAGGCTCATTTGGTTAACTCAAAGGAAGGTGTGTTCCATCCGCTCACCATGATCTTGGGTCGATCACCCTGGAGGGCGGTCGAATCAAATTCGACTTGGATTTGCCGCGTCTCATGCGGGAGTAATGACACGTAATTGTCCTCATAAAAGGCGGGGAGAATACGTTCGTTGGGCTTATTGGATTTGACCACTTTAAGACAAACCATCAGCGCGACATTCGTCGTGGGATTTTCGAGGTTAACGTTGAGCCTGACTTTTCCTTCTTCGTCTTTCTCCGTGAAGGAGCCAGTGAGATTAACTTTCGGCATATCGTTCAAGGTCAAATACTGATCTTCCTTGATTCCTCTCCAATAAAAATTCTCTGAGAGAGTTTGGGAGCCGCTCTTAAGGACAAGTTTGATGAAATGGACGGGACTTAAATCGGCCGGGAACGTCAAGGCGAAGCAGTCGGTGGCAATCCCGTTGGCGGACGAATCGATTTGCGCCTCCTGCTGCGCTTTCTGCGTGCCATCCATATTGTAAATCCAGGCCTCGGCGTGGAGATCTTTGAAGTCCTGACCGGTGTTGTTGGCTACCTTGATCTCGTTGCTAAAGGGGTCCCACAAGATGTGGAGGGGCTCATTCGCGATTCTCACGCCAAAGTATGCGGCGGTGGGATTCAGGTAGTAGTCATAGAGTTGGCAAATCAAGGACGGCCAGGCGGGGTGAGACATCCAGATCAGACAGCCGCTGCCGGAAAGGCTTCTCCACGATTCCATCATCGCTTTGGCGTTCTCCCAGTTCTCCATTTGCGCTTTCAGACAAAAGTCGTCCAGCCCTTGCGAGCGACCGTAAGACTTATCGATCCTTGCCTTATAGACAGGGCACCGGGCTTGAAAAAAATCGTGAACGGCCCACATGTCGTTGATGGGCCAAAGGTCCTTTTCCGGCATCATCAGGCGCATGGAATCGGCAGTGGGCACAGTGACGATTCCCAACTCGCTGTGCAGAGTGGTCCCGATGCCGCCTGTCGCCTCACTGCCCTGACTTTTGGCGACGGCATTGTGAAAATACCAACTGTCGGGGTGAGGTTCATAGGGTCCGTGTCCGGTGACCAGGCCGCCAGCAGAATCTGGAATATAAAATCGCGTCCCATCAAGCTCCGCGGTCTCATGGGCCATAGCCGCGTCCAAATCCTTTGGTGGCATTCCTTCGTTCTCTCCGCAATAAAGAGCCAGCGAGGGATGATTGCGAATGCGCAGGATCCGATCGCGAACATTATCCATGAACATCTTGTGGTCATCAGGATTGACGCTCGAGAGCCAAAAATCATTCCAAACCAAAAGGCCGTATTTGTCACAGGCCTGAAAAAACTCATCTTTGCCTACATGCCCGATCCAATTTCGAATCATCGTCATGTGCATTTCTTTGTGCAGGCGGACGGCAATATCATAATCCCTGGCCTCATATCGCAACATCGTCTCGTCCATGCCCCAATTGCCGCCGTTGAGTTGGATGCGCTGACCGTTACAAAATATTTTTAGAATGTTGTCGGATGTATCATAGGTCAGTTCTCGAATGCCGAAGACGACTTCCTTTTGACTACTAGGGGCATCCCCGGTCGTAACGATCAGATTCAGGTGCTGAAGAGGCTGCCCACCGTAACCATTCGGCCACCACAAGGCGGGGTTTGCCAGGCTTAGCTGAGGGAATGAGGATTTATCCAAGGTCAAGTTCTTGGTCTCCTTCGGCGCCAATTCCACTTTTTGGGTGAAGGACATGTTTTCAAGGGTTCCACTAACAGCGCCTTCCACCGGCTTGTTTTCGAGGTTTCTTACGCTCAGCTTGAGCGTAAGATCGGCTTGTTTCCGATCTTTAGAAACGGTCGACTCGACAAACGGATCCGCTAGAACGAGCGGCCCGGTTTGTTCCAAGTAAACATGATCCCAAATGCCGATGTCGCGCCCGCGAATAGTGGGCATCCAGTTCCACCCGATACTGGCTTGAAAGGTGGGCTCGTCCTTCCCGAGAACACCTCCGTTACGACTGTCTTTCCCCAGCGATTTTTCATGGGTTGCACCCGGGTTGGCCACTTTATGGATGAGAACGGCAAGCGCATTCGTCCGCCCCGGCAACAGGTTCTGGGTTACGTCGAAGACTCCGCGGGAAAACGCGCCATCGATATGTCCGACATGAACACCGTTAAGATAAATGTCCGCCTTCCAGTTGATCCCTTCGAAATTCAAGAGGAAATGTTGGTCTGGGGCAACGACGGTTGTTTGAAATTCCCGGCGATACCAAAAATCGTTCTGGAAAAAGGACTCGGAGACCAAGTGCTGTTGGTCGCCGAAATTTGGATCGGGAACCGCTCCGTCCGCGAGATAGTTGGCAAGAACGGTGCCAGGAATTTTGGCTGGCAACCAGCCGTCTGTGGGATAGCCCGCCTTGGAAATGACCTCCCCAGAGTCGTGGGTGAACAGCGTGTTTTGGATTTTCCATTGATTGCCATCAAGGGAGATTTTGTTGTCATGGTCCTTGCCGGGGAGAGTTAGGTCCACCGGCGGCGTGGCAGGCAGCGACTCACCCAGGACGGTGAATTCCGCAAGTTGGCAACCTCCGGGGGCTGACCCAGCATCGGCGAGCATTCGGACATAACAAGCATTGGTTTCGGTCAAGTGAACTTCGCTGGTTTGCGATGCTGTGCATGCCGTATGAACAACCGGCTTCCAAGTTGTGGGGCCTGTATTTTCATTCGAAATCTGAATCGTGCAGCCGGAGGGAACTAGGGGTCCCCAAGCCAGCTTAATGCCGCTGATTTTCCGCGATTGCCCTAAATCGACATAAATCCACGGTTGGTTCTCAATGCTGCTCTGCCAAAACGTATCTAAACTTCCATCTGTGGCCAAATGAGCAACATTGTCGTAGTTGATGGCACTGGACTGATAGGCGGCCCGCTGCAGAGCGACGTTTGTTTCCACCCGCGTTTGGGCCTTCACCGATCCCGAATGAAGGATGAAGGACCAAATGGCCACCCCCAGCGCGTTAACGCACAAGCTGGAACTTGGTCTCCAAGACAAAGAAGAAGATGGGCTCATGGAATTGGATTAAACCGGGATTTCCCATTTGACCTGATGTTCACGGTTTTCAAGTGGTTGTTTCCGGCGTTTTCATGATATTTCTGCCGACGCGGGCCGTCGTCAAGCCTTCTCCTAAGTCCCAAGAGGTAGCAATTTGGTGATATTGGCCCGTTTTCCGACGATTTTGCTCGCTGGTCGGCCTTCTTGGCAAATGAATTGGACCATGTCAAAAAGGCGGGTCCATCCGGACGCCCCGGACGGTGAATCCTTACCCATCAAGAACAATAGCAAAGCTCAATGGGACACCGATCTGGAAATTGTCGATAATCCAGATCACACAATCCCAAAACGGACTCGAATATACCTACGTCAATCGAGCACGATCTCAGCATTTCGAATGATGACCTCGGCCCCAGCGGTACCACATACGATGCAATGACCAGGCGGACCCTTTTTCACTACTGTGATGCTTTCACCATCCTCAAACCTCGGTGGGCTAGTGGAACAATCCAACCTGTAGATGCCGGTGGCACCCTTGGGGATGGACTGGCGGGATCTTTTCATGGAGCATGTACAGATGAACACTGGAGGCTCTGGATGTCCAATCGAAAATGCCGACTGCCCCAAGGATCGCCTATACGGGCGGATGTCGCCGGAGCCGCTGTGGTGACACCCCTGGATTCAGGCGAAAGGGGGTTTTCCCAACATCAGTGACATCGATGAGCGTCGGTGAACATGAGCTCAGGCAAATCTGCCTGTTTTCGGGTCTGATCTTCTCGGGTTTTGGCCGGTGTGGAGGCGATCCTGGGCCGTCTTCAATGTGACCAAATCAGGCTCGGGAGACCTCCCCTTACTCGGGCTTCGCCGCGGAGTTCTATCGACGAAGCCCGCGTCCACGAAAGGTATAAGGCTTGGAAGAAGAGGTGCATTTCGACATCAGTGACATCCTGAAACACCCGAAAATATCGATGATATGTTATGACTCTGCGTTATGACTGGGCACTGAAAAAGCAGTCGTTTGCCACGTAGCCCTAATGGATACAGGGTTGGAGCGGGTGAAGGGAATCGAACCCTCGTGTCCAGCTTGGGAAGCTGGCGTTCTACCATTGAACTACACCCGCGAATGCGGCAGGACCCCGCCGACACTTTCCCGTTTACTGCCAGGAAAGAACGTCGTCAAACTTTGGATTGGCCGACCACTCGATTCTCCGGCGGCGCCGAATTGAGTGTCGGGGCCGTAGGACCAGACGGCCACGCCGGTCAGTGAGCGGTGTTTTGCGGCGTGGTCGCTATGTTGGTGTAGGGGACTATGATGAAGCCTTGGTATTCTTTATCGATGGCCACGCATATAGGTTTACCCCACGGATCGTAATAGCATGGGCCGTAGTTCCATCGGCGGTGCCGATGCCACCTTTGGGCGTGGTGGTGCTCTTGGCAAAGGGAACGTCGAGGTAAGCGACCTGGCGGGGATTTTCGTTAGGTCGTTTCGATGGCGGAAGTCAGCTCGCAAGGCGTCGAAAGCAGGTTGTTGGGTAATCGGGAGCCGATTGGTGCGTTTGGGTCGCCTAGTCATCGGCCCCGTTAGCGGCGTCGGTCACAGTGGTGGGCCTGACGGGGATATTGGCCGTAGTCGGTGTAGAACATTTTAACGGCGGTCACGATCTGGGACTCGTCGTTTTTGGCCTGGGCTTTGCGGGCGGTATTTTTGGCCGCGATAATGGCGGGAAAGAGCAGGCCCATGAGGATCGCGATGATGGCGATCACGGTGAGCAATTCGATGAGCGTGAATCCAGAACGCCGGGGAGGGGGTGCATGGCTCCAATTTAGCAGGGCAGCAAGGCTTGCAAGCTTGCCCTGCCGCGAGAGGGCGGTGGGAGCGGGCGAATGGTGTGGGCATTATGGGCCGCCTTGCTTTTTGCGGGGATGGCGTCCACTTCCCGGCATGGAAATGGCCGATGGGGCGACTGCAGCCTTTGCGGGAATGGATGCATTTGGCGGCGGATGGCACAGGGCTTTTCCTCCGGTCGATGGAGGCACAGGAGCGCGAAAAGGGATGGTGCTGATGGTGCACGGGTTTGGCGAATATTCCGGGCGGTATCTCCATGTGATGAGGAAGCTGGCGGCGGCGGGGTTTTCAGCAGTGGCGATGGATTTGCGGGGGCATGGCCGCTCCGAGGGGGCGCGGGGGGATATCGCTTCCTATGAGGTGCTACTGGAAGATCTGCGGGAGGTTTGGGTGAAGGTGACGGGGGCGGAGGGCAGGGGAAAAGCTGCCGGCGTTTCTTTATGGCCACAGCCTGGGAGGGCAGATCGTTTTGAATTTTGCGGCAGGCATATCGGCCGGGGGCGGCGGGCCTGGTGGTGACCTCGCCGTGGCTGCGCCTGGCTTTTGCGCCGGAGCGCTGGAAGGTGGCCCTGGCGTGGCTGGCGGCTCGGGTCTGGCCGGGATTCATGCAGGGGGTGGCGGTGCGGCCGGAGCGGCTCTCGCGGGATCTGGATTTCCTGCGGCGATGCCGGATCTGCAGCTGGCGCATCACCGCATGTCGGCGCGCATGTACCGGTTATTCACGACGGGGGCGGAGCGGGCGAGGACGGCAGCACGCTCGCTGGCCTGCCCGATCCTGCTGGTGCACGGGAGCCTGGATCGGCGTGACTTCGGTCGAGGCGACGCAGGAGTTTTTCCGGGAGCTGAAGAGCGAGGACAAGACTCTCGCCATCCTCCCGGAGGGCTGCACGAAACGCATAACGATCTCTGCCGGGAGGAGGTGTTCGATCACATCATGGCCTGGCTGCTGCGGCAAGTGCGGCAGCCAGGGCGGAGTTAGCGAACCCGCTACAGGAGCGGGGCTTGCGAAGTTTCTTCGCGGCTGAGCGATCGAGCAGCTTGGCCACGGCGGCTGCCGACCAGGAGCAGGGCGGCGAAGAGATAGAGGTTCGTGTTGGAGCGCACGTGGCCGAGGACCAGTTCTTCGGCGGAGAGGAGGTTTTTGCTGCCGGTGCGCAGGCCGTGGCGGGCGCGGGCGGCGGCTTCATCGGCGGCGGATTTTCGCCTGGTCGCCCCACTCGTCGGTAGCAGTTTGCGCTTTTTCCACGCCATCGTTGAACAGGTGGCTCAGTCGATTGATTTCGTGTTTGAGGTTCATGGATTTTCGGGTTCGATTTTTAAGGGATGAGCATTGCCCCGATCAGTATCGGTTTTGCGGGAGGCTTACGGTTTTACGGTTTCCCCGAGCGGAGGCCGGCGAGGGGCGCGCCGTAGCCGGTCAGTTCCATGTAGCCGTGGCCTGCGACAGGCGGAGCCCGCGCGCCGGGCCGAGACGTGGATCAGGCCCTCCCAGTAAGCGAGGGAGGGGAGGGCGAGTTCCTGGTCGCGCAGGGGGGTGGAGATCTCCGCGGCGAGGTCGAGCCGGGGAATCTCCAGCCGCCAGCGGATGGGGTAGTTCGCGCCGCTGGCGGGGCTGCGCCACCACGTCGAGCGGCGTGAGCCGGTAGTCGCCGGCCGACCAGGTGCAGGGTGGCGCCGTCCTTTGCAACGAAGGTGCCGCTGGAGGCGGCATCGATGGCGCCGCTGCGGAGGCGCATCTGGTAGAGCATGAGTTCCGTGCCGTCGGCGAGCTGCAGGGAGAACCAGTTCCATCCGGCCTGGCCGGGGGCGAGCTGGTTGGTCGCCCATTCGTGGTCGAACCAGGTCTCGCCCGCGACCGGCAGCGGCGGCTGGGACGGGAAGGGTGAGAATGCCCGGTCGTTTTCATGCGGGTGAGCGAGTAGTAGCAGGAGGCGTGGCCGTCGCCGGCGGCTTTTTGGCTGATGCCGTGCTCGCCTTCGATAACGGGGGGCTTTTGCGACACGAGCTGGAGCTCCAGGGTGCGGCCTTCGCTCGTGGCGGTAATGCGCCAGCTTCCATCCGGCTGCACGGTGAGCCGCCAGTCGTCGATCCAGGCCAGCGGGCCGGGCGAGCCATCGCCGAAGCCGGCTTCGCCGAAGGCGCCGCGCGCGACTTTTTGCGAGAAGTAGAAATGGCCCGGCGGCGATATCCGAGATGGCGAAATGGGCGAATTTGAAATCGCGCACCAGGAAGCGCGAGGCGGCCGGGTCGCGCTCCGGAAGGACGCCCTGGCGGAACCAGGTGAGCTGGTAGCCGAATTCGCGCCCCGCCGGGCGTGCGGAGGTTTCCGGTGAAGTACCACCACTCGGTTTTGAAGCGGGGGTGGATGCCATCGTCGCGTGGGAAGGAGTAGGTGGCGCCCGGGCGCGCGAGGTGCCAGCCATGGGGGCCGGGTGCGCGGCGCACCCAGAGGAGAAGGGAGCCAGGAAAAGGGGCGCATGGTGTCATTCCTCCCGGAGCGCGGCGGCGATGGGCACGCGCGCGGCCTGCCGGGCGGGAAGAATGGCCGCGAGCATGGCCGCGCCGACGATCCAGAGCGGGGTGGTGGCGATGAAGAGCACGGGGAATTGCAGCTCGATGGTCCAGCCGAAGAAGGCCTTGTTCACCACCCAGGTGAGCACCATGGCGAGGCAGAGACCGGATGCCACGCCGAGCCCGCTGGCCACTGCTCCGAGCACCGCGGCCTCGCCGAGCAGCATGGCGCCGATCTGGCGGCGGGAGCCGCCGATGGCGCGCAGAATGCCGATCTCGCGTTCGCGTTCGATGACGAGCGCCGTGAGCGACAGGAACAGGCCGACGATGGCCACGAGAATGGCGATGGTGCGCAGGATGCCGGTGACGGCGAAGGTCTGGTCGAAGATCGCCAGGATGCGCCGCGCAACGCGGAGTTCGCATAGACAAGCAGGCCGCCGCCCTGCCGGCGGAGGCGCCCGGCGACGGCGGCGGGATCCGCGCCGGGGCGGAGGTAAAGCGCGGCGGAGTTGACGCCGGGATCGTGCCAGTAGCGGTCGAAGAGGGAGCGATCCATCATGATCAAGCCGCGATCGCTCGTGTAGTCGTAATAGACGCCGGCGATGCGGAAGGGCTTGAGGCCCGCGGGGGTGAGGAGGTCGAGCAGGGTCCGCCCTCGCCCACGGCGTGCTTGCGGGCGAAGGTTTCGGTGACGATGACGGAGCCGGCGAAAAAGGCCTGCATCTTGGCGCGGTCGCGTCGTTGCACAAAGCGGATATTGCGGCGGTCGGCGCCGGTCACAATGCCCAAGATCCACCGAGTCCATGGAGTCCACGGAGCGGAGACGGGTAGAATACTGGCGGTAGGTATCGAGCTCCTCCACGCCGGGATCGGCGGCGAGGGCGCGGAGGGTCTCGGGCGGGATGAAGGCGTGGAGGCCGATGACTTCGTTCGAGGCCGGGGCGACGAAGAGATCGGCCACGATGCCGCGGGTGATCCAGCTTTCCACGCTCTGGCGGAAGGAGAAGATCATGACCGAGACGCCGATCATCATGGCGACGGCACAGGCCAGCGCGGCCACGGTGACGGCGCTGCGATGGATAGTCCGGCGGACATTTTCGCCCGCCATGCGGAGGATGGTGTGGCGCAGCGGAAGCGGCGAGGCGGCCGGCGGCGGCGGAAACGCCCGGGGCGAAGAGGGCGAAGCCGGCCATCACGAAAAAGGCGGCGGCAAAGGAAAGCCACGCGGCAGTGGTGCGCAGCGCGGCGGCGGAGCAGAGCCAGGCAAGCACGAGGAAGACCAGGCCTGCCGAGCGCCCAGAGCCAGGCATGGCCGCGCTGGAAACGCTCCAGGCGGGCGCCATGGCTGAGCGCGGCGATGGGGTCGGCTTTCGCGGCTTCATTCGCGGGCACCCAGGCGCCGACCAGGACGGAGGCCAGGCCAAGCGCGGCCGCGGCGGCAAAGGGGACGCCATCCCAAAAGCGGCGAGCGGATGCTGACGAGCAGGTAGAGCGAAGAGACGGTGCGCGCCACGGAACCGGCGAGGGCCTGCGCGAGCCCGACCCCGCCCACGATGCCGCCGGCGCCGTCGCCGAAGACGCCGAAGAAAAGGGCCTCGCCGAGGAAAAGGGCGCGCACTTCCGCGCGGGTGGCGCCGAGCGCGCGCAGGATGCCGATCTCCACCCGGCGGCGGGCGGTCGAGGCGAAGAGGGTGTTATAAATCAGGAACATGCCCACGAGCAGCGAGACGAGGCTGAGCGCGGTGAGGTTCAACTGGAAGGCGCCGAGCATCTTCTCGATTTGCAGGCTGCGCTGGCCGGGGGCGCCTCACCTGGGTATCCGCGGGGAGCAGAGCGGCTAGGGTGCGCTGCACCGCCTCCGGGTGGGCGGGATCGTCCAGGAGCAGTTGCACGGAGGAGAGCCGGCCGCGCCGCTGGAAGTTCTCCTGGGCCCAGCCGATATCCATGGCGGCGATGGGCACGCCCGCGGAGCCGGCCGGGATGCCGCGCAGCGGGATGAGATTCGAGGATGGTGAAGATGCGCCGTGCGGCTATTGATGAGGAGGCGCAGGGAATCGCCGGGCCGCAGGCCGTGGACGCGGGCGAATTCATCGCTAATGGCGATGCCGTGCGGATTGGCCAGCCAGGGCTCGAGGTCAAAGGAATGGCCGCCGCCATCGCCGATCTCGAAAGTGCGGAACGGGGAATTGGTAAAGACATCGATGCCAAGGACGCGGAGGTATTCGCCGGGAAAATCGGGCGTGGTGGCGAGTTCCTCGATGACAGGAGTCGTGGCGCGAACGCCGGGGGCATGGGCGATGGCGGGAAAGAGAGCGTCATCGAGCGGGCCGCGGACTTCGAGTTGGGCTTTGCCGGCGACGATATCGACGCCGGCCTCGAAGCCGCGGGCGGCGCTGCGATTGGCGATCTGGATGGCGACGAAAACGGCCACGCCAAGGCCACGGCCAGAATATTCAGCGCGGCGAGCAGCCAGTGGCGGCGGATGTGGCGCCAGACCAGCCAGCGGAAGAGGAAAGGAAACGGGCGGGCATGGATTTCCTAGGAGAGTACGAATATGGGCGCGGGTAAGATTAAGATATCTAAAATTTACCGGAGAGTATGTGAAACAGGGCCGGACCTTTCATTCGGCAGATTTATGTAAGTAACGTCTTGAAATCTTTACATGGCACGTCCTGGACATCAGGTCGCATTCGCTCGTTTCTTCCCTCCGCCTCCGCAACCGCTAAGTCGTCCGAAGTGAAACTCAGACAGCATCTTAAGCAATATTATGATTAAATTTTCCCCATCCCCCAGCTCGCAAAAAGCCCAACCGCTTCGGAATTCATACACGCGATTTTTCTCGATCACCGTCTTGGTCCTTCTTTAAACAGGAGCTTCGCAACTGAACCAATATTGTGCCGGACCCTGAAATCTCAACCGACGAGAGAGCGGAAGCCCGCTTTCGCTCTTCGAAAACAGTGCCGTTGCAGCCGGACGCGAAGCGTGTGCCCCGTTCGCCCGTCAAATGGTTCCAATCGAGGGTTTCTCCCCGGGTTTTTCGCATTTGGTCGGTAACTCTTGCGGCACTATGGTTTTTGCTGGTCAACCCGGTCATCGATATTCTGCAGCAGAGGGCCCGCCCTCT
The DNA here is from genome assembly GCA_963828525.1 of uncultured Verrucomicrobiae bacterium. GTDB lineage: Bacteria > Verrucomicrobiota > Verrucomicrobiia > Chthoniobacterales > Chthoniobacteraceae > CAWHEP01. The sequence goes on from CAWHEP010000002.1 coordinate 380,579, forward strand.
GCCCGGAAGTTCAGATAACGAGGGACACCGGCTCGATTTTGGAGAATATTATGCTGCAGGGCTCGCAGTTCGGCACGGCTTGTGGGATTGCCTTTACCCAATTCCGAAGGCAGGGGTTTACGAAAATCCGCTGAAATTTTCCCCATCCTCAAAAACCTTCCTATTTACTGCTAATGCTGCTCATTCGACACAGAACTTTTACCCAAGCCTTGCGGCCCCTTGGGCTTCGGACTATAGCGAGAGGATTTTGGCGTATTGCCCCGAATTAGCCCATTCCTACTGGCGCTACATCCTGCCTCCGCCCTTCGCCTTGTTCCTGTGGCCTCTTGCCTATTTCGATTATCGGACGGCGGAGGAGGTCGTGGCTCCTATCCTTTTTAATTTCGCCCTTTTCGGCGTCTCGATCCTCTCGGCCCGCATGTATCGCCTGCTGGAAGGGAATGATACTTATGTTGAGGGCCTGGTTGCGATCGCCTTCTGCATTTATGCGCTTCATGGCTTAACCACGATTGAAACCGGGAACATCTCTCCAGTTCTTTCTTTCTTTATCTGCCTTGCCGTTTACGGCTGGATGAAGAAACGATATCTATGGCTGGCCGCAGCTATGATTCCCTTGCTGACATCCAAGGCGCTGGTGGTGAATTGGTGTCCGTTATTGTTCATCCGGAGGGCATTCTGGAAGGGAGCAGCCGCCCTCGCCCTTTTTTCCATTGCTCTCAACGCTGCCACACTCTTTTTAGGCGGAAGCGGCATTTACCATCAATATTTTTCACTGGTTTTGCCAAAGATTGAAGTGCCAATAGGAGACGGTATTGCTCCGCGGCTCTTCTACTTTTATGGGCTTTACCCGAAGGAACTTTATTTATTACTGACCGGCGTCATTTGCGTGGCCATCTATGCCGGATTCAGGCGAAGCACATCAGATCCGCGTGGCATCAATTGGCCCTCAGCGATCGGCGCTGCGACCGCCGGCACGATGGCGGTCTTTTGCCTGTTTAATTTTTCAATTTGGGTCAATTACATTTGGATGTACCTTTTTTTTCCCTTCTTGGGCTGGCTGGCATGGGAGGCGGTTCACGCGAGTGGAGCATGGAAAGCGATTATTAGAGGGGGTCTCTGGGCGTGTTATATTTGGCTGGTAAGTGAGAGATATGTCACCTCGGTTCTGTTCCGAGTTTACGGAATGCAAACGGCAACAAGCTACCATTTCATGGTGTTTTCCCAGGTTTGCTTCGCCGTATTCCCGGCTTTTTTTCTCCTGGTCGCCTTTCGGCGCCTCTTTTTTGCGCCGTTAATGGGCGCGGCAACTCAAAGTCAGCCGGCCGCCTGATATCATCTCGCCATTGCCATGCATCAGTTCATGCCTCTTGCTACTCCGTTGCCGGACAACGCGGCGGGCCCGTGCGTTTGTGCCGTTATGCCGGTTTACAACGAAGCGGCCACGATTGGTGAGATCGTCAAAATGGTAACTGCCCAACCTTGTGTGGCGGAGCTTATCATTGTAGATGACGCGTCCACGGACGGTACCTGGGAGACTTTGCAGCGGCTTCCCGAAGATCCCCGGATTAGGACCTTTCGCCATGAGACTAACAGGGGAAAGGGTGCAGCCTTGCGCACTGGCATATCTTCTGCCACTGCGGATATAGTCATCATTCAGGATGCGGATATGGAGTATGATCCGGCTGAATACCAGATACTGATTCAGCCCATTGTGCTTGATCGTGCGGATGTTGTTTTTGGATCGCGGTTCAACGGCGCGGGCGCGCATCGGGTTCTTTACTACTGGCATTCAATCGGGAATAGGTTGCTGACAACCCTTTCCAACATGGCGACGAATCTAAACCTGAGTGACATGGAGACTTGTTACAAAGTATTTCGCCGGGAGGTCATCCAACAGATCACCATCCAGGAGGACCGGTTCGGCTTTGAACCCGAAATCACGGCCAAAGTGGCTCGCGCTGGAGTGCGAATTTACGAGGTGCCTATATCTTATTATGGCCGTACTTATGCAGAAGGTAAAAAGATAAACTGGCGCGATGGCATCCAGGCTCTCGTGTGCATTTTCAGGTATAACTTTACCAGATAGGCGAATTGCAACCATATTGTTACCAATGGCTTTTCCGATCCCGAACGCTACCGCCACCTCCAATGATTTTGAATTTGCCGCTCTTAACGAGGCGCGGAACTATCGAAAGGCGCTCATTAGCGAGTTTATGCCTTTCCTGCGCGGAAATCTGATTGAGATTGGGGCAGGGATCGGTCAGACCACGGCACTGCTTGCGGGGATGCGGCAAATCTCACGCCTGATTTCCATCGAGCCGGATGCGGCGTTCGCCGAACGCTTCCGTACTACGCACCCCGCGGTTGAGTTTATCGAAGGGACCATCGAGAAGGTGCCGAACGGAACAGAATGGGATGCGATTCTAAGTGTCAACGTACTCGAGCATATAGCGGAAGATGAAGCAGAACTTGCCCGCTATGCCCGGGTGCTTGCCGCGCGGCAGGGAGCGCTTTGCCTGTTAGTGCCTGCGCGCCCGGAAATATACGCTCCTATCGATCGTGATTTTGGGCATTACCGGCGGTACACCCGCTCTCAGTTGTCAGAACAACTGCGGGCGGCGGGATTCAAGCTGGAGCGTCTGATTTACTTTAACTGCGCAGGGTATTTCGCCTGGTGGTTCAACTTTTGCGTTTTGAAAAAGCGGAGTTTTGAGATCGGCAAGGTTCGGGCGTATGACCGGGTGATATTCCCGATCGTCCACGCATTCGAGACTTCGGTGATGCGACCTCCTTTCGGACAAAGCCTGCTGGCAGTTGCGCGGGCGCAAGCGAGCGCCGCACGGTGAGTGCCAGATTTGGCTTTGAAGCCAAAGCAGAGCAGCGTTTTCGCCGCCGACAGTATCGCCCAATCCATCTAGTACATTTGCACTTGCCCCGCCATGCCGGGGCGACATCATCCCCTTCTTTCCCATGTTGATCAGCCTTATCATTCCTGTCCTGAACGAAGCGGACAATCTCCCGCACTGCTGGGCTCGGATCACGGAGTTGGCGGGGAAAGAGCCGGGATTTAACTTTGAGGCCATCTTCGTGGACGACGGGAGCGCGGATGAAACGGTGGAAATCGCCAAGGGATTGGAGCCCGGTCCGCGGCTTTCCATTCGATTGGTGAAACTGTCGCGGAATTTCGGGCACCAAGGCGCCATCTCGGCCGGGATGACTTACGCGAAAGGGGATGCGCTGGTCTTTATGGATGCGGATCTGCAGGACCCGCCGGAGTTAATCCACGAATTCCTGGAGAAGTTCAGCGAAGGGTACGACGTGGTGTATGCGGTGCGGCGGAGGCGGAAGGAGTCGTGGCTGATCAAGCTCTGCTTCAAAGTATTTTACATGCTGTTCAACGCGATGGCGGAACGGCCCATTCCGCTCGATTCCGGTGATTTCGGGCTGATGAGCCGGCGGGTGGCGAAGCTGGTGCAGGCAATGCCGGAACAGGACCGGTTTGTGCGCGGATTGCGAAGCTGGGTGGGGTTCAAGCAAATTGGCCTGCCTTATGACCGGCCGGAAAGGTTGCACGGGGAGAGCCAATACAATCTGGGCAAGTATCTGCGGCTGGCCATGGATGGCATCTTCAGCTTTTCCAGGGTGCCGCTGCGCTTTGCCCTGGGCATCGGAATCCTGACGGTCGGGCTGTCGATGGCTTACCTGGCGGTTTCTTATGTTACGACTTTCGTCTTCGGCATTCGACTGATTGCCGGCTGGGCTTCGATCGTGACGCTGATCTTGATTGTCGGCGGCGCCAATATCGTCGTGACTAGCGTGGTCGGGGAGTATGTGGTCCGGATTTACTTTCAGCTCAAATCGCGGCCGCTCTTCGTCGTGGATGACGTTTATGAGAGTCCTGCGCGCGGATTAGCTCCGGGCGAAAGAGAGGGGAATTCGCCGAGGATTGATTGAGAGAAGCAGCCCGGATGAGAGTGTGACGATTACGCCCAGCCAGGCGGCGGCAGAGATGTAGGCGGAGTGCGGGCTTTGAGGATCAGTGACGTGCCTGCGGGCAGGAGACGAGCGATCGCCGTGTAACCATTTTGGGCCATCAAGGGAATTTCCCGATCGGGCTGATCCGCTTGCCAGCAATGAAGAAAGGGGCTGAAGCCGACTGGCAGGAGCGTCGTCCCGTTCGGCTGCAAATCGTCGGGCACGATGCTCAACCGCGCCTCCCGGAGGCCGCGCTCCATGGTGGGGCCGGCAAGGTGAAGATCAATGCCGTTCGTCACGGGGCGCACCTCGCCGAAGGAACGAAGGTCGATGGACATTGGCACATCTTGGCGCCAAATCACGTCGGTGACGCGAAGCCATCTTAGCCTTTGCAGGATGGCTGCCGCCTCGGAAGGCGAATGAACGACGGCCAGGCTGGAGTGGAAGGCATTTACTTCCAGCCCGGGTTGGGACTGTTCCTCGTGATCGAGAGTGCTGATCCCGGAATACCCCAGGGAGTGGAATAGATAGTCTTCCCGGTCGCCGGTGTTGCCCGCGCCTTGCGGCCAGATAACCAAGAAGCTGGACGTGCTTAGGGGGTAAGTAGCAAAGTCAGCCGCGCGCAACCTTTGATTCTCCGGCAAGGAAAAGTAAGCCGGCCGCAACCAATACGGGCATTGCTCCAGGAACAGCAGCAGCATCAGCAAGCCAATCCAGCGGGGCCGGCGCAGCCAGAGATCGAGGGGTTTGGCGGCCGCCAGGGCCAAGCCGGCCGCGAAGAAGATAAAGCTGCGGTTATTGACCTTGAGGAGCTTTACCCCAGGGATGGCCGAGACAAGAGGGGAATCCCTGCCGTAGAATAAGATGGCGCCTCCCACAAACAGACAGGCGGCAAAGCTAAGATAGAAGGTCCCGCTTTTCCGCGCGCTGGCGATAAAACGCCGCCCATGGGTTATCCAGCCGGCCGCAATGAGAGCGAACAAGATCAGGCTGATGTATTCCCCCGCCTCCTCCCGGGTTGGGGCCGCCAGGTATTTGACGACCCATTTGCAATTCTCGCCGATGCGAACGACCGAGTCCTGGAAGGCGGATATCTGACCGGGCTGGTAAGTATTGAAAGGGCCCAGCGTCTTCAGTGAGACTAAGTAGGGAAACGCGACCAGGCCCGTCAGCAGGCCGGCCCCGGCGGCCTGCGCGAGCAAGTGTTGTCGCCCCTGCCCGGGGGCGCGGAATAGGGCAAAGAAGAAGGGAGGCGCCAGAAAGTAAACGGTGAAGAGGGCTGTGACCGGATGAGCCAAGACACAGAGGCCCAGCCAATAACCGGTGCGAAGGGCGTGCCGGAGTTTTCCGGACTGGAACCAGCGCAAACAGGCGTGGAAGGCCCAGACGGCGAGTGCGCTGGCGACGAGAGTGGGGACGGAGGCGGAAATGTAGTAGAGCAACATCTCATGGCAGCCGGTGAGCGTGAGCGCGGGAAGGGCGCAGGCGAGCCGGGAAAAGCGGCAGGTCCGCAAGACCCGGTACAAGCCGGCCAGCATGAACAGGTGGGCAGCGGCGCAGAGAAACTCGAGGTTAAGATCCGTTTGCGCCGGCAGGAGGAGATTAAGGGCTCCGCCGAGCAAGGTTCGGAGCATGGGATATTGCAAACCCAGCGTGGTGCCGTTGGCATAGCGGAAAGTATAGAAAGGCCATTCCCCGGCGCGGTAACTGGCGCTCGCCTCCGCGATGGCATTCACATGGCAGAGAAGATCCCCGGCATCCACAGGCCGGGCGGTAAAGTAAATGGGCAATTGGCAGAGGCCGGCGCTGATCAGGAGCATGGCCGCGCCGCGCCGGGTTTGTAAGTAACCGACCGGCGATCCCGTCCGCAGTATTGACAGGAAATAAATGACGAAGCCCAGGAAGAAAAGCAATGAGACGGCGGCGATGAAGGGATGGCCCGAGAGAACCGAAACGGCTTTGGCATGCAGACCGCCGAGACTGCCCTTGGTGGAAAGAATTTGATGGCTGAGAACAGAGAACGAAACGAACGACAAGGCCAGCGAAGCAAGTCCGAAGCTGTTCCATACGGCTCGGTGGCCGGGCTCGTTTACGGCCGCCGGGACTTCAGATCGCATGCGGCACCGAAGCAGGGGCAAAATTGGCCGTCAAGGGAATTGGACCCGCCGGCAGCGGGCAAGAGAGGACCGCAATCTGGTTGTAACCTATGGCGGAGCAAACTGAAACGCTTGCAAGGCCGGGAGCAGGTTGCCCGAGGGATCGAACAGGGCGCGATCGCCGTGGTGATTGGCCCTCCCGGCCGGGTCTCTCCAGCGGTCCGCAATCCATTCCGGAGCCCAGTAGAAAACTCCCGCGCCCCGGCCCTCCGGCGTGGCTGCGACGGTGCGGAAGAGTTCCTCCAGGAATGATTTCTGGCCTTCCGGAGAGCGCGGGAAAGGCAGGCGGCCTTGTTCCGCGCCGTTCATTGCGTAGCTGGTTTCGACGACGATAATGTTCTTCTGGTAAGTCCGGGCCAGGAAATCGAGGTTCGCCCGAAGGTTCCCGAAGTCATCTTGTCCGGAAGGATAGAACGATAAACCGATAAAATCGAAGTCCACTCCCTGTTTTTGCAGGTTATCATAAAACCACCGGCACATCGCCTCTTCGCTGCCCCGGTTGACGTGGATCATGACTTTTATCTTGCCGTCCGGATCGTCTTCTTTCATCCCCTGCAAAGCCGCCTTGAGAAATCCGGCGAAAGGCTCCCAGTTGGTTTTGACACTAAGGGGCCCGCCTATGGGCCAGAGCATGCCATTGCTGATTTCATTGCCCAGCGCGACCATGTCCGGCGAGCAGCCCTGCTGGCGGAAAGCGGCAAGGGTGCCGCGGGTATAAGTGCGAACCCGGTTCGCCAATTGAGAGGGCGGCAGGTCCTTCCATTGGCCCGGGATGAACTGGTGCCCGGGATCCGCCCATTTGTCGGAGTAATGGAAATCCAGCAGAAGGTGGAACCCGGCCAGCTTGGCGCGCTTGGCCAGCGCCAATGTATAAGAGAGGGTGTTTACCTGCCCTTTGGTGCCATCCGGATTTACAAAGAGCCGCAGGCGGACGTAGTTGCAGCCGTGCTCTTTGAAGATCAGCAGCGGGTCCTTGACCTGTCCCGCTTCGCGGTAGGTTACGCCATGATCCTGAAGGTACTGCAGCATGGATAGGTCCGCGCCTTTGGCAAATTCTCCCTGGGAAGCAGCCCGGCTGCATCCGCCGGAGAGGAAGGTAAGAAGGCAACACAGTTCAGCATGAGAGCGGCTCCGAGCGCCCCAAGGTGGAACTTATGCACAAACTTGGCACATGGCACTTAATGAAGGACGAAGCGCGGCCTGCGCTTACACAGGGCCGCCGGCGCTTTTCAGCGCCTCCTGCATGTGCGCGATATGGTCGGGGTCCCGCACTTTGCGGCCGTCGAAGTTGGTAACGTAGAAGCTATCGATGGCGGCGCCCTTCTCCGTGGTGATGCGGGAAAGGGCGATATTCACTTGCGCGTCGGTGAAGGCGCGCAGCAGGAAATAGAGGAGGCCGAGGCGGTCCGGCGTTTGCAGATCGACCAGGGTGTAAACCGGGTGCGCGTCATTATCGATGGAGATGCGCGTGGGGAAGTCGAGTTCCTGGGAAAGATGAAAGCCGGGGCGGCGCTTGGCCTTCTGGAGCAAGCGGGCGGAAATCGAAATCTTCCTGCGAAAGAGCCAGGCGCAGGTTTTTCTCCACGTTCGCGATGTCGCGCTGGTCGGTCACGGCCTGGAACTTCGTGTCGCAGACGCGGAAGATATCCAGCACCATGCTGTCGCTGCGGGTGAAGATATCGGCGCTGAGGATGTTCAGGTGAGCGACGGAGAGGGAGCCGGCGATCTTGGTGAGCAGAGCCTTGCGGTCCCAGCGTGCAGATCCAGACTTCGGTGTGCCCCTGCTCCGGGCGCGCGAATCCATTTGACCACCGGGGCCAGCGCGTTTTCGCCTTCGCTGGCGGCGATTTCCAGGAAGCTGTGGAAATGCCGGATGTGGGCGGCGATCTCCTCGGCGGAGTTCGTCTGGAAATAGTAGTCCGGCATGAACTGGAAGTGCGCGTCCACTTCATCCTCGAATTCCGGCGGCAACGCGGCGAGACTTCGCCCCGCAGGCTCTCGCGCTCGATGTTCCGCTGGCGGTAGAACGATTCGCCATCCTGCAGGAAATGGGTGGTGGAGCGATAGAGCTGCCAGACGAGCGATTCCTTCCAGTCCGACCAGTTCTCATCGCCCGTGCCCTGGCCATCGACGAGCGTCAGCAGCATGAGCGCGTCGAGATTCGCCTGGTTTTTCACCACGTTCGCAAATTCCTCGACCGTGGCGGGATCATCCAGGTTGCGCCGCTGGGCCACATTGGAGAGCGTCATGTGGTTATCCACCAGCAGGATGAGCGATTTGCGCCGCTCCGAGGAGAGCTGGAGCCGGCGAGGCGACTTTCTGCGCGTAGAGCGCGCTGGCCTCGGCGTGGTGGCGCGCGCCGGTGGCCTTGCCGGTATCGTGCAGGATGAGCGCGAGGTAGAGCACGAAGGGGTCTTCCAGCTTGTGGAAGAGCGTGCGGTAGTCGTGCAGCTTCGGCGTCGCTCGTATCGATGAGCGAGTCGAGCTTCTCGATGCAGACCAGGGTGTGTTCATCCGCGGTGTAGCGGTGGAAAAACTCGTGCTGCACCAGGCAGGTGAGCTCGCCGAACTCCGGGATGTAGCGCCCCAGGAAATCGACCGTGTGCATCATGCGCAGCGTGCGCCCGACCTCGCCCTTGCGGGAGAGGATGGCGGAGAAAGTCTCGCGCGCCGCGCGGGAGTATTGGAAGGTGCGATCCACCAGCTGCAGGCGGCGGCGGACCAATTGCTGGAGCTCCGGGCGAGAGCCGCAGGTGCCGGAGCTGCGCGTGCTGGAAGACGCGCATGAGCGCGGTAGGGGTCCTGGTTGAAAACGTCGCGGCTGTCCGCGTAGATCAGGTCGTCCTCGCGAGTGGAAGCCGTCGAAATGTTCCACCGGCTTGCGGCGGCTGGGCAGGAGGCCGAGGAGGCCGGAGCGCTTGGCCTCCAGCTCGCTCAGGCAGAGGCGCTCGGCGAGCAGTTCGGTGAGGTGAAAGATATTGCGCGCGTGCTGGTAGTACTCGCGCATGAAGGCCTCGGTGCGGCGCAGGATATTCTTCTGCGGGTAGTTGAAGCTGTTGGCGATCTGGCCCTGGAAGACGAGGCTGAGGACATCCGTGCCGCGCTTGTTCAGGTAGTGCAGCTCGGTGCGGACGCGGAGGAGGAAATCGTAGGCGCGATCCAGCTGGCGGCGCTCGGCTTCCGTGAGGAGCTTTTTCTGCACGAGGCCGGCCGTGGAGGGGACGCCCTCCTTGAAGAAGGCGACCCAGAGCAGGTTTTGGTAATCGCGCAGGCTGCCGCAGCCGTTCTTGGTATTCGGCTCCTGCATGAAAACGGAGCCGCCGAATTTCGCGTGGCGCTCCGCCTGGTTGGTCACGCGCTCCAGGATGTAGGCCTTCTCGTGCCCGCGCACGCAGCGCTTCACGAACTCGGTGCGGAATTGCTCGAAGAGCGGCTTGTCGCCCGGCCACGTGCCGCGCCTCCAGCAGCGAGGTCTTGGAGAGCATGTCGATATTGGCCTGCTTGACGGCGCCGGCGATGGAGCGGGTGGAATGGCCGACCTTGAAGCCGATGTCCCAGAGCATGTAGAGGATGAGCTGGACGATCTCGTTGAGCTGCGGGCGGGATCTCCTTCACCGAGGTGGCGTGCAGGAACATGATATCGACATCGCTGAAGGGGTTCAGCTCGCCGCGGCCATAGCCGCCGATGGCCACGAGCGAGATATCCGGCAGGCCCGGGTGCATATCCTGCGCCTTGGCCACCGAGGCCTCGAAGAGATGGCGCAGAACGATATCCACCAGGCTGGCGCGCTGGTGGGCGATCTCGCGGCCGCCCTCGCCCGCGTAATGCTTCAGGCGGAGGCGGTGGTTTTCGATCTTGAGGAAGCGCTTGTAGAGGGCGAGGAGCTCCGCGGGGCTTTCCTTGCCTTGGCGGGCCAGTTGCTGCTCCGCGTGCGCGAGCACTTTCTCGCGATGGCGCAGGACCGTGTCCGAGCCATCGCGTAACGGAGGGCGCGGTGGCGCGCGGCGGTGGTGGTTTTGCTCGCTCACTTCAACTGGATTCCGTAACGCTTCATCTTCGAGTACAGGGTGGGGCGGTGGATGCCCAGTACGGTGGCGGCCTTCTTTTTGTTGCCGTGGCACTGGGCCAGGGCGCGCAGGATGGCTTCGCGCTCGCGTTCCTCCAGCTTCAGATTGGTATCCGGCGCCCAGGGGGCGGTTGGCCACTTCCTGCAGGATGGCGCGGGAGGTGCAGCTCGCGCGGGCAGATGCTTCATCGGTGACCAGCGCCGTCCTCGGAGAGGACGACGCTGTGCTCCACGGCGTTCTGCAATTCGCGCACGTTGCCCGGCCAGCTGTAGTCGACGAGGTACTGGAAGGCCTCCGGGGTGAATTGCGGCTCCGGCTTGTTCATCTGCGAGGCGAAGCGGCGGGCGAAAAGGGCGGTGAGCGAGGGGATATCCTCGCGGCGTTCGCGCAGCGGCGGGACCTCGATCTGGAAGGTCTTCAGGCGGTAGTAGAGGTCCTGGCGCAGGCCGCCCGAGGCGAGGGCCTCCGGGATGGCGCGGTTGGTCGCGGCCACGAGGCGGAAGTTCGCCTTGATGGTCTTGGTGCTGCCCGAGCGGGCGGAACTCGCGCTCCTGGAGCACGCGCAGGAAGCGGGTCTGCAGCTCCGGCGGCATCTCGGCGATTTCATCGAGGAACAGGGTGCCGCCCGAGGATTCCTGGATCATGCCGGGGAAATCGTTCACCGCGCCGGTAAAGGCGCCCTTCACGTAGCCGAAAAGCTCGGACTCGATCATGTTCTGCGGGAAGGCGGCGCAGTTCAATTTCACGAGCGGGCCGTGGTGGCGCTGGCTGCCGCGGTGGAGCATGTTCGCGATGACTTCCTTGCCGACGCCGCTCTCGCCGGTGATGAGGACATTGGCATCGCTGGGCGCAACGCGGGCGACGAGATCGTTGATCTCGCGCATGCGGCGGCTGGTGAAGACCGGGGCGAGCTGCTGCTGCACCTCCTCGAGCTGGCGGGAGAGCTCGGCGGTCTTCGCCATGAGGTGTCTCGCGGTCGATGACGAGCTCGCGCTGCTCGAGGGCGCGGCGGATCACGTTCACCAGTTCCTCTGGCGCGTAGGGCTTGGAGATGAAATGGAAGGCGCCGAGCTTGATGGACTCGATGGCGTTGCTGAGCGAATCCTGCGCGGTGATGATGATGACGACGACTCCGGGGTGGAGTTGCTTGATGCGGGCGAGCGTCTCGAGTCCATCGGCATCCGGCAGGCCGAGGTCCTGCAGGACGAGCTCGGGCTTGGATTTCTCGAGCGGCGGCGATGCCGGCGGCGGCGGTGGCGGCGACCTGGACGGCGATAGCCGTGGCGCTTCAGCAGGGCCTCGAGCGTGAGCAGGATGGGCCGCTCGTCATCGATGATGAGGATCTTGTTCATCGTTCAAGCCGGAGCGGCTCCGGCCGTGACCGGGAAGCTGAGGCGGACCCGCATCTCTCCGGCGGCTTCGTCGTAGCGGGCATCCCACGTTCCGCCCAGCGCAGCCAGGATGCGGCGCACATGGAAAAGGCCGAGCCCATAGCCGCCGCGGCGGTCGGAAACAAGCGGCTCGCGGCCCCAGCGCATGGGATCGCCCGCGGGGGCGGAACGGACGCTGGCGGACCTCGAAGAGCGACCGCGCCGGATGCGGCGCGCGCGGAAAAATGGATGGGCACGTCGCCTTCACGGAAGTAGAGGGCGTTGGTGAGGATCTCCACGAGGGCGGCGGTAAGGAGATTGAAGTCGAGGTTGATCTCCTCGCCGCCGAGCGGCGATCTCCCAGACGATGCGTTTGGCCTGCGCCTCGAATTTCCGGTCGACGGTATCCTGGACGCCCTCCACGAGCTCGGCGGCCGGGTAGTTCAGCAGGGTGGGCCGCAGTTCGCCGAAGCGCGAAGAGAGCGCCTGCATGGCCTCGGTGACGTGATTGACCATGTCGCGAAGCTTGCCGAGCTCCGTCGCGGACTTCTTTTTCCTCGGCGATCTCCGCGATGAAGGAGGACTGGAGGTCGATGGCGTTCAGGCCGTTGCGGACGTCGTGCGTGATGAGGCGCACGAAGGCCGGCCACGCGGTCGAAGGCCACGGGGGGAAGCGGATCGGGTAGAGTTATCCATTGGGGGATTTACAGTACACGGAACGTCTCGGCGCCGGGAGTGGAGGCGCTCGATTTCTCGCATCTTCGGACGAGTTTGCCGCCAAATGATTCAAGACATGGTAGACGTCTTCCGCATCGGCGCTGGACGGCGGCGGCGATCTGCTCCGCGGTTTGCCCCTCGCCGCCGAGGGCGGCGCGGACTTCGCTCTGCAGGGCGAGCACGCGAGCGGCGGCTTTCTTGCCCGCCTCCACGCCGGGCTGGTGGTAGGCGTTGATATTGACCAGGCTGGCGTAGAAGCCGACGGCCCGCTCGTAGAGGGCGATGAGCGCGCCGACGATGAAGGCGTCGACCGCGGGGACGGAGAGCGTCATGGAGTCGCGGCCGTTTTCGTAGAGGGCCGTGCGGGTGCCGCGCAGGAAGCCCTGGAGGTAATCGCCGCGCGGTGACGCCGGGCTCGACTTCCAGCGGTGCGCCATCCAGGTCCTTTCGCACCTCGATGAAGGTGGCGAAGAAATTCGGCACGCCCTCGCGCAACTGCTGCACGTAAGCGTGCTGGTCGGTGGAGCCTTTGTTGCCATACACGGCGATGCCCTGGTGGACGATGTTGCCCGTCGAGATCGCGCTCCTTGCCGAGCGATTCCATGACGAGCTGCTGGAGGTATTTCGAGAAGAGCACGAGCCGGTCCTTGTAGGGCAGGATGACCATGTCCTTCTCGCCCTTGCCCTTGCCGGCGTAGTGCCACATGAGCGCGAGGAGCATGGCGGCGTTTTCCTTCTCCTTCGGGATGCGGGTCTTTTCATCCATGGCGGCGGCGCCGGCCAGGAATTGGTCGATGTCGAGCCCCTGCAAGGCCATGGGCACCAGGCCCACGGCGCTCATGACCGAGGTGCGGCCGCCCACCCAATCCCACATCGGGAAACGGCGCAGCCAGCCGCCTTTTACCGCGACCTGGTCGAGCTCGCTGCCCGCGCCGGTCACGGCCACGGCGTGCTCGGCGAAGTTCAGCCCGGCGCGCTCGTAGCGGGCCTGGGCTTCCAGCATGCCGTTGCGGGTTTCCTTGGTGCCGCCGGATTTGGAGACGACGAGGGTGAGAGTGGTGGCGAGCCGCTCGATGGCGTCGAAGGTTTTGTCGAAGCCGTCGGGGTCGGTGTTGTCGAGAAAGTGGATGCGCATGGCATCCGCCTGCGTGCCGAGGGCCTGGGCGATGAATTGCGGGCCCGAGCGCGGAGCCGCCGATGCCGATCAGCAGCACGTCGGTGAATTTCGCGCCGCCGGCGGTGATCTTGCCGCCGTGGATGGCGGCGGCGAAGTCCTGGATATCGGCCTTGGTCTGCTCGATTTCCTGGCGCAGTTCCGGGGTGGGCGCAAGCGCGGGATTGCGCAGCCAGTAGTGGCCGACCATGCGCTTTTCGTCGGGGTTGGCGATGGCGCCGGCCTCCAGCTCGCGCATGGCGGCGAAGGCCTCGGCGGCGAGCGGCTCCATTTTGGGCAGGAAATCGTCGCCGAAACGCATCCGGCTGATATCGAGAGAAATGCCTAAATCTTCGTAGCGGACGAGGTACGACTGGAATCGGCCCCAAAGAGATGGTGTGACATGGGGCAATTCGACGAAAGTTTGCCCCGGAAAGGAATGCAAAATTTGCGGGAGCTAGGCGGATCGGGATTGTCCGCCGGAAGGGCTATAGCTCTACGGCGCGAAATCCCAGGCTACGGCGTAGCCCTCGCGCGGAGTGATGGCGGCGCCGCCGCCGAGTTTTACCACTTCCAGGTCGTAGGTGTCGGAGGTAAGGCCGGTCAGGTAGAGGTGCTGCACGTTATCGACGGTGCTTTCGCTGGAGGAGACGAGGCTGCCGGAGGAATTGTAGAGGTAGAGCGCCAGGCGATTGATGCGGGAGCGGCCGTAGATCGCGGTTCCAGACCAGGGTCGCGGCGAAGTTTCCGGAGCCCTGCATGCGGTAGTGGTTTACGCCGTTCCGCCCGGCGCTGCTGCCGATCCGGCGCAAATCCCAGCCTCGCCCCGTGCCGATGACGCTCCCCGCGGCCGCCGCGGGATGGCCTTGCGCTAACTCCGGCGCGGTTTTGTGGGAGGGAGGGTGTTTTCCCCGCGCAACTCGTTGTAGGAGGTGAAGAGGTTCAGCACGCCCGCGCCGTAATTGGAATCGAGGGGAACGGTGGAGGAATGGCTCCAGCCCGGGGGCTTGGCCGCGCCATTCAGAAGAAGCGCTTTCACGGTGCGGCAGTCCGTGGCGGCGGCGGCATGGGGGCCGAGACGGCGGCCGGCCTGAATCAGGACGGCGGCTGCACCGGACACCAGGGGAGTCGAGAAGCTGGTCTCGGCGGCGCGGCGCCACGAGGTCCGGCTTGCAGCGCCCGTCGTTGGTGGGACCGTTGCTGGAGGAGCCGCCATACGCGCCCACGCCGATGCCATTGTAGCAATCCGAAGGAGTTAGAATCGCGCCCCCGTTGCCGATGCCGGAAACGACGACCGGATGATGGAGGGCGATGTAGTCGTCGTACCGCTCATCCTCCGCGGCGTCATGCGAGCCGAACTCGAAGCTTTGGTTGATGACCCGCGCGGCGGTCACCCGGAGCGGCTGCTGTGAAATAACGGGTCTGCTCCACGGCGACCCGCCGCAAGCCAGGTGCGACTCCGCTGGCCGGGCTGTAAAGCATTTGGCCGACCTCATCCGCATGGCTCGACTCGCTGCCCACCTTGTTCGGAAAAGCATTGGAAGCGCCGGCGGTCGAGATTGATAGGTAAAAAGGGCGACCGGCTGGCCGACGCTGGCCGGGTTCACCTCGAACTGCGCGGGATTCGGCGCGGATCGACCTGCAAGAGGAGGACTCCGGCGCCCGTGAGCGAGGGATCGCGATTTCGCAGCGTGGTGACTCCGATGGCATCGAGCGTGCCATCCGCAAGAGAGGAAGCGGGAGAGGCGCAGAAAAGAGCAGCGGTAAAATAAGAGACGAGGGAACGGCAAGGCGAGGCATTCTGGTGGATATGGCAGATTACAGGCGGAATAGAGCACCTATCCGCGCGCCAATCAAGCGGCTTGCCGTTAGAATGGTCAGCCCCAGGAAAAGCATGGCCCACACGCCAAGGGCGCAGGCGACGAAACGGCCTTCGCCCAAAAGCTGGAAAAGCTCGTAGATGGCCTTGGTGATCGGGTAGTCGGCCGAGCGCTGGGCGAGGATGAGCGAGTCCGAGACCTCCAGCATGGCGAAGGCAAAGGCGAGCAGGAGGCCCGCCAGGATATTGGCGCTAATCAGCGGGAGGGTGATCCGCCGGAGAGAGCGCCACGGGGTCGCGCCAAGGCTCTGGGCTGCTTCCTCAAAGGCGGGGCTGGTCTGTTGCAAGCCGGCGGCCACCGAGCGCACCACGTAGGGCAGGCGGCGAATGCCATAGGCGGCGATGAGCAGCAGCGCGGGATTATGCAGGCCAGGATTAAAGGCGGCGAGGGGGCGGCCCGGCTGGCTCAAGGCGATGTAGCCGAAGGCCAGCACCAGCCCAGGCACGGCCAGCGGGAGCATGGTGAGCGCATCCAGCACGGCCGCTCCCGGGCCGCGGCGCCGCACCAGCACCCAACCGATGGAAACACCGAGAACCAGGTCGAGCAGGGTGGCCGCCCCTGCGTACTTCATGCTGTTGCCGATGGAGGGGATCGTCAGTGAATGGCCGAGCGCGGCGGCATAGTGCGCCGCCGTCCAGTGGGCGGGCAGGATCGTGCCGTACCAGTCCTGCGCGAAAGAAAGGAGAATGACGGCGGCGTGCGGAAGAAGAGCCAGGCGGAGACGCCGGCGAAGGCAAGGGTGCAGCCGGCGGCGGCGAGGCGGCCGGGACGGCGCGTGCGCGCGCCGGTGGTGGCGCGTCCCGCCATGGCGGCGGGGGCGCGTCCGAGCCAGAAGCGGGTGGCGCCGTAGATGAGCAGCGCGGCGGCGAGGGTAATCGCGACCAGCGCGAACGGCATGGCATTCCCGCCCACCTCGCGCAGACCGGAGAAGATCTGCACGGGAGTGATGCGGGTGAAATTGAAAATGAGCGGCGCGCCCAGCTCGGTAAAGGCCCAGATGAAGACGATGGAGCCGCCGGCGAAACACTCCGGCGCAAGCAGCGGCAGGGTCACCCGCCGGAATTTTCGCCAGCCGGTGCAGCCGAGGTTTTCCGCCGCCTCGTCCAGCGCCGGGTCGAGATTCGCAAAGGCGGCGGCCAGGTTCAGGTAAAGGATCGGGTAGAGATGGAGCGCATTCAGGATGAGGATGCCGGTGAAGCGGCCCTGGCCCAGCCAATCGATGGTGCGGGCGCCCGGCAGAATCGCGACGGCGTGCAGAAGCGCATTCACCGCGCCCATCTGCCCGAAAATAGCGCGGATGCCGATGGCTCCTACGAAGGGTGGCAGGACCATCGGAACCAGCACCAGGGAGGTGAGCCACGTCTTGCCGGCAAACTCGAAGCGATCGGCGATCCAGGCGAGCGGGAGCGCCATTGCCATGGCGAGAAGGGTGCTGCCGAGCCCCATGGCCAGCGCGTTGCGGAGACCCTCCAGGTAAATGGGATTGCGCACGGCCTCCAGCAGGTAGGCGCCGGTGAGGCGCCCGGCCGGGTCGAGAAACGCCCCCGCCACCGTTTCGGCCACTGGCCAGAGGAGAAAAATGGCCAGGAACAAACCCGTCGCCCCGCACGTGGCTTGCGCAAAGGAGGGAACTTTCAGCCGGCGGCCCATCCTTGCAGGTTGTAGAACCTGCAGCGCCGGCATGCCAGCCTGGTCTGAGGCCAGATCTTATCCCGCAGGCCGCGCACGCGAATCGTACAGCTTCCGCAGGCCCAGTTCCAGGCGGGTCTTGATCGTGCCCAGCGGCGTATTCGTGTGGATGGCGATCTCCCGCTGGCTCATTCCCTTGAAGAAGGCGAGTTCGATGGCCTCCTGCTGGAAAGGAGGCAAGGCATGGATGCGCGCGTGCAGGAAGGCGCGCAGGTCGTCGCCGAGGATGTCGCCGTCGATGCGATTATGCAGCCACGCCTCCGGCTGCTGCTCAGTCTGGATCTCAAGGCGCTCGGTGGCGCGATGGTAAGCCTGGCGCTTCCGCAGCCGGTCGATGGCGCGGCGGCGGGTGAGCGTCACAATCCAGCCGAGAGCCTGGCCTTTCTTCGGCGAATAGTTTTTCGCCTGCCGCCAGATTTGCATGAAGATTTCCTGCAAGAGATCGTCCGCCTCGGCGTCATCATGCACCACGCGGATGATGAGGGCCTTCAGGATGCCGCTGTAGCGGTCGTAAAGTCTGGCCAGCGCCCGCGAGTCGCAGTTGGCGATTGCCTTCATCAGGCGGGTGTCGTCTTCTTGGGAGGCCAGCGTCTCGGGACTGAAATCAGGCAGGGTGCAGGTATTCATAGCGCGCGGAGAATCCTGTCTCAAGCGGCGCTTGGGCACAATCAGACCAGTCCCCCAACCGATTCTCATCCAAATGCCCGAGCGTCGCCTCATCCAGAGGCTGATACGTGTTTTCACCGAGCTTCAGTTGGAGCTTAGGTGTCCTGCTGGTCGACCCACTGCACGGCGAAACGCGCCAGCTCCCGGGCCGTGCCGAAGTTGAGCTTTTCCTTGATGTGCGCGCGATGGGTTTCCACCGTTTTCGCGCTCGAGATGAAGGTCGTGGCGATCTGCTGCACGCCGTGGCCCTGGCCGATCAATTGCAGCACTTCCAACTCCCGGTCGGTCAGCTTATCCGCGATGGAATTTCCCGGCGCGGCGCCCTGCACGAATTCCTCGATCATGCGTCCCGACATCGCGGGGCTCACATATAGATCCCCGTGCAGGACCTGGCGGATGGCCGACATAACGCGGTCGAGCGCCTCCTGTTTCATGACGTAGCCGCGCGCGCCGGCCCGCAGGGAGCGCAGCGCGTAGAGCGATTCATCGTGCATGGAAAGAACCAGCAGCGGCAGCTTGGGGAATTCGGTGCGGATGGACTTGAGCAGCTCGATGCCGTTGGCGCCCTTCAGCGAAATATCCACCGTGACGAGGTCCGGCTGCAGCTTGCGGATGTTCTCCAGGGCCAGCGGGGCGCTGTCCGCCGAGCCGCATACTTCCATGTCTGGCTCGGTGTTGATCAGGTCCGCCACCCCGTGGCAAAATAGCGGATGATCGTCCACAATCAGAATCCGATTCTTCGTCCCTGGGGCAGCAGGCGGGGAAACGGCCGGGGGCGGGGCGCCGTGCTGGGGTAGGAGGGATTTCATGGGAGGGATGCACACTTACCTAACGGGCGCCGGTTTTTAGCTGGCCGGGTCCGCTATTTCGGCGGCAAAGCCCAGGCGGCTGCGGCCGGCCACGATGGTTCTCACCGCGCGCCCTTTCAGTTGCCAGCCCTGAAACGGGGAGTTGCGGGAACGGGACTGGAAGCCGGCGGTCTCCACCGTCCATTCCAGGCCGGGGTCGATGACGGTGATATCGCCTGCCGCTCCGGGGGAAAGCGTGCCGCGATCAAGGCGCAGCAGCCGCGCGGGCTCGACCGTGAAGAGGGCGATGAGGCGCGGCAGATCGATCGCCTTTTTCTGATGCACGAGCAGGTCGAGGAAAAGCCCCAGCTCCGTTTCCAGACCCACGATGCCGAAGGGCGCCTGATCGAATTCGACTTCCTTTTCGTAGTCGCAATGCGGCGCGTGGTCGCTGCAAAGGATGGTGATGGTGCCATCCGCAATGCCGCCGATGAGCAGGTCCGACATCCGCCTGGGTGCGGAGGGGCGGGTTCATCTTGAAGTTCGTGTCGAAGCCCTGGAGCGATTCATCAGTCAGGGCAATGTGGTGCGGGCAAACCTCGCCGCTGATGGGCACGCCCCGCGCCCGGGCCTCGCGCAGAAGGCGCACGCTCTTGCCGGAGCTGAGATGCTGGCAGTGGATGGGCGCTTCGCACAATTCCGCGAGCAGGATATTGCGCATGATGATGGCCTCCTCGCCCGCGCTGGGCCAGCCCGGCAGGCCGAGCACAGTGCTCCAGTAGCCCTCGTGCATCACGCCTTTGCCGACCAGGTTGTAATCCTGGCAATGGTCGAGCAGCGGCAGGCGGAACATGCGTGCGTACTCCAGCGCGCGGCGCATGAGCTCATGGTTCTGCACGCAGTGGCCATCGTCGGTTAGCGCGACGATGCCGGCGCGCGCCATGGAGCCGATGGGAGCCAGTTCCTCGCCGGCCAGCCCTTTGGTGATCGCGCCGGTGGTGAAGACATTCACCGCGCCTTCGCGCTCCGCCTTCTCCCGAATCCACGAGACCACGCTCGGGTTATCCACCGTGGGAGAGGTATTCGGCATGCAGACGACGGAGGTGAATCCGCCCGCGGCCGCCGCGCGTGTGCCGGTGGCGATGGTCTCCTTGGCGGATTGCCCGGGCTCGCGCAAGTGGACGTGCAGGTCGATGAGCCCCGGCGCGACGACCAGGCCGCGGCAGTCGATTTCCTCCGCGCCGCTCTCCGGCGGGAGATCCGCGGGCGATGCGATGCGGCCGTCGATGACGGCGATGTCGCCGACTTCGTCGCGGCGGTTGGCGGGATCGATGATCCGGCCGTGGCGCGAGGAGCAGGGGCTTCATAGGGGAGGCTGCGCCCCCGCGCAGAGGAAGAGGACGGCCATGCGGACGGCGAGGCCGTTGGTGACCTGGTCGAGGATGACGCTGCGGCCGGAATCGGCGATCTGGCTGTCGATCTCGACGCCGCGATTGATGGGGCCGGGATGCATGATGAGGGCGTCCGGCTTGAGGCGTGCGGCGCGTTCCTTGGTGAGGCCGAAGAAGGAGGTGTATTCGCCGAGGCTGGGAAAATATTCCTTGCGCTGCCGCTCGTGCTGGATGCGGAGCAGATTCACCACATCGACCTCCGGCAGGATGGAGTCGATATCGTGCGTGACCGTCACGCCCATGCGCTCGAACTCGCGCGGCACGAGCGTGCTCGGGCCGACCAGCGTGACCTTCGCGCCGAGCTTGAGCAGCGCCCAGATATCCGAGCGCGCCACGCGCGAGAAAAGGATATCGCCGATGATGGCGACGTGCAGCCCGGCGATGCGGCCCTTCCGCTCGCGGATGGTGAAGACATCCAGCAGCGCCTGGGTGGGATGCTCGTGCGCGCCGTCGCCGGCGTTGACGACGCTGGCCTGCAGGCGCTGGCTCAGGAAGAGGGCCGCGCCGGCGCTGGAGTGGCGGAGCACGATGACATCCGCATGCAGCGCCTGGAGATTCGCGCGCCGTGTCGCGGAGGGTCTCGCCCTTGGTCAGGCTGGAGGTGGTGGCGGAGATATTGACGACATCCGCGCTGAGCCGAAAGGCGGCGAGCTCGAAGGAGATGCGGGTGCGCGTGCTCGGCTCCACGAAGAAATTCACCAGCGTCTTGCCGCGCAGGGCGGGCACTTTCTTGACCTCGCGCGTGCCGACTTGCTTGAAGGCGGCCGCGGTGTCCAGCACGTGGGTCAATTCCTCCGCGGAGAGCGCCTGGATGGCGATCAGGTCCTTGCGGGTCCAGACTGGCCGGTCCGGAGCGGGTTTGGTGCTTGGCGCTCATTCCTTGTCCATCCAGACGGAGTCCGGAACCTGGTCGGCATTCTGGAAGCGCACGTAAACGCGCTGCGCGGCGGAGGTGGGGAGATTCTTGCCGACGTAATCTGCGCGGATGGGCAGTTCGCGATGGCCGCGATCGATCAGGGCGGCGAGCTGGATGCGGGCTGGCCGGCCGAAGGAGGCGATGGCATCCATGGCCGCGCGGCAGGTGCGGCCGGAGAAGAGGACATCATCCACCAGGATGAGGGTGCGGCGTTCCAGATCGGGCGGCAGGTGGGACATGCTCGACCGGGGGAAGATTCGCGCGCAGGCGCAGATCGTCGCGATGCATGGAGACATCGATGACGCCGAGCTGCGACGTGCGAGCCCTCGAAGCTCTCGATGTTCGCCGCCAGCCGCCGGGCGACTTCCGTGCCGCGGGAGGGAATGCCGACGAGGCAAATGCGGGAGAGATCGGGGTTCCGCTCGATGATCTCGTGCGAAACACGGCGCAGGATGCGCTCGATGGCCTGGGCATCGAGGACGAGATGTGCGTCGGGAGAGGGCGGGTACGGGGTCAAGCTTGGTTTCCTTGGCGGCCTCGCAGGGCTGCTTTAAAGGATTTCGCGGCTGAAAAAGGAGGTGCTACGAGGAGGAGGCGGCGGTCAGCGGGGCATGGCGCTTCTCGCGCCATTTGGAGCGATGCTGCACGATCCAGTCGAGCAGGGCCTTCTCAAAGCCGATGTCGTGGCCGACCTTTTCGCTCTCGATCCACTTGTGCTTCAGAATCTCTTCGCGCTCCGCCAGAAATTCCTTGTAGAGGACGGAATTTGTAACCAGATCGGAGTTTTCTGGGGTCGGTTTGTCCATGCGGGTGGGAAAAGTTCCAAAAGTTTACGGCTTGCGTCAATGATTTCTGTGCGGACAGGTCGGGGACCAGTGCCTAAACTAAGACGGAGCAGCGGGGATTTCATTCAATTCGGAGCTGTGGCCGCTGGCGGTCCCTTTGCTGAAAAGGCCGGAAGCGCGACCGTTTTCATCGCATGGTCTGAGCTACAGGCAGAAGCTCCCGCAGGGATCGGGCGATGCTGCCAAAGGCGTGCGCGGCGGCGTTCTCCTTGTCCTCCAGGGCGATGGGACGGCCGCAATCTCCCCCCTCGCGGGTCGGAATATCGATCGGAACCTGGCCGAGCATGGGCACGCCGAGGCGCGCCGCTTCCTTCTCTCCGCCGCCGCGGCCGAAGATGTCGTAGCGCGCGCCGTCTCCGGGGCAGACGAAATAGCTCATGTTCTCGATGAGGCCGAGCACGGGGACATTGACTCGCGAAAACATGGCGGCGGCCTTGCGGGCATCGATCAGGGCCACCTCCTGCGGCGTGGTCACGATGAGGGCGCCGGCCAGGGCGACCGTCTGCACGATGGTGAGCTGGATATCGCCCGTGCCGGGCGGGAGATCGAGGATGAGGTAGTCGAGCCCGCCCCAGTCCACCTGCCGCAGAAATTGCTGCGTGTACCGGGTGACCATGGGGCCGCGCAGGATGGCCGGCGAGGCGTCGTCCAGCAGGAAGCCCATGGACATGAGCTTCACCCCGTGGCGGGTAATGGGGATGATGACGTTCTCCTCCGTGGCCATGGGGCGCTCATCGTTCGCGCCAAACATGAGGCCGATGCTCGGGCCGTAAAGGTCGCAATCGCACAAGCCCGACCCGCGCGCCGCCGCGGTCCAGCGCCACCGCCAGATTCGCCGCGACGGTGCTCTTGCCGACGCCGCCCTTGCCGCTCGCAACCGCGATGACGTGCTTAACCCCGGCGATCTCGGTCGCGCCCGCAGGGGCGCTCTGTGCCGGGGCCTGGATATCGATCAGCACGCGCGCGGTGGCAATGCCGGGAAGCTGCCGCAGGGCCTGCTCGCTCTCCTCCTTGATGGCCTGCGGAATCTTCGGGTCATTGGTGGCCAGGGCCATCTGCACCGTGACGGCGCCGCCCTCGATGCGCACCCCTTTCACCAGGCCGAAGGAGACGATATCGCGGCTAAAACCGGGATAGCGGACGGTCTTGAGAGCTTCGTGAATTTGGGCTTCGGTGAGCGCGGGCATGAGTGGCGGGACTCTCGTAGGTGGCCGGAGGGTAAGTCAAGCGGGGGAGCGGTAAATCGAGGCGGAGGCGCCGGCCAGCGGAAATTTGATCGCGGACCTTGATAGAGAATAGAGACACGACAATCTTGATGCGCCCGAGGAATGGCATAACCGTTCGGCCGGCTTCCCGGCCTCTTTTCTAAGTCAATCGGATTGCGCGAAGCGAAAGAGAAATGTTCTCAAGGCTTGAGTGGCGCTACGACAAATCCTTCCTCAACTCCGCTTAGAACTTATATCTCTCATTAGATCACACTCAAATCTTCTGGTCTAGAGCCACCGGAAAATACTTCTAAGCGGTCTTTATTGCCGCCTAGTTCCCGTTTGCGGAAATTTACAGGCGCTCAAGACCAGCTGTTCCGTCCAAAGCAACGTCCACGTCGCCTTTGCCGAATGAAACGAAGTAATACCATTGGCTCTAGACCAGAAGAATGTCATAAACTCCCCCGCAAGCAGCTCGCGTGCAACGTCTTACCTGTAAGCGGAAGCCAAAAAGCTGTTTCATGTTTCAAAATCCTTCAAAACCTTGGTCTGTAGAAGGGTTTTGTAACATGAAACGGATTTTCTTCTGGTCTAAAGCCTACCATTTTTTATAGCGGGTGCCGTAGAGTGCGCGCAGGCTGATCCGGGTGACCTTCCAGTCCTGGATTTCCGCGGCGCCCGCAAGGTCCGAGAGCCGCTTTCGCGCCTTGGCGGCGGCCTGCTCCGCCGAAAGAGGGACAGGAGTCCGGCGTCCAGTCCGGACCGCGCATGATTCACTTCGCGGGAAAGGCTGGTTTCCAGCGTGATGGGCGATGCTTCCCCGATGGTGAAGTTTTCTCCCGGCGTTCCCGCTTTTTGGAGCAAGGCTGCACCGTCGTCCGCCCTGACTCGGGAACTATTTAGCACAAGAAAAACAATCGCGGACGCGAGCAAGCGGCAAGCCAGTCTCGGCTGGTTTATTTTTCATGAGCTATTCTCCGTTGCCCAGATCTTCAATTTTTCCTGGCTGCCCATTCAACGCGACAAAGATTACAGCATCGTCCAGATAGGCCTCGCGGAGGGCGGCCGGGAGAAAAACGAGATCTTTAGGATCGAGCGATTTGACTAAATGGACGGAGTAATACCATTTCGTGCCGGGAGGGCCGAGGGTGAGCAGATCCAACTGGCAAACATGTCCGACGAGGGCGGCGCTTTCCGGCCGAGGATCCTGTTGAGTTCACTCCGAGCCGATTTCGACCGCCTGCGATTCGGCAAGAGCAGGCGCCCCATCGCCGAACGACCAGTCAGCTTGATGCCTGATGGAATCGACAGGGAGGTTCGACTCGTAGGCATGGCCATTGATCCGGAAATGCGCCGAGTAGTCGCAGTCTCGCTTTTCCTCGCGCAGGCGAAGCACGCAGGTGGCAGCCGGGAATCTGCCATCCGGAGCCTGAAATCGGACATCAACTCCCAGAAGATCGGCTCCCCGATTTGCAAGGCCATTACGCCGTCCGCGCGCGCGAAGATGGAGGGCCAATGCTGCTCGGCCATTTCGGCGGCCTGCGTCCTTTGCAGCATGGGCGGATCGAGCTTTTCCGGAAGGGTGCTAAAGATCCTGATGGTCTCCCCATAGTGTAACGTCGAGCGTACCCAAAGACAGGAATCTTCTAATCCGTTTTTCGCTGACGGGAACGTGATCATCGCCGAGGCCATCCGTTCGATTCACGACGGTGACGACCTCCTCAGGCTTGGGCGGCCGCATCTTTCCCATGAGAGATGCCTGGACAGTGGTTTTGTAGATACCAGGGTAAAGCTTCAACCAAGGCGCGGAAGTGCCGGCTTCCGGGTCCAAGACCAAGGCAGACTCGCCGTTCGATTCGTCGCTCAGGTCGAGGACGCGGTCGTTGATAAGGGTAAAGAACAGGATTTGGTGCTGTTTGGTAACGATGACGCCCTCTGCGCGTTTAATCTGATTGTAGTAGCTGCGCGGCTGGGGATCATCTCCCGCGCCGGCCCCGTCCCAGTTGATGGATTGTTTCTCGATATCGGCGGGCAAGCTGTAGGTCGCCGAAAACCCGCAACCGGTCGTCCATCAGTTGCGGTTTTCCGTTTCGCAGGAATTCCATCACGCGCGCCTTGGCCAGTGAAAGGTATAACTGCCCGCTACCATAGTCGCACATCATCATATTGCTGGAGACGGAGACGACGTCTTCCGGCTGGGGCACCTTAAGGAGATGTTTTTCGCGCCGGGCGCCTGGATTTGCGCGCGGACAGGTGAGAACGGGAAAAGGCCGAACAGCGTGATCGCGGTAAGGAAGCGTGCGGAGATCACGCCGCAGAATAACCCGCCTGGAGGCCGCCGGCCAGGCTTCCGGCCAATCTTCCGGCGGCGCAACTCAGTACGTCTTCCGCATGTTGCTGGGCAGGATGCCGAGTTCGGTGCGGTATTTGGCCACCGTGCGGCGGGCGATGGGAATGCCGCGCTTGCTCAGGATTTCCACGATCTCCTTGTCGCTGAGCGGGCTCCGCTGATTTTCATCCTTGACCAGCGCGCCAATGGATTCCTTCACGCTCGTGTTGCTCATCGAGGCGCCCTCGGCCGTCTGGTAGCCTGGGGTGAAGAAGTATTTCATCTCGAACACGCCCTGCGGAGTGGAGATGTATTTGCCGGAGATGGCGCGGCTCACGGTGGTCTCGTGCACGCCCACGGCCTCGGCGATTTGCACCATGGTCATCGGGCGCAGGGCGGAGCTGCCGAGCTCCAGGAAGTCCTTTTGCCGCCGCACGATTTCATGCGCGATGTTCGAGATGGTCTGCTGCCGCTGGTGGATGCTCTTGATGAGGAATTTGCCGCTGCGGATTTTGTCACGGATGTAATCCTTCACCTCCGCGCCGCTGCGCTCCTGGGACATCAAGTCCTTGTAGGTATTGGAGATGCGCAGATGCGGAATCTGGTCGCCGTTCAGCGTGATCTGGTAGTCGCCGTCGATCGGCTCCACGTTCACGTCGGGCAGCACGTAGTTGTTCGGATCGGGAGTAAAAATCTGGCCCGGTTTTGGGTCGAGCGTGGCGATGAAATTCGCGCAACGCTGCACCTGCTCCACGGTGGTGCCGAGGCGGCGGGCGATCTCCGGGAAGCGGCGCTTGCCAAGGTCTTCCAGGTGGCGCTCGACGATCTTGTATTCCAGCGAGCCTTCCTTGCCGATGCGGTGGAGCTGGATGAGCAGGCAATCCCGCAAATCCCGGGCGCCGACGCCGACGGGGTGAAAAGTCTGGATGGTCTCGAGCACGCGGCGGATTTGCTCAAGGTCGATGCCGGTATTCTGCGCCATTTCCTCCGGGGAAGTCTGGAGGAAGCCGACTTCGTCGATGTTGCCGATGATCAGCTCGGCGACCTTGCGGTCCGAGCCGGCGAGATCGCCGCTGTGCACCTGCTCGATGAGGTGCTGCTGGAGGGTCTCGTTGGAGACGATGGAGTCGAAGAAAAACTGGCGGCGCTCCTCGTCCTCCTGGGACTTGGCGGAGTAAGAGGAACTTTGCGCCATGTAATCGCGCCATTCCTCGTCAAGCTTTGCCAGGCGCTCGAATTCCTCCTGGAATTCCTTGTCCTCCTGCTGGCGGTCCTCGATGGAGGGCTCGGTGATCTCCTCCTCGACCACCGGGTTGGTCTGGATTTCCTGCTGGATTAGGTTGCGCAACTCCAGCATGGGGGCCTGGAGGATTTGCAGGCTCTGCTGCAGTTGCGGGGCCAAGACCTGCTGCTGGGAGAGGGATTGGACTTGTTGCATTCCGTGAGCCATAGGTCGAGATTGTTTAGAGACTGAGAAAAACATACAAGCACATTTCGCGCCACGTCATGGATGGCTTGGAAAATGCTGTATTATCAAAGATATGCGACATTTCAAACCTCTGCTCTCTGCGCGCTATGTCGTGGGGGTGGCCTTCGCCTCGCACTTTCCCACCGCCCAGGCCCAGTTGCCCGGCAGCTTCCCTCGATGCCCAGCCGACGGCCGAGGCTCTCAAAGCCGTGCTGGCCCAGCAAAAAACCCTGACGGATAACCAGGGCAAGATCGACGACAAGCTGGCCGTCATCGCCGAAAACCTGCGCATCGCCCGCATCTACGGCTCGCGCATCAAATAGCCTTCTCTCATGAAAACCTTCTCCTTCCTCCTGCTGTTTGTCCTGTTCGGCCTCTGGCCGGCAATGTTCACTCCCAGGCGCCGGAATTGACCGGCACCGTGCTCACGAACCTCCAGACCCTCGAAACGGCCAACAAGGCGCTGATCGACCGGCAGCAGAAAACCCTCGATCTGCTCGATCAGCTCCAGCAGACCTCCGAGCAACTGAAGGCCTTCACGAAGCGGGGCTAGGCGGAATCCGGCGTCACCCGGGTGACTTCACCGCTGGTTACTTTCCGCAGCGAGCCATCGGCACGCCGCAGCAGGAGGGCTCCGTCGTCGTCCAGGCCGATGGCCAACCCGCTTTCGTCCACCGTTCCCGAGGATACAGTAACCCACTTTTCCCGCAGGAAATCGCGCTCCCGGGCCCATTGCAGGATTCCCGGGAAGGAGCCTGGCAGATCCGGATAGCTGCAATCCAGCGCTTGCAGCACGGCGGCCGCAAGGCCGTTGCGATCGACCGCCGCACCCGTTTCCAGGCGCAACGAAGTGGCGGTGGCGGCCAGCGATTCCGGGAAGGATGCATGGTTGGCGTTCAGCCCGATGCCGGCCACGGCGTAGGCGTTCCCTTGGGCCGGACTGCTTTCCACGAGAATGCCGGCGAGCTTCCGCCCGCCCGCGTAAAGGTCGTTCGGCCACTTCAGCATGACCTCCGCGCCGGTGGCGCTTTCCACTCCGCGCGCCACTGCGCAAGCCGCCCAGAGTGTCAGGCGCGTCCAGAGCGCAGGGGGCCAGGCGGGGCGGAGGAGCAGGGAAAACCAGAGGCCCGCTCCCGGCTCGGATTGCCAGACGCGGCCGAGCCGCCCGCGCCCCGCGGTCTGTTCCTCCGCAAACGCGGCGATGCCCTCTGGCACCCCCTGCCGGCCGAGTTTGCCGAGCAGATCGTTCGTGGAGCCCGTACGCTCGAAGACCACGATCTCCCGCAGCCACCGGCGGGCGGCGGGCAGGCGGGAGAGAATGTCATCCGCCACCAGGCGGTCCGGGCTGGAAAGCAGGCGGCAGCCGAAGCAGGGGTGCTCTTCGATGCAGTAACCCGCGCCGCGCAACACCCGCACCCGCTCTGCCACTTGCGCCGGATCACCCAACTCTGAGGCGGAAACATATCCGGCGCTCTGGCGCAGCCGCCGCAAGAGAGCGGCATCGGAGTGGGGCTGCATCAGGATTCGAGGTCCAGCGAGAAATCGATGGAGCCGGCTGAGTGGGTCAGCGCGCCCACGGAAATGAAATCCACCCCGGATCTCGGCGATGGCGCGCACGGAGTCCAAAGTCACGCCGCCGCTGGCCTCGAGCTTTACGGGGCGCACCGCGCGCAATGCCACCGCCTCGCGCATCTGCGCGCAGCTCATGTTATCCAGCAGGATGATATCGATGGCTGGGATTTCCAGGAAGCCGCGGACCTGCTCCAGCGTGTCCGCTTCCACCTCTACCAGGATCTTGGGGTGCGCTTCGCGAAAAATCGCCGCCCGTGCGCGCATGGCCTCAATTTTTTGCGTGGATCTGCCGGGCTCCGCGGCCAGGTGATTGTCTTTTACCAGCACCCGGTCGAATAGGCCGAAGCGGTGATTCTCGCCGCCGCCGGCCAGCACGGCCGCCTTTTCCAGGGCACGCAATCCCGGGGTCGTCTTGCGGGTATCGAGAATGATCGCCCCGGTGCCGGCGACGGCGTCGACAAATCGCCGCGTGAGCGTAGCGACTGCGGAGAGGCGCTGGATGAAATTCAGCGCCACCCGCTCCGCGGTCAGGATGGACCGAACCTCGCCGCGGACTTCGAGCACGCTTTCGGCGCGGGCCACCCGCGATCCCGAAGGCTTCAGGATGGTGACTTGCAAAGCGGGATCGACGCGCAGAAAAACCTCGCGAGCCGTCTCGGCTCCCGCGACGAGGGCCTCTTCCTTCGCAACGATGCGAGCCAGCCCCTGGCGGCCCTCCGTGACGAAGTACTGGCTGGTCAGATCGCCCGAGCCGAGATCTTCGGCAAGGGCGATGGCAATCGGATCGGGAGTCATGGCGGGCTCGCCAGACTACGCGGAACGATTCGCCGCAAAGAAAGCCCGGTGGCGTTCCTGAAAAAAGTAGGTTCGGGCGGCGCATGCCCAAGGAGTATGTCGTCACAGAAAACAAACTACATGCGCCTACCCGAACCTAACCCCTAAACCTGTAGAGTCAGACACAACCGCCCCGCGCCCGTTCGAAAAAAGATTAAATTTTAGAAATATTTTTCCGAGCTGCCCAAAAGCGGCCGGCCTGAACCTATTTGCCGGGCAGCGAAGCGAGGGCGATGGCCGCGCTGCCGATGATCCCGGCGTCATTACCCAGCTCGGCCGGCAGCAGCCGCAGAGACTCGTAGAAAACGGGCATGGTGGAAGCCTGGATGGTGCGGCGGATCGGCTCGAAGAGCAGCTCCCCGGCGCGCGCCACTCCTCCGCCCAGCACGATGGCATCCGGGTTCAGCAGCCAGACGACATTCGCCAGGGCGGTGCCGATCTCCGCGCCAATCTCTGCCCAGAGCTGCCGCGCCGTGGCGTCGCCGGCGCGCGCCGCCGTATCGAGCGCCGCGGGGCTGCATTCGCTCAGTGGGAGCAATTTTCCGGCATTTTCGTAGAGTTTTTGCGCTCGCTCGGCGATCTGGGCGTTGCCCACATATTTTTCCAGAGCGCCGAGATTGCCGTAGTTTCCCGCGCGCCCGCGGAGGTCGATGCTCATTTGGCCGACCTCACCCGCACCGAGGTGGCTGCCGCGAAAGAGTTGGCCGTTCAGAATAAGCCCGCCTCCGACCCCGGTGCCGAGAGTGATGCAAACGACGTTTAATCCGTTGCGAGCCGCGCCGAACTTCCACTCGGCGTAGGCCATGGCGTTGGCGTCGTTTTCAATGGCCGCCGGCAAGCCGGTGCGCTGCTGCAGCAGGTCGCGCAACGGCACGTCGTACCAGCCTGGCACGTTCGAAAGGCGATGCACAACGCCGGTGAGGCTGTCCGTAATGCCGGGCAGGCCGATCCCGATCGCCGCCACCTCGGCATGCACCAGCCGGAGTGCCTGGATCTCCGCGATCAAGGCCTCGATGAGCGCCGCGCTGTCGCCCGTGCGCAACGTATCGATGGTGGCCCCGCGGTGGACGATCGCGCCGTTCTGCACGATGGCGGATTTGATGGTGGTGCCGCCGAAGTCGATGCCGATCGCGGTCGCGGAATCCTTCATGTTTCTAGGGGGTGGGGAAGTTCAGGTTGCCGATGATGCGCAACCCTTCCAGCGTGAGGTGCGGGTGAACAAGCTTAATCTCCGGCAGGCCGGCGGCGATGAACTCCGCGTAACCACCGGTGGCCACCACGTGGCATCTGCGCCCTGCGCCGAGTTCCCGGCGAATCTGGAGGAGAATCTCGCGGACGAGCCCGCGGTAGCCATGGATGGCCCCGGCGAGCATGGCTTCACGGGTCGATTTCCCGATGGCGGAGACCGGCTCGGCCGGCTTGATTTTCGGGAGGAGGGCGGTGCGCTGGTAGAGATAGTCGGTCATGGCCTCCAGGCCGGGCGCGATCACGCCGCCGAGGTAGGCGTTGCGCTTGGAAAGAATATCGAAGGTGACGGCGGTGCCGAAATCAACCACCACCGCCGGGCCGCCGCAGAGCTGGCGAACGGCGGCGGCATTGGCCAGCCGGTCGCCGCCGATGGTGGCCGGCTTCGGATAGTCGATCTCGACGCCGAGATCGATCTTGTTGCTCACCTGCACGAGATCGCCGCTGCGGGCCTGCGCGGCAAAGGCGGCGAGGGCAAGAGCCGCTTTCTCGGGCACTACCGAGCAAAGGACGATTTTTTGCCCGGCGCGCGGCATGCGCCGGAACGCCGCCGCCGTAAGGGTGGGAGTGCGGACGCGCGAAACCCGGCCCAGCCCCCGCCGCGAGGCTTGGGCGAATTTCGTGAACGAGTTGCTGATGTCGATCAGCAGGTAATCGGGGGGCATCGGCATTGAGTGTTCCCGCGGGGCGTGTAACCTGTCAAACACACCCGCGATGCCCAACGACAGCGCACCCCACTCCATGCAGCCCCGCCGGCCCCGGCGCCTGCGCGGCTCGGCGGGCCTGCGCGAGATGATGAGGGAGCACGCCATCCGGCCCCAGGATTTGATCCTGCCGCTTTTTGCGAGCGAGAAAATCAGCGCGGCGCAGCCGGTGCCGAGCATGCCGGGAGTCTCGCAGTGGACGGTGGACGGATTGCGGCGCGAAGCGGCGGCGGCCTGGGAGGATGGGGTGCGGAGCGTCCTGCTTTTCGGCATTCCGAAGGAAAAGGACGAACAGGCGTCTCAAGCTTGGGCGGAGAATGGCATTGTGCAAGAGGCGGTGCGGGCGCTGAAACGCGACCTGCCCGAGCTGGTGGTGGTCACTGATGTCTGCTTGTGCGAATACATGAGCCACGGGCATTGCGGCGTGGTGAAGGGCGGTCACGTGCTCAATGACGAATCGCTCCAGCTGCTTGCCCGCACCGCTGTTTCTCACGCGCAGGCGGGCGCGGATATGGTCGCTCCCAGCGACATGATGGATGGCCGGGTGCGCGCCATCCGCGGCGCGCTGGATAGCTCCGGAAACACCGGGACCGTAATCATGAGTTACGCTGCGAAGTTTTGTTCCGCCTTTTACGGCCCCTTCCGCGATGCGGCCGAGAGCACCCCCGCGTTTGGCGACCGCCGCACTTACCAGATGGATTGCGCCAATGCGGAGGAGGCGATGCGGGAGGTGGAACTGGATCTGGCTGAAGGCGCGGACATTATCCTCATCAAGCCGGGCCTGCCTTATCTGGATATTGTCTGGCGGGTCAGGGAACGGTTCGGAGTGCCGACCGCCATCTATAACGTGAGCGGCGAGTACGCGATGGTGAAAGCCGCCGCCGCGCAGGGCTGGCTGGACGAGCGCAGCACCGTGATGGAAACCATGACCGCCTTTAAGCGCGCGGGAGCCGGGCTGGTGATTACCTATTGGGCGCGGCAGGTGGCGCAATGGCTGCGGGAGTAGCGAGCCGCAAGGGTTGAGGCGTGTGCGCAACGCGGCAATCCCGAATGAAACAGGCTTACCTCTTTTTGGGCGGCAACTCTCGAACGAAAGCCCATGAGATTTCGGCCAACTCGCCCGTATCATAGGTGACGGTAAAATGACTGCCGAGCTCTTGGTCGACTGTGACGACGACCGGGATTGCCTCCGCCGAAATATGATTCGCCTTTCGAATGGCAGAATGAGGTTCGAGAAAACAAAGGCCATCCTCAAATTGGATATCGAAAGCGTCCTCCCATCCAAGGTACCGGGCGTTACGGATGCGTGAAAAAGCAGCTTTTCCGTAACCTTTTTTAAGCTGCACTGCGGATTTCATAGGCGTCCTTCTTTAATTAGTTCTTTTACTAATCTAAGCAGCTTTTGTCTGGTTGCCAGCCTTCGATTCCCACCAGTCTATTCACATCCAGGCGGCCGAGCAACCGGCGCTTACTGGTGTACACATGAATATGACGTGGCACGTGATCGCCGATGAACCATTCCAAGATGTAACCGCCTCGCCGAACTCTGCCCATGTTCGGACTCTCACGGAAGGGTGGTGCGCAGCAACTCCGCCGGGCCGTTTACTGGATGCACCAGCCGACTATCCAGTGTGGCCGGAGTGAGGAAAAACTGGCCGGCGCTGAACTCCAGCGAGCCGCAACGCGCTTTTCCACTCAGCACGGTGAAGATCGCGAATTCTCCCTCGGGCGCCGCCTCCCGGGGCTGATCGAGGTTCCAGCGATCCACCTGGAAATACTCGCACTTCACCAGCGTTTCGCCGGCCGGGTGCTGCAGCTCGGGCGTGAAATCGGTGAAGTCTATAGACTCCATCGATTCGCGAATGTGCAGCTCGCGCGCCTTGCCGTCCAGCCCCACGCGGTTCCAGTCGAAGACGCGGTAGGTGGTGTCGCTATTCTGCTGCACCTCCACGATCACGTTCCCGGCGCCGATTGCATGGACCCGTCCGCTGGGGATGAAGATGCAGTCGCCGGCCTTCACTTCGATCCGGTGGATCATTTGCTCCACCGTGCCGTCGCCGAGCGCCTGTTCGAACTGTGCGCGCGTCACGCCCGGACGTAGGCCGGCAAAGATGTCGGCCCCTTCGTCGGCATTGGCGATGTACCACATTTCCGTTTTCGGCTCACCCTGAAGGGCTGGGGCCACAGTGGCGGGCGGGTGCACCTGCACGGAAAGGCGTTCGCGCGCGTCGAGCAGCTTGAAGAGCAGCGGAAATCGCGATGAGGCGCCGGCCCGGCCTCCGAAGACGTCGGCGTGGCGCCCGGTCCAGAGTTCACCGAGGGTGCTCCCGCGCAAAGGACCGGTATGCACCACGCTTTGGGCCTCGTCGCGATCCACGATTTCCCAGGATTCGCCAACGCGCCCGCCGGGGAGATTTTTGCCCAGGAGCGTCTCCAGATGGCGGCCACCCCAAACGCGTTCCATGAAGAGCGGCTCAAAGACAATAGGGTCGGCGAAGCGCATCCGGGTAGGTGGGCATGGAGAGCCCCGCGGCGTCAATGTCCAAGCACAAAAAAAGGCGCCGCGGTGTGCGCGGCGCCTTTTTGATAGCTGCTGCTTAGCTGGCGCTGTGGACGAAATCCGCCGCCGGCTTTTCCTTCTTCTGCAGGGCGCGGCGCAGTTTCATGAGCGCGATATTCTGAAGCTGGCGGATGCGCTCGCGCGTGACGCCGAATTTTTTGCCGACTTCCTCCAGTGTCTTCGGCTTGCCGCCATCCAGGCCGAACCGCGAAAAGATGATTTTCTTCTCCCGCTCGTCCAGCACGCCGATGAGGTCGCCC
The DNA here is from genome assembly GCA_963828525.1 of uncultured Verrucomicrobiae bacterium. Lineage (GTDB taxonomy): Bacteria > Verrucomicrobiota > Verrucomicrobiia > Chthoniobacterales > Chthoniobacteraceae > CAWHEP01. The sequence continues at coordinate 414,430 of CAWHEP010000002.1, forward strand.
ACCTCGTCGCGCAGATTCTGGTCGCGCAGTTGTTCGAAAGGTGTGAGCGCTTCCTCGTCGCCGACGATTTCGCCAAACTCCGTGGTATCGTCGTCGCTGATCGGCGCATCCAGCGACGCAGGCCGGATGGAGACGGTCTTCAACTGCGAAACCTTGGCGGACGCCATGCCGATTTCCTCGGCCAGCTCCTCGTCGGTCGGCTCGCGGCCGAGTTCTTCACTCATTTGCATGGAGACGCGGCGCATCTTCGAGATTTTGTCCACCAGATGAACGGGCAGGCGGATGGTCTTGCTCTGGTTGGCCAAGGCGCGCTTGATGGATTGCTTGATCCACCAGGCGGCGTAGGTGGAGAGCTTGCCTCCCTTGGCGGGATCGAAGCGCTCCACCGCCTTCATCAGGCCAATGTTCCCCTCGGAAATCAGGTCGAGCAGCGGCAGGCCCAAGTTGTTGTAATCGTGGGCAATTTTAACCACGAGGCGGAGATTGGCGCGGATCATCATGGCGCGCGCTTCCTTGTCGCCCTTTTTGATGCGGGCGGCGAGGTCGATCTCCTGCTGTGGCGTGAGAAGGGCAATCTGCCCTATTTCGCGCAGGTAAATTTTGATTCCGGATTCAGTGTCGTCGGCGGCCATAAAGTTGCAGGGCTCAAAAGCTTCTGCTAAGATTGAGTTGGTTCTGTATTAGATTCGTTTAGCGCAGCCGCCTTGCTCGTCTGGGAAAGGCTTTCCGAGCAAATTGTTAACGCCATTAAGTTTTACGATAGTTGGACGGAGGTGGATGCGCTTTTGTTCAATTCACTCGGAAGAAACGGAACCCTTAGCGCCTCAGTGGGAGCATGGCGTATGCCGCTGCGGACTTACTGCCTCAGAAGAGATGGCTCCCGCTCTCAAACGGTCCTGACAAAGCGGGCGAACTGTACCGGCTTAGGAAGCAGTGCGGAGCGTGGTAATACACCTGATTGTTACAATGCCGGAATAGCCAGCCGGATGAGGACGGCTTACTCACGGCGCGATGCACCTGCTCGCCCAAGCTCCCGCGCCGACGGCTCTCCGAAAACCGGCGAGATGAGCAGCGAAAGCCCCACTTCTTCCGCCTTGCCCCCGTTGATCCCCTCCCCAGCGCGTGGCCGGTCATCACGGAATTGTCCGCCGAGCTGGTGGCGATGTCCACCATCCTGTTTGCGGACCGCCTCGGGCTGCCGGAGAGCATCACGCACGTGCTCTCCTCCGGAATCGCCGGCACCATGGCGGCGAACCGTTCCGGGCTGCAGGCGCAAACGCTGCGGAATATCCTGCTGGCCTGGGTGCTGACCCTGCCGGTGTGCATGTTCCTCGGCTCCATCCTTTTCGCCTTCGGCAATTACATCGTCTTCAACATCCTGCGCATGTCCTAGAGCGGCCGCGTGAGCCGGCCGGGGGCTTTGGGCTTGGGCAGGAAACCAACCACGCGCCGGTGTTTCTATCGGGCGCGAACGCTTCGGGGGTTGAACTCAGGGCCTCTTTGCTATTCTCTCCCCCTCGGGCAACCCGATCCGGGACGCCGTCATTCCCCTCTCACCGAATTTCTCTTATGAAGCGCATTGCCGTGGCCGGTTTCCTGTGGTCGTTCCGGATTGCTGCCAGCCTGGCATTGATCGCCCTGCCGTGCCGGGCGGCGGAGCCCTTCTGCAACGTGCGAAGTTTCGGCGCGGTAGGAGACGGGAAGCACCTCGACAGTCCGAACATCGACCAGGCCATCGCCGCGGCCGCGGCGGCGGGGGGAGGGACCGTGCTGGTGCCCGCGGGGAGGTATCTGAGCGGCTCGATTCATCTCAAAAGCAACATTCATCTGGTGCTCGAGCCCGGCGCAGTCATCGTGGGAGCGCCGCAGGAGATGAATGTCTATGACGAGACGGAGCCGTGGGCGGACAATCCTTACCAGGATGGCGGCCACTGTTACTTTCATAACAGCCTCATCTGGGGAGAGAACCTGACGAATGTATCCATCACCGGCCAGGGGATGATCGATGGGGGCGGCCTGGTTTCCGACGACGGGGTGCTGGACCGGATGTGCGGTTTCTCGGAATGGGAACGGAAGGACAAGTCCCATAACGCCCTGCCCCCGCTTCGCCTGGGGAATAAGGCGGTCGCGCTGAAGCTCTGCCGGGGGGTGGTGATCCGGGATATCACCATCGTCCACGGCGGCCATTTCGCGGTGTTAGTCACAGGCTGCGATAACCTGACGGTCGATAACATGACCTTGGATACCAATCGGGATGGCATCGATATCGACTGCTGCCGGAATACGGTCGTTTCCAATTGCCGGATCAATGCCCCGCACGACGACGCACTCTGCCCGAAGAGCACCTATGCGCTGGGGCGGAACGTTCTCACCGAAAACCTGACGATTACCAACTGCCAGGTCAGCGGATTCAAGGAAGGAACTTTGCTGGATGGCACGATGAAGCCGGGAGAGGGCAATGGCCGCATCAAGTTTGGCACCGAGGCGAGCGGGGGATTCCGGAATTGCGTGGTTTCCAACTGCACCTTCCGCGGCTGCAAGGGGCTGGCTCTGGAAGAGGTGGATGGCGGCACGATGGAGAATATCTCCGTCAATAACCTGACGATGATGGATGTGTATAGCTGCGCGATCTATGTGGTGGGCGGCACCCGCTACCGGGGCGGGAATGTCGCGCACGCGAGCTTCGGACGAAACATTTCCATCTCCAATGTCGTGGCCGATCACGTCAGCCGGGCGAGCGGCATCCAGATCACGGGCACCCCGGAGCAGCCGCTGGAAGGGATCCGGCTGGAGAATATCAAACTGATCTGCGAAGGCGGCGGCACGAAGGACGATGCGGCCAAGGAGCCGGCGGAACTGGGCCGGGACTATCCCGAGCCGCATGAGGTTTCAGCCTACGGGATTTTTGCGCGGCACGTTCGGGACCTGGAGCTGGCGAACATTCGCGTGAGTTTTCGGAAAGACGAGATGCGGCCGGCCTCTTTCTTTTCGGATGTGGATGGGCTGGAAATCGATAACTTCCGGCCGCAGGTCATGAAGGACGGGCCTGCGGCGATGGTGATGCAGCAAGTTCGGAATGCGACGCTGCGGGATACCCCTGCCCGGCATTGAGAAGGCAAGGAGGGATGCGGCGGTACCGCACCCCTCCCCTGTTGCCCCCAAGATTAAAGCCCGGTGTGCGGCGCGGCTTCCCCGAAGCGGATGTTGATCATCTCCAGGTCGGACTTGATCTCCTCCAGCACGCGCGGGGAGCGGATGCGCAGGAACATGAACCAGACGAAGCCCACGGCCAGATACGCCAGGAAGTAGTAGGGGAAGTACGTCATGGGAGCGGCCGGGGCCGGGTAGACGGTCGAGATAATCGGCGGAATCATGAAGGCCACGGAAACCACCGAGAGCGCAATGCTCCCGGCGGTGAGCTTGCCGATATTCTTCAGGTAGATCGGGGCGGCGATCGAGATCAGGATGTAAACGACCAGGAATCCGTAAGTGGCCACGGTGCTGAGATCGTTAAAGACATCCAGCACACCCTGGCCGCAGAAGATCATGATGGCCGGCAGCAGGAAGACCGCAACCGAGGCGGTGGTGGCTGCGTGGTGCGGAGTGGAGTTTTCCGCGTGCGCCTTGCCGATATGGGCATGCACCACGCCATGGCGGCCCATACTGAAGAGGATCCGCGAGCCCGCGTTGATGCTGGCCAGGGTGCAGGCAAACATGCTGATAACCGCGCCAATGGAGATCAGCACCGCGAAGAAACCGACGCCTGCGGAATCGGCCAGATCGTTGAAGGGCGCGGTGCTATCCCCGAGCGACCCTTTCATGCCATGGAAGCCGAGGACCGCGATGTACGAGGTCAGCATGAAAAAGAGGCCGCTGATGAGCGCGCTCAATAAAACCGCTTTGGGTATCGCTTTGAGCGGATTGCGTGCTTCTTCGCCCAGGGTCGTTGCACTTTCGTAGCCAACGTAGCTAAATATCGCCAGTATCAATCCGGCCTTCAAACCGCTGAAATTCATCCCCTGCAACTGGAACTGGGCGGTGTCTACGACCACTCCCTTGTGGGCCATAATGATGACTCCCAGGACCAGGATGATGACCATCGAGACCGCCTCCAGGATGAGCATCAACTGGGTGGAGAGCTTGATGTCCTTGTACGCGATGTACCAGGCCAGCGCCGCGCCGACGCCGAAAAGAATCACGGGGTGCACGTGGATGTGCATCATCTCCAGGAGGATGATTGCGTAATTGACCGACCCGGCGAGCACCGCCATGCCGGTGAAAAGGTAGGCCACAATCAAGCACCAGCCAGAAAGAAAGCCTGCACTCATCCCCATGCCGCGGGTGATGAAGGAGTAAAGCGAGCCGGGCGAAGCGGAACGCTTGGCGAACTGATTGATGTTGAGCCCCACCAGCATGAGGCCGATAGTGGCGAAGAGATAGGCAAGCCAGGTCCCATTTCCGGCCGAGGCGAAGACCAGCGGCACAATGACCACGGGTGTCAGCGTCGGCGAGATATTGGCGACGGATTGCGATAACGTTTCGGAGAAACTCAGGCATTTTGACCGGAGTCCGTAACTGCTGTTTGATGTCAACATAATGGGCTTTTCTTTCCTCGGTTTTGGGACGGGTGTTTATTTACATCCAACTGTTGTTGCGCCATAAGCAACATTGGTGCCAATTTTACCTGGAGACGTTGACTCCGATGCGGGTTTCGCGCATTTCTCGTGGCAGCAAGCCATGATTGAGGCCCCCCGAAGCGTCGAAGTTCAGATCGGACAGCGCATCCGAGCACGGCGCGGGGAGCGCAACATCACGCTCGACCAACTCGCAGCCGACGTGAAGCTGACCAAGGGACAGCTCTCGAAGATCGAGAACGGAAAGGTTTCGTCACCGGTCTCCACCTTGACTCGCATCGCGGTCGCCCTGGCGGTGGAGCCGGGGTATTTCTTCCAGTCCTCGCAGCCGGCGCCGCGGGCCTCGCTGGTCCTGCGCGAGAAGCGGAGGGTGATCGTGGGACGTGCCTCCAAGATCGGGCACACCTACGAGGCGCTCACGCATGGGCTGTCCTTCAAGAAGGATTTCGAGCCTTACCTGATGCGGATCGACGAGAAAGACGTGGACCCCGAGCACAACGTCTTCAAGCACCCCGGGCACGAGTTGCTCTACATGCTAAAGGGGGAGATGGACTACCGGCACGCCGAGGAGGTGTACCACCTGGAGCCGGGGGATAGCCTGTTCTTCGAGGGGCATCTGGAGCACGGCCCGGTCCGCGTTTACTACCCGCCAGTGGAATTTTTGAGCATTATTAGCAACCCGGCGGGGTAGCTGGGATCACTCGATTCCCCAACTCTTGTTCGGATTTGGTCCGAGGACGAGGTCCAGGGTTCCACCGGCAGTGATTTCGGAATAGTTGAGCCAGCACCGGTTCATCGGCTGTCCGTTGAGGCGGGCCCATTGGATGTAGACGTTCTCCGGCGAGTTGTTCTTCGCCGTGATCGTAAAGGTGCCGCCTTTGGTAAATTTCGGGTCGAGCTGGATGGTCACCTTGTCAAACAGGGGCGTGAAGATTTCGAACCGCGGGTCACCCGGGCAGGCCTGGTGCAGGCCAATGGCGGCAAAGACATACCAGGCCGACATCTGGCCGCAGTCATCGTCCCCCGGCATGCCTTCGGGGCCGGTCAGGTAGACGCCCATCGATTTCCGAACCCACTTCTGCGTGAGCCAAGGCGCGCCCGCCCGGTTGAAGAGGAAGGGGATGAGTTCCGTGGGCTCGTTTACCGGATTGTTGTAGAAATTCCACCACGGTTCCATTCCTCGCTGATGCACCGGGTTCTTCGTTCCGAGGTAGGGATTCCACTTCGTGAAGTCGGGCGTCCGTTCAAAGAAGTCGGTGAGCTTGGCAATGAAGAGATCCTTGCCGCCGTTCAACTGGATGAGGCTGGGGATGTCATTCGGCACGCACCACCCCGCCTGGTAAACGGTCGATTCGCGCGTCGTCTTTTCTTCGAGGAGGCCGGTCCACGGCACGAAATCGCCTTTGCCATCCTTCGCCCGGAACCATCCTTTCCATTCCGGCCGGGCGTCGGTTCCGGCCGGGTCGTAGGTCCAAGCCTGGGTTGGGTCGAACAGCGTTTTGTAGTTCTGCGAAAGCTGAAGGTACTTCGCGGCGTCCTCTTTTTTGCCCAGGGCGGCGGCCAGTTGGGCCATATTCCAGTCATTGAGGCTGTACTCGAAGGTCTCCGATAAGTTGCCGGGGCAATAGGGCGTTTTCCAGACGCCGAAGGTCCTCATGGTGACGGTGGCATCGTCGAAAGCCCTGGCCGTGTCAAATTTGCGGATCCCTTTCTGGTAGGCGTCGTTAATCACGACCACTTCCGGATTTCCAATCATGCAGCCGCTGTAGGCGCCCATGATTTCCCAGCGGTCGTAATAATGGCGCCCGCTGGTTTCGGCCATGGAGACCATGCTGTTGATCTGATCGTTCACCACCGTGGGATCGACCAGGCACAGCAGCGGAAATTCGCTGCGATAGACATCCCAACCGCTGAACACGGTCCGGTAAGTAAAGCCATCGGCATGGTGAGGCTTGAAGTCGTCGCCGGTGTAGGAGCCATCCAGGTCCTGAAAAATCTGGGGAAACTGGAGGGCGCGATAGAGGGCGCTGTAATAGATCGTCTTGTCATCCTCCGTGCCGCCCTCCACTGCGAGACGCCCAATTTCCTGCGTCCATTTGTCGCGGGCCTGCTGGTGGACCTGATCGAAATTCCACCCCGGAATTTCCGACGCCAGATTGGCCCGCGCCCCCGCCACGCTCACAAAGGAAAGGCCGGTCTTCACCAGCACCGTCTCGCCTGCCTTGGTGGGGAACTCACTGTAAAACCCGAGATGCTGGCCTTCCTTTTCCTGGCAGCCCGGAATGACCTGCGCGTTCTTGCAAGCCGCCACGAATTCGGGCGTGCTGGTTCTGTGAATCCATGGGCCAGGGGGAAGAGTGGCACTCCAGACGCCGCTGGTGGTGAAAGGCTTGCTGAATTCGACGTGGTAGTAGGCGGTGTACCGGGTGCAATTGCCCGGACCCCAGCCGCCGCCCTCGGGCGGACATTCGATGGCCCCCTCAATGGTGTGATCGTCGATCACCTTCACCGTCTGGTGGGTGGAGGTCCCTCCGTTCCGGTGAGCGAGATCCACCTGGATGCGCGACTGCCCGTTTTCCGGAAAGGTGAAGCGGAGCATTCCGCTATGAGGCGCCGCCGTGGCTTCCGCCTGAATGTGGTAGGTGTCCAGCATCACCGAATAATAACCAGCCGAGGCCTTCTCTGTTGACTTCGCGATCGAGGAAGCGTAGCCGGCGCCCGGCCGCCCGGCATAGGCTTGCAGGGTCCCGGTCGTGGCCGCGACGAGGACATTGCCCATCTCTCCACCATCCGCGCCGCCCAGATGATCAAAGCTGAAACCCTGGATCGCCCTGCTCGCGTAATTGTAACTGATCGTGCCCCCCGTATCGGGGCTGACCTTGACCATGCTGAGGGGAGTGGTGGCGCCGGGGAAATCCTTGCCCTGGTGCCCCGTGCCGATAAACGGGTCGATGTAATCGATGGGAGCCTTGGCCTGCAGCAGGGTGGCCGTGCAAAGAAGGGTGGTGGCGGCAACGAGGAAGGTGGCTTTCGGCGCTCGGAAAGCCCCGGAACAGGGGAGAGAAAAATTCATGGCGAAGGGATTGCCTTCAGCCTATGAAGCCGCGCTGGGATTGCAAGACAGCCAGAGGAGGCATCCGCTACCGCAAGGCAATCGCTAGAAGCCGTTTGCGCCGGGGATCCAATTCGTTCCAGCCAGGGGGATTTTTGCCATGGCGGCGGCTTCGATGGTCAAGGCGGCGAGGTCTTCAGGCTCCAGGTGGTGGACGTGGGATTTGCCACAGGCCCGCGCGAGGGTCTGGGTCTCCAGGGTGAGCACGCGGAGATAATTGGCCAGCAGCCGCCCCCCTTCCACCGGGTCGAGCCGAGCGGAGAGAGTTTCATCTTGGGTGGAGATACCGGCGGGGTCCTGGCCGTCCTGGTAATCGTCGAAAAAACCTGCGGAGGTCCCGAGGCGCTCATAGTCCTTCTGCCACTTCGGGTGGTTGCAGCCGAGCGCAATCAGGGCAGCGGTGCCGATGGAAACCGCGTCCGCGCCCATGGCGAGCGCCTTGGCGACATCCGCGCCGGAGCGAATGCCTCCGGAGATGATGAGCTGCACCTTCCGGTGCATGCCGAGCTCCTGCAGCGCTTCCACGGCCTGGCGCAGGGCGGGCAGGGTGGGAATGCCGACATGCTCGATGAAGACCTCCTGGGTCGCGCCCGTGCCGCCCTGCATCCCATCGACCACGATGACATCCGCGCCGGATTTCACGGCCAAGGCGGTATCGTAATAAGTGCGGGAGGCGCCGACTTTCACATAGATCGGCTTTTTCCAGTCGGTGATCTCGCGCAACTCCTTGATCTTGATGGCGAGATCGTCCGGGCCGGTCCAATCCGGATGCCGGCAGGCGCTGCGCTGGTCGATTCCCTTTGGCAGGGTGCGCATCTCTGCGACGCGGTCGCTGATCTTGCGGCCGAGGAGCATGCCGCCGCCGCCCGGCTTCGCACCTTGGCCGAGCACGATCTCGATGGCGTCGGCCTTGCGCAGATCGTCGGGATTGAAGCCCGTAGCGGGAGGGCAGTACCTGGTAGACAAGCATCTTGGAGCTTTCGCGCTCCTCCGGGGTCATGCCGCCATCGCCGGTGGTGGTGGAGGTGCCCATGGCGGTGGCGCCGCGGCCCAGTGCTTCCTTGGCCTGGGCGGAGAGCGCCCCGAAGCTCATGCCGGCGATGGTGATCGGAATCTTCAGGTGGAGCGGCTCGCTGGCGAAGCGGTTGCCCAGCACCACATCGGTGGCGCATTTTTCGCGGTAGCCCTCCAGCGGGTAGCGGGACATGCTCGCGCCGAGGAAGACGAGATCGTCGAAATGGGGCAGGCTCCGTTTCGCGCCCCAGCCGCGGATGTCATAAATGCCGGTCTCGGCCGCGCGCTGGATTTCGTGGATGACGTTGCGGTCAAAAGTGGCGGATTCCCGCAGGCCCGGTCTTTGCATGGCGTCCATGGCTCTAGTATTTGCCGGCGTGATCGATGTGGAAATTGTAAAGCTGCCGCGCGGAGCCATAGCGCCGGAAATCCTCGGGGCGTGCGTTGCTCTCCGCCCGCTCCAGGAGGGCGGCCAGTTCCTCCCGTTCGCTGGCCGGCATCTCCTGCTCCACGCAATCCGCACCCAGGTCTTTCACCGCTCCCCGCACGAAGAGATCGCGCTTCGTAAATGGAATCGCCTAGCGCCTCGCCAGCATCGCCGCAAACCACCAGGTTCCCCGCCTGGGCCATGAAGGCGCTCATGTGGCCCACGGAGCCCTTTACCACGATGGAAATCCCCTTCATGGAAATGCCGCAGCGCGCCGAGGCGTCGCCGTCGATCACGAGCAGACCGCCGTGCCCGCTGGCGCCGGCGGACTGGCTGGCATTGCCCTGCACGTGGACGAATCCGGACATCATATTTTCCGCCACGCCCACCCCCGCATTCCCATAGATGATCACGGAGGCGAGCTGGTTCATGCCCGCGCAGTAGTAGCCGACATGGCCATCGATCGAGACGGTGACGGGAACCTGCAGGCCGCAGGCGATGGCGTGGGCTCCCTGCGGGGAGGTGACTCTCCAATCCCGCAGATCGCTGTCCGGTTTCAGCTCGTGCAGGCTTTGGTTCAGCGCTCGCAACTCGGACGTGGCGAGATCGAAGGTGCGGATTTCACGATGCATGGGCGAGGCTCCAGCTGTAGACGGTTCGCCGGTTCCGGCTCCCATAGCCTGGCTTGCTCAATTCCCGGCAGCGACACCAGCGAGCGGTATTCGGATGACATGGCGACGTAGTCGTCCGTTTCCGCCATGACGGCGGGCTTGCAGGCCACGCGGTCGCGCAGCACGGCGAAACCGTCGCGGGTGCCGACGGCGAAGGTGAAGAAACCGTCCAGGTCGTCCAGCGCCCGCTCCAGCGCGCCCTTGAGGGTGTCGCCGCGATTAAGCCGGGAGGTGAGATAGCCAGCGGCGACTTCGGAGTCGTTATCCGTCTCGAAGTCGATCCCCTCGCGGCGGAGGTTCGCGGCGCAGGTTATTATGGTTCGAAAGAGAGCCGTTATGAACCAGGCAGAGATCCGGACCGGTGGAAAAAGGATGCGAGCCGGTGGTCGTGACCGCGCTTTCCGTGGCCATGCGGGTGTGGCCGATGGCATGGGACCCGGCCATTTCCCGGACATGGAAGCGCTCGATCACGTCGCTGGGCAAGCCCGACCTCTTTCATGATCTGGATGCGCTGGCCAGCGCTCATGACCTTGATTTGCGGATACTCCTGCCGGAGCAACGCGCGGGCGGCGGCTTCCGGGCCGGAGATGATGAAGACGGCATGGGTGGAATAGCGCGCCCAGTCGGGGCGGCTGCCGGTCGCCTCCTCGAGCCGCGCCGCCACTTGTTCCCAGTGAAAATCGGTGCCGGGATGGTACAGCGTAAATTTGGTGCTTCCCGGGGGCGCATCACTTCCGTACACGGCAAAGCCGGCGCTATCCGGGCCCCGGCTGCTCATGCAATCGAGCATTTCACTGAAATACTCCCCGAGCCGCGGCTCGAAGGAGCGATTTTTGAAGAAGAGGCCAACGATTCCGCACATATATTCTCAGTGCAGCATGGGCTGCAGGAAAAGGAGATTGACCGAAGTTTCCTGAAATGCAACATCAATTGCATCGCGATAAAATCAGCGAACCAGAAATTCTATGGCCAACAGAGACGAAATAAAGCAAACGCTCGCGCGGGACGATATCCAATTCATCCTGGCCCAATTCGTGGACATTCACGGCTCGGCCAAGGTCAAGATGTCGCCGGTGGGAGCGCTCGACTCACTCATCGACGAAGGGGCTGGGTTTGCTGGCGGAGCCGTGTGGGGCATGGGCCAGGGGGCGCATTCGCACGACATGATGGGGCGGGTGGATCTCGACTCCTACACGCCGCTGCCCTGGCAGCCGCACGTGGCGCGCTTCGCCAGCGACCTCTATGTGGATGGCAAGCCGCATCCCTATTGCCCGCGCGTGAATCTAAAACGGGTGCTTGAGCGTGGCGCGGGAAAAGGGATTCGTGCTGAACCTGGGCATCGAGCCCGAGCACTTCCTGGTGGTGAAAAACCCGGATGGCTCGATCTCCCCTTGGGACCCGGCGAAGATCGATACGCTGGCCAAGCCTTGCTATGACTTCAAGGGGATCGCACCCGCGCTCGGCTACCTGCAGGATATCACGACCTACTGCAACCAGCTCGGCTGGGGCGTGTACCAGGCCGACCACGAGGATGGAAACGGGCAGTACGAGGTCAATTTCATGTACAGCGACGCGCTGACCACGGCGGACCGCTACACTTTTTTCAAAATGATGACGAGCCAGGTGGCGGCGAAGTACGGCGCCATCGCCACGCACATGCCGAAGCCGTTCGGCACGCGCACGGGAAGCGGCGCGCACATCCACTACCACCTCGCGGACGCGGCCACGGGGGAGAATCGATTTACCGACGAGGGAGACCGGCGTGGCCTGGGAATATCGCGGCTCGGCTACCATTTCCTCGGGGGCATTCTGAAGCACGCGGCGGCGCTCTGCGCGATCAGCTCTCCCACGGCGAACTGCTACAAGCGGTTGCTTATCGGGCCCGGGCTGTACACCTCTCGCTCCGGGTTCACCTGGACGCCGGCCTTCATCAGCCACGGAGATAACAACCGCACCCAGATGTTGCGCATCTGCGGGCCAGGCCACGTGGAAGACCGCTCGGTCTCGGCAGGGTGCAACCCGTACTTGGTTTTCGCCGCCTACCTCATGGCGGGGCTGGACGGGATCGAGAACAAGATCGAGCCGGGAGAGCCGAACCTGATGAACTTGTACGGGCTGACCAAGGATGAGATCTACAAGCGCGGCCTGGTGACGCTGCCGCAATCGCTGAAAGAGGCGCTGGTGGCGCTCGAGTCCGATAACCTGGTACTGAACGCGCTGGGGCCAATCCAGAATGAGTTCCTCAAGCTGAAGTGGCAGGAGTGGAACGAGTACCACCGGCAGATTTCGCAGTGGGAGATCGACCAATACCTGACTTTCTTCTAGGAACCGGCTGAGTGGCTAAACCTTACGACTTGATCGTGCTCGGGGTGGGCGGCATGGGCGCGGCCGTGGTCGCGCACGCGGCCTGGAAAGGATTGCGCACGCTTGGCCTCGAACAGTATTCGCTGCCGCATCGGCGGGGCAGCTCGCATGGCGTGACCCGCATCCTGCGGCTGGGGCTTCACGAGGGGCCTACTTATGTGCCGCTGGTTTTGCGCGCGGTGGAACTCTGGAAGGAGCTCGGCCAGAAAGCCGGGCAGCCGATGTTCTACAACAACGGCAGCTTCGACGTCGCGCCGCCGGAGTCGCCTATCTTCAAAGGTTCGCAGGCGGCGTGCGAGAAGCATGGCATTGCCCATGAAATCCTGGATGCTCAGGAGACACATCGCCGGTTTCCCGGCATTACTCCGGACGCGGAAATGATGGCGGTTTATCAGCCGGGCTCGGGGTTTGTTCTCTCGGATGCCTCCATGGAGGCGCACCTGAACCTGGCGCTGGCGGCCGGGGCCGAACTGCACGGGCACGAGCAGGTCCTGGAGTGGCGGCGCGAAGGGGAACTCTGCCGGGTAGAAACGGATCGCGGAAAGTACCTGGCAAAAGCGCTGGTGGTGACGACCGGCGCGTGGGCGAAAAAACTCCTGCCGCACATCCCTGTGAAGACGGAGCGGCAGGTGGTGGGCTGGTTTCAGCCAAAGGAATCGCCGGAACTATTTACCCCCGCGCGCATGCCGAGCTGGATTATCGATTCCGCCCTGCTGGGGCATTTTTACGGGCTGCCGATCCATGGCATCCCGGGGTTCAAGCTCTCGAAGTTCTTTTACGGGGACCTGGTCGATCCTTCGGCCGGACTGCTGCCGCCGCAGCCGCAGGAGGAAGAAGCGTTGCGGGTCTTTTTGCGCCGCTATTTTCCAAAGGCGGATGGGCCGGTCCTGACTCTCGGCTCGACCTTCTTCGAGAATACTCCGGACCGCGACTTCATTATCGACGAACTGCCCGGCCAGCCCGGAGTCTGGCTGGCGCTTGGGTTCAGCGGCCATGGCTACAAGTACGCCACGGCCATTGGAGAACTCATGGCGAACCTGGCCAGCGGGGGGGAACCGGGCTTCGACCTGACTCCCTTCCGGGTGGCGCGCTTTGCCGGGGGAAAGCCGCCCGCCTAATGCGACAGGTCCATCTTGCCGAGACAGACGAACAAATCCTGCGCTGCTTCCGAGTCATGGCAGAGCTGCGGCCTCACTTGGTCGAGCAGAAGTTTGCCGCTTATGTGCGGCTTCTGCAAAAAGAGGGCTATCGCCTGGTCTTTCTTGAGGCTTCGAACCAGGTCATGTCGGTGGCAGGTTATCGCGTGCAGGAAAGTCTCGCGCGGGGGCGCTTCATGTATGTGGACGACTTCGTGACGGGCGCGGCGGCGCGCAAACATGGCTTCGCGACCACGTTGTTCGATTGGCTGGTGGCGCGCGCCCGGGAACTGGAGTGCGCCTCCATCCAACTCGATTCGGGACCCACGAGGCACGAGGCTCACCGTTTTTATGAGGCGAAAGGCATGACCCGGTCCAGCCGGCACTATTCACTTGTCCTTACTTAGTAACATGGTGAGCCGCGCACAACTGGACGACTATAGGGCCTATCTCGCTTTTCCGAGCATCTCGGCCGATCCCGCGCGGAGGGGTGCCATGGAAGCTTGTGCGGGATGGTTGCGACAGAAATTCGACAAGCTGGGCTTTGCCGCAGAGGTGTGCCCGACGGGTGGCGCTCCGCTGCTGCTGGCCAGGTCGCCCCGTTCGCCGGAGAAGAAAACGGTTCTTATTTACGGCCATTACGACGTGCAACCGGTCGATCCGCTGGAGCTGTGGCGGCATCCGCCTTTTGAGGGAACCATAGAAGACGGCCTCATGGTGGCGCGCGGCGCCACGGATAACAAAGGACAGACACTTAGTCATATCCTGGGGACGGAAGCGATTCTTACGGGTGGTCAGGATCTGCCGGTCAACTTGATTTACTTGATCGAAGGCGAGGAAGAAATAGGCAGTCCGAATCTCCATTCATTTCTGGAAGCGCATCGCGATGAACTGGCTTGCGACGCCATCCTGATTTCCGATACCAGCATGGCTGGCCCGGGCTTTCCTGCCATCACATGCGGGCTGCGCGGCATTGCCTGCCTGGAGCTGTGCATGACCGGCGCCAAGACAGACTTGCACTCCGGGATGTACGGCGGCGCGATTGCCAATCCCGCGCTGGAATTGGCGCGCCTGCTGGTGCGGCTGCATGACGAGAGCGGAGAGATCGCCATTCCGGGATTCTACGACGAGGTGCTGCCCGCTTCACGCGCGGAGCTGGACGGGTGGCGGGCCATTCCCTTCGACGAAGCCGAAATCCTGCGGGCGACTGGGGCGAAGGAAATTTGCGGGGAGATAGGGTACACCGTGCTGGAGCGGCTCTGGACGCGGCCAACGGCGGAAATCAATGGCCTTACTTCCGGCTACCAGGGGAGCGGGAGCAAAACGATTATTCCCGCCGCCGCTAGCGCCAAGCTCAGCTTCCGGCTGGTGCCGCATCAAAAACCTGGGGTAGTCGCGCGTCTGGCAGAAGCCTTTCTGCGGCGGCATTGTCCCAGCTCCATGCACCTGGAGGTGGAATACGATCACGGCGGCGACCCTTATTATGCCGACCCGGACTCGGCCGTTAGCCGGGCTGCGCAACGGGCTCTTGAATCTGTGTTCGGGCAAGCCCCCGCCTTATTGCGAGAGGGATTGAGCATTCCTGTCGTCTCGCTCTTTCAGCGCGTGCTGCATCGCCCGCCGCTGCTAATTGGCCTTGGCCTGCCAGATTGCGGCGCGCACGCGCCGAACGAGACCTTTCCTCTGGAACAACTGGAGAAAGGCATCGAACTCCACGGCGGCCTCCTTCGGGAGATCGCAGCCACATAGACTAGCTGGCTTCAGCTAATTGAGAGTGGCTTGTTCGTTGAATCTCCCCGTGAAGCAGGCGGCCATTTTGTTCACCTCCGGGTTGTTTTTCTCATATCGTCCAAACATCAAGTTTCTGTAATCAGCTTCCTTGCCAGTGGGAGCCTATCTCGAAAATCCATGTAACGGCTTCCGTTCTTTATGGTAGAACGCTCTATCGATGTCCGGCTGGAAATCCCGCTCCACACTCTTTGCCACCACCCGCTGGACAGTGGTCTGCGATGCCGCGCGTGGCGGGGACCATGGGGCAATAGAAGCGCTGGGAGTATTATTTGACACTTACTGGCAGCCCCTTTACCGCTACGCCCGCAGAAGAGGTAAATCCAAGGAGGACGCTGAGGATCTCGTCCAGGGGTTTTTGGCCCATTTCATTGAAGCGGAAGCTCTGCGGGGAACCGGCCGCGGCAAGGGTCTTTTCCGGGCCTTCCTGCTGGCATCCTTCAACCATTGGATGATTAACGAGTGGAAATATGCGTCCCGGGAGAAACGTGGCGGCGGCGTTCCCCCGCTATCGTTCGATTGGGAAAGCGCGGAGACCGGCTTGAAACTGGAAAGCGCCGACGAACGAAGCCCTGACAAATTGTTCGACCGCGAGTGGGCTATCACCTTATTGCGCAAAACGCTCGATGATCTGGAACGGTTGTGCCACGCCGAGGGGTATGGCTCACAGTTCGAAAACCTGAAACCTTGCCTCACCTTGGATTCCGGCAAAATCCCCTACGCTGAACTTGCGACGACACTCGACATGACCGAAGGCGCCGCGCGGGTGGCCATCCATCGCCTGCGCAAGCGTTACCGCCATCTGCTCAAAGAGGAAGTTGCCCGCACACTCTGGTCGCCCGAGGCCGTGGAGGCGGAAATGCACTCGCTCTTTGCCGCGCTAAGCGGATGAAAAAAATGATGTAACGTTTTCCACGCTGCATTTTTGAGGAACGAGAATAAACAACAATGCCCAATACATCTTCCTCACCAAACTGCCCTGGCTGCGGCGCTCCATTGCCCGAGGATTCCCCGCAAGCGCTTTGTCCCGCGTGTTTACTGCGCCAGGCACTCACATCGCGGACAATCAGTGCCGAAGGAGGAACAGCAACCGGCGCGCACTCCCCAACGGTGGAGGAAATCGCCGATAGATTTCCACAATTTGACATTCTCGAATGCTTGGGGCGCGGCGGGATGGGTGTGGTCTATAAAGCTCGTCAGAAGTCGCTCAACCGGCTGGTAGCGATCAAAATTCTGGCCCCGGAGCGAGAACACGACTCTAGGTTCGCAGGCCGCTTCGCGCGTGAAGCGGAACTTCTCGCGAAACTGAGCCACCCCCACATCGTTACCATTCACGATTTTGGCGAAATTGGGGGACTCTACTACCTCCTAATGGAATTTGTGGATGGGGTAAGCCTGCGCGATCTTCTCCGCGAGGGAAAACTGGAGCCGAAGCACGCGCTGGCGATTGTACCGGAAATTTGTGACGCGCTGCAATTTGCCCACGATCACGGCATCGTCCATCGCGATATCAAACCCGAGAACATCCTGCTCAATCGCCTTGGGCGCGTGAAGGTGGCGGATTTCGGTCTCGCGAAGCTCATCGCCGGCACCGCTGACATTGAATCCGGCCAATCGGATCCCACCAGGCCCGTGGCAGACGATCTCACTGAGGTAGGCAAGACGATGGGCACGGCAACTTACATGGCACCTGAGCAAACGATAAATCCCGACTCAGTGGACAGTCGCGCGGATATCTACTCGCTCGGCGTGGTATTTTACCAAATGCTCACGGGAGAACTCCCCTCCAAGCTCATCGAGCCTCCCTCCAGCAAGGTGCAGATTGACGTGCGGCTGGACGAGGTAGTGCTGCGCGCATTGGAGAGGGAACCCAGCCGCCGCTACCAGCAGGCGAGCATTCTAAAGACTCACGTGGAGACGATTGCGGAAACATCGGATGGTAAAGACACCCGGGCTGTGGCGCCGGAAAACACCGAACACAGCCTCATCCATTTGGAAGGTCTTACAAAATTCCGGTCTCGTTCCGCTTTACTGATCGCGCAACTGGCTGGCGTAGGTTGCCTCGGCCTTCTCGGTTTCATCCCAGGGTGGGAGAGACTATTTGGTTTGTTCGGACTTTTCGGATTGCTTGGAATTGCCTATGTGGTCGAAGCGGTTACCCGGTCCAAAGGTAGTTACCCAGGAAGCAAGGCACGGAAATCGAATGCTGGGCTTTTCGGCCCAGCGCGCTTCTCTCGCACTGCCATCGCCGGCATCTGCTGGGCCGTGCTGACGCCAGTAGCGCTCATTTGGTTGAGGACCATTTCAGGCGAGCCCGCGGGAATTTGGAGTGAAATGTCGGGGCCGGATAAATTGGGGGCTATCATTACAGAAGTAATTGGGATTGTAGGCTCTGCCGCAGCGTTCGGCACGACGATTCTCGGCTGGGTCGCGGTTTCGCAAATCCGCCGCTCCGAAGGAAAAGTTTACGGCCTGGAACTGGCGGTGCTTGACGGGTTGCTTTTTCCGCTTTTGGCGCTGGATTACGCCATTGCATATTTGATCGACGAGGCTGGAATCGCCCTCCATCTCTGGACGCAGAACTATGACGAAGTCTCCGATAGCTGGCTGACTATTCTGTCAATTGCTGCCTGGATAGCCGTGGATTTCATCATTGTTCGCAGCGTTTGGCGCGCCGTGAACTCCTCTCTGGCCGGCGCAACGCCAGAGAAGCCGTTACAGCCCGCTGCGGAGGGGCTCACTGCTGACGATAAGCCACGGAGGATGTATGGCCTCGCACTTCTCAAAATACTACCCCTTATCTGTAGTTGGGGATTTTGCGCTACTTTCCTTGTGCCGAAACTGAGCCAATTATCCAGGGATCGAAGGATCAGCGACGGATCCTTCGCTTTCGAAAGGTTTGTTCTGGAGATATTCGGCCCTGGCGTTCCGAAACTCCTCCTCGTTTTATTTCTCGCGATTATTCTTATCGAGTGGCTGCTGCCGGAATGGCGCCGCCATCGCCGCAAAGCGTTGTTCATCGTCACCACTACGATCAACGCTTTTGCTATAGTAAGTCTGCTCTTGCTGGTGACGATGGCATCCGTTGTTGCCAGCCCTCCCATCGCCCCGCTATCGCGGTCGGTCATAGCCGTAAACTTTCACTACCGGATCTTTGAAATAAACGCCGCGGATATGGACAAAATCCTTCCGTTTGCCGCACGCAAACTGGGATCCATGCCTGGCCTCAAGCCGTCTACTTCCACGTGGGTGGCCTCTTTGGGAGATCCCCAGAGGGGGCCGGACTCCGTCTTCAGCGGTGCCCAGTTTGCCGTAGCGACCACATCCGATATCGCGCTGCTGTTGGCGAAGGCTGGGCCGATTCTGGTTGACCAAGCCCATCTCATTTACGGCTGGGATACTGCGGATGGCTGGAGCTACACCACGACAAACGGCGCGTTTCGTGGTGGGGGATTTGGCAGCGGACTTATCGGGGCGCGGCAGGTGCGGGACGCGCTGGAAGTGCATTTGGAATACCAACTGACTCATTCGATCGACTTCCGTTCAGGACGGCCTGGCAAGCAGTGGCTGTCTCAAATCCTATATCAGGGCGCCATCGCCCAGCCTGGTGGCGCCTTAGTCTTTCTTGCGCCATTCACCTTTCAAACCCAGCCAGCGAAATACCTCGTGCTTTTGTTCGACATCACCCGGCTTCCGTTCGGGGAAGCTTCGCAGGCAGCGGCCGGCAGGCCAGCAGGATCCATGTAGCACCTGGATCATCCTGCGCGGGAGGCTGCTACACCAAACGGGAGATCGATGAAAGGGATCGCCCGCCCGGTGAATCCAATCATAACCTGCTGCACGGCCTTTGCTACTCATACTCTCGTTGCAGTTGGCAACTGTGGCACCAAAACGCTTTTACTGGACCTGCGCGCCGCTTCCACCTGCTCCTGGATTGCCTCGGAAGCTCGCCCGGTCCTGCGACGCCTGTCAGAGAGCGCATGCTGCGATGCCGCGCTTCTGCGCTCGTTCGAGATCACTGCGGAGATCCTCAATGCGCTCAATAGCGGTTGAGCCGGGGCGGCTGCTGCTATAAATCAAATCGCATGATCCTCGACCTCGAAGGAGAA
The DNA here is from genome assembly GCA_963828525.1 of uncultured Verrucomicrobiae bacterium. GTDB lineage: Bacteria > Verrucomicrobiota > Verrucomicrobiia > Chthoniobacterales > Chthoniobacteraceae > CAWHEP01. The sequence goes on from CAWHEP010000002.1 coordinate 433,685, forward strand.
CACGCCAGCCGCGCCTACTCGGTGCTTTGCACGCTGGTCACGCCGCGACCCATCGCATGGGTCACCACTGTCGATGCCGCGGGTGTGGTCAATGCCGCGCCGTTTAGCTTTTTCAATGCGCTGGGGGCGAACCCGCCCATCGTCGGTTTTTGTCCGGGGGATCGCGAAGATGGGACGCCAAAGGATACGGCGCTGAACGTGAGGCAATCGCACGAGTTCGTGGTGAATTTGGTGGATGAAGCGATGGTGCAGGCCATGAACGCGACCTCCGCCACGCTCCCGTACGGCACGAGCGAGCTCCCGGCCGCGGGCCTGACACCCGCGCCTTCGGTCTCTGTGAGGCCGCCGCGCATCGCCGAAGCCCCGGCTAGCCTGGAATGCCAGGAATGGGGCACACTGCAGATCGGCGCGAACCGCCTCGTCATCGGCCTTGTGAAACGGGTGTACATACGCGACGACCTTTTTGACCAGGAGACCCTCCGCGTCCGCGGCGAGCGATTCGAGGTAATCGGTCGCATGGCCAGCCCGGATTGGTATTGTCGCACGATGGATCGCTTCGAGATGCGGCGCCCGGGCTGACGGCACAGCTGCCCTGCTGCTGCCGGCGCCGATTCAGCAAGAATGAGCCGGCCTTGGTAAAGGAAGACATGGATGTGCCGGACCGATCCGCGCGGGAGAGGCCGTCCACCGGCCCGCCGCCAGGTGCGGTCAATTACATGGCGCTGCCCGGCGCGCCGGCTGTGGGAAGTGTTGCGCAGTAGCGGAAGGCAGGGCGAAGAACGCGCGGAGATCGCCCGGCTGGGTTGACATAGGGAGGTCGGATAGGGCCGCCGTCGTTCCTGCCGCAATTTCGGTTCTTTGCTAGATTTGATAAATTGCGCTTACGCTTCTCGGGGCGGTTCATCTAAACGTGCCCCATCCATCTGCTATTTTACAGAGACGGAATCCTTCAATTCCTTGATCCGAGCGTCTGTTATCCGGACGCGAGCCTCGTTATAAATCAGGGGTGCCATCGAACCGTCCCTGGCGACGTAATCTGCTTCGAATTCTGCCTGATTGTTGCGATACGCTAGCCACGCCCTTTCAGAAGCTACGAGTTTCTTTTTTCCTGCGGAATCTAAAGTTGCAGCGATTTTCTTGTAGATATTGTTCAGCTTCTTGTCACTTTTCTCGAAGTCAACGTTAGGGAGACGCTGATTAAAGGTCGAGTTCCGAGAGCGAGTTTGGTATAAGAGCGGGCATCATGGAACGCCAAAGAAGCTTCGCCCAAGCCGAGTACGCGCAGAAGAAAAAGATCACGCGGAGGGAGCGATTTTTGAATGAGATGGAGGCGGTGGTGCCATGGGCGAAACTGGTGGCGTGCGTCGAGCCCTTCTACTTCAAAGGCGAGCGTGGACGGAAGCCGGTGGGCCTGGAGCGGATGCTGCGGATGTACTTTTTGCAGCAATGGTACGCCCTGGCCGATGAAGCCCTCGAAGACGCGCTCTACGACAGCCAATCGATGCGCAGCTTTGTGGGGATCGACCTGAATGTGGAAGCGGTGCCCGATGCGACGACGCTCTTAAAGTTCCGTCGCATCCTGGAGCGCCACGCGTTGACGCAGAAGATCCTGGAGGAGGTGAACGCCCACTTAGCCAAACACCATCTGCTCATGCGGGAAGGAACCATCGTGGATGCCACCATCATTGCCGCGCCCTCCTCCACCAAAAATCAGCAGGGCAAGCGCGATCCTGAAATGCACCAGGTGAAAAAGGGAAACCAGTGGCACTTCGGGATGAAAGCGCATGTGGGAGCCGACGCGGACAGTGGGATGGTGCACACCGTGATCGGGACGGCGGCTAACGTGGCGGATATTACCTGCGGAGCGAGGCTGCTCCATGGAAAAGAAGAAGTCGTCTACGCGGACGCCGGGTATACCGGGATCGAAAAGCGAGAAGGAGCCATTGGTCAGACTGGGCGCACCAAAGTCTGGCAGGTGGCGATCAAACGGGGGAAGATCAAGACGATGGCCGAAGGAGAGATCAAGGAACTGACCTGGCAGATGGAACGACTCAAAGCGCAGGTGCGAGCCAAAGTGGAACATGCTTTCCATGTGGTGAAGAACCTCTTCCAGTACCGCAAGGTGCGCTACCGAGGGTTGGGCAAGAACACCGCGCAACTCCACACCTTGTTCGCTCTGGCCAATCTAGTGCAGGCCAAACGCAAACTACTGGCCGGAGCGCACGCATAACCAACGGGACCGGCAAAATCGACCTGAAGGAGCATCGCAATCACGCAATCAATGACTGCAACGGGTCAACTTAACCGCCGCTGAGGACGAAGAATACCGGTCACCAACCCCGAACCCAAAAATCCTGCCACTTACTCCACTCTGTGGACCAAACTCACCTTTGATCAGCGGTTCCTTAGCGGCGATGTTCATTTCTCCCTGGGTTTGGGCATGCAGGGGTGAAATAATTAAAAAGAATGCGAGAAAAAAATGGCGCTTCATGGTATCTGCTTGGGTTCTGTGGGATTGGTGCGAATATATTGCCTTAGATCTTCCGTTCGTTGCAGCCATCCGTCAAGAAAACGTGCGTTTTTCGGGTTCTTATCTACTAATCCTCGAAAACGTTCATCTCTAAGGTCAAGAAATTTATTGGAATCACCCCCGCTTGCAAGCATTAAAGCGTTGCCGCCACCATTAACCTTAGCGTCGAAATAAACTTCCCCGAGAGGATACTTCATGCGAGATATTCCCGCCTTGTTCCACTCACTAAAATATATCGCAGTTGCCTTTTGTTTGTTCAAGCCAGTGATGTCTACGTTTGGATGACTTGATTTATCAATGCCATATTTTGTAAGTTTTCCGCCGTCACCGCTGACGTCTTCCGTGATTACTTTTCCATGTTTGTTTAACGCAATCTCATGCGCGAATACAAACTTGATGAATTTGTCAAAACGGGCGTCGCCCGTAGGGTAGTCGCCTTCGGTTGTCCAGTGAGCTTCTTGTTCCTTTGTCTCAGGTTTCTGTGGTGCGCGCTTTTTCTCTGTCGAATCCTTGGAATGCTGACCGATAACGACATTTTTTGCTCTTTCCGGCATCTCCCTTCGCGCCACATCTGCTTGCCCTTTTCCAGTCTGCAATCCTGCCGCACCGGCGCTGGTCCATTGGCCACCGCCCGGTTGGCCCGCAGGCAGGCGCGATTCATCCGGGTCATAGCCTTCGTTCGCCAGCGAATCGCTCGATGCTACTTCTTTTTCTTTTTTCTCCATACAGATTCTTTCTCCCGACTATCGCGGATTTCTGGAAAAACCGTTAGTCTCCCATGGACTCTATGGACTCCATTACACTTTTCGTTTTGGTACTGGTCTATGGGATTATCTCGAATATATTCTTGAGTTTTAGCCGCTGGCGGCGGAAAGGTGCGTGCATTGCTCCCTATTATACCCACAAGTTTCGGTCCAAGGTCCGGTATTGAATTGCCTCACTCACGTCCTCCGCCTCGATGGGCTCGCGGCCGGCCAGGTCGGCAATGGTCCGCGCGACCTTCAGGATGCGGTCATAGGCGCGGGCGCTGAAATTCAGTTCTGAAATCGCCACCTTCAGTAACTCTGCCGAGCTTTCGTCGAGCTGGCAGCATTGCTTCATCTGCTTCGGCGTCATGCGCGCGTTGCACTTGGCGCCAGTGGAGCCGAAGCGCTCCTGCTGGATCGTGCGCGCGGCTTCTACGCGGGACCGGATCGAGGCTGAAGACTCGCCCGGCGCTTTTCCAGCCAGCTGTTCGTAGCGCACGGCCGGCACTTCGATATGCAAGTCAATCCGGTCCAGGAGCGGCCCGGAGATGCGCTGGCGGTATTTTTGCACGGCCGCGCTGCCGCAGCGGCATTCCCGGCGCGGGTCTCCGTAGAAGCCGCAGGGACAGGGATTCATCGCGCCTACCAGGACGAACTCAGAGGGGAACGTCATGCTGCCGGCGGCTCTCGAAATAGTGACTTTTGAGTCTTCGATCGGCTGGCGCAAGACTTCCAAAGTAGAGCGTTTGAACTCGGGAAGTTCATCAAGAAAGAGCACGCCGTGGTGCGCCAGGCTTACCTCGCCGGGCAGCGGATTGGCGGTGCCGCCGAGCAGGCCGGCATCTGAGATGGTGTGGTGCGGAGAACGAAATGGGCGGGTCGCAACGAAAGAGTGCTGGCCGTTGAGCAGTCCGCAAATGGAATGGATTTTGGTGATGTCGATCGCCTCTTCCAGGGTCATCGGCGGCATGATATTCGCGATACGCTTGGCCAGCATCGATTTGCCGGAGCCGGGCGGCCCGATCATAAGGAGGTTGTGCCCGCCGCTCACCGCCACCTCGATGGCCCGCTTGGCGGTCTGCTGTCCCTTTACATCGGCGAAGTCGAGCTCGTCATGCCGGTGGCGTTCGAGGAGCTCGATGCGGTTTTCGCGCAGCGGCTGCAAAGGTTGTGACCCGGTGAGGAACTCATACGTCTCGCGCAGGTTGCGCACGCCGTACACGTCGATGCCCTCCACCACGGAGGCTTCACGCGCATTGGCCTCCGGCACGATCAGTGACTTCTTGCCCGCGCGCTTCGCCGCGATGGCGATCGGCAGCGCTCCCTTAATGGGACGGACCGCGCCGTTCAAGGCCAGCTCGCCCACGATGCAATAATCGCCCATGGCGCGCAGTTCGATTTCCTGCGCGGCGGCCACCATGCCGAGAGCGATGGGGAGATCGAAACTCGGACCTTCTTTTTTGACGTCGGCAGGAGCCAGGTTCACGGTGGTGCGGCCTTGCGGCCAAAAGTAGCCGCTGTTCGAGATGGCAGTGGTCACCCGATCGCGGCTTTCCTTCACCGCGACATCCGGCAGGCCCACCACCACGACGAGGGTCTTGAAGGAATGCGCGGAGTCGACCTCGATCTCCACCTCGTAGGCATCGACGCCGATGACGGCCGCGGAAAAGACCTGTGCGAGCATTCAGCGAGAGCGTAGCGGAAACCGTGCGGCGCTAAAGCGCAATCGCGGTCATGCTTGTGATCTCCCGGCTGGGTTCATAGGCTTAGCTCCCTCCCTCATGCCGTTACCTTTCCGATCCATGCTGTTCAAGGCAGCTTTGGCCTTGCTCCTGCAGGGGTTCTTTTTCTCCCGCTGCGTAAGCGCGGCGGAGGTCAGGGTTTCCATCCTGGAGAGCGGCGCGGTCGGAGATGGAAGCGCGCTTTGCACGAAGGCCATTCAAAAAGCAATCGAGCAGGCAGCCACGGCCGGAGGCGGAACGGTCGTCGTCCCCGAAGGCAGGTTTCTGACCGGGGCGATCTTCCTGAAGCCGGCGGTGAACCTCTACCTCGAAAAAGGCGCGGTGCTGCTTGGTTCCACCAATATCGAGGACTACCCGAAGATGCCGACGCGCATCGAAGGCCACAGCCAGATCTGGCGGCCAGCCCTTTTGAATGCGTATCACGTGGATCACCTGCGCATCGGCGGCGAGGGGAGAATCCAGGGAGGAGGGAAGCCTTACTGGGAGGCGTTCTGGAGCCGGCGCAAGGCGGATGGGACGACCAAGAATCTCGATGTGGACCGCCCGCGGAATATTTTCATCCGGGATTCAAAGGATGTGAAGCTTGGCGGCATCTCACTGCGCGATTCCGGGTTCTGGAATCTCCATCTATATAACTGCCAGCGAGTAGTGATCGAGGGACTGGACATCCAGGCGCCCGATCATTCGCCGAGCACGGATGGCATCGATGTCGACAGTTGCCAGGATGTGGAAATCCGCGGCTGCCATATTTCGGTGGATGACGACAATGTTGCGTTGAAAGGAACGAAAGGGCCCCTGGCAATGCAGGATAAGGAGAGCCGGCCGGACGAGCGCGTCCACATTCACAATTGCACATTCGGGCTTGGGCTGGGCGTGCTCACGCTGGGCAGCGAGGCCACCGTGGTTCGCGACGTGGAGATGGATCACTGCACGGTCAGCGGCACCGGCACCGGCGGGACCTGCGTGCTTCGGCTCAAGCTGCGGCCCGATACGGAACAGCACTACGAAAACATTCGCATCCACGATATCAAGGTGGACGGAGCCGGGGCCATTGTCCTGTGCGCTCCGTGGACCCAATACTTCGATCTGAAGGGAATGCCCCCTCCACTCGAAACGGTGAACGGGGTCTCGATGTCCAACATTACCGGGTCGTTCCGGATTTTCGCGAAGATCGCAGGCTCGCCGCGCAGCACCTTGCAAAACTTCACCTTCAAGGACATGGATCTGCGCCTAAGCCAGACCGGTTATATGATCAAAGGAGTGCAGAATCTCAGCGTGCACAACGTAAAGATCAACGGCGCGCTGCTCACGCCGCCAGGGATAATTGCACCCCCTAAGTAAGGAAGCGAAGCGGCGGGCCATCGAGCAAGGGCACGTCGTCTTTGAGGCGGACGCCGCTTAAGGCAAGCTGTGAGGATTGCGTGAGCAGATAGTGCAATTTACGGGCGGCTTCCGCCGGGGCGATGCCGCCGGGGCGGATGTTGGAAATGCAGTTTCGATCCGCATCCGTTTTCCCGAGGCGAGGCCCGTAAGTGAAGTAGGCGCCCAGGCTATCCGCCGAGCCAAGCCCCGGGCGCTCCCCGAGCAACATGAGGCTGAGGCGCGCCCGGAGGATTTCGCCGATCTCATCCTGGAGGGCGACCCGCGCGTGGGTGGCCACCACGACTGGCGCCAGGGACCACCCGCTCCCGGCCAGAAGCGGGACGAGCGCGGAGAGAAGCGGCTCGCCTTGCGTCTGGGCGGCCAGCGTGGAAAGGCCGTCCGAGACGACGATGGCGATGTCGCAAGGCGGGGAGAAGGCGGCCCTATCGACCAATAGAGCGCGGGAGCCTGGGGAAAGCCGGCGGCCCAGGTCCGGCCGCTGGAGATATGCGGCGCGGTCCGCGGCAGCGCTGCTGAGCGAAAGAACCGGGAGACCCAGCGCGTGGCGAAGATTCGCCGCCAGGGCATCCGCATCGAAGGGCGCCAGCACAGCATCGCGGGCGCGGGCGTGCGCGAGGTGAAAGGCGAGCCGCTCGCGGGTGAGCAGGCTCCCGCCCGTCCGGCCAATCGCGATGCGGGCCGTCGTCAGGTTGCGCAGCGCATTCCAGGAATCCATTTCAAGCGCCGGCGGCCAGCGAGTGCAGGTGCGGCGCCAGGAGCGCGTGCCCGGCGCCGGCAGTTTGCAGGCGATTGCCCCCGCTCATCAGTTTCATTTCCTCGAGCCAAGCCTCGAATTCCGGGGCCGGCCGCAACCCGAGCGCCTGGCGCAGGTAGTGGCTGTCGTGGAAGCTCGTGGACTGGTAGTTCAGCATAATGTCGTCGGCCCCCGGCACTCCCATGATGAAATTGCACCCGGCCACCCCCAGCAGGGTCAGAAGCGTATCCATGTCGTCTTGATCAGCCTCGGCGTGATTCGTGTAACAAACGTCGCAGCCCATGGGCAGGCCGAGCAGCTTGCCGCAAAAATGGTCCTCCAGACCCGCGCGGATGATCTGCTTGCCGTCGTAGAGATATTCCGGGCCAATGAAGCCGACGACGGTATTGACCAGCAGGGGCTGGAACTCGCGCGCGACCGCGTAGGCGCGCGCCTCCGCCGTCTGCTGGTCGATGCCATGGTGCGCCCCGGCGGAGAGGCATGAGCCCTGGCCAGTCTCGAAATACATCACGTTTTCTCCCACCGTGCCGCGATGCAAAGAGAGCGCCGCTTCCCGGCCCTCGCGGAGCAAGGCGAGGTCGATGCCGAAGCTGCGGTTCGCGGCCTCCGTGCCGGCAATGGACTGAAAAACCAGGTCGACCGGGTCGCCCGTCTCGATGCAGCGCAACGTGGTGGTGACGTGGGCCAGGACGCAGGACTGGGTGGGAATCTCATACTCGGCAATAATGCGGTCCAGCAGCCGGAGGAGCGCGCCCGTGGCGGCGGGGCTGTCCGTCGCGGGGTTGATACCGATCACCGCGTCGCCGCAGCCGTACATGAGCCCGTCGATGATCGAGGCGGTAATGCCGCGGATATCGTCGGTAGGATGGTTGGGCTGCAAGCGGACAGACAGCTTTCCGGGCAGCCCGAGGGTATTGCGCAAGCGGGTGATGACGCGGATTTTCCCAGCCACCAAGATTAAATCCTGGTTTCCCATCAACTTGCTGACCGCCGCCGCCATCTCCGGAGTAATGCCGGGCGCAACCGCGGCCAGCGCGGCCGAATCCGTCTCGTAGCGCAACAGCCAGTCGCGGAACTCGCCGACGGTGAAGTTGGAAATGGGGGCGAACGCTGCCGCGTCGTGGTGATCCACAATCAGCCGCGTGACCTCGTCCTCCTCATAGGGGACGAGCACCTCTTCGAGAAACTGCGCGAGCGGCACCTCCGCCAGGCGGAGTTGCGCAGCCACCCGCTCCTCCGCATTTGCCGCCAGCCGTCCCCGCGAGTTGGTCTCCGGAGCGAAGCGGACTGGCGCGAGCCAGGAGCGTCTTGAGATCGGGAAACTCGTGGTGCCTGCCGCCGAGCGTAAGCCGGTAGACCACCGGATTTAGGCCGGTTCGATCCCGAAATCGGGTGCAGGCGCCACCGCTACCCCGCCGGTCGAGAGCACCGGCGGCCCGGCGAAGGCTTTCCGGATGCCGGCGAACCAGCCCACGAACAGCAGCACGACGATCCCGCCCAAGGCCATCAGCGCCGGATCATTCGGGGGTTGAATGCCGGCGTAAATAATCAACAGCACGCCCAGCACGGAAATCACGCTGACCAGGCGGTAAATCACCGGACCGAGATCGAACGGCCCCATTTTCGTCCAGGTTTTGCCATAGGCGAAAAAGCCTACGATGGCCGGCATGACATACGACATATAAAGGAAAATCACGCACGCCGCGGTCAAGGTCGTGTAGGCTTTCGCATAGGCGGTCGAGGCAATCACCATCGCGGCAGTGCACCAAATGGCCGGAGCGGGAACGGTGTGCCGGGCCGAGACCTTGCGCAGCACGGAGGGGAGCCCGCCATCCCGCGCGAAGGCGTACATCATGCGCGAGGTGGACGTCACGCAGGCGAGGCCGCAAAGGTAGTTCGAAATTACGATCCCGATTTCCAGCGGGATTTTCAGGCCGTTCGGAATGACCTGGTCCATGAGCCAGAAGAAGACATTCGAGCCCTGCTTGGCGCCATCCGCGATATTCGGCAGCGCGATCACAAAAGAGATCACCATGACCCAGCCGAAGATTCCGGAAAGGTAGACCGAGCGCAGAATGCCCTTGGGCACGTTGATGGCGGCGTTAACCGTTTCCTCCGAAGTATGGGCGGAAGCGTCGAATCCGGTAATGGTATAGATCGGCCAGAGCATGGCGAGCAGCAGCACAAAAGCGGGGTTGGGACTGGCTGGCCAGGTACCGCCGCCGGGATCGCCGGTCACATTGGAAAACTGGAAAAGGCGCGAGAAATCATGCGTGTGGGCAAACGCGAACATGGCCACGATCAGGAGCACCGAGACAAAAAAGATAAGGTAGCCGCTCAGATCGGTTAGCAGGGTGGTGACCTTGATGCCGAGGTGATTGAAGAGCGCCTGTGAACCGGTGATGAGCGGCAACGCCGATAAGTTGGTGGACCAGAGTGAGCTTGGATGGATCAACGCCGAACAGCGGCAAGACGATGCTCGTGAAAAGCGAGTAAGCGCCGACGTTTACCGCCGCGGTGACGAAGATGAGGCCCGAGCAGATTGAACCATGCGGTGGCCCAGCCCCAGCCTTTGCCGCCCAGGATGGAGCTCCAGTGGTAGAGACCGCCCGCCGTTGGGATACGCGGAGGCAATCTGCGCCATGGCCAAGGCCACCAACAGGCTGAAAACGACCCCACCGGCCAGACAATGCCGGCGGCCGCTCCGCCGACCGCGCAGACGCCGAGCTGCAGCGAGGTGATGCCGCCCGCCAGAATGCAAATGATGGAGAACGAGATGGCGAAGTTTGAAAAACCGCTCATCCGCCGTTCAAGTTCCTGCGCAGTAGCCGAGGCTTTTGAGCAACGCCACGTCAGAAGAGATGTCACTGCTTTCCGAATCCGTTGTTTTCATAATTTAGTGCCCAACGGGAATTTCGGCCTAGCATGTTCCGTGCACTCCTTTCCGAAGAGAAAGGCGGATGTGTTCTCAAGTGCTCATCCTTTCAGGACACTTACCGCCGGAAATTAGGCGACGTTGGACTTTATCCGTGCCGCTAGACCGTTCAAAAAAAGTCAAGGTGGGTAAATCGGGGCATCGCGTTATGACATATGGCAGCGATTTCAGTATCGACGAGAAGCGTGAGGTCGAAGTACTTCGATCCGACCCCGCCGACATTCGCCTGCGAGGAATAAAGACGAAGGTTCTGGCCGATCTCGTAGCGGTCGTGCGTTAAGGGATCGATGGGCCAGTTATACCAGTAGCAGGCGCTGCGGAAAGTGGTAGTCGCGCGGCTGCCATTCCTCCTCGTCCAGCGCCGGGCAGGTCGTGATCCACGACTGTCCCGTCAGAATCCCGGCCGATGGCCACGATATGCATTGAGGTAGGTGTTGAAGTGAACGACTGCGCTGTCCGTGCCGCTCGAAGACCGGGGCTTCGACGCCGCCCAAGCCGCGCTCCGTCCAGGTCCGCCGCTCCATTTTACCCAGGAACCGGGCGCCATGCTCGGGCTGACCGGAGCGAGCACGTTCATCTCCTGCGCGATGCGTTCGCCGCTGCGGGCATCGACCCATGCTGTCATATAATACAGGTAGAAAAAGCCATGCGGCCGGTCGACGAAGAGATAAGTATCCCCGCAGCCGAAATCGACCAACCCTGCGCGGGGGCTGCCGGCGCGCGTCGGGTTGGTGGTAACAATGTCGCCTTCGTAGTGCCAATGCGCTCCTTGGTCGGACGAGGTGGCAAGCCCAATGCGGCGCCGCCAGAGAAAAGCCTTTCGCGGAACGTGGTAATGATACTCGATATGGATGATCGCGCAGTATTTCCCCGAGGCATCTTTCCACATGCCTTGCGTCCAATATGCGTCATCCCCGTTCGGCTGGTTAAAGGAGGCATCGCGCAGCGCTTCGGGCAGCGCGTGCAGATGGTCGAGATCGGGCCCGGCAAACCGCCGCCAATGGGGCCAAAGAGAAGTTTGCACGCGCAGGGTCGTGCCATCCTGCACCACGCCGGCATCGGCGTCTTCGTTATTGAATTGCGGGGCGGGTACGTCGGGTCCGGCCGTCCAGGAAGCCGCCCGCCCTGCGCCGCGGCGCCAGAACAGGCGGCGGCGACGCAGCAAGCAGAAGCGGCGCACCGATTTCTAAGTGGGCCGGGCCGCCTTGTGCCCGGTAAGTGCGCGAAGATGGAAGCGGCGGTGCGCCAGAGCCAGAAGAGTACTTCGTATTTCCAGCGGACGAGCCGCGAGCCCTTCGGGTTGAAATGCTTGAGGTAGAATTGCTTCGTCCCGGTGAAAAGCGCCTTGGACATCACCTTGTAGTTCTTGCTGGAGCTGCAGCCTTTCAGATGGATGACGGAGTGGCGCCCGTCGTAAACGATCTTAAATCCCTGCTGGCTGCAGCGCAGGCAGAGATCGAGATCGTCGCCATACATGAAGAATTGCATCGTCGAAGGCGCCGATGCGAGGTGAAAACCGAGCCGCCGCATCATCATGAATGCGCCGTTGACTGCGCCCACCGGATAAGTTTCGTCTTCTGGCAAATAAGTCAGGTTATAACCGGCGAACCATTTTGACGTGGAAAGAGGCGGTAGAGGCCGAGGCCGCGCGTCACCCCGTCCCACACGGTGGGCACCGAGCGGCGGCAGGCCAGATCCATCTCCCCATTCGCCAGCACCAGCTTCGGCGAGATGATGCCGATCTCGGTTCGTCCCGCACCCGGGCCAGGCAATGTTCCAGCGCGGCGCGGTTCAACTGCGTATCCGGATTCAGGAACAACAAATACTCTCCCCGTGCTGCGGGCGAAGCCGATATTATTCGCCGACGCCGAAGCCGCGATTCCGCCCGCCGAAAGAGCGGTCGACCTGCGGGAAATTGCCCGTTCACGAATTCAAGCGTGCCATCGGACGGAGGTATTATCCACGAGGATGACTTCCACCGGGCTGCCCGAATAAGTCGGCCGGCAAGCGAATCCAAGGCACCCGCCGATCTCCTGCCGCGAGTTATAAGTCACGATAATGATGGAAAGGATGCCGGGTGCGGCTTTCTCCTGCGGGAGCAAGGCGTCTGCGGGTGCTAGTTGCTCAGGCATTCGTAAACCTCCCGCGTTTCGCGAAGCACCGCCTCGCGCGAGAATGCGTGCAAGAAATCCATTGCGATCCGGCGCGGGCGCGGCAAGCACAGCGCAATGCCGGCCGGATCGAGTCAACGGAGAACGGGTCGCAGAAGACGGCGTGGCCTTCGTAAAACTCGCTGCGTGTAGGGCGTATCGCTAATGCAGACCTGCGCGCCGCAGGCGATCGCCTCCAGCGCGGAAAATCCGCACGTTTCAAAATAGCTGGCCAGGATGGCGGCCTTCGCGCGTGCCGGTAGGCGGCGGCCAATTCCTCCGGGGGAGACGAAGCCGCGATATTCCACCCAGCCCGGTTCCAGTTCCCGTCGTACCGCCCGCTCATAGCCGGGATGCGCCCCGCTCATGCTGCCAAAGAGGAGCAGCCGAGTGGCCCGTTTTCCCCAGCGCTTTGAAGGCTTGGATGATGGCAGAGCTGGTTTTTGCGCGGTTCGATGCGGCCCGGCACAGAGGAGTCCTGCCGCGCGGAGGGAGTGTCCGAGCTCCGGCGCGGAATCGAAGAGCGGATGCATCACGCGCGCGGCGCGGGGCTCGACTCCGAGCTCCTGGCGCATGGTCTCGAGCTCCGCTTGGGAATTGGGCGCCACCATGGCGACCCCGCCGATGACCTCCCGCTGCAAGGCGCGATAGCGCAGCGTGGCATCCGGGAAGACAGGCTGCCGCGAGCGCCGCGCGTAGTAGAGTTCCTTGGCCGCCATGTATTTCCACACCGGGAAGAGCGGCACCTTGTAAAGCCGCGAATAGAAGCGCGCCATTTCCTGCATCGAGTGCCAGATTGGCGTCAGCACCACCGGCACGCCGCGCCGTTTCGCCTCGCGATATTGCAGGCAGGTTTCGTGGATGCGCGTCGTATTGAAAAGATGAACGGCATCATGCCCGGCGGCATGGGAGCGAGCCCCGGAGAGACGACGCATGGAAGCCAAGCTCTTCCAGCGTCTCCCGCGTCCGCAGGAGCTGCACGTAATCGCCGCCCGGGTATTGCTTCACGTCGGCGCGGATGCGGAGGAGCACTTTCATCGGCCCCTCCTGCGACGAGCTGCGCAGCACCTTCCGGCGGCGCCGGCGGCGGGAGCATGGGGGATCATCGATCGGATCGCTCGGCGGCGCCGAGATGGCGGCGCTCACGTATCCGCAGGCGAGGAAGAGCGGCAGGCAGCCCATGAAGGTCAGCGATTCGCGCACGATGCCCTCGCCGATGACGAAGAGCAGGCAGATCACGATCACGTCCATGCCGGCGAAATCGTGCGTTGTTCCGGCCCATCCAGAGCACGCGGAAGAAGTAGAGGCCAATGGCGAGCGCACCGGCGATGCCGAGATGGTAGGTATCCCAGAGGAATTGGTTATCCGCCCAGTGGAACATGGGCGCGATGCCCGGATCGATCTCCGAGCCGAATGGGCCCGCCGATGACCAGGATGATCGGGTCCTGCTCGAACGCGGCCAGCATGTTCGTCCAGTTATCGTCCCGCATGTAGGCGCTGCGTGAATCGCCCACGCGGGATTTCCTGAAGAATACGCCGCTGATTTCGTCCGTGAGCTGGCCCACCCCGGCGAAGCTGATGATGAGCGCGATGCCAACCCAGGCCAGCACGTAGGCCTTGGCCCAGCGGCGGGTGAGGCGTTGATCCAGCATATAGACCGCCGAGATCACTGTGCTGGCGAAGATGCCGAAGAGCGCCGAGCGACCGCCGGAGACCACCAGCATGATCGCGAAAACCCCGGCCCAGACGAATGCGGCCACCCGTTGCCAGATCTCGCGGGTAATGCTGGCCCAGGCGAGGCCGAGACCGCGCTCATGGCCATGAGATTCGCAAAGGAGAACACGTCGCGCTGGAGCCCGCGCACGCGGATATCCCCGTGCAGCTTCATTTCCTTCACCGTCTGCACGCCGAAGAGGGTATGCTCGTTCCAGGTGGGGGCGGTGGAAAAGAGATAGTGCCCCGCTGCCACTCGTAAGGCACCCACGGTCGCCTCCAGCAACAGCTCCGCGAGGGTCAGCGCCGATGAGGATGCCGAGCCATTGGTTCCAGTTGCGGATTCCGGAAGGCGAAGATGCCCGAGTAAAATCCAGTCCAGCCAGCTAAAGGTCCATTTCACCGTGCGGAGCGCCTCGAATCGGTATTCCGGATCGGCCACGGCCGGGATGAGAAGGAGCGGGACCAGCGGAGAATGGCGGATTGGCGCAGGACCCGGCGCAGATCGCCCATGCGAGAGAGCCAAATCAGGGTCGCGATCAGATGCGCCGCCAGCGCCAGGTCGCGCAGATACACGGCGCTGCCCAGGTAGAAACAGAAAGAAGCCGCTCGGGAAATAAAGCAGGGTAAGCGCCCATCCCGTATAGATGAGCAGCGAGATGCCTTGCTGCGCCGGCGGCTCGTCCCGCTGAAGTTGGAAAAAGCGCGTTCATACCGCGGCGGCCTCCTTTGGGGGCGTCACCGCGCCGATGGTCCGCCGGAAGAGACGCACCACTTCATTTCCCAGCACATCCGGGTCGCAGGATGGGCGTCTTCTTTCGCGCCGGCGCGCAGGCGTTCCAGGTTTTCCGGTTGTGCCAGCAGGTTGCGCACGGCCTTCTGCCAGCGCGCCGTGTCGCCCAGCGGGAGGAGCTGGCCATTCACACCCTCGCGCACCAGCTCCGGGATGCCGCCGATGCGGCTGGCCAGGATGGGGAGCCCGAGCTGTTTGGCCTGGTAGGCGACCAGCGGTGAGTTCTCAAACCACAGCGAAGGGATCATGAGCGATCGCTGCGAGCCATGAATTGCCCCACCACTTCCGCGGGGACGCGCCCGGTGAATTTCACCCAGGCGCCCGGGCGTAGCGTTCCCGAGCGGTTGCAAAAGGGTCGCCGCTGCCCACCATGATGGTTCCAGGCCGCCCGGCTCGGCGGCGAGCGGCTCCAGCATGCTCAAAAGGAACTCGACCCCCTTCGGCTTCCGTGAATTGGCCCACGTACAAGAGCCCGGAGCCGCGGAGCCGGCGCGGTGGTTCCGGAACTGCCTCCGGCGGCGGAGAAAAAATGAGCGGAAGCTGAATGCAGACCGCTTCCCGATGCCTGGGCAGATGCGGCCGGTAGCGCTCGAGCAGGGCCTGCGACGGCGACCAGAAGGCCAGGGGATCGATGGAGGAAAGATAGCCGCTATTTCACGAAGCCCGAGACCGCGCAGGGAAGGTGCCGACGCGGGCAGCCTCGCCATCCTTGAACATGTTCATGTTCATGCAGAGGAACCCGAGATCGTGCAGCGTCTGCACGCACGGCAGCCTCTGCCGCCCGATTTCCCGCAGCAGGTTGTAGCCGATGCCCTGCAGGTCGTGGGTGTTCACGATATCCGGACGGAAGCGCTCGATCGCCTCCCGCACGATCGGCTCCGCGTATGGTGTGAAATGATCCCGCGCATGCCAGAGCAGCTTGCGGTAGCAGCGCGCGTCTCGTCCGGCTTGGTAGATGGGTAGAGATTCGGAAAGAAGCGGCGCTCGATGGTGAAGCCGGCCTCGATCGGTAGAAATGCCGGCGTCCTCCCGGCTGCGGCGAACCGGTGAGCACGTGCACGTTATGTCCGGCGCGCGCCAGCCATACAGCCAGCGAATGCGCGGCCAATTCAGCCCCGCCCATAATGCAGGGAGGGAAGAGATTGGAGATGAGGAGGATGCGCAACGGGCGCTCGCAGCGCTCGCGGGCCGGCCGGATTTTTTCCAGAAAAGATGCATCAGTCTGGTGTGCGCGGCGGCGCACGCCCTCCAGCGCACGCGGTAGCTCCAGAGCTCCGCGGTCAGGCGGGGATTTAAAAATCCGGTCGGCGGCGATGTAGGTGATCGCTCCCGCCAGCACCGAAGCCGGGAGCAGAGGAGAGGGGGAGAGCGGGCAGCCGGATCGCGCAGCAGCCAGACCACCGCGGCCATGAGCGGCCGCCGCCGCGGCCTGCGGGGAGAGAAGCCGGAGAAAACTGCACGGGGTGAAAACCCGGCCATGCGGCGCAGCACGGCCAGCTCCAGGGGGTAGAGAAGCAGCGCCGCGCAAGGCGTATCCGATGGCGACCGCGGAAGGCCCCCAATGGATCGCAACGGTGAAGACCGCGAGGTTGGCCACGGCATGCGCGGTGGCGAGTCGGAGCAGGCTTGTGGATGCCCGCGCGCGAGCAGCGCCGATTGATGAACGGTGGAAAGAGCCTCCAGCGGGCAGGCGAGCAGCAGAGCCTGCATGACGGGCACCGCTGGCGCCCATTTGGTCCCGAGGAAGAGCGCGATGACATCCGGCGCCACGAGCGCGAGCCCCACCGCCACGGGCAGGATGAGCGCGCTCTGCATTTCCACAGCTTCATAAACGGTCGCCTTGAAGCGCGCCTCCTCGTTTTGCAAACGGGAGAGTACCGAAACCGTGACCCGGCCGAAGGAACGGATGAGCACTTCGCTCACCAGCATGGCCACCCGCGAGCCCACGGAATAGAAGCCGCCGAGCACAGGGCCGAAAAACCGGCCCACGAAAAGTTGATCCGAGCGGCGGTTCACCAGCCCGACGAGGTCGGACCAAAGCAAATGGACGCCGAAGCGCAGGAGCCGCTTCGCCCGTTGCGCGGAGAAGTGGAGGCGGGGGCGCCAGGAGGTCGCGCTCCAGAGGAGGACGAAATTCAAAAGCCAGATGGTGAGCTGCTGGGCGACCAGGCTCCAGGCCCCGCGCCCCTTTGATCGCGCAGAGAACGGCCACGATGCCGCCGCCCAAATAAGAGAGAAACGTGCGCGAGGCGAGCTGCCGGAAGCGCATTTCGCGCGTCGAGCAGGTTATTCGGCACATCCGTCAGCGCCGCGAGCAGGAGCACGGGGGAAAGGCCGCGCAGGACCGGGCCAAGCCCGGGGGTCCGGATCCAGGCTTCGGCAGTTCGCACCCGCGCATCGTGAGGAGGACGAGACGGCGCCCACGCCCAGGTTGATCCAGAAAATCGTGTCCAGATGCAGTTCGTCCAGGTCTTCGAATTGCAGGATCGCCTGTCCCAGCCCTTGAAAAATCAAATACTGCGCCACCAGCACGATAGATCGTCGCCACGGCGATCACGCCGAAATCGCGCCGGCGAAAGAAGCCGCGCCAGAAGCGAGGAAAACCAGAAACGACACGCCCTGGCCGCCGAAGCTCTCCAGTGCCGACCAGGTGGCTCCGCGCACCGCCCCCACACGTCCGGTCTCCGTCGGCCGGGGCGTGCCGATCACCGGGTTCGCGGGCAGGGATTTGCTCAGGACAGGCATCGGTGACCCTTCTGGAATGCGCCGGCGAAGTCGGTGGGAAATTCGTTCACAGCCATTTGGAAAGCGTCGCGGTGACATCGTCCACCGGCAGGAATTTCATGCAGGGCGTGACATTCGCGGGGAATTCAAATCCCAGGTTGAGATACCCTCTCTGGCCCTCGCGCGGCGCCAGCGCCACGGTCTTTGCTCCAATGGGTCCCCAGCGATCCGGATTCGTAGGCCCGTGCAGGCCGATCGTCGCCACATCGATCAGCGCGGCCAGATGCATAATGCCCGTATTCACGCTGACCACGGCCTCCGCGCCTTTGAGGATCAGCACCGTCTCCGCGATGCTGCATTTTCCCGCGTACGATCTCGCCTGCAAATCCGGTTCGCGGGCGAGCAACGCCTTGAGCAGGCGTTCGCCCGGGCCGGCGTCTTCCTTGCCTCCCGTAATCACCACCGCCAGTTTCCTCCGGTGGCACCAGGCCCCCAATGCACACCAGTAGTCAGAAGGCCATTCCTTCAATTGTTTTCCGCTGCCGCTGGCCCACGGATGAAAGACCACATAGCGGCCCGCCGGCAAATCCGCCGGCGGCGATCCCGCCGGAATGGTAAGGCTGTGATCCCAAGACTCACTGTCCGCGCAGGGGCTCAGTAGCGCGCGCTGGTTCAACAGCTCATGCCGCGTATTGGAATGCGGCACGGCGGCGTCGTAAGCGAAGTGCCGGGCCTGTCCCTGGGTGCGGAAACCAATGGTGAACATGGCTCCGGAAAGCGCGACCAGCAGGGCGTTGATGCGCGGCCAGCTTCCGTAGTCGATCAGGACATCCGGCCGCAACTCGCGCAATTGCGCCAGCGCGCGCCACGGCTCCAGCACTTGCACGACCTTGATCTCATCGACCGGTGGGAGCAGATCCGCCGCCCTTCTGTTATCCGGGCCCAGCGCGAGGGTCAGCCTGGCCTGCGGCCAGTGCTCCCTGATCAGCCGGATCGCACCTGCCATGAATAGGGTGTCGCCGATGGCCGCCGTCTGCAGGAGGACTACGCTGCGCACGCGGGCCGGCAGCTTCCTGCGGCGCCGCAGGAGACCCAGCACCCAGAGCAGGGGCACGCCCAGCATGAAATCCATCTGCCGGCGAAAGCTGGAGCCGCGTTGTCCTCTCATGGCGCGCATCCTTCACTGTAAAGCGCGAAGGTCGCATCGACCATGCCTTGTGCGGAAAACTCCTGCTCGGCCCGCCGCCGGCCCGCCGCGGAAAGTTTGCGCCAATACTCCGGGTCATCCGCCAAGCGCGACAACGCTGCCGCCGCGCCGGCCGGCTCCGACAATTTAAAGAGCACGCCGTTAACATCAGTGGCGACGGCATCGCGGTTTCCATCCACGTCGGTGGCGATCACCGGCACGCCGTGTGCCATCGCTTCGAGCAAGGCCAGGGGCAGCCCTTCCCAGCGGGAGGTCGAAATCACGCAAAACGCCGTCTCCAGGTACTTGCCGATGCTGGAGACATTGCCGGCAAACTCGACTGCGCCGCGACGCCTGCCCGGCGAAGTTCTTGCTCGAAGGCGGCGCGTCCGTCGCCATCGCCCAGGATCAAGAAGCGAAATCGTTCCAGTTCTCCGCTCTTCTTCAGCGCCTCCAAGATTCCGGTCAGGAGTTCGCTGTTCTTCTGGTAGACGAAGCGCGTGACATGGATGACCGGGAACGGCGGCCCTGGCCTCTCGCGGCTTTCTAACAGCGGCGGAAGCGAGACTCCGTTCACGATCGTGACAATGCCGTCGCGCTTGCCGCAAATTCCGAGCAAGTTGCGCTTTTCGCTGTCCGAAACTGCGATGATCTTAGTCGAGAAAAACGAGAGAACATACTCCATAACTCCGTCGCAAAGTGTCTTGAAGCTCTGCACGGGCATGGCGCCGTGCGGGGTGTAGTAGCACTGAAAGCCCTTGAGCAAAGCGATCGTCCTGCCGTAGAGCCCCGCCGCTCGGCCGTGCGCATGAACGGTTCGGACGTGACGGTCTTTCATCTGCTTCAGGATCGCCGAGAGAGCCGTGAGGCTGAATTTGCGGCGCGGAATCCTCACCATGTTGCCAAGACCGACGATCTCGCCGAACCGCGTCCAGTAGGGCTCTTCCTCCGGGCAGGCCACGTGGATTTCCATGCGGTCGCGCATTCCGGATACCAGCCGGTAAACGTGCTCCGGTCCTCCGCTGACATCTGCGCGCCCGGTAATCATCAGGATACTCTTCATCGCTGCAAGGCGCGGGCTTCCTCGTAAATCCCTCTATACTGCCCTGCGATGGAATCAGCCGAAAAATTCCGGGCGGCTTCCAGGCAATGGGAGCGCATCCCTTCACACTCCGCCCGTGTCAGGCGGCTGAGCACCGCCGAGAATTCCTGCGGATCTTCGGGCTCGAACAGGAACCCCGTTTTCCCCTCCTCCACGATTTCCGGTTGCCCCCCGCGGCGGCTCGCGACCACCGGGACGCCGAAGGAATAGGCCTCGAATAAAATCCGCGGCAACGGCTCCTGCCAAAGCGCCGGAAGAACCAGGGCATCGATGCGGGAAAGAAGATTTTCTGGAGGCACAAAGCCCATGAACTCGATGCGCGATCCCGCGAATCTTTCTCTCAGCTTGGCTTCGTATTCCCCGTCCCCCTTGCCGGCCACCAGCAACTGCGCCTCTTTGCCCGGCAGCCTGGTGAAAACCTCCGCGAGTTGTTCGAAACCCTTGGAAGGATGCAACTGCCCCAGGTACCCCAGCCTAAGCGGTCCCACTTTGGCAGGAAACTCCGCCTTTTGGGTAAGAGGGCGCTCATAGATGTTATAGACGACTCGCGCGATCTCCGCGTGGCGAAAGTACCCGGCTTTCAGGTGGCGATCCAAAGTATACCGGCTTACTCCCACCACTGCCCGCACGCGTTGCGATCTCGCCTTGCGGATCACGCTGAAGGCGGCGCACGGCGTGCATTGTCCCACGCAATTTTGTCCGTTCTCAAACATCCTCGACTTGGGGCAGAGCAGGTAATAGTCGCGAAGGGTATGCACCACCGGCACGTTCTCCTTGCGGGCGGCGTCCCACACGGCGGCCGAAAATCCCCCGATGGTATTGGTGTGCAGGACTTCGGCTTTTTGACTCCGGAGGAAGCTCCTCACCTTTGCCGCCATCATTGGGTTATAGGTATCGACGGCGTGCCAGGCCAGCTTCACTGCCTGGTTAGAGGGGGCTTGGGGCCACCGGTAGACATTGACTTGCGGCAGGTAGTGAACCTTTACGCCATTGATGCAGCTTGAGGATTCATCCCCGGTGGCGGCGCTGGTGAGGACGGAAACATCATGGCCGTCCCGCGCCATCTTCTCAGCCAGCGCCTGCACGGACCGCTCCGCACCGCCCCGGATGTTCGGCTCGTACAAGGTATTCAGGTAGACGATCTTCATCACGCGCCGGTTAGGGAGAGGAAACTTGAAGCAATACGGATTGCATGGGGGCCAGCTCGATTGTGCTCCCGCTGATTTTGTTGCCTTGCAGGAGATCAACCGCGCTGCCGGAGACCGGAATGTTGACGGTCTGGGATTGATTCAGGAGGTTGGTCATTGGAACCAGAGTCCCCGCCGCTGCCGGCACTGTACGGTACTCGATTCCCCATGCCGGAGTGCCTTGGTCCGCCATGGTCAGTTTTGCCAGGGGATATCCCTGGGTGGCCAGAAACGCCGAGAGAGCCGCGGAAAAATCGCTGTCTTTTACGGAGCCCGTCCAGTCGATGGCGGAAGCAGGAAGCGTCTCGCCGCGCGTGCGGCCATATTCATCGAAAGCGGCATTATTCGCCCCCATTGCCAGCAGTTTTCCGTCATTTTTGACAAAGGCGAGCAGACCGGCGAAAGCTTTCTCAGTCACATGGGTCGCGCGGGGAAGGATCAGCCATTGCACGTTTTGGTTGGCCGCGGAGCGGTTTCCGGAGACGAGCTGATTTTCACTGATGAAAGTAATGGGCTGGCCCAGGAAATTGAGAGCACTGTAGGCGGCGGCGGCGGCCTTGGGGTAGTCGCCTTCCCAGAAGAGGGAGGGGACGGAGTAAAGAATGGCGATCTTGGCTGGATTCGCATTCACCGCCGACAATTCCGCGGCCAGGCGGTTCGCATCGAGCATCGCGGCGCCGGCTGCGTAGGCGTTGGCTGGCCGAAAGTAAATGCTGCCATGGAGATCCGGTGCGAAGGCTTCCTCCCAGGTCCACACGGCCGTCGCCGCCTGGTGGTGCAGGCTTCCCTGCCACAGGACACAGTGGGTGTGCTCAGGCGCCACATGAGTAGCGGGAGTGCGGTCCGCAATGAGATGGTTCTCCGAATTGAAAACCGGCTGGCTCCGAAAGGAGTAAAGAAGGTCATACCACATTTCCTCCGTCTGCCAGTTATAAGCATAGCCGTTGGTGGCGCCCGGAAAGGCCCAGCAATCGTTCCCCGCCAGGTCGGTGATCTGGCAAATCAACTCCGGATCGATTCCGTAGGAAAGACGAGTCCGGTCGAAGATATATGCCATGATCTTGACATGCGTCGGCACGCTGGGAGCCACGGCTTTGACGGTGGCGTTCATCCAGCTAAACCAGGCGGCAAAATGTTCCTGGTTGAAGCGAACCCAATCGTAGTAGCTCCGTGCCGCATTTAAATTGCCCGGCATTTCGGGTTCGGGCACTGGAACCTGATCGAAACTGGCAAACTGCGTTCCATACAGCGTATTCAGGTCGGCAATGGTGGGATGGTGATCCTGCAAGTATTGAGTCCACGCGGCACGGCTGTATGGATCCCGTCCGCTCAGTTGGTAAGTAGGCTCGTTCTCCAGGCAAACCCCGAACAGGGCCGGCGAATCTTTAATGACCGGCAGAAAAGCAGTCAGCCATTCCTGGATGACCTGGCGCGCCACCGGGTGGTCGATGTTGAACTTGATAGCTCCGATGGCATCCTTGTTTTGGATATCTGCGGCCTTCTTCATGGCCCAGGCGGGAAAGTAATGCGGCGAGAGGAGAACATCCACTTTGACTCCGGCCTTGGCGCCGCTTCCCAAGGTTGTCTTGATCGACAAAGCTTCCGCCGAGAGGGTCCCGTTAGAGTTCATATCCCGCGGCCCGCGCTCTTGC
The DNA here is from genome assembly GCA_963828525.1 of uncultured Verrucomicrobiae bacterium. Classification (GTDB taxonomy): domain Bacteria; phylum Verrucomicrobiota; class Verrucomicrobiia; order Chthoniobacterales; family Chthoniobacteraceae; genus CAWHEP01. Next base: position 456,282 of record CAWHEP010000002.1, read on the forward strand.
TCCACTAGGTCGCTTCCCAGGCGCCATAGGAGCGGAATCTCCTTGCCCGCGGTCGCGAAATGGCCAAAGCCGGAATATGAAAACGACTTCAAATCGACCGCCCCGGCGCCAGGCCGCGGAACGGCCGCTCCTTCGCCTGGGTTTTGCAGGCGCTGCGTCATGTCGTCGATAATGGAATTGACTTCCTGGACCTGCAGCCGGGCTCCACGGCGGGGTTTGTTGTGGATTGGGCGGAACTTGTTCGATCCTGTTTAGGAAGCGGGTGACCAAGGCAGACCCGAGATTTAGGTAGGGGTCGTTCTGAAGGTTCGGATGGGCTTCCAAGGCATCCCGCCAGTGGTCGAACCTTCCCCTTGCCACTTCCGGATCATTTACCCGGTAGTCCGGCGGCACCGTGGGCTGTGCGCCAAGGTTAAAGGATAGAAGCAACCCCAGAATTCCTGCCACCGAAGTGCGGGCCCTTCGCAGGACTCGTCGAAAATACTTTCGCATGAGCACCTATCTTTGCCGAAGATTCGCGGCGAAAGCTCCGGTCACGGAAGATGCTCCTTTCGCGATAGATAGACAGGCCGCTCTTCCCACTCTGAATCGTCCTCTGGAAGTTCCTCTTCAGACAGAGAATCGAAATCCTCCTCCTCATCTTTCTCTGCAAAGAAGGTCGTTGAAGCCGTCAGGAGCAGGAAAGCGATTTCCGGGGTGTTCAAGGTAACTCCCGTGGCGAAGAAAAACGCGCCGCAAACCAGCGGGAAGACATGTTCCTGGGCATCGGTTAGCTTGGAGTACCAGCCCCTCATCAAGACCGAAAAGATAAGGACTGCGCCGACGATGCCGAACGTCACCAGGATAAAAATGAAGAAGCTGTCGGCGGGGTTATAGATCTCCGGCTCAAAATGTTTCTGGCCGGAACCGATCCCGCCGATGCCGCGGCCCAGCAGATACGAGCCTTGTTCCTTCAGCAGGTAAAGCGCATCGCGCCAGACTTCATTTGCACGCGTGGTAAAGGATTGCGTGTTGGACATGCCGCCGCCGCCCACATCGGCGATGAAATCGAGAACCGCGGGGAATTTCATCCCCAATGTCGCGAGGATTGCGGACAGCAGCGGGATGGGCAGGAGAAACCATCGCAAGCTTCTCAAGGGCCTTGAGTCGACCACCATCCACACCAGCACGGCCACGGAAAAGCCAATCAAAGGACTGCGCGCCGTCGTCAGGAGCATCGCCATCAAAGAAGCGGCAACGTAAAGGAGCTGCATCGGACGCCGCCGGGTGGCGCAAAGCAACGCGAGCCCGAACAAGCCCACATGGCTGGCCGCGTCCGCGGAGTTGCGGGCCAGGCCCCCGACTCGGTCTTCGCCGTCGATCGTCCATTGCCGCTGCCCTTCGATGGCCGCATCGCCGATATCGTAAGTGAATCCCGCCCAGGGGAGATTTACGCTGGCACTGAGGCCGACGCCCGCCGCGGCGGCGAACCAAAGCAGAAAGATCCACTTAAAGTATTTTCTCGCCTGCAGGAATCCCGACTTGATGGCCACCCCGGCGAAGAGCGGCAGGAAACTCTTGAGGCCAAATAACGATTGCGCCCAATTTTTGCTGAATGATTCGCCGACGGCGGTCCAGAATACAGCTCCCAAGGCCATAATCATGACAATGCGAAGAGTGCGCCGGTCGCCCGTGGAGAGAGCGTGAAGCAGGCCCAGCCCCAACCCGAGGAACAGGACGACATCCCGCAGATACAAAAGCATCTCCAAATGGACTCCGGCCAGGATCCAGCGGATCGCCCCTTCGCCGACATTGATGAAGCAGTACAGCCAGGCGCAAAACTCGGCGGCTGGGAGATAGTTCCTGGAAGATTGTTTCATAAGGGTACGGCGATGGGTGCGGGCTCCGGCGGCGCCGAGGGGGCAGGGGACCGCATGGCCTTTTCAAGTGGGGTAAAAGTCATTCCAGCGCACTTGTCCCAGGTAAACTTCGCTGCCCAGTCCCTTCCTTGTTTTCCCATCGAGGCATGCAAAGAATCGTCCGTCAGCAGCTTCTCGAGAGCGTGGCTCAGCGCCTCCACGTCTCCCTCTGGAATCAGCAGGCCGGTTTGCTGGTCCTGGACCACCTCGCCCACCGCGCCGCTGCGAAAACCGACCGCCGGCGTCCCCTGAGCCGCCGCTTCCAGATAGGCGAGTCCGAAACCTTCCACGCGGCGGGGCATGGCCAGCGCCGGCAGGCAAAACACCCGCGCCAGCCGGTAAAGCGCGCGTACGTCGCTCTCCGAGATCTTCCCGGTCAGGATCACCGGGAATGGGGCTGCCGCCGCCAGCACTTGCAACCGTTCGTGATATTCCCGATCGATGGCTGTGCCGGCAATTACGTAACAGAAATCGCGGATTCCCCTTTGCCAGAGCCGGTCCAAAGCTTCCAATGTCAGCAGATGTCCCTTGCGTTCCTCCAAGCGGGCCAGCGTAAGAACAATTTTGACGCCTTTGGCTTTCTCCAGGTGGCGCGCCGCTAAGTCCACTTCGCCCCGGGTAGGTTCCGCAAACCAATAAGAACTGACGCCCAGATGTGTCACCAGGGATTTCTCCGCTGGAAGAGCGGGAAAGTTAGCGTGCAGCATCTCCCGGGTAAATTCGCTGTTGCATGCGACGCGCGCGCACAGCGCATAAGGATCTCCTTTTACCATTAATTTGGCCGATCCCGACTCGGAGAGGCTGATGACGTCCGTGCCATGCGCCGTGCACTGAAAACGGAGGGGACGAAGCCGCGCAGACGCGCCCAAGGCAATGGCATAGGGCAAATCCGCGGCATGAATGACATCCCATGGTTCTTTCGCCACAAATCGCATAACCTCCATCATCATGGCAGGCAGCCGCGAGGTGCGGTAAAGACCGGCCTTCTGGCGATATACCGTAAAGCCCTCCTCCTCATCTTTCAGCGTTTCGCGCCTCTGCCCGTAATCGGGAGCAACCACGGAAACCTGATGTCCCGCGCGCACGGCTGCCCGCGCCATTTCTAGCGCATAGCGCCCGATTCCACCGGGGTACGGCGCAAACTCATGGGTGAACATCAGAATTTTCATGTGATTCCCCCGCGCATTAGTGACGCCGCCCATCCAACCCGCAATAGCCGTCAAAAAGCCCTCTGAGAACCCACCATACTCCCGCCCAGTCCCTCGACTTATTTTGCAGAAAACGGTTGCGCAGAAAGGCGGCGGCGCGAATCGAGGGGCGGAACAGTTTTACCCAAAGCGTCCCGTAGCGCAGGCTTAAAAGTGTGAGGGTATTCCGGACATAGTAATAATCCTTCCAGGTAATGGCCAGCGGGGACGATTCCTGGAGCTTGCGATGCATGATCGCGCCGTGCACGACAAAGGCGCTGAAGTGCTTCCGGCACCGCGCACTGTAATCCGTATCGTCCGCGATGATGAAAAAGTTCCGGTCCGGAAACCCGATCTGTTTAATGATTTCCAGCGGGATAAGCGGGCCTTCGAAAGTAAATCCTTCTACTTTCGTCCTGGCCTGGCCGTCGAGCACCGCTTCCAGCACGGAACGCAACCGCACCGGCCCGTGATCTTTGAGTGGATGGGTGAAATCGAGATAGATCTGCTCGTTGCCCAGCGGGCGGCTGTCCGGTGTAAAACGCAACGGACAGAGAACCGTTGGCTCCGTCATCTCTTCCGCGCAGGAGAGAAGAGCCTGCAGGCACCCTGCGTCCGCGATCACATCGTCATCCATGCACCAGATCCAGTCATGGCCTTGCGCCGCCGCCTCCTTCATTCCGGTAAAGAAACCACCCGCTCCGCCAAAGTTTCCTTGGAGAATGGTTTGGAAGTCCTGCTGGTCCAGCCATGCCTGGCTTTCGTCCGTGCTGCCATTATTCACCACCAAGATCCGGTCGGGAGGCCGGGATTGCGCCCGCAGCGAGGCGATGCACTCTTTCAGCATCTCCAGCCGATTGTAAGTGATCACGACCGCGCACACCGTTTTCGGAGCGTGCGCAACGGTGCTCACGCCATCTGTTTCTGCCCTGGCAAGCTCGGAGGGTAAACTCATCATAGATCTGTAGTCAGGACCGCCGGATCTTGGACGGGGAACAGCCGCCTGCCCCGCGGCGCGGAAAGCAGATTCTTCAGACGCACGCGCATTGGTTCCTCGAAGCGAAGGAAGATGGCCATGCTGGCGAGAGTGGTCAGCAGAAGAGTGATCGTAATGAGCAGAAGCAGGAATTGCATCGGCGAGAAAACGCCCCCGCAAAACCGGGCCGGGCACAGCATGAGGAGGTACGAGAGGATCGGCATGTGAAAAAGATAGACGGCATAACTCGCGTTCCCCAGCAGCAGGGCGGCTCTAAAGGGAGGGTAGCCAAGCGCTGGCGCGGGCAGCATGGCCGCACCCGCAATGATACAGGCAAATCCCGGCAGGCACCAGGTGCCCATGGAAAAGATGAAGGGCAGGAAGAGCGAAGTGCCGACCCAGCCCGCCCCTGCGGCCAAAAGGAGAACTGCCCGGCGCTGTGGCGCGGCGCCGAGATGCGGCTTGAGCCCCGCACAAAGAATGGTTCCGGCGATGAACTCAACCACGCGCAGCAAGGGGAAATTCTCCACGATATGCTTCATCTGCATCCCGGTTCCCAGAGCCGGATCCCCTTGAGTCGCGGCCCACCAGGTCGAGTAATTCACCGCCCCTCCATACTTCACAAAAAACAGCGACGGCGCCACCAGTCCGGCCAGCCAGAGAAGAACCAGCCATGCTGCCACGCGCTTCAAACTTTTCCCGGAAAAATGGCGGGTCACAAGGGGCAACAGCCACGGAAGCGAGCAGTAGAAGAAAGCCTCGCAAGAAAGCGTCCATCCCGGACCATTCCAGAATCCCGCAATCTTCGGATACCATGACTGAGTCAGAGTCAAAACCATCAGGCCTTTTATGACTTGGAAGAGATGAAAACCTTCCCCCCGGATGGTGACAATCAGAACGGGAAGGCTGAATAACAGCGCGAGATAATAGACTGGCAAAATCCGGGCGGCCCGGGCCGTGAGATACCCTTTGATGGAGGAGATGACCGGGTAATTCCACACCAGAATAAACCCGGAAAGCATAAAGAAGAACGAAACACCCAGATACCCGCGATCCACAAACATCCCGACCGGGGTGTGAACGATGCGTGAGATGTCCGCCATGGAACCCACCTTTAGCCAGCAATGAAGCGCCACGACCCAGACGGCGGCGGGATAGCGCAGCGCCGTGAGCCACGGGAGCGGGGCGGGCCGGTGTGCACTGGTATCTTGAATTGCGGCAGACATCGAATGGTCTTTCTAGTTGGTTTTAAACGGCTTGCTTGGTGCGTTGCGGGCCGAATGCCGGAATGGCGCATTTCGTCTCCTGCTTGCGCAGAAAGATTCGGGAGAAATCCAAAGCTTCCCCGATAATTTGGTCCATATCGAGATACCGGTAAGTGGCGAGCCTTCCGACAAACGAAGTCTTCTCCACTTCGTTGGCCATTTCCATGTACCGGCTTAGAAGGGCACGGTCCGGCGCGAGCCCCTTGGGATAGAAGGGCGTGTCCGCGGCGGTCGTCTCCTTGCTGTATTCGCGGAAGGCGATGCTGTTCTCATGCGTTTCCCAAGGCGCGAAATGCTTGTGCTCGTGCATGCGCGTGAATGGGACATCCGGTTCCGGATAATTGATCACCGCGTTGCCCAGCAGATCCCCCTTGCCGCGATAGCCCTCGAACTCCACCGTGCGGTAGCCGAGCCGGCCATGGCAGTAATCAAAAAAACCGTCGATCGATCCAGAGCAGAAACAGTGCTGGCACTCGGCCAGCATGCCGCGATCAAATACTTTCCCTAACTCTACGGTAATAGAAGGATGATCGAGCATCTGTTCGATCACAGCGGTATATCCCTCCTTCGGGATGGCCTGGAAGCGGGTGCCGTAGTAGTTGTCGTCGTAGTTAAAGCGAATCGGCAGCCGCTTGAGGATGGAGGCCGGCAACTCGCGCGGCTCGCAGCCCCATTGCTTCCTGGTGTACCCGTAGAAAAAAGTCTCGTAGAGTTCCCGCCCGAGCATCTTAAGAGCTTGTTCCTCGAAGTTCGCCGGTTCGCCGATGGATGGGTCTCCCAGCGAGCCCACGAACTCGCGCGCTTCGCCCGGCGTCAATCGTTTCCCGAAGAATTGGTTGATCGTGTGCAGGTTGATCGGCATCGAAAAGACGCCGCGTCCCGTAGAGGCCTTCACCCGGTTGGTGAACGGCATCCATTCTCCGAAACGCTGGATGTAATGCCACACGTCTTCGTGATTGGTATTGAAGATATGCGGTCCATACCGATGCACCATCACGCCCGTCTCAGCGTCTCGTTCCGTGTGGCAATTGCCCGCCAGGTGCGAGCGGCTCTCGAGTACGCGCACCCTGCAGGCAGAGTGTTCCGCGATTTCCCGCGCCAGGACCGCGCCGCTGAAACCTGCCCCTGCGATGAGAATCTCGGAATGCGCCATGGTTGCTACACTTCAGGCAAATTGGATGCATCGGGAGGCAGGGAAGCATCGTCCCCTGCCTCGGAGTAAGCGTCCGAAGCCAAAGGGCCTGCACCGCCGCCCGCGATCGCGCCGGGCAAGGCCGCCCGGTAGGAAAACACCATGCAGGCCACGAGGATCAATACCTCGCTGCCAATGTTAATAATCGAGGCGCCGAGCATCCCGAACCTGGGGATCAGCAGCAGGTTCAACAGCAGCGAAAGAGCGGCGGTAATGCTCATGATGACCAGCATGGTGCGATCTTTCCCCAGGGCCCACAGGCCCCAGCCGAAGATTCCGTTCAGGAGCACCACGAACTTGGAGGCAATCAGGAAACAGCAAGGCAGGGCCGCATCCCGGAACCGCTCGCCGAACACATAGGGGTAAGTCATCGGCACGACCACGAACGTGGCCACGATGGCGGGGACGGAGAGAAGCAAGATGACTTTCGCCACATTCAACTGCTTCTCCCAGAGATGGCCCGCGCCAAGTTTGGACCATTCGATCATCCTGGGGTAGAGCAGCGCCGGCAGCAGAGCCAGCAGCGGCTGCACCGCTCCCACTACCTGGATGGCGCTCCGGTAGCGTCCCAGTTCCTCCACCGAGCGCAGCCAGCCGATCAAAGGCCACTCCAGGCAGGTGTAGCAGTAAATCACGATGGCGCTCAGGAAAAGATAACGCCCGCGCCAGAGGCGGTTCAGCCCCTGCCGCGCCATGGAAAGGGAGATCGAGGGCTGGTGTTTTTGCGGCATGGCCGCGCGCCACATTAAGACTCCAATGGTGATTGCGACCGCGGCGTTGATGACCAAATCGCTGCCGGCTGGCGAGGTATGGCGCAGCAGCGCGAAGGAAAGCAGCGCCGAACCCACTGCCCCGATGGCCGCGATACGTTGTTGCGCCACCTGGTCTTCCTGCGCCTGCAGAAGCCAGTCGCACGTGCCGGCGTTGGCGACCAGCATGGCCATGCCCATGGTGGTCGAGAGCCACCAATTGACCGGCAGCTTCAGGCAAAGTGCGATGGCCGCCCAAATGGCGGAGAGCAGAAGCGCACAGCCGAGGCGGTAGCTGAGCGTCTCCGACACGAGGCGCTCGTTGCCTGCGGGGCCGTGCTGGTCGGATTTGTATTCCCGCACCAGTTGCGGCGTCAGGCCGAATTGCACGAGCAGCGCCGCCTGGGAGTAGAACGCCGTCGCCATCCCGGAGATGCCGAGCTTCTGCGGGCCCATGCAGCGCGTAGTCCAGATTCCGCCGGCGGCCGCGGCGGCGATGCTCGCCATCCGCCAGAAGCCCATTTGGAAAAGCTTTTTGACCAGGCGTTGGGTAGCGCCCGGTTCGACGGTGGGGGCGGCGGTGGCGCCGCTCCGTTCTTGACCGCCGGGCAGCGCGAACTTGAGAATCCCTGCCGGCGTTCTAGCCGTTGGCAGTTGCCGTCCCATAGACACCCTTTTTCCCGTATTCTCCGCTGTAGTAATAGTAGTAGCTGTGGTCGCGCTGGGAGATGTGGTTCAGGACGACCCCCGTGGGCTTGGCGCCCGCGTTTTCGATCAGCTTGCAGGCCCTTTGCACGGAGGGCGCGGGGGTCTTGCCCGCATGAATGACAAGGCAGATCGACTTTACCTTTTTCACCAGCAGCAGCGTGTCGCTCACGGCATGGACCGGCGCGGTATCGATCACGACCCAGTTGAACATTCCGGCGACGTCCTTCAGCAGCTTGTTGAGCTGCGGGCTGGCCAGCAATTCCGCCGGGTTCGAGACGCGCGGCGCCCGCGGCCAGCACGGTCAGGTTCGGGATATCCGGGATCGTCCGCACGATTCCTCCAGGGTCGACTGACCGGTCAGCACCGTGTTCAGTCCCAGTTTCGGCTGCAGCCCGAGCAGCGTTTGCGCCACCGTCGGCAGGCGCAAATCCGAGTCGATCAACAGCGTGGGCTGGCCGAGCTGGGCGAGCGAGATCGCGTAATTCACCGCGCAGAAAGTCTTGCCCTCGCCCGGGACCGCGCTGGTGAAAAGGATCATGTTCCGCTCTGTCTCCCCGGTCTGGATGGAGAGCGAAGTGCGCAGGGTGCGGAAGGCCTCGGCAATGGCGCCAGAGGGGTCCTGATTGACCAGGAAACGGCTTTCCGGAGGCCGGTTTCACCATGTTGCGGCACGGCTGCCAGCGCCGGCAGGCCCAGCGCGAATTCCGCCGCATCCACCGAGCGGAAGGAGGAATCCACGCGAAGTCAGCGCGAAAATCACGCACCAGCCGAGCATGAGACCGCCCAGGACGGAGGCCAGGATCACCAGCAGCTTCTTCGGCTTCGAAGGGCTTCTGTGGCAACAGGGCCGGCGTTGACGACCCGGATGTCGTTAGAGCCGATTTCCCGGGTCACCTCGGTTTCCTTCAGCCGCATGCGCACGGCATCGTAGAGCTGCCGGTTGGCCTCCACCTCGTCGCGCAAGGCGTTATAGGGGATTGCCACCTTGTCGTTGGCGAGCTTCGCCTTCTCCATTACCTTCAGGTCGGCCTCGAAGTTGTCGTCCGTCTGGCGTGCGGCCTCCACCGCGGTGGCCAATCCTTGCGCCGCCTGCACCGTGGCGCGGGCCAGCGCGGCCTTCAGCCCCGCTAGTTGCGCCTGAGCCTGGATGTACGCGGGATGCTTCGGCCGGTACCGCTTGGAAATCTCCGCCGCATTCGCTTCCGAATCCGACACGCTTTTCTGGATCTGCAGCACCGCCGGATCGCTGCTCACGCTGGAGATGCTCAGCAATTGGCTCACCTTGTCCTCGCCGGTTCCGCTGCTCAGGACTCGCTGCACCTGCGCGTAGTCGGACTGGACCTTGAATAAATCCTGTTTAGCATCGTTCAGCTTATTGTTTAAGGCCAGCAGCTTGTCGTCGATGAACGTCTGGCTGTTCTCCAGCGCCACCCCCGGGTGCTGGTCCTTGAAGGCCTGCGCCTCCTGCTCCGCGATCTGCACCTGGCTTTTCAGCCGGTCGGATTCTTCCAGCAGGAACTTGTTGGCCTCGCCGGAGAGGCCTGCCCGCTGCGCGATATTGATGCGGGTGTACTCTTTCAGGATTTCTCCGGAAATCTGCTGGGCCAGCGCGGGGCTCCGGTTGCTGGCCGTAATGTTGATCAGGCGCGTGCCGCGCACCAGTTTCACGGACACGTTGTTGTTCAGGGCGTCCACCCGTTCGCCATCGGTGTAGGCCGGGCCGTCGGGCTTCGGTTTCAAGCCCAAGTCGTCGTCGGTCAGTTTCAGGCTCTGGATCACCCCCAGCAGCAGCGGCGGACCCGGTCAGATTCGTCTCGATCGTCTTCAAGACCTCCGTCTGCTTCAGGTCCTGGGTGTTGATATCCTCGATCTTGACGAATTTGCTTTCCTCCTGCTCCACCTGCACCACCGTGGTGGCGGAGTAAGTCTTCGGGGTAATCGACGATGTAGAGAGCGCCGAGCAGGACGGTGGCGGCCAGGCAGCCGATCATGACCCACTTGCGGTCGAGTGATCGTGTAAAAGAGCTTCCGGAAATCGATCTCGCTCTCCTTCGATTCCGCCATGGAGTTGTTATTTGGAGTTTCTGGTCATGTGTGCCCTTTAAAAAATGCTCTCGGATACCGTGATGACGTCGTCGGCTTGGATCTCGAAGGAATCGCTCGAGCAGCCGCCCGCCGCCATCTTTTTGGCGTTGAATGATAGATCATCTGCTGGTTCTTGACTTTCCGCTTCACCGCGACATTCGAGGGGTTGGCCACGCGCGTGTAGCCGCCCGCCATGCCGATCGCCTCCAGCAGCGAGACGGAGGACCGGTCCGGAATGTCATAGGAACCCGGCTTCTGCACTTCGCCCAGCACCGTAAAGCTGCGGCGCGCATACTCGATGACTCGCAGCCCGACGTGAGGATTTACCAGGTAGTCCTTATTCAGTAGATTCTGGATGAGTTTCGCGGCCGCCAGCGGGGAGAGGCCGCCCACCTTCACGCGGTCGATCAAGGGGAAGACGACCGCTCCATCCTGCGCCACCCGCAGCGTGGAATCCATGTCCGGTTCCTGGAAGACTTTTACCTCGATGAGATCGCCCGGCATCAGGATGTGATCGTCCGCGTCCGCAGCTGGAGCGGCGGCCTCGCGCCCTGGGCGGGAGCGGCCGCGGCCGCGGCTGCTCTGGTCGAAATACCGGCGCGCGGCAGGGGCGTCCGGCGGCGCGGCCAGAAGGGTGGCGGGGGCGAGCAGGCAGGCGGCGGCCAGGACTCGCAGCAGCGGTTTAAGGAAAGAAGTCATGTTGGGCACAGATTAGAACAAGAGATCGAGATCGAGGGTTGCGCGGTTGTCGTCGAAGTTGAAACGCTCCAGCGGAAGAATCGTCGTGCGAGTAATTATAGGCCAGGGTGACTGCCAGATGCGCGGTCAGGTGGAAGCCGAGGAAGCGCCAAGCTGAAGCCCATCGTCCGTGCGCTGCACATCGCCGCAGCCGCCCTCGGTCCCGTAAGCGTCATTCGCCATAGCCGCCATGCAAGGTAGAGTGACCTTTTTCCATAGCTCCTGCGAGACCGACAGGGTGAAGCCGGTGTTGACGATATTCTGGCCGACGTATTCGGCGGAATTCGTCACGAGGCGCGAGGCGGAGAGTCGGAGGTTGTCCCCTCGAAGGGCTCATAATCGACCTCCAGGCCGAAGACCGGGTTCGTCTCCGTGCCTGCCCCGGAAAATTGGCGGAACTCGACGCCGCCAAAGAGGTTGGCCGAAAGGTGCGCGCCCGGTATCGTAGGTCACGCGGGTCAGGATTTGCTCATAGGTTTGGTCCGGGCCGGAATCGACCGCCACATAGCCGAACGTGGCCCCGGCGGAGATGTTCGTCTTCGGCATGACCTGGTAGTTCAGGTAATTCCGGTCGATCCATTCCGAGGAGCCGACCAGGCCGCTTTGGTTGTAATGGTGGGTGATCACGTTCAGGTCCGCCTCCACGGATGTCCGCGCGCTGAACGTCATAGCGGGAATCCACGGCCATATTGAACTCGGACTGCCGGACGCGCGTCCCGGAGTCCTGGAGCGCTTCCGAGAAGAGGCGGTAATTGCGCCCGCACATCGGTCACCAGGCCGCCGAAGAGCCAGCGCGCCGCCGATGCGTGGCGTCATGATCGAACGTGTTTTCGCTCGTGAGTTCTTGAGAAAGGCCGTGTATCCCGGCGTGTAACTGGCGAAAGAGAAACGAGCGCAGGTCGTAATCCGCGCTCCGCAGGCCCTCGTAGGTCTCCTGGAACGCGCCCAACTGCGTGAGCTGGTCGCGGAAATCGCCCCAGCCGACGCCACAGCCCGCGCCACGCGGTTGTATACAGATCGGCCTTCCGTTGGTCGGGGTAATAAAAATGTTGTCATCATAGGTCGTGATGACCTCGGACGATGGGCGCCACGTCCGGCCGGCCGATGCTCTGTTTGCGCGACCCGTTGATGTCGACTTCCGGCGCACTCGGCGCGGGCGCAGGCGCGGGCGTGTTGTGGGAGGTTTCCTGGGGAGGACCGGCGTGCGGCAGGGGCTCCTCGGGCAGGTAATGGTTCGGCCCGAGCTGCGTCCGGCTCGGTCCAGGTAATCCCGGGGCTCGGTTGTGCCGGAACAGGGTAGCGCCGCCGGACAGATCCGAAGAGCGCCCTGCCGGAAAATCCCGGCGAAGCCAGACCAGCGGAAGGACACGAAGCCCCGGCCGACTTCCGCGCCTGCGTTCGCTCCTTACTTCCTTTTGTTCCTGCTGTTCCATAGGGGTGCTCGGATCGGCCATGCTTTAATACGCGTTCTGCCGCCGGATAAAGTCATCAGCATTACCTGAAAATCGAGAAGAACATTCCAATTTTCCAAGATAATAAAGATCGGCGCGGATGCGCTCGGCCAGGTCGGTATCGCCGCGCAGCCCCTTCACCTGGGCCCAGCCGGTGATGCCGGGCTTGGCATTATGGCGCGCATTGTAATGGGGAATGTCGTCCTGGAAGTTCTCGATCAGCTCCGGCCGCTCGGGCCGCGGGCCGACCAGGCTCATCTCGCCTTTAAGCACATTCCAGAACTGCGGCACCTCGTCGATATTCCACCTGCGCATGAAAGCGCCGACCCGCAGCCGGCGCGGATCGTCCTTCACGCACCAGCGCGCGCCGGTGTCGCTTTCCGCATCCAGCTTCATGCTGCGGATCTTGATGATCTCGAAGGTCTGTCCGTTCCGGCCCATGCGCCGCTGCCGGTAAAAAATCGGGCCGGGCGATTCCGCCCAGACGATCGAAGCCGAAGATGGCGATCATCGGGACGGAAACGATCAACCCGACGATCGCGCCCAGGATATCGAGCACTCGTTTCAGCAGGAAATTCGTGGGCACATCCAGCGGCAATTGCGACACCCCGAGCACCGGGACTCCGCTGACCGTTTCCATATGCAGGCCGGAGACCAGGATCTGGAAATAGGAAGGGATGATCTTGAACTGGATCATCGCCCTCTCGCAAAGGTTGGCCAGGCCCACGATCTCGCCCTTCACGCAATCCACATCGCTCAGGAGGACCATGTTGATGTCCTGCTCCTGGAAGATCGCCGCCAGGTCTGAATACTCGCCCAGCACCGGCACGTCCGGTTTCACGCGGAACTGCGAGCCCGGAGGAGGGGACACAGCCGACCACTTCATAGGGATGGACGGCGTCGGTCTCAAAGCTGTTGCTCAGCTGCTGCGACTCCTCATTCCAGCCTACGAACAGCACCCGCTGCCGGAGATTGACCGCCGTGCGCGATTGCTGGAGCACCCGGTGGAAGACGTAGCGCCACCCCAGCAGGCCCGTTGTCACGGTGCAGGCGGAGATGACGACGTAAATGCGCGAAATGGGCGGCTGGAACTTGAACATGAGCGAAACGCCCAGGAAGCAGACGAACCATAAGGAGCAGGCCTTCACGATCCGCTCCGCCGTGGGCCGGAAACGCAGGAGGCGGCGGCTGTCGTAAACCTCGAAATAGCTTAACGCGGTAAGCAGCGAGAAGGCGCCGAAAAGGATGTACCCAGCGTAATCTCTCAGGGTCAGCTTGGCTGGGACGCCGATTTCGTGCATGGCGGTATTAAACCGTAGCCAAAACGCAACGAGCAGCCCGCAGGTCAGCACGAAGGCATCCAGCACCAGCGCCGTGAGCAGCAGCCGCTCGGCCAGATTCGTGTTTTTCCGCTCCGTGGGGAGCCAGCGGCGAATCGCGTCGGCTCCCAGAAGCCGGGACGCGGGGTCCAGAACGAAGCGAGGAGCCCGTGCCTCCCCCATCCATACCACCACCATCTTTTCTCAGTTGCAGCATTTCCCTATTCTCCCTGTTGTTCCGCCCGGATTTATCCCCGGGAAGAGGTTTTTCGATTCGCCGTAGGCTTAATCGGGGTTGTTCCCCCTGTCAAGCGTCGACTGAAATTTCAATATCTTATCACAACCTCCATGCTGCCCGAAGGGCTGCGGAGATGGTGTCTGGGAGTTGGGAACGGGCACAGAATAGTCAGAATCGGGCCACTTGCAACCCGCATTTGGGCCCTTTGCTGGACTACGAATCGCGGGGAATTCCCCCGGCAATGAGGAAAGCCAGGCCTGCGGTGCCGAGGGCAAAAAGTCATCCAGCCGTAATTCCGGCGAGGCTCAATTTTCCCCAGCTTTGCAGCGGGCCGACTCCAAACGCGGCCAACCCGTAGCCCATCTGGTAAAATCCGATCAACCCTCCCGCCACCGACGCGGAGAGCGTCGCCAGTTCTTTTTGGCCGAAGCTGATGACCAGCGGCAACAGGGCCGAACAGCCCAGCCCCGCCAGACCGAAGGCGGCCACGGCCAGGAACGGATGCGCCTGCGGCGCCCGCGCGGTGAGGAGAAACGCGAACGCGATCACGAAAGGCAGCGCGCGATAGGTCAGGCGCGGCGGACACCATTTCCCGGCGGCGGCGAACAGGATCCGGCCGCCAGTCACGGCCGCCCAAAACAGGGTGAGAGCCAGCGAGGCGAGGGCGGGCGGCGCATGCAGCCCGGCCGACATGTAGACGGTGGACCAGTTCGCATTCATCGTTTCGCAGATGCCGTAGAGCAGTGCGAAAGCCGCATAAGAGCCAGAAACGGACAGGAATTTTCCCCTTGGGATGCATGGCAGCGGCAGGCGGTGGCGCCGGTGTTTCCAAGGGGAGACGGGCGCTGAACAAGAGGAGCCCGGCCGCCAGGCCGCTCATCAGGATGGGCAGGCCCCACCAGATTCCAAGACCGACGAAAAGCGTCGCAAAGATCGGCGCGAGCGCCGTGCCCAGCCCGAGCAGGGCGTTCAGCGTAAGGATGGCGCGTGTCCACCTTTCCGGGAAAGAAGGCCGCGGTAAAGGTGTTGAGCGCCGGGCACGGCAAAGCCGAAGCCGATCCCCAGGCAAGCGGTCGCCGCCAGCAGAAGGCCGTAGGCCAGCGGAGTGATCCGCGGCTGCGAACTGGCTGAGGAAAAGCAGCGCCATGGCGAGCAGATCCGCCGCGAGCCCGAGCAGGAAAATCCGCTTGCCGCCAAGCTGCCGGGTCAGCCCCGCGCCGAGCAGCGAGGCGAGGATGGCGGTGATGGCCTGCGGCACAAACATGCCGCCATACTCGGCGGTCGAAAGACCGTAATGCGCCGGGCTGGTGAAGATGGCGCTGACCGCGGGAAAGGTGACGAGCACCACTCCCTGGATGACGGCCGCCGCATAAACGGCGGCGATTTCCCGGCGTTGCGCCATGCGCGGCGCTACTTGAGGCGCTCCAGCAGATGATCGCCCACGCGCAGCGCGTTGGCCATGGCGGTGAGCGCCGGGTTCACCGCGCCGATGCTGGGGAAGAAGCTGGTGTCGACCACGTAGAGATTATCCAGCTCGTGCGCCTTGCAGTTGGTATCGAGCACGGAGGTCTTCGGGATCGGTGCCGAACCGGCAGGTGCCGGACTGGTGGGCCACGCCGGCCACGCCGACGTCGTTCTTCATATAGAGCGTGCGCGGGATGAGATGCTCGTGCATGTCCGAGCTGGTTGAGCATCGACTTCAGCTTGTCGTAGAGCCGGTTGCTCGCCTCCTGGTTCGTGGCCTGGTAACTGAGCGATGATCGTGCCGTCCCGATCCGACCGTGATGCGGTTATCCGGGCTGGGGCAGATCCTCGGTCATGAGCCAGAAATCGACGGCGTGCTCGGCCAGCTTTTCCAGCGCCCAGTCCGGCGCGAGCATGGTCTCGATCGGCTTTTCGCCCCGATACATCGGCGCCTGCGACTTGCCGACCATCTGGATGTTGCCCGCCGGGTAACTCGAAGCCGTCCATGCCGAAATAAAAGTCATTCAGCCCGAGCGTCTTCTGGTACTTGGTCGGGTTCGGCTCCTTCGAGATGGCCAGCACGGCCTGGCTGGTGTGGAACATGTAATTGCGCCCCACCTGGTCCGAGCCATTGGCCAGCCCGTTCGGGTGTTTGTCATTGGCGGACATCAGCAGCAGCTTCGCCGAGTGGGCCGCGCCGCAGGAGAGGACGACGATGCCGCCGCGGAAACGCTCCACGTCGCCCGTCGTGCTCCACCACCACTTCGGTCACTGCGGTGCCCTCGCCGTTGGTGTTCAGCTTCACTGCCTTCGCATGGATGAGGAGCGTGACGTTCGGGTGCTCCAGCGCGGGCCGCACGGCCGAGCACTTCCGCGTCCGACTTTGCATGCACGACGCAGGGAAAGCCGTCGCAATCCATGCAGCGCACGCAGGTGCTGTAGGGCATGTTCGCCTCGTTCAGCATGATGCCGCAGGGCGAGTGGAAGGGATGATAACCGGCGCGGGCGAGATCGTCGGAGAGCTTCTGGATGCGCGGCTCGTGCGAGACGGGCGGGAAAGGGATAGGGCGCGCTGGCGGGCGGCTCGGTGGGGTCTTCGCCGCGCGTGCCGTGCACCTGGTAGAGCTGCTCGGCCTGGGTGTAGTAGGGCTCCAGGTCGTCGTAGCCGATGCGGCCAGCCGGGCGAGATGCCGTCGCAATGCGCGAGCGGGCTGAAATCCTCCTTCGCGCAGGCGGTAGAGGGCCGCGCCGTACATCTTGGTGGCGCCGCCCACATAGTGATAGGTGCCGGGCTGGAACGGCTTGCCCTTCTCGTCGTGCCAGATATCCGCGGAGACGTAGCGGTTCTTCTGGAAGACCTCCTCGGCGCTCCAGTTTTCCGGCTCGCGCTTCAGCCAGCCGCCGCGCTCCAGGATGAGGATGCTTTTGCCGGAAGGCGCCAGATGTTGCGCCAGGGTGCCGCCGCCCGCGCCGCTGCCGATGATGATGATGTCGTAATCGGTTTTCATGACCCAAGCTGCCGTGCCGCAGTGGCAGGAGAGTGGTCCAGCCGCGGACCGCGCGCGAGCACAATAGGCCAAAATTCAGACTTTTACTTTGCGCGCTACAGCGCGACACTCGAGGCCGACGAATCAACCGCATACCATGAAATTCCATCCCTTTTCCTTTGCCTGGTTTTACTCCGCGGCGGCCTGCTGGCCGCGCGCGAGCCGCGCCGCCTGCGGATGATTCTGCCGTCATCGCCCGCGTCGGGCGACACGGAATTGAAGGCCGCGGAAATCCGCGACACGATCCGAGGCCTGGATGCAAATGCCCAGGCGGCCATCGCACGGGATCCCTCCGCGCTGAGCCAGGTGGTGCGGGCGATCCTGACCCAGCGCCTGGTGCTGCAGGAGGCGCAGGCGGCGAAGTGGGATCAAAATCCCGGCCGCCGCCGCGCAGATCGCCCGGGCGCGGGATAACGCGGTCATCGAAACCTATCTGCAATCCGTCTCGCAGCCGCCCGCCAGCCTATCCCTCCGATGCCGAGCTGCAGGCCGCCTACGACGCGAACAAGAGCGCCTTGGTGGTGCCGCGGCAATACCGGCTGGCGCAGGTCTTCGTGAAATCCCCCAAAGGCGCCGGCGCGGATGCGGCGGCCAAGGCGCAGGTGAAGGTGGATGGCATCCGCAAGCGACTGCGCCAGCGCGATGCGGATTTCGCGACCGTGGCCCGTGCGGAAAGCGACGAGCCGGAAAGCGCGGCCAACGGCGGCGAAATCGGCTGGCTGGCGGAGAGCCGCATCCAGCCTGAAATCCGCTCGCAGCTCGGGTCGTTAAACAAGGGGAGCATGTCCGAACCGGTGCGCCTGGACGACGGGTGGCACATCCTCAAAGTGCTGGATGTGAAGGAGCCCTACACTCCCGCGCTGGCGGAGATCCGCCCGCAGCTTGCCCAGAGAATGCGGGCCGAGCGCGCCAAGGCCCTGAGCCAGGACTACGTGGCGAAGCTCGTGCAGGCAGCATCCGGTCGAGGTGAATGAACTCTCGCTTTCGAAAATCCTGAGCCAGCCCTAGAATCCAAAGCTGGCAATGAAGTTCTCCCCCCTCCTCGCCATCCTCTCTTTCGGCCTCCTGTGCTCATCACTCCTGCTTGCGCGGGAGCCTCGCGGGAACGGCTGAATTTCAACGCCGGCTGGCGCTTCCACCTGGGGCGATCCGCGGATGCCAGCCAGGGCCAGCTCGATTACCCCGCGCTCAAGGACTTCATGCTCGCCACGGGCAACGATCTGGCGAAGGGAACGCCCGTGGCGCGCCCGCCCGGCGATCCCGGTGCGGATGTCTCCTTCGTCAAGCCCGGGTTCGATGACAGCGAACTGGCGGAAGCTGAATTTGCCGCACGACTGGGCGATCGAAGGACCTTTCGATATCAACGATCGCGGGGAGACCGGCAAGCTGCCGTATTGGGGTCAGGCTTGGTATCGCAAGCATTTCACCCTCCCCGCCGAGGATGCGGGCCGGGACATCGTGTTGGAAATTGATGGCGCGATGTCTTACTCGAGCGTCTGGATCAACGGGCATCTGGCCGGTGGCTGGCCTTACGGGTATTCCTCCTACCAGACCGACCTCACGCCCTATGTCAAAACCGGGGCGGACAATGTTATTTCCATCCGCCTGAACAACCCGCGTGAGTCCTCGCGCTGGTATCCCGGCGGCGGGCATCTACCGCAACGTCTGGCTTACCAAAACCTGCGCCTGTCCATATTGCGCATTGGGGAACTTATCTTACCACCCCGGAGGTCTCTGCCACCTCCGCAACCGTTCATCTAAAGTGCACCGTGCAGAACCAAGGCGGAAAAGAAGCTCAAATTACGGCGGCCACCAACATCTATGAGCTCGATGCACAGGAGCGGAAAGCGGATGCAGTCGCTGCTTTGCCGAGTGTCTCCCTCACCGTCGCCGCGGGACAGGTTCAAACATTCGAAAGTAGCCGATCCATCGACCATCCGCGGCTTTGGGATACGCAACACCCGCAGCGTTACGCAGCCGTCACCGAGTTAACCCAGGATGGCAAGGTGGTGGATCGCTACGAGACTCCCTTCGGCATTCGCTCGATCAAGTTCGATCCCAGCCAAGGTTTTCTTCTCAACGGAAAGCACGTTATCCTGCAGGGGGTCTGCGGCCATCACGACCTCGGCGCGCTGGGGGCGGCATTTAATCTCCGCGCCGCGGAGCGCCAACTGGAGATCTTAAAGGAAATGGGGGTGAATGCCCTGCGCACCAGCCATAACATGCCGGCGCCGGAGCTGCTGGATCTCTGCGACAAGATGGGCATTCTGGTGATGGACGAGTCGTTCGATTGCTGGCAACTCGGCAAGAAGCCGAACGATTACCATCTCCTGTTCAACGACTGGCACGAGAGGGACCAGCGTGCGGAATATCGCCGCGACCGGAATCACCCCAGCGTGATCATGTGGAGCCTGGGCAATGAAATCCCTGGGCAGGGCAAGCCGGAGTCAGTCGCGCTGTTCAGCCAAATGGCCGCGATCGCGCACGATGAGGATCCCACCCGGCCGGCTACTCTCGGTGCCAATCATATCGAGAAATTCGATCCGGATTTTACGGCAGTTTTCGATCTAGCGGGGGAAAATTACGACCCTGCCATGTACGCGGGATTCAAGCAGGCCCACCCAAACATCCCGTTATTCGCCAGTGAGACCGCTTCCACCTGCAGCTCGCGAGGAATTTACTTCCTTCCCCTGGAAGTGACCAAGAGTGACTTCCAGGTTAGTTCTTACGACAACTATATCCCGGGCTGGGCCAACCCGGTTGAGACCGAGTTTCGCGCGCTGGATGAAAATCCCTGGGTCGCAGGGGAGTTCGTCTGGACGGGTTTCGATTACCTGGGCGAGCCGACGCCTTACAATGCCGACCAAACGAACCTGCTGAACTTTCGCGATAATCCGGCCAAGCAGGCGGAGATGGCGGAACAACTTAAACAGTTCGGGAAAATCAAGTCGCCCTCCCGCAGTTCTTATTTCGGCATTGTCGACTTATGCGGTTTCAAGAAGGACCGCTTCTATCTTTACCAGTCCCGCTGGCGTCCCGATTTTCCCATGGCGCATCTCCTTCCGCATTGGAACTGGCCGGACCGGGTGGGCCAGAAGATCCCGGTGTACGTCTATTCCTCCGGCGACGAGGTGGAACTCTTCCTGAATGGCAAGTCGTACGGAAAAGAGAAGCGCGCGCCGCAGGACTACCGGTTCAGATGGGATAACGTGACTTATGCTCCCGGCGAACTGAAAGCGGTCGCTTACAAAGACGGCAAGTGGTGGGCGGAGGATAAAGTCGAGACCACCGGCAAGGCGGTCTCCGTGCAATTGGCGGCAGACCGCGCCAAAATGCGCGGCGATGGCCTTGACTTATGTTACGTTACCGCGCGAATTGCGGATGAAAAAGGCCTGAACGTGCCGGTGGCGCAGAACAGAGTGGTGTTTTCCATCCTGAGCGGCCCGGGCGAGATCATCGCCACTGATAATGGAGACGCCACCGATCTTGAGACCTTCTCCAATCCTTCCCGCCGAGCCTTCAACGGGTTGGCTCTCGCAATTGTCCGAGTCAAGGCGGGACAGCGGGGAGACATCCGGATCGCCGCTGCCTCAAATGGGTTGAAGTCAGGCGAATGCGTTATCCATGCGGAGTAAGTTCCCCGCGGCTGCGCATGCCGGGACTTTCAGCGACTGGTCTAAGCGCGCCTGCGGAGCTTTCTCTTTCCGCAAGCGCCCAGGCAGGCGAGCCCGGCGCCCAGCAGGCTGATCGTGCCCGGTTCCGGAACGACGGCCGGCGCATTCAGCCGCCCGAAGAGGCCGTCCGCCTCGTTGTTGGGCCCGGCAGTGAAATAAAGCGCGTTCGCATCGCCCAGGCTTACCCCATTGCCGAAGGTCAAACCCCACAAGCCGTCGATGCTGACGGGATCGCCGGAGGGATCGCGCAGGTCGTCGATGAAATCCCCGGTAATGGGATCGAAGGCGGCAATCGTTCCGTTGCCAAAGTTTCCCACCAGCAGATCTCCGCCAAATTTGCCGAAGCTGGCGGGTGCGATCACCATGCCCCAAGGCGCGTTCAGGTTTCCCTTGTCGACAAAGTCTTTGATTAAGGCGCCCGTTTCGCTGTACTCCACCACGTGGCCCAGCCCTGCGCCGCTGAGCTGCTCCATCCCCTCATCTCCATCGGGATTGAACGCCGCATAGGCGACATAGAGGTCGCCGTTCAGATCCATGATATTAAACGGATGCAGATTGCCCACGTCGGCGGGAGTCTGGAAGGTATAGCTGGAGCTGACGTCGGCCCATTGGTTATTGAAGGTTTCAATGACATTGTTGCGGAAGTCAGTGGCAAAGAGATGGTTTCCCCCCTGCGCGGTGAAGGCCGGGCTGGTGTAGGCGTTCTGCGTCATGGCCACGCCGCTGAAAACCGAGTTGGCCGCATGGGGAAAGTTCCCCTCTTTCGAGTAATCGACGATTACCGGAGCGCTCGTCATGGCCGTGGCAGTGTTGGAGCGCCAGGCGTTGATGGCGCCGTCTTCCGTGACGAAGACGAACTTAGCCGAGCCTGAGGTGCCTCCCGGAATGGGAGTCGGCGGATGGGTGGAATCATTATCGGCCGGACCCGAGACTGCGAACTCAACGGGCTGTCCGGCAATGTCGCTCGCAGAGTTATAGACCTGCCCCGTGACAAACGCTTCGCCGTGGTCCGTAAAGGTGGGAGTATCCAGCGGCACGGAGGTCAGTCCATCCTGGTGGAGAGGCATGCCGTTCACGTCGCCGATGTACTCCGAAGAGGTGCCCGTCTCGGCATTGGCGATCCAGATATGCCCGCCGGCGCCGGGCGGCCGCAAAGCAATCCCCCAGGCATCGAGCATATTGGGATCCACGATTTGCGGATTGTAAGACGCTTTGTCGGCGACCAGGTTGGTCTGAGTGTAGGAGTTATCCTGCGCCCGGCCGGCCGCGGCGGAGGCGGCCAGCGAGAGGGCGGTGGCCAGGATCAAACGATTTGGCATAGAGTAACTTTCTGAACAATGATGGCTTAAGCCGGCCGGCGGGAGGAGCGCCGGGAAGCAGTGAAAACTAGGACTGCTGCGAAACCGGCCATGGCGCAACTGCACGGTTCCGGCACGGCGGCGGTAAAAGTTGGCGCGGATGGACTCCTCATAAAGAGCAGGAGTCCATCCGGCGCCAGTGACTTATATTCCGCGCAGGCTGCGGCGTTTCGCGCCCCATACCATTAGGCCCAGTGCGCCGAAAGCGATCACGCCCAGCGAGCCCGGCTCGGGCACGGCGGCAGGGATGACCCCCGGTTGAAACAGGTCGGACAGATCGGCCGCCGCACCGCCGCCGTCGGGGTTGGTGCTGGAATTGGAAGCGTTGGCCGCATCATTGAGGTACCCGGTCCCTGTCCCGGTGGAGACCTGGTAGATTTCCTGCAGCGTGGCCAGATCCGAGGAGTGCGTGTAGGTTCAGCGTGCTCGCGTAGGCATTGCCCTTGGCCAGCTTCGAGATGACGATCTCCATCAGCGTGTGATTGAAGTCGTTGCATTGCCGGTGGCGGACTCGGTCTCGTCCGTCCAGATGACAATCACGCCGTCATTCTGGAAGGCTGGGAAGCCATGATCTGCGGCACCACGATGGAGAGGAAGTTATCCCCTTGCGCGATCTGGGCCTGGGCGCCGGTGAAGGCCTGGCCATTGTAAGTGAAGCCGCCGGAAAGGGCGGTGTGCATGTCATTGTACTGGTCCGGGCGTAATCAGGTTGTACTTGCCTACGGTGTTGTTCGCGAGGTCGCTCGCCAGGCTCTGCAGCGGCTCGTAGTGGGAGACCTCCACGTTATTGGTCCCGGTGACGCCGACATAGGCCGTCTTGCCGCCGGAGGTGGTCACCGTGTAGCCGCCATTGGTATCGGCGTAGAAAAGCGAACCGTCGTGCTTCGCCGCGAAATTGTACTGATGGCTGCCATTATAGGGATTGGTATAGCTGGTGGAAGTGCCGCTGAAGCTGGAGAGCGGGACCGTGTTCTGGTTGGAAGCCACCGTGCCGGAGGTCACCAGGTTGCCGGCGCCGCCGGTCAGGAGGTTTTCGTTCGAACCGTTCGCCGTCGCGAGATCGATGTCTTCCTGGTAGCTGTTCCAGGAAATGCCGGCATTTTGCAGCATTCCGGACAGATTCTGGGTATTGATGCCGGGGTTGGCCGCCTCCAGATTCTGGATGGCTTGCACGGCCTGGCCCGACCCAAACGGATCGTTGTCGTTGTTGATGCCGTTATTCGCTGTGTTCGGCGCGGTGTTCGTGTTGTAGTTGGTCCCCGCTTCCTGCCATAGGTAGTTCGGCTCCGAGGGGTGGATGCTGGGATTCGCTCCCGTGGGCGTGGAGAGCACATTATGGTAGTCTTTGGCATACGAGACATACTGCGCGTTCGCATTGCCCGGGGTAATGAGGCTGTTGATGTAAGGAGCGTAGGTGCTGGCGGCCGCCGCGCCGTAGATCGGCGGGAGAAGAGCTTTGGTCGGCAAGCGGGTCGGTGGCAGTTGTTGTTTTCCATCTCGATGTAGAAAACATCGCCAACTTGCTGGGTGGCCTGTGCGTGCGAGGTGCGCGCCAGAAACAGGCAGCCGGCGGCGATCAGCCCGGGTGCGATGAGGTTGCGAGTAGTCATAAGGTGAGTAAGTGGATTGACTGGAGTTAGTAAGTAGGTGGATTTAGGCTGCACGCTTTCCGGAAGTGAAAGACACCCCGGTAAGCGCCGGGGAATAGACCAGAGAGCAGCGCTCCGGGACACGTGAAAGTTGTAACTTTCAGACGTCGATTGTGACGGTGAAATTACAAGTGCAACTATTCAGTAATAGTTATCTCCCGCCGATGGAGAAGAGTAAGAATCAAGTAACAAATTGACCGTCAAACATGACATCAGGCAGCCAACCAGGCGTGCCGCGCGAGCGCGCGGAGCGAAATTAACGCAGGCCGGGGTCGGCCCGGGGGCTCCAATGCCGGGGCGCGATGGCGGCGGTGAGCTTGTCCATCTTCGGCGCGGTCTCATCCGGCAGGTTCGCCAGCAGGATGCTGCCCTTCATCGATTGCAGCGGCGGAGGGCGAGGATTTCTCCGGCCCTTCCGCAATGGGCGGGAGATCGGGCATCGCCGCCTGGAATGGACGATTCGACCGGCTTGGCCAGCGGCGCAGGGTGGAGGGAGGCCGTAGTCAGGCGGGGTGGGGCGGCTGGCGGCGGCTACGAGCAGGGCAGGCTCCGGCGCCGGCTGCTCGCGCGGCGGCTGGTAGCGGTGCATGTGCGGCAATTTATCCGGGCAGGATGGAGACCATCGCCCCCACCGGGATTTGCTGGCAGAGCTGGATCACATCCCGCGAGCGCATGCGGATGCAGCCCCAGCTCACCGGCTTGCCCAGGTTGATCTCCTCGGGGTGCCGTGGATGTAAATGCCGCGGCCGCGCGCGTTGTGATTTTGCTGTTCCAGCCCGTCCAG
Source organism: uncultured Verrucomicrobiae bacterium (assembly GCA_963828525.1). GTDB lineage: Bacteria > Verrucomicrobiota > Verrucomicrobiia > Chthoniobacterales > Chthoniobacteraceae > CAWHEP01. Next base: position 480,564 of record CAWHEP010000002.1, read on the forward strand.
ACCCAGGACACGCGGGTCACGATCGGTATCCCGGCCCGGCGCGTTCACGGGAATGACCTCGCCGGTGGCGGAGCGATGCTTGATGACGGCGCCGGGGCTGAGGTCCTCGCCGAGCTTGTCGCAGACGCGGAATTGCCCGAGCGGGGTCTTGTAGCTGCCGAAGTTATCGCCCGTGCCGAATTTGGAGGTGGAGATGGGGAAGCGTGCCACCAGTTCGCCGTTGCAGACCAGGGCCAGCCGCTGATCGGCCACGCTGATCAGGACCTGGCACGCGGCGGCGCTCTGCTGGGCCCGGCGTGGCAGCGGGAGAGGGCCCAGCCCACGGCTCCCGCGAGAGCCGCCAGTTTTGAAGAGAATCCCGGCACGGGGGCTGCGTTTAACGCAGAAATCGCGCGGTGGCAATCCCGAAGAAACTCGCCTGCGGGGCACGCGGAATCGGTTTCATCGGGCTCATCCCCGCATGGAACCGAAGCTGACCGTCCGCGATCTGGAGAAAAATTACGGCTCGCGTCCGCGCCCTGGCCGGCATCGGCTTCGAGGTGAGCGCGGGCGAGATTTTCGGGCTGCTGGGTCCGAACGGCGCGGGCAAGACCTCCGCGGTGGAGTGCATCCTGGGGCTGCGCGAGGCGGATGCCGGCACGGTGCGCGTGTGCGGGATGGATGCGCGCCGGGAGACAGCGGCCGTGAAGCAGCGGATCGGCGCGGCGCTGCAATCCACGGCGCTGCAGGATCAAATCACGCCGCGCGAGGCGCTCGCGGCTTTTCGGCGCGTTCTACCGGGAGAGCGTTCCGGCGGCGGAACTGCTGCGAGCGCTTCGACCTCGGGGAAAAGGCGGATGCGCCGTTCGAGACGCTCTCGGGCGGGCAGCGGCAGCGGCTGGCCCTGGCGCTGGCTTTTGTGAACCGGCCCGAGGTGCTCTTCCTGGATGAGCCGACCAGCGGGCTCGACCCGCAGGCCCGGCGCGGATTGCACGGGTCGATCCGCGCCTTTCGCGAAGAAGGCCGCGCCGTTTTGCTGACCACGCACTATATCGAGGAGGCGCACGCGCTCTGCGACCGCATCGCCATTCTCCATCACGGCCGGATCGTCGCCACGGGGCGGCCGGATGATCTCATCGCCGCCTCACCCGCCATTTCCCGCCTCGTGGTGCGGACGGCGCGGCCGCTGGACCTGGAGCGGGCTGCGCGCGCTGGCCCGGCGTGGCTTCGGCCGAGGCAAGGGAGGGCGCGGTGCATGCTTGGCGCGGCGCGGGTGGGGCCGCTCATTATCGAGTTGGTCTCCTACCTGGAACAAACGGGGAACGAGTTGCTCGACCTGCAAGTGCGGAAGCCCTCGCTGGAGGAAGTCTTCCTGGAGCTGACCGCGGCATGAGAGGCATCGTCCAGCATCTGCTCCTGACGCCTGCGGCTGAATTTCCGCAGCAAGCAGGCGCTGGTTTACGGCTATCTCGTGCCGCTGTTTTTCCTGCTGGCCTTCGGCAGCGTGTTTCATTCCTCCGTGCCGCCGCTGCTGCACGAGATGGGGCAGCTTGATCACCATTACCATTCTCGGCGGGGCTTGCTTCGGGATGCCGACGGCCATGGTGCGCGAGCGCGAGCGCGGCGTGTGGCGGCGCTACCGGCTGCTGCCCGCGGCCACGGCGGGGCTCATCGTCAGCGCCATGGTGGCGCGCTATCGTCATCAGTGCTGCTGGCGGTGCTCATGCAAATCGGGCTCGCCTGGTGCATCTACCGCACGCCGCTGCCCGCGCATCCGCTCGGCGCCTTCGTGGCCTTTAGCCTGGTCTGTTTCGCCTTTCTTGGGCTGGGGCTGATCATCGCCATGCTGGCCGATGCCGTGCCCGCCGTGCAGGCGCTCGGGCAGGCTATTTTTCTGCCGATGATCATGATCGGCGGGGTCGGGCGTGCCGTTGCGCACCCTGCCGCCGTGGGCGCAGCATCTGGCCGCTTACCTGCCTGGCCGCTATGCCGTGGAGGCGCTGGATGCGTGCATCCCGCCGGGCGGCCCCGGCCTGGGCGGCGCGCGCTTTGCCTTGGCCGCGCTCTTTGTGATCGGCGCGGCCGCTTGCGTGACGGGGGCGCGCCTCTTTCGCTGGGATGCCAGGCCAGCGCGTGCCGGGCCGCGGCGAAAGCCTGGATTGTCGTGGCGCTGGCCGCGTGGGTGGCGGTTGGTTGGCGGCCGAGCGCAAGGGGCGGCTCGCCGTTCCGCCCGCGCCGTCCGCGACGGCGGCGGCCAGCGGCCGTGGGAAAACATTTCGGCAGAAGAAGTGAACGGCATCACCTACGAAAACCTGCCGAAAGACGACGGGCGTGGTCACGCCCATCGCCAATGGATTGGACGATCTTCCGGCGGACGACAAAAGCCGTGTCGTGTCCCTCCAGGAAAAGCTGGGCGCATGGCCCCCGGCACAGGTGGCTGATCCCGGGCAGCGGGTGCAGGAACCTTCTCTCGGCGGCCTCCGTCGCGGATGTCCTGGAAGACCCGAACGAAGGCGCCATCGGCTATGTGATTCTGGACGAATCCGCGCGGACGTGGAGGGGGAAGACCTCAAGAAAATCCTGGCGCTGGATCATCCTGCATCCGGATGAGGGAACCGTCTTGACCAAAGTCCCCGAGCTGGGCGTGAGCGGGGAAGTGACGAAGGGCGCCGTGCGCGAGCGCTCCGCCACTGTACGCGCGGAAGTTACTCATGCGGGCGCTGGGCAAGTAACTCGTTTCTTGATTTTGCGGGCCGCCGCACCATGGTTGCAGCATGCGCCCCCTCGTGCTTTCTTTTCTTCTTTTTCTTCCTTTCGCCGCCCGCGCCCAGGACACAGAGCCCGCCTTGATGGCGCGGGCGCAGAAAGCTTACCTGGGCGGTGACATGGAGGCTGCGAAAACGGGCTTCACGGAAGTCTTGCAGCTCGATCCGCCAATACTCTCGCCACCCAATATCTGCGCAAGATCGCTGCGGTGGAAGCGCGCCAGGCCAAGCCCAAGGATCAGATCGGCAGCCTGGTGCTTCCCAAGGTTGAATTTCGCGAGGCGAACTTTTCCTCCGCGCTCGGCGCGCTTCGCGACCAGGCTGCGAAGCAGTCCGTGACGGTCTCCTTTGTCTCCCAACTTAGCGCCGAGCAGATGCAGCACCCGGTGACGGTCAGTCTTACGAACATTCCTTTTCTGGAGGCGTTGCGTTACCTATGCTCGCTAAATGGCGCGACTTACAAAGTCGAGCAATACGCCATTGTGATTACGGCGGCGGTAGCCGGTGCTTCGCCGGCGGCTCAATAGATGACCTTGACCAGGCAGAGTCCCTCCGCCGGCGCGGCGAAGGAGCATTTGCCGGCGCGCCCTTCCAGGTATTCGGTTATCTTTGCCATGGGCGCGCGTTCCTGCCCGATGCGGACCAGAGCGCCGGTCATGAGCCTGACCATGCGGTAGAGAAATCCCGTCCCCGCACGCGCAGGGTAATCAGGGCGCCTTTCCGGCGGATGGTGAGTTCCTGGATCGTCCGCACCGTGTCCTCATTCGGTTTTCCGCGGTTCGCGGCGAAATTCCGGAAGTCATGCGTGCCCCAGGAAAGCGCGCGCCGCTGTTTGCATGAGGACCGTCTCCACGGGCGGCGGCAGATGCCAGGCGCGCCCGTTTTCAAAAGGCGGCATGATCGGCCCGTTCCAGATTCGATACTGGTAGATTTTTCCCTTGGCCGAAAACCGCGCGTGAAAATCTGGCTGGCGGCCGGCGGCAGCGCAGCACGCGGATCTGCCGGGGCAGGTTGGCGTTCAGCGCCGCCGCCCAATCGAGCGGCGCCGTCGCGGCTAACCTCCACGTGCGCGCATTGCGCCAGCGCATGCACGCCCGCATCCGTGCGGCCCGCGCCGTGCACCGGCACGCGCTCGCCGCAGATGCGGGCGAAAGCTGCTTCCAGGTAATCCTGCACCGTCTCGCCGCCCGCCTGGCTTTGCCAGCCGCGCAGGCCCGCGCCGTCATACGCGATCGTCAGGCGCAGCCGCATCACTCCATCTGGAACGCCTGCGAATCGAGATACCCTTGCAGGATCATCTGCGCGGCGACCTGGTCGATGACCGAGCGGCTGTTCTTCACCGTGCGGCCCGTCTCGTGCAGCGCCTTCTGCGCGGCCACGGAGGTCAGGCGCTCATCCCAGAAGCGGATTTCGCAGTCCGGCGCCAGCGCGCGCAGCTTGCTCGGCAAATTCCCGCGTCTTCTGCGCGGCCGGGCCGTGCGAGCCATCCATGTTGCGCGGCATCCCGAGCACGGCCACCGTGACTTTTTCCCGGGCGATGACCGCCGCGACATGCGCGGCCACATTCCCCACCGCCTTTACGGAGACGGTCTCCAGCGGGTGCGCGAGCATGCCGAGATCGTCGGAAAGGGCGAGCCCCACGCGCGCCGCCCCCAGGTCGATCCCGAGCGCCTTGGTCATTGCAATTCTCCGGGCACCAGCGCGACCAGGTTCTTGATTTTCTCCGCGCTCTCCCGGTGCGCCACCAGCAGCGCGTCCTCGGTTTGCACCACGATCAGGTCGCGCACGCCCATCAGCGCCACCTGCCCGGGGCGGGTGGTGTAAACGATGTTCCCTCGCGCATCCTGCGTGGTGAGCCGCTCGGTATTGGCCGAGTTTCCCGGCTTCGTCCTGCTTCAGGTATTTGGCGACGGCCGGCCAGCTCCCGATGTCATCCCAGTCGAACCCGGCCTCCACCACCAGCACCCGCTCCGCCTTTTCCATGACGGCGTAGTCGATCGAAATCTTCGGCAGATCCGGGAAACGGCGGCCAGCGTGCCCGCGAAATCGCCGCTGGCGTGCAGCTGCTCCACGAATTCCGCCAGCGGAGCGGCGTGGCGGCAAGAGCTCCGCCAGGATGGCGGGGAGCGGCCAGATGAACATGCCCGCGTTCCAGCGGAAATTTCCCTGCTTGAAAAATTGCTCGGCCAGTTGCGGATTCGGCTTTTCGCGGAAGCGCGCCACCTCGCGCACCGGCCGGGTAGCGCCCTCGATCTGGCACCGCCGCCCCTTCCTCGATGTAGCCGAACCCCGGGCAGGCCCAGGTGGGCTTGATGCCGATGGTGACCAGGTTCCCCGTTTCCCGCGCGGCCGCCACCGCCGTGAGGAGCGTGGCCTGGAAAGCCGCCCGATCCTGGATGAGATGGTCCGCCGGCAGCACGATCATGGTGGCCGCCGCGTCCCGCAGCGAGACCCAGCCCGCGCCCAGCGCGATGGCCGCCGCCGTGTCCCGCTTGGCCGGTTCGGCCACGATATTCTCCGGGGGCAGGGTGGGGAGCGAGCGCGCGCACGGCCGCTTCCTGGTCCTGGTTGGTCAAAATCAGGACGTGATCCCTGGGCACCAGGCCCTCCAGGCGGTTCATCGTCTCCTCCAGCAGGGTGGTGCTGGAGAAAAGCGAAAGAAGCTGCTTCGGCCGGTTCCGGCGCGAGAGCGGCCAGAAGCGTTCGCCGCTGCCTCCGGCCAGGATTAAGACGTAAAGCGAAGAATTCTTGGTCACAGTGAACAAAATCTGCTTAAAATGGTTGAGCGCGAGCCAATAAAAGCGAAAACCGTTTTCAACCGCTTCGCCCCAATTTTTTATGCCCAGCCTGTATCAAAAACCGCAGCCCGTCGTGCCCGTGACCAGCGTCGTCGCCCTTACGCAGACCGCCATCGGCTGCGGCATTGGCCTCCTCGTGGCCAACCGCCTGCGGAACAGCGCCCGGAAAATCACCGGCTGGACCATGGTCTCCCTGGGCGTGGCCTCCGTGGCGCCCTTCCTGGTCGGCTATTTCGCGCGCACCGCGAACGGCCCCAGTTCCCGCCGCGCTCTGCGCCGCCGCCTGGATTCGATCCGCCAGGACTCCGGCTTCTCCGAGAACGCCGAGGTCTATTGAGCTTGGCGTGATCCTGCGCCCGGCCGCGCGGCTCCAATTCTCTCGGAGCGGCCGGTATTGCGGCTTAATCCCGGGGCGCTTGAAAGCCCCGGTTACCGTTTACTATCCCCTCATTCATGGCGCGCAGCAGGACAGATCGGAAAATCACGTTTTTGGGGAGGTCATCGGCCTCATGCCTGCTGGGGCTCGGCACGCTCCTCTTTCTCGCCCTCATTTCCTTCCAGGCCAAGGATGTGCCGGAGTGGGTCCGATTATCGCCCATGCCTCGCCGGCGAATCACATCACCCATAATTTCATCGGACCGGCGGGCGCCATTGTCGCGGGCTTCTTCTACTTCCTGGTGGGGGCGGGCGCTTACGTGGTGGCGGTGGTTTTGCTGGGGTACGGCGGGGCGAAGCTGCTGGCTCCCGAGCCTGCCGATCGCGCGGCGGACGCCTTGGATCGCCGGCGCGGTAGTCTCTTTCGCCTGCCTGGTCGATCTCCAGCCTCGATTTCTGACCGACTGGGGAAGTTCCATGGGCATTCCGGGCAAGGGCGGATGGCTTGGCCATTGGCTGGGCTCCGGGCTTTGCGATCATACGCTCGGCGCGATCGGTTCGTGGATTCTCCTCGGCATCATTTATCTCACTTGCCTGGTCATGATGACGGGCATCCACCCCATCCAGCTCGTGCGGAAGTGCATCGCGTTCCCGGGGCTATGGGCGGCGAAACGCCGGGCCGCGGAACTGGCGCGCGCGGACGACCGCGAGAAGCTCGCCATCGAAGGCCGCAAGCTGGCTAAGGAGGCGGGCAAGATCGAGCGCCAGCTCCGCAAGAAAAACGCCCTCCCCACGGCGGCGGCGCTGGATCTGCAGGACGAGGTGGAACCGGAAGCCGGGGAGCTTTGGAACGGCTCCGCCCGGCCCACGCCGCAGATCATCGATACGGCCATCGCCAGCAAATCCTCGCGCAACGGCAAGGAGAAGCTGGCGCCGAAAGAGCCGGTCTCCTACGAAAACTACGCCTTGCCGGGCGTCGATCTGCTGGAGGAAATGGACGACGAAGGCCGGCAGGCCGCCGATCCCGAGGAACTGAAGGAAACCCAGGGCATTCTCATCGATACCCTCGCGCAATTCGGCATCGCCGTGGCGCCGGGGGATATCACGCGCGGCCCCACCATTACCCGCTACGAGGTTTACCCGGCCAAGGGGGTGCGGGTGGATAAGATCGTGGCCCTGGAGCGCGACCTGGCCCGCGCCACGCAGCGCGGAGCGCATCAACATCCTCGCGCCCATCCCCGGCAAGGACACGGTCGGCATCGAGATCGCCAACACGCGCAAGATGAAGGTAACCCTGCGCGAGCTGCTGGAGAGCGACGACTGGCACAATACCAAGGCGCGCATCCCGCTGGCGCTGGGCAAGGATGTGTACGGCAACACCATTATCGCCGATCTGGCGCAGATGCCGCATCTGCTCGTGGCCGGCACCACCGGCTCGGGCAAGAGCGTTTGCATCAACTCGCTCATCGCGAGCATGCTCTACCGTTTTCGCCGGAGGATCTGCGCTTCGTGATGATCGATCCCAAGGTGGTCGAGATGCAGGTTTACAACACGCTGCCGCATCTGGTGGTGCCGGTGGTGACCGATCCCAAGAAGGTCCTGCTCGCGCTGCGCTGGGTGGGGGACGAGATGGACAAGCGTTACCTCATGTTCGCGAAGGTGAACGTGCGGAACATCACCAGCTTCAACGCCCGCCCCAAGCCGAAGTCGCAAAAGGAACTCGACGCCGAGGCCGATGCGCCGGCCGCGGCCCATCCCGTGGTGGAGAGCCCAATGGCGAGGAGGAGATCCTGCCCGAGCCCGGCAGCGTGGAGGAATACGTGCAGGGGGTGGATCGCATCCGCGTGCCGCGCGACGAGGAGATCATCATCCCGGACCGGCTGCCCTACATCGTGGTCATCGTGGACGAGCTGGCCGATCTCATGCTGACCGCGCCCGCGGATGTGGAGAGCGCCATCGCCCGGCTGACGCAAAAGGCGCGCGCGGCCGGCATCCACATGATCCTGGCCACGCAGACGCCGCGGGCGGATGTCATCACCGGCGTGATCAAGGCGAACATCCCGAGCAAGATTGCCTTCCAGGTGGCTTCGAAGCTCGATTCCCGCGTCATCCTGGACGCGAACGGCGCCGAGCGGCTGCTGGGCCAGGGGGATATGCTTTACCTGCCGCCCGGCACCTCGCGGCTCATCCGCTCGCAGGGCGTGCTGGTGACCGACGAGGAAATTCACCGCATCATCGACCACGCGGCGCAATTCGCCGAGCCGTCCTTCGATAGCGAGGTGCAGGAGAAACTGCAGGGCGGCGGCGTGCAGGAGGAATTGAGCGAGGAAGACGAGGAACTGGTGCAAAAATGCATCGAGATCATGCGCCAGGAGCGCAAGGCCAGCACCTCGCTCTTCCAGCGCCGCCTCCGGCTCGGCTACACCCGCGCGGCGCGCGTGGTGGACATTCTGGAGCAGAGGGGGTATGTCGCAGCCGGGGAAGGCGCGAAGCCGCGCGAGATTCTCGATCGATCTCGATGAGCTTGTGTAAAAATCCCGAACCTGCGCCTTCTTAAAAAGATACCCGTCCCGAATGGTCGAATCCGCCGGAAAAAAATTACAGCAGGCCCGCTTGCGCAAGCAGATCTCCGTGGAGGAGGCGGCCCGCGTGACCCGGATGCGCCCGGACAAGATCCTGGACCTGGAGGAGGATAACTATTCGAACTTCCCCAGCATGTCCTACGCGAAGGGCTTCCTGCTCATTTACGCGAAGTTCCTGGGCGTCGATATCCGCAATTTCGCCGATACCTTGCAGACGCCCAACCCGGTGAGCAGCGGCGACGACTACGAATACCTGAATGCCGCCGCCAGCTTTCCGGCCGCGGCGCCCACCCGCCGGCCGTACTCGCATTCCTTCGCGCCGCGGCGGGAGCGGAGCATCCTGCCGCTGGTGGTGGTGGGCGTGCTGATCGTGCTCGTGATCCTGGGAGTTTACCTGTCTCCATTTCCCGGCGCCTGGAGAGCCTGGATGACACGGCGGATAAAAAGGACGGCGTCGCCCGCCGCCTCGGCCGCCCCCGCCATTTCAACCCTGCCGGTGGCGGTGCCAGTGAACGTCCGCGGCGCCCGTCCGGCCGTGGCCACTGCCGGCTCCGGCCGGCTTCGCCCGGGCGGTGCCATTTGCCGTGCCGCCTCCCGCGCTCGCCTATAATCCCGCGCTGGAAGTGCGCCGGGCGCAACCGGCTCCCGCGGCCACGCCCAGCCGCCAGTCGGCCATGCGCCCACGTCCGGCGGCATCCCCGGCGGCGGCCGACCAAGGAGATCACCGTGCGGCCCGCTGCGAAAAACGCGGGTGACAATCCGCCGGGATGTGGCAGATTCCGCTCCCGTTTTCGAAGACTGGCTCTACCCGACCGATGGCGCGCTCAAGCTGAGCGGCAAGAAGTTCTGGATCAAAGTGCAGGATCCCGGCGCGGTGCAGGTGACCCAGGATGGGAAGCCGGTGCCCTCCGGCGAAAGCGAAATCCGGATCGAATGACTCCGCCCACCCTCCCCAGCCCGGCCAGTCAAGGTCGGCATGATCTCGCTCGGCTGCGCCAAGAACCTGGTGGATGCCGAGATCATGCTGGGCGACGCCGCGCGGCGCGGCATGGAGATCACCGGCGATGCGGACGAGGCGGATGTGCTGGTGGTCAATACCTGCGCGTTCATCGACTCGGCCAAGGAGGAATCGATCGATGCCATCCTGGGTGCGCACCAGCAGCGCGGGCTGCGCAAGCGCGCCGGGCAGAAGCTCATCGTGAGCGGCTGCATGGCCCAGCGTTTTTCCAAGGAACTGGCCGGCGACCTGCCGGAGGTGGACGCCTTCATCGGGCTCGACCAGGTGAACCGCCTCGGCGAGATCGTGGAGGATCTGCTCGTCGCCCCTTCCGCCGTGCATGACGACCAGTGGCAGCCGCTGAACCTCGTCACGCGGAACTCCGTTTTCATCCCGGATTACGACACGCCGCGCTTTCGCCTCACGCCCAGCCACACCGCCTACGTGAAGATCGCGGAGGGCTGCAACCATCCCTGCTCGTTTTGCGTCATCCCGCAGATGCGCGGGCGGCATCGCAGCCGCACCATCGCCTCCGTGGTGGCCGAGGTGCGGAACCTCGTGGCCGAAGGGGTGAAAGAGATCAACCTCATCAGCCAGGACACGACTTACTTCGGCATGGACCAGTGGGAGGAGCGCTCCAGCCCCACCCAGCCGGTCGATTCCGCGCGCGGGCCCACGCTGACCCGCCTGTTGCGCGAGCTGCAGGAGATCGAGGGCGATTTCTGGATCCGGCTGCTCTACACGCATCCCGCGCATTGGAGCGACGAACTCATCCAGGCCATCGCGGAGTGCGACAAGGTCGCGCGCTATGTCGATATGCCGCTCCAGCACATCCACGAGGAATTGCTGCGCACCATGCGGCGCGAGACTTCGCGGGAGCATATCGAGAACCTGATCACGCGCATGCGCGCCGGGCATTCCCGGGCTGGCGCTGCGCACCACCTTCATCGTCGGTTTCCCGGGCGAGACCGAGGAGCAGTTCGAGTCGCTGCTGGAGTTCATCGGGCGGGTGCGTTTCGAGCGGCTGGGCGTCTTCACCTATTCGCGCGAGGAGAATTCCCGCGCGGGAAAGATGGAGGGTCAATTGCCCGCGAAGGTGAAGCAGGCGCGCTTCCGCAAGGCGATGCGCCTGCAGCAGAAGATCGCGGGCGAGATCGCCGCGGCGCAGGTCGGGCCAAACGAATGCGCGTGCTGGTGGAGGATGGCGAGACGGCCCGGGCGCAGTCCGACGCCCCCGAGGTGGATACGCAGGTGCTGCTGACCAGCCCGATGCCGATCGGCGAGTTCGCCGAGGTGGAGATCATCGGGACCAAGGTGTACGACTTGATCGGGGCGCCGCTTATCTCCAGTGCTGTAACAGGAAGAGCAGCGGCGGTTGCTCCCTCCGGGGTCAGCGACCCCGGCTACAATACGCCATCTTGAAAACCGCCGATCCGCTGCCCCAGCCGCCGAAACGTCCGCCGCGGGCCTCCGCGTTTTTGGTGGGCGCGGGGATTTTGCTCAGCCGTATCGCGGGGCTGGTGCGCGAGAGCTTCTTTGCGCATTACTTTGGCAATTCGCACGCGGCGGGCGCATTCCGGGCGGCGCATGCGCATTCCGAATTTTCTGCAGAACCTGCTTCGGCGAAGGGGTGCTCTCGGCCAGTTTTATCCCGGTCTATTCGCGGCTGCTGGAGGAGGGGAAAACGAAACTGGCCGGGCGGGTGGCCGGCATCGTGGCCAGCCTGCTCGCGCTGGCGGTAAGCGTGATCGTGCTGTGCGGGGTGCTGCTGACGCCGCTCTTCGTGGATTTCGTCGCGCCCGGGTTTCAACGGCGAGTTGCGGCTGCTCACGATCCACATCGTGCAGGTCATGTTTCCGGGCGTGGGCATCCTGGTGCTTGTCCGCCTGGTGCCTGGGCATCCTGAACAGCCACCGCATGTTTCTTCATCTCCTACGTGGCGCCGGTGCTGTGGAATGTGGCTATGATCGGCACGCATGCTGGGCTTCGGCGGGCTGCGGAACCAGGACTCGCTCGCCCTCACCCTGGCCTGGGGTTCCATCGCGGGCGCCGCCCTCCAATTCGGCGTGCAGCTTCCTTTCATCTTCTTGCGAAAAGGGGCGGATGGACATGCGATTGGCGCGGATATCGTGCTCGGGCTGCAAATCGCGCTCGCGCCGGTGCGCCAGGTTTTCCGGAGCCTCGGGCCGGTGGTGATGAGCCGCGGGGTGGTGCAACTGAGCGCGTTTGTCGATACGCAGATCGCGAGCTTCCTGGGAGCCGGCGCGCGTGGCCAGCCTCGGGCTACGCGCAGACGATCTACCTTCTGCCCATCAGTCTTTTCGGCATGTCGGTGGCGGCGGCGGAGCTGCCGGAGATGTCGCGCTCCACCGGCACGCAGGAGGAAATTTACGCCAAGCTGCGGAACCGCCTGGTCGGAGGGAAGAAGACCATTGCCTTTTACGTGATCCCGAGCGTGGTCGGGTTTCTAATGCTGGGCCGGTTTATCGTTTCCGCCCTGTACCAGAGCGGGCAATTCGGGCGGCAGGATACGCTCTACGTCTGGTATATCCTGATGGGCTCCACGGTGGGAATGCTCGCGGCGACCTGGGGCCGGCTCTATTCCTCTGCTTTCTATGCGCTGCGCGATACGCGCACACCGCTAAATTTTGCGATCATCCGCGTGGTGCTCACGGGGGCGCTCGGGCGTGCTCTTCGCCTTTCCGCTGCGGCCGTTGCTGAGCAGCGTGATGTTGCAGGGTCTGCATCTGCCGCACACCCGTGCTGCCGGAAATTGAACGGGGCATGGGCGCGGTCGGGCTCACGCTCTCCGCCGGGCTTTCGGGGTGGATCGAGTTCCTGCTGTTGCGCCGAGCGTTGCAAGAGCGGATCGGGAGCACGGAGCTGCCGCGCTTGTTCGCGACGAAGATTTGGGCGGCGGCGCTGGTGGCGGGGGTGGGCGGATGGGGGGCGGGGCACTTCATTCACCTCGGGATTCGCTGGGCGAACCTGGGCGTGGTGATGGCGGCGTTTGGCGTGCTCTATGCGGGAGCTGACGCTGGTGCTGCGGGTGCCGCAGGCCCAGGCGTTGCTGTTGCGGCGGCGCGCGTGATGTGCTCCAATTCGCCCGTGATCTCCCGGGTTTGTTCTTTCCTCCGCGGTTCTTCCTCCTGGGTGTTTCCGCCCGCGCCGATCTGAAATGGGACAGCACCACGGCCTTTACGACGGCGCGCGCCTTCGCAGGGCGCGGCCACGGCGCGTTTTTCTTTCACCAATACGGGCAGCTATCCCGGTCAAGATCGTCAGGGCACGGAGACCTCTTGCGGATGCACGGCGGCGGCGGTGGACCAGAAGGTTTTCGCGCCGGGGCAGAAGGGGCAGATTCATGTCACCTTCAAGACGCTTGAATCGCGACGGGCTTTACCAGGAGCCGATCAAGGTGGACACGGACGATCCCGCGGCCAGGGAGACGGAATCTGAACGTTGCGCATCCTGGTGAAGAATGCCATTTCGATCGACTCCGAGTTTCTTTTCTGGAAAGCGGGCGACGGGTTGAGACCGAAGGCGATGCTCGTCTCCGTGACGGATGGCTACAACGTGAAAGGGATGGAGGCGAAGGTGGATGGACGCGCAATTCCAGGTGGCCGTGCAGACGGTGAAACCGGGCGCGACCTACCAAGGTGGTGGTGACGCCGAAAAGCGGGCACGACCAGGGCAACGGTGACGGTGACCCCGCAGATCGAAGGGCAGACGGTAAAGGGCATCCACCGCTCACCTGCGCGCGGCCTAGAGACGATGCGCGCGGCATTCCGCCAGGGGATGGCCTTGCTGCTGCTGGCCGTCGTTCCCGCCTGGCGGCCGGCCTCTGGCATCCGAAGCGGCCGGCGTGGCAATCCGACGAAGTCACCATGGCCACTGCGGAAGGCTGGGGCGCGGGCGCGTTGTGGATCGATGCGCGGCCCGGGAGCCGATTTCGCCCGCGCCCATGTGCCGGGCGCGCTTTCGCTGAACGAGGATGAGTGGGACACGGCTGGTGCCGGCCGTGCTGGACCGGTGGGAGCCGGATGGCAAGGTGGTCGTCTATTGCAGCAGCCTCAGTTGCCAGGCCAGCCACGAGGTGGCGCGGCGGCTGCGCGAGAAAATGAACCTGCCGAACGTCTATGTGCTGCAAGGCGGCTGGGAGGCCTGGCAGCGCCGCCACCCATGACGCGGCCCCGCATCGCCGCCGGGCTTGATCGGCCTGGTACTGCTGGCGGCCGGCGTGCTGAAGGCGGCCGATCCCGCCAGCGTTTGCGGTGGTAGTGCGGAACTACCGGCTGCTGCCCTGGGCGGGGGATGTGCTGGTGGCGCTCTATCTGCCCTGGCTGGAGATCGTTTGCGGGGGGCCTTGCTGCTGAGGGTTGGCTACCGGGGCGCGCTCTGGATCGCGGCGCTGCTCATGGCGGTTTTCCTGGCGGCCTACGGCAGCACGCGGCTGCGCGGGCTGGATGTGGCGTGCGGCTGCTTCGGCGAGCGGAATCCATCGCAGGCCCGCGCGGCACTGCTGGTCTCCGATGCAATCATGCTGGCGGCGTCCTGCTCTGGATTTTGATAGCGGAGCAGCGCCGCAAATGACCTGTCGCAGCGAGGCTAAAGCGTGCGAAGTACGGCCGCATGAAATTTTGGCTGCAAACGGGACTGGTCGCTCGCGGCGCTTTGGCTCGTGGCTGCCGGGGTGATCTATTTACATGTGCGCCAGCAGCGGCCCACGGCGGGAAGCTGACCGCTTATCATCCAGGGGCAGGATATCGGCGGCCTGTCCGGAGAGGCGCGGGCGCGGCGGCATCAAAGTGCGGAGGATATGCTCAACGGCCTGACCTTTGAGGAGCGGCAGCAGATGGATCGCTCGGGCGTGACGCGGAATTTCTTTCGCGAACTTACGCCGGATGAGCAGGGGGCCTTTCTCGATGCCACGCTGCCGACCGGCTTCAAGCAAATGATGGAATCGTTTAACAGGATGGACCCGGCCAAGCGGAAGGCCTTCGTGGAGCGCGCCGTGCGAGCGGATGAAGGAGCACCCGGGCGATGCGCCGCCGCCGAATGACAAGATGGACCAGCGGGTCGTTGCGCAGGGGTTGAAGTCGTTTTACAGCGATGCGAACGCGGATGTGAAACTCGACATGGCGCCCCTCATCGAGCAAATGCAGCAGAACCTGCAGAACCCGGGGCAAAGATGGTAACGAGAAAGCGCGGCCGCGGTTTCACCTTGGTGGAACTGCTGGTGGTGGTGGCGATCATCGCGGTGCTGGCGGCTTTGGCGGCGCCCGTTTCCTCGCGCGTGATCCAGTCGGGCAAAGCCTCGGCGTGCCTTTCGAACCTGCGGCAGTTGGGCGCCGCGCTTGAGCTCCTATCTCGCCGAGCATAACCAAATGATGCCGAAGCTGCAGGCGGGCCGGCATTCCCTTTCCGAGGATATCCCGGTGATCGACAATACCTTGAATGCGTATGCCACGGACCCGCGCATCTTTGCCTGCCCGGCGGATAACAAGGGGTTCGCGACCAGTACCGGCACCAGTTACTATTGGAACGTCGCACTCAGCGGCCAGGCGGTCAGTCATTTGCAATTTCTCCAGGTTACCGATCACGCAGCCAGATTCCGATCCTGTCCGACAAGGAAGGCTTCCATCCTTATATCTCCAACCGGGTCAACCTCCTCTACGCGGACGGGCACGCGACGCAGGATCTGCAGTTTACCACCGGCCAATGATCCGGCTTGATCATTTGTCCAAGACCTTCGGCTCCCGTTGCGCGCTGGAGGAGTCTGTCGCTGGAGATTCCGCAGGGGCAAATCTTTGGATTACTCGGTCATAACGGCGCGGGCAAGAGCACTACATTTGGGATGATTCTGGGGCAGGTGCATCCCACCGCCGGCACCGCCTTTATCCGCGATATCTCCGTGCAGCGGAATCGCCTCCAGGCCTTGCGCGGCGTCGGGGCAATCTTCGAGACGCCGGCGTTTTACGATTACCTGAGCGGCTGGACAAACCTTTGCATCTTCACCGCCTACACGGCGCGGCTGCCGAAAGAGACAGATCATGGAAACGGTGCGGTTCGCCGGGCTGGAGAAGCGCATTCACGATCCGGTGCGCGTCTACAGCCACGGCATGCGCCAGCGGCTCGCGCTGGCCCAGGCGCTGCTGCCCCGGCCCGACCTGGTGCTGCTGGACGAGCCCGCCGAGGGACTCGATCCCGAGGGGATTCACGAGATGCGCCACCTTATCCTGCGGCTGAATCGCGAGCAAGGGATGACGGTCGTGCTCTCTTCGCACCTGCTCTCCGAGGTGGAGCAGCTTTGCGACCGCATCGCCGTTCTGAACCAGGGCCGCATGATCTTCAATGGCCAGTGGGCCGAACTGGCGGGCGAGGGGGGCCGCTTCCGGCTGGAGGTGGACGACTGGGAGAAGGCCGCCGCCGTTGCCGCATCGCTGCCTGGATTCAAGCTCGGCACGGATCGCATGCTATCTGTTTCCGCGGAAAGCGATGTCTCCGCCCTGGTGGCGGCCCTGGTGCAGGCCGGGGTAAAAGTGCGGGCGGTGGAGCCGGTGAAACAAAGCCTGGAAGAAATCTACCTGGGGATGGTGGCCGCAGCATGATGCTTTTTCTCCTCCAGCTCTGGAATGAGTTGCGCAAGATGTTCGCGCGCAAGCGCACTTACATCGGCTTCGGCGCCTTCTTCGTCGTGGAGTGCGGCATGCTCTTCCTGCTGAATCTGCCCAAGCCAAGGATCAGCTTCCAGCATCTCATCGAGCGGAACGGTTATGGTTTCGAGGAATACTACTCGGGGCTGACCCTGGCGTTGATGATGGTCATTTGGACGACCACGCTCGCTCGGTTCGCTCTATCTCGCGCTGGTGGCCGGCGATCTGATGGCGAAGGAAGTGGAGGAGGGGACGATGCGGATGCTGCATGTGCCGGCCGGTCTCGCGGCTTCGGGTGGCGTTGCTGAAGTATCTTTCCGCGGTCATTTATACCTTTGTGCTGGTGGAGTTTATCGGCATCTCCGCGCTGGCGGCGGGGATCGTTTACCGCGGCTATGGCGGGTTATTTGTCTTTGCGCCGCTGGAGGGGGTCTTCGCGCTCTTCGAGCGCGGACTGGGGCTGCGGCTTTTCCTGGAGGCGATGCCCTTGCTGGCGCTTTCCATGGTCAGCATCAGCAGCCTCGGATTTCTGTTTTCCTGCTGCAACATGAAGCCGGCGGCGGCGAGCATCGTGACTCTTTCCATTATCTTTCTCGACTTCATTTTCCACGGCATTCCTTACTTCGAGAGCCTGAAAGGTTTACTTCATTACCACTCATCTTTCCGCCTGGATTCAGTTATTCCAGAATTATCCGCCTTGGTGGCGAATGGGCGGAGGATTACACTTACCTGCTCGGACTGGATGCCACCTGCTTCATTCTTGGCGCCGCGATTTTTCACCAGCGGGATTTGAAGTAGCTGCGCAAGTCTTTAACTCGACAGCGCTTCCCACTCCTTGGTCAGCTTTAGCAGTTCCGCTTCCACGGAGGATAGCTCCCGGTTCAGCCGCACCGCGTCTCCGCCCGCCTCATAGGCGTCCGGGGCTTCCAGGGAGGCGGCAATTTCCCGCTGCCGGCCCTTCCAGGGAAAAGATGCGCATTTCCAGGCCCTGCGCGTGCTTCTCGCGGTCCCGCTTGGCTTTCGCCTCGGCCTTGCGCTTCTCTGCTTCCTGGCGGCGCTGCTCGCGCATTTCCTTCATGCCGAGCGCCGGCGTCCGTTCGGCGGCTTCCGGCAGCCTGCGCCGGCTGGGCGTTTTGCAGCTTGTCCCCGGCCACGAGCGCGCCGCGCTCGGAGGTCGCCCGCGACTTATCCAGGTAATATTGGTAATCGCCGGGGTAGAAGGTCAGCTTCCCCGCGCTGATGTGCAGCAGCGTGGTGGCGATGGCGCGGATGAAATGCACGTCGTGGCTGATGAAGATGAGCGTGCCCTCGTACTGCTTGAGCGCGCCGATGAGCGCATCGATGCTGCCGATATCCAGGTGCGTGGTCGGCTCGTCCATGAGCAGCAGGTTCGGCGGGTCGAGCAGCAGCTTCACCAGCGCCAGCCGCGTCTTCTCGCCGCCGCTCAGCACGGCCACCGGCTTGAAGACATCGTCGTCGCGAAACAGGAACGAGCCCAGCACCGTGCGCGCCATTTGTTCGGAGACCGGATTCTCCATATCCTGCACGCTCTCCAGCACGGTCTGCTTCGGGTCCAGCATCTCCACGCGGTGTTGGGAGAAGTAGCCGACCTTTACGTTGTGCCCGAGCTCGCGGTCGCCGTGCTGCACCGGCAGCGCGCCGCCGAGCAGTTTCAGCAGCGTCGATTTGCCCGCGCCGTTCGGCCCCACCAGCACGGTGCGCTGCCCGCGCTCCGCCTCGTAGTTCGATCCCGTCATAAACCGTCAGGTCGCCGTAGGCGTGATGCACATCCTTCAGCGCAATCACGCGCTGCCCGCTGCGCGGCGGCTGCGGAAAGCGGAAGTGGACCGTCTTCTCCTGCGCTGAGCGGCGCCTCGATCTTGTCCATGCGCTCGATCTGCTTCAGCTTGCTCTGCGCCTGGCTGGCCTTGCTCGCCTTCGCGCGGAAGCGGTCCGCAAATTCCTGCAGCGTCGCGATTTCCTTCTGCTGGTTTTTGTAGGCGGAGAGCTGCTGCTCCTCGCGCGCCGCCTTTTGCTCGATGTAGCTGTCCCAGTTTCCGCGGTAGCGCGTGAGCCGCCGGTGCGCGATCTCCACGATGCTGCCGACGAGCTTGTTCAGGAACTCCCGGTCGTGCGAGATCATCAGAATCGCGCCCGGGTAATCCAGCAGGTATTGCTGGAACCAGACGAGCGATTCGAGGTCGAGGTGGTTCGTCGGCTCGTCGAGCAGCAGCAGATCCGGCTCCTGCACCAGCAGCCGCGCCAGGTGCGCCCGCATGATCCAGCCGCCGCTCATGGTGCGCACCGGGCGGTCGAAATCCGATTGCCGGAAGGCCAGCCCGGCGAGGATGCGCTTGGCCTTCGGCTCGAGCTGCCAGCCGCCTTCCTCGTCGAAAATGCGGAGCGCCTCGTGGTGCTCCGGCGAATCCTCCGGCGTGGTCTTCATGGCGCGCAGGGCGGCCGCGATGGCCGGCGAGACCGAGCAGGCCAGCTCCAGCACCGTCTCATCCCCGGCCGGCGCGCTCTCCTGCGGCAGAAAGCCGATGCTGGCCGCGCGCTCCAGGGAGACGCGCCCTTCATCCGGCGAGGCCTCGCCGAGGATGAGCGAAAAGAGGGTCGATTTCCCCGCGCCATTGGGCCCCACCAGGCCCACGCGGTCGCCGCGGTTCACCTGCAGCGAGGCATCCTCGAAGAGGACGCGGCCGCCGAAAGATTTGCTGACTTGAGAGATGGTGAGCATGGGAAAGGGCGTGAATCTTCTTCGCCCGCGCGCCGAGCGCAAGCCTCCGCGAATGGCCCGTGCGCGCGCACTCCGGTGCCGCCACCCGATTCTTGAATACATCAATGAATAAGCCGGGGCCAGCCGCGGTCTAATTTCACAGGTGCATCGCCTTCGCTGCTCCGGCGGAAAACTCCGCGACGAACCAACTCAAGAAAACAACCGTAAATGAAAACCATCCAGAAACTCCTCCTTGGCCTGCTCGCCATCGCGACTCTCGCCATCGCCACGCCCGCGCAAGCCTACGATCACCACGACCGCAATTACCACGACCGCAATTACCGCGGCGGCTATAGCCATTCCTACCGTTACTCCCACGGATACTATGGCTATGACTACGGTCGTCACTTCTACCCGTACTACGGCGGCCCGCGGCCTTACTACTATGGGCCGTATTACGCGCCCGCTTACTATCCCGGCGTGGTGGTATCCCCCCGGCGTCATTTCTTCTTTTTCTTCTAGGAAGAAGATCAGTGCGTGCCCGGCGGCAGCTTTTCTGCCGCCGCGGTGAGGGGAAGCGGCTGCTGCTCCATCTTAAAGAGCCGTTCAAAACGCGCCTTCGCATTAGCGCTGCCATGTTTGGCCAGGTGAACCGTGCGCGGACGATGGCTTCGCCAGATCGGTGAAGCGCACCAGCAACGCCTCTTCCTCGTCCAGCGCGTCGTCGGCCCGGTCGAAACGGTCCTGCGTCTCCTCGATCTCCCGGCAGCGGGCGGCGTCTTTGCTTAGCTGCTCGGCGGCGCCTTTGGTGGCGCTGTCGTAATCGCGTGCATCCCGCCACCGCAGCGCGGGCCAGTGGGCGAAGAGCGCGTGCAGATTGTCCAGGCGAAGGGCATTGAGCTTGTCCTGCGCTTCGCGGTAGGCCTGGGTCTGCCGGGGCTGGGCGGCGGGCTGGCTGAACATGAGGCGATCATAGGCGTCCAGCAGGCGGTGCTCGCCGCCGAGCCCCAGCCGGGCGGAGAGCGCATCCAGGGCCGCGCGTTGGGCCGGGGTGGCTGCGGCAGAGATGAGCCGCGAAGGGGGAGCCAAAGATATCGGCGTCGCTCATTTCGGAATACCGCCGCAGGAAGAGCATGGAACTGCAGACCGGCGTGTCGATCGATTCGTCGTGGATCAAGGCATGGCAGAAGGCCTCGTGGCAGGTCACCGATGCCATCGCCATCGTAATCGGCGCCCGTGACGGGCTGTCCCAGCCGGTCGTGGCCCGAAAGCGCCCCGAAGAAATAGGAGGAGAAATCCTGGTAGAGCGGCGAGTTCGTTTCCGTGCCGCAGCCGGCGGCTTCGCGGTCGCTTTCCGCGGCGAAAAAAGCGGCCATCGGGCGCTCCAGCGCCGGCGAGATCCGGGTTGCCTTTCCGAAAGAGCACGGCGCCGAAGCCGCCGCTGAAGCACTGCGCCATCACGAGCGTGACCGGCACGCGCGGGCGGCAGCTGCTCGATCTCGCGCGCCAGCGCGGGCGGGATCCAGGTTCTCCTTGCCCCAGAGATTGTAAAAGGAGCCGCCGCCGTTTTCTCCCCGACCGGTGGAGCCGTGCCCGGCGAAATAGATGAGCACCGGCGCGCTGCCCGGCCCAGCCAGGCGGGTGAAGGCGCGGTGAATCGCGGCCGAGCCGCGCCGGGCCATCCAGCCGCACGCCGAGCTCCGGGGCGCGGGTCAGGATTTTCGCGCCGAGATCGTCATTCGGCAGCAGGATGTCCAGGGCGCGCTGACCCGGCGGGCAGGCCCGCGGAGTCGGTGTAGAGAGGCTGCGGTTCTCCGGCTTGCCATCCGCGAAGAGGACGATCCGGCCGGCGGAGGCGGGCACGAGGCCGGTGACGAAGCGGAGGTGTTCCTCGATCTGGGCGGTGTTATCCGCCTTGTCCGGGCCGCCGCCCACCAGCAGGGCGCGCAAGAGGGCGGCGCGGGCGCGGCAGGCGCGAGAGCTGCCGTCAGGATAGAAAAGCCAGGGGCCGCCAGGGAATTCTCACAAGGAAAATGCGAAGCTGAACAGGAGGAGCAGGTCGATTGTCTGGGATCTGGATTCTTCTGTGCCATGAGCGGCCCGGCCAATTTCGCTCCCCAGTTTCCGGAAAAGGAGCGCAATTTGTCGCTCGACCGCCGAAATCTCAGCGCATGAACAGCACGACCTCGGACCTTCCTTCCAGAGCCCCAGCCGCGCCCGGAACGCTATTTCCGCGGTTTACGAATACGTGGAGAACAACCCCATGGCCGCCGTCGTCCAGGCGCTGGCCGCCGGTTTTGTCATCGGGCTGATCATCCGCTGGCTGGAGGGCTCCGGCGAAAAGGAAGGGACGCAAGGATGTCGATATCGACCACAAGCCGAGCCTGGAGGAGGCGAAATTTCACCTCGGCTCGCTGCTGCTCCCTTTCCTCTGGCCCGCCTGGCAGAAGACGCGGCAGAAATACGGCGAATCCGCGGAGACCATTCAGGAAGCGGTCAGCAAGCTCAAGAAATCCGACCTGGCGAAGATCGGGGCAAAGAAGGCGAAACTGGCGGCGAAATGGGCCGACCAGGGAAGCGGCCAATCTCTCCAAGAGCGGGCAAGAAAACCAAAGCAGCAGATCCTCGAGTGGCTGGAGCAGGAGGCGGCGGAGTTGGCCAAAACCGGCAAGAAAACCGCAAAGCAAGTGGAGGACTGGGTGGACGACGAAGTCATGCCCTCTGCCTGCGAAGGCTGGAAGAAGCTGAAGAAGCTCTGGTCTTAAAGGGTCTTTGAGGGAAATCAGGTCCCCTCGGTTAGGGGGAGCCGTCCTTGGCCTATCCGGACGGCAACTGGAACCGGAGTTCTCCGGAAACGGGCCTGTGTGCACGCCGTCGTGCGCGGCGATGACATAAACGTCAGCGGCAACAGTGATTTTAACCTGTTTGTCGCAGGGCTGCAACATCGTGGCCTCAGCGTGCGTCCCTTCGTCGGGAGCTTTCACTCTCCTTTTGAGGGTTTCCGGCGTGCACCACAACCAATTGCCCTAATCATTATGATCAAATTCAAAATATCGCTGCTCGCGGGAGCCGCGGTAATCCTGCTGTCTTCTTCTCTTAACGCTCAAACGACCATCGCTGGGTGGACTTTTGAGAATAGCGGAACCGCTACAAACTTGAGTCCCCTTCCCAGCACCCTCAATGGCGCGGGTGCGTCGGCGGCTTCCATCGGAATGACCGGACCCTTCATTTCCGGAAGCGGAGTCGACTCCTCGGATATCACCCTCGGCCTGAGCGCGGACACGGGTACCAATCACGTGGCGGACCTTGGGCAGATCTGGCGCATCCGGGCTACGGGAGGCACGGGGACGAACAATGGATGGTCCAGCCAGGCGCCGCTTGGCTCGCAAGGGGCGCAGTTCAACGTGAACACCACCGGATTCGGCAACATCCAGGTCAGCTTCGACTGGTACGCGACGAACCAAGGGGAAGCGAATCTGCAGCTCCAATACACGGACGACGGATCGACCTGGTTCAACACTCCAATTTCGCTCTCGGGCTCCGACGCGGGAGCGACGGTCATGAGCAACAGCTCGAACCCGAATATCGTGATGGGGTCCTATGTCAACGGCGGCACCGCCGGGCAGGAATGGTTTACCGGTCTTACGGCCTCCATTTCGGACCTGAATGCATTTAACGACCCGAACTTTGGCATCCGCATGGTAAACGCCGCCACCGGTTCCGCGGACGTGGCGATCAAGGGGGGAACGCCGCTCAATAATACCTCGGGCAACTGGCGTTTCGATAACGTCCTGGTCAACGGAGTGCAGGCGGTGCCGGAGCCGGGCTCGTTCATCCTAGGCGCGGGCGGGCTGGGCTTGCTGGCGGGGTTCGTGCGGGCCTGCCGCGGCAAGCGGACGGTTTGATAGTGCCGTGCGCATCTTTGAAGGAAGAGGATTACATGAACTATAAATTATGGTTAGTAGGCGCCGCAGGGCTGGTCCTGATGCAGGCAGCGGCTTTTTCGCAGGCATTCACGGCGGGTTCGCTCCTGGTGACCCGTAGCAATTACGAGGGGACGGCAGACATGATCGTTTCGGGATCGACCGTGCTGCCAGGCGGGCAGACGGCGGTTGCGGACGGCGCCTTTCCAGAAGTGTTCAACAACGACACGGCCGACGCGAACTTCGGGGTTACCTCCCCGGTCTTTATCGACCAAATCACCACGTCCGGAGCGCCGGTGAATATCAATCTGAATTCGTCCTATGTGAGCGGAAACACATTTGCCGTCCCCACCAGCCTGGTCTCGACCAGCTTCAGCTCGAAATCCGAATTGTCGCTGAATCTCTCTACAGATGGATCCGCAGTAACCTTCATGGGCTACGCGGCGGGAATCAATCTTTTGGATACTTCCAACTCGAACACGCCCGCGGACACGGCAGTGCCCTACGGCAGCACCACCGCGACTTACCGGGAAGTCGTGCAGTTGAATGCAAATGGGAGTCTGAGTTCGGCCACCACCAATGCTTACAGCACGAATAATGCGCGCTCCGCCATCCTGGCGAATGGGTTGTATTATACCGTAGGCAACGGCGACAGCGCCTCCTTGACCGGGGCGCAGACCGTCGTGCCGGGCTCGGTAGCCACCGCCGGCACCGCCGGCACCGCGCCGCTCGGGCAGTATATTTACCCGGGCGATAACAACAAAAACGGCAAGGATAACAACTTCCGGGGTGAGACGATTTCCAACAACCTCCTCTATGTTTCCAAGGGCAGCGGCAGCAAGGGGGTCGACTCCGTCTACCAAGTTGGCGCGGGGTCCCCGCTCGCGAACAACAATATTCTCCCCACGGGCACGAACAACCCTATCACCATCCTGCCGGGGTTGCCCGGCTCCGCCCAAGGGGCGGGGTTGAGCGGGAGCTTCACCCCTTTCGGCATCTTTGTGACCGGGACGACGATGTATGTGGCCGACGAAGGACTGGCTGCCCCGAGCCCGGGCACCTCGGTGACGGCGGGCGGCAGCAACAGTTATCTGGCCCAAGCGGCCGCGGATGCCAATGCCGGCCTGGAGAAGTGGGGGTTCGACGGATCAAAATGGAACCTGGAATACACGCTGCAACTGGGTCTGAACCTGGGCCAGCAGTACGCCGTGGCGGGTCTGGACGCGGGTTACGATCCGGCCACGGTCGGCTTGCGAAACTTGACCGGGAAAGTTAACCCCGACGGGACGGTGACGCTCTACTCCTTGACCTCCACGCTGAGCAATCTTGGCGACGTCGGGGCGGACTCGAACAAATTGGTTTCAGTAACCGATACGCTCGCGGATACGACCGCGGCCCAGGCCTCCAGCGAGCAATTTACCACGCTGGAGACCGCCGGGGCGGGCCAGGTATTAAGGGGAGTGGCGTTCGCGCCCGTTGCCGTGCCGGAGCCCAGCACCTGGGGGATGGCATTCGCCGGGATGGCGATGCTCTTGCTCGCGGGGCGGACGCGCAGAGCGGGTTAGTCTGGCGCAAAGCACCGGAAAGCCTGGAAAAGGCGGTTACTTCGGGTAACCGCCTTTTCCTTTTCGTGCGAGTCTCCCCGGTTCGGGATAAACTCGCTTCCGTAAAACAATGAGGCCACGCTGCTTTGAACTCGTCACCGTGCCGGCTGGGCCTTGCTCGCTCCGCTCGATCGAACACGGCGAGACTTTCCACCCGGGCATCGGCCCCATGGCTGAAGCCCGCGCCTTGCACGTGGCCCAGCATGGCCTGGCGGCGCGCGCAGCTGACACGGTCCAGCCGTTCGTGATTTGGGACATCGGCCTGGGAGCGGCAGCAAACGCCCTGGCAGTCCTAGAGACGGCGCGGGACTCCTTCCCGTCGGCCCCGGTGGAGCTGCACAGCTTCGATTCCACCCTGGAGCCGCTTCGCTTCGCCATCGAGCACGCCGCAGAGCTGGCCTATCCGGTCTCCTGGCTGGACGTGCTGCGCGAGTTCTCTGAAGCCGGCTCTCGTCATGCTGGGGCCACTCTCGTGGCATTTGCATTTCGGCGACTTCCGGCTTCCGGCCACGGCGGTTTCCACTCCCGCGCCCGAGGCAGTTATCTTCGACCCCTATTCACCAGCGGCGAATCCCGGCATGTGGACCACCGAGGTCTTCGCCTCCATCCGCCGCCGGGCCGGCCTGTGCACGCTGAGCACTTATACCCGCTCCACCGTGATGCGCGCGCGCCTGCTGCGTGCGGGCTGGTTCGTGGGCCACGGCGCAGCCACCGGCGATAAAACGGAGACGACCATCGCCGCCTCGGAACTGCCCGCGCTTCACCATCCGCTCGGCCGCCGCTGGCTGGAACGCCTGCGCCGCAGCACGGCCCCCGGCCTGGAGGAGGGAGGGGCGGCCGCGGCGGAAGATTTGTCCGGCCACCCGCAGTTTGCGAGAGGCAATCCTTAGGATATGGATAATCGGAATAGCCATCAGGCCGAATTTACACGCGTCCGTCTATTCCGGCTTTGGTCGTGCTACGAAATGCTTTACGGAACTATTCATCATGCTAAGTCATCGGTGATGAGATGGCGGCGTGTAATTAAACCATTCTTCCTGGTCCTCGCTTTTGGGTTTTGCTCGAAACTGAATGCGGGAGAGATGTTGCACAGCCTGCTGCTTAACACGGATCCCGCAGAGCAGCTATACACCAGTGCGTTACATCGGGCTCAAAATAACGACGTACAGGGGGCGATCGCCGATTTGACGCGGGCGCTTGAAACCAATCCCAAGATGGCGAAAGCGGCGAACTATCGGGGGCAGTTAGAAGATTTTCTGGGCGATATCAAAGGTGCGATATCCGACTACGATCTGACTCTTCGCATCTCTCCGCGATTCGATGCGGCGTATGTCAACCGCGGTCAGTGCGACGAAAAACTAGGCGACGAACAGAAGGCTTTCGACGACTACACGAAGGCAATACGGATCAACCAGAGAAATGCTCAAGGCTATGCCGGCCTCGGACAGGTCGAAAGAAAGAGAGGCAATTACGTCGAATCAGTCCTCGACTATGATCAGGCGGTCAATCTTGAGCCAGGAAATGCAACCTTTTACAACAATCGCGGTCTGTCCAAAACCTATAAAGGCGATTTCGACGGTGCGATTACCGATTTTGACCGCTCCATTACCATTGACCCGCAGCATACTACTTCGTTTAACAACCGGGGGCTGGCCGAACAGTGGAAGGGCAAGCTAGGTGATGCCGTTGCTGATTATGACCAAGCCATCAAACTGGATGACCGATACACTGATGCTTACTTCGGGCGCGGTGTAGTGAAGGAACATCAAGGCAATTATGATGATGCCATTGCTGATTTTACCTCGATGATCAATATAGATCCCAAATCGTCCAAAGCCTATTGCGAACGCGGAGTAACCAAGCGCGCCAAAGGCGATTTGCCGGGCGCCATTGAGGATTTGTCCGAAAGCATCAGTCTTAATCCCGGCGACGCCGTGCTCTACAATAACCGGGGGCTCGCTCTGCGGGCAAATGGCGACTTAAAGGGCGCGTTTGCCGATTTAACCAAAGGCCTGGCCCTCGCCCCCGGCTCAGCTTTAGTCCACGACAGCATGGGACTTGTTAAACAGAACATGGCTGATCTTCGCGGCGCTCTGGATGAATTTACACGCGCAATGGAACTTGATCCGAACTTTCAAGCTGCCTATACCAACCGGGCCGGCGCCGGATGGCTGCAAACGATCTCCGGGGAGCAAAGGAAGATCTGACGCGTGCGCTTCAACTTAATTCACAGGACAAGAAGGCGCTGGACATGATGGCAAAGATCAACGGCGGAAAATAATCACCGAATCCGCGGCTTGTCTATGCGCGGCAGCAACCTGCCGCGTTTCACCGGCACATCGCAATTCGATAAACGCGCCAAAACGTGATTTAGCTTCGGCTAGTCCAGAAAGCGTCTCAGAATCGGGCGCAGCTTTTCGATTGTCTCCGCCGGCCAGAGGTGGCGTGGCGTGACCAGCGCGTTCTCCAGCGAACGATGCTCGGGCCACTCCGGCTCCTGGGGAATTTTCTCGATGACCGCCGGCAAAATTGCGCGCGCCGCCGCTGCGTTCGCCTGCAAGTTCTCAAAGACCATCCGCGCCGAGACCGGCTCCTCGTCCGTCTTCCAGCAGTCGTAATCCGTCACCATGGCCAAAGTCGCCAGCGCGATCTCCGCCTCCCGGGCGAGGCGGGCCTCCGCCGCATTTGTCATCCCGATCACGTCGAATCCCATCTTCCGGTGCACCTCGGACTCGGCGCGGGTGGAGAACGCCGGGCCATCCATATTCACATATGTCCCACCGTCATGCACAGTATACCCACGCCCGCGCGCGCATTCGGCCAGGATGCCTCGCAGCGCTGCGCTGATGGGTTCGGCAAAGCCGACGTGCGCTGCAATGCCTGCGCCAAAAAAAGTCTGCTCCGTGCGGCGGCTGGTGCGGTCGAAGAACTGTGAGGGCAGCACGATGTCACGCGGCGGGTATTGCTCCTGCAGGCTTCCCACGGCGGTTACGCAAACAATCCAGCGGACGTTCAGCGATGCGCAGCGCGAAGATGTTCGCGCGGTAGTTCACCTCGTGCGGCAGGATGCGATGGCCCCGCCCGTGGCGCGGCAGGAAATACACCTGCCGGCCCGCCAGGCTCCCCCCGACGATCAAGTCCGAGGGCTGCCCGAAGGGGCGTCTCCATGCGCGATCTCCCGCGGGTCGTCCAGGCCCTCGATCTGGTAAAGGCCGCTGCCGCCGATGACTCCGATGGCCGCGGGAACGTCGTCGTGATTCATGCCGTCAGCAAGACTGAGAAAGCGCGCCACGGCAAGCCGATCACGCCACCGGCTTTTGCAGCAGCGCCACGAACTCGCGCACCAGCGGGGGGCGCGTGCCCTCCCGCTTGGTCAGGATGCCGAGCGGCCGCGTCATGGCGGGATGGGTGATCTCCACCGCCACCAGCGCGGCGTTTTCCACCTCCTGCCGCACGGTCCGGCTGGGCACGATGGAGATGCCGTTCTCGATTTCCACCGCCCGTTTCACCGTCTCGACATTATCGAACTCGATGGCGTGCCGCACCTGCACCCCTTGCTCGCGCAGGTGGCGGTCGATGACTTTGCGCGTCGGCTGGTCGGGCTCGAAGGAGATGAACCGCTCCCCCTCCAGATCGGGCAGTTGGATGGAGGTCCGCCCGGCCAGCGGGTGGTGCGGGTGGCAGATCATGCACCATCCGGTCGTCCAGAAATTTCTCCACCTGCAGGCCCTTGCGCTTGGCCGGGTAGGAGACCAGCCCGATCTCGACATCGCCGCGCAGCACCGCGCCGTAGATTTCCCAGGAGCGCCGGTATTCCACTTGGACATCCACCGCCGGGATGTGCGGCCTGGAAGGCCTTGACGTAGGGCGGCAACTCATGGAGCCCGATGGAATAAATAACCCCCACGCGCAACTCCCCGGAAAGAGCGTGCCGCGGCGATTTGATGCGCTTCCCCAAGCTGCCCGTAGACCCCACGATCTCGCGGCTGGCTCCGAGAAAAGCCTCGCCTTCCGCGGTGAGCGCGAAGGTGCGCCGGCCGCGATCGATCAAACTGACTTGAAAGCGCTGCTCCAGCGCCCGAATCTGCTGCGAGACGGCGCTTTGCGTAATGCCGTTGGCCAAGGCGGCTTTGGAAAAGCTGCCGCCTTCCGCGAGATCGCAAAAAATTTTGAAATGTCTCAATCTGCATCCGTCAAAGGATTCCCTCCCATCTCTCGATAAGCTGCGCTAATCTTAAATGCAACAAGGATCGGAATCGCTAATGGAAGACTCGATAGCCGGGCGTCTTTCGGAAGTGCGCGGCGCGAATGGCCGGGGCCGCCCGCCTTTCCGGCCGCGCCCGGAAGAAATCGAACTGGTGGCGGTGTCCAAGGTTCATCCGCCAGAGGCGGTGCAGGAGGCGCTGGCTGCCGGTCAACCGCTCTTCGGCGAAAACCGCATCCAGGAGGCGCGCGCCAAGATTCCGCTCGTCTCCTCCCGCGCGCGCTGGCACTTCATCGGGCATCTGCAAAAGAACAAGATCCGGCAGGCGCTGCCCCTCTTCGAACTGCTGCACGGCATCGATTCTCTTTCCCTTGCGCGCGATATGCAGCGCGATGGCCGAGGAGGATGGGCAGCGCCCGCGAATTTTGCTGGAGGTGAACGTGGCGGGCGAAGGAAGCAAGTTCGGCTTCAAGCCCGGCGCGCTCGAGAGCGAACTGGAGGCGATTGTTGCCGAATTGCCGCGGCTGGAGGTGGCGGGCCTGATGGCGATCCCTCCCTTCACTCCGAAGCCGGAAGAGTCCCGCCGCTATTTCGCGGCGTTGCGGGAGCTGCGCGACCGTCTTCAGGAAAAGCTGCGCGTTGGCCTGCCCCAACTCTCCATGGGCATGAGCAACGACTACGAAGTGGCCATCCAGGAAGGCGCGACCTTGGTGCGGGTGGGCACCGCGATTTTCGGCGAGCGCCGCGGAAAAGCCTGGCGGCCGGAAGGGGGACAGATCCGAAGATTGACGCTGATTTGCGGAGGATCCCGCCTCATTTCTTTTCTTTTAAATCTGCGTTTATCTGCGCCAATCTGCGGATATCTTCCCCTCCCTTGACCACCCTCGTGGAAAGTTCGATACTCGGAAAGTCCGCATGAGATTGAACCCCGTAAATCTGCAGGTGATCGGAAACGAACTCGCGATTGCCTGGAGCGATGGGCTGGAATCCTTCGTCAAATGCGAGACGCTGCGCCGGAATTGCCCGTGCGCGGCATGCGGTGGCGAGCCGGACGTGCTCGGCCATGTCGTTCGTCCCCAAGTCACGCTGACTGAGGCCAGCTTTCGGCCTGCGCAGCCATCAAATGGTCGGCGGCTATGCCTGGCAGCCGGTCTGGCAGGATGGGCATTCCACCGGGCTGTTCAGTTTCGCCTACCTTCGGCGGCTTGCCGGGGAACCGGCAACCGTTGCGGATGGCGAGCTATCCTCGTCATGAACAACCGGGCCAAAATCTCCCTGCTCATGCTCTTCTTCGCAAGCTGCGGGACGGCGGCCATCATGACGGCTTATTTCCAGGCCCGCGCGGATGCAAATGTGAAACCGGCGGAGCTTTACGCGGTGGTGAACCGCCAGTTGGGCGATCTGCGGCGGCAGAATTTCCCGGCGGCCTACGAGTACGCTTCCCTCGAAATCCAGCAACGCTTCACGGTGGAGCAATTCGCCCGCATGGTTCGGCTGGATTATCCCACTCTCCTGCAGGCCACCCAGGCGGAGTACGGCCCCGTGGAGGCGCGGGGCAATCACGCGGCGATTCGCGTTTACCTGATCGGGCGCGACGGCCTGGTGATGCCCTGCCTTTACCAACTGGTGCGGGAACACGATCGCTGGCGCATCGACGGCGCCAGCCTCCTCCAGGCGTGGCCCTCCGCATGCCGCATGGCGGGGACGATGCTCTGAGCGCGGCGGCAACGGGCTTATACGGGCCTATACGCCTTTCTCGCCCGTCTCCTCGGTGCGAATGCGGATCGCTTCGTCCACGGAGATGATGAAGATCTTGCCGTCGCCGATCTTGCCGGTCTTGGCCGAGTTCACGATCGCGCTGATCGCCGTCTCCAGTAATCCGTCCGCCAGCACCACCTCGAGCTTGATCTTGGGAAGGAAATCGACCGTGTATTCACTGCCGCGGTAGATCTCGGTATGCCCCTTCTGGCGCCCGAAGCCCTTGACCTCGGTCACAGTCATGCCTTCGATGCCCAACTCGGACAGGGCGTCTTTCACTTCCTCCAGCTTGAACGGTTTGATGATCGCTTCGATTTTCTTCATGGGTGATTGGGGTGGGAGTATGGGAAAGAGGGCGGTTAAGACAATATAAGCTTCCGCGCCGAATGCGATTAAGAATTCCTTGGACTGGGGGCTGCATGGAAGAGCCTCCTGCGCCTTAGAGCGCCTTCTCCCCCGTTTCCTCGGTCCGGATGCGAATGGCCTCCTCGACCGGAGTCACGAACAGCTTGCCGTCGCCGATTTTGCCGGTCTTGGCAGCCTTCACAATGGCGGCAAGCACGTTTGGCACGAGGCCATCCGCCAGCACCACCTCGATCTTGATCTTAGGCAGGAAATCGACCGTGTATTCACTGCCGCGGTAAATTTCCGTGTGGCCTTTCTGGCGGCCAAAGCCTTTCACCTCAGAGACCGTCATGCCGTCGATGGAAAGTTCCGCGAGGGCTTCTTTGACGTTCTCGAGCTTGAAAGGCTTGATGATGGCTTCGATCTTTTTCATGAAATGGACAGGGATGGTGAGCTTGGAAAGCAGGCCGCGCAGAGCAGTTTGTATGCCCGTACGGAAGGATCCCCTATGAAAAGCGGCTCGCGAGAGGAGCAAGCGCCTACAGCAGAGAGGGCGTGGCCCCGCGGGTGTCCAGCTTGGCTAATTCGGGGCAGCTTGGGCGGAATTCCTCAGAGGCCTCGAGAGAATGGCCGTGGCAAATCAGGCGCGCGGATGCGCCTCGTTGTAGGCCTTTTTCAACCGCTCCACCGTGACATGGGTGTAGATCTGGGTAGTGGAAATGCTGGCGTGGCCCAGCAGCGATTGCACGCTGCGCAAATCCGCCCCCGCGTCCAGCAGATGGGTCGCGAAGGAGTGGCGCAATTTGTGGGGGCTGATCTTAAGCGGGATGCTGGTGTGCCGCAGGTATTTCCGCACCACCGCCCATACTGCAACGGTGGACATGCGGCGCCGGCTCTTATTCAGGAAGAGCGGCCCCGCCGTCACCCCGGCTTCGGAGCGATACCGCTGAATCGCCGCCAAAGCCGGCGCGCCGGCCGGGACCAGGCGCTCTTTGCGGCCTTTGCCGAATACCCGCACTGTCTCGGAGTAGGGGTCGATGTGCGCGACATCCAGGCCGATCAACTCCGACAGCCGCAAGCCGCTCGAGTAGAACAGCTCCAGGATGGCCGCGTCCCGCGCCGCGGCCCAAGCCGGCGAGCGCTTCTCCCGCGGCACGCGCAACGGCGCGGCCAGCAATTCGTCCACCTGACCGGTGGTAAGGACGAGGGGCAGCTTGCGCTCCAACTTGGGAAGCTGGACTTCCTTCAGCGGGTTTTTCGCGAGCCCGTGCCGCTCCGAGAGCCATTTGTAAAAGGTGCGCAACGCGGCGAAGTGCAGGCGAATGGTGGGCCGTGCCGCGCCTCCCCGCATCAATTGAAAAAGATGCTGCCGAAAATGATCCGCGGTGCATTCCTTCCAGGGCGGAAGGCTGGCCCCGGCGCGAAAGGAGGCGAGGGCGTGGCGGTAGTTCAGCAGGGTGCGCGGCGAAGCATGGCGCTCGAACTCCAGCGTGTCGAAAAACGATTCTTGGAGCCGGTCGCGTTTTTGCGGAGCGGCCATGGCTAACGCGCGGCCCTTCCCAGTACCGCGCCGTCCCGAAAACGCCTTTTACCGCTGCCCCATGGGCGTGCCAAGGTGCGCGGGCTGCGCAGTCGAGCCCACTTCGCCGCGGCGGGCGGTGGCCCGTTCGAACCGCAGCGAGGCGGAGCGCTGCTCCACGCCGTCCGGCGATTGGGCCACGATGGGAATGTCGTAATTGCCATCCGGGAAACGGAAGTGGTACCGGAAGGAGCCGTCCGGCGCGAGGGCGATCTCTTTGCCATCGATCCAGACCTTCGCGTCCGGGTGGGTGCCGCCGTAGAAGATGACTTCGGCATTCACATGCATGAAAAATTCCCGGCCGCTCTGGCCGAAAGGCTGCGCGCTCCAACTCGAGCCCAGCGCCGATGACCAGCTGGTCACTTCCGAAGAACCCAACTGTCCCGGCGAAGGCGCTGAACAAGCTGCTCTCGCCGAGCCCAAGCGAGGCTTTTGGCGACCAGTTCGCTGGCGCTTTCGGTGGAAAGCTTTTCCAGCAACTCCTGGCGCAGGAGCTGGTCGATCTCCGCCGAGCCCATGCCGAGGCGTTCCACGATCTCCGCGCCGAAAAATGCGGCGAGCACCTGGCGCTGCTCCTCCGTCCACTCCGGCGTGCGGCCGGTCTGGAAGGCCAGCTTGCGGCCCTCCCCTTGCAGGCGGGAGAGCGCCATGATGAGGCTTTCGCCTTCGATCATGTTTCCCTGCACCATCTCCATCATGCGCTGGAAGGTGAGGTGGATCGGCACGGTCGCAAACGAGGCGTCCGAGGAATCCGAAAACTTGTCCTGCGGGGCCGTGGCCTCCGGGCGAGCGGGCCACGCTGGCCCAGTCGCCGCCCGCGGCGTAAGTAGCCGAGCTCCGCGAAATAAGTTTCGCCCGGCTCCTTGACCGGGAGATACCAGTTCCGCGCATCCAGATGGACTTCGGTGGTGAATTCCTCCGCGCCGCCAGCCGGTGAAGACCTTCAGGAAAAACTTGCCGTCGGGAGCGAGCGCCGGAGTCGTCGCGCCTTCGATATCCCAGTAAGAAAAAAGCCAGTGCGGGTCGCGCGCCACCAGGTAAAGGGTGTTCGAGCCGTAGGATTGCGGCAGCTCGCCGAGGTTCTCAAAGGCGGGCTCCTCATGGGGCGGAGCGGCGTCCGGTGCATGCTCGCGGGAGGACTCGTACTTATGCACTGCTGGATCTTCCGGCAGGGATCTCGACCGGCAGTTCCTTGGAAATCTGGAACGCGCCGTTTTTCTTGGGTTTGGAGTCGCCCAAATCATTTAAATTTTTCCCTGGATTCGATTTTCCCATAGTGTTTCCTTCTGCCGAAATGTTCGCGTTCAGCGCGAGCGCCTTTTCAGGCAGACTGCGGGCTGAGTCAATCAAATTATCCGGATCGCCTGCGCGAATTTTGACCGGTTTGTCGCCCATGCGCCCCTCCTCCTTTACCAATTTGTAACCGAATGTTAATCAAACGTGTCATCCCCTGCCTCGATGTCCATGACGGCAAGGTGACCCGCGGCGTGCAATTTGGCCGTGCCGAAGCGGGCGGTCTGCGCAATGTCGGCGACCCGGTGGAACTCGCGCTCCGCTATGACCGGCAGGGAGCGGACGAGATGGTTTTCTTCGATATCACCGCCAGCGCCCACGGCCGGGCCAGCATGGTGGAGGTGATCGAGCGCACGGCGGACCAATGCTTCATGCCGCTCACCGTCGGGGGCGGCATCCGCACCGTGGAGGATATGTACACGATGCTGAAGGCCGGGGCGGACAAGACGAGCATCAACTCCTCCGCCTTGGCCACGCCCGAGCTTGATCCGGGCGGGAGCCGAGCGCTTTGGAAACCAATGCATCGTGGTCTCGATCGATTGCCAGCGGGTGAGCCCCGGCCGCTGGGAGGTGTTTTCCCATGGGGGGCGAAAGGCGACCGGGCTGGAAGCCGTCGAGTGGGCGCTGCGGGCCGAAGCGCTGGGCGCGGGCGAGATCGTGCTGAACTCCATCGACGCCGACGGCACGAAGGCGGGGTTCGATCTTGAGATCACACGGCGGGTCAGCGAGGCGGTCGGCATTCCCGTGGTGGCGAGCGGCGGAGCGGGCAAGCTGGAGCACCTGGCCGAGGTGCTGCAGGAGGGAAAGGCGGATGCGGTGCTCGCGGCCAGCATCTTCCATTTCGGCGAATACACGGTGGGCGATGTGAAGCGCCACCTGGCCGCCGCGGGAATCCCGGTGCGGCTTACGGATTGACCGGCTGGGCGGCCGCAGGAGGAGGTTCCGCCGGCATTTGCGCGGGGGCGATTCCTCGGAGGCGCTCGAATTCCTTCTCGATCCGGCCCATCTCCTCGTCGGAGAGTTTCTCCAGGCTCATCATTTCATTCCGCGCGCTGTGCATGGCGCGGATGAGCTCATCCAGCTTCAGGTGGATGGCCTTGGCATCCCGATTCTGCATGTTCTGGATGAGGAACACCATGAGGAAGGTGGCGAGATTGGTGATGGTATTGATCACCATCTGCCAACTGTTGAACCCGTCCGGAAGTTTGCGTGAAAAGAGGATAGCTGGCCGCCCAGAGCACGCAAATGAGGGTTGCGATGATGAAGGCCCAGGCGGAACCGGTAACTTCCGCAGTCCACATGGCGAACTTGCGGAAGCCGTCGCGGATCCGGCAGCGCAAGCCGCGCGCCTGGGGAGGAACATCCGGGCAAGATTCCATGGGTCACCAAAGTATCGGAGGCAGAGAGAGGGCTGCGCTTGCCGCGGCCCGCTCAGAGCGGGATCGAGAGCAGCCGCCCGGAGAGAATGGCGTGGGCGTGAGTGAAGACCGCCTCCCGCGCAAAGGCGGACAGGAAACCGGGGCCACGGATGTTCGATCCCGCCGACCAGCGGGAGAAGGCGGGCAGGACCAGGATGTTCGGGCCGCTCAGGAAACAGGGGCATTTCACACTCGTGGCAATCCGGTCGTGCAGGCTGATGGCCGGATGCTCGTGGCCCATGATGAGCCAGCCGCCCGCTTCCTCCAGCCGGGCGCGGATGCGGCCGGCGGCGGCGCTCTCCTTTTCCTCGCCGTGCAGGAGGAGATGCGGGCCGATCGCGACTTCCGGCTCCAGGCGGATCCCCGCCAGCCCGGCGTTGCGCAGCAGGGTTTGCAAATCCCGGTCGTGATTTCCCGCGATCCAGCGGAGCGTGACGCCAGCCAGCCGCGCCACCATCGCCTCCAGCTCGGCACGCAATGCCGGCACCGGGACGGCGCGGTGGACGATATCCCCGAGCAGCACCAACTGCAGCGGCTCATATTCCAGCACCAGGGCGGCGAGGCGGTCGATCGTGTCGTCCGGGGCGGAGAGCGGAAGCATCTGCCCCGCGTGCCGGTGAGCCCAGACGTAGCCGAGATGCAAATCCGCCGCCACCAGCGTGCGGGCAGCAGGAATCCAAAGGACATGCCGTGCGTCCAGGCATAGGCCGGCGGGGAGAAGTTCGTGAGTGCGGTGCGCTGCGGCGGCGGTTTCGATGCGGCAAGTTTACGGAGCCCGGCACAACTCTCAACTGCGGTTTCTTCGGCGGATGCAGGACCCCCTTGCCGTAACCGGGCTTAGCTGATACGCAGAAATCCACTCACCGATATGACCCATCTCTTGACCCCCGAAATACTTGAGTCCCGCATTGCGCCCGCCGTCCTGATGGTTACCAGTTCTACTGATAGCGCCGGCGCCACAGCCGGCGACGGTACGCTGCGTGGGGAAATCCTGGCGGCGAACGCTCATCCCGGAGCGGACGTCATTCACTTCGGCACGGCAGTCAAGACGATTACCCTTACGGCTGGAGAGCTCGATATCACCGGCACCCTGCTCATTGATGGACCCGGCCTCAGCAATTTGACCGTTACCGGCGACGGCTCCCACCGCATCTTCAATATCTCCGGCAGCGACAAGGGGCTTCCCACTATCCTCAAAGGCATGACTTTGACCGGCGGGGCAGCGAATGCGGCTTCTCCCGGGGACACGGGAGGCGCCGTCCTAACCTCCGCTTCTCTCGCCATCGACAATTGCCTGCTGGAAGACAATTCCGCCGTGAACGGCGGCGCCATTGGCGCGCATGACCTGCATGGCTCGCTCACCCTGAACGGCACCGAACTAAGTGCCAACCAAGCCTCCGGGGATGGCGGCGGGCTCTTTCTGGTGCACATCTCCGGGCCAGTCACGATCAAGAATTCGACTCTGGACGGTAATGCCGCCGCCACGCACGGAGGGGGAATGTTCCTGCAGGACTTGGCGGCTCCGCTGTTGATCTCGGGTTCTTCCATTAACAAAAATTCCGTTACCACGACGTCAAATACTTTGACCCCGCCTGGCGAAGGCGGCGGGGCGTATGTCGAGTCCAACGACAGCTTGATCCACATTGTAAACAGCGGCTTCTCCGCTAATACGGCCAAGAATCGAGGGGGCGGAGCCTATCTTTCGGTCGAGGGGAAAAAGGGTTCCATCGTCATCAGCGGGTCGAGCTTCAACGACAACAAGACCAACAACGACACTACGGACAGCGCGGGGGGGCTTTACCTTTCCGCAACCGGCGGCGCGAAAACTTCGCTCATCTCTAAGACCTCCATCCTCAAGAACACCTCGCTCGGTTCCGCAGGGGGAGTGGAATTGCAGGCCGGCGCTCTCTCGTTGAACGGCGTGACGATCGGGCAAAATACCGCGGCGGAAGCCGGCGGTGGTATCACCGTCGATGGCCCCCTAAGCATGGTTTCCAGCTCCGTGGTGGGGAATACCACTTCCAGCACCGTCGGGGGTGGCGGCA
Source organism: uncultured Verrucomicrobiae bacterium (assembly GCA_963828525.1). GTDB lineage: Bacteria > Verrucomicrobiota > Verrucomicrobiia > Chthoniobacterales > Chthoniobacteraceae > CAWHEP01. The sequence goes on from CAWHEP010000002.1 coordinate 517,604, forward strand.
TCGCCATCTTGAGCAGCCCTGCCGTCACGATCAAATCCTCGCAAATCCTGGGTAATTCCACGACCGGCTCGGGAAGCCTCGGCGGCGGCATTTTGGATTCCAGCCTGAACGGGATACTGGCCATCGGTTCGTCGCGTATCAGCAAGAACTCGTCGGAGGCCGGCGGCGGGGGCATCAACGTGGATGGCAGCCAAATGGGAGACGTGCATCTCATCATCTCCGGCAGCACTATCTCGGCAAATCAGGCCGGCGGCAGTGGCGGAGGGCTGGCCACGTCCGGCAAGCTTTCCATCGTCCTCACGGGCGATTTGTTCGAGACCAATTCGGTCAGTTCGGGAACGGGCGGCGGCGCCAGCCTGTTGACCTCCTCATCCATCCACATCAGTAAGACATCATTTGCCGCCAATACTTCGCACAGTGTAGGCGGTTTGTATGTGAATGGCACGAGCACGGCGAAACTCACCATCAGCGGGGGCCACTTCACTCAGAATGAAGGCGGCACCATTGGAGGGCTGGATATCAGCGGCTCTGTGGGCGGGTTGGTGAAATCGGTGTCCATTACGGATAACGTCAGCGATGGGGACCTGTTTGGCGCCGGGGGAATCTATGCAGGGGTAAACATTACGGTGCTGGCCAGCACCATCTCGGGCAACATCAACATCGGATACGCGACCAAGGGAAACAGCTACGGTGATTTCAAAACCTCCTGAGCCTCTTCCGAGGAGATGAAGCAGCGCTTTAGATTTCCGCGGCGTTCACGATCCACCCGGTGCTCGCCGGCAAGTCGGTATCTCCGTAGATAGCCGCGCCTGCAGCGGGGATCGGACACCAGCCTGCGGCCCGCAGGGATTGAAGCTCCTGCGGGCCCGCGCAAAATCTGAGCGCGTGGCAGGAAAGGCTCGCTGCGATCGCAACGGCGTGGCCGATCAACTCCCGGGCATGGGCGGCGTTGCTGAACGCCAGGCAGGAGAGGAACGCGGGCCGCAGTTCACCCTCAGGCGAGACGAGACGAAGAACGGCGCGCCGGTCCTCCAGGCGCGCGCAGGCCGTTCCCCGCGGATGCACCAGCCATTGCGGCGGCAGGCTGGAGCGCTCCTTTCCACCGCTCGGGGTGAAGTGCCAGCAGCCGGAGGAAAGCTTTTCGTAAACCGCGTGGCCGGTTTCCTCTGGGGCAAGGAAAGGAGAGTCCGGCAGCGGCCCGGGTCGGGGGACAACCGGAATCCGGATGATCGCGAGCTTGCTCAGCTCGCGCTGTTTTGGAATGCCCAGCCGGCCCGAGTAGTCCGACGGCTTCGTGGCCGTGGCTTCATTCGCAATGCAAAAGGATTGCGCCGCCCGTGCTTTGGCCCATGCGGCCGCCCGCTGCAGGAGGCGCGCGGCCACCGTCCCCCGGCGGACCTCCGGCAGCAACCGCACCTCCGTGTAGTAAACCGCCGGCCGGCACTCACCGCCCGGATCGCGCAATTCCCGCAACGCCATCTCCAGGGTTCCGGCGATCTGGCCGTCGCGTTCTGCGGCCAGCAGGCACCAGCCGGTGCCAAGAGACCGCACAAAGGCGGAGCGATCGCTTCCATAGTCGATGCGGAAGTAGCGCTCACCGGGCAAAGCGTAGAGGAACTTGGATTCGTACACCGCCAGCGCGCGCTGCATTTCCGGGGTGGGAATGTCCGTGATCTCGTGAATCGGCATGCCGGGCAAATTCTAGACCGCCGCCTCCGCCGCGTTCAATTCACTCCACCACAAGTGGAAGAGGCGCTCCATGGTATCCGTGGGGTCTTCCACGAGCAGGGCTTCCTTGATCTTGGTGGCGTACATGGCGAAGGAAAGCGGCGGCACGTGCGCCACTTGCCGGAGGTGGAGCGGCCAGCCCGCGCGCTCCAGGCACTCCGTATATTCCAGCGCGCCCTCGGCATCCAGGAAACCGCCCGCGGCCGTGTCCTGCCGGGCGGTGCGGAGCAGCACATGCTCCGGTTCATACTTTTGCAGCACATTGAAGATGACCTCGGTGGACCATTGCAGCTTTCGCAGCGGTTTCCGCTCGGAGAAATAATTCCGGTAAACCATGAGGCCGGTCTGGGCGGCATTGCGGAAGTGGTATTTCAGCATCTCGGAGCTCTCCAGCGCCGCGCGAAAGTCATCCATGAGGCCCTCCGGGGACAGGATCTGCCGCAGTTCCGCGACATCGAAAAACTGGTGCTCGCCCACCGTTAGCACAAAACCGTAGTCGTGCGGCGTGCTCACGGCATTGCCGCCGCGAAGTTCGCTGAGCCGCCGCGCCACCACCCGCGAGAGCGCGTCGTTGGCCGCCCGGCCGATGAGGGAATGAAAAAAGTAGTGGCGCGGCCGCGCGGCGGCGGATTTCTCGTTGGGGTCCTCCAGCAGTTCCTCGATGAGCAGCATCCCCGTGACGGGGATTTCGGAAAGCCGATGCTGCGCCTCGAACATGGCGTGGATAACTCCGGCGTTCGCAGCGCCGCAGTCGAGCCGCGTGGCGATCCATTCCTTGATGGCGCCGTCATCGTTTTCCAGGCGGGTCCGCACCTCGCCGCGGAAGCGCATGATCTCCTCCGCCACGCCGGCGGAAAGCGGCATCTTCGCGGCATTCCAGCGCGGGATGGTAGGGAGAGCGCCATCCGCCCGCGCCACGAAAGCCTGCATCTGGCCGGTGCGCTCCAGCCGCACGGGGCGGCCGGACATCACGAAGACGTCGCCGATCTTCAGCATGCGCATGAAGCTTTCCTCCACCGAGCCGAGCACCCGGTTCTTCAGGCGCACCTGCACCACGCCCGTTTCGGGAATGACGCCGACGTTCTGCAAAAACTCGCGCTGCACGCGGCCCGCCCGGGTCTGGAAACTATCGTCGTCCAGCTCGATCTTGCCGAAGACATCCGCGTATTGCTGGCGGAGCGATTCGCCGCCGCCGGCCAGGTAATCGAGCACGTCATTGAAGTCGCGCGCGGGTGAGATCGCGGTAGGGGTAGGCCCCGCGAACCAGTGCGAAAGCTTCCTCGCGGTCCCAGCGGCGCTCGCAGCCCATGCTCACGAGGTGCTGCGCCAGGATATCGAGCGGCGCGTGCGGGATGCGCACGGAATCGAGCCGGCGCCCTCGGGCCAGGAGCACCGTGGCGCAGGCCTCCACGAGATCGTTTACATTCGTGGCCATGAGCACGCCGTGGCTGATGGTGTGCACATTATGCCCGGCGCGCCCGGTGCGCTGCAGGGCGCGGCTCACCCCCTTCGGCGTGGCCAGCATCACCACTAGGTCCACCGAGCCGATATCGATGCCCAGCTCCAGGCTGGTGGAGCAGACGACCGCGCGCAATTCGCCGCGCTTGAGCCGATCCTCCACCTCCTGGCGCAGGTCGCGGTCCAGCGAAGCGTGGTGGCATTCGATCTGCCCGGCCAGCTCCGGGTGCGCCTCGCGCAGCCAGAAGGTGGAGGCCTCGGCGCCGGAGCGGGTATTGGTGAAGACGAGCGTGGTGCGGTGCGCCTGCACGAGCTGGCCCAGCTCGCGGATGAGCCGCTGGCCCGTGTAGCCGGCTTCCGGGTAGGGATTCTTGCGCAACGGCGTGTGGACGCGCAGATGCACTTTTTTCGCCGTGGTCACATCGATGAGCTCGCACTGCCCATGCGTGCCGGTGAGGAATTTCCCCACCTCCGCCAGCGGCGCGACGGTCGCGGAAAGGCCGATCCGCTGCAGCTCGCGGCCGCCGTGCGTCTCGCGCACCAGCGCGGCGAGCCGCTCCATGCTCAGGGTGAGATGCACGCCGCGCTTCCCCTCGGCCAGTGCGTGGATTTCATCCACGATGACCCAGCGGACGGTGCTCAGGTTCGGCAGCCAGCGCGGCTGGCTCAGCAGCACGCAGAGCGTCTCCGGCGTGGTGAGCAGGATGTGCGGCGGCCGGTCGCGCTGCCGGGCCTTCACGGCGCCCGTCGTGTCGCCCGTGCGCATCCCGACCCGGATAGGCGCGGCGTCGATGCTCCCGTAGATCTCCCGCAGCGGCGCCTGGAGGTTCTTCTCCAGGTCATACGCGAGCGCGCGCAACGGGCTGATGTAGAGGCATTGCACCGAGTCCGGCAGAGGCGGCGGCGCGGCGGCCAGTTGGTCCAGCACCGCCAGGAAAGCGGCCAGCGTCTTGCCCGTGCCCGTAGGGGAGGCGATAAGAACGCTCTTGCCCCCGGAGATGAGGGGCCACGCCTCCTTCTGGGCGGGCGTGGGCGTGCCGTAGGTGCGGGCGAACCAGCCGTGAACGAGCGACGAAGCGGGCGGGGCGCTGCTTTTCCGGGCCACGGCTTTAACTTCCCCGGTATACGGTTCCGCTCTTTTTTAAGCAAAGTCCGGCATCACCGTGCATGGCGGCCAGCATCCGCCATCTCCACCCAAGCCGTCAAATCCCGGGACGGCCCCGGGAAAGTCTAATGATCTACCTTATGCAGCCGGTACACTGTCGTCTCGGTGCTCGCGGGCGTGCTCCCGTTGTTCGTGGTCACGGTAAAGGTCACGGTCTTGCCTTTGATGGTGAAAGGAACGGAGGTTCCATCCAGGAGCAACATGCCGGCATCCGCGAATCCGCCCGCGTCGACTGAGCCGTTTGGCTGGGTGATGGTGCTAATGCCCCCGGTCGGGGTGATCCGGGCGACGATGCTCTCGGTATGAAGCGAGGCGATATTCTGCGAAGGCACGGAAGTCGTGATCTTGACCGACCCGGTATAGCGGCCCGGCGCCGAAAAGCTGCCGGTGCTGACAATGACGTTATCGATGATCGTGGTGCCGTAGTCTGCGCCAAACGTGAGTTGGGTGGTGCCGCTGACCGCCACGAAGGTGCTTCGATGTGTGGTAAAAGTGGAAGAGCTTGGAATCGAACCGTTGTAAATCGTCGTATTTGATCCCGTCACCGACACGTAAGATTCAAAGGTCTGATTGCTGATGCCGTCGTATTGCAACACGTAAGAGACACCGGGTGTGGTCTCAAAAGTCTGGGACAGCGTCCCGTAATTATTGGAACTTGGATCCAAATTTGCCGCATAAGCACCCTCCACTTCCCCCGTGCCGGAATCAATCGCGGTGCTTCCCTGGACCGCCCAGCCGTTGAGGTTACCGGTTTCGAAGTCGCCGTTGGTGATGAGATTATCGGCTTTTAAAAGAGGGGAGGAGAAGGCGAGCAGCAAGCCAGCCAAAATCAGGAGAGATTTCATGATGGAGCACAGCTAAGTAGCAGCTTGTACGCCATCTCCCGGTTACGGGATGGCTGCCCTTGAGCCCCGGGCTATGCGGCCGCGGCGGCCGGCAGCTCCGAGGTGCACTGCGGGCAGCGGCGCGCGTTGAGCGGGATGGTCATCGTGCAGAAAGGGCAATCCTTGGCCACGGGCGCCGCGACCGTGTCGGGCTTCTTTAGCCTGGAGAGCAGGCGGATGAGCATGAAGATGGCAAACGAGACGATCAGGAAATTGATGAGCGCCGTGAGGAAGACGCCGTAGGTCAGCATGACGGCCGGGGCTTTGGTGGCGGGGTCGGCGGCCCGCAGGACGAAGAACTTGTCCGAGAAATTTAGCCCTCCGGTCAGCAGCGTCATGGGAGGGGTGATGAGGTCCTTCACGAGGGAATTGACCACCCCCGTAAAGGCCGCGCCGATGACCACACCCACCGCCAGGTCGATCGCGTTTCCTTTTACGGCGAAGGCCTTGAATTCTTTCCACATGTTCATGCCCGCTTGTACATCTTTCTTCACGATGGAGGCAAGAGCGGCGAATGAGAGGGTGTTTCAGGCATCATTTCAGTCTATTTAGGCCATGGGAGAGGAGTGCGCGTACCGGGTTTCCCGCCACTGCCGGGAATGTCCCGGCGCAGCCCGGGCCGAAAACTTTGGACAAGGGAGGCCATCCCTGCAAATTTACCCTCCCGTTTTTCCCGGCCCGGCCCCCTGGCCCCGGAGGGCGGCTCCATCCATTTCCCATGTTTTATTACCTGTTTATTCCCATCGCCGATGCCGCCGCCGCTGCCGCGCCGCCGGCTTCAATCCCGGCCCGCTGGTCTATATGGGCTGCATCTTCGTCATCTTCTACTTCCTGGCCATCCGCCCGCAGAGCCAGAAGGCGAAGCAGCAGCAGGCGCTGGTGAATGCCGTCAAGACCGGCGACCGCATCATCACGGCCAGCGGCATCCACGGCATGGTCTCCAACGTCAAGGACACCACCGTCCTCCTGAAGGTGGCGGACAACGTGAAAATCGAGATCGAGAAATCGAGCCATCGGCACCGTTCTGAAACGCGACGAGGCCGAGACGCCCCGGTTTCCTCCTAGACTCCGGTCGCCGCTTCCTTCCCCCTCCCGCGATTATGAGTTTTTCCATTCCCTTTCTTACTCCGTTTCTTTTGGGCGATCTCGCCTCTCCCATGCCCTCGCCGCTCCCCGTGCGGCGCCTGCCGCTCATGAGCCCCCACATCACTTTTCTCTTCGGCCTGCTGCTGCTGATTCTCTTCGGCTGCTATTTCGCCGCGGAGGCGCGCCGGAAGCGCATCCTGGGCAGCGTGCTCACGGTGCTGATGGTGGCCTTTTGTCTTTCGGCGTTCAATATCCACCTCGGTCTCGACCTGCAGGGCGGCACCTCCTTCGTGCTGCGCCTGAAGCCCGAGAAGGCCGCGCTGGACAAGGACACGGTCAGCCAGGCGGTGGAAGTGATCCGCAAGCGCGTGGATCAGATTCGGCGTCAGCGAGCCGGTCATCACGCCCGAGGGCAGCGGACCGCATCCGGGTGCAGATTCCCGGCCTGGAGACGGAGAATGATCGACGAGGTGCGCGAGCAGTTGAGGCGGGTGGCCAAGCTGGAATTCAAACTGGTGAATCCGCAGAGCGACCAATTGATCCCGGCGATCGAATCCGGCGCGGCAAGTCGTCCCCCCGGCTATGAGATCAAGACCCATGAGCGAGACGGGTGAGGACGGCAAAATGGTCACCATCGAAGCTTCTGGTCAAGAAGCACGGCGGACCTGGGCGGCCAGCATGTCACGCGCGCCCACGCCTTTTACGATACGCGCGGGTGGACGGCGTGGCGATGGATCTGGATAGCGAGGGCGGCACGCACTTTGGCAAGCTCACCGAGCAGGTCTTCAACGAGCACTCGCGGCTGGCCATCGTGCTGGATGGCGACGTGCAATCCGCGCCAAGCGTGAACGACGGTCCGATCTACAACGGCAGCGCGGTCATTACCGGGCATTTCACCGAGCAGGAAGCGCGGAATCTGGCCAGCGTGCTGCAAAACCCGCTGCAGACCCCGGTGGCGATCGAGGAGGAGCGGCACACTTCCGCCACCCTGGGCTCGGATTCGATCCGCAGCGGCATTTACGCGGGCATCGGGCGGCCTGGCTGCTGGTGCTGCTTTTCGTGGTGGTTTACTACCGCTTTGCCGGGCTGGTGGCGGTCGTCGGCCTGGTGGTGAATATCATCCTGCTCTTCGGCATCATGAGCATGTTCAACTTCGTGCTCACGCTGCCGGGCATCGCCGGCATCATCCTGACCATCGGCCTGGCGGTGGATGCGAACGTGCTCATCTACGAGCGGCTGCGCGAGGAAATGACCGCGGGCAAGTCGCTCGCCGGCGCGGTGGAATCGGCCTATAACAAGGCCTTCAGCGTCATCTTCGATGCGAACGCCACCACGCTCATCACGGCGGCCATCCTCTTCTGGCAGGCCTCGGGGCCGATCAAGGGCTTCGCGGTCACGCTCACCGTCGGCATTATCGCCTCCGTCTTTTCGGCCATGGTCGTCACGCGCACGCTCTTTGGCTGGGCGCTGCAGTTCGGCTGGATCAAGCGCATCACCATGCTGCATCTCATCAACCCGGAGAAGCAGATCGATTTCATGGGCCGCCGCCGCCTCTGGATCAGCATTTCGCTCGCGGTCATCCTGATTTCCATGGCCGGGTTCGCCTTGCGCGGCTCGCGGAATTTCGGCGTCGATTTCCTGGGGGGCGATCTGCTCACGCTCCAGCCTGCGCAGGAGGTGACGGTGGCGCAGGTGCGCGACGCGCTTGACCTCCCTGCCGTACGAAAATCGCTCGTCATCACGAAAGAGGTCAGAGGCGGGCAAGACGGGGCAGCCTTTCATCACCATCCGCAGCCCGAAGGATACGACCGTGCGAGATCGGGATATGCTGCAGAAGAACCTGCCGCAGGCGGACTTCACCATGGTCGGCGCACGACACGGTGGGCAGCGTGGTGGGCGGGGAACTGGCGCGCACTTCGCTCTGGGCCTTCGGCCTGGCCGTGCGTCGGGATTTTGCTCTACGTGACGATCCGCTTCGAGCTTTCCTTCGCCATCGGCGCCTGGTGGCGCTGCTGCACGATGTGCTCATCACCGTGGGCGTGTTCGCCATCTGCGGCCATGAGCTTTCCCTCATCATGGTGGGCGCGATCCTGACCATCGCCGGTTACTCGATCAACGACACCATCGTCGTCTACGACCGGATTCGCGAGGGCCTGCACAGCGGGCGGCGCGGCACGCATCCAGGAGATCATGAATGCGTCGATCAACGAGACGCTTTCGCGCACGCTGCTGACCAGCGGTTGCACGCTGCTCTCCGTGCTGGCGCTCTTCCTCTTCGGCGGCGCGGTGCTGCGGGATTTCGCTTTCGCCATTTTGATCGGCGTGGTCGTCGGCACCTATTCCTCCATCTTCATCGCCTCGCCCATCGTGCTCTGGTGGAGCGGGCGCGGCGGCGTCCAGCCTGCAGGCCGAGGTCAAGCGCGCCCAGATCGCCGCTTACTAGGATTGTCCGCAGATTAGCGCAGATTGACGCAGATTTCGGAGAGGGGCATGCGCTGCGCTCTCCTAGAAATCTGCGTTCATCTGCGGACCTTCCCACAGATCGCCTGAGGCCTTCCGCATCACGCCGCGACAGCGGTGGGTGCGGAATTTTGCTGGTTGGCCCCGGCGGCGGCGGCAGGCGGAGCGAAAAGGTGCTGCCCTAGCCGTGCTGGCTGCGGCAGGCACATCCCCACCCATGGCGTGGAGAGCATTTTCACGATGGAAAGGCCGAGACCGGTGGAGGATTCACCGCCGGTGGGCCGGGTGGAGAGCTTGGTGAATTTCTGGAAGAGTTTGGCCTGTTCCGCTTCGCTCAGGCCGGCGCCGTGGTCCTGCACTTCCCATACGAACGCGGCCGCTCCGCGCGGATGCGGACGAAGACTTCGCCGCCAGGCGGGCGAATATTTGATGGCGTTCGAGTACAGGTTATCGAGGAACTGGTAGCAGGCGTTCAAGTCGGCCACGACTTGCGAGGGCGCTTTCTCCGGTGCGGACGGTGATGCCCTTCTTCTTCGCGGCCGCCGCGTAGCTGGCGACGACTTCCCGGCTCACGGCGCTTCAGCTCGCAGGGCGTGAGGTTGATAGGGAAATGGCCGTGCTCGATGGTGTTCACATCCAGCAATTGGGTGATGAGCGCGATCATCCGCTGGGCCGCCTCCAGGATGGGCCGGCGTCCTTGCGGCTGCGCTCCTCGGATGCCGGACCCGGCTTCCGCGATCATCTCGGCAAAACCCATGACGATGCTGAGCGGATTCTTCAGATCGTGGGCGACCATGCCCAGGAATTCGTTCTTCTCGCGGTCTGCTTTTTCCAGTTGCCGGTTGGCAAAGGAAAGACTGTGTACGGCGCGCTCCATTTTCCCAAAAGCACGCCGGCGGCCGCCTTCGAAGATGAGCGCCGAGCACGCACATGAAGAGGGTGAGAGAGAGGTAGCCGGCGGCCGTCACGATCTCCTGCCAGCGGGAGCCGTAGAGCACGGGCATGGCGACGCCCTGCCAGTCCAAGCGCCACGAAGGCGCGGTCAGCAGCAGGCAGACAAGGCACCAGAGGAGGGAGTTGAGGCCATCCACCAGAAGGAGGGCGCAGAGCGGAATGGCGGCGAGCCAGGCGATGGCATGGCCGCGCACACCCCCCTCGATGGCGCAGAGCGAGGTGAAGCCCAGCAGGAGGACGAAGGTGAGCAGATTCCCGCAGAGGCGGGTGGAACGGGTGGCCCGCTGGAGGAAGGGGATGGCGGCCACGGCGGCGGTGCAGAGGAGGACGATGCCCGCTCCCCAGAAGTGCCCGATGGCGACATAAAAAGCGGCGAAAGCCGCCGCCGAAAAACATGCCCAAGAGGCCGAAACCGGCGATGAGCCTGCGCGCGGCGGTTTGATTCGGGCTCCAGCGCGGGCACCCGCTGCCGGATGGCCCTTTCCCAAGCCAGCCGGAGGCGCTGCGTCATCCGTGCCATGCGGGTGGTACGCCACATCGTTTTTTCCCCGGCTTCCACCTCCATCGGGATGCTGGCCGCGCGCGGCGTCATTCAGAGCGGAGCCGGACACCGGCAGCAACTGAGGGGTTGATGCTCATGGTTACGAAATGATTCGAATACCGGCCCTGGCCCGCGGGCGCACTGCGGGGCTTAAAGCTCGAAGAAGGAAGCCAGCCGGGCCAGGAACCGGTCGGCGTATTCCTTCTCCTTTTCCACGATGCCATGTTTGCCGGCGGCAGAGGCCAGGGTGCCTTCGTTGGCCATGCGGCGCCGGGCTAGCATCTCGCTGAGATTTTGCATGAGCTGGGTGTTCTCCTGGAGCATGGGGGCAAGATGGGACTTGGCGATTTCCAGCACTTCGCAATCGGCCAGCGCCATGACCGTGGCGCTGCGGGTTTCCCCGGTGAGCAGCGACATCTCGCCGAAGTAGTCGCCCGGCTGCAGGGTGGCGACCGCGGCGGTTTCTCCCGTTTCTCCCGGCTGCCGCACGTGCACATCCGCGGTGCCGCGCACCAGCACGAACATGGAATCGCCCTCCAGGCCTTGCTCTACGATTTTTTCCCCGCGCCCGAACAGCAGGAGGCAGGCGGAGCCGATGATGCGGCTGGCCTGCTCATCCGAGAGGCATTGGAAGAAAGGCTTGTGGCGAATGAGGGAGCGCGTCGCCTCCGGCAGGGTGTACTGCGCCGCGCGTTTGCGCTCGAGCTGCACGGTGCGGATGGGGAAGGGAATGCCGATGCCCGCGCGCTTCAGGCCGTACCAGATGTTCGTGCGCAGCGCATCGCTGATGTCGTTGTAGGCTGCGTGGTTATTCAGCCAGTACTTGACCTCGTAGGTCACGGCGGAATCCGCGAAATTCGACGAGGTAAACCTTCGGCTCGGGGCTGCGCAGGACGCCCGCGGCTTCCAAGGCGGCCTGCAGCAGGATGCTTTTCACCTGATTCGGCGGGGCCTCGTAGACGATGCCCACCCGCATGCGCATGGCGTGCAGATGGCTCGGGTAGGAGAGATTGACGATGGTGCTGCGGACGATCTGCGTGTTCGGGACATCCAGGTAATGGTCGTCCTTGGTCCGCAGACGGGTGGAGCGCCAATTGACCTCGATGACCTCGGCGTGGTGGTTATCCAGGATGAGCCAGTCGCCGGCTTTGAAGGGCTTCCCCACTTGCAGGGAGACGCCGGAAATGACGTTCCCGAGCAAGTCCTGCATGGCCCAGCCGATCACGCCGACCAGAACCGTGGAGGTGAGCTGGATCCCGGTGACGGGGATGCCATAAATGCCGTAGATGACGGCCAGGAGGGCGATGCAAAAAAGGAAGACGGACGAGGACTTGCTGGAGGAACTTCGGGATGGCGATGCCGCGCCGCTCGGCAAAGTAATACTCCCAGAGGTAGCGGCGCAGGAGGGCGATGCCGAAGAGCACGCCCGTCAGCACCGCCACGGCATCCAGTTCCCGCCAGAGATCGAAGTTCGGCGGCCCCCAATCCAGGCCGACCAGGCGCAGGGGGATATAGAGCGCGAGCGAGAGCCCCAGGAGCTGGTAGGAAAGGCCGAGTCGCACCCCGGCGCGCCGTTTCAGAGTCCGGCCCAGCGCCACCGCCGCCAGGTAAATGACCGGCACGGCCACGACCAGGGCCAGGACTTGCTCGGGAGTCGCGAGGAGATGCGGCATGGGGCGCGAGTCTAGGCGGGGGGCGGAGATTAGGCAACGCTCGGGCGGCGGCCCCGTTTCAACCGACTCGATTCGATGAACAGTTTACCGGCGCGGCGGCGGGCAAAGCGCGCGCCGGGCAGGTTCGCTTTCGCGGCGGCGGCGCCTCCAACAGGGCGCGGATGGCCTCGACCAGTTCGAAGCCGATCTGCGGCACCTCCTGTTCGCGGAGCCAGCGGTGAAGGGCTAGCCGCTGCAAAGCCTCCGGGAGCGCGCGCAGCGTTTGGACGGAAAGTTCCTTTTCTGCCGGGGGGAGCGATTCCACCAGGCACTCCTGCTGTGCGGAAAGAATCTCCGCCGCGCGCCACAGGCTGGGGCGCACGTCGCGCCCGAAATCCCGGCTCAGGCCCGGCAGGATGGTGTGGCGCAGGCGGTTCCGCGTGTGCTCCGGAGAGGCATTGCTGGCATCCTCGCGATGCTTCAGGCGATGGGACCGCGCGTACTCCTCGATCTCCGCCCGCCAGACGCCGAGCAGCGGCCGCAGAATCTCCAGATTCACGCCGCCGCACTCGCGCTCTGAGCGCGGGCCGCATCGCGCCGAGGCCGCCGCGCAGCAGGTTGAAGAGGAAGGTCTCCGCCTGGTCATCGGCGTGATGGGCCAGCACCAGCGTCCGGCACCGGGCCTGCCGCGCGGCCCGGGCGAAGAACTCGTACCGGGCCTGGCGCGCCGGCGGTTTCCAGCGGAGAGCTTGTCCGCCTCGCGCCAGCGCGGCGATTTCCGCTCTGGCGTTCGATCACGCGCAGGCCGAGGCGCGCGCCAGCCTTCGCACGAAAGCGGCATCCGCGGCGGAAGCTCGCCCGCGCAGGCCGTGATCCAGATGCGCCACCACCAGGCGGCGATACCCTTGCGCGTACAGCGCGTGCAGCAGCGCCACGGAATCCAGTCCGCCGGAAACGCCCACCAGCACGCGCCGGTCGCGCGGCACGAGGCCGAGCCCCAGCCAGGGCGGCGGCTCAGCGTTTCGTGATGCTCTCGCCACGGAAATACTCCCGGAGCGGCTCGGGCAGCAGCACGGTGCCATCGGCCTGCAGGCAGCTCTCCAGCAGCGCCACGTAGATGCGCGGCAGCGCGGTGCCGGAGCCGTTCAGCGTATGGCAGAAGCGGTTTTTCCCTTCGGCGTCCTTGAAGCGCAGGTTCATGCGCCGCGCCTGGAAATCCTCGAAATTCGTGCAGCTCGAGACTTCCAGATAGGCATTCTGCCCCGGCGCCCAGACCTCGATGTCGTAGGTCTTCGTTCCGCCGAAACCCGAGATCGCCCGTGCAAAGCTCGATCACGCGGTAGTGCAGCCCGAGCAGTTGCAGCACTTTCTCGGCGTTCGCCGTCAGGCTCTCCAGTTCCGTCGTACGAAGTCTCCGGCGTCGCGATTTTCACCAGCTCCACCTTGTCGAACTGGTGGACGCGGATGAGCCCGCGCGTGCCCAGGCCCGCCGAGCCGGCCTCGCGGCGAAAGCAGGGCGTGTAGGCCGCCATCTTCTTCGGCAGATCGGACAGCGCCAGGATTTCCTCGCGGTAGAGATTCGTCACCGGCACCTCGGCGGTGGGCGCGAGGTAAAGCTCGTCGCGCTCGCAGCGGTAGAGCTGCTCCTCGAATTTCGGCAACTGCGAGGTGCCGACGAGCGCTTCGCGCCGCAGCAGGAACGGCGGGCTCACCTCCAGGTAGCCATGCTCGCGCGTATGCAGATCGAGCATGAAATTGATCAGCGCCCGCTCCAGCCGCGCCCCCTGGCCCAGATAGCAGGCGAAGGCGCTGCCGCTCATGCGCGCCGCCCGCTCCAGGTCGAACAAGCCCAGTTCCGCGCCGATCTCCAGATGGCTGCGCGGCGCCGGCATCTCCGGTTTTTCGCCCCAGGTGCGCACCACCGGGTTGGCCTCCGCATCCGCGCCAAGGGGGGCGTCGGGGTGGGGGAGATTGGGCAGTTGCAGCAGCAGGTCGCGCTGGCGGGCTTCCGCCTCGGCCGTCTCCTGGTTCAGCAGGGCGATGTCATCGCCGAAGCCGCGCACCTGGTTTTCCAGTTCCTCGGCTGGCCTCGCCCCTGGCGCGGCGCATGCCGATCTCTTTCGACAACCGTTTCCGATCCGCGTTTAATTGCTGCAACTGTGTCTCCCGCGAACGCCGTACCGTGTCCGACTCCAAAATCTCGTCGATCAGCACGCCCGCCTCTCCGCCACGCGTCGCGAGGCGTTCCTTCACAAAATCTGGCTTTTCGCGGATGAGGCGAATATCGAGCATGCGGGCGACCCTACGGGTCCGAATTGAAATCAGAAAGATGAAAAAGCGCGTCCTGATCTTCTCCGCCAGCGCCGGCACCGGGCATGTAAAAGCCGCCGAGGCGCTGGCGAAAACCTTCGCCAAGGATCCCCGCGTGGATGCCGTGGAGCACCAGGATGCGCTCGTCTTCACGAACAAGCTCTTCCGCGATTTCTACTCGAAGCTCTACGTGCAGCTCATCCGCAGCGCCCCGCAGGTGCTCGGCTGGGTTTACAAAAGCAGCGACGAGCCGTGGAAGACCGATCTCATGCGGCTGCGGCTGGATCGGCTCAGCGCCGGGCCGCTGGTGAAATTCGTGCGCAAGTTCCGCCCGGATATCACCGTCTGCACCCATTTCATGCCGGCCGGGCATCATCTCGCACCTCATTTCGCGCGGGCTGCTCGATACGCACCTCTCCATCGTCGTGACCGACCTGGACATGCACGCCATGTGGCTCTCGCGCGTCTTTCACCGCTACTTCGTGGCCATCGAGGAGACGAAGGTGCATCTCGAGATGCTCGGCCTGCCGCCGGGGCGCATCACCGTCTCCGGCATCCCGGTGGACCCGGCCTTCGAGGCGCCGATCGACCGCGCCGCGGTGCGCGGCGCAGAACGGGCTGGATCCGGAGAAAACCACGCTGCTCATTTCCGCCGGGGCGCTGGGCGTCACGCCCGCGGAGTTCGTGGTGGCGCGCCTCATGCAGCTGCGCCACGACGTGCAGGCGGATGGTGGTCTGCGGGCGGAACGAGGAGCTGCGGACCAATCTGCAGAAAATGCTGGGGCCGCAGGCGCACCGCTTCAAGGTCCTCGGCTACACGGACCGGATGCATGAGTTGATGAAGGCTTCCGATCTGTTCATCGGCAAACCGGGGGGCCTTACCACCGCCGAGGCGCTGGCCTCTTCGCTGCCCATGATGATCGTCGATCCCATCCCCGGCCAGGAGGAGCGGAACAGCGATCACCTGCTGGAGAAAGGCTGCGCGCTGAAGGCGAACGAACTCACGACGCTGGCCTGGAAGATCGACCAGTTGCTGGACGATCCCGGCCGACTTGGAAGACGATGCGCCGGAAGGCGGGCGAACTGGGCCGGCCCCACGCCGCGCGCACCGATCGTGGACACGCTGCTGAAGGACCAGCTCGACGCCCATGGAACTGAATGAGGACCAGCGGGATGCAATCGCGCAGGCGGCGACGGGCGAAATGACGCGTGAACCCGTGAAGCCCGAACCGCCACCCTGCCTCTGCCGGCCGATTTCCTCTGGGGAGTCTCGACCTCCGCCTACCAAAGTGAAGGGGGCTTCAATGGCGCGGGCCAGCCCCGCACGAATTGGGCGCGCGCGGAGGAGAAACAGCACGTGGCCGCCCACCGGCCGGGCCGCCGATTTCTGGACGCGCTACGCGGAGGATTTCCGGCTCGTGCGCGGCCTGGGCCTGAATTCCTTCCGCCTGGGGATCGAGTGGAGCCGCGTGCAGCCCTCCCTGGCGCCCGGCGAAAGCCGGCCCTCCGCCCTTTCGATTTCGCGGCGCTGGAGCATTACGCGGAAATGTTGATCGCCTGCCGCGAGCAGGGACTGGAGCCGGTGCTTACGCTGCACCATTTCACGCACCCGGAATGGCTCGGGCCCGATCCCTGGCTGGATGCGGCGACGCCGGAGCTGTTCGAGCGCTTTGTCGCGCACAGCATGGAGTTTGTGAACGAGCGCCTCGTGGCGCGCGGGCCATGCCCCGGTGCGGATCGTCATCACGATCAACGAGCCGAACATGCTCGTCTTCAACAGCTACCTCGGAAGGCAGTTTCCCGTGCGAGGCGCAGCCGGGGCTGGCGTCGATCAGCAGCGCGATTAACGAACTGCTCTGCGCGCACGTGCGGGCTTATAATTGCCTGCACGACTTATACGCGGCCCGCGGCTGGCCGGCGCCGCTGGTGACTTATAATAACTACTGCAGCGACCTATATTGGCTGGATAAGTTCCTGCCGGATTTGACTGCCGCCGCCGAGCGCGGCATCCCGCGCGCCGAGGTGGAGGAATATATCTGCCGGTGCCAGAAGAAATTCCAGGTGGCGCTGCGGGAAGCGCGCATCCCGTTGCGGCGGGACCTGCCCGCACTTTTCGGCGCTTTCATCAAAATTATGAGCAACGCCCTGGGGGGCGAATGGTTCAGCGCGGAGCGATTTGCGCCGGCGCTCGATGCCATCTACGGCTCGCCGCGCAGCCGCCTGCTCGATTTCATCGGGATCGATTATTACGACCCCTTCGCGGCCCATATTTTCCGCCTGCCGGTGTGGTGGGATCACGAAAGCCGCAGCCGCTCTTTTCATGACTGGATCATGAATTCCGTGACGGCGAAATGGTGGGACTGGAACGTGCTGGCCAGCGGCCTGCGTTTTTTCTGCCAGCATTATGCGGCGGATTTCAACCGCCCCATCCTGATCGCGGAAAACGGGATGGCCTTGCGCCGCCGCCAGAACAACGAGCATTTCCCGCGACGCGACCGGCTGACGCGCAGTGAATTTCTGCGCGCTCACGTGCGCGAGGTGGAGCAACTGATCGCGGAAGGCGTGCCGGTCTTCGGCTACCTGTACTGGTCGCTCTTCGATAACTACGAGTGGGGTTCCTTCACCCCGCGCTTTGGGCTTTATTCGCTGGATTACACCAAAGGGACGGAGCGGCTGCCGGTCGATCCGCAGGGCGATTGCTGTCCTCACAGACTTACGCGCGAAGTTGGTGCGTGAGGCTCAGGGAGAAGACGCGCCGCACGGAGGACTGGCCAGAGCGCGCTCTCAAGTATTGACGCTGCAGCCGTAGGGGCGGCTGGTCGGCACCGGACGGGTTTGCCGGCCATGGACTCTTCCAGGGAGGCCTTCACGTAATTGGTCGCGCCCGGGATATCCGCCGGGTCGGGCGTTGGCTTGTTATCAATGCCGCCCTGGTAAATCAGCTTGCCGCCGGGATTGATGACGAACATGTGCGGAGTGGTCTTGGCTTCGTAGAGATGCCCCACTTTGCCATCCGGGTCGCGCAGGTATGCGGTCGGGTCGGCGTGGTCGTCCTTCAGGAATTTTTCGATCTGCCCGGCGGGATAGTCACCCTGGCGGCCCGCGGAGGCGGAATTGATGGTGAGCCAGACCACGCCCTTGGCCCGCTCCTCCTGCTGCAGCTTCGGCATGTTGCCGGAATCGTAGTGCTTGCGCACGAACGGGCAATCCGGGTTGTTCCATTCCAGCACGACGTACTTTCCCTTTGTAATCGGCCAGGGAATGCGGCTTGCCGCCCAAGTCATTCAGGGTGAAATCGGGGGCCGTATCGCCCGGTTGCGGGGCGGCGTAGAGAGTGAACGAGGCCAGCGAGAGGGCCATGGTGAGGAGAGCTTTCATGATGAGTGGGTTCAGGTTAGACCGCTGGGCGGTCCATAAGTTCAAACGGCGCGAAATCGCCCTGCGGATGTCCCGCTTCACTCTGCGGCCCCATTCAGGGCCTGGAGCACGATGTCTTTGGTGATGACCTCCGGCAGGACGGTCGGCCTTGCCCGCGGGGGAATAGACGACGTAGAGAGGCACGCCGGCGCGGCCGAACTGGCGCAGGAATTTGCTGATCTCCTCGTCGCCATTCGTCCAGTCGGCCTTGAGCGGAATGACCCCTTTTTCGCGAAAGGCCTGCTGCACGGCCTCGCTGTTCGATGACCAGGCGCTCGTTCACCTTGCAATTCAGGCACCAGTCGGCGGTGAAATCCACGAACACGATCTTGTGCTGTCTGCAGGGCCTGCAGCAAGCCGGGGCGGGAATGGCTCCGGGCGGCTGGTGTATTGCTGGTAAAGCACCCAGGAGAGCCACGCCACAGTGCCGAGCAGCAGCACGCCCAGCCCCTGCTTCACGCGCACCATCCACATGCCGGGCTTGGGCAGGAAGCGCAGCCAGCCCGGCTTCACGGCCAGGATCGCGTAGGGCGTGCTCATCCCGGCCGCCACGGCGGCGAACATGGCAAAAACCGTGGGCGCAGGCTGGGCGAGGGCAAAGCCAAGCGCGGGCCCCAGAAAGGGCGCGGTGCAGGGCGTCGCCATGAGAGTGGCGAAGACGCCGTGCCAGAAGGTGCCCGCGTAGCCTTCGCGGCCGGACATTTCCTGCACCTGCGATTGCACCTGCCCGGGCAGCATGATTTCGAAGACGCCCGAGCAGATTCAGCGAGAAAAGAAGGAGGATCACCACCATCGCGGCCACGAAGGCGGGATGCTGGAACTGGAAGGCCCAGTTCAATTGGTGCCCCGCCAGTTTAAAACCGACCACCAGCGCCGCCAGCACGAAGAACCAGGCAAAAATGCCGCCGATAAAGGTAAAGCCGAGCGCGAGAATCCGCCGGGGCGATTCGCCCGCCTGGCGGATGAAGCCGAAAATCTTCAGGGCGATCACCGGCAGGACGCACGGCATGACATTCAGAATGAGTCCGCCCAGGAAAGCCGAGCCCCAGCCAGCCGAGCAGCGAACCGCCGGAACTCGCCGGCGCGGCGAAGGCCTGCCCGCCGCGCTCCCCAAGCTGCCAGCCCCCACGGCGGCTCCGTTCCGGAGAGCGACGACTCCGCCGATGGACTGCGCGGCCGCTTGCTCATCCAGAAGCGGAACGTGAACGACATTGCCCTGCGACTTTGGGATGGCCGATCTGGACATCGCCGGGGAGGGGGAAAAACTCCGGCGTCGCGTCCGGAGCGCGAGCCTGTTCAAGCGTCAGCAGCAACTCCGCGCCCTTGCCGGCTCCAGGCGGCGGTAAAGGGAGGCGTCGCCCGTTTTCGGGAGGCGCGCCATGCGGCTTGCTGCGAAAAGGGCCGCATTCGCCGGGTGGCTGGCTGCGACCACGGGCAGAGTGAGCGAAAGATCGTCTTTGCCGGGGATGCAGATATCCTTGCACACCAGCCAGGAGGCATGGGCGCGGAGCGTGACAGACTGGCCGGCGGGAAGATTCGCCGGGACATGGATTTGCACCGGCAGGAGCACGTCGTTCAGGTAGCCGTAGATCAGGATATCCCCTGCCTCGGTGATGCTCTTCGGCACGGGCCACTCGATGGGGCCGGCGGTGACGCCCGGCGGCAGGGTCCACTCGAGGCGCGTCGGCACGCCGGCATCCCCGGCATATTGCCAGTAGGTATTCCACCCTGCCTCCTGTTTGAGGTGGAGGCCGACCGTCATGGTCTGCCCCGGCACCGCCCCATCGGCCGCGGCCAGGAGTTCCGCCTGCACGAGGTCTTTGCCGTGATTCATTTGCGCCGGTGCCCCAGGCGGGGAGCGCCGAGCAGGAGCGAGAAAAAGAGAAGCGGATGAGGCCGCGCATAGGAAGGAAGGTACAGCGGAGATTCCCCCGCGCCAAGGTACTGTGGAAAGTAAGAGGCGGCGGCAGGCCGGAAATTCCCGGCATTTGCGCTGGGCGGAGCACATCCGGCCGTTCCTTAGCCTGTCCCCACCCGCACCATGGATAACGACTACAAGGTCAAACTCGACATCTTCGAAGGGCCGCTCGATCTCCTGCTCTACCTCATCAAAAAGGATGAGATCGATATCTACGATATCCCCATCGAGCGGATCACCCGCCAGTACCTCGAATACCTGGACGCCTTCAAAATCCTCGACCTCGATATCGCGGGCGATTTCGTGGTGATGGCGGCGAACCTGATCTACATCAAGAGCCGGAGCCTGCTGCCGAAGGACCAGCGCCCGCCGGAGGAGACCGCCGAGGAGGACGAC
Source organism: uncultured Verrucomicrobiae bacterium (assembly GCA_963828525.1). Lineage (GTDB taxonomy): Bacteria > Verrucomicrobiota > Verrucomicrobiia > Chthoniobacterales > Chthoniobacteraceae > CAWHEP01. The sequence continues at coordinate 537,573 of CAWHEP010000002.1, forward strand.
CCGCGCTGGGAGCTGGTGCGCCAGCTCATCGAGTACAAAAAATTCAAGGACGCGGCCGGCCATCTGCAACAGCGCGAACTGGCGCGCGAGGGGCTCTTCACGCGCGTGCCGGAGACGCCGGAATTTGCCGCCGAGCGCCCCCTGGCGGAGGTGAGCATCTTCGATTTGATCAACGCCTTCAACGGCGCCCTCAAGCGGCTGCACAAGCCGGAGGATCTGCGCGAGATCTTCCAGGAAAACTTCACCGTCTCCGACAAGATCGATCTCATCATGAAGATGACTTCGAGCGGGGTGCCGCTGCGTTTCTACGAGCTGTTCGCCGGCGTCGCCTCGCGCACGGAAGTGGTGGTGACTTTCCTCGCCGCTGCTGGAGCTGGTGCGGCTGAAGCAGATCAAGGCGCGCCAGTCCGAGGAGTTCGGCGAGATCGAGCTGGTGAGCTCGGAGACGCGGGTCTTGCTGAGCTGAAGAGGGGAAGATTAAGATTACGAATAAGATTAGGATTAAGAAGGCGGACGTTCCCGTCTTCTCTTACTCTTAATCGGACTCCCGATCTCGCTTCCTTTTCCGTCCCTTCGAGGAAACCATACAGTCCGGCTGGCCCTATTGTTGCCCCGTTCCCCCCGGACGTTGCAACGATCCCCTCCAGCCGGACTGTCCCTTTGGTTCTTTTTCCGCGTCCGCATTCACGGACAATGCACCCTTTAGCACCCGCCATGCCAATCCTCTCCGCAGCGCGGATATTTCTCGATTTTCACAGAGAGAAAATGTTTTCGCGTGTCAGACAAACCCGGACATCGATGCCGCGCGAATTCTGGCGCGTTTTGCGCAGCCAGTGGGCAAGTTTAGCCGGTGCGAAATTTCGCAGAGTTCTGCTACGCGTCCGCGCTCCTATGAAAATCCTGGTGATCGGCGGCGGCGGCCGCGAACACGCCCTCTGCTGGAAGCTGCGGCAATCGCCTCGCGCCACGGAGATCTTTTGCGCGCCGGGCAATGCCGGCACCGCCGCGCTGGGCCGCAACGTGCCCATCCCGATCACCGATCTACGCCGCGCTGCTGCGCTTCGCGCAGGAGGAGAAAATCGACCTCACCGTGGTCGGGCCGGACGACGCGCTGGCCGCGGGCATCGTCGATCTTTTCCAAAGCCACGGGCTGCGCATTTTCGGGCCGACCCGCGCCGGCGCGCGCTTCGAGTCGTCGAAGGGCTTTGCCAAGCAATTCATGGAGCGCCACGGCATCCCGACGGCGCGCTTCGGGGAATTCACCGACAGCGCGGAGGCGCACCGCTTTTGCCAGCAGATGAAATACCCTGTCGTGATCAAGGCGGATGGCCTCGCGCTCGGCAAAGGCGTGGTCATCGCCGCCACGCGGAGGAAGCGGCCAAGGCGATTTACCGAATGATGGAGCAGCGGCAGTTCGGCGAGGCGGGCCGCCGCGTCGTGATCGAGGAATTTCTGGAGGGCGAGGAATGCTCCATCCACGCGCTGGTGGATGGCGGCAGCTACGCGCTTTTCCCCGGCGCGCAGGATCACAAGCAGGTGTTCGATGGCGACCGCGGCCCGAACACCGGCGGCATGGGGGCCTATTCGCCCGCGCCTCTCCTCACGCCGGAGCTGGAGGCGCAGGTGCGCACGGAAGTGATGGACCGATTCATCCAGGGCCTGGCGGCGGACGGGCTGGAATTTCGCGGCCTGCTCTACCCCGGGCTGATGGTGACGCGCTATCGGCCTGAAGGTGCTGGAGTTCAATTGCCGCTTCGGCGATCCCGAGACGCAGGTCTTCCTGCCGCGGCTGGAATCCGATCTCGTGGATGCGCTGGAGGCCGTGATCGACGGCCGGCTGGCGCAGCAGGACTTGCGCTGGAAAACGGAGGCGGCCGTCTGCGTGGTGATGGCCTCGGGGGGATACCCCGGCGATTATGAAAAGGGGCGGGAGATCACCGGCATTGAAAGCGCGGAGGCGGAGGGCGGTGTGACGGTTTTCCACGCCGGGACGCGGCGGGAAAATGGCAAGCTCGTCACAGCGGGTGGCCGCGTGCTGGGGGTGACGGCCACGGGCGCGGATGTGCGCGCGGCGCGGGAAAAGGCCTACGCGGCGGCGCGACAAGATTCACTTTGCCGGCGCGCATTTCCGGCGGGACATTGCGGCGAAGGCGCTTCGGGATTAGCCTCGTCTCCTGGCCATGAAATTTCCGGTTCTGTTTTGCCTGCTCGCCCTGCCTGCCGCGCTTGCACGCCCAAGCCACCAAGGCCCGCGTGGACGCTCCGCCGGAGATCGCGCCCTCGCCGGCCGCCGTGCCCAAGGCTCCCCCGTGAATCGGCCCAAGCCGATCGTCGTCGCCAAACCGAAGTGGGCCGGCCCCGGAAGCCGCGCCCGCGGCGAGCGTGGATGCGCTCAGCGCCGAAGCGGTCAAGAAGGCGCTCTCGGCTTTGCAGTCGAATTACGTTCCGCCGATTTCCGAGGAGCAGATGAATCGCGCCACCCTGCAGGGCTTGCTGGATTCCCTCAGCCCTTCGGTGAGTCTTTCCGGCAGCGGCGAAAAGGCCGCACCGGCTGCGCCTTTCTACAGCGAGACCTTACGAAAATCGCGTGGGCTATCTTCGCCTCGGCGCGCTTTCCGACAGAATCTGCGAGGCCGCAGGTCACGACCCTGCAGGGTTGGCGGACAACGAAGATCGGCGCGGTCATTCTCGATCTCAGGAGCACTCCTCCCAGCAGCGATTTTGGCCCGGCCTGGCTTCGGCTCGCATTTTTTGCGGCAAGTGGACCTGGCGCTGAAACGAGCAACGGATGCGCAGCTCGGGTACGGAGCGTCGGACGTCGCCTCCTTTTCGAGGGCCTGGTCGTCGTCTTGGTGGATGGCGATACGGCGCAGGCGGCGGAAGCCGCCGCGGCGGTCCTGCGGCAAATCGGCCAAGGCGATTCTGGTGGGCGATACCACCGCCGGAAGAGCGTGCCAGTTCACCGATATCCCGCTGGAAAAAGGCATGGTGCTGCATGCCGCCACGGCCCGGGCGAGTCGGTCAATGGGCACGCGATGACAGGAGGATTGAAGCCGGATATCGCCGAAGATCGCGGAGCATTCTGCAAAGAAGAGATCATGCGGGAAATTACCGCGCACGGGGTGGCGCGAGCGTGGTGGCGGAGCGCGGCCGGGCGCACCTGAACGAAGCCGCGCTCGTGGCCGGGCGCGACCCGGATATCGACACGCTGGAGGCCGATCAGCAGGCGTCCCGCCGGCCGGCCGGCGCCACCCATCCCATCGATCGCCAACTGCAGCGGGCGCGTGGATCTGGTGACCTCGATTTCCGTGTTCCAGGCGAAGAGACGCCGGCTGGCTGCCGATCCGCTCGATTCCGCGAACCACGCAGTAACTACGGCGGACTCTGCCGAGGCGGAAGCCGAGAGGACTGGCGCTGGCCGCGGCCGTGCCCGACACGGTGGCCGAAGGTGATGGAGATGGAGTGGGAGTGGGAGTGGGCGGAGGAGTCGGGGTGGGCGTGGGCGCAGTCAAGTCTTTCCAGGTAAAAAGCTGCGCGTTATACCCGCCCATCTCCTTGAGGAAGCCATCGATCTTCTCCCGCCAATGCGCGAGATCCGGCGGCCCGAACGGGCGCTCGGCCGTGCCGGGGAAAACGAGGTAGGTCACCTTCAATTTGCTCTCGGGCGGTTCTCCGAAGTGGCGCAGGCTGTTCATTTGCTGCGCGATCCGCAGCGAGGCTTCTCCCATTTTGTTGGCCGGGCCGACATCGCCCACGATGGCGGGATAAATCACGTTCTTGTAAATGACCGCGCAGTAATCGCCCACTCCCGGCGAGAACGGATTCGCTCTTTTTCCCCGCGACCGACCACGACATGACGACGTAGGGATCGTCCGCGCGCGACCAGGAAGGAATCGGTCTTGAGCTGCTCGATATCCGCCTTCAGCTCCGCGATCTGGCTTTTCGCCGCTTCCCTTTGCGCGCCGGTTTTCCCGGGCAGCTCGCTTTGCAGCTCGGCGCAGCTTTTCCTCGCGCGGGGCGAGAAATTGATTCGGCGTGGCGGTGCGCTTCGGCCAGCGGTAGCTCGTCAGCGGCTGGAAGGTGGGCGAGCTGCCATCGATCAGCGGCACCCGGTCGCTATCCGAACCATCGCTGTCCACATCCATGTCGGATTGCAGCCAGAGCGCCTCGCCGCGGCGAGCCGGGCGGCTGCACTTCCAGCACCGTCTCGCAGTCGAAGAAATCGTGGCGATTCAGGAGCTGATCGAGACGAACCAGGCTCTGCCGCAGCGCCTGCAGCTTGTACCCGTAGAATCGCTCGTACAGCGGGGAAACCTTCGCGGCCCCGATCCACTTTGCGAAGGCCGGGAAGACCGCGGGCAGCGCCGGGTTCAGTGCGGCGAGATCGGGCGGCGCCGAGACGGCCTTTGGCACCCGCACGTGCAGGTCCAGGTGGAGAGTGTAGCTTGCCGGGATCGGCTGCCTCGGCCGTGGCGTTCCGGCCCGGCTCGGCGGAGAAGGAGCTTTGGAACTGGATGCCATTGAAGAGCCTGCCGGTATCGAGTCTTTTTGTACGGGACGGAGAGCGGCGTGGGCGAAGGCTCCGGCGTCGGGGAGGCCGGCGCCGGGCCGAGGGCGGAGGAGTGGGCGTCGTCTCTCGGGCGCGGGGCTTGCTTCATCCATATGCTGCGGGGGCGAGCAGGCGGAGAGGCTGAGGCCAGCGCTGCCGAGCACACCGGGCCACCACCGGCGGCGAGAGGAGCCGCGCATCATCCCGGCTGCGCTCAACGATGCCACGCGAGCAGCGTCAGCACGATGCTGGCGATGCTGAGCAAGGCCATGAGGCCGCCCGGCACGATGGTTTTCTTGTGAATGAAATCGGGCACGAATTTCCCCGCCAGCAGCACGGAAACGGTGATGCCCATCGTGTAGGCGATCTCCGGGCGGCTGGGGAGCAGCATGCTGGCGGTCACGAGCAGCGCGCCGGAAATCAGCCCGGCGATGACGGAGACGACGCTCTTCGCCTTCACGTATCCCATGATGCCTCCCACCGACCGTCAGGAGCGGCAAAGACGATGTAGTAAATCTTGATCGCGGGCACCATGGCGGCTCTTTGCTTAGCCGACCCGCTCGGTGCTGGCAACTCCGTCGCGCGCCCGGCTTTCCTGCCGCACCGAGGAGGCGCTCGCATTCAGGCCGAGCCGCAGCAGGAACAGCGGCACCGAGGCCACCAGCGTCATGCCCAGAAAGACGACCCAGCCCGGGATGATCCGCGCGCGGTCCTGCGCCACCGCCGGCAAGCGCCTCGCGCACCACCTGCGCGGGCGATGACCTTCAGGAACTCCGGCGCCGCGAAATCGCGCCCGCGCTCGCCCCTGCGCCGGCCACTTCGCTGAATTCGGTATCCACCGGCCCCGGGCAGAGCGCCGTCACGGAGACGCCGGTGCCGCGCAATTCCGCGCGCAGCGCCTCGGAGAAACTGCTCACGTAGGCCTTCGTGGCCGCGTAGACCGCGAGTTGCGGGATGGGCAGATAGCTGGCCGTGGAGGAGACATTCAGGATCGCCGAGTGCTCGAAGGCGCGGAGCACCGGCAGCAGGGAATGGGTGAGCTTGGTGAGGGCGGCGATGTTGACATCGAGCATCGCCTGCACCTTCGGCCAGGCGGAGCTCTCAAACGGCCCGTGATCGCCGAGCCCCGCGTTATTGACCAGGAAGTTGATATTGACCCCTTCATCGGCAAGCCAGCGGGTGAAGCGGTCGATAGCGGCGCCGTCCGAAAGATCGAGGGCGTAGCAGTAGATATTGAGCTCCGGATGGGAGCGGGCCAGGCCGGCCTTCAGCTCTTCCAGGCGGTCCATGCGCCGGGCCACCAGGACGAGGGCGCGGGCCTGCGGCGCGAGCTGCCGGGCGAATTCCTGGCCCAGCCCGGAAGAGGCGCCGGTGATGAGGGCTGTGCAACCTTGGAAGAATGTCATAGCAGGGAGTATGCAGGTGCTCAATCTGGCAGGGCAAACACCGTTTGTGACGAAAGATGGATCGGTTATCCGCAGCATTCTGGACCGGACGAATGCGCCGGTGCAAAAACAGAGCCTCGCCGAGGCGCGGGTGGACCGCCGGAAAATCGACGCAGCGGCACTACCACCGCGGAGTGCGAGGAGTTCTACTTCATCCTGGAAGGAAGCGGGCGCATGGAGATCGACGGCGAGACGCGGGAGGTGAAACCGGGCGATGCGATTTTGATCCCGCCCGGCGCCTGGCACACCATCGCGGCGGCGGAACCGCTGCGCTTCCTCTGCTGCTGCGCGCCGCCCTACTCGCACGAGGATACGTTTTTCGAGTGAGCAATGTCGGTCACGGAAGAAGGATTTCCCCTTTAAAACAACATGGACAAAAGCAATCGAGAACTCGTCGCAAAAGTACCGCAGGTCACTCTTCTCTTCTGGATCATCAAGATCCTCGCGACCACGCTGGGCGAGACCGGCGGCGATGCGGTCACCATGTCCTGGCTTGGCGAAACGACGAACGAAGCCAAAGGCACCGGTTATCTGATCGGAACAGCGATCTTCGGCGTGCTGTTCGCCGCCGCGGTGCTCGTCCAAATCAGGGCAAAGAAATTTCACCCCTTCCTTTATTGGTTCACGATCGTCGCAACGACGACCGTTGGAACGACGCTGGCGGATTATTGCACCAGATCGCTGGGCCTCGGGTATACGGGCGGCTCGACGATCTTGCTGATCCTGGTGATTGCGTCCCTTCTGATCTGGCGTTGGTCGACCGGGAGCATCTCGGTCGACACGGTGAATACCCCGAAGGTAGAGGGGTTCTATTGGGCGACGATCATGTTCTCACAGACACTCGGAACGGCCCTCGGCGACTGGGTCGCCGATACCAATGACATGGGGTACCTCGGGGCCGCGGCAGTCTTCGGAGGGCTGCTCCTCCTGACCGCCCTTCTCTATTACTTCACGAAACTTTCACGGGCTGTTTTATTCTGGGCCGCGTTCATCCTGACCCGGCCGCTCGGCGCGGTCGTTGGCGATTTCCTCGATAAGCCGCTCGCAAAGGGAGGGCTGGCGCTCAGCCGTTACTCGGCCTCCATAGCGCTCCTCGTTGCCATCGTCTTGTTGATTTTGATTTTCCCGCAGAAGCCCGCTTCGAAAGCGCACTGACCCTGAAGGGGCCGCTTCTCAGCAAAGCAACTGACGCCGAGGCAGCCGGTGAAGGCGCGCTGGAATTCGGGTGCGGCACGGCATTTTGGATACATTCTTCGAGCGAGCGGTGTTGCATTCTTGTCCGAATCGTATTACGCTGCTCCTGTGAAAACGCTGACGGTTAGGTTACCTGAACTTCTCTTCGCGGAAATCGAGAGTGCTGCCCAGGCGCGCAATGTCGCCAAATCGGAGATCGTCCGGGAGCGCCTGGAACATGGCGGCAAAAAGAAAAGGTCTCTTTGGCGCCGGATGGAGGATCTGGTCATCAAAAGCGATGTGCTGCCGCGTGATCTTTCGTCTAAGGAGAAGTATCTGCCAGGCTATGGCCGAAACCGTTCTGATCGATAGCGGCGCAATTGTTGCCGCGGTCCAGCAGCGGATTAACACCATGCGTGGGCAAAATCCAGACTTCGAAGCGTTTGCCAATCCTTGCCTTAGGTGCGAAGCTGATTATCCGCATCTCGTGGAATTCTTCGATGGCAAGGCGTCGCCGGACTGAATCGGCAATATACTCGCTTGGCGTCATTCCGGCGCGATCCGCGCTCGCAGTAATGCGCTGGGTCATCTCGTCAGGAAGATCGATCGTGATCGACATCTCACACAGCGTACCAAATTGGCGGAGTAAGCAAACCACCAATGGGCCTCTGACGCAGCCGCTTCATAAAAGGAGTGGCGGTGGCTCAAAAAGACGGCTTCCACCCGGTGTTCATCGCTGATGGATACCTCTACTTCAAACTCGCCCTTCTCCGAGACGTGAACTCCTAGCAGTTGTCCGGCTCCATCCCGGCACTGGAACTTCGCCGGAGCGGAGAACGAAGGATGACAACGAAGCCGCCCGCCCGTGAGCTTCTATGCAAAGTCCATCCATGAAACCAATTTCTCCATTTTGTGGAGAGATCATGCGAACTACGCCTCCACCGCTTCCGCCACCGGCGCGGGGTCGACCCACTTGCCGTGTTCGCGGATCAAATCTTTCAGCCGGTCCACCGCTTCGGCTTCGGGAATGTTGAACTTCACCGGGGTCTTGCCCACGTAGAGGTTGATCTTGCCCGGCGCGCCGCCCACGTAGCCGAAATCGGCGTCGGCCATTTCGCCGGGGCCGTTCACGATGCAGCCCATGATCGCGATCTTCACGCCTTTCAGATGCACGGTCGAGGCCTTGATCCGCGCCGTGGTGCTTTGCAGATCGAACAGCGTCCGCCCGCAGGAGGGGCAGGCCACATAGTCGGTCTTGAAGATGCGGGAGCCGGCGGCCTGCAGCACGTTGTAACTCAGGCGCAGCGCCTGGCCCGGCGCGGATTCGCCCTGCACGAGGATGGCATCGCCGATCCCGTCGCAGAGCAGCGAGCCGATGTGCGTGGCGGCGGTGAGCAGCGCTTTTTGGAAATCGACCACCTCGGTCGGCGGGCGTCAGCGTATCCTTGAGCAGGATGGGATGGCGCGGGTCGAGCCGGGCCGCGAGCAGGCGGTAGCCGGCGATCACGGGAATATCCAGGCCGTCCCGCAAGGTGACCAGCAGCCGCGTCCGGCGCGGCGTTCAGCGCGGCGATGGCTTCGTCGTCGCGCGGATCGATCTCGCGCGGCTCGGCGTCCTCGGCGATGAACTCCGGCTTGTAGTCGCCCATGCGCGAGACCTTGTGCGCGACCTTCGCGAACGCCTCGCGGCGGATGGCCACGCGCAGCAATTCCTCGCCCGCCCAGCGAGACGGATTTGCCAGGCTCCGCCACGGAGATCTCCGGAAGCGTCTCGGAGACCCGGCGCGAGTAGGTGAAAGGGATCGTAGGAAAGCGGCGCCTCCGCTTCCAGCCGCTCGGCCAGGCCGCCCGCGGCGTTGAACGGCGCGACCAGCGCCTGCGCCACCGGGATTTCATGCACGCTATCCTCGGTGAGCGAAACGCGGACGGTATCGCCGATGCCATCGTGCAGCAGCGAGCCGATGCCGATGGCGCTCTTGATCCGGCCATCCTCGCCGTCGCCGGCCTCGGTCACGCCGAGATGGATCGGGTAATTCCAGTCCGGTCCCAGCTCGTTCAGCCGCGCCACGAGCAGCCGGTAGGCCTTGATCATGACCTTCGGGTTGCTCGCCTTCATCGAGAAGACGAAGGCGTGGTAATCGTGCTCGCGGGCGATGCGGGCGAACTCCAGCGCGCTCTCCACCATGCCGAGCGGCGTGTCGCCGTAGCGGTTCATGATGCGGTCGCGAAAGCGAGCCGTGGTTCGTGCCGATGCGCATGGCCACGCCGCGCTCCCTGCAGAGCAGCACCAGCGGCGTGAACCGCTCGCGGATGCGCTCCAGCTCCGCCAGGTATTGCTCGTCCGTGTATTCGATGATCTTGAATTTCTTCGAGTCCGCGTAGTTGCCGGGATTGATGCGCACTTTCTCCACCCACTTGGCCGCTTCCAGCGCGGCCTCGGGCTTGAAATGGATATCGGCCACGATCGGCACGTCGCAGCCCTCGCCGCGCAGCCGCCGCACGATGTTCTCCAGATTCGCCGCATCCTTCACCGTGGGCGCGGTGATGCGGACGATCTCGCAACCCACCTCCGCCAGCGCGAGCGTCTGCTGCACACACGCCTCCGTGTCCATGGTGTCGCACGTCATCATCGACTGCACCCGGATGGGATTCGCCCCGCCGATTCCGACCGGGCCGACCATGCACCTCCCGGGTGGCGCGGCGTGCGATAGGCGTAGGGGTTCTCTGTGTAGGTCATCGCTGGGATTGGGACGGGATTATCCCTGGGCTCAAAGCGGAGTTTATCCTGCTTGGTGCCGAACAAATCCTGCACGTCGAAGAAGGCGATGTAGAGCATAAAACCGATAATCAGCACCGCGCAGCCCGTCTGCACGACCTCGAGAAAGCGCACGCTCACCGGCCGGCGGCGCACCGCCTCCACCAGCGCCAGGGTAATGTGCCCGCCATCCAGCACCGGGATCGGCAGCAGGTTGATCAGCGCCAGGTTCACATTCAGCACCACGCTGAACCAGAGCGCCAGCCGCCAGCCCTCCCGGCTCTCGAAGAACATGTAGTACACCCGCATCATCATGACCGGCCCGCCCATGTGCTGGAGCTTGACCCCGCTCTTGCGCGAGACGATGGCCCCCAGGGTATTGAAGATCGACATCATGCCCGCGCGCACCTGCTCGCCCGGAGGCGGATGCAGCACCTGGAATTTCCCGTACAGATCCTCGGTAATGCCGTAGTTCTCATCCCACACGATTCCGATGCGCGGCACGGTGTCTCCTTCCGGCATTGCCGGCGTCACCCTGACCTCGCGGACGGCTTTCTCGCGTTCGATCGTGAGCTTGATGGGCTGGCCCGGGTGGGCCTTGATGAAATCGGTGATCTTCGATGATCTCCGGCATCGGCTGGCCGTTCACGCCGGTGACAATGTCGCCCTTCTTTCAGTCCCGCCGCCTGCGCCGGGCTGTCGGCGTAGACCTCGTGAATGCGCGCATTGGGCTGGAAAGGGCAGCTGGCAGCGTCTTGCCCTTCCGCGGTCGATCGTCGAGCTGCAGCGCCTGGCCGGGGTGGTCCTTCGCGTAATCGCTCACCGTCTCCATGGTGTAAACCGGCTGGCCGTTGATTCCCTCGAATGATGTCATTCGGCTTCAGGCCGGCCTGCTCCGCCGGGCTGCCCGGCTCCACCTGCGCCACCATCGGCTGCTGGGCGGGCAGGATGCCGATCTCGCGCAGCGCCTTCCGCATCCACGGCTTGGTCTCGGGCACCTCCGGCTGGGGATGCAGCGTCTTCGTCTCCGCCACGCCGTTCACCGTCGCGCTGCACGGTGATCGGCACCGTCTCCCCCTCGCTGCGCACGATGCGCCAGGTAATGCTGTCGGCTCCCATGCCGCTGAACCGGCGCACCGGCTCGCCGTCCACCTCCAGGATTTTGTCGCCCGCCAGGAGCCCGGCCTTGGCGGCGGGGGAATCCGGCAGCACGTAGCCGATGGTCGTGGTGGCCTCCGCCTCCGTGACGGGCCGGCCCACCATCCAGACGATGGAGGCAAAAACCACCGCCAGCCCGAAGGAAAAGAGCGGCCCGGCAAAGGCGACGATGATCTTATCCAGCGGCCGAGATCGGGCGGCAGCATCTCCCGCGGGCGTATCGGTTTTCCCCTCCATCACTTCCATGGGCGCCATCTGCGGCAGCGCCACGAAGCCGCCCGCCGGGATGGTGCCGAGGGAGTACTCCACGCCGTTGATCGTCTTTTTCCAGAGCGGCTTGCCGAACCAGATGCCGAATTTTTCGATGACCAGCCCGCGCCAGCGCGCCGCCAGGAAGTGCCCCAGCTCATGCACGATGATCATCAGGTTGAAGACCAGGACGACTTCCAGGAGGATGAGGGGGATTTTCAGGAAATTGGGCATACGGGGAAAAGAGGGAGGATCAATGGAGCCGACGCAGGGGTGGACCGCCCGGCGAAGGGTGTGTTCAAAAATTTCACGGGTGCCGCGTGGTCATTGAATGAATTCCTGCGCCAGCGCCCGGGCTTCGGCATCGGCGTCCAGTATAGCATCGAGGCCCGGTTCCGCAATCGGCCGGTGCCGGTCCATGGCATGGGCCACCGGTCTCCCAGATGGCCGGGAAACCGATCTGGCGGCGGAGGAAAGCGGCGACGGCGACTTCATTGGCGGCGTTCAGCACCGCAGGGAGCGTGCCGCCGCGCTCGCCGGCTTCGCGCGCCAGGTCCAGCGCCGGGAAATCCGCGGTGCGCGGCGCTTCGAAATCGAGCCGGGCGAGCTGCGTAAAATCGAGCGGGCGCAGGCTGTTCGGCACCCGCTCCGGCCAGGTCACCGCGTACTGGATGGGGAAGCACATGTCCGAGTGCGAGAGCTGCGCCAGCACCGAGCTGTCCACGAATTCGACCATGGAGTGCACGATGCTCTGCGGATGCACGATCACATCCACCCGCGCCATCTCGACATCGAAGAGCCAGCGCGCCTCGATCATCTCCAGCCCTTTGTTGAAGAGCGTGGCGGAGTCGATGGTGATCTTCTCCCCCATGTTCCAGGTCGGGTGCTTCAGCGCCTGCTCCACGGTCACTGCCGCCAGCTCCGCCGCGGGCAGCTTGCGGAAGGGCCCGCCGCTGGCGGTCAGGATGAGGCGGCGCACCTGCTCCGGGCCGCGGCCTTCCAGGCATTGGAAGATGGCGTTGTGCTCGCTGTCCACCGGCAGCACCTGCACGCCCTTGCGCCGGGCCGCTTCCATCACCGCCTGCCCCGCCATCACCAGGATTTCCTTGCTCGCCACGGCGATATCCTTCCCGGCCTCGATCGCCGCCAGCGCCGGCTTCAGTCCGCCCGTGCCCACGATGGCGATCAGCACCAGGTCCGCCTCCGGCAGCGTGGCCAGTTCCACCAGCCCCTGCTCGCCGCGGTGCCGCACGCGCGCGTCGAGTTCCGCGGGCACCGCCGTTTCCGGGCAGGTCGTGCAGAGCGCGGCGTGGGGAAATTGCGCGGCCAGCTTCCGGCCAGCTTGGCCAGGTTGCGATTGCCCGAGAGGCCCACGATCTCCATGCGCTCGGGAATGTCGTGGGCGACCTTGGCGGCGCTCTGGCCGATGGAGCCGGTGGCCCCCAGGACGACAACTCGGCGGCGTTTCATTTGAACTCAAATGCCCAGCACCAGCCGGGCGTAAAAGAAGAGGAGCGGCGCGGTGAAGAGCAGGCTGTCGATCAGGTCCAGCACGCCGCCGATGCCCGGCAGCATGTGCCCGGAGTCCTTCGTATCGGTGCTGCGCTTGATGATCGACTCCGCCAGATCGCCGATAATGGCGGCAAAGCCGAGCAGCACCCCCAGGATGCCCGCGTGCAGTGGCATTGAAGGCGGGCAGCCGGTCGTGGATGAGGTAAAACATCCCGTAGCTGCCCAGCACGGAAAAGGCGATCGCGCCGAAAAATCCCTCCCACGTTTTCTTCGGGCGAGATATGGGGGATGAGCGGATGCTTCCCGATGAGGCTGCCCACCACATACGCGCCCATGTCGGAGAACTTCGTCACCACGATGCAGTAGAGCACGTAGTACTGGCCGGTGACGTGGTTGGCCGCATTGCGCGGGAAGAGATAAACCAGCTTCGTAATGAAATTGAACAGCCAGAGGACGTAGAGGAAGCCGAAGATGGTGAAGGCCATCGTCTCCAGCGGGCGGATATCGCGGGTGCGCTCGAACATCTGCCGGGCAAAGACGATCAGCAGGAAAAAGAGGATGACCGCGATCTCGAAGTCATAGGAGCGGGCCGGCCCCACCCGGGAGAAATAGTAAAAGCTGCCCGAGAGGAAAATGACGCCGCAGATCAGGGCGAGCACCTTGAAGTTCGGGAGCTGCTTGTGATCGAGCATCCGGTAGAACTCCCACAGGCCGAGCAGGCCCAGGCGTGCCGATGAGGAAGAAGAAGCCGATCTCAAACCCGGAGAGAACGATCCAGAGCGCGACCGCCCACAGGGCGACCGTGCTGCCGAGGCGGCGGAAAAAGACCAGTTGTTTGGAAGAGGCCATGCGGGCGCGACCGGCGAGCATCGAAGATGGCCGGGGGCAAGGCAAGGCTCGGATTTCACGTGCTCCGGGCGCGGCAAGGGACGCCCTGAAAAAAAGAAGACACCCCGCCCGCTGCTCCCTGCTACGGTTTTCTCCTATGCCCTTTCGTGCTCTCAATCTCGGCGCCAATATTCTCAAAGCAGTCCAGGAGGCCGGTTACACCGAGCCGACGCCAATCCAGGCGGAAGCCATCCCGCAAATTCTCGCCGGGCATGACCTGATCGGCATTGCCCAGACGGGCACCGGCAAGACGGCCGCTTTCGTGCTGCCCATCCTTTCCCTGCTCTCCAACACGCCCCGCGTGCGGAAGGGCACCCGCGTCGCTGGTCATGGCGCCGACCCGGGAGCTGGTGGTGCAAATCGAGGAAAACGTGCGCGCCTATGCCAAATATCTGCCGCATGCGCATGGCGACCGTCTTCGGCGGCGTGGGCGAGCGCCCGCAGATCGAGGCCTTGCGCTCGGGCGTGGAGATGGTGGTGGCGACTCCCGGGCGGCTGCTCGATTTGCTGAACCAGCGGCACGGCGATTTCTCGGGCGTGGAGTTCCTGGTGCTGGATGAAGCGGACCGGATGCTCGACATGGGGTTCCTGCCGCAAATCCGCGCGCGTGGTGAAGGCGCTGCCCGCGCAAGCGCCAGACGCTCATGTTTTCCGCCACGCTCTCGAAGGAGATCGAGTCGCTCACGCATGAATTCCAGCACGCGCCGAAGACGGTGCAGATCGGCCGCCGCTCGAATCCCGGCCGAAACCGTGACCCAGCTTGTGTACGAGGTCCCGGCCAGCCTCAAGCCGGTGCTCCTGGCGCATCTGCTGCAGGATGCCGCACTGGACTCGGTGCTCGTCTTCACGCGCACCAAACATGGCGCGGACCGGATCGCCCGGCGGCTGGAGAGCAGCCAGATCCGGACGGCCACGCTGCATTCCAATCGCTCGCAAAACCAGCGGTTGCGCGCGCTGAAGGAATTCAAATCCGGCGAGGTGCGGGTGCTGGTGGCGACGGATATCGCCGCGCGCGGCATCGATGTGGATGGCATTTCCCACGTGATCAATTACGACTTCCCCATGCACTCGGAAGATTACGTGCACCGCATCGGCCGCACCGGCCGGGCGCAAGCCGTCGGCGATGCCATCAGCTTCGTGACGCCGGAGGACCAGGGGGCGCTTCGCTCGCTGGAGCGGTTTATCGGCCGCGGCCTGGTGCGGAAACGGGCGGAAGGATTCGACTACGCGGCGAAAGCCCCGGCCGAGCCGCAGCGCGAACGCCGTGTGCCGCCGAACCGCCCTCCGCGGGCGGCGAAAACCGCCGCCCCGCCGGGCCGCCGCGGAATGGCTCCCGCGAAGGCGGCCGCCGCTTCGGCAATTCCCGCGGCGCGCGCTCGCGCTAAGCTGCGGTTCCGGAAGGCAAGCGTGAAGCGCCAGCCACGCCAGGTGATTACTTGGCGGGCGGCAGTTCAAATCCCGGTTTGTCACAGGATGCCATGGCTCCGACGTGATCACCGGCCTCATAGTAGAGAAGCCATTTGCCCCTGAATCGCACCAAGCCCTCCATGAAGCAGACCGGGGCTCCCACGGAGCTATTGAGTTCGTAGGGCATCCGAGGCGTCAAAAAATAGTTGTCACAACGGGCGATCATTTTCGTGGGGTCGTTCAGATCAAAGAGAGCCTGGCCGCCCGCATAGTTTCTCTTGGGAAGGTTAGGATCGCCCCTGCTGGGATCATTTTCTCCGCCGTGATAGATCACCAAAATGCCTTTGGGGGTGACGATGGGAGGTGGCCCCGGTTCCATTAAATTGCAGTCAAACTTGCCGCCGCCTTTGCGCGGTGGCAGCACTTTGACCAGCCCGCCTTTCCTGTCGATTACCGGCGTCCAGTTAATGCAATCGTCCGAGTAAGCCGCGTTGTAGTTGATAAGATACATCCAATATTTTCCGTGGATTTTTTCAGCCACGACCCGGCCATCATCATAATAACGGCTGACCACCGATCCTCCCTTGGAAAGGCGGTCCAGGTACTTGCCGTCATAAGCTTTGGCAAAGGCCGGGCCTTGCTTGGTCCAATGAATCAGATCGCGGCTCGTCGCCACGGACTGCCGGGGCGTTCTTCCATTGTAAGCTGCATACAGATAGACAAAGAGGCCGTCTTCCCGCTGCACGACGCGGCCATCCTCGGTTCCCCCTGGCCATTCATATTTATTAAAAGCATCCTCGTCGGGATAAAGGACCGGAGTTGGATTACATTTGAAATGGATGCCGTCTTCACTGATTCCCAGGCCGACGCGCGAGTTATGAATATTCTTAGGCTCCGCCCGGTAGAGCCAGTAGACCTTGCCATCCTTCACCGCTGCGGCAGCGCCGACGATATTCTTCGCCTCCCAGGCGACGTTTTGTTTTAGAAGCGGGCAGAAGAAGGTCATGTCGGATCGCGGCACGATCAACGGATTTTCCGGGCAACGGACAAAGGGTCCAAGGCCCCAGGAGGGAACTCCAGCGGCTTCGACGCTGTCATCCACTCCCTTCGGAGCCAGAGCGACGTGCAAGGGGGGCTGCAGGCTTCATCTTTCGCTGCACTGTTTGAGGACAGTGATGCTCCAGCAACCAGAGCCAGAAGGACAAACTGCCCCGTTTTTCTTAAATTCATTTAATTCTTAATTTGTTCGACTCTTGTCCCATCAAGTGCCTTTGCCGTTTACCTTCAACTAATCCCACAATTGCGAGATCTTCAACGGCTGCCTGCGCAAATCGTCCATTGCCACCCCGGACCTATGCAATCATATACTTACCCTCTTGCATCGTATCAACGAGCGTAAGAGGGAGGAAGTGAGCGCTCACTTCTCCTCGTCCTTCCCCGTGGCCTGCAGCTCGCTCGCCGTCTTGCCAAAGGTTTCCTCAAGCTGCTTCAGCCGGGTTAGGATCGGGTCGTACACCTTGCGCTGCGCGGCGCAGAAGGCTTGCAGCGGCTGGAAGGTCGCGCCGAGTTCCTGGTAGAAGAGCGTGATGGCGTGCCGCAGATGATCCTCCACCGGATGCAGGATCTCCTCGCGCTTCGCGGCCATTTGCTTCCGGAATTCACCAAGAATGCGGTTGCGTTTCACCACCGCCACGCCTGCTCCGGTCAGCGCCGCCATCGCCGCCACCCCGCCGGTAATATCCAGGATGGCCAGGTGCGCCAGCGCGGCGGCCACCGTAGCGGCGCCGCCCGCCACGGCGATGCCGGCCGGCAGGCGCATCCAGGTGGCGGCATCGTTGAACATGCGGGTCATCTCGTCCTCGATCGCGCTGCCGGACATCCGCTCCAGCAGGGTCAGCTCGATGCGCTTTAGAAGCTGGTCGCGCTCGTTGATGAAATCCGGCGGCGCGGGGGGCGAAGGCATCTCGGCCGCGAAAGTCTTCTGGATGTTCTCATGCACGTCGCGCCAGACGTTTTTCAGGTCGGTCTCGAGCAGCTCGATGGAGTTTGCGATCTGGCGCTTCAGAGTGTCTCGCGCAGTTGCTGGTCGATGCTCTCCTGGAATTCGGCCTGCCATTTCTGCTTCCGAAAAATGAGCTGGAAGGTGCGGCCCCAGGAGAGACGCTCGGCGAGCAATTGCTCGCTCTTCCGCTGCGTGCGCTCAAAATTTTGCGCGAGCGACCAAAGCACCCCGCCCACCTGCCGGAAGGATTGCTCCTTCCGCTCCTCCAGCACGCCGCCCAGCTTCTGCACGCGCTGGTCGTCTTTCTCGATGGTGGCGAACGCTCCCTTCGCCTTTTCGGAAAGCGCCCGCACGATGACCTGGGCGCTCTGGCAAACCGAGCGCAGCTTGCCCGCGCGCGAATCGCCATGGGCGATGGTGTCGCCGATGTAGCGCTCCAGCTCGTCGAAATGGCTTTCCGCCATGAGCCGGTCCAGGTCTCTTCGGGTCGCCCGTTTTGGCCTGGAAGGCGATCTTGGCGGAGACGGCAAAAATGGGCGGCGAAGAGCCGATTTTTTCCCGCGCGGTTTGTTCCAGGTGTTTCTTGACCGCCTCGCACTTCCTCCGGGTTCCGCAGATCGGCCTGCTGGAGCAGGAAGATGACGTTCTTGCCCCACTGCTTGTGAATCAGGTCGAGGAATTCCCAGGCCGAAGCGGCCCACGGATTCGTCACCGAAAAAACGAAGAGGACCAGATCGGCCATCGGCACGAACTCCTCCGCGATCTGCTGGTGCTCGGCCACGATGGTGTTCGTGCCGGGCGTATCGACGATATTGAAATCGCGCAGGAAAGGGCTGGGCCGGTAGAACTCCGTCAGGTGCTCGTTGATGGGGACGTCGCGCGCCGCCGCGCCGTATTTGAAGAGACAGATGCGGTCCGTGGCCGGCAGGACATCCACCCGGCAGAAATCGCGGCCGAAAAGCGCGTTCAGCACGGTCGATTTGCCCGCTTTGACCTCGCCCATGACCACGAAGAGAAACGGCTCGCGCAGGCTGGCGGTGAGGCCCTGGAGGGTCTCGATGCGTCTCCGGCGTGGCCTGCAGATCGTGGGCCAGCGTGGAGAGCGAATAGAGCGCCGTGCCGAGCTGCGCGCGGATCTGGAGATAGTCGTCGCCGATCATGCGGCAGGCGCCATGGTCGGTTACTGCCGCCGGAGTGGTCGGGCGGCGCCGCAGCCGCCTTGGCGGCCGGAGCAGGTTTCTTCGGCGGCAGGGTGGCGGGGCCCCTTGTCCATGGCCAGCAGCTCGGAAACGGTCACGAATTTGTATCCCTTGGCCAGCAGGGTGTCGAAGACCTGCGGCATCGCGTCCACCGTGGGCGAGTGGATATCGTGGGAAAGGATAATCGAGCCAGGCCGGGCCCCGGAGATGATGCGCTGCGCCACCACGCTGGAGCCGGGCCGTTTCCAGTCCAGCGGATCGACATCCCAGAGGATGATCTTCACGCCGAAATCGTGGTTGACCCAGAGTCGCTGCCGGGCGGACATGGCGCCGTAGGGGGGCCGCATCAGGGTCGGCTTGTAGCCGCTGGCCGCGATGATCGCATCCTGCGTCTTCTGGATTTCGGAGCGCACGGCCGCGTCGCTCATCCTGGCCAGGTCGGGATGGGTATAGGAGTGATTCCCGACCTCGTGGCCCTCCGCCAATTCCCGCTGCACAAGCTGCGGAAGCCGGGCGGCGTTTTCGCCGATCAGGAAAAAGGTCAGCTTGATGTGCTTTTTCGCGGCCAGATCCAGCAAGCGCGGCGTGTTCGCCGAGCTCGGGCCGTCATCGAAGGTCATCGCGATGTACGGTCCGTCGACATTCACCTGGCTGAAGGTGATCTTCGAGGTGGTGGCGGACTCGGAGTGAATGGCGGTGCTGCCCGCTCCCGAAACGATGGGCGGGGCCGGAGTGGCCGTGGCCGCGGCGGGAGAGGAATCGGCCACCGGTGCCGGGCGAGGCGGCGGTCTGCGGCGCCGTTTGCGCGCAGGCCAGCGAGGCGAACAGAAAAAACGAAGTAAGGCAAGCCGGGCCAGGGGTTCCTCATTTTGGGAATGAACGCGGTGCACCTTACGGGTGGGATGTGGGAATGCAATGAAAAGGGCCCGGCTAGCGCCAGGTTCAGGAATCTCCCCTAGCGGGCCGCCGGCGGCCAGCCGCTCCTCGGCGGGAGCGGGCGCCGTCCTTCTGCGCGGCCGCCATGCAGGCGATGAAAAGCCCCGTGAAAAGGAGATCGCTCACAGCGTGGAGCGGAAAAACATCCAGGTCGGCTCGTAGCCCGGCAGGCCCGTGGTGAGAGCCTGCACCCAGCCGCCGGGCGTCTTGGCGTAGCCCGCCTCATCCAGCCAGGAGGCGGAATTCGTCACCACGTAAAACAGGAGCGAACTCGCGAGGCTGGCCAGCAGGATGCCCGCCGCCGGCACGCTCGCGGGAAGCGCCCAGCCGATCCCCACCGTTGAGGCCAGCGCCAGGTAGCGCGCCAGCCATTTCCACGCTCACGATGGCGAAGTGGTAGTGGAACGCGTTCAAGATGACATCCGAGAAAAAGAGCGCCGCCAGCGGGAGCACCAGCGCCAGCTTGCGCGGCAGGTAGATCGCCCCGCACAAAGCCACCGCCGCCACCGGTGCGAAATTCCCCAGCCAGGGGTATTGGCCACCCTCGAAGCCGGCGCAGAGCCGGTAGGCGATAATCGCGGCCAGCAGCAGGAAAGCCGCGACGGTTTGAGCCGGTGGTTTTTTCATGGAGCGTTCTTTCTACTGTAAATATTGCGTGCTGCCAACAGGAGTAATGCGCCCGACCGATTCCCCCGCGACCCGCGCATCCTCCGTGCCGGGATACATCTGGAACTTTTCCACGTGTCCATCCAGGAAGAGCATGTTCGCGCAGGAGCCATGGCGGAAGTGGATCGTCTTGTAGGTTTCGTCGATCATGTAGAACTCCTCCAGCAGCGGGTTCTTCGGCGAAGCCGGCGCCTGGAAGGTATTCACCTGCGCGCAATCGCCGAACAGGATGACCTGCGCGGGATGAGCGATCGTCAGCGTGTTCACATTGGAGAGATGGTGGTGATTGAAGCCGTACCCCCAGCTGGCGCCGCGTGTACTTCGGCTTCCATACAGAGAGGCTGTTGTAGGGAAAGGAAGGGCAGACCTCCACGCCGCCCACCTGGCGGACGTACGGGTACAGCGGGGATTGCGTAACATCCACCGTGCGCTGGCCCTCCGCCACGCCCAGGCTGGCGTTGGTTTCGAAGCCGAAATACCAGAGGTTCCCGCCGGGCACCGCTTTCATATACTGGAAGCAGACATGTTCCGTGATCCCCGAGGTAAAGATTGGTCGCCACGCCGAGCTGCCGCAGGCTGTTCGCGCAATAGGCCCCTTGCGCGAGGGAGCGCACCTGCGTGAGCCCCGCCAAGGACAAGGCCGCAAGCGTGGCGACGATGCCGACGGAGACGAGCAGCTCCAGCAGTGTGAAAGCACCTGCCGCGGCGCCGGGGCGCGCTGGTCATCATGCGCCTCTTTTTCCAGAGCCAAAGCGCCGCCGATGCCCAACAGCAGGAGCGCCGTACTGCCTGGTTCCGGCACGCTGATGAGCGTTGCGCCGGCGAAGTCGGCATCCGAGGGGCGCATTGTTTGTCATGGCGCCGTCGATCGTCGACGGGGTTGCCATCTACGGTAAAATCGGAATCGTACCCGGAATTGCCGAACACCCAGCCGTCGAAACTGTCATTGCCCAAGCCCCGGGTGGTCGCCCCGTCGTTGGATATTGTCCACTGGCCAGAGCTATACGGGCCGCCGTCGTTCCCGCTCGTGCCGCCGGCCACGTAATCAGTCCAATCCTGCGTCGGCCCCGAAGGCGGCTTGTCATTCGCCTTGATGGTGATGGAGTTGAACGTGAACGCGACCACCTCATTGCCGAAGGAATATTGGTCGTACTGCACGTTCTGCGAGGCCGTGCCGGCCACAAGGAGCGGCCGGCCGGAGGCGGCGTCGGTGCCATCCAGCACCGGCGTGCCGAAGATGGCATCGAGCAGATTTTGCCCGGTAGTCAGCGCCCCCGGGGGATAGCTGATCTGGAACTTGAAGGTCTGCTCCGCGCCGCTGGGGCCGAAGTCTCCCTGGAAGAGAATGAACGAGGAATCCGCGTGTGCGGAGTGAAGGAAGGCGCACGCGGCGAGCCACAGCGCTGCAAAGATGCCGATCTGCTTTTTCATTTTGTGGTCTTTCGGTGGATGAAAGACCAGAAAACGCCCGCGAGTGGTGCAGCGGGAGCCCGGCTGGTCTCTCATTGCTTCTTTTCTGCGAAGAAGTTGGCCGGGGCGGCCATACTCATGGCGCCTCGGAATGAGAGCGTGCGGGGCGAATATTCTGGCTCCTGGCTTGCCTCCTCCCCGCCTTCACCGCCGGTTTTGCCGGCGATTGGCCTTTTGGGGATTTGTATCCAGTTACAGCAGCGCAACTGCTTCCGATTCACACGGAATTCCTCGCTTCCACACGCGTTCGGGGAATCACTCGACTCCCTCAAGATTTTCGCAAAGAACTGGCCGCACCTTGTGAGATCCGCCGGCAGGCGTCAAGTCCGCAAACTGATCAAGAGAAGGAGCATGTTATCCGCAGATTAACGCAGATTGACACAGATTTTTGGGAGAAGCGCAGAGGCAGGCCTCCGGTTCCTAATCTGCGAAAATCTGCGTTAATCTGCGGAGAAAAAGTCCCTACCGCCGCCGCTTTTGCCCGACGCGCCGGATGGGCGTGCGCTTGGTCGCGTCATTCATGGCCGTGTAGAGGTAGTCGAAGCCCTCCAGTTGCAGCCGCGGGATTTTTTGGCCGATGAAGTATTGGATCTTCGTCACTTCCTCCACATCCTCGCCCGTCATGAGGGTGAAGGCGTCGCCCACCGCCTGGGCCCGGCCCGTGCGGCCGATCCGGTGCACGTAATCCTCCGGGTGCTGCGGCACGTCGT
Organism: uncultured Verrucomicrobiae bacterium; assembly: GCA_963828525.1. GTDB lineage: Bacteria > Verrucomicrobiota > Verrucomicrobiia > Chthoniobacterales > Chthoniobacteraceae > CAWHEP01. The sequence goes on from CAWHEP010000002.1 coordinate 559,692, forward strand.
AATTAATGACGTGGCTGACCCCCGCAATGTCGATGCCGCGCGAGGCGATGTCCGTCGCCACCATTACCTCGTATTTGCCGGATTTGAAACCTTCCAGCGAATCCATGCGCTCCCGTTGCGTGCGATTGGAATGCATCACCGCCACGGAGTGCTTCGCCTCCTTCAACTGGTTGGCGATGCGGTCCGCGCCATCCTTGGTGCGGCAAAAGATGAGGACGCTGCAGAAATCGGTCTTTTCCAGCAAAGCGACGAGGAGATCGAATTTCTGCTCCCGCGCCACGGGATAAAGGGCGTGGCTCACCGTCTCGGCGGGAGAACGGCGGATGCCGATCTCCACGATCTCCGGCTCGTGCAGCACCCAGCTCGTGAGATTCTCGATCTCGGGCGGCATGGTCGCGGAGAACAGCATCGTCTGGCGCTTCTTCGGGCAATACTCGAGGATCTTACGCACTTGGGGCATGAAACCCATGTCGAGCATGCGGTCCATTTCATCCAGCACCAGGTGTTTCAGGCCGCCCAGGTCCAACTCGCGGTTGCTCAGGAAATCAATGAGACGCCCGGGCGTGGCCACCAGCACGTCCACCCCGTTCTTCAGCATGTCGCGCTGCGGGCCGAAGCCGACCCCGCCATAGACGACGCCGATCCGCAGATTGCTGAAGCGGGCGTAATCGCGGAAAGCGGTCTCCACCTGCGCGGCCAGTTCGCGGGTCGGCTCCAGCACGAGCGCGCGGATGGCGCCGTGGCTTTGCAGGCAGGTGAGCAGGGGCAGCGCGAAGGCGGCCGTCTTGCCCGTGCCCGTTTGGGCGGAGGCGATGAGGTCTTTGCCCGCGAGAATGGGAGGGAACGACCGCAACTGGATGGGGGTGGGATCGATATAACCCATGGACTGGATTCCATGGAGAACTTCCTCGGAAAGACCGAGATCGCGAAATGACATAGAGGGGCAGTATCTGCTTCCGCACGAGGGCGCAAGCTCCGCGCGGGGTTGCGCGCGGAGCAATTCCGGGCAACCCTCTCCGGTCCGGTTTCCCAGGATTTACTTATGAATTCACCTTTGATGCAGTTTTTCAAGAGGGCGCTCCGGCGCGAGCCGCCCCTCCACCCGGTGGATCGCGGGATGGCCCGGCATTGGGTGAAGCGGCGCCTGTCCCACCTTTACCCGGAGCTGCGGGAGAACCCCGCGGCGCTGGAGGCTGCCTACCGTTCGCTCACGCTCGAGCCGCGGCTGGGAGAAGAGGGCGACGCGGGGACCTATTTCGAGATGATCCTGCCGGAATAATTCCGGAAAAGGGGCCGCTACAGGCGGGTCCGTCCCGCGGAAAGCGGGGTTGGTCACAGGGGAGCGAGGCTCCGTCCCATCCTGGTGGGACGGGTGATTTTGGGAGGTAACATGGGCGCTGTCGAAAGACCACCAACCAAACTTCCAATGAAATCCTATTACCTTCCCATGCTGGCTGCGGTTGCGGCAGGCCTGATATTCTCACCGACCGTTCATGCGCAATTGGGTGGGCGGCACCTTCCGCCGCCGCCTCCGATGTCTGGCGGCACCGGCGGGCCTATCTTCACCGGCAGCGATGGCCAGATGCCGCCGCCGCCCCCAATGGCAGGTGGAACCGGCGGCCCCGTCTTCACCGGGAGCGATGGCCAGTTGCCTCCGCCTCCAATGGCGGGTGGCACGGGCGGTCCCATCCTCACCGGGAGTGATGGCCAGTTGCCTCCGCCCCCCAGGGAAACCGGTTCCGGCGGGCCTCATGGCGATCTGGAGAGCGGCAGCTTCGAGTCGCTCAATATCGGAATTCCCTTCGTCGCCACCTCCGGCAGCGCCACGGCGGCGGGCGTGCTGCAGGCGATCAGCCGCAGCGGTACGGATAGCGGCTCGGTCGCCCTCAGGACGGCTGGCCTTGCTGCCGGGGCCTACACCGTGAGCGCCACGACCGCCTCCGGCAGCGACACTACTGTGCTCGGCTCCTTCTCCGTGAATGATCCGGCGAACCCGGCCCGGCCGCGCCCTGCCCGGACGCATGCGCTTTTCGGCGGGAATCACGGCGTCGCCTTCCCGGATGGCTTCGACCCCTTCGATGTCGCCACGCTCACCATCTCCGGCACGAGCGGCAACGTCCTCTTTACCGCGGATCTCAGCACCTTTGCCGACGGGGCGTACCTGGCGCGGGCGCCGCTCAGTCCGGTGAGCGACAGCTCCGCAGCAGGCGGCATGGTGCGGATCAAAGCCAGCTCCCGGGACGGCTCGGTGAGCGGGGCGCTGTGCATCACCGCCGCGGGGCTGGCGGCCAGCACCCCTTACACCTGGGCGGTCAATGGCAACGATCTCGGCACCGCCACCAGCACGGCAAACGGGCGCCTGCAGATCATGGCCCGCGAGGGAACAAACGGAACGCTGCCCGGCACGGTGAACCTGTTCGATGTCACCAGCGTCACGATCAGTGACAGCGACGGAAACGTAGTCTTGAGGGCGGCCTTTTAACAAAATCCGGTTCAGCTCAGGCGGCGGGTGCAATCTTCGGTTGTGCCCGCTGCCCCGAACGGCTTGGGCCTGCGTAGTCAACGATCAGCGGAACCGGTCGGGAAGCAAGCGGTTCCGCCCTGCGAGCGGGCCCCGGCTACTTCGCGCCAGAAGGGGATTGGCCATCGCTCATGGCGCTATTACTGCAACTAGTTTTGACGTTTCAACCAATTGGCCCGGGCGCTGTTCAAACTTTCCTCGTTCGCTCCGCCTGCATAGTTGGGATCGGCAGATTGAACCGGGTCGTCTTCCCAGCCGCAGTTGTCGCAAATCTCGTATGTTCCCAATTCGGAAATCGTCTTCTTTCCACAGCAAGGGCATTCCAAAAAGTCTGTTGCGTCATCGCGAGAGACGATTGCCTTCGCTAAAAGTCCTGTTTTTTGAGGCGTTTGAGAAAGTCTGGATGAATCCAGAAACTCTCCACCTGTCCAGGTTTCAGTTTGATGTCCTTGACGCTGAATGGTCGCAAGATGTCGAGGAACTTTCTGAAGCCCGGCGCAATTTCAGTGATCTCCTCAGGCTCTTCGTGATTCCAGAAAAAGACTGCGCCGCCCTTGCCTTCATCGACGAAAACGTAGTTTCCGCCCTCCGACCATGCGACGGGATAGGCATATTTTGGGAGATTCTCGATGAATTTTCTCTCCTCAGCAATCTGGCTCAAAGGAATAAACTGATTCACCCCACCGTCGTCGTGCTTTCCAACTCTGAAGATGTTTGTGTCAGGCGTTGCCCCATCGTTATACCGCAGAAAACTGCGAAACGAACTCGAGAACGCATACCCCAGAACTGCCTCAACCGCGTGGATGGCTGCTTCCGGTGCGATCTTCCCCTTTGTGAGCTATTTTCATTTTGGATCAAACCCTCCATTGCGGATTACTGCCGTACCGCCGGTGTGTCCAACAGATTTGTGAAGGTCTCTGGAGACCAGTTCATTTTTTTCTAACGAGGTAAATGAGGGCGGTGGCCGGAATCAAATTCTCGTTCACTCATTAATTGTGCTTGGACTCAGAGCCAAAAGAATTGCTGCTTGAGCAACTTGTAAACTGGCCGGGCTGGCGGGATCACTCAATAATTTCCTGAGCGAATTTGATTAAAACCCCGCCAAGTTCAATGGCTTGATCTTTCGTTAGTTCAACCGGATCGCCATGGCGTTCGACTGCCTTTATATGCACTGCTTCTTGTTCAATCGGAAGCGTAAATCCCCGTTTAAGATTTCAAAATTCCTATTCAGGTTCATCGGCTTATTTGCTCCCGAGCATATGGCGGATGCCCAACTCTAAGCCGCGCAGTTCGGCTAGACCCCTCAATCTTCCAATGGCGGAGTAACCGGGATAGAACGACTGCTTGAGATCGCCGAGCATACGGTGGCCGTGATCGGGCCGCATCGGCAGCGGCGTGAAATCCCCGTGCGTGGCCCGGCGGTCGAGTTCCTCGATCGCGGCCAGCATGACAGCCGCCATATCGGCGCTTCCGCCGAGGTGATCCGCTTCATAAAAGCTGCCGTCGGCTTCGCGCTGGACACTGCGCAGGTGCAGAAAATGGACGCGGTGGCCGATGCGGCGAAAGATGGCGGGAAGATCGTTGGCGGGATGTGCGCCCAGCGATCCGGTGCAGAAGGTGATTCCGTTGGCGGGGGAATCCACGGCGGTCAAAATGGCGTCGAGGTCCTCCGGTGTGCCGGCGATGCGGGGCAGGCCAAAAATCGGAAAGGGAGGATCATCCGGATGGAGGCCAAGCGAGATGCCGCAGTCCTCGGCGACAGGAACGACATGACGGAGAAAAGCGGCATGGTTTTCCCGCAGGCGCGCCGAGTCAATGGATTGATATTGATCCAGTGCCGCACGAAACTGGTCGAGCGTCAGGTCCTCGACCGTGCCGGGCAGCCCGAGAAGGATGGTGCGCGTGAGAGCCTCGCGCCGTTCGGTGGAAAGCTGTTCATGACGCCTGGCGGCCCGCGCGCAAACTTCGGGCGAATGACTCGCCTGCGCTCCGGCTCGCTTCAGGATGTGAAGATCGAAGAGGGCGGCGTCGACGGCGTCAAAACGCAGCGCTTCCGCGCCGTCCGGGAGGATCCAGGCGAGATTGGTCCGCGTCCAGTCGAGCGGCATGAAATTGTAGCAGACGACCTTGAGCCCGCACGCGGCGAGGTTGCGCAGGCTTTGCGCATAGTTGGCCAGGTAGCGTTCGGCATCGCTCTTCGCCTGCTTGATGTCCTCGTGCACAGGCACGCTTTCAACCACCGACCAGCGCAGACCGGCCCGTTCGATGGTTTCCATGCGGCGGCGGATTTCCTCGACCGGCCAAACGTTGCCGTTGGAGAGATGGTGCAGGGCGGTTACGACGCCCGTCGCGCCGGCCTGCTGGATGGACGCGAGCGGGACCGGGTCATCGGGTCCAAACCAACGCCAGGTTTGTTCCAGCCATGGAGTGATGGGGGGCATAATTTTCGAAAGAGTGAGGATGCGTATGGCGCCGGATGCGTCGGATACCTTGAGAAATCCCTGCGACTGATTGGGTCGAAGATCGCATTCCGAGGGAAAGGACCAAGTCTTGGCCGTTTTTTCATGGTTGGCTGGGACCTTTGTTTTGCGGAGGCGGGTTCAAAACCTTGACGCGGTAGGCGAAGAGGTATTGATCGATCAAGCCTCCGTCCGAACTAGAAACGAGACTGACGCGCAATTGAAGATCGGCGGGGGCGGCGATATCTAATGGCAGGGGCAGCAGCCCCTGGCAGAGTGCACCTTCGGTAACGGTGGGAACTCTTGCCGTGGCGCTGCCGGTTTGCAGGACCTTGCCGTTCTGCTCGACCTGATATCGGAGCTCGCAATCGGGCGTAGCCGCGGTGTCGTTGCAGACCCAGATTTCGACGTTCGGCTTCGCTGAGGCGGAGAATTCCGACTGCCCTTTTTCGCTCCGCACCTGCACGGCGATGGGCGCGAGTGCATCGCGATAGGCATACCATGCCTTCTTTGGCTGCCGGTCGACGTCCATGATCGATTTCAGCCAACCAGCCGGCCACGCATCGATCAGCAGATGAATGGCGAAGGAATTCATCCGAGTCATTCGGCGAAAGGCCTCGGTCTTCAGCTTGATGACATCCGCCTGGTGGGACTGCGAGGCATCCACCCATTCCGCCATCGTGCGCGGCTCCGTGTACCACAGCTTGAATTTCCCCATGGTCTGGGAGCCGGGGATGCGATCAGGCTTCCATGAACCGTCTGTGCCGGCGGTGAGCCACGCGGGTGGGTAATACTTTTCCATCGTCTGGATGGAGTCGAGACCCTCCACGCCGAACTCCCCACAGCCGTACATCCAATCTTTCCGGACCTTCATCCAGTAGCCGGCCTGGAGACGGTCCAACGAGACGCCGTGCTGACCGTACCAGCCGCTGTAGCAATGATTGTCCGGGTAGCCGTCGGAGGGAGGGTTGTAGTCGCCATCGATCAGCTTCATCGCCTGGTCCGGGTTCTCGATGCGCACGAGTTTGCGGGCGCAATCGAGCAGTTGCTCGAGCTGCTCACGATTCAGCGCAAAGGCCTTGCCGCCGGTGCCACTGCCGCTGTCGGGTTCGTTCATGAGCGAGATCATCACCGCCGATGGGTGGCTGCGCACCGTGCGTTCCATTTCCACCGCCTGGCGCAACACCTCCGGCGCCTGCTTGAAGCTCACCAGCGCGAACAGCGGCAGGTCCGATTGCGTCATCAACCCGAGCCGGTCGCAGCAGTCGTAAAACTCCTGGGGCATCACTGTCTGCGTGCAGCGAATGAAGTTCAGGCGCGTGATCTTTGCCAGCAGAACGTCGTCGATGAGCCGGTTCCAATCCCGCCGCATCACGTCGAGCTGGAAATTGCCCATCTCGTTTGCGCCGCGCAGGCGGATTTCCTGGCCATTCAGGTAAAAGCGGCCATGCGGCTCGGAATCCTCCCGCAGTTCGAACGAGCGCATGCCAAAGGATTTGTCCATGGAGTCGACCAGGTCGCCACTGGCCCCGATAAGCTGCACGCGCGCGGTGTAGAGCCACGGCTGATCCAATGTCCAGGTGCGCGAGTTCGGGATCGGCACTCGGACATGATAGATGCACCTTGTTCCAGCGAGCGAGAACACGATGGGCTTGGCGCCTTGCGGAACCACCGTCTCCTGGAAGTTGCGTCCAAAGAGCGAGACGCTGAGTCTGGCAGCGCCGTTTGCCTCCGAGGGGTTCTCCACCTCGACCGCGACATCGACTGATTTGTCCGCGAGATTGGGACGCGGAAAGACATCACCCAAGTAACTGTCCGAGCGGGTCTCCATGGAAACGCCCTGATAGATACCGAACCCGTTGGGCGTGCCGTTCCAGCCGAATTCCGGATCGTCCCAGCCGGGCGAGTTCGAGGCCTCGATCTTGTCTCCGAACGTGCGCGGGATATTCTTCTTTCGGTTCGCGGTCTCACCCGTCGGGGAGGACCCGATACCCATGCGCGAAGAGTTCCGCACCTTTACCAGGAGGACATTATAGCCCTTCCGCGCGTATGGCGTAAAATCGACGTCGAACGCGCCGAAGTACCCCTTGTGCCCGCCAACGTAGTGGCCATTGACGTAGACCTCGGCAAAATAGGAAACGCCGTTGAAGTGCACGATGAGCCGGTCCTTGCTCTTCATCGCGTCCGGGAGGTTGAAGACCGTGCGGTACCAGCACACCGCCTGCTCGCCGGGGCCGGTGTAATGCGGGATGGCCTCATCCTTCCACGCGCCGTTGCCCGCCAGCGTCCAGGTGAAATCGGCGCGATCCTCCGGGGTCTCCATGCGGAATTGCATCCGTTGGATGGGAATCGACATGCGCACGTCCGGCGGCGGCGGGGTGAACTCCTGGAAAAATGGGCGAAATTTGTCCCGGGCATCCTTCAGCGCGGCAGCCAGCTTCTCCGGCGTGTCGATCTTCTCGATCGGCTTCACGGGCTCGCCGCCGTTCCATGGCAGTAGATTCTGTGGGACGGGCGCGGGTCCCGGCACTTCCATGGGCTCGCGCCCGTGAACGGTGATTTTTTGCGCGGCAATCTGGCCGTAGACATCATCCTGCTGGGCAAAAGCGCCGTGCGACGCAACGGCAAACACGAATAATAGCGGGATGATCGGGCGAAGGGACATTATCGGGAGCATGCGGCTTGAAACGCGGGTTGTTATCATTGGCTTTACGGCGAATTGCATCCTCATGTTCTCCTTAGTTAGCCTGTGGTTTCATCACCACCACTTTGTCCGCGAGCGCGGGCGGATCAATTTTCCAGGTCACAAGCTGGCCCTCTTTCACCGTACCGGTGATGATGCCGCCATGACTGACGTGCAGCTTGAAATTTATTCATCATTTATTCTCCTGTTGTTGGGATGTGCGGGTCATCATTTACTTTGATTTTACGTCCATCCGAACCGTAAGCATGTACGTGATCCATCGCGGCATTTGGTAAATCCATACGGTTGACTGGTATCGAAGTCAATATGGCCTCTGTCTAGACGGAGGCGCTGTTCGCCGGTAGTGGGATTGTTCCATTTTCTTGGATAGTCTGGACTGGTCGTATTCCCGACGGGCTTCAAACCCCTTTCGTTTTGCAAGATCGCGGATTTCTGAACTGGTCTGCTCATATCGACGGACCGTCGCGGGTTTCTGGGAAATCCGTTACTCTCCCATGGATTCAATGGACCCATTGAACTTATTTAGCGCGCGCTGGATCGCTCTGGAAGAAACCGGCCACGCTTAGGCGGTTTTTGAAACTGGTCAGCTGGCGGGATCCGACCCGGGGCTCTTCGTCCTGAACGGCAAGCCCCACCCACTGGTCACAGGGAGATGTGTGTTCCTCCCGGAAAAGGGCCTTTTCCTCCCAAACCGGTGGAGCAGCCGCATTCCCTGTCCTACGATGAATTACTGCAAATGCCATGAAAGTTCAGCATCATCTTTACCGGCCTACGTCGCGCCGCGCGCCGCGCTTGCGCTACCGCATTCCCACCCACGAAGAAGCCGGCTCCTTCGAGTCGATGACCAGTGCTATCGTTTGGGCTCTGAAGAACGTGAGCGGCTGGGACTGGCACGTTGAGCCCTTTCACGATGAAAGCATTCTATGAACCAACAATCCAATCGCCGCACCTTTCTGGGCGCGCTCGCCCTGGGCGTGCCCGCCTTTTTCACCACTCGGGGAGCCTTTGCCGAGCAGCTCTCCGGCACCCCGCCTCTGACGGAGGGTCCCTTTTACCCCGACAAGCTCCCGCTCGACACCGATAACGATCTGCTCATCGTTAACGATTCCATCACTCCTGCCGTGGGGCAGATCGTGCATCTCTCCGGCCGCGTGCTCAGCCCCTCTGGCAGCCCATTGCGGAATGCGACCGTGGAAATCTGGCAGACGGACAGTCACGGCGTGTACATCAACACGCGCGCCCCGGGCAGGGACCAGCTCGACCGGCATTTCCAAGGCTACGGGCGCTTCCTTACCGCCTCCACGGGCGAGTATTATTTCAGGACCATTAAGCCCGCGCCTTATTCGGGTCGCACCCGGCATATCCACATCCGGGTAAAACAGGGCGGGAAGGATTTGCTGACTACGCAGATCTTCGTCAAAGGCGAGCCGCTCAACGCCAGCGATGGAGTCTTGAGCGATCTGCAAAGCGCGCACGACCGGGACCTTGTCACCGTCGATTTTACGCCGGTCGCCGGCTCCGCCATCGGGGAGCTAGCGGCGAACTTCACCCTGATGCTCGGGCGCACCCCGGCGGAGGGGCCGCACGGACATCCGCCCGGTCCTCCCCCGGACGCCATCTTTTGATCATGCGGCGCGCCTCCTTCATGAGATCGGCTCTCGCCATTCCGCTGCCCTGCGGCTGCGTTCGACAGGATCGGCCGGCCATGGATATGCTGCGGCGGTTTTCTCCTCCGCCATGCGCTTATGGTCCCGCCTTCCCTCCGAGCTGCGGAACTGGCTGCTGAGTTTTCTGGCTTGGGGCCTGGTGGCTTTCTCGATGGGTGCGGAGGACGCGGCGCACCATTCCCACTCGATCCTGCATGGCCTGCGAATGGGCCTGCGCGATTGGCTTCCCTGGGCCATCTTGACGCCCCTGATCTTTCAACTCGTGGCGCGGCTGCCCATCGACCGGCAGCGCTGGAAAATCGCGCTGCCCGTGCATGTCGTCTGCGGCATCGCCGCGGTGCTTGCTCTGCCAGTGGTGGAAGATGACGGTCGACCGCACGATGCCGCCCGCCCCGGCGCCGGAGTTTCGCGAAAGCGGCTCCGCCCCCGCCCGGCGTGGCAGGAGGAGCGGGCCGCCTGGCCCGCGGGTTTCGACCTGCTCCATTTCGCCAGCTTCGAAATTCCCATCTACCTCATGCTGGTGAGCGCCGCGCACACCCTGCTCTTTTCCCGGCGCACGCGGGAGCGCGAGGCCAGCCTGGCGCGCGCCCTCTCGGAAGCGCAAAAGATGCAGCTCCAGCCGCATTTCTTTTCAACACGCTCAACATGATCGCCGAACTGGTGCACAGCGAGGCGGACCGGGCGGATGCCATGCTCATGGCCCTGAGCGACCTGCTGCGGCTGACCATGGACACGGCCGGGGAGCAGGAACTGCCGCTCAAGCGCGAACTGGAATTCATCGAGCGCTACCTGGCCATCATGCACGCGCGCTTTGAGGACAGGGTGCAATTTCAACTCGGCATCGATCCGGCCACCACCATGGCCCTGGTCCCCACCTTCCTGCTGCAACCCTTGGTTGAAAATGCCGTGGAGCACGGTCTGGGCTCGCGCCAGGAGGGCGGGCTTGATCACCATCCGCTCGCGCAGAGTCGGCAAGACCCTTCATCTCTCCGTGTCGGATAACGGCATCGGCCGCCCGGCGGGAGAAAATGGCCGGGTCGGCTTGGGGCTTGGCAACACGCGCGGGCGGCTCCACGAGCTTTACGGAGAGGCCGGGCGCCTGGAGCTGCACGACGCGGGCGGTCTCATCGTCGAGATCGCCATCCCTTTTCACACCGCATGAAGATGCGCGTGATGATCGTGGATGACGAGAGGCTGGCCCGGAACCGCCTGCGGCGGTTGCTCGGCCGCGAGCCGGGCGTGGAGATCGTAGCCGAATGCGCGGACGGGCCCGCGGCCGTGAAGGCCGTGCAGGAGCGCGCGCCGGATCTCATGCTGCTGGATGTGCAAATGCCGGGCATGGACGGTTTCGCTGTGCTGGAGGCGCTCGGGCCGGAGCGCGCCCCGGCGGTCGTCTTCATCACCGCCTCGGATGAACACGCCATCCGCGCCTTCGAGGAGCATGCGCTGGATTACCTCATGAAGCCGGTCGCGCCCGAGCGCTTCGCGAAAATGCTGAGCCGCGCCCGGGAGCGCGCCGCCCGGGCCGAAGCCCCCTCGCAATCCGTGTTCGAGTTGCTCGCGCAGCGGAGCGCGGAAGGGCGGGCTCCCCGCCTGGTGGTGCGCAGCGGTGAGCGCACCACCTTTGTCTCGCCGGAGGAGATCGACTGGGTGGAAGCGGCGGGCAACTACGCCGTGCTGCATCTCGGCAAGAAGACGCACATCATCCGAGAGACCATGGCCGCGCTGGAGACGGCGTTGCCCGCGGAGTTCTTCCTGCGGGTCAGCCGGTCCGTGATCCTGAATCTTCGGCGTGTCGCGGAATTGCAGTCGCTTTTTGCCGGCGAACATGTGGCGATCCTGACCGATGGACAGCGCATCGGCATTACTCGCAGCCTGCGGGAAGTGGAGGACCGCCTCCGGCACGTATAATCAAATAAATGCAAACGTCATGAAGCAACACCTTGCCGCGGTGCTTGGAATCTGCCTGTGCGCCGCTTCCGCCCACGCCGGTTCGAACGACGACCTGGAACAGGTCATCCAGAACGCCTCGAAGGGGCAAAACGCCGAGACCTCCGCCCAAGTCCGGGACTTCGCGGAAAGCCATCGCGACGAGATCTCGGGCATTACCCAAGGGTATCGTGCGTACATCAACCAGATTCAGGCGATGACTAACGACAACGGCCAAATGCCCGTGGCGAGCGTCACCGGCACGAACGCCGCCGCCGCTCAGCTCGCTGGCCAAACGGCCGCCGCGGCGGTCCAGCCGCAAACGGGATTGCAAACTGCCTCATTGCAGCCCTCGTCCGGCCTGGTCACATCGCATTTGGATGGTTCTACGCCGCTGCCGGATGCCGCGCCCGTGAGTTCGCTTCTTCATCCTACCGCAGAACAGTTGCAGCAGGGATCCGCAGCCCAGGCCGCCATGCAGGCACGGAAGCGCAGCCTCATGCAGACGCCGCTGCGTTATCAGGATTAAGGGGAGTTTTTCCGCAGATTAACGCAGATTTACACAGATGAATGGACCCTGAATTCTGTCCCTAATCTGCGGAAAACATCCGGAACCCTAAAACGGGATATCGTCGTCGCATGCAGGCGCGGAAGCGCAGCCTCATGCAAACGCCGCTGCATTATCAAGATTAAGGGGAGTTTTTCCGCAGATTAACGCAGATTTACACAGATGAATGGACCCTGAATTCTGTCCCTAATCTGCGGAAATCTGCGTTAATCTGCGGAAAAACTCCCTCCTCCCTAAAACGGGATATCGTCGTCGCCTTCCAGGTCGGGGTCGACCGGGGGTTTCGGCTGGGGAGCCCGGGCAGGCCGGGATTGCGGAGCGCCGGAGCCGCCCCCTGAGTAACCGCCGCCTTCTCCACCCTCACCACCGCCGCCGCCCCCGCCGCGCGACCCGAGAAGCTGCATGCCTTCACCCACCACCTTCAGCTTGCTGCGTTTCTGGCCGGTCGTTTTGTCCTCCCAGGAGTCGAGCTGGAGCCGGCCTTCGATGAAAACGGGGCGTCCCTTCTTGAGGTATTCGCCCGCGATCTCGGCCGTGCGGCCCCACAGGGTCACGTCGACAAAAGTGGTCTCCTCCCGCTTTTCCCCGTTGTCTCCGCTATAGATGCGGTTGATGGCCAGCCCGAGTTCCGCCACGGCGGTGCCCTTGGGAGTGTATTTCACTTCGGGGTCCCGCGTCAGGTTCCCCATCAACATGACTTTGTTCAGGTTGGCCATGGCGGGTGACCTTTAGGCTTTGGCTTCCATCGGCTTCCGCACCGGGGCGGGCTTCTTGCGGACCGGAATCTTCTGGTAGTGCGCGCGGTACACGTCCGCATCCAGCTTGAACTTGTTCTTGATCTTGTCGATCAGGTGGGGCTCGGCGGAGAAGATGAAGTTCACGAAATAGCCGGAATCGAGCGGGCCGGCCGCATAGGAGAAGACTTTGCGCTCCAGGCGCTGCACCTGCTCCACTTCCGCGCCTTCTTTTTTGAACTCACCTTCCAGGCGGTCGATCATCTTGTTCGCGCCTTCTTCGTTGCCCTTGGTGTTGAGCACCAGGAGGGCTTCATATTTGTTTTTCATGGGATTGTTAGTTTGGGGGGATGGAGCCCCCCGCTTTTGGCCAGGGTTGCTAGTTAAACTGGTTCATGGCGGCGGCCAGGCCATGCTGCTGCAGGCAGTCGATCGCCTCCACGGCTCGCTCCAACGCCTCGTCGAGCAGCGGCTTTTCTTCCGCGCGGAATTTGCCCAGCACGTGCGGGATCATTTCCTCGCCGGGCGCCCCGCCGATGCCGACGCGCAGGCGCGGAATATCGCCCACATGCTGCAGGATCGATTTCATGCCGTTATGCCCGCCGGCCGAGCCATCGGCGCGAATGCGAAGGCGGCCCAGAGGCAGCGCCGCGTCGTCGAACACGGCCAGCACCTGCTCCGGAGGGATCTTGTAAAAATGGGCCAGAGCGGCCAGCGGCTCCCCGCTGCGGTTCATAAAGCTGCGCGGCTTGCAGAGCAGCACGCCAGGGGCAGGCGCGGCCAGTTCGGCGTCCCACTTCGGCTCGTGCCGAAAGGTGGCGCCGGCGCGCCGGGCAAAGCGGTCCAGGATCATAAAGCCCACGTTATGGCGCGTCGCCTCATATTCGCGGCCGGGATTTCCCAGGCCGGCGATGAGACGGAAGAGCGGTTCATGGGCCACATCGTGGGGACGCGGTGGAGTCGGCAGCCGTTACTTCTTCTCAGCTGCGCCTTCCTCTTTCTTCTCCTTGATGACTTCCGGCTGCGCGGCTGCGTGCGGCGGCGGCAGGCGCCACCACTTCCGCCACGGTGGGCTCGGCCACCAGGAACACCGTCAAGTCCTCGTCGTCCTCCGCGGTCACTCCCTCGGGAAGCGGGATATCCTTCACGTGCAGCGAATCGCCGACCTTCAGGGCCGAGATATCGACTACGATGACTTCCGGCAGATCCCGGGGCAGGCAGGAGATGGAAAGCGAGCGCAGGCTCTGCTCCATGATGCCGCCGAAGCTCTTCACGCCTTCGGCCTCACCGGTGGGCTCGATGGGCACGGAGGCATGCAGGACCTCGTCCATCTTCACCGCGTGGAAATCGACGTGGGTAATGGCGCGGGTCAGCGTCTCGTGCTGCACTTCCTGGATGAGCGCCATGCGGTTGGTCGTCGCGCCGCCATCCTCGATCTCGAGTTCCACCAGGATGTTCTCGCCGATGGCGCGGCCGAGGACGGCGCCGATCTCGCGGGCGTGGATGGAAAGGGCGAGGGGGACATCCTTGCCGCCGTAGATCACGGCGGGGACGAGGCCGTCTTTTTTGAGTTTATTGCCGACCGTGCCGCCGATCTGGGTGCGGGCGCGTGCGGAGAGTTTTACTTGTTTTGCCATAATGAGTTCAGTGCCGGGGGGCGTGGGTGACTGCGGATGCGGATTAATATTTGGTGCCGTTGATCTCGAAGAGCGAGCTCACCGATTCGTCGTTGTGGATGCGTTTGATGCCCTCGCCCAGCAGCTCGGCGATGGGGAGCACGCGGATGCGGCAATCCTCGCTGGAACGGACCGGCACGCTGTTGGTGGTGATGAGTTCCTCGATCTGCGAACCCTTCAGCCGCTCCAGCGCCAAATCCGAGAGCACCGCGTGCGAGACGCCGGCGTAAATGCTCAACGCGCCATGTTTCTTAAGGAGATTGGCCGCGCTTGTCAAGGTGCCGGCCGTCTCCGTGAGGTCATCCACCAGGAGCACTTGCTTCCCCTCCACCTCGCCGATCACATAGAGCGACTCGGTCTCGGTGGCGCTTTTGCGGCGTTTGGCGACGATGGCCAGGCTGGCGCCGAGGGCCTGCGAGTAGGCGCTGGCCATTTTCAAGCCCCCCACGTCCGGCGAGACGACGGTGATTTCCTGTCCCGCGAAACGCTCCCGCATGTAACGGATCATGACCGGCAGCGCGAAAAGGTGATCGACCGGAATATCGAAGAACCCGGCCACCTGCTGGGCGTGGAGGTCCATGGTCAGCACCCGGTTCACGCCGGCGGCGACGAGGAGATTGGCGATGAGCTTGGCCGTAATCGGCACGCGCGGCTTGTCCTTGCGATCCTGCCGGGCGTAGCCGAAGAACGGGATCACCGCCGTGATGCGGTCCGCGCTGGCCCGGCGGGCGGCATCCACCATGATGAGCAGCTCCATCAGGTTCTGGTTGGTGGGCGGGCAGGTCGGCTGGACGATGAAGATATCCCGGCCCGCGCACGTTCTCGTTGATGCGGACGAAGGTCTCCCCATCCGGGAAGGAGCTCACCGTGGCATCCCCCAGGGGCACCTGGATGAAATCGGCAATCTGCTGGGCCAGCGCGATGTGGGCGGAGCCGGAGAAGATTTTTAACTCGGGAGCGGAATGAGCCATGGGGTGCGAAACGGCGGGAGGTGGACTGTAGGGCTCCCGCTTGCGAAAGCAATGGGATTTTCCCTCGAAAAAGGCGTCCCCAGGGGGCTGGTTTCCCTAGTGGCAAATGCACTCCAGCCCGCTCTCTATCAGGCGATTCCCTTACTCAGGCCGGCGTAAAATTTTCCTTTACAGTGTAAACAGGCTCTCCTACCAGTCAGCCCATGGTTGCTTTGCAGCCGTACAAAAACAAACTAACCAAAGGAGAAAAACTAATGAAAAAACTCATATTCGGTCTCGCGACCTCAGCAGTGATCGCGGCGACTTGCTTTGCCGGTACGGAGACGTACTCAAGCGGCAAGGCTTCGAAGGAATATAAACAAGTCGAGACCCCGACCTGCTTCTCGGACAAAGAGATCCAGCTCGACGTGTTCGGCGCCTACCAGGTCGGCGAAGCCGGCCGCTCGGGGCCCATTCACGATCACGCCTGGGGTGGTGGTGTCGCGGCAAACTACTTCTTCGCCCGTTACTTCGGCCTGAGCGTCGAGGGTACCTGGCTCGACGGCAAGGACGGCCGCGGCTCGACCTCGTCGGATATCCACAGCACCACGCTTCATAGCGTGACGGGCAGCGCGATCTTCCGCTACCCGATTGACCGCCTCTGCCTGGCCCCCTACGTCTTCATCGGCGGCGGCGGGACTTTCGATGGCGCCAAGTGGGCCCTGGGCCACGTGGGTGTCGGCCTCGAATACCGCATTATCCCCAACAAGCTCGGCCTCTTTGCCGATGGCCGTTGGGTGTACTACGGTGACCGTTTCGGCAGCGACGTGCAGAACAATTTCTTGTTCCGCACCGGTGTCCGCATGGTGTTCTAAGAACTGAGTTCATTCCTGAATTCCATCAAACGCCGGAGTCGCAAGACTCCGGCGTTTTTGTTTTGCCAGCGGGATTTTCGCGCGCAGATTTACACCGATAAGGAGCGAGGAAAGGCGCTTGCGCGTTCTATCTCCGGAAACAATCAGCGCGAAGCCAGCCAGGAGCCCAGGCTGGCTCTGCAGGTCGGCGGAAAGATCCACGCTGAATTCCGCGCCCAGCTTCAACCGCAGGCGGCGGCCTTCCCCATCGAAAAACTCCATGTGCACCGGCCGGGCTCCGGGGTGGCGCGCGAGCATCTCCTTCACCTCCAGGAGGTGCATTTCGGTCGTCCCGGTTCGCGGGAAACGCAGCAGCACCGGTGCCTGCGCCTTCGGCGCCGCGTGGCCGTTTCCATTCACCTTTCGGCCGGCGGGTGAGGGCTCCTGGATTTCCGCCGCCACCAGCCGCGGCCCCTCCTCCCGCTTATCCAGGCGGGCGGTAAGGGCAACCGCCTTCCCTTGCTCCAGGAGCCGGGCGTGTTTCACGAAAGTTTCGTTCCAGACCATCACCTCCACCGTGCCGGTCAAATCCTCCAGCGTCGCGATGGCGAACGGCTTCGAATCTTTCTTGGTGAACTTCTTCTCGACCCCGGTAAACGCTCCTGCCACCCGGACCGTCCCCTTGTCCTCGGCCTCGCCCAGCGCGGCGATGGCCACGTAGGCGCCGCTCTCCAGTTCCGGGCGGTATTCGTCCAGCGGGTGTCCGGTCACGTAAAAGCCGAGCAGTTCCTTCTCGTAGGCCAGTTTGTCGGAGACGGGCCAGGGGGCCACCGGGGCGGTTATGCGCCGGGTGGGCGGCGGGGAATCCAGGGCGTCGAAGAGCGCCGTCTGCCCGCTGGCCTTGTCGCGCTGGGAGGAGGCGGAGGCGGCCAGCGCGTTGTCGACGTCCGCCGCCAGCGCGGCGCGCTCCATCTGCGTCCAGTCGAAAGCGCCGCACTTCACCAGGCTCTCGACCACTTTTTTGTTGATCTTGCGTGAGTCCAGCCGCCCGCAGAAATCCTCCAGCGATTTGAAAGCCCCGTGCTGTTTCCGCTCTTCCAAGGCTGCCTCCATGGCGGCTTCGCCCACGTTCTTGATCGCGGCCAGCCCGTAGCGGATGCAGGCGCAATCCTCCGCCAGCTCGGGCATGAATTTCAGCGCGCTGCGGTTCACATCCGGCGGCAGAATCTGGATGCCCATCCGCTTGCACTCGCCCACGAAGATGGAAATCTTGTCCGTGTTGCTGATTTCGTTGCTCAGCACCGCCGCCATGAATTCCACGGGGAAGTTCGCCTTCAGAAACGCCGTCTGGTAGCTGATCCAGCCATAGGCCACGCTGTGGCTCTTGTTGAAGCCGTAGCCGGCGAATTTCTCCAGCAGGTCGAAAATCTCATTCGCCTTTTTTGGCCTCGATCTTGTTGAGCGTTGCGCAGCCCGCGATGAACTTTTCGCGCTCCTCGGCCATCTTCTTCTTGTCCTTTTTTCCCATGGCCCGCCGCAGATTATCCGCGCCGCCCAGGGTGTAGCCGGCCAGCACCCGGGCTGCGGCCATGACTTGCTCCTGGTAAATCAAGATGCCGAACGTATCCGCGCAGACCTCGGCCAGCAGCGGGTGGCGAATACTTGATCTTCGTCTGCCCCTTCTTGCGCTTGATGTAGTCGGGGATCAGTTCCATCGGGCCCGGCCGATAGAGCGCGTTCAGGGCGATGATGTCGTCGATGATCTTGAAGTCGAACTGCTTGCACCACGTCGGCCATGCCGCCGTCCAACTGGAACAGGCCGACCACCTCCGCCGCGGTTCAGGAGCTCGAACACTTTCGGGTCGTCGAGCGGGATCTTGTCGATGTCGAAATCGGGCTGCCGGGCGCGGATCAGCGTCTCCGCGTCGCGGATGACCGTGAGGGTTTTCAGGCCCAGGAAATCCATCTTCAGCATGCCGAGATCGCCCAGCGGCGCCATGGAATACTGGCTCACGATGCTGCCGTCATTCGCGCGGGTGAGGGGGACGTATTCCGAAAGATCGCGGTCGCTGATGACGACGCCGGCGGCGTGCACGCCGGTGTTGCGCTTAAGCCCCTCCAGCACGGTCGCGATATTGCCAGAGCTGGCCTACCGAGGGCTCCGTCTCGATCGCTTTTTTCAGCTCGGGATTCTTGTCGATGGCGCCGGGGATGTGCTCGATCTGTCCGGTTTCCTTGTTCTTCTTGTTGATGCCCTGGAGCGTGATGTTCAGCTCGTTCGGGATCATCTTGGCGATGCGATCCGCCTCGCCGTAGCTCATGCCGGTCACACGCCCGACGTCCCGCACCACGCTCTTCGCGCCCATGGTGCCGAAAGTGGCGATCTGGGCCACGGCGCGCTCGCCGTATTTCGTCCGCACGTAGTCGATGACCTCGCCGCGCCGGTTCTGGCAGAAATCGACATCGATATCCGGAGGGCTGACCCGCTCCGGATTCAGAAACCGTTCGAAGAGCAGCTTGTAGAGAAGGGGGTCGATGTCGGTAATGCCGATCACGTAGGCCACCATGGAGCCCGCCGCCGAGCCGCGCCCCGGGCCCACCGGGATGCCATTCTGTTTCGCCCAGTGGATGAAATCCCAGACGATGAGGAAATAATTCACGAACCCCTGTGTCTCCAGCACCGCCAGCTCGCGCTCCAGGCGCTCGCGCACCTCCGCGGAGTCCGCCTTCGCGCCGTAGCGGCGGCCCAGGCCCTCCTCGCAAAGCTGGCGCAGGTATTCGTTTTGCGTGATGCCCTCCGGCGGGGTGTAATTCGGGTACTTCGGCTTGCCGAATTCCAGCTTCAGATCGCAACGCTCCGCGATGCGCAGCGTGTTCTCCAGCGCCTCCGGATACGCCGAGAAAAGGGCGCGCATCTCCGCCGGAGATTTGAAGTAAAGCTCCGGACTGGTAACGCATGCGGCGCTCGTCCGTGACGTTCGAGCCGGTGCCGATGCAGATCATGACGTCGTGCGCCTCGTGATGCGCCCGCTCGAGGAAATGCACGTCGTTCGCCGCCACCAGCCCCACGCCGAATTCCCGCGCCAGCGCCGGCAGCACCGCGTTGCAGCGCTGCTGCGCCTCGATGCCGTGATCGTGCAACTCCAGGAAGAAATTCTCCTTGCCCAGGATCTGCACGAAAGTGTCGAGCGCCTCCCGCGATTTCTTCGGCTGGTCGGCCAGGATGCCCTGGTTGATCTCCCCCTTCAGGCACGCGCTCATGCCGATAAGGCCCTCGCTGTATTGCGCCAGCACCTCCTTGTCGATGCGCGGCTTGTAGTACATGCCATCCAGGTGGGCGATGGAGACGAGCTTCACCAGGTTGCGGTAGCCCGTCTCATTCTGCGCCAGCAGCGTGAAATGGTAGGCGGCATCCCGCGCGGAGGCGGCGTGCTTTTCCGTGAGCTTGCCGGGGGCCATGTAGATCTCGCAGCCGATGATCGGCTTGATCCCGGCCTTCTTCGCCTCCTGGTAGAACTCGATGGCGCCGAAGAGGTTGCCATGGTCGGTCATGGCGACCGCCGGCATGCCGAACTCGCGCGCCTTGCGCATGACCTCCGGGATGCGGTTGGCCCCGTCCAGCATGGAGTACTCCGTGTGCAGGTGGAGATGGACGAACGAGTCGGAAGCCATGAGAAATGCAATATAGGACCGGCACTCGGGAAATTCGAAAACAGAATCGCACCGGCGGCGAAAATTCGGAGGCCGCATGCATCGAGCCGGGCTTGACAACCCGGGGAGTCCCGGCACGCTTGGCCTATCCCTTATGAAAAGCGTGCTTTTCCGAAGCCTGGCCGCCGCGATGCTCTCCAGCCTGATGATCCCCGCCGCTTTCGGCGTCCCGTGGACGACGGACTATGCCAAGGCCCTGGAGCAGGCGAACACGGAGGACAAGGCGATCCTGCTCGATTTCACCGGCTCCGACTGGTGCGGCTGGTGCATGAAGATGAAGCAGGAGACCCTGGATACCGCCAGGTTCCGGGCTTATGCGGAGAAGAACCTCGTGCTGGTGGAGGTGGATTTCCCGCATAACAAGCCGCAGCCGGCCTCGGTGAAGAAGCAGAACGAAACGCTGAGCCAGAAATTCGGCGCGGATGGGTATCCCACCTTCGTTCTCTTGAGCAAGGGGCAGAAAGTGCTCTGGAAGCAGGTAGGTTACCTGCAGGGAGGACCGGACGCATTCCTGGGCGAGGTAAAAAAAGTTTACCACCCCGCGGCGAGTTCTGCAACGGGCGATGATTTTGGCTCTTTCTTCAAGAAGCCGGCGGCGACTCCCGCGCCCTGAAGCGGCCCTCCCGCCAAAAAAGAGATTGACGAGGCGCGGGTGCGTCTTTAGTTTCCCCGCACTCTTATCGAGAGTGACTGAGGGACTGGCCCGTTGAAGTCACGGCAACCGCTCGGTGGATTTGCGTCTGCAAATCCGCCGGGGACCAGGTGCCAAATCCAGCCTTGTGCCCCAATCCGGGGGCATTCGGAAAGATAAGAGGGCGAGCGGCGCATTGTCGTCGTTTCGTCTCGAATCTGGATTTCTCGGTAGGCGGCCAGACAGACCTATGGACAAGAATTCCAGCCCTTATTTCACCACCTCAAGTGCCGCGAGTGCGGCCGCCAGTACCCCAAGGAGGCCATTCACGTCTGCGATTTCGACTTCGGCCCGCTCGAGGCGGCCTACGATTACGACGCCATCCGCCCGGTGCTCACCCGCGCAGGCCATCGAGTCCCGCCCGGAATCGATGTGGCGCTACCGCGAGCTGCTGCCCATCGACGGCGAGCCGACCGTCGGCACCCAGGTCGGCTTCACGCCGCTGGTCAAGGCGGACCGGCTGGCCAAGCGCTCGGCGTGCGCGAGCTCTACATCAAGAACGACACGGTCAATTACCCCACGCTTTCCTTCAAGGATCGCGTCGTCTCCGTGGCGCTGAGCCGCGCGCGGGAGATGGGCTTCACAGATCGTGGCCTGCGCCTCCACGGGCAACCTGGCCAACTCCGTGGCCGCCAATGCCGCCAGCGCCGGGCTGAAGAGCTACGTGCTCATTCCCGCCGATCTGGAGCAGGGCAAGGTGCTCGGCTCGCTCGTCTACGGCACGAACGTCATCGGCATCCACGGCGCCTACGACCAGGTGAACCGGCTCTGCTCCGAGATCGCCGGCAAGTACGGCTGGGGCTTCGTGAACGTGAACCTGCGCCCCTATTACGCCGAGGGCTCGAAGTCGATGGGCTTCGAGATCGCCGAGCAACTCGGCTGGCGCCTGCCGCGGCACACCGTGGCGCCGATGGCCAGCGGCTCGCTGCTCACCAAGATCAGCAAGGCGTACAACGAATTCAAACAGCTCGGCCTGGTGGATGCGGACCAGCCCTATTCCATCCATGGCGCGCAGGCGACCGGGTGCTCGCCCATCTCCGCCGCCATCAAGCGCGGGACGGATATCGTGAAGCCCGTGCCGAAGCCGGAGACCATCGTGAAATCGCTCGCCATCGGCACGCCCGGCGGATGGCTACTACGCCATCCACGCCATGAAGCAGACCGGCGGCTCGGCCGAGGATTGCACGGACGAGGAAGTCGTCGAGGGCATCAAGACGCTGGCCGAGTGCGAAGGCATTTTCGCCGAGACGGCGGGCGGCGTGACCGTGGCCTGCGCGCAAAAGCTCATCGAGGCCGGGAAAATCCCGCGCGACGAAAGCATCGTGCTCTGCATCACCGGCCACGGGCTGAAGACCCAGGAGGCGATCATCGGCAAATGCGGCGAGCCGCGCCTGATCAGCCCGAGCCTGCGCGAGTTCGAGGCGCTGGTCGCGGACGAAGTGACGCCCGTCGTCTCGGCGTGATTTTTCAAGATGAGATGAAGATCAGGATTACGAGTAAGATTAAGAAAAAATGGAGGCCGGAGGGCCTCCTCGTCCTCTTCTGAAAATTTCCCGCTCTTAATCTTAATCCTGATCTTATTCCTAATCACCAAAATCTGAATTTATGGCCACTACCATCCGTATCCCCACCCCTATGCGCAAACTGACCAACGACCAGGAACTGGTCCAGGCGTCCGGCGCGAACGTCGGCGAATTGATCGATGACCTGGAGAAGAGTTTCCCGGGCTTCAAGGAGCGCATTTGCGACGAAAGCGGCAACGTCCGCCGTTTCGTGAACATCTTCCTGAACGACGAGGACATCCGCTTCCTGGAGGAGAAGAGCACCGCCGTGAAAGAAGGCGACGAGATCTCCATCGTGCCGGCCATTGCCGGCGGGTAGGCTGCCCCATGCGGGTTCGCGCGTTCGCGGAGAATCCCCTCGACAGCGGTCGCGGGCCGCCGACAGTCTCTCCACCTTTATGGCGCAAGAAAAGTCCCGCCTCTGGCTGATGTATCCGTCCCGCTTGATCACCCGCCCGGTGATCTACGAGCTGGCGCAAGGAATTCCAAATCGTGACGAATGTCCGCCAGGCCAGCGTGACGCCGGAGGTCGGCATCGTCTCGCTGGAACTGGAAGGCGAGCGCGAGGAGATCAAGCGCGCCATCGAGTGGCTGGAAGAGCTGGGCATCAAGGTCGAGCCGGTCGAAATCAATACGATCGAGGGCTGAGCCCGCTTTCGCTTTAAGCCCCTCTATGCCGCCATGTGCAGCGCGCGCGCCACGGCGGCGGTGCGCGTCTTGACGGCCAGTTTGCCGAAAATGTGCTCCACGTGCTTGTCCACGGTGCGGGTCGCCGCGCCGATGGCCTCGCCGATCTCGGCGTTGGATTTGCCTTCGGCGATCCGGCAGAGCACCTCGAATTCGCGCTTGGTGAGCCCGAAGCGCGTCATGGCTTCCTCGGACACGCGGGGTGGTCGCGCCGCTGGATGCCATGAGCGACTGCAGTTTGTGCTCCGCTTTGCGCTGCAATTCCCAATGCGTGAGGGCGATGGCGATGGAAGCGCGCAGTTGCTCCTTGCGGAACGGTTTGCTCAGAAAGGCATGCACCGGAATCCTGGCGGGCCGCCTCGACGGTGTTTTCATCGGAAATGCCGGTGCTGATGATGATCGGGAGCGGCTTTTCCGCGGAGATGATGCGGGCCGCTTCCAGGCCATCCATGACCGGCATGGAGATATCCAGAACCAGAAAATCGGCAGTCGTGTTCCGGACCATATCCACCGTTTCCAGCCCGTCGCGCGCGACGCCGCCGATCTGGTAACCCATGTGGGTGAGGACGGAGCTCAGGGCCTCCACGACCGTGCTTTCGTCATCCGCGATGAGGGCGGTCAGTTGCTTTGGAGTCCAGCGAGGTCCATCAGGGAAGTCCCCTAGACGATGTCCTGGAGTTCGCGCGCGAATGCAAGCCTGCCGTTATTCAAGCACGATCAAAACTTAAGCGGCTCGGGCGGGGCAAGATGGATCGTGGAATCATCCTTCGTGCTATCGAGCGCGCCGGCTGCTTCCGCACGCCGCACCGGCACGGGCCCCTCATCCGCCGGGGCTGAACCGGAAATCGGGGCGCCGGGGCGACCGGGCCGTTGACGTTGACGGGCGTGGTCGTGGTATCGGCCGGAGAGGCGCCGGGAGGTAGGGCATCGTCGCCCACGCGGTGCGCCGGCAGGACGGTGGTGCGATTTCATGGTGCTGAAAGGATCGGCATCGCCCACGACCGTCTGGCCTTGCATGGGTACGGCGGTCACTTTCCCCAGGTCCACGGCCAGGGTGGCCCGAGGGTATTGCGAGGGGGTGGTGGGCGTGTTGAGCGGGCTTTGCATGGTGGCCTGGCTGGCCACGAGTCCCGGCTCGGAGTGCACGCGAGCATTTCACCTTGGGCGCCTGGTCGTCGGTGGCCAGTTCGAAATAGGTCGTGCGATGCTGGATGTCCAGCCCGGTGGCTTTGTCCTTCACCAACTCGAAGCAGCGATCGGTGGCCAGTTGCCCCGAAGCGGTGCAAATTTCGTATTTCTGCAGGCCGGCGCGGCTGGGGGATTTCCGTGGCGGGATGCTTCTGGAACGAGCTGTTCATGACATCCACCCATACGGGCAGGACGACATCGCTGGAAAAGGCGCCGCGATAGATCGGGTCCGGCTTGTCGAACCCGGCCCAGACGCCGCAGGTGATGCTGCTGGAGTAGCCGATGAACCAGTCGTCGGTGAAGTTGTAGGCCGTGCCGGTTTTGCCCGCCAGGGGGAACTTCTTCAGACCCGTAGGTGGTGAAGGCCTTGTAGCCGGTGCCCTGGTCCAGGACGTCGGAAAGGCAGGAGTGCACCTCGTAGGCCGTGGTGTCCTTGATCACGAATCTCTTCTCCGGGTGGGACTCGAAGATCATGGCGCCGTTTTTATCCACGATGCGCTGGATGATGTACGGCTCCGCCGGGCGCGAGCCGGCATCGGGGAAAATGGTGTAGGCGAGCGTGACGTCCATGAGCGTCATCTCGCTGCTGCCGAGGTAAGTGGCGGGGAAGCGCCGCAGGTTGAGCACTTCGCTGCCCTTCTCGTCCTTGCCCATGACGCGGGCCAGTCCGGCGCGCTTGGAAAGGGCGATCACGTTATCGATGCCGGTCTGCATGCCCAGGCGCACGGTCGCGGCGTTCTTCGATTTCACAAGCGCCTGCCGGGCGGGAATCGCGCCCCTCATATTGGTTGTCGACCCGCTCCGGGCCCCACTCGCCCAGGATGCCGACCGTGCCGCCGATCATGATCTGGCGGTTATCCATGATGCTGTCCTGCACGGTGGTGCCCGGGAAAAAGCCCTTCTCGAAGGCCGCCGCAAAGACGAACGGCTTGAAGGCGGTGCCCACCGGCCGCGCGGCGGTGAGGGCGCGGTTGTACTGGCTCTGGTTGAAATCGCGGCCGCCCACCAGCGCGAGGATGCCGCCGTCGGCGTTATCCAGCACGACCACGGAGCCCTGCAAATAATCGGGCGCGGGCGGCTCCTTGTCGTCCGCATCGCCGTTCAGCGCGGCGCTGGCGCAGGATCTCCGCATACTGCGCGAAGGTCTGGTGCGTGTAGCCGGGGTGGTTCTCCGTGTCCTCCAGGTGCGCGCGCAGCGATTGCTCGGCGCGCTTCTGCAGGTCGGGATCGATCGTGGTGTAAATCTGGTAGCCATCCGCGATGGCGCGGTCCTTGCCCACGATCTCATCCACCTGCTGGCGGATCATGTCCACGGCGTAGGAATCGGTGTGGACCGGCTTGCGGTTCTTGACCGCCAGGTCCGAGGCCGATCTCCTTTTCATAAGACCTCCTCGCGTGATCATTTTTTGATCGAGCATGCGGCCGAGCACGAAGTTCCGCGAATCGATGCAGGCCTGCCGGTTTCCCCAAGGCGAGAGGTTGTTCGGGTTTTTCAGGAGGCCCGGCCAGGGTGGCGCACTCGGAGAGATTCAGGTCCTTGCACGTCCTTGCCGAAATAGCCGCGCGCGGCCGCCTGCGCGCCGTAGAAACCCGAGCCGAAATAGACCCGGTTCAGGTAGAGGGTCATGATCTCCTGCTTCGAGAAGCGCTTCTCGATTTCCAGGGCGAGGAAGATTTCCGTCATCTTCCGCTCGTAGGTGCGCTCGTGCAGGGCGAAGGTATTGCGCGCGAGCTGCTGGGTGAGCGTGCTGGCCCCCTGCTTGATGTGGCCGGCGCGCCAGTTTTTGAGGGCCGCGCGGAACATGCCGTAGAGGTCGATGCCGTGATGCTGGTAGAAGCGGTTATCCTCCGCGCCCACCACCGCCTGGGTGAGCGTGTAGGGGAAATCGGCGACCGTGTCGCGATTCTCCAGGAAGATGCGGCCGAGCGAGTTGCCGTTGCGGTCGAAGATGGTGCTGGCCGATTCCATCTCCTTGAGCTGCGAGAAATCGAACTGCGCGGCCTTCGCGCCGTAGACGCTCTTGAGCTTCAGGTAATAGCCGAAGCCGCCCACGAGCGGCAGGAGCACGAGCAGCACCAGCAGGATAAACCAGAGGCGGCGGTAAAAAGGCTTCCGGCGCGGCATATAGGCAGCGTACGGATCATAGGGGTCCGGTCTCATTTCGGGCGAGGGGATACTTACCATCGCTTTCCCCGCGCTCAACTTGTTTCGCACTCGCCCGCCCCTCATCGCATGCCCGAAAACCCGCTCGAGACCGAAATTCGCGCCCGCATCGCCCGGCAGCGGGCCGATGCCCTTCCGGGATTTCATGGAACTGGCGCTGTACGATCCGGACGCACGGTTATTACGCCTCCGGCCGGGCGGCCATCGGGCGCGGCGGGGATTATTTCACGAGCGTGAGCGTCGGGCCCGGTCTTCGGGAGGCTGCTGGGGTTTCAATTTCGTGAAATGTGGGAGCGGCTTGGGCAGATGCGAGCCGTTCACGGTCGTGGAGCAGGGGGCGAACGACGGGGCGTTCGCCGCGGATGTGCTGGGGTGGGCGCGCGACGAGGCGCCGGATTTTTTTGCGGCGCTGCGGTACGAGATCGTGGAGGGCTTCGCGCCCTTGCGGAGCCGGCAGGAGGAGCGGCTGGCGCGAGTTTCGCCGGCTCAGTGGCCTGGCGGGCCAGCCTGGAGGAGATGCCGCCATTTACCGGCGTGCATTTTTCCAATGAACTGGTGGATGCGTTTCCCGTGCATCTGGTGCGGTATTCGGCGGCGGCAATGGTACGAGCGCCATGTGGGAGAGCGGATGGGTGGACCTGCCGGTGCGAAACCCGGCGCTTGCTGGAGCGGCTGGCGCGGCGTCCCGCGCATCGAGGGATACACCACGGAGGTGAACCTGGAGGCGTTGAAGTGGGCGGAGGCGGTCTCCGGCAAGCTGAAGCGCGGGCTGGGTGCTGGCGGTCGACTACGGATTTCCCCGCGACGCGCTATTACGAGTCCCGCGCGCAGCAGCGGAACGTTGCAGGCGTATTCCGGCGCATGCGCGGCGAGCCGATCCGCTGGCCAGCCCGGGGCTGGCCGATCTGACCGCGCATGTCGATTTCACGAGCCTGGCGGAGGCATTTCTGGGGCAGGGCCTGGAGCTGGCCGGGTACACCGACCAGCATCATTTCCTGGTGGGATTGGTGGCGCAGGGCGATGCCCAGCCCGGGCGCGAAAGAAGCGCGTGAGTTAAAAACGCTGCTGCACCCGGAGATGCTGGGGAGTTCCTTTCAGGCGCTGGTGCTCTCGTCGCGGGGTCACGCGAGCGCCCCACTGGCGGGCTTGGCAGTACGCGCGGGACCCGCGGCGGAACTCGGGCTAACCTGATCGCTAACCGAGACTCGCCGCCCGCATGACCTCGAAGATGCCGCTCGATGCGCGCCGGCGGCGACTCGCAGGGGTGCGTAGTGAGCCAGCAGGCCACGCTGTCCGGCTCGGCGGGATCGAAGCCGTGCATGGCGGGCACCCATCTCCGGTTCATGAAGGACGGGGCGAAAATGGTGCGCGTTATGCAGCAGGTAGATGATCTCGCCATACCGCCCATCCGGGAAAAAGCAGCCCCACTTCCGCAGTTCCTCCCCGGTCACGATGCGCCCCTCGTTCCGCTCGCGCAGCCAAGCCGTGACCTCCTGCGCGCGCCGACGCGGGGCCAGGAAACCAGAGGCGCAGCATGGTGGAATCCCATACGGCGAGGTAGTCGCGGCCGAAGCGAAGGCCGCAGTTTTTCGAAATCGGCCAGCATCCCGCTGGCGGCGCGCGTGTTGACCATCCCGTGGTCGCTGAAGAGATGGATCCGCACCTCGCCGTAACGCTTGGCAGCGAGGGCGTGGATCTCGCGCAGCCATTGCTCGAAGCGGGCGAAGGCAGCATCCGTGGCCGGGCTGTCCGTGAGGTTCGCGTGCATGGTCGCGTCCAGGCCCGGAGGTAAAAAGATAGGCCAGGCGCGGCTCGCCGCGGTCGATGGCCTGCATGAGCTGGGCGACGTTCGTGGCATCGTCCGAGCGCCAGTCGGAGCGCATCCAAGGGAGGCCGCTTTTTTTCCAATGCTCGAAGATGGCCGGCTGGCCGCCCAGAATCCCGCCCGGCTCGTAGATATCGCGTTTCTCGGTGTAGTCGAGGTAGGGCAGACGCGAAAAAGGGACGCTGTAGAGCTGGAAATAGCCGGTGTAGCCCTCCGCCCGGGCCACCCAGCGGCTCACCCGGTTCCGCACGCGGTGGTGGGCGGCGAGCGCATCGGGCAGCCAGGCCAGGCGCCGCATCCAGGCAAAGGGCGAGCCGCCCGGAGGAGCGGGCACGAAGAAGGAAAAATGGCCGTGCTCCTGCGGCAGGCAGCCCGTCAGGATGCTGGGATCGCAAGTGCAGGAGTAACCGAAGAGCGTGTCGCAGGGCTGCCGGAAGGGAAAGATGTCCTCCATGAAGCGTCGCCGCTGCACCAGTTCCCAGCCGAGCGCATCCGCAAAGACGAAAAGATCGAGCCGCTTCACAGGCCGAAAATGCGGCGCACTTCGGCCGTGAGTTCCAGGGGGCTGAACGGCTTGGTGAGGAACGAGACGACGCCGAGATCGGCGGCTCGCTCCCGGGCGTTGATCTCGCCGCGGGAGGTGAGCATGACCACCGGCAGTTGCTCCAGTCCCGGCACCTGGCGGATTTGGCGCCACGAGTGGCAAAGCCGTCCATCTCCGGCATGACCAGGTCGACCAGCAGGAGGTCGAATTTCTCCGCGGCCAGCCGCTCCAGCCCCTCCGCGCCGCTGCCGGCGGTCTCGACCGTCGCGCCTGTCTTTTGCAGGACGAATTGGAGGAGCCGCCGCATGTGGCGCTCGTCGTCCACGATGAGGATGCGTTTCGCGTTCATGGCTCGAGCCGGTTCACGGTCAAGAGCGGTGCGATCGTCGGCTGCGGGGAGATCGCCGCCGTAAGGCCTGCACAAAGGAAAGCAAGGGGCGCGCAGATATCCGCGGGGCCGCTCCGCCACATGCGGCCGATTTCCTCGACGAGGCGCTTCATGCCGAGCATCTCCCGTCGCGCTCGATTTCGTAGAGCCCGTCGGTCAGGAATACAAGAGGTCGCCGTTCATGAGGGGGTGGGTGGCCTCTTCATACACGAAGCTTTCGAAGACGCCAATGGGGATGCCGTCCGTATGAAGCTGGAGGATATCGCCCGTGGCGCGGCGGCAGTGCAGCAGCGGGCAATGGCCGGCGTTGCTGAAGCGGACTTCGTTTTGCTCCTCGGAGACATAGGCGATCTGGGCCGTGATGAACATATCCACCGCCGCCAGGTCCGGCGCGATTTGCCTGTTCACGGCCGTGAGGAGCACGCCGGGCTGCGGGCGCGAGGTGCAATTGCGCGCGGATGGCGGTGCGCAAGACCGTGGCCATGAGCGCGGCGGGCATGCCCTTGCCCATGACATCGGCGATGACGAGCAGGATGCCATCGTCGCCCACCTTGAGTCGCATCGAAGAAATCGCCCCCCACGAGCCGGGCGCTCTGGCTCACCCCGCGCACGCGGTAGCGCTCGCTGGAGGGGAATTGCCGCGGCAGGAGCGATTGCTGGATGGAGGCGGCGATCTCGATCTCGCGCAGCGTCCGCTGCTCCGCCTTGCGCTTTTCCTGGAGATCGTTCGTCGTGCGGACGATGCCCACGAAATCCGCCACGAATCGGATCAGGCTCAGCTCGCCCGCGGAGAAGTAGGGATTGCCCGCCTGGCCTCCACCACCACCAGGCAGCCGAGCACGGTCGACTGAAAGAAAATGGGAGTGACATAAGTGCCGCCGGGAAAATGGCGCAGCGGATCGCCGGTGCGGCAGATCCAAGCCATGCGCGATGGTGGCGGGCGTGCGCGCGCGGAAGACGTCGCATTCCACGCAGCGGCAGATCGAGCGGCAGCGATTTCGGGAGTCCGTCAAGTGCGCGCGAGCAGGTCGAGGCTCGTGCCATCCGGCGAGACAAAGCGCACATAGGCCATCTCGGCCTGCACGAGGCTGAGCAGGCGCGTGAAGGAGCGCTCCAGGAACTGGCTGAAATCCGACGCCGTGGCCAGTTCCTCGGCAAAGCGGAAGAGCGCGGAGAGCTCCTCGTAGCTGCGGCTCAAATCCTCCGCCATGGAATCGAGCGTGCCCTCCATTTCCGCGACCCGTTCGGAAGACCAGGCTGGCGTCGCCGATTTTCTTCTCGCATGCGGATGACGTGCGCCCGTCCTCGCGGGTGTGCTCCACCTCGTCCATGAGCTGCGAGATGAGGAACGAGCCGCGCCCGCCCTCCGCGTAAATATCCTCCGGAAGGCTGGCCGCGCCTTGCTCCGGCGTGTATTCGCCGGGATCGTGGATGGCCACGTGCAGGGTCTCGCCGCTCCAGTGCCAGCGCAGCAGCACGCTGGCTCCCGGGCGCTCGGCGCAGCCGTGTTCGACCGCGTTGTTCAGCGCTTCCACCACGGCCAGCTCCACCTCCATCCAGATCTTCATCGGCCAGCCCGCGGGAGAGGCAATACTCGCGCAGCTTTCCGGCAGCGCCCGCGAGATGTTTTCAAGCTCCGCGGGCACGCGGCACTCCGCAAACTCCTCGTACGTGAAGCGGCTGGTTCACAGCGGGCGCAGCGCCAGTTGCAGGAAATTCCGGCGCAACGTCCGCGGCACGGTGTTTTCCTTCTGGATGACTTGGTACGCGGCGTGAATCCATTCGTCGGGCGCGCCCGCATCATGGCAGCCCTCCAGATCGGCCCACGAGAATAATCCGCACGGGCTGCCGCGCAGCAACTGGGCGGTCTCGGCCGGCATTTGCTCCCAATCCGTTCTCCCGGCGGGGCAGGATGCCGAACCAGCGAAAATCGCCCGGCGGCGATCTGCTTGAGCCAGGGCCAGCGCCGCACGATCAACGGGCCGGCGGAGCCGGTCTGCAGGAGTGATTTCCGGGCCGCCCTCCGGATCGTCGATTACGCGGATTTCGCTCCACTTCTGCCGGGGCCAGAGAAGGGCGAGCGGGGCCAGCGAAAACCCAGGCCGCGGCGGCGGCGAGCGCCGTTCCAGCAAATTTGGGCCGGCGCTGTGCCGCGCCACGGAGGAAAGGATGAAGTTTTCGCGGACTTCCACGCGGCAGCCGCGCCGGACATCCACGAGCAGGCCCGCTTTGCGCGATGGCTCCGGCCACGCGCAGGTTCTGCCCCAGGTAGGTGCCGGGCGCGACGACCGCCTCGCAGACCTGCACGCCCGCCATCGAGCACGCTGTTGGCGCCGATGAAGGCATCGGGCCCAATCTCGCAGCCGGGCCCGATCTCGGGCACCGGCCCCGATCCAGTAGGGCGCGATCAGCTTCGCAGCGGGATGCACGCCCGCCCGCGGGCCCACCCAGCCGCCGGGCGTCCGCTCAACATCCACATGGACGGCGCCGGATTCCCGGCCTTCGCAGCCAGTGGATTGCAGCGTCAGCCAATGCCGCAGCAGGGCTTCGGGCGGTAAAGGAGCGCGGCGCTATCCGCGGCGCCGCCCCGGCAGATGATCCACGCGCACGGCCTCTGCGGGCGCGGCGGCATCTTCCATGAGCGGGATGACTTCCACCTTGCAGCTCCAGTAGGCGCCGCCTTCCAGGTGGCGCCGGATTTCCGCCGGCCGGTCGGAAGCGTAAATTTTTACCTCGTCCATCCCGAGTCGCACGGCTTCGTCCATCCAATGAGCGAGCAGGGATTGCGGGCCCACCGGCCAGAGGGCGAAGGGGAGCGGATTCCGCCAGAGGGTATCGATCTCCGCAAAGTTTGGCGCGAGCAGGCTGAGCATGGATCAGTAAGCTCCTTTCCCGAGCAGGACGGCGGGCACCGTCTGCACCAGCAGCTTGAGATCAAGCCAGACGCTCTCCGAGCGGATGTACGAAACATCCAGCCGCACCTGGCCGGCGAAATCGATCTCGCTGCGGCCGCCCACCTGCCAGAAGCAGGTCAGGCCGGGCGTGGCGAGCAGGCGCTGCCGGTCTTCCACGGTGTACTGGGCCACCTCGCGCGGCACGGGAGGGCGCGGGCCTACCAGCGACATCTCGCCTTTGAGCACATTGATGAGCTGGGGCAATTCATCCACGGAAAACTTGCGGATCCATTTGCCCACCCGGGTAATGCGCGGGTCGTTCTTCATCTTGAAGGTCACGCCGCCCTGCATCTCGTTTTGCGCCAGGATTTTGTCCTTGAGGGCGTCGGCATTCACCACCATGGAGCGGAATTTCCACATGCCGAAGGGCCGCCCGCGCAGCCCGACCCGCTGCTGCTGGAAAAAGAGCGGGCCCGCGATCCTCGAGCTTGATGAGCAGCGCCGTCAGCAAGAGCAGCGGCGAAAGGGCAGTGAGGGCGCAGAGCGCGCCCGATGATATCAAGGAGCCGCTTGAGCAACAGGGAACTGCCCACCACCGTCTTCCAGAGGGCCCGCTTGAGCCAGAGGCGCCCCCGGATGCGGGCCCGGCCCGACCGGCGTGGCGGCGTGGCGCCAGTAGGTCGGCGATTTCTTCGTCGGCGAGTCGCTCATGCCATTTTCTCCAGCAAGGTTTTGACCAGCGCGGCGGGAAAAGCCGCATCCCGGTCCGGCTGCCACACGGAGGAGGCATGCCGCGCGGATGGGGCCACGAAACGCTCGTGCATGGGGCGCACGCAATGTTCGTAAAGCCGCATCGTTTCCTCCGCCTCGATGCCGCGCTCCGCCAGGTCGCGCGAGACGCGGCGCAGGAGGCGCACATCGGCCGGAAGATCGACAAAGACCGAGAGATCGAAGAGGCGTCGCAGCCGCGCATCGTGGAGCACGAGCAAGCCTTCGACGATGATGAGGCTGGCCGGGTGAACGGTCACCGTATCCGCGGCGGCGGCGGTGCGTGGCGTAGTCGTAACGCGGGCGTCTCCACCGGGCGGCCGGCCCGCAATTCCGCACGTGGCGGCGAAGGAGGGCGGCATCGAAGGCGCGCGGGATGATCGAAATTCAGCGCGCGCTGCCGGGCCGGCGGCAAATTCGATTGGTCCAGGTAGTACCAGTCCTGGCAGAGCAAGCGCGCTTCGGCGGGGCAGCTTGTCCAGGAGGTGATTCGCCAGATGCGATTTCCCGGAGGCGCTCCCCCCGGCGATGCCGATGACGAGTGGACGCGCGGGACTCTTCATGCGGGCGCCAAGGGGCGGAATGCGGATGGGCGACCCGCGCAAAGAGGTCTTCGAGGCGGGCCAGGTATTCATCGAAATCATATTCCCGGGAGACGATTTCCAGGCCGCGCTCCCCCATCTGTTTCGCCTTGGCCTTATCCCGCAGCAGCTCGTCGAGCCGCGCCGCGAAAGCGCCGGTATCCATCCACGGCACCAGGAAGCCATTTTCGCCCGTCGCGCAGCCAGTCCTTGATGCCGCCGGCATCGAACGCGACCACGGGCAGCGCGTAGCGCATGACCTCCAGGCCGATGGTGGCGATCGGCTCCGGCCAGACGCGAGGAAATCATGACCGCGGAGGTATCCCGGTAGTAGGAGGTCAGTTCCGCCTGCGGGATGAAGCCCTTGAAAGTGACCCGGCCCTCCAGCCCCAGCTTGCGGCTGAGCTTTTCGCAGGCGGCGCGGTGGTTGCCATCGCCCAGGATGATGGCCTCGAAACGGCTCTCCACCTTGGCCAGGGCGCGCAGGAGGACATCAACGCCCTTGCCGCGGATCAACTGGCCGGCGTAGAGGAGGAGATTTCGGTCGGAAAAAGTACTGCGCAACTCGATGCCCGGGCGGGGCACCGGGGGGAAAATCTCGATGCGGTCCGGGGAGAGCCCGTTGATGACCAGCTCGTTCTTCATGTAGTTCGTGACCACGAGGTGGCGGTCGAACTGGCGGTTCAGCGCGAGCTCTTCCAGCTTGGCAAAATAGCTGACCCACTTCAGCGGGAGGCCGCCGTCGCGGTTGCGCTTGATGGGGGCGAGGCAGGGGAAAATGCAGTGCAATCCCGCCGGGCGGGTGCAAATTTTCCGCGTGAGCACGTCGTATTTGTAACTGCGCAGGCAGTAGGTGTCGTGATCGTGCACCATGCGGATGAGCGGACGGCCGGAGGCCACCAGGCCGCGCAACGACGGGAGATGCTCCCATTTATGGACGTAAACTACATCCGCCTCGAAGTCCGCCGGAGCGGAGTCTGCCTCGAGGAAGCAGATAAAAGCCATCGCTCGAACAGTTCCCGCCAGGCGGCCTCGTTTTTGCCCGTGCCCTTCTGGGTGAGAAGGCCGACCCGATGCCCCCGCGCTTTCATTTCCGTGGCGGTGATGAAGGCATTCGCCTCGGCGCCTCCCAGGCTGCCAAAACACTCGTGAACAAAGAGGAGATTCATGGGCGTAGCGCGTAAAAGCGCTTCCGTTCTGATAAAGCTAATTCTATGCTCAAGCCCGGAATGACTACCCTCAGTGCGCATCTTTCCGGTCACGAAATTTACATCACCGTTTGCTTCGCCCGGCTGGACGCGGCGGCGGCCCGCGATTTCAAGAAGGATTGCGAGGAGGTGTGGAAACCCGGCCTGACCGGGGCGACCCTCGATCTTTCGCAGGTCGGCTTTATCGACAGTTCCGGCATCGGCGCCCTCCTCAGCCTGCAAAAGCGCCTTGCGCCGACGGGCGGGAGCGTGCGGCTGCATAACGTCCAGCAGCCCGTGCAGAGCGTGATCGAGCTGCTGCGGCTGCACCGTATCTTCGAGATCGTGGTCTGACCCGCCGTGGAGGCGCCCTGGCTATTTCCCGGTGAGGAACCGCGCTTGCGGGCTCTGCTGGATGGCTATCTCTCGTCGCTGGCCGAGAGCCTGAAGGCGCAGCCGTTCGCCGGCGGGGTGCGTGCCCTGGTGTTGGCCGGAGGATATGGACGGGGAGAGGGGGGCATCTTTCGCGGCGCGGAAACAGCCGAGCCGCAGCTTTACAACGACCTGGAGTTTTATTGCGTGCTGGCGGCGCGATCAACCGGCTGCAGCCGGTCGAGCAATGGTGCGCGCTCCAGGCGCACCGTGGGGATGAAATGCTGGGGATCGAGGTGGAATTCAAGGTGCTGCCGCGAGAGCGCAGTTCACGGCCGGGCGAGCCGTCGATGTTTTTCTACGATCTGCTGTCGGCGCACCGCCTCGTGTATGGTTCGCCCGCGTTTCTGGAGGCGCTGCCCGGCGCCGCTGCGGGAGCGGGCGTTGATCCCGGCGCACGAGGCCGCGCGGCTGCTTTTCAATCGCGGCAGCGGCCTGTTCTATTCCTCGGTGGCGCTTACAGGGAGGGGACGCGCGGGCGACGAACGGGTTCGTGGAGCGCAACCACGCCAAGGTCTGGCTCGCCCTCGGCGACGCCGTGCTGGCGCTGAACGGCGGATATCATTTTTCCTGCGTGGAGCGCCACCGCCGTCATCGGCAGAGCCCCTGGCGCTGACTCCGCCGGATTGGCCGCTGCTCGTGGAGTGGCACGCCGAGGGCGTGGAGTTCAAGTTGCACCCGCGCCATCGCCAGCCCGGCCTGGCGGCACTGCGGGAGCGGCAGGAAGCGTTGGCCGAGGTCTGGATGCGCACCTTTCTCTGGCTGGAAGCGCATCGTCTGGAGGCCAGCTTTCCCGAGCGCCGTGTCCTACGGCCGCTCATCCCGGCCGGCTTTTCCCGCATACCTCCGCTGCGCGAAATCTGGCCCTGCATTTGCGCGACCGCCTGAAACGCGGGGCGGCCTTGCCCGGGTGGACCGATTACCCGCGCGCCGCCCTCCAGCGCGCGCTGGTTTTGCTTTTGATGCCGGCGCCGGATCTCGCCGGGCGGCCCGCTGTCTCGGCTTGCGACCGCGCTTCGCTTGGAGGAAATCCACACGCATTACGAGCGCTGGTGGAAATGTTATAACTGATCAGTGCGCTGGCGGTTGCGGGATTGAGGCTGATGTTCGACTGCACCGGCTGCGCGTTCGAGGCGGCCGAGCGCGCGCCCTCGTTGGCCGCCACGGTGCGCACGAAGGTGCTGACGATCAGCTTGGTGAAATCGCCCAGGCGCTCCCACGGGCTGTTTGGCATCCAGACGATGTCCCGCGGTTCCAGCACAAGGTTCGGCGCCTTGCCGGCCAGGATGTCGCGGATATTCACCGTCGCCACCTGGGGCGAATTCAACGAGCCGCGGATGATGACCGCGCGCTGCGCGTATGCATTCGGCAGCAGGCCCTTGGCGTTCGCGATGGCGCTGATGATCGTGACCTGATCCGAAAACCCGACGGCTTGCGGCTGCTTGACCGCGCCCGAGCACGTAGACCTCCTCGGACAGCGAGGAGGGAAGGTAAAGGTAGTCGCCGTTCTGCAGATAGACATTCTGCGAGAGATCGCCCTCGCGCAGCAGTTTGTTGAAATCGACCGGCATGAACTCGCCGTTGCGCACCAGGAAGCTGTGGCGCAGATCGGCCAGCTCCTCCGTGCTGCCGCTGAAGCGGGAGCTGAACAGCCCGCCTGCGCGGGTAATGGCCTCGATGACCGTCATCGGCTTGTCCAGCGGGTAAAGGCCGGGGGTATTGACCCGGCCCAGCACCCAGACGCGCTGGCTTTCGATGTGGCGCAGGGTAATGGAGACCTGCGGGCTTTTGTAAAATTCCTTGAGCCCGCTTTCGATGGACGTCTTCAACTCCGGCACCGTCATTCCCTCCGCCTTGATCCCGGCCAGGATGTGGTAGTAGAGCATCCCGTCCGGCAGGACCGGGCAGACCTGGCGGGTATCGGCCGAGTTGCAGCAGTTCGATGTCGAGCTTGTCGCCCGCGCCGAGGTGGAAATCGGTCTTGGGCGGCTGCAGATCCTCCGGCGGGATCGTCTTGCCGAGCGCCACCGTCAGGAAATTTGCGGAGCTGGCCTGCAGCGGCGCGGAGCGCGTTCTTCGGCTTTTTCAGGTGCGAGTGAAACCACAGGTCTGCGCGCCCGTGCGCCGGCAGCAGGGCAGCGCGCCAGCAGAAGGAAGAGGAGGCGGGCCTTCATGGTTACTTGATGGAGGCGAAGATGGGCCGGGTGATGAACGGCCCCACGTTGGCGCCCGTCCAGGTGGTGACGGCGGTTTGCGCGAAGGCGCTCACGGCGGATTCCAGCAGCTCTTCGGCAAAAATCCACGGGCGGGAATTCACGAAGACGATGTCCTTGGGCTGCAGGAGGAAGTCGGGCTGCTTGCCTTTCAGAATATCGTTCGTATTCACGACGAAGAGCTGCGGCTTTTGCAGCGAGCCCCGCACCACCAGCACTTTTTCGCGGTAGGCCGCCTTGGTGTAGCCGCCGCGCCGCGAGATGGCGCCGAGCACCGTGAGCTTGGAGGTGAAGCCCTGCACGCCCGGGTCCGAGACCTCGCCCAGCATGTAGACCTCGGCGGTCACGTTCGAGGGGAAGTAAAGGTAATCGTCCGGCTCCAGTTCGACATTCTGGCTCATGTCCCCCTCGTAAAAGAGCTTCTGGAAATCGACCTTCATCCGCTTTTGGTGCCGGATCAAAAAGGCGCGTTCCAGATCGGCCAGTTCCACCGTGTTCTGCTCGAAAAGACCGGTCTCCATGCCGCGCGAGCGCGCCACCGCCTCCAGGATGGTGATGGGGTGGTCCATCGGGAAAGCGCCGTTATCCACCACCTTGCCGAGGATGTAGTATTTTTTGCTGCGCAACTCCGTGGGAGAAATCATGACGCGCGGCTGCTTGTAAAAGGCGGACAGGGCTTTCTGGATGGTGGCGCGCAACTCGTCGACGGTGAGGCCTTCCGCCTTCACGTTCTGCGCCTGGAGGTAGGTAATGGTTCCGTCCGGCTGCACGAAGACCTGCCCGCGCGCCAGATCCGGATGGCCGTAGAGCCCGAAATCCAGGATATCGCCCGGTCCCAGGGTGTAGCGATCGCGCCAGGAAGGAGTGGCGGCGGCCAGACCTTGGGCCAGCGCCACGCACCAAAGCAGCAGGTAAAGTGCGCGCCTCATGTTACCAGCTGGTGCCAGGGGATATCTCCCACCGCGATGACTCCGGCGGCCCGGCCCACGCCGTTCTTCAGCAGTTCGCCCTGGGTTTTCCAGAAACGATCCTTCTCCGCGTGCAGCCGCACGAGGACGAGAGGCTCCCGGCCGCAGGCGACCAGGGTGGTGAAAGGCTCGTGCAACTCGCTCGCGACGCGGATCCAGATTTCCTCGCCGCGCCGCGCATCCTCGCGCAGCCGGGCGGCAAACTGGCGCGTTTCCGCCAGGGAAAACGTCTCCGCATCGACTCGCTCGATCTTCAGGGCCGGTCCGTGGGCAACGGTGCAGCGGCTGCTGGCCGCAATCGATGACCCGCAAGCCCGGCAGGAGGCGCTCTGCGCGCTCGAAGAGCAAGGCCCAGAAGGCATCCTCCTCCGGCCCGGGCGAGGGCGACCAAAGAACGCGCGGGCATGCCGCTGTTTGGATTCGCTGCCGATCCACCGCGCCCAGATGGCGGCTCCGCAGTCGGCATCCGGCCCGCTCTTTTCGAAGGCGGCCAGCAGCGGGGCATCGAAGGCGCGCGAGGCCTCGCCGCCGGCGTGCGCAGGGTGGAATCGGTGAACTCGAGGCCGAGGGCCAGCAGCAGGGCCATGCAGAAGCAGAAGATGCCGCCCGCCGCGGTAAAGATGAGCCGCCTTCGGCCAGCGCGGCCGTGCTTGACCACGCGATCCACGCTGGCGGGCGCGAAAACGATGTAATAACCCGGCGCGTTTTCATCGAACAAAGTCGCCTCGCGCAGGCGGCTGTAGAGGAGATTGCGCGCCGTCTGGAGCGACTGGCGCCGCATGCTGAGCTGGGCGAAAGCCGCCGCTTTTTCCGGGATGCCGTTGAGTTTTTCCCGCTCCTGGTCCCGCATTTTCTCCAGTTCCTCCTTCTGGCGCACCAGGCCCTTTTTCTCGCTCTGGTACTGGACGTAATCGAGGTAGAGCGTGTTGCCCAGGAAGGTGCCGGCGAAGCTGGAGGCATCGGAGCTGGGGTTCGCGGCCGCGGCCTGCAACTGCGTCTCCAGGCCGTGCACGGCGTCCAGCTTTTCCACGATGAGCGGGTTCTGATCTGTGTAAGAGGGAGCGAAGGGAATCGAGCTCGCGTCTGCGCGGTGTGCAGCTTGTCGGCGAGCGGGCTTTGGCGGCGCAGCTCGGATTCCACGTCGGAAATCTTGAAATCGATCGATTCCAGGTCGATGCGCGCCGCCTCGTATTTCAGGTCGAGGTCGCCCGAGCGAGCGCAGGTAGGCGTCGATCTGCTTGTCGGCATCCACCAGGTTTTCCATGCCGCGAGAAATCGAGGATCTCATTATTCACCTTCTGCAGATCGGCGTCGGTTTCATCGACCTGGTGCTGCAGGAACTGCCGCATCTCGTGGCTCTCCTGCGCCTGGAGATCGCGCGTGAACTGGACCACTTCATTCCCCCAGAGATTCGCCAGATCGACCGTGCTTTGCGCGCTGTCGGAAGCCGGAGAGGGTGAGGAAGACGAATTCCGTGTTCCGCATTTCCTTCACCTCCATGTCTCCCGCCAGCGACTCCGCATCGATCTTGGGGTTGGATTTGTCGGCCACGAGCTGGATGACCGGGGGGCCATGGCGACTCCGACCAGCGTGCCGGCGGTCAATTCATGCGGGCGGAAGGACTCGCCCACCTCGCTCACGCGGAAAGAGGAGGGGGTTTCCCGTTTGATCAACTGCACGGTGGCGAGGTAGCGCGTTTTCGACTTGAGGAGGCCCGGCGGTCCCGCCGAGGGCCACTCCGCGGCAGAGGGCGAGCGCCAGCCAGCGGCGGCGCTTCCAGAGTGCCGCCTGCGAGCCGCCAGGGGTCGATGGGCAAAGCGCGGACGAGCCCTCTTCTTTTTCCGGCTCGGCCGGCGCGGAGGCCGCCGCGGTGAGATCCCGGCGGCAGAGGGGCGGCCGGGGGACGCGCAAGTTGCGCGGCGGCGGGCGCAGCTTTCGTCCATTCACTGACTCGCATGGAAGGTTCCTGGCGTGCTCATGAGTGAGCCGGGCGCGAGTTCGGGCATGGGCTGGTGGCGGCGCAAATCCTCCACCACGGAATAGACGTGGGCGGCGCCGACGCCGGGCGCGCCCATGGGCGCGCGCCGTTTCCAGGCAGAGCTTGGCCAGGCGGTTGATTTCCCGGGCCACGCCCTGGCTGGCCTCGAAGAGCAACGCCTGCGCGCCGGCGCTCGAAAAAGATCGCCCGTGGCATGGCCGGCGGAGAGGAGGCGATGGCGCAGGTAGGCCGCCGTGTCCCCGCGCATCCAGCGGGCGCAGGTGAAAGCGGAGGCTGATGCGCTGATCCAGCGCGGGAAGGCGCCCGACCAGTTCGCGAAGCTCGGGCTGGCCGATGAGGATGATGGTCAGCCGGCCGGCGCCTTCGTCGTTCAGGTTGGAAAATCGTTTCAGGTTCGACGAGCGTTTCCGGGCTCATGTCCTGGGCTTCGTCGAAGATCAGCACCAGCTGCTGGCCCGCGGTCCGCGGCCAGTTCCCGGAGCCGCGCGCGCGCGGCTTCATAGACGGCGAAGCGGGCTGGCCGAGGCGGGCGGCACTTCGCCCCAGCCCGTTTCCTCCAGCATGCGGCGCAGGTAATCCTCGAAGCTCGAAGTAGGAATTCTCGAACTGCACGAGGCAATGCCGGGCGTCGTCGATCTGCGCGGCAAAGACCTGCCGGGTCATCGATTTCCCGCAGCCGATCTCGCCCGTGAGCATGCCGAGATACATGGTCTGCTCATCCACGAGATAGCTGAGGCGGGCCAGCGCCTCCTCGTGCGCGCGGCTTTGGAAATAGAAACGCGCGTCCGTGACCGGCTCGAAGGGACGCTCGCGCAGGCCCCAGTATTCCAGGATGGAAGGTGTCGCGCTCATTTTGCGGCCGCCTCCTCGTAGAGCGCGCAGACGGCCCGCGCGGTTTTGTCCCAGGAAAAGGCGCCCGCGCGCCGCAAGCCCCGCGCCCGCCAATCCGCGGCGGCGGCGGCGATCGTGGGCCAGTTCCGCCAGCGCTTCCGCCATATCGGCGGGGGAAAGGGGATCGACCACGCGGGCGGCATCGCCCACCACCTCGCCCAGCGAGCCGCACACCGAGGAGATGACCGGGCAGCCGGAAGCCATCGCCTCGATGGGAGGCAGGCCGAAGCCTTCGAACAGGGAGGGATACACCATGGCCGCGGCGCCGGCGTACCAGAGGGGAAGATCGTCGTTGCCCACGAAACCGAGCGCGCGGATGCGCCCGCGGCAAGGCGAGGCGGCGATGCGCTCGTGGATGACCTCCGCGCCATGCCAATCCGCCCCGCCCAGCAGCAACTCGTGCGGCGAGGAGGGGTGCTGCGCGCAAAAGCTCTCGAAGGCCTCGATGAGCCGCACATGATTTTTCCCGGGATGCTCGAGCCGCGCCAGGTAGATGAAATAAGGCAGCGTCTGCCCCAGGCGCTCGAGGCCCGCGCTCACTTCCGCCGCCGGGCGCGAGGCGGAACGTCTCGTGGTCGATCCCGTTCCAGATGACATGGCCCTCCGGCAGGCTCAACCCGAAGTAGCGCTCGATGTCGCTGGCCGTGGCGTGGCTCACCGTGCTCACCAGATCGGCGTGGCGCGCCAGGCCGCGCACCACGTGCTTGCCGTAAAACATGCGGGCGGCATCGTACTTTCCGCGCACGGCGAAGGCGGCGAGATCGTGAATGGTCACGACCTGCGGGCAGGGCGGCCCGGCCACGATGCGGCGGTAGCTGGGCACGTGCAGCACGTCGATCTTCTCGCGGCGCAGCACCGCGCGCAGTTCCGTCTGGTGCCAGAGCACATTGCGCACGGCCGGGCCGGCAGGCTTCCGGACGCCGGCACCCAGCGGCAGCGGTCCAGCCAGCGGGCGAAAAGCGGCTTGTCCTCCGCCAGGCCGAGCAGGGTGAGCTCGATGCCGGCATTGATGCGCCGGAGGCCGTCCAGCAGGCCGAAGACATAGGTGGCAACACCGGAGCGGCCGCGCTGGATGACGGAAGTGGAGAGCCCCACGGACATCATGCGGCTTGCACCCCCATGACGGTATGCAGATTGGCCAGCGTGATGACGTTGCGGACATTTGCCGGCGGATCGAGCAGCACGAACGAGCCCTGCATACGGCGCTGGCTCAGCTTCAGGGATTTGACGAGCAGGCCCAGGCCGCAACTGTCGATGAAGGCGACTTCGCGGAGGTCGAGCTCCAGACGCCGGGCCGAGGGCGCCTGCTCCCAGGCCGAGTAGATCAGCGGTCTCGCAATTCTCCACCGTGGCCACCGTCACATCGCCGGACAAGGCGACCGTGACCGTTTCCGTGCCGGCATCGAAGGCGGCATGCTCGACATGGCCGGGAGCGTTGCGCTGGAGCAGGGTGATGTAGTTCCTCCTCGTTGGCCGCCACGGGGATGAGGCGGTCCATTTTCAAAAGCGAAAGCAATTGCCGCACCGGCTCGCTGGGATTGAGCAGCACGAAGGCCGTGCCCATTTGCTTGCACAGGCGAAAGGTGCGGATGAAAAGCCCCAGCCCGGTGCTGTCCATGAACTCGACGCCCGAGCAATCGAGCACCAGCTCGCGCTGCCCGGCTTGCGGGCGTGATGGCCTGCACGGCGCCGGACTCCACGGCGGCGGCATCCACGCGGCCGTGCCAGTAGATAATGGTCGGTATGCCCACGGGGCTCCCCGCGGGTTCCAAAGGTGCGGCGCGGCGTGCGGCGCTCGCGGCAGCAGGATCCGCTGGCGCCGCGAGCACGCGGGCGAAAAAAAGAAAATCGAAGCAGTAGCGGGTGAAGAGGCGCTTGGGCTCCTGCATGAGCCGCACGACCCACTCCAGCCCGCAGACCCGCATCCAGACGGGCGCGCGGCGGAATTTTCCGGCGATGAAATCAAGGCTGGCTCCGATGCCGATGCTGACCGGCACGCCCAACTCGCGGTAGTTCATGTAAATCCATTTTTCCTGCTTCGGGCAGCCCATGGCCACCAGCAGCAGGTCCGGCTTCGCCTCGCGGATGCGGCGGAAGATCTCCGTGTTATCGATCTCGAGCAGCCGGGCATAAGGCGGCGCGTACGTGCCGCAGATGTTCAGGGCCGGGTATTGCTCCCGGCATTTGCGGGCCGCTTCCTCCAGCACTTCGTCGGAGGAGCCCGAGGAAAAAGAGCCGGTGGCCGCGTTCGGCGGCGCGCGCGAAAAGGTGCGGCATCATATCCGAGCCCGCCACCCGCTCGCGCAGGGGAGCGCCCAGCCAGCGCGAGGCCCAGACCAGCGGGGTGCCGTCGCAGAGCACCAGTTCCGCATCGAAAAGAATCCGCTGCAGTTCCACGTCCTGGCTGGCCTGCGCGGCGAAATCGAGATTGGCCGTGGCGAGGTAACCCGGCGTCCGCGCCGCGATCAAGGCGTCGATGCGGTCGAGCGTCTCCCCCATCGTCACATCGTGGAAGGGCACCCCGAGCAGGATGGCGAGACGGGTATTGTCTTTACGCGGCATGGGAAATCTCCTGGGTGAGGGTTTCGTAAAAATCGGAAAGTTCACGCCCGAGCTGGGCCCAGGTGTAATGCGCCAGCACCTGCTCGCGGCCCACCTCCGCCAGGCG
>CAWHEP010000003.1:0-178836 GCA_963828525.1 uncultured Verrucomicrobiae bacterium
TCCACGGCGACCAGATTCGCCTCAGGCGCGCAGATTACAAGGTGATAGTGGTTGCCCATCAACACCCAGGCATGCGCCCGCCACCCGGTCTTCGCGCACGCCTCTTGAAAGGTCGTCAAAAACATCCGCCGATCTCCATCGGACTCGAAAATGGATTCCCGCCGGTTTCCACGCGCCATCACATGATAAAACGCTCCTGGATACTCGATTCGGATGCTCCTCGCCATACCCGTCCAAGGTGACAGATTCTTCAGAGACTGTCAATAGATGCAGCCTGACCCCTAGAAATCCACCCTACAGTCTCTTAATGCCCGCACGCTCGGCCAGTATTTTGTTCACCGCCAAATTCATCCCAGGTTGGGTTCTAACAAATTGCTTCACTTGATCAAATGATGTGAGTTCCCGGAAAAACTCGAATTCGGCATTACAGAAGGCCAACTTGATTAGCTCCCTTCGATGTTCCGCGTCCATTTTCCAATACTCCTCTTCATTCATGGCCGCATCGATTTCATCCGGACATCCAGGAACACGCCCGATGGCTACTTGCAAATGGCACTCGCGGCTTTTTGGCTGCTCAGTTAAACCAAATTCCTTTACCCAAACAGCAAGGTTAACAGTGTAATAGCTTCCCAATCTCGATTTCCTCAATTCGATGACGTGAACTACTTCTGAATGAACCTTATACCAATGAAGCCCATTCTTCTTAAATCCCATCGACTTCAATTCATCATCCACTATTTCTTTAACGGGAATTTCCATGTTAATAAGTCACAACTCTGCCTGTCCACGTGCCATCAAACTGCTGCTGAGCCGAATTAATGTAGTTCTGCAGCTGGACTTGCCCACGAGCTATTTCCGTTGGGGAATTAGCTTTGAGTTCCAGTATGTCTTGAGTGTCGAAGTTGATGGCGTCTGGGGGCATTTTCTGGGGGTCAGGCTGCATTTCTCAACAGCTCTATCCATTTGTGAAGGGCTTTGGGCAGGCTCGGTTCGCGCGACCTGCTCCTGCGAATCTGCTGGCTCGCGTTTGCTGCGCTGCTCATCGCTAAACGTTCGGAAATCCAGTTCAGATCCACTGATGTATTCTCCCAGATCACTCTCGCGATGGCAACCTTTGAGGGTTCACTCCCGGGAGAGTCTTTCAACGCTCCCGCCGTTAAGCCGGAAAGTCGCATGCCTTGCGCTAGCAATCGCTCCGCCTCCCGCAACCCATGAGCTTTGACCTCGCTGCTACCGCGATATTCTCGACTCCGCCGCTTCTTCCC
Source organism: uncultured Verrucomicrobiae bacterium (assembly GCA_963828525.1). GTDB lineage: Bacteria > Verrucomicrobiota > Verrucomicrobiia > Chthoniobacterales > Chthoniobacteraceae > CAWHEP01. The sequence goes on from CAWHEP010000003.1 coordinate 1,266, forward strand.
AAGCGTCATCTCCCCCAGCTTGAGCATCTTCTCGCCAAATGCCTGACTGCCCCAATACCAGCCCCGCCGAAGGTTGCTGACGCGGTGATCCACCTCCGCGTCCACCACCGGAAGCCCCGCGCTCTCCATATTTGCTTCCACCGCCCGGCGATCCAGACGCTCAACGAATTTCCGCCGTCCGGACGCCGTGTCTGGATAACCGAAGCTCGCGAGGCCTTCGCTCGCCGCGAGCCACTTCACGCGCTTGCCAGGAGCAAGCGCGTACCCCCCTGCCACGCTGCTCCAGGGATAATCCATCACGCTCTGCTCCTTTCCGGGCTTGATGATGCCCGCTCGCACAGGGTTAAGATGGACGTAGTCCAGCAGGCTCTCGTAGTAGTAGCCGCTGCCCTCCACCAGCACCGCCTTGTATGCTTCCATGCATGCACGAAGGCCAAAAAGCGCAGTAGGACATAGACCAACAGCGCCGTCCAGACCTGCCAGCGTACGGCGTTGGCGCTGTGGCCCAAAAAATCGCTGAGTTTGAGCGTCTGCTTGATTTGCTTGAAGCAACGTCTCGATCGACCAACGGCATCGGTAAAGGTCGGCCACCCTCTGGGCGCTCCACTCCAGGTTGTTGGTCAGAAACACCATCTCCTGCTCGCGCCCATCGACCACGATCAGCGCCACGACGCGCCTCATCGGTTCGGGATGCTTTGCCCACGATCCCTTGAGCATGATTACGTCATCGCGCAGGATGCGGCCAGCGGGCTTCTTGAGTCGGCGTTCTTTAACCCGGTAACGAGGTTCTCCTTGGCCCGGGTCACCCAAAAAATGGCTCTCTGGGTCAGATCAAAAAGGTGATCAAAATCCAGATAAGCTTTATCGAAGACCACGATCTCTCCGGGGCGGATGCCCGTGCAAAGCTCGCGCGCCCGCTTGTCGTCGTTGTGAGCGGCGGCATCCACGATGGCGAAACGCGGCGGGAAGCTTCGCAGATCCAGCCGCAGATGGCATTTGGCGGCGGCCTTCCTGCGCCGGTGTTTGGCCCAGTCCATGCAGGAGGCCACCAGCGCGATCGTCGTCGAATCGACCACGTTGATCGCGCGCCGGAATCGCCGGGCCAGTCCTTTGCCCCGGCTGCCTCGCGCAAAGCCGGGCTGGAGGGTCTGCAAATGGCTGAGGACCGCCCAGAAGAGCTTTTCGGCCATCCCTGCGTCACGCTCCTTGCCTGGCGAATAGTCTCGGGCGACCAGCGCGCGGGGCGCGCTGGGTCAGGGAGTCGGGCTGTCACAGTCTTTCCTCCAGTGGGGTTGAATGAGAACACGGTTGACCTGTTTGAGATCGACGATGCGGTCTGGTCTCGCTCAGAGAGAACGATGTGGCGTGTGCGCGCATGCATGGACACCCTGCAAAGCGACATCCGCGCACCCAAGACCGCGATTGCGGAATGGGGTTGTTGCTGGTATCTGACTCCATGGCGAAACGCGCTGGTTTCACCCTCCTGGAACTTTGTCTAGCCTTTGTGATCGGCTTGCTGATCGTGACTGTGGCGTTGCCAAGCTTGGGATCGCTGTTTGCCGAGCAGCGGCTTGTCCGGACGTTCGAGAAGCTGGATGGACTCGCGCGGACAGCCCAGAGGTTGAGCATGCATGACCGGAAGACGTACGAAATGGTGTGGGATCGAGGGACGATCTCTCTGCGCGTGGCTGGCGATCGGGGCGCGGACGTGAACTCGAGCGCGGCAGCGATCACATGCGCGGAAGATGAGGGTTATGAGATTGATTTCCCCGCGGCGCTCATTGCTGATCCGCCGAAGAGATGGACGTTCTGGCCGACGGGCACATGCGAGCCCGCAAACATCGCTTACCACGGAAGCGCGGGGAGCTGGTCGGCGCGCTACGATCCTCTTACGGTTCGCGGGGCGTTCCTTGCGAGCGCCTCGCGCTAGAAAAGCCTTTGTGAGCAACGGAAAACGCCGCGCCTCGTCGAGATCGTTCATCCTGCTGGAGACAATGGTGGGCGTGGCGGTTTTCGCGCTGGGTGTTCTGACGCTGGGCGAGTCGGTGAATAATTGTCTCACCTCGGAGATCGCCAACGCGGAGGACCAACGCGCGCGGCTGGCACTACAAAACCGCGTGGCGGAAATCGAGTCGGGAGCGGCGCGGATCACGGATGGAACGAGCGAGGAGTTGAAGGGGATGTTTTCGGGGATCACCATCAAGCAGAAGCGCGTTCCGCTTGGGGCGAAGAACGAGAATGACCAGGACCTCGCCGGTCTCATCCGGATCGATCTGGAGGCGGTGTGGCAGGCGGGGACGCAGGCGCAGTCGAAAGCGATATTCTTCTATGTTTACAACCCGAGCTAGCCCTAAGGGCGGCTTTACGCTGTTGGAGGTGATCCTCGCGGTCGGGATCATACTAATGGTGTCGGTGAGCATGTTCCGGTTTCTGGACACGGACTTGAAGGCAATCAGCATTTCCTCGGAGCAGAACGCGAAGAATGAGTCGATCCGGGCGCTTGCGAGCATGTTGCAGGGGCAGATGAACGATCTGCCACCATCGCTGCCCGGGGCGATCCTGGGTGAATCGCACACGTTGCAACAGATGGCGAGCGACGAACTGAGTTGGAAATGCCAGGCGGGCAACGGGCTTTTCACAGCGCGCGCGGCGGGCGAATACACCGCGACGCTCGCGATCCGTCAGGACAGCCAAACAAATCAGTCCCGGCTCAGCCTGAGGCGCGCGCGGGATGAAAGCGGGACCGTCCAAACGGAGACCCGGCTGGGAGACATCGATCAGCACTGGCTGGACCTGATGGATGGCGTCGATGGATTCGAGGCGCGCTATTTCGACTCGCGCGTAGGGCAATGGGTGGAGAGATGGACGGACCAGCAAGCGCGGCCCGCGCTGGTGCGGGTGCGGATCTGGCGAGACAAAAATCCTGAAGCTTATGAGACGATTCTAACGCTGCCCTTAGCGCAGGCTCCGACAGGTTGAGGGGGCCTCCTAAGTGATAGTCCAGCCGATCATCAACAGGGCGCGACGGGGATCGACGCTGCTCCTCTCCCTCTGGATACTCGTTCTGCTGTCGGCGGTAATCCTCGCATGGGCGCGATACGTGGATCAGGAGATCATGGTCAGCACCGAGATGAACCTGGGCTTAATCGCCCGAACCATGGCCCATTCTGGCCTTGCGGTGGCATTACATCCCCTCTCCACGCGACGGACACCTCTGCTGGTAAACGAATTTGGCGACCGCGGTTACCATGCGGAGATCACCGGAGAAGGAGGGAGGTTGAATCTAAACTGGCTGCTCGCAGGAGAAGAACCGCAGAAGACGAGCTTGTTGCTGCAATATTTTCGCGAGCGCGGGCTGGACCTGGAGGAGGCGCAGTCGCTGCTGGACAGCATGGAGGATTGGGTCGGACCCGCGGGGCTGCATCATATGAACGGCGCGCAGGACACGCCTGATTACCAGCCGCCGCACCGGCCGTTTGTCAGCATCGACGAAGTGAAGCTCGTGCAAAACTCCGCGCCGTTGGTTTCACAGAGCGGTTGGGAGGAGGATTTCACCCTCTACAGCCTTGGGCCGGTAGACTTGGGGGCAGCGCCTCTGCGCATCCTGCTCCTCCTGCCAGGAATTGGAGAGGAACGGGCGCAGAGATTCCTTCAAGCCCGCGACGGGCCGGATGGGATAGAGGGGACAGCGGATGACCACGAGTTCAAAGACATGGCGGAAGCGCGCAGCTACCTCGGGATCAGCGACGCGGCGTTCACCGTACTGGGAGGGTTGGTGGGGGTGAACGATCCCACAGTACGAATCCGCAGCACAGGCTGGGTGGGAAAAGTGAGTCGACAAGTAGAGGTCGTTGCGAGGAAGGTGGGCGCGACTCCGATCAATTTTTTGTGGAAAGAACCATAAAGCAGCGCCAGAAAGCGAGATACGTGCTCGTGAGCCCCGCATCAAGCGGGTGGCGCATCAATGAACCGGGTGAGTTCAACGGAGCCTCTCACGCCCGGCTGGTGAAATCGCTGGCGGATGTCGCGACAGCGGTACCGATTGATCGCGAGATTCACCTGGCCCTGCCTTGCGATGCGGCGATCTTCGAGCGGTTGCACTTCCCAACCACCGATTCCATAGAGCTCGGCGGCATGGTAAAGCTGCAGTTGGAAAAGACGCTCCCCTACCCACCCGAGGAGATTACGACGGAGTTCGACGTGGTTGAGCGCACGGCAACGGATTCTGTGCTGGTCGCGGCCGCGGTGAATAATGCGCGGCTGCACACGCTCTGCCAGCCACTGCGAGACTCGCTCCGTCTGCCGCGCAAGATTACCATTTTCGTCATGCATGTCGCGGCGACCTGTGCCAAGGGCAGGGTTGTCTTTGTCGTCTATAAAGAAGACGGCAGGCTCGTGGCCGCGATCTGCGAGAACGCAAGACCGGTGCGGGTCCAGACTGTGCCGGACGCCCAGGCGCTGATGGACGAGCTGCCGCAATTCATGCTAAGCGCCGAACTGGAGGGTATCCCGGCCGGCGTCACACAGGTCAGGCTGGATAGGGCGTGCGCGAGTCTGGAAGGTCATCTCCACGGCTTCTTCGCGGCGCCGGTGGAGCTGTTCTCGCCGGACGCTCCGATGCCGCCGGTACCGCCGGGAAACCTTTTGCCCGCGCGCTGGAAGGATGAGCGGCTGCGCCTGATAAAAGTCGCCAAGATAAAGCAGCGTCTGCTTTGGGCAGGCAGCGCGTACGCGGTGCTGCTCCTTATGGTCGCGGCCTTCATCGTTTTCCTGGGCTTCCGCGTCAAAAGTCTGGAGCGGAAGCTCGAGGACGCCCGTCCCGCCCTGGCGGCCATCAAAACCCGGCAGGATCGCTGGAATGCGGTTGCGCCCGCATTCGACCCGAGGCGCTCCGTGATTCACCTCCTGAATGAGATCAACAAGGATCTCCCATCGGATACCGCGCGTGTCACGAGCTTCCACCAGACCTTGAACGAGATGACGATCGAGATCGAGGCTCCGACAGCATCGGTCGCGATCCAGTTCGCTGACCTGCTCAAGAAAGACTCCGATCTCGCGGACTACCGATTCACTGCCAAGCCCCCGGCCTTTTTGCCCGACGGGCATGCGAGCATGAGGATCTTCGGAAAGCTATGACCCATTATCTTGCAAGAATGAGCCCGAGGGAGAAGACGCTCGGCGCGATTGTCGCGGGTGTGATTTTCATCTTTCTCAATTTGTTTCTGCTTGGCTCGCTGACTCGAAAGCAAGCCGCCCTGCGCGCCGATCTGGAAGCGAAGCAAACAGAGTGGCAGGATATCCAGAGTCTCTCCTCACAGGAAGATTTATGGACGCGGCGGGATGCCATTTTGCAGCGGAAGCTGCCTCGCTGGACAAATGAGGGGCAGGCTGGCGTGGAATTATCCAACGACCTGCAACAGATTGCGAAGACAAACCACGTGTCCATAGAGAGTCCCGCCATAGACGCGCAGCAGACCGCTCGATTCTATAGGTCGGCGCCCGTCACGATCGAGACCAAAAGCTCATGGACGGATCTGATGCATTTTCTCTACACCCTGCAATCCCCGGAAAGATTTGTCGCGGTTGAGGAGGTCACATTGAACATCGATCCTCAAGACGCGACGGCGATGCGCGGCAAGTTCAAGATCGCGAGATTTTACGCGCCTTGAGGAGGCTAATGACCTATGACAAGCCAGCTGGTAGCCGAGGCCAGACTCGCCTCGGCTCTCATTGACACTCCCGCTCCCCGCCTTATGTTTGCTCATGAAGAGCGGCTATTTGGCGGCTTGCGCGATCCTGTGTGGCTTCACCGCATGGGGAGCGGATTCCAGTGAGGATTTTCCGCAAACAGCTCCGCTTGGGAGTTACTCCGAGCTTATCAGAAAGTCGATGTTTGCTCCGGCCACGCCCGTCGCTCTGCCCGAGGCGAAAGCATCGTTTGCGGCAGACCTGTTCGTCGTCGGGCTCGCGAAAGTGGGAGCGAAAGACTTTGTGATAATTCTGAACCGCCAAACCCGCGAGAAGTTTTCGCTCCTCAGCGGCGAACCGGGAGCGGACGGCACGGAACTGGCGGGGGTGGACTGGGCGGAGGACCCGTCCCAAAGCCGAGTCACAATACGAAAAGGTGGGGATTCCTCCGCGCTGCAGTTCGACGAGTCAGCTTTTAAGAGGCCAGCGGCTCCGGTTCCGGGCATGCAGGGGGGAGGAGTGCGGCGTCCCCCTGCTTTCCAAACAACAAACATCGGGAACGGCAACACCCGCTACAACCAGGCAAATCCGTTTCCGCCGCCAAACAACAACTTCAGCGCGCCCACTTTGCCGACGTTTGCACAGCCACCGCCCATGCCGGTAATGCCAGCGACAATGCCGCCCAATTACATCCCGCAGCGGCTGCGAGTTCCGAGGATCACCCAGTAAAGCGTCGTTTTCTACTGCTTGCCTTGGGGAACATCCCAATTGCCAATGTCATCGGCCGTGTTGGGCACACCGTCCGGCCCCGCTGACGAGAGATCGAAAGAGTCCGTGTTGTGCGAGCCGTGCTGTGAGTAGATGTAGTCGTGCCCCCATGGATCCTTGAGATCGGAATCGCTCTTGAGGAGTTTTCGCCATTGCCGCGGACGGGGATCAGAATCAGGGGGATAAAGGAGCGCTTTCAGCCCCTGCTCATCAGTCGGGTAGTTGGTATTGGAAGACATATATACGTTCAAAGCGGTGGAAATTGTCGAAATATCCTGCTTTACCCGCACATCCTTTGCGAAGCCGATGTTCCCAGCGAAATAGTAGGTCGCCGCTCCGACAAGCAAGGCGATGATGGCCACCACGAGCATGATCTCCAACAGAGTGAAGGCGGCGCTCGCTTTGCGTATTTTCATAGAGAGAGGGGCGTGAATGTATCCTAGTGAATATTGCCCCGCAAGCCCTGGGTCACGTTGAACACGGCGCTCAGGATTCCAAAAACCACCATTCCGACAAGACCGGCGATGACGATCATGATGAGAGGCGGAATGAGAGCGGAAGTGATCTTCACTCGCTTGTCGAGTTCCCGCTCATAGACATCGGCGATCATCACCATGGTTTCGCCCAGGCGCCCCGTTTGCTCCCCGACAGACATCATGTCCACGAACATCTCCGGGAAAATGTCATGCTGACGCAAGGCGCTCGAAAGGCTCGCGCCGTCCGCGACTGCTTTGCGCGTGGCGAGCATGTTCTGGAGGATGTACTCATTCCCTGCGATATCTTCCAGCAGCTCAAGGGCCTTCAGAAGAGGAACGCCGTTCTCCATTAGATACCCAAGGTGCGGGCAAATTGAGCGTAGAACCGGAACCGCGTGATGACGCCGTAACCGGGAATGCGCAGTAGTGCCCGATCCCATCCCCGACGGCCCTCACTTGTCTCCCTGATTAACTTGCTCAAACCGAAGATTCCTCCTGCCACCACGAGGACGGTCCACCAGTAGCCAACGAAAAGATGGTTTGCCGCAAGAAGCAGGCGTGTGGGCAGCGGGAGCGTTCCCCCGGTCTCCGCGACGAAGCCAGTGACCTGCGGAACCATCTTCGTCATGAAAAGGATGATCATTCCGATCCCGGCAACCACGAGGACGGCGGGATAAATCAGCGCCTGTTGCACCCTGTCGCGAAGATCTTTGATCTGACCGAGGTGAGCGACCAGGCGACGCAGGATGATGGAGAGAGTGCCACTGGCTTCTCCCGCAGAAACCATATTTACGTAAAGCGGACTAAAAATACGGGGGAAGTCCTTCAGCGCGTTAGAGAAGCTTCGCCCGTCCAGAAGGGCGCGATGCAGAGATTCGCAAACTGAATGAAGCCTCGGCTGCTTGAGGCGTTTCACGAGTACGCCAAGAGCTTCATCGAGCGTCATTCCCGCTGAAAGCAAGTGAGCCAACTGCTCCGTCAGTAGGAACTGCTCCGCTGTCGGTAAAGAGCGAACGCTGCCGCCTGAAGTAATGGAAGCGTTTGCGGGTGTGAGAGTCGGTGTCATGCTGCCGCCGACCTGATCGATTTGGATAGGGGTCAGCCCCTTCTCGCCGATGACCGCAAGAGCAAGGGTCCGGGAATCAGCATCCACGCTGGCTTCGATTAGGATCCCCCGTGAGTCCCGAGCGGAATATTTAAAGGTTGGCATCAACTATCTCATTCTATGTATATGTAGTATAATATGACGTAAGTATCACCGCTTGTGATCATTACATCGCTATTAAAAATAGGAAGCCACTGCTTATGCCCACCAACCTCGCGGTTCTCGGCGCAAAGGAACGGTAGCTGCTTAAAGAGCAAGTGAGAGGAGGAAACGCCATGAAATCTCAAGGAATATCACACTACTCAGGCCGACCAACGACAAGAAGAGGCAAATCAGCAATTGTGAGAAGCCGACGCCTTATTCTTGCCGCGATTCGAGTCTGGGAATTAAAACAGCGGATGAAGTAGTTTGCGCCAGACAGCCGCGAATAAAAGCCCTGTCGCGATAGAAGCTGTCGGTCAGTCCGAATGGTAGAGGATTCGTCCGCACTGCTCGCAATTTACAATCTCCCTGTTCCCCTTCACGCGCACCGCCGTCTGCGTTGTGATCTTCATGTGGCAACCGGTGCAGACCTCGTGCTCGAGACCCACGACAGCGGCATCGCCCTTGCTGGCGAACAGGCGCTCGTAGCGATTCAGCAAATCTTCGTCCACGCCCTCAGCAAGTCGCGCGCGCTCCCCTTCGGCCTCCAGCAATTGGCCCTCAATTGTCACCACCTTCTTCTCAATTTCAGACATTTGCGCCTCGATACTCGCCTTGGTTTTCGCGAGTTCCTTGTCAGCGAGGTTCACAGAAGAATTCGCCTTCTCCAGGTCTTCCATGAGCTGGAGTTCTTTATCCTCCAGGGATTGTATATCCTCCCCGTAACGTTTTATCTCGTTTCCGAGAGCTTGAAATTCCTCATTTTTCCGGGTCTGAAACTGTTGCGTCCGGAACTTCGCAATGGAGTCGCGTTTGGCTTGCGCGCTGAGTTCGAGATTCTTCTTCTCGACCTCCAGTTCTTTGGTTTTATGCTTCAGGCTCAGGAATGACGCGCTGGTCGATTCCAGCCTCCGCTCCAGCTCCGCCCGCTCAGCAGGCGCTGTCTTTAATTCCTGCTTCAGTGCTCGTATCCTTCGGTCGCGTTCCTGGAGGACGAGCAGTTTTTCTATTTCAGGCAGCATTGTTGAGGACATCAGTATTGTTCCACGGGTGAGCGCTTTCCGTCTTCCGGGCTGCGCTTGAGCGCTTCTTCTTCGCCCAGCGTAGCCACTCGCAGCGCCCAGATCTCTTGATCGATCCGCTCGAAGTCCTCCACGCTAAACGCATCAGGCGCGATCATCTTTTGCTTGAACGCCGCCACATGTTCCAGGGGAGCATCGAGCGACTCTGGAGGCAGCGCATCGAGAGTGTCCCGGGCGAGCCTCAAGGTGCCAACCTGGTGACAGATCATCGCAAGATCATTTCCCGCGTGGATCGCCATACTAATAGTCTCCTTAAGCCCGTAGTGGTTTAGGATGGCTCCCATGTCTAGATCGTCTGTCATTACGAGTCCCGTAAAGCCGAACTCTCCTCGCAGCAAGTCGGAAACGATAGGGCGTGAGAGCGAAGCGGGCGTCAACGAGGCATCGAGACTTGGGTACGAGGCATGGCAGATCATCATGCTGTCCACATCTTGGGCGAAGCGCCTGAAGACAGCCAGTTCCTCCGCGTCCAGTTCCGCCCTGCTTCTTTGAATCAGCGGCAACTCGTGGTGCGGATCGAGAGCGGCAGACGCATAGCCTGGAAAATGTTTGCCGCAACTTGCGATGCCTTGTGAGCGCAAAGCATCGTTGAACGCGCCGGCAAAGCGCGCCACCTCGTCCACGCTTCTCCCGTAGCAGCGTCCGCGCAGAGAGTTGTCGGCTTCGTCATCGAAAGAGAGATCAAGGACGGGGCAGAGATCAAGATTGAAGCCGAAAAGGCGCAGCAAACGGCCCGTGATGTCGCCATGAAGCCGGACAAGATCAAGATCACCCCGGGCGCGAAGCTGCGAAGCGTTGGGAGGTTCGGAGCCGATCAACCTCAACCGCGAAACGCGGCCACCTTCCTGATCGATCGTGATAATCGGCGTGGCATGGCTGAGATCCCGCAAATCGTCGATGAGCTTGCGAAGCTGCGTGGGGCTTTTGATATTTCTGCCAAAAAGGATATACCCGCCCGGCTGGATGGCGCGAAAAAGAGCCGCCGTTTCCGGGTCGAGTTCCGGGCCGGGCACTCCGGTGAGCAGAAGTTGACCCAGCGTTGAAAGTTCCATTACTGTCCAATCTTATCGTTATGAGTGGAGCGCAACAGAAAATTCTTGCCGGGATTGCCCTATGCATACTCGTTCTCCAAGTGGCCGCGAGGGGCCAGGTGGAGCTCGGCATCGATAGGCTCGAGCAGGAGAATTTCGCCCCGCTGCAAGGCAGGCGCGTTGGGCTGATAACAAACCAGACAGGCGTAGACAGCAGGGGCTTGAAAACGAGGCTGATTTTGATGCGCGCGCGCGGCGTGAGGCTCGCCGCGCTATTTACCCCTGAGCATGGGCTGGACGGAACGGAGACCGCCGGAAAGTATGTCGCGACCCGGCGTGACCCTCTCACCGGCCTGACGGCATATTCCTTGTATGGCCCCACTCGCAAGCCCGATCCGCGAATGCTCGAGGGGATCGACATGCTTGTTTATGATATGCAGGACATCGGGTGCAGAAGTTATACCTACGTCAGCACTCTGGTTAAGTGCATGGAAGCCGCGGGAGAGAAGGGAATCCCTCTCATGGTGCTCGACCGGCCAAACCCGCTGGGCGGAAACCGTCTTGAAGGGCCGCCCATTGAGCCGCAGTGGATTTCCTTTGTCGGGCAACTACCCGTGCCGTACATCCACGGGATGACGGTTGGAGAACTCGCGCGCATGGCGAATGGAATGGGTTGGGCTGGCCCGCGCTGCGCTCTTACCATCGTGGAAATGCGGGGTTGGAGGCGCGAGATGACCTGGGCCGATACTGGCTTGCGGTGGGTTCCCACATCTCCGAATATCCCCCGCTCCACCTCTCCCGCTTATTACGTCGTCACGGGCATGATCGGTGAGCTGGCAGGTTTGGAAACCGGTGTCGGCAGCGCTGAACCTTTCGAGATTATCGGAGCGAAATGGCTGGACGCCCGCCGCTTTACTTCGGCTCTGCGCGCGCTGCATCTTTCGGGCGTGACTTTCTCCGAGTATGCCCGCGGCGGATTTCAGGGGTCGCGCCTTCAGATAGAGCCGCACACAGACGCCGACCTGTGTTCGCTGGCCACGTATATCCTCGCGCTCGTCAACTCCGAAGCGAGGCCGGATCTCTTTGCAAGATCGCCGACAAAGCTGGAAATGTTCTACAAAGTTTACGGGTCACGGTCGATCCGAAGCGCGCTCGAGCAACAGGAACCTGTCGCCCGGATCGTTGGCAGTTGGGGGCCGAGCCTGTCCCGTTTCGCGTCTCAGAGAACGTCTTATCTCCTCTATCCATGAACAGGCGCCAATGGAGAGTCTAGTCGCGAAGCCCCGGAGGAGAGTGGGGCTTTACGGCGGCACGTTTGACCCGATCCATCATGGCCATCTTATTCTTGCCCGGGAAGCGATGGAAAAGCTCGACTTCCAAATGGTTGTTTTCGTTCCGAACGCGATCTCTCCCCACAAGCTGGATGGCAGACCCGCCCCGGCGGAGCTCCGGCGGCGGATGGTTGCAGCCGCCATACAGGGTGAGCCGGGGTTTACCATGGACGACGCCGAGCTTTCGCGTACTGGCCCCTCCTACACGATTGACACAGTCCTCTTGATGAGGCAGAAGTTCGCCGATGCCGAACTTTTCTGGCTTGTCGGTGAGGACAATGTGAGCGAGCTGAGGAGATGGCACCGCATTGATGAACTCGAACGCCTTGTGACATTTGTGGTTTTCAGCCGGGACGGTAGAAATTCCGCGCACTCGTACCCGGTAGTGCGCCGCCAGATCGAAATCTCGGCGACAGGCATCCGCGCCAGAGTCCGGCAGGGCGCGTCCATCCGCTACTTGGTACCCGAAGCGGTCCGGGAGATCATTGAGTCTGATAATGTATATACGGAGGCCCTCCATCACTGCTGAACGGACAGCGAAGTTGTGCGCGGAGTTTGCCTCGAACAAGAAGGCGGAGGACATTGTGGGCTTGGATCTCCGCGGCATCTCGTCATTCACAGACTTTTTTGTGATCTGCTCGGCGACATCGGAGCCGCACCTGAAGGCGATCGCAGGAGAGATACAGGACCGCCTGAAAACTGAGCATTCTGTGAGCGCGAATGCTGTGGACGGTTACCCGATGAGCCAGTGGATCGTCATCGACTACGGATCGGTGATCGTGCATGTATTTCACGTCAACAAGCGGCCCGTTTACAGCCTCGAGGACCTCTGGAGCGACGCCGCCCGTTTGCCACTGACGCTATGAAGCGACTGCAGCGCGGATGCTGACCCTGTGAAAGTCGAGGTCATAAATACCGGGACCGAGCTGCTTCTTGGCAACGTCATCAATACCCACCTCGCCTTCTTTGCCAAAGAGCTGTTCACGCTGGGGTTGAGGATTGAACGCCAGGTGACTGTGCCGGATGGCGACGCGATCCGCGCGGTGCTGGAGGACAGTTTTACAAGGGCAGATGTTATCCTGGTCACGGGAGGTCTCGGCCCTACCACGGACGATGTGACACGGGAAATTGTCGCGCGCCTGCTGAACCTGCCGATGGCTGAGGACCCTGAGGTGCTCGCCGCAATCGAGGCTCGTTTTGCTCGCAGGAACCTTACGATCACGGAGCGCGTAAAGCGGCAGGCGCAGGTGCCGAGAGGCGCAATGGTGCTTAGGAACGACAACGGCACGGCGCCTGGCCTTTACTTCGCAAAAACGGGCTCCTCCCCTGCCCTGTTCCTGCTACCGGGGCCGCCGCGGGAGTTAAAGCCAATGTTCACCGATCTGGTTTTACCCCTCCTCCGCGCTCTTTTGCCGGCTGGAGATATTCCAGAGTGCCGGAACTTCAGGATTATAGGAACAGGAGAGTCCGGCGTCGAAGCGGCTGTTGGAGCGCAACTGCTCGCAATTGAGGGTCTTGAACTTGGCTATTGCGCGCACGTCGGATCGGTTGACGTCCGGTGCATTGGCACGCCGGAGATGATCCAGAAAGCGGAGGTCATCATACGCCGCGAACTCGGAGAGTGGCTCGCCAGCGAAGATCTTAGTTCCCTGGAGGAGATCGTCGTCCAACTCCTCACAAGCCGCGGAGAGGAGCTTGCGCTTGCGGAGTCCTGCACGGGTGGTTTCGTCTCGCACCAGATTACCAACGTACCGGGATCCTCCGTCGTGTTTATGGAAGGATTCGTCACTTACGCGAACCGCGCGAAGGCGCGCGCCTTGGGCGTACAAGAGGGGCTGATAGCAGACTGCGGAGCAGTTAGCGCGGAGGTCGCGGTCGCGATGGCGGATGGAGCGCTGCAATTAAGCGGAGCGACACACGCGCTGTCCCTCACGGGGATCGCGGGGCCTGGCGGCGGAAGCGCGGGGAAACCAGTAGGGACCGTCCATATTGCGCTCGCGTCCAAGGGGTTGGCAACAGTTACTGAAGAACATCATTTTCCAAGCGGCAGGGCAACGTTCAAGGTGCTTGCGGCGCAAGCCGCGCTGAACATGTTGCGCCGCAGGCTCAGAGACTCGTGAATCAGTCGGTCACTTCGACGGGCGTTCCGACTTTCACCTTATCGTAGATCTTGAGAGCCATATCCTCGGGGAGTCGCACGCATCCGTGAGAGGCTGCGTACCCCGGGAGGATGCCGACATGCATCCCGACACCCTCTGGCGTAAGCCTCATGAACCACCTCATCGGCGCGCCCTCAAAATGAGTTCCCGCCGGGGCGGAGTCTATCCTCGCGCTGACGCCCGCGCGTATGATCCGGCCACGCGAATCCACGAAATTCCCATAAATGTTGGAGTGATGGTTTGGATCCTTCTCCAGGATTGTGAACTTGCCCGGAGGGGTTGGACGCGCGGCCTTGCCCGAAGAAATCGGGGTATCCAGCGCTGTTTCTTCATTCAACATCAAATACGCGCGCTGGCGGGAAAGAGAGACGAGGACATGCGCGTTATCCGGGCTGACCTGATCCAATAATCGCACTGAGATGACGGGGGGATCCTGCCTGTGGATGAGATCGCCTGCCTTTTTCATCACGACAGCGCGAGGCGCGATGAATGGCTGCGGGGCCGCGCCGAGCGAAGTCCCGAATAGCGCAAACGCGCAAACGCCCGCTAGAAGAGGTCGGTGATTGATGAAAAGCATTGAAAAACCGTGGTATTTATTAAAGATAGGCGCTGGCCCGATCAACCACAATCCCCCGTAAAGCGTAAATTACGGGTTCGATCTTTGCTCGAACCCTCGTTGCGGGTGAGGCGTGGATGCATGCCACGGCGGAATATGAATCCAGTGCTCGTAGTCGATGATGAGATATCGAGTCGTGAATATCTCTCGCGGCTCCTAACGAAGCGCGGATACACCGTGGTGCAAGCGAATGACGGGCAAGAGGCGTTGCGCGCCACTCGCGAGCATCGCCCCTGCTTGGTGATCACCGACGTTTTGATGCCGCTCGTGGATGGCTATGAATTCGTCCGCCAACTAAGGCTCGATGCCGACGTGGCCGCGACCCCGGTGATCTTCTTTACCGGGGCATATGGGGTGCAGGAGGCGGCATCCCTCGCGGAAAGCAGCGGCGTCCTTAAGATTGTGACGAAGCCCGCGCCGCCCGGTGAGCTGTTACGCATTATCGAGGATGCCGTGAGATGCGGACCGACGCAAGCGCCCGCGCCTGTGTCGCCGGATGATTATGAACGGCGCCATTTGCGCGTGGTGACAAACAAGCTCTCGGATCGGGAGCAGTTGCTGAAGGCCGTGTTTGATAACGTGATAGATTCAATTCTTTTGACAGACGATCTCGGGCAAATTTTGGACGCGAATCGCGCGGCGTGGGAACTGACAGGGCGGACACGGCAGGAACTTCGCGGTCTGCGCATCGACGAACTTGTTTCCGAGGCGGAGCGAGGAGCGACCCGAGCCTCGTGGCAATCGCTGAGCGCATCCGGCAAAGTGTCTGGAGAGCAGAGGATTCTTCGTCCCGATGGCACGACGCGGGACTCGGAGTTTCTGGCGATCGCGAATATCCTCTCCGGCATCCATTTGATGACCAGCCATGACATAACAGAAAGAAAGGAAGCGGAGCGGGCCTTACGGTTGCGGGGCGAGCAGCTCGCCGAGGCCCAGAGGATCGCGAGCGTGGGCAGTTGGAGTCACGATCTGAGGACGGGGAAAGTCACGTGGTCGGATGAGCTTTTCAGAATTTTTGGTCTATCACCTGAGACTGTTACGAGCTATGACGCCTTCATGGAGCGCGTGCATGGCGACGATCAAGCCATGGTTCGAGAGGTCGCTCTCTCCGCGGTGCAAACCCGCATTCCTTTCGAATGTGACTACCGGATAGTCCGAACCGATGGCACCATTCGCCATATACACGAGGCGGCGGACGTCCTCACGGACACTAACGGCGAAGTCACACGGTTTCTAGGGACCGCTCAGGACGTCACCGCGCGCAGGCATGCCGAAGAGCAGTTGCGTGATCTCTCCGGCAGGCTCTTCACAACTCAGGACGAGGAGCGCCGCTCCATTGCCAAAGAATTGCACGATTCGACCGCGCAAGACCTTGCCGCAGTGGCGATGAATCTGAGCGCCCTGCAGACGCTGCTTGGTTCCGAGAACGCAAAGATCGAAGCGCTCGTCTCCGATAGCCAGGCGATCATCGAGCAATGCAACCGTGAGATCCGCACTTTGTCGGCCCTTCTACACCCGCCGCTTTTAGATGAACTCGGTCTTGAGGGCGCTTTGCGGCATTACGCAAACCGCTTTGGCGCGCGAAGCGGCATCCAGATCACGGTGACTATAGCTGGCGACGCCGGCAGGATGCCCGGAAATGTTGAAACGGCTCTGTTTCGCGTCGTGCAGGAAGGGCTCGGGAACATCCACAGGCATTCTGGCAGCAGTTCTGCAACAATACTGATACGCAGGAGCGAGGATCAATGCGCGCTTGAGATATCGGATCAAGGACACGGAATGCCCCCGGAGATTGCGGAGCTTCTCCCACAGGCAGGCGCGATGATGGGAATTGGGATCACCAGCATGCGGGAGAGGATTCGACAGCTCGGGGGAAACATTGCGCTGGTATCCAGCCCGGCTGGCACTACAGTGAGAGCGGTGGTGCCCCTCCCCGCGCGCAGCACTGAAAACGGTTAGCATGAGCCCCCCCAGCATCCTCATCGCGGACGATCATCCCCTCGTTCGGCAGGGCATTGTGTCAGTCATTGAGGGAAACGGGTCATGGCAGGTGTGTGGCGAAGCAACTGATGGCCGCGCGGCTCTCACGCTGGCGGAGGAACTCAAGCCAAATATTGTCTTGATGGACATAACCATGCCTTTGCTGAACGGACTCGAGGCCGCGCGTCAAATACGGCAGTCGTGCCCCGCGACAGAAGTGCTGATGTTATCCATGCACGAATCCGAACAGTTGGTCAGGGCTTCTTTGGAAGCTGGCGCGAGAGGTTATTTGCTGAAGACCGATACCGCCCGCCTCCTGGTAATCGCCATAGAGTCGCTCTTACAGCACAAGCCTTTTTTCACCGGCACTGTGTCGGAGCGTGTATTGCTGGGCTTCTTAAACCCGGGCGAAAGCACAGATCCTGTAGGGCGCGATGAGCGGCTTTCCGGGCGCGAGCGCGAGGTTGTGCAGTTGCTCGTGGAAGGCATGACCAACAAGGAAGCCGCCACCGCGCTGGGAATCAGTCCAAAAACTGTCGATGCTCACCGAACTAATATAATGCGCAAACTAGAGATCCACTCGGTTGCCGCGTTGGTGCGATACGCTGTTCGCAACAAAATCATCGATCCTTAGCTATCGCCGCCGGCAGGTGCGCGTATCCGACAAATAGCGATTGGGATTTGGCTTGCGCATCCCGCGCATGCGTTTCGACTTTGAAATCGAAGACGCTGACTCCCCAACGGGTCTTTCCCTCAAATGAGCGACCGTCTGAAGAACCAACCATGACTCGACTCCCGTCCTTCCGGGAACCTAAGTAAATCATCGCGTGAGTGATCGGCGGGTCGTGGCTGCTCTGGTAAGTTCCGGTCCAAAAAAGCAGATCGCCAGGGCGGAGATCCGCCATCTCGAAGCTATCGCTCCTCCTGCTAAGAACAGCATGAAACAGTTCCGCTTTCCTGAGCCACACATACTGTCCGCTCGCGTCGCGCGGAACGTCCGCAAAACCATTTTGCTGGAGGACGTAATAAACAAACCCGGAGCAATCCATGCCTCCGGCCGCGGGGTCCGCGGAGCCGTAGGTGTATGTGAGATTGCGGGACGTTAGATCGAGCGCGGTTTGCAATATTTTCCGCGTCCTTTCCGGCTGCTTGCTGAACTCAACAAGCGTCCCGGGATCTATCGTCGCGTCCGGCGCGGCGGAAGCCTGGCGCGTCGGGGAAGGCGCAGCGGCATCGCCGGGCGTCACAAGTTTTCGCGGGGTCGCATCCCCATTGGAATCCGCGGCATCTCCGTCCGGAGTTGCGTTCGCGCCAAAATGCGGAGCAGCCGTGGGACTTGGGGATGGGTCGTTGACACCATCGGAATGGACCTTCTTCCTGTGATGCCGCGCGGGAGTAGGTGAAGCGTTCTGGCAAAACGCGGATATGGCAGGGAGGAGAAATAGGACGAGAGTAGCTATGAGACGGGAGGATTTCACAAGAGTCTCCTGTATTGAAGGATGCCCAATGTATCGTCACACAGAGGCGGGCGCCCGAAGAAAGTTTCAAATCGTTACGTCGGAAAAGAGGATTGACATCCTCCGTGATGGTCTCTAATGTCCGATCAATCTTATCGAGAGTGGCTGAGGGACTGGCCCGTTGAAGCCACGGCAACCGCCTTGAAGTAATTCAAGGGACCAGGTGCCAAATCCAGCGCCGTCTTAAAACCTCGGCGAAGATAAGAGAGGGAGGAGTGTACGCCGTGCGAATTGCCGGCTATTCATTCAATCTGGATTGTCTCGGTGAGTGCCGAAACTATGGATAAGAACTCAAGCCCCTATTTCACACATCTGAAGTGCCGCGAATGCGGACGGCTCTACGAGAAGCTCGCCATTCATATCTGCGAATTTGACTTCGGACCGTTGGAAGCCGCTTACGATTACGAGGCGATCCGCCCGGTGCTGACGCGGCAGTTGATTGAATCCCGCCCGCAGTCCATGTGGAGATACCGGGAGTTGCTCCCGA
This sequence comes from uncultured Verrucomicrobiae bacterium, assembly GCA_963828525.1. Taxonomy (GTDB): domain Bacteria; phylum Verrucomicrobiota; class Verrucomicrobiia; order Chthoniobacterales; family Chthoniobacteraceae; genus CAWHEP01. Next base: position 19,647 of record CAWHEP010000003.1, read on the forward strand.
TTGACGGCGAGCCCACGGTCGGGCAACAGGTGGGCTTTACCCCGTTGATCAAGGCGGATCGGCTGGCCAAAGCGCTGGGCGCGCGGGAAATCTATGTGAAGAACGACACGGTCAACTATCCGACCCTTTCGTTCAAGGATCGGGTGGTTTCGGTCGCATTGACGCGAGCAAAGGAGCTTGGATTTAAGATTGTCGCGTGCGCATCGACCGGCAACCTCGCGAACTCTGTGGCGGCCAACGCGGCTGCCGCCGGATTGAAAAGCTACGTTCTCATCCCCGCCGATCTGGAGCAGGGAAAGGTGCTCGGATCTCTAGTGTATGGCACCAATGTCATCGGGATCCATGGGGCTTATGATCAGGTGAACCGGCTCTGCTCTGAGATCGCCGGAAAGTACGGGTGGGGATTTGTGAATGTGAACCTTCGGCCCTACTACGCGGAAGGATCGAAGTCGATGGGCTATGAAATCGCCGAGCAACTTGGCTGGCGAGCCCCGAAACACACGGTTGTTTGCATGGCGAGCGGCTCGTTGCTGACCAAGATACACAAGGCTTATAAAGAGTTCGTCACCTTGGGCTTGATCGACAAGTCCGACTTCCGAATACACGGGGCGCAAGCGGCAGGGTGCTCTCCCATATCAGCCGCGATGAAGAAGGGCACAGACATCGTGAAGCCGGTTGCGCAGCCGAATACAATCGTGAAGTCTCTCGCCATCGGCACCCCCGCTGATGGCTATTACGCGATCCACAGCATGAAGGAGACGAGAGGGTCCCGCCGAAGATTGCAGCGATGAAGAAGTGGTCGCAGGCATCCGTCTTCTTGCGGAATGCGAGGGCATCTTTGCTGAGACTGCGGGTGGAGTTACGGTGGCGTGCGCGAAAAAGCTTATAGCGACCGGCGCCATTCCGCCCGATGAAAGCATCGTTCTTTGCATCACAGGCCACGGCTTGAAGACACAGGAGGCCATCATTGGGAAATGCGGCGAGCCGCAACTCATAAAGCCCAGCCTGCGGGAGTTCGAACAGCTCCTGGCAGCCACCCCGTCTTTGGCCCCCGCCAAAATCTAACATCCCAAATCAAAGAAAAGAATATGTCTAATACAGTCCGAATACCCACTCCGCTTAGAAAACTCACCAAAGAGCAGGATGTCGTCACCGCCGCCGGTTCAAACATCGAAGAGATCCTGGGCGATCTCGAACGAAATTTCCCCGGTCTGAAGGAGAGGATCTGCGACGACCAGGGTAACGTCCGCAGATTCGTGAACGTTTTCCTGAATGACGAAGATATCCGTTTTCTGCAAGAGCGCGCTACGCTGGTGAAAGATGGGGACGAGATCTCCATCGTTCCAGCGATTGCGGGGGGGTAGATGGCGCGGCTCGAGAGAACCTTTTCGAAGCGTCCTGAAAGAACATGCCGTTCGATTCAGTTTGCATGACTAAACTCAATTTCAAAGGCAACTGGAACGAGGTAAAAGGGAAGATAAAGCAGAAGTATGGCCAGCTGACGGACGACGATCTGACTTTTTCCGAGGGCAAGGACGATGAATTCCTTGGGCGGCTTCAGAACAAACTAGGTGAGACGAAGGAGAACCTGCGCAGCTTCATCGAAGGGCTGTAAGGTTTGCGGCTTGTAAGGGGTGTCTCAGACACCCTTGACAAGTGGTGTTTTGTAGAAACTACTCGTGTTTGCCATTAGGCGTGCTAAATTGCACGCCCTATGGCTATTCAAAAGAAGAACGCTTTTTCCCGGCGCCTGCCAGACCTTGTAACCGAGGAATTAGTGGCAGCCCTGACGCAAAAAAGCTCCTTCGAGTTCAAGCAGCTATTTGACATAATTCACGGGAATCTTCGCGCCCGCAACGCGGCCAGCGGCGGTGAGGAGATGTTGCGGCTGAGGTTGTACGAAAAGCTTCAGAACCTCGTTCAGCGAGGGATGGTAAAAAAAACCGGGAAGAAGTATAAGGGAGTGCCCGCCGCAATCGCTGCCGCAGCCAGCGCGGAAGCGGCGGCGGCCGCAGCGCTGGTTAAATAGCATTCCCGCAATCAGTTGCAGGCGCGGTTTTAGAGCTCGCGCGTGTCAACTGGCAATCAAAAGATTCTATGATCAAAGCGTATCTACCCATTCTCATTCAGGCTGTCGTCGCTGTCGGTTTTGCGATCTCTGCGCTTCTGGTGAGCGTGATCCTTGGCAAAGCAGGAAAACGCAATCCAACGAAGGATAGCGCTTACGAGTGCGGGATGCTTCCTGAGGGCGAAGCCCAGCCCCGCTTTAGCGTGAAGTTTTATTTGGTTGCGATGCTGTTCATCCTTTTCGATATCGAAATCGTCTTCATGTACCCTTGGGCAATCGTTTTCCGCGAGTTCGTTACCGCTCATCATCCAGTGGTATTCTGGAGCATGCTTGGCTTTGTCAGCGTTCTCACCGTCGGATATATATACGCCATCAAAAAAGGCGCGCTGGACTGGAAGGGCTAGTCTCCTTTTCGGGGCTCGGGATGCTCCGCTGTCATGTTCGTTGACCGAATTCGGATTTTCGCAAAGGCTGGGGATGGAGGCTGTGGCTCCATAAGCTTCCGACGGGAAAAATTCATTCCGAAAGGAGGACCGGATGGCGGGGACGGCGGGCGCGGAGGGGATATCATTCTTCGCGTTGATCCCAATGTGGATAACCTGGCAACGTTTTTCTACGAGCCGATCATCAAAGCAAAAAACGGCGAAAACGGGCAAAGGAAGAATATGTATGGACGCGCATCGGCTTCAAGAATCGTCCTGGTTCCGATTGGAACGCTTGTCTATAAAGCTCCTGCCCCGAGACCGCGTCCGCCTGAACCACCCTTGGGTGAAGACCTTCCCGAGGCTGTCAAAATCGTGGATGATGCGGGTGAAATGGAACTCGTCGCGGATCTTGATTATGAGGGCGCAGAACTCGTCCTCTGCAAGGCGGGCGACGGGGGCAAAGGGAACACTCGGTTCAAGACTTCCAGAAACAGAGCGCCACGGCAATACACGGAAGGCGGAACTGGAGAAGAAGGATATTTTTTCCTTGAGCTGCGCAAGATCGCGGATGTCGGATTGATCGGATTCCCTAACGCCGGGAAATCGACCCTTTTGGGCAAACTTTCGTCAGCGCATCCAAAAGTGGCCTCATATCCTTTCACCACGCTCCACCCCATCGTCGGGGTCGTGGAATTTCCAGGATTCAGGCGGATAACTGTAGCGGATATCCCCGGGCTTATTGAAGGCGCGCACAGGAATGTGGGACTTGGACATGAATTTTTGAGGCATATCGCCAGGTGCAAACTGTTGCTGTTCGTTTTGGATATGGCGGGGAGCGAAGGACGCAATCCTCTTGAGGACCTCACAATTTTGCGAAAGGAATTGAAGCTGCACGATAGTGAACTCGCGCTGCGCCCATGGATTATCGCGGCAAACAAGATGGATCTTCCGGCAGCGTCGGAAAATCTGAAAGCTTTCAGGAGCAGATTTCGCAAAGTGCCGATCATCCCAATCGCGGCCGCGGAAGGCACAGGAATCGAGGCGCTGAGGAAAAGGTTGGAGCCCCTGTCGGAACCCGCCGCTTGACCGATGCCGGTCGTCGCCAGCTACTGCACCACGTTCCTAAAGCCGGAGATGCTTCACATCTATCGGCAGGTGACTGGTCTTCGGAGATATTCCACCTTCGTTCTCGCCAGGGAAAGGCGATGCGCCGGGGAGTTTCCGTTCCCGGATGTGGAGATGATCCCGAGGGCGCGCAAGAATTTCGTAAAGCGATTCTTCCTCAAATATGTACGCCGTCGTCCGCCGGTATATTACCGCGGGGAGCTGCAGGTTCCTCGTCAAACTTTTGAAGCGGCGGCCTGCCGACTTGATGCATATCTACTTCGGGCATACAGGCGTGCATCTGCTGCCTTTTATTAAGGAGTGGAAAGCCCCTTGTGTCGTCTCATTCCATGGGGCGGACATCATGCAGCGCCCAGGCCAGGCGGAATACGATGCCCAACTCGGCGAACTGCTCCGGGTCATCCCGCTTGTTCTGGCGCGATCTCAATCCCTCGCGGATCGACTTATCCGCCTTGGCTGCCCACCGGAGAAAATCCGATTAAATCGAACTGGAGTGCCGCTCGCGCAGTTTCCCTTCAAGACGCGTTCGCTTCCCGCTGATGGTGAATGGCGCTTCGTTCAGGCGTGCAGACTCATCCCGAAGAAGGGACTTCTCACCGCGTTGCGCGCATTTGCACTGTTCCACGCGGAGCATCCCAGAGCTCTATTCACCATCGCCGGAGATGGCCCTATGAAAAGGGAAGTTGCCGACACCGCTCGACAGTTGGGAATAGAAAACGCGCTCCAGCTTCCCGGCTTCCTTTCGCAGGACGCGTTGCGCGAGCTCTACGGAAAATCCCAGATCTTCCTGCACCCGAGCGAAACGACGGCGGACCAGAACCAGGAAGGGGTGCCGAACTCCATGCTGGAGGCGATGTCCACCGGCCTGCCTGTTCTCGCAACCAGGCACGGTGGAATCCCCGAAGCGGTTCATGACGAGAAGACCGGATTTCTCGTGGAAGAGCGTGACCATGAAGCTCTTTACAGGAGTATGCGCCGCATCACGGAGTCTCCCGATTATCTGTATATCATGGGCCAGGCAGCATCGCGCTCAGTGAGCGCGGAATTCGAGAGCGCAAAACAGATTGAGCAGCTCGAAGGTTATTACGATGAAGCGCTGGAGTTGGGCAGCAAGGCCAAGGCTCGCTCTCCGTCCTGACGCGCGTGTGCTTTGCCGATGGCGCCCATAAACTCCTTTGCGTACCTGTTCGAGAGGTTTCCCTCCTACACACAGACCTTTTGCTCGCGGGAGGTGGAAGAAATGTTCCGGCAAGGAATGGAGCCCCTCGTGGTTTCGATTCGTTCCGATCCGGAGAGTAAACCGAGTGATTTCCCCGCTTCCCTGGCTGGCGGCATTTACCACCTGCCGCAACCAGAGCAGTTGGAAGCAGAAGCGAAGAAGCTGCGCGCGGCCCATGGCTTGCCTCGCCGCGTCGCGAAAGCACTTGGTCGCTGGGGAGCCAAGGGCGACAAGATGCGCGCTTATGAAGCAATACACCTTGCTTCTGTTCTGAAAGCCCGCGGCATTCGGCACGTGCATGCGCATTTTGCCGGAATGGCCGCTCGCGCGGCGTTTTGGTTGCACCGCTTCCACGGCTTCACATTTAGCCTCACCGGACACGCGAACGATATTTTCTGCGAGCAGAATTATCCGGTGTCGCTTGAACAGCTGGTGACGGCAGCCCGCTTTGTTGTCACCGAGACAGATTTTAGCCGTGATTGGCTGGTCTCCCGGTTCCCAAAGGCAGGCCGGAAGGTGTTCCGAGTTTATAACGGAATCGACGCCAGCAAATTTGTCCGAACAGATCGGGAAAGGGTCGAAGGCGTGTTTAAGATTATTTCCGTAGGGCGTTATATCGAGAAGAAAGGCTTCGAGTTTCTCATCGACGCGTGCGGGGCGCTGCGCGATCAAGGGTTCGAATTTCGGTGCGAGATTATCGGAGAAGGCCCGTTGCGGGAAAAGTTGGCTGCTCAGATCGACAGACTTGGGCTTGGCGGACAGATTTGCCTGGCGGGTCCTCGTTCACAGCCAGAGATCATCCCCCTCCTCTCAGCGGCTTCCGTGTTTGTGCTCCCTTGTGTAAAAGAGTTGAGAGGTGGAATGGACAACCTGCCGACGGTCATTATGGAAGCGATGGCTGCCGGTCTCCCAGTTGTCTCCACGGGTATCGCGGGCGTGCCGGAGATGGTCGTGAATGGCGAGACAGGATGGATCGTCGCGGAGCGGGACTCCGCCGCCATAGCCCGAGCCCTTCTGGTGGCGGCTGGTGACCGCGAGATTGCCCGCAGACTGGGTGACAAAGCGCGTGATCGTGCAGCCTCCGCCTTTGCGCTTGGAGGGACGGTTCGCCGGCTTAAACACCTCCTGGTGGCCTATGGAAGAGTAGACTGCACCCGGGCGTCTGTGACAGCCGATCCAGAACTAAAGTCCCGGGAACGGTATCGCAAAACCGGACTTGGATTTTGGCTTCGCGACTGGGAAAAAAAAATCTGAATTGGACTTGCGCGTCCCGGGGTTACGCTGTTCAATCTCAACTCCCTATTCCGGGGAGAAAATGTTCAAACCTTCGTTTTCAGCAGCTCCAACCCTGCGACGGGTAATTGCGACGCTCGCGTTCTGCCTTGCAGCGGGCGCTCCATTTGGAGCAATGGCTGCCGAAGCTCCCGAGCAGGCAATGCCACGGTTTGCGGTGCCGCTGTTCCATATTTTTGGCACCCCGTTGGTGGTGACCAACTCGATGTTGGTTACATGGATTGTCGCCGCTGGAATCATCATTTTCGCTCAACTCGCGACACGCAACATCAAGAGTGTGCCGGAAGGGGCGCAGAATTTCTGGGAGTGGCTGGTGGAATCGCTCTATAATTTTTTGGAAGAAGTGATCGGGCCCGAATTGGCGAAAAAGACATTCTGGTTTTTCGCCACGGTGTTCATCTTCATTCTTTTCACCAATTGGTTTGGCCTCATCCCGGGAGTTGGCACTATCGGCTGGGGCCATCAATCGCCGCAGGGTGGCGTGTTTGAAATATCGGAGCCATTGTTTCGCGGCGCCAACGCGGACCTGAACATGACATTGGCCATGTCCATCATCTTCTTTGCGTGTTGGATCGTATGGGCCATTCAGGCAAACGGGATCGGCGGCTTTATCCTCCATCTGTTTGGCCCCAAAGGTGACACCACAGGCGTCCTGAAAGTCCTGATGATTTTTGTCTTCATCCTCGTAGGTGTCCTGGAGGTCGTGTCCATCCTCTTCCGTCCTGTATCGCTGAGCTTCAGGCTTTATGGGAATATCTTCGCCGGGGAGAACATGCTGGAATCCATGGCCCACCTTGTGCCGTCACTATCGTGGCTGATCCCCATCCCGTTTTACTTCATGGAACTGATGGTCGGATTTGTACAGGCTCTGGTGTTCATGCTGTTGACGGCCGTATTCACGTTGCTCATTGTGCAACACGACGAAGGGCACGGCGCCCCCGGGGAGCACCACTAGAGATTTAAAAGCTTTCGGCGCCCGGATCGTGGTCCACTGCGAGGGGCGCTGGAAAAAAGAGAAACAAAAGGAAAATAAATGATAACACCCATGTTGGCGGAATTATCGGGTAATCTTCACGTTGGTCTGGCCGCGCTCGGCGCGTCCATCGGCGTGGGTCTCATCGGTATGAAAGCTTCTGAAGCAGTCGGGCGCAATCCCGGTGCTGCGACGAAGATATTGGTACAGGCAATCTTGAGCACAGCCTTCGCGGAAGGCATTGTGTTTTTTGCGATCTTCCTGGTCAAAGAGGCCGCGAAGTAAGCTTGGGGCGCGAGACCGCTGAGGTCTCGCGCCCTTTTCCTTCTCACAAGATGCTTATGATTCCTTCCCTTTTGCTAGCGGACAGCGACATGATGGAAATGGTGAACCACACCGGACAGACGTTCGGGTTCAATTGGGGGTTCTTCCTTTCGCAGATGATCAGCTTCCTGCTGGTCGCCATCCTGCTATACAAGTTTGCCTACAAGCCGATCCTGACTGTCCTGGAGGAGCGAAGACAGCGTATCGCCGAGGGTTTGGCGAACGCGGAGAAGATCAAGAAAGAGCTGGCGGAAGCGGAGAAGCGCTACGCTGAGATTCTAAACAAGGGAAATGCGGAGGCGCAGAGAATGATCGACGAAGCTCGCGCGAGCGGCAACGCCGTCGTGGAGCGCAAGCAACAACAAGCAATCGCGGAAGCGGAACAGATCATTGCGAAAGCCCGAGAGGCAACCATGATTGAGCATGAGCGAATTTTAAGCGAACTCAAACGCGAGATGGGGCGGCTGGTTATCGACACGACTTCGAAGGTGACAGGCAAGATCCTGGATACGTCGGATCAACAGCGGCTTGCCGACGAAACGGCGCGCGAAATGGCGGCTTGACGGGATGAAACTGAACAAAGAAGCCCGGAAGCTTTCGAGACAATTGTTTCGCGTTAGTTTCATAGGTGGGAAACTCGACAACGCTCGAATTTCATCGGTGGTTCAATCCATCATCACGACAAAGCCGAGGCACTATCTTTCCCTACTGAAAGACTATCAGCGCCTCATCCGGCTCGAGGTGGAAAAGCGCCACGCCATCATCGAAAGCGCCACGGAACTAAGTTCGTCCGTGAGCCAGAATGTGGAGCGAGATTTGAAAGCGAAATACGGGGGCGACCTAACAACTGATTTCAGGATCAATCCCGACTTGATTGGCGGAATGCGCATCAAGCTGGGCAACGATGTTTGGGACGGCAGTGTCCGCAACAGACTTTCAAGGTTGCAGGAGGAAATCAGCCACATCTAAGGATTTATGAGCACCATATTACAAGAACTCGAAACGCAGATCGCCAGCCTCAAGACGACCACCACAAAATCGAACACGGGAATTGTGCGCGAGGTAGGCGATGGGGTCGCCAAGATCGAGGGCCTGAGCGACGTCATGTTAAATGAGTTGATCGAGTTTCCAAACGGTCAATTTGGACTTGCGCTAAACCTTGAAGAGACGGAAGTCGGCTGCATCCTGCTTGGCGACACGACCGAGGTCTCGGAAGGGGACGAGGTCAAAACGACGGGCCGACTCTTGCAGGTGCCGGTCGGGAAAGGTCTGCTTGGGCGAGTCGTCAACACGCTTGGCGAGCCCATCGACGGGAAAGGGCCCATCAAGACGGATGTGATGTATCCTGTTGAAAAGATTGCCCCCGGCATCATCAAGCGCCGGGGAGTCACCCAACCCGTTCAGACAGGGATCATGGCGGTGGACGCGATGATTCCGATCGGGCGCGGGCAGCGTGAGTTGATCATTGGGGATCGCGCTACCGGCAAAACAACGATTGCCATTGATACTATCATCAGTCAGGCGCGGTTGAACAAGGCCGCCGAAGACGGGCAGATCAAGGATTACCGTCCGCTGTATTGTATCTACGTTGGCATCGGTCAGAAGAACTCGAACATCGCGCGCTCGATTGCAATTCTCGAAGCGGCGGGGGCAATGCCCTACACGACCATCATTTCCGCGGCTGCTTCCGACTCGGCAACCAGTCAGTATCTGGCTCCTTTTGCAGGGGCGGCCATGGGTGAATGGTTCATGGATAATGGGATGGATGCCCTCATCGTGTTCGACGACCTCTCGAAGCACGCGGTGGCCTATCGACAGGTGTCGCTCATTTTGAAGCGGCCTTCGGGTCGTGAGGCCTACCCTGGAGATGTATTTTACCTGCATTCCCGTCTTCTGGAGCGGAGCGCCCGTTTGAATGAGCAGAGCGGCGCGGGGTCGCTCACCGCGCTTCCGATTATCGAAACTCAGGCGGGCGACGTTTCCGCTTACATTCCCACCAACGTAATCTCTATTACCGACGGTCAGATTTATCTGGAAACGGATCTCTTCTACCAAGGCATGCGGCCCGCCATCTCGGTTGGGCTCTCGGTCAGCCGTGTTGGTTCGGCAGCGCAAATCAAGGCGATCAAACAGGTGGCTGGCAAGATCAAGCTGGACCTCGCCCAGTTCCGCGAGCTGGCGGCATTCGCGCAGTTCGGTTCAGACCTCGACGCCAAAACGAAGGCGCAGCTCGATCGCGGCGCGAGAATTGTCGAACTCTTCAAGCAGATACAGTACAACCCCATCCCTGTGGAACAGCAGGTGGCGGTTCTGTGGGCAATGCAGAACGGCTATCTGGATGAAATCCCGGTGGATCGAGTCAAAGAATACCAGAACAAACTGCAGGAGTTCCTGAGCACGCGCAAAGAGGCGGTTCTGGCGAAGGTCCGGGACAAGCGCGAAGTGAACAAGGAAGTGGAAGAAGACCTCCGGGCTGCCGTGAACGATTTCAAGACGACTTTCCGCTAGAGCATGGCCGCGAACACAAGAGATATCCGGCGCCGGATCAAGTCGATCAAGAATACGGCGCAGATTACAAAGGCGATGCAAATGGTCGCCGCCTCCAAGATGAGGAAGGCGCAGCAACTTGCCATTGCTGGTCGTCCGTTTTCGGAGTTACTCAACAAGGTGCTCGTCTCGGTGCAGAGCCGCGCGGATGTCGCTCATAGCGAATTGCTTCAAGTGCGCGAAGTAGAGAAGGAACTCGTGTTGATTGTGAGCACGGACAAAGGCCTCTGCGGCGGGCTGAATACAAACCTGCTGCGGGAAGCTGGCAGGTTTGATCCTGCCAAGACCGTATTCGTGACGGCAGGGCGCAAAGGGGTGCAATATCTTGCCAGGAACAAGCGAGAGTTGCTCGCGGACTTCCCTTTGAAAGATTCGCCTTCGTTTTCTGAGACCAAAACAATTTCGAAGTTCTGCCTGGAAAAGTTTCAGAAGTGGGAAGTGCAGAAGGTAAGCGTGCTGTTCACTCACTTCGTGAACACTCTTACGCAGAAGCCCGTTGTGCGAACAATCCTGCCCATCAGTTCTTTTGAAGGGATGGTCGCAACAGCCCCGCTTCCCCCTGGGGAAACCCTTACTGATTATCTCTACGAACCAAGCGCCGAGTCTGTGCTCGGGGCAATACTGCCCTACTACGTGCATTACCAGATTTATGAGATGGTGCTCGACGCGCGGGCGTCGGAGCATAGCGCGCGAATGGTCGCGATGAAAAGCGCCACGGACAACGCGAAGCAACTCATCAAAGACCTCACCCTGGAGTATAACAAGCTCCGGCAGGCAAGCATCACCACAGAACTGCTGGAAATCGCCACCGCGCAAATGGCGCTCGGCTAAAGATCAAGGAAACTCACATGCCAACGGAAACAGAAACAAAAGTAACCAGTCGTGGAACCATCGTGCAAGTCATCGGGCCGGTGGTCGATGTCGACTTCAGCGACTCGGAGCTGCCCAAAATTTACGATGCCCTGGAGGTCGAATTTGAAGTGAACGGCCGTCCAACCAAGCTCACCCTGGAAGTCCAGCAGCACCTTGGGGAGAAATGGGTGCGCAGCATCGCGATGTCTTCGACAGAAGGTTTGAAGCGCGGGATGTCGATTCTCAACACGGGCGACGCCATCAGCGTGCCGGTAGGGGAAGGCGTCTTGGGCCGGGTATTCAATGTCACCGGCGACCCGGTGGACGAGCGAGGCCCGGTAAGCTATACCAAGCGATATTCCATCCATCGCAAGGCTCCGAGCCTCATCGATCAGGACGTGAAAGCGTCGATCCTCGAGACAGGCATCAAGGTCATCGACCTGATCTGCCCTTTCACCAAAGGCGGCAAAGTGGGCGCGTTCGGTGGCGCTGGCGTCGGCAAGACCGTCGTCATCATGGAGTTGATCAACAACATCGCAAAGGGGCACGGAGGATTCTCCCTGTTCGCTGGCGTGGGTGAGCGCACCCGCGAAGGGAACGATCTCTACAACGAGATGAGCGAGGCGGGGGTCATTAACCAAAAAAATCTCGGAGAATCGAAGGTGGCGCTGGTGTATGGCCAGATGAACGAGCCTCCTGGGGCGCGTCTCCGTGTTGCGCTGTCTGCTCTGTCGATGGCTGAATACTTCCGCGACGAGAAGAACCAGGACGTGCTGCTGTTCATCGATAACATTTTCCGCTTTTCGCAGGCGGGATCCGAAGTATCCGCGCTGCTTGGCAGAACTCCGTCCGCGGTAGGATACCAGCCCACGCTTGCGGCGGAGATGGGCGATCTCCAGGAGCGTATCACTTCGACGACGAAGGGTTCGATCACCTCGTTCCAAGCGGTTTACGTGCCGGCGGATGACCTCACCGATCCCGCGCCCGCAAACACGTTTGCCCATCTGGATTCAACCATCGTGCTTGAGCGTTCCATTGCGGAGCTGGGCATCTATCCCGCTGTAGATCCCCTCGCCTCCACGTCCAAGGCGCTCGCTCCGGATGTCGTAGGCGAAGAGCATTACCTCGTGGCCCGTGGCGTGCAGCGGGTGCTGCAACGCTACAAGGATCTGCAGGACATCATCGCCATCCTTGGCATGGATGAATTGAACCCGGATGACAAGCTGACTGTGTTCCGCGCGCGCAAGATTCAGCGCTTCCTTAGCCAGCCGTTCCATGTTGCAGAAATCTTCACTGGAACCAAGGGTGAGTATGTAAGCACAGCCGAGACAATTCGCGGCTTCAAGGAGATCCTGGAAGGCAAGCATGACGATGTCTCCGAGCAGAATTTCTACATGAAAGGCGGGATCGATATGATCCGTCAGTAGAACAGTAAACCGCCTTTCATATAATAGATCAGCCAATGGCAACCCTGCGCCTCGATATCGTCACACCGGAAGCAAAGACTTTTTCCGATGATGTGGACATGGTCGTCCTCCCCGGAATTGAGGGAGAAATGGGCATCCTGCCAATGCATGTGCCGCTGATGACGCAATTGGCACCGGGCGAGTTGAAGGTGACGCGCAAGGGACAAGAGTTCTACCTTGCCGTCGGGGAGGGATTCGTGGAGATCACGCAAACATCTGTTTCGGTATTGACCGATATGGCTGTGAAAGAGGACGCCATTGATGAAAACGCCGTACAGACGGCAATCCAGCGGGCCCAGACTGCCTTGGCCGACAAGAATTTGGCTGGGGAAGAGTTGGCCTCTGTCGAGGCAAGCCTGCAGAGGTCGCTTGCGCAGTTACACGTGAAGCGGCGCAGGGCGGGCGGTGGGGCGGTTAGGTAGAACAGGCGAGGCAGTTTTTAGCCGCTTGCCTCCGTGTCTTGGGCTACGGGCGCAACTGTAGCGGAACTCCAACATCGCCAGCCAGTCGCGCTTTGTTCAGGATATGGGCTCGTGCAGCGAGACCCTTGGCACGGGGCGCATCACGCGCCACAGGAAATACAATGCAATCAGGGCGATGATAGTGAGCACGGTCTTGCTCACCAGCAGCGTGTGGAATTCGGCTCCCGCTCCGCTAAAGAACGAAGGGCTCGCCCAATACTCAAAGATTGTGAAACCAGCGATCACAATGGACAGTCCTGGCCAAACGGCTCGGAAGCGATACAGAAGCGCGCCCAACACGACGAGGAAGGAGCCAAACGCCGTGAAAATCCATAGATCGCGGAACTCGCGACTCTTCGTCTCGCGCTCGGATATTTCCGCGCTAAGCGCTTCCTTCTTCTGGTAGAGATCGTCGTGCTCTTGCCGGATGTCGCGCGCCTGTTTCCAACCCTTGTCCTTCTCGAGGCCGCGTATCTCCTCGTTGACCTTGCGATACTCGTCCACCAGTAGCCCAACGTCCCTCTCGGATCGCGCCTTGGCTTTCTCAGGAGCGAACTGATCCAAAACAGAAGACTCAGAACCCCAGATTAATTGATGAACGTCACGCCCGCTCTGGGTAATAAAGATGACATTTGCAATTACGAACAATGTGATCAGGAGTGGCTTCATGGTAGCTGCTTCCGAGAGGGTATGCCGAGACAGCGCGCAAGGGAAGAACGACTCGCAGACGCCAGAGGTCGCAATTGGGCAGAGGCAGCGTCCGATATACACCAGTTGCCCTCGCTGACTCTGCGCACGGCATGAAAGATGCTAGAACCCACTTGAGAGTGATGCTCCCCGATGGTCGGGCGCGTCCCAAAATACACACAAAGCAAAATAGGAAGACGGCGAAAGCTCCGTGAATGAGAAACTGGTTCCATAAGCTCAAAATCGCGCAGAAACTGATGCTAATCAGCGTCTTCTTCGTGATGCCCGACTCGGTGATGCTCTATCTCTTCATCACGGGCATTAATGCGAACATCGAGTTTGCGCGAATGGAGCAAGAGGGAAACCAGTTTCAACGACCCCTGGAAGAACTGTTGGAGCTGATTCCCCAACACCGGCAGCTTGCCCTACGGGCTGCCACAGGTGATCAGGAGGCGCTGGAGCAACTCCCTAAAACACAGGGGACGATCAACGCGACATTCGACGCGCTGGAGGAAGTCAATGCCCGCATCGGAGTGGAGCTTCAATTTACCGAAGAGGGTCTGGCGAAGAGAAAGCGGGAGCACTACCGACCCAGCAGCGTTCGGACGGAATGGCAGGAATTGACAGCAAGTCTGGCGCGCCTCACTCCCCCAGAAATAGCCGAGAGGCATGACCATTTGAAGACGGATGTGCGCGTGATGATCACCCACGCTGGCGATATGTCGAACCTGATTCTAGACCCGGATCTGGACAGCTACTATCTTATGGACGCGACATTGCTGGCACTCCCTCAGACCCAGGATCGTCTCGCCGAGGTCATGGCCCGTGGCGAGGCGGTGGTAAATGGGAAGCCTCTCTCGAATGCGGATCGGCAGCAGTTCGCCATCTACGCCACGCTGTTGAAGGAAGCGGACATGGAACGCATCAGCGGCAGCATCCAAACGGCGCTCAACGAGGACCCGAATTTTTACGGCATCAGCCCCACTCTGCAATCGCGAGTTCCCCCACCCTTGAAGGATTACGTCACAGATAACGAGAGATTTATCCACCTCACGGAGGAACTCGTGAATTCACCGCGAAGCGCGATTACCTCAGCCGTTTATCTTGAGGCGGGACGGGCAACGCGCGACGCGAGCTTCAAATTGTGGCGGATCGCCGATGAGGAGGTGGACACGCTGCTGCAGAAGCGGATCGAGTCCTACCAGTGGCAACGGACGAGGAGCCTTTTGGTCGCGGGGTGCGCCCTGCTGGCCGCCATCGGTTTCGTTACATTCATCACAAGAAGCATCAGCGGCCCGCTGCGGCAGCAAGCGGCTGAACTGCAGGCGGCAAATGACGCGTTGCAGTCGGAAATCTCTGAGCGGAGCCGTATCGAAGCGGCGCTGCGAACAGCGGAGGAACAATACCGCGGAATCTTCGAGAACGCGGTCGAAGGCATCTACCAGACCTCGAAAGACGGGCATTATCTCGTGGCAAATCCGACCCTTGCCAGAATGTATGGGTATGACTCCGTAGCGGAGTTGCGGGCAAACATGACAGACATCGGAGCCCGTCTCTATGTTGACCCCCGTCGGCGCGCGGAGTTTGAGAAGCAGATCGGCCTGCACGACACTGTCCGCAGTTTTGAATCCCAGGTTCACCGCAAAGATGGAAGCGTTATCTGGATTTCCGAAAATGCCAGAGCGGTAAGGGACTCGTCGGGCGAGCTGCTTTATTACGAGGGCAAGGTGGAGGACATCACCGAACGTAAAAAGAACGAGGCGGAGCTGGAACAACTGCACAGGCAGCTGATGGAGACTTCCCGTAACGCGGGGATGGCGGAAGTTGCGACAGGTGTTCTGCATAACGTCGGGAACGTTTTGAACAGCGTAAACGTCTCCGCCATGCTCATCACCGACCGGTTGAGCAAATCAAAATCCGCTCACGTTACGCAGATTTCCGCCCTGCTTAAAGAGAATGAGTCAAATCTCGGCGTGTTCATAACCTCTGACCCGAGGGGGCGAAAACTCCCGGATTTCATCCACACACTGGCAATACGATTATCCGTAGAGCAACGTGAACTGCTCGCGGAAGCGGAAGGCCTTAGAAAGAACATCGGCCATATCAAAGACATCGTCTCGGTTCAGCAAAACTACGCCAAGGTGTCCGGTATCATCGAATCGCTGCCTCCCTCCGGGTTGGTTGAGGACGCCCTTCAAATGAACGCGGCTGCTTTCGACCGTCACAATATCGACGTCGTGCGGGAATTTGCGGAAGTGCCAGATGTTCGGGCGGATAAGCACAAAGTTCTCCAGATACTTGTAAACGTGGTGAGGAACGCAAAGTTTGCGGTCAGCGAAAGGCCAACCAAGGAGAAGCGCATCGCCGTTAGGATCGGAATCAATGGGAACAACCGCGTGAAAATCTCGGTGGCGGACAATGGGATCGGCATAGCCCCTGAAAACCTGACCCGCATCTTCGCGCACGGCTTCACCACGCGGAAAGATGGTCACGGCTTTGGTCTTCATACGTCCGCGTTGGCGGCGAAAGAGCTGGGAGGCTCCCTGACGGCTTACAGTGAAGGTCCCGGTCTTGGGGCGACATTCACGCTGGAACTTCCGGTGGAAAACAAGGCGAGCAGCTAACTGCGATGCAAACACAGCCACACTCGCGCCCGCTGCCGACTGAAAGCAGCAACCAGCGCATCCTCATCATCGATGACAATACATCGATTCATGAGGACATTCGGAAGATCCTTGGTGTGCAAGCGAAGGAGGATGAGGCGCTGGATACTGAAGCAGCCGATCTCTTCGGATCCGAGATCGAGGTGATGCAAGACGTGGCGTTCGAAATCGACTCTGCCTTTCAGGGCCAGGAGGGTCTCGCGATGGCACAACGAGCGCTGGATGAGGGACGTCCCTATGCCATGGCGTTCGTGGATGTGCGAATGCCGCCCGGGTGGGATGGGATCGAGACCATTAGCCGTATCTGGAAATTTAACCCTGAGTTGCAGATCGTGATCTGCACCGCCTATTCGGACTATTCGTGGGCCGAAATGATACGGCAGGTGGGAAAAACGGACAACCTGGTGATCTTGAAAAAGCCTTTCGATAACGTAGAGGTCCTGCAACTCGCTCACACGCTGACGCGCAAGTGGGCGCTGAGCCACAGGCTGCAATGCCACCTCGAGGGCCTCGATCAACTAGTCGCGCGCCGCACCGAGGAGCTGCAGTCCACAAACGCCCGGCTGCGCGACGAGATGAAAGAACGCGAGCACGCGCAAGCGGAATTGCGTGTTTCCGAGGAGCGCTTCTCCAAGGCCTTCCAGGCAAGCCCGATTCCGATGGCGATCCAATCCCTCGAAACTGAGCGTTATCTGGATGTAAACGATGCGTTTGTGGCTGTGACAGGGTTTCCGCGTTTCGAGATCATCAGTCGCACATCGCAAGAATTGCGCCTCTGCACAGCGCCTCATGTTCACGCAGATCTCTTGGAGCAGCTTCGCCAAACAAAATCAGTTCGCAATTTTGAACTTCAAATTCAAAGTCAGACAGGAGATGTCCGGGAGTGCGTCGTATCGGCGGAGGCCTTCACATTGGGCACGGTTCTGGTCGCCCTGGTCGCGGCGCTGGATGTGAGCGAGCAGCGGCGTCTCGAGAAGCAACTCAGGCATACCCAAAAGTTGGAGGCGGTCGGACAGCTTGCCGCCGGAATCGCGCACGATTTCAATAATATACTCACGGTCATCCTCGGGCATACCGGTCTCCAACTGACCGCTGCCAATCTGGATGAAGACATGGCGGACTCGCTGCGACAGATGACGCAAGCAGGCGAGCGCGCGGCGGCGCTTACGCGGCAGTTGCTCGCGTTCAGTCGCAAGCAGATGATGCAGCCTCAGTTATTGCGTCTGGATCACGTCGTCGAGAATCTGCGCGATATGCTTAGCCGCGTCATCGGCGAGCACATAACCCTGAAATGTGAGTTTGAGGAAAATATTCCGCCTATTTACGCCGACGAGGGAAACGTCGAGCAGATCATCATGAATCTGGTCGTCAATGCTCGTGACGCCATGCCAAACGGGGGCCATCTCACAGTTGGCATTGCTGCCACCGAGATTACCCCCGCGCAAATCAGCCGCAATCCGCAGGCCCGCGCGGGGCGCTATGTATGTCTGACCGTCGCCGATGACGGCTGCGGTATGAGTCCTGAAACGCTTAACCACATGTTCGAGCCGTTTTTTACAACGAAGGAGGTCGGCAAAGGCACGGGCCTGGGGCTGGCGACGGTACATGGCATCGTGGCTCAGCAAGGCGGCTGGGTACAGGTGTCGAGCACCGTCGGTGAAGGATCCGCGTTCAAGGCTTACATGCCGGCAAGCACCGGAACGGAAGGTGAACAGAAGGCCGAGGAAACGGATTGCGCTCCGCGCGGCGGCACCGAGACCATCCTCGTGGTTGAAGATGAGGATGGAGTTCGCGGTATCATCACAGACACGCTCATCCGCCGCGGCTACCAGGTGCTCGAGGCATCCAACGGCCCGGAGGCAATTGATATCTGGGCGAAACGAAACCAGGAGATCGACATGCTTCTGACGGACGTGGTGATGCCAAAAGGGATGAAGGGGAATGTTTTGGCTGAACGGTTGCGCACAGATCGCTCCAACCTAAAGGTGCTTTTCTCCAGCGGTTACAACACAGACCTCTCAGGGCACATGGGACAATTCACGCCATCCACCAATTTCCTTCAAAAGCCCTACAAGCCCGAGGCTCTTGCAAGGGCGGTGAGAGATTGCCTGGACGCCTGATTATCGCCCCTCTCTGTAAGGTGTTTTAGTTTGCTTGCTGAGTGCTCATCCGCTACGATCTGCGGGATGAGCGGGCGCTTGCCACATCCCACTCGCAGGAAGGCGCTGGCTGGACTGTGCGTCGTGGGGCTGGTGCTCATCGCCTTGCGCGCGGAGGCGGCAGTGGAAGATGATTGGCGAACCATCCTGAGCTTCGATGCTCCTTCGTCCGAGCAATTTCGAACCCGCGAGGATGTCCGGCGAGTTGCTGTCGCAAAGCTCAACCAGCAAGAACCGGCGCTGCGCTCATTTATCTCCCAGGTATCCCGCGGACCCGAGATCCGTGGATGCCAGACTCCGCCTTGCGCATCTGCTTGCCGTTCGGAGTGATCTTCAGAACACGCCCAACGCCTTTAAGGAGGCGCTTCAACTCCTTGAAGCGATGGAGAATGATCCGACCATCCCATCTGAACGGCGACCAGACGCCGCCTTTGCGACTCTTTCGCTCAAGATGCGGAGGTTGGTCGATCCCTCCGACACTCAGCGGGATGAAATAGTGAGCGAAGCGCGACAATTCGAACACAAGTACCCAGGAGATCGTCGACTGGCGCCGCTATTCGCGGAGCTGGCAGGACTCTACGACTCGCGTCCAGTAACGAAAAAGTCTCTGCTGGACGAAGCGCTGCGTAACAACCCGAATGAAGCCGTTTCGGGTCGGATCAGTGACGATCTCAAACGCCTGGCCCTACTCGGCAGACCAGTTCCCCTCAAGTTCACTTCAATTCAAGGCGAAGCCGTGAATTCACACAGCTTCGAAGGCAAAGTTGTACTCGTCTATTTCTTTGCGAGTTGGTCCCCCCAATCCATCACTGGTTTGGGCGTGGTAAAAGAGGTTCTCGGACAGTTTTCTAATAGCGAAGTGCAGCCGCTAGGCGTCAGCCTGGATGTAAATAGACCCACGCTCATGGCGGCGCTCAGCACCTACAAGATCGCGTGGCCTATTTGTTACGAAGGGAAAGGGTGGCAGGGCCCGCTCGTGAGATCTCTCGGGATCAATGCCGTTCCGACAGTATGGATCTTCGATCGCAAGGGAAATCTCCGGACACTTAGCGCGCGGGATGAAGCGGAAGGCATCATCCGCGGCCTTTTGCGCGAGCCTTAGTGGAGAGACCCATTCCCCCGGAAGATCAGCAGCGGTCTTAGGCGGTTTATTCCGCGCCGCACTAGTTGTTTTAAGGCGCGCTATCCGCCAACTTCGGCGCGCGCTTCATCAGCGAGCGGGGTGCTAAGATACCGCTCTCCGGTCGAGCATGCTACGGTGACGATCAACTTTCCCTTGTTCTCGGGCCGCCTCGCAACCTGGATTGCCGCGACAACATTCGCGCCCGAACTGATCCCCGCCAGGATGCCTTCCTCCTTCGCGAGGCGCCGGGCCATGGCGAACGCTTCATCGTTCGTAACCGTTATGACTTCGTCCACGATTCCGAGATGCAGATTCGTCGGAACGAAGCCGGCTCCCGTGCCCTGTATCTTATGGGGCCCCGGCTTAACAGGCTCTCCTCGCATGGTCTGGCCTATGACGGGTGAATCCTTTGGCTCAACGGCAATCGCCTTAAACTCCGGTTTGCGTTGTTTGATAACTTCGGCGACGCCTGTGATCGTTCCGCCGGTACCGACCGCGGAAACCAGGAAATCAATCTTTCCGTCGGTGTCCTCCCACAGTTCCAGCGCAGTCGTTTTGGAGTGGATTTCCGGATTCGCCGGATTATTGAACTGCTGCGGCATCCAACCATTTGGGGTGTTTTTTACAAGATCTCCGGCGCGAGCGATTGCGCCCTTCATCCCTTCGCTCCCGGGGGTGAGCACCAGTTTAGCGCCGAGCATTGCCAGCAGCGTGCGCCTCTCCACGCTCATGGTCTCAGGCATCGTGAGAATAAGTTTGTAACCCTTTGCGGCGGCGACAAACGCGAGGGCGATGCCCGTATTGCCGCTGGTAGGCTCGATTATGACGGTGTCTTTCGTGAGGGTGCCGTCTCTCTCCGCGGCTTCAATCATGGCCATTCCGATACGGTCTTTCACGCTGCCAAGCGGATTGAAAAATTCGCATTTGAGGGCAATGGTCGCTTCGATGTCGCCGACGACGCGATTAAGTTGAACGAGAGGAGTGCGCCCGACGGTTTCGACGATGTTTTTGTATATCTTGCCCATGGATGGAGGATTAGGAGTTCAAAGCCTATTATACGCCCGTGTCGGAATGTTCAAGCGTGTTCGGAGTCGAAAACCGAATCAAAAGAAAAGAGGGAGGAATTCCACTTGAAAAGCAAAAGGGGAGTGTTAAAGCGAGAGTGAACTTAAGCAGAATCTTCATATGTCTGAACTACTGAGCGCGACCGAAATCAAAGAGTGGCTGAAAAAGGTGCCGGAATGGGAGCAGGACAAAAAGACCGTCGAACGGACTTTTGAGTTCGACGACTTTTTCCAGGCTATCGATTTCGTGGACGCTGTCGCGGAGATCGCCGAGGAGCAGGAGCATCATCCCGACATCGACATCCGCTACAACAAGGTGCGAGTGGTTCTATCGACCCACAGCGAAGGCGGGCTGACAGACCTGGATTTCGAAACGGCAGAGAAGATCGATACACTGTCCGAGTAGGCGTTTTCGAAGGTGGAGACCGCGCGCCAACCGTCCGCTCTGAGGACGGCTGCATGCGGCGTCGCTGTAGTGGCATTCTGCGCCTTGATATGGCTCATGATCGAAAAGCGAACGGCGCCACCGCCGCCGCCGCGCCGGCTAATGCCTTTCGAGGTGCCTGCGCCTCACTGACGCGCCTTCTATAGCTTTTCGGGCTCCCCGAGCAGCGCCGCGACGCGGGAGAGCAGCCTTCCAGCGGCTCCCCCGTCCAAAACACGATGGTCGAAACTCAACGTGAGGTTCGCTTCATTAACGGGGACAAAAGATTGTTTCGTGGCATCCCAGCTCGGCACGACCCGCCCAGCACCCATTCCCAAGACGAGGGTCTGCTCGGGTAACGGGATCGGTGTTGCCCATGTGAGGCCAAAAGTCCCGAAGTTCGTTACGGTCGCAATGGAACCACCCGTGGCCTTCGCTGGAAGGCGGCGCTGTCTGGCAAGCTCCACAAGGTCATTGTAAAGCGGAACAAGAACCCGGAGCGGCTTCTCGTCCACGTTGCGAAGAACCGGAACCAGAACGCCATCCTCAGCCTCCACGGCGAATCCGACATCTATTGACACAGGGTGAACGACCCGCTCTCCAATAAGGCGGCCAGCCGGAGCGCGGTTTTCGGAAAGGGCGACTCCAAGCGCGCGCAACGCGTAGAGAGCAGGCCCCGGCTTGGGATTGGAATTACGCCTGTGCTCCAGCATAGGGGTCAGAATCAGCGGCAGCGCGACAGTGGCAATAGGTCTTGTCCAGCTCCGCCGCATCGCATCGGCCACCGCAACTCGCATGGGAGACGCGGGACTCATTTTGTTCTTGTCCAGCGCTGCCAGAAACTTCTCGAGGTCCTCCACTGTCACCCGGCCCGCTGCTCCGCTCCCCGCGATACCGGCGAGATCGACAGCTCGAAGACCGAGCTCATTCATGCGAGCTTTCATGCGCGGAGACATATAGCTTGCGCCCTTGCTATGGACTGGCACAGGCAATCCACGAACCGTTGGCTCCACGGCAGTGCTTGCCTGGGTTTCTGGCGGTGGAACCGCGATCTCGCCGACTGAGGAACTCGGAGCGTTTATATTCAGGCCAAGTTTTTCAGCCTCTTCATCGGACGCTTCCAGGTAGCCCAGCGTGGCACCCACCGCATAACTTTGTTGGAGTTCCACGAGCAACTTTGTAAGCCGGCCGGGACACGGGGTGGTGACTCCCATGACAGCTTTGTTTGTTTCGACTTCGATGATTTCCTGATCCTCGGCGACTCGATCACCGATCTCGACGGCTATGCGGACGATTGTGGCTTCGGCTATGGACTCCCCAAGCTGAGGCATGATTATGGGAATTTGCGGCATAAAGGTACGGCCTAAAGGCGGAGGAGATCGCGAACGGCTATGGCTATGGCTCTTGCGGTGGGGCGATGCGTGCCCCACAAATTGGGATGGAAGGGAACAGGGGTGTCCTTTGCATTCAGTCTTTGTGGCGGAACATCCAGAAGGCTGAATCCGTCGGTGGCGACCCGGGCGAGCACTTCCGCCGTGACTCCGCCCCAAGGGTAAGCTTCGCCCACCACCAGCAAGCGTCCGGTCCGGGCGACTGATGCCAGGACCGTATCAGTATCCAGCGGCTTCACCGTTCGCAGATCCACCACTTCGACCTCTGTTCCCTCGGTGGAGAGTTCACGCGCCATTTCGAGCGCTTCATGCACCATCGCGCTGTAAGCAACCACAGTCACGTCTCTGCCGGCCCTGGCAATCCGCGCTTTGCCCATTGGCTCAGCCTCGGTCGGAAGCCCGTCGGCTTTGAGGTGGTAATAGAGGTACTTGTGCTCACAAAAAATTACGGGGTCGTCGATAGCAACGGCTTCCAGCAACATGCTGTAAGCGTCTTCGACCGTCGCGGGAGTCATGACGACCAGCCCGGGATAGTGCGCGTACAAGGACTCCATGCTCTGGCTATGGAACGGGCCGCTGCCTTTAGTTCCACCCGACGGCAATCGTATGGTAATCGGACACGGCACCTGCGTGCGCCAGTAAAGTGTCGCCGCATGATTCACAATCTGGTTGAAGCCGACTGTGGAGAAGTCGGCGTACTGCATTTCAATAATCGGGCGCATGCCCTCTATGGCAGCTCCAATCGCCGCGCCAATGATTGCGTCTTCACTAATCGGCGCATCCATCACCCGGCCCGGGAATTCCCTGGCGAGATTCTTTGTAGCTTTGAAAGCGCCACCAAACGCGCCGACGTCCTGTCCGTATATGAAAACACGCGGATCATCCGCGAGAGCTTTGGCCTGGGCCTCTCGGATTGCCTCGAGATACGTGATACTCATTCTGCTGCGAAACCGTCCCTGAGACGTTTTGATGCCAATGCGCACCAATCCTCTTTGTCTGGATCAGGGGCGGGCTCATGCTGCACGGCAGTGACCGCCTCCTCGACTTGATGGTGAGCGTCTTCCCGCCAGCGCGACAAATCGCCCGCATCGCACCAACCCTCGCGAAGCATGGACGATTCCGCCACATCCACGCAGTCCCTGCCGCAATGCGACTGCTTCAGCCGCGGATCAATGTACCCCGCGTCATCATGCTCCCCGTGCCCGGCGAGACGAAGAAGGGAGGCTACAACCAGCTGTGGCCCACCACCCTGGCGCGCCGCGCCCACCGCCTCTCCCATCGTGATCAAACAGGCTCCGAGCTCGGTGCCGTCCACTGAATGCCCGGTAATTCCGTAGCCTATCGCCTTGTCCACAAGATCGTCGCAGGCGAACTGACGCGACGTAGGTGTGGAGTAGGCGTATTGGTTATTTGCCACAACCATCACGAGGGGAAGCCGCTCCACAGCCGCTAAATTCAAGCCCTCGTGAAAGGCGCCGGTTGAAGTGCCGCCCTCGCCCAAGCTGGCCACGCCAACCGTCCCGGCGATGCCCTTCATGCGATGAGCAAGCAAGACCCCGGCGACCGCCGGAATCATCGCCCCGAGATGACTAATCATGGCCAGGTAACCCTCTTTGGGACGCCCGCGATGCACATTTCCATCCCGCCCTCGCATCATTCCCAAAGGTGATCCGTAATAAGCGCGCGCCGCATCGAGCAATGTCTCGCAAAAAGCAAGACGAGCCGCCTGGTCCCGAATGAGAGGCGCAATGACATCCCCTTTCCGCAGGCTTACGCCCACGGAGGCGCTCAAAGCCTCCTGCCCCCTGCCCACAAAAACACTTCCGGGCATCTTTCCGCTACGGTAAAGGCTTGCGAATTTTTCCTCCGCGATGCGCGCGAGCAGCATCCAACGGTAGGCTCTCAGAAATTGTTCCTTAAGCGCGCCGGATTCCAACCGCTCACGCAAGATGGCTTGAACCATGGGTTCAGATTATGCGGTATGAAGCGAGCTGTGCAATCATTCCTTTCCCCTGCCCCGTGAGAAAAGACGCATCAGAAAGAGACGAACCGGTGTCAAGGACACTCATCGCCCGCCGAGCCGTCATATTCCTCTTTTTTGCCGCCTGTAACTATGCCGCGTATTATGCGCTGGCGCCGAAGCCTCTTGGGTTCCACTTTTCCACCCATTCCCAACCATCGGACTGGCCGCGTTCCCGCCCGTCTATTCCCAGCGGCAGAACCAGCCCAGCGCGGACCACGTCTGGAACCATTCCTTGATCAACGGTGGCCAGTCAAGCTGCCGCCTCGAGTTCAATACAGAATCGCAGGCCGTTTCCAGGCACTTTCCCTCACGGAGCGCATTCAGCATGTGATAGGCTTCCGGCTCCAGACGTTTATAGTAAAGCGCGTTATCGTATCGTTGGACAGCCACATGAATTTCACCGCGCTTCGGCAGGGACGGTCGTCGACGGCGAGATTTCGTTGGAGTTTCATGGACGGCATTGCTGGCCACCGATCGAGGAGAATCGCGCTTTTTCACCTCCAGGACAAAATCATCCACCGGATAGTTCAGCTTTAGAAGGCTAAGGTAAGGCTGCAAACCAAGCTGAAGATGAGCAGGGTCGCTCCCGAGGAGCTCATCCAACTTCAACGCGGGCCGGGCCGCGCCGTCAAAAGCAACAACCTGCGCCCACTCAAACCGAGCCATGTCTAGGGCCAGGGCTGGACAAGGCTCGCCATATTGCGGTTCTTCAATCAAGAAATTCTCGAGCCGGCTTCCCAGATTACGCAAGGTAAACGACGCGGAAGGATATCGAACCAGGTATGCGCGCGCGAGACTCAAAAAGCGCTTCTCGCCTAAAAGAGCCAACATTCCCGGATAGTCCTCCTGTAAAGAGCCCAGCAAACGAAACCAATACTGCCGGTTATATATCTCGAGGCGCTCAAACGAAGTAAGAACTCCGTTTGGCTTGATAAACTCGCTGACGACAGAGGACATGCTCGCGCCATCCACCCACGTCGCTTGCATCCGCTCGTCCGCCGAAAGTGGACGAAACAAAGCGCCAGCCATCACCCGCTGTAGCTCGCGCAGCCGCGCTACGGAGTTAACCTTAGCTGGAGATACTCTCGGCTTCGAGGGCATTTATAAAGTGATTCGCCTTCAGAGCTTCGTCGTGAACCTCATCAAAGGACGGGATGCTGTCATCCCATTCCAGAAGCGTGGCTGTCTGACCAACAAGACGAATAGCATGCGCGTACAATTGCCACACAGGATCGAGGACAGGATGATCGTGCGTATCCAATGTATATTTCTCGAACTTGGAGTGCCCCGCGATGTGAATCTGGCCCACTCGATTGTGGGGAACATTATTCAGGTACTCGTATGGATCAAAACCGTGATTCTGCGAGGAGACATAGATGTTGTTTACGTCCAGAAGAATGCCGCAGTCCGCCGCCTCAACTACTTCGGAGAGGAACTCCCACTCTGTCATCTCGGACGCGTGGAACTCCGCGTAGCTGCTGACATTTTCCACGCAGACAGGCGTTTCCGTGAAATCGCGAACCTGCTTGATCTTCTCCGCGGTATGCCGGGCAACCGCAGAGGTATAAGGCATGGGAAGAAGGTCATGTGTGAATCGCCCGTCCACGCTGCCCCAGCAGAGATGGTCGGACAACCACGGCGTCTTCGTGCGTCTCACGAGAGTCTTCAGCCGTTTCAGATGCTCGCGATCCAGTGGATCGGCGGAGCCAAAATACATGGAGACGCCATGCTGCACGACACGATACTGCTCCAATATCTTATCAAGGACTTCAAGCGGACGGCCGCCGTCCACCATGAAGTTTTCGGAGATGATCTCAAACCAGTCGACGACAGGCTTGTTTGCCAGGATGTGCCTGTAGTGCGGCACGCGCAGCCCAATGCCAATGCCATAGTCGCTAAAGCCATTGAAAGCATTTGAGGGCATACAAAAAGCTGAAAACGGGTGGGCTGCCAACCAGCCGGTCAGCAACCCACCTGTTGAGGTCAGTAAAGACTAGATCTTGTCGGTCTTGCAGCCGCCCTTGCCTTTGCAATCGTTCTTTCCCTTGCAGCTATTGCTGTCGCTCTTGCAGCCGCCCTGGCCCTTGCAGTCATTCTTGCCTTTGCAATCGTGCTTGCCCTTGTCTGAGTCATCCATCTTCTGGAGAAGCGACCCGGCCTTCGCGTCGGGAAGAGTTGTGGCGTGAGCGCGCACCGCGGTGGATCCCGTGAACAAACCGGCCATTGCCGCGCCGATTACCATTGCTTTTGTGGACTTTGTCATATGTCTGATTCCTGTCTTTGGTTCTGGTTCTGTTTTCTGTGCGCTCTCCCCCACGGCATTACCGAAGAGGAGACGCGCAAAAGCTTACAAAGTGATTATGCGACGGCGTTATAGGTAGAGATGCTTCTTGCCGGGATTTATTCCAGCTCTTAAGCGCGGCGTTCTCAGTGGTGTCCGCCGTGGCCGCGAGAAAGGAGATAAAAAACAAGAAAAACAAGCAGCGGTGTCACAGCCGAAAAAACGACAAGACGCATTCCATGCCAATGACTCATCCATACCTTGGGGGTTTTCAGGTGTTTGTAGCGCCCGGTTACCTTCACGGAGTCAAGGTCATTCAATTCAGCTTTCATCTCCGTCGCAGACGCATAACGTTTGCGCGGATCGCGCTCCATCGCGTGGAGAATGATCTCTTCGAGTTCCGGTGGGATCTTTGGGTTAACCTTCCGTGGCGCGGCTGGATCACCGCTCAGCCGCGCGTTCATGACGAGAAAGGGGTTCTCCCCTTCAAAGGGAAGAACGCCCGTCGTCATTTCGTATAGCATCGCGCCTAATTCATAGATGTCGGTTTTTTCATCTCCACGCCTTCCTTTTACCAGCTCGGGAGCCATGTAGTCAGGAGTTCCCATCGGAGGGGAGAAGCCGACGAAAGTTACGCGCCTCATCTCGGCGGCTTTGGCTATGCCGAAGTCCATGACGCGCAAACTGCCATCGCTGCAGATCATGATATTCTGGGGTTTTAGATCGCGGTGAATGACCCCATGCTTGTGCATGTATTCGAGAGCATCGCAAATACGCGCACAGATCTGCACGGAGTCAGCGACCGGGAGTGGGCGTACCTTTGCGAGAACCTGCGCGAGAGTCTGCCCGTCGAGGTATTCGGTGACAATGTAGGGCCGGCTTTTCTTCCCCTCTACTTTTATAAAGCGGAGGATATGGGGGTGCTTGTCCAACTCATAGCCGATGTCCGCCTCGCGCTCGAATCGGAAAAAAAAGGCCGGGTCCGACTCGAATTGCAACAATGGCACCTTCAATGCCACCTTCTCGTTGGTCTTCAAATCAGTGGCCTGATAGATCGACCCCATTCCGCTGCGGTTTATCACGTCGATGATCTTGAAGCGGCCATCGATCTCGTCTCCTGCCTTCAACTCGTGGCTCATCTACGCGTGTCCCCTTGTCACAAGATCCTTTTATCGGGTCTGCGGCAGGCGGTCAACGCGCCGTTTCGGATGATCCTGAACCCGCAGCAACTTCTCGAACTGCTTCGAGACGTTCGCGTAAAAAGGATATGGGCGATCCGCGTCCGCGGGCCGGTACCGCCAATGCTTGTAAGACCAAATCCAAAGCTCCGGATTTTGCTTGATGATGCCTTCGAAGAAGTTCCAGCACGTTTGCGCAATCTCCTTGCGCGAGGAATCCGGGCGGATTTGGAGAGGCTTGTGAAACGTCACGCGCGAAGTGCCGTCCGGGAGCGAACGGCTATCCACTGGGATCAGTCGGGCCCCCGCGCGTTCGGCCAGAAGGCAATGGAGGAACGTGACGCACATTTTCATTCCCAAGGTGTCGATGACGACGCTGGGCTGCGAAGGTTTGAGGTTGAGATCTATCAGCAATCCGGCAAGACCGCCTTTCAAGGTGTGCTTGAGCAGGCGAACCGCGGAGGCTTCCTGAGGGATCATTTTTTGTCCAGATGAACTGCGCAAGTCGCTGAATACTCTGTTCAGGAGCGGATTCTTGAAAGATTGCGTGACGACCATCGCCGGTGAAACAAATCCGATCGCGATACTTGACCACTCGAAAGCTCCAGCGTGCGCGCAAATGAATACGGCGCCCTCCCCCCGCTCTACCATCTCTCTTGCGATCCCTTCGTTCTCCACGTGGATGAAACGGCGATAATTGTCCGCCGTCATCCGCGGCGCCCAGAAAAGGTCGATCATCGTGCGCGCAAACCCCTGATAAGACTTGCAGGCGATCACCTCGCGCTGGGAGGCCGTGTACTGTTCACCGAACGCCGTTTCGATATTCGCGACCGATACTTTTCGCCCCTCGCGGTCGAGACGATAGATGAGGGCGCCCAATAGGTCGGCGAGACGAACGCAGAACATCCTCGAGAATCGGGGCACGATCCACGAGAGAGCCAGACAACCCGAGTATTCGGCGAGACGCCGGATATGTTTCAGTCGTTCCACAATCCGTTGCTTGATGCGATCCGGGTCTGTCAGTTGCCAGTAGCCGGCTTGCTCGGAGGAACGGTGACAAGACTGGGGATGGACGCGTCGACGATCTGCACGCGCGCGCCGATCCCCACGGTATTATAGAGCGCGATGACATCCCTGGATCGCATGCGAATGCAGCCGAAACTCGCCGGGGTGCCAATCCGCGATTCCTCAACAGTGCCATGGATGTAGATGTCGCGGTCGAACGCGTGTTGATTTTGTGGTTCAAGGCCTCTCAACCACAGGATGCGGCTTACAATGGGATCCCTTCCCGGCGAGTCAGGGGGCAGCACTTCCCCGGTCCAACGGCGGTCTTTGAAAACGGATCCGCTCGCTGCGTCCCCGCCGATCTTCCGCGCAACTTCCAGATTGCCCAGCGGCGTGCCGCGGCTTCCGGGGACGTCACCCAGACAGAACTTTGACGTGGAGACCAGATACTGGGCTATAGGCGTTCCGTTGTCGTACACGATCATCGTCTGATCCGGGACGCTGATAATGATCTTGTGCTCACGATCTTGACTCACACAGGCGCTCAACGTCAATCCGAGCAACAGCAGGGTTCCTTGAAAGCGTCTCTTAGGCATCGGGAATCGTAATCTGCTGAACATAGTGGCTATCTATAAACTCACGCGGAAGCAGGTTGTTCGTGGCAGTCTTGCCGATTGTTGGGCGTTCTTCAGCGATCCCCGGAACCTGGCTAAAATTACTCCGGCCTCGCTGGATTTTACCATTGTTTCCGTAACACCGGAGAACATTTATCCCGGTTTAATGATTGAATATCGAGTTCGTCCTCTTCTCGGAATTGCTCAGAGCTGGCTCTCGGAGATAACGCATGTGGATGCTCCTCGTTACTTCGTGGACGAACAGCGGGTGGGGCCTTACCAAGTGTGGCACCATCAACATTTCTTCCGGGAAGTGGATGGCGGGAGCGTAGAAACAGTTGACCTGATCCACTACTCTCTCCCATTCGGAAAGATTGGCCACGCCGTGAACACCCTCCTGGTCGCGCCGCAATTGAAGCGAATTTTCGATCACCGCGAGATAACTGTTGCCGCTTTATTTAACGCGGAAAGTCGCTGATCATTTTCATTTGTCGGGGGTCAGCACAAATTCGCCGCAGTCGAATGACATCATATTCGCGACGTTGTCAGCCTTAAATTCTTCAACAACGGCCCCGTCGCCTTGGAAGAAGGTGAGCGACTTGCCGGACGAATCCAGCCGGCCGACAGCCCACCGCAGAGCTGGCGCCTCCGTGAGGCGCCTGAGTGGCAAGCCATCTGGGAGCCGCATGACAGTGCCGCGTCCGTCCACGCTCAGTTGAACCGAAATCGTCGTAGCCTGATCCGCAAGAAGCGGATTCGGAGGGAGTGAGAGCTTCATCGTCTCGTCTGGCTTGAACGCGACTCCGGCGGCATCACTCAATTTGTTTCTGACACCGATGAACTCGTCGCTGAAAAATATCTCCTTTGCGAGCGTCACCTTCCATTTTGAAACGATCTCTCCTCCCGCATTGGCGGGAGGCTCACTGCCCGTCAGTTGGAGGGCGCGGGCGCGCTGTTCCGTCTCGTTTTCCTCCAGGAGAAAGACGGTATCGGAATTCCCCGCCGCCGCCACGCGAATAGGCGCGGGTTCTTCAGGGACGACGGCCAGCCGTCGCTGGAACGCGCCATCGAGCGCGTACTCCCTGACTTCGCTTGACGAATGCGTCCGCGCTATCGTCCAAACCGCTCCGGTCGCAGTCACGCAGAGATCGATGGCATTGACTCCCGCGCCCAACTCGATCGCTTTCCATCCATCCCCGCGCTTCACCAGCAGCGCGCCCCGAGAGAGGATCGCCGAACTGCCGGGAGCTTCCGATATTGCGGAAATCGGGCGTCCGGCATCCTCAGTAGCTTGCAAAGCGCGATCCGGAAGACTGAAGCGCCTGATGGTTGGGCCCGCCACTACCGCAACGTAGTTGTCACCCGCGGATAAAGCGGCAATGCCGTCGAAGGAACCTTGCCAGGTCGACTCACCGCCACTGCTGAGATCATAAACCATCAATCCCTTACCGCCTCCCGCGAATACCGTTTTCTGATTCACAGCCAAGGCGTCCCCGGTAATGTCTGCCGGCAAGGCCTTGCACCACATTATCTTCCCCGCGGCGTCACATCGGAAAAGGAAATTGCCGCTCACGCCCTTTGCAGTTGCCACGAGTCCGCCGCTCGCGGGAGCGCGAATCTCCCGGATGCGCGCAATCCGGCAGGACGTCTCTTCGGACACCCAGTCATTGCATCGAAAAGCTTCTCCTTCCACGGTCGCATCCGCGACCATGTAGCCGCGCGCAGAGTATTTTCCCTCAGGCGCGCGGGCGCCTTCGTCGTCCTTGCCGTCCCATGATGTGATGAGTCCGTTCAGGCCTGTTTTGAAATCCGCCACCGGCATCTCCACGCAGAGCGTTCTGATCAGCTTTCCTTTCGATTCGTAGATCCCCAGGCTGATTTTTCCGTCGATGGGCGGCGGCACGAATTCGAGTCGAACCCCGCTCTCCTTGGCAGCGCTCGCTGGCGTTGTCTGGGCAGGAGCCAGCGCGCTCAGCGCGAGGAACAACCCGAAAGCTCCGAGGGGGATGCGGGGCCGCGTCTTATCAGGCATAGTACCGCCAGTTCAGATTCGGGAAGATGTTGTCCCGCC
Source organism: uncultured Verrucomicrobiae bacterium (assembly GCA_963828525.1). GTDB lineage: Bacteria > Verrucomicrobiota > Verrucomicrobiia > Chthoniobacterales > Chthoniobacteraceae > CAWHEP01. Next base: position 51,083 of record CAWHEP010000003.1, read on the forward strand.
ACTCACAGTTCCGCAGAAATTCGTCGTCCGCCTGACCCCGGCTAAGCTGATCGTAAAGGCGCGTAAACCGAAGAATATGATCCTTTGTTCGCTTGGTGGCATAGGCCGAGGCTGTCCCCGTCTTCATGAGAAACGCCCAGTCGCTGGATTGCGCGAGCAGAAGTTCACGCGCGAGTTGCTTTAGCAGCCGGTCCCGCTCAGGCGACACCTCTCCGGGATGCGCTCGCGCAACCTCCGTCATGCGTCTGGCCGCAGTGTGCAGATGAGGATAAATCCAGGAGTTACTCTCATCCAGCCAGACTTCCCAATACCCCTTATGCCCCCAACTGGACGCGGAAGGAACGATCATTTGCAAGGTGGGGTGCTGTTCCAGGTACCGGCTCGGAGTTGTCATCTGAAACTCATCCTGGTCGTAAGCCGATTTTCGGATGAACAGGTTGAGGAATTCCGGCCCTTCGAACCACCAGTGTCCAAATAGTTCCGCGTCGAAAGGGCTGACAACTATAGGATCGATGCTCGCCGTCTGTCGCAGATGTTCGATTTGACGCGCGCGGTTCCACATGAAGTTCCCCGCGTGGGCATCAGCCGCTCCCATGGCCCAGCCCCGATTATACAGGGCCTTGTCGCGCGTTCTGCCTGTGATCCGGTGGTACTTCACACCAGTGAACTTCCGGCTCCCATCCTTTGGAAGAAACGGTTTCAGGTATTGGTGGGAAAGATCGAAGCCAATGTCCCGGTAGAAGTCCCGATACGCGGGATCTCCGGGATAACCTTCCTCCGCGCTCCAGACCTGCCGGCTGGAATCACGGTCTCGGGCAAACACAGCAGGCCCGCTGGGTGTGAAACAGGGCGCGTAGATGGCAAATCGGGGACGCGGATTGCCAAACATCAAGCCATGAGAATCCAGAATGAACCATCGAATGTTCGCTTCCCGCAGAACATCCTCCACGCCCGCCACATAGCCGCATTCGGGGAGCCAGATCCCCGCCGGTTCTGATCCAAAACACTCCCGGTGATAATCCCTGGCAATGAAGATTTGCGCCCTTACGGCTTCCGGGAAATTCTGCATCAGCGGGAGAAATCCATGTGTCGCCGCGCATGTGATGATTTCGAGCACTCCCGCAGTTTGCAAACCCGCGAATACGGAAATCAGGTCACGCTTCCACACGTCCACGTATAGGCGGCGACACTCCCTGAAGCGCTCAAGATACATTCGCGCGACTTCGTTCATGGGCGGCTCATCCGTCGTCCGCTGACATTCACTCTCCGCCAGTGTGATCGCCCGCTCGATGTAGCGGATGTAGCGTTCCTGTAATAGAGAGTCTCGCAGCATCGATACCAGCGGCGGCGTGAGCGACATCGTCACCTTGAAGGGCACCCCGTCATTGACCATGCGATCAAAGATTGCCAGCAGGGGCAGATACGTTTCTGTAATGGCCTCGTACAGCCAATCCTCCTCTAAAAATTCCTCGGTACTCGGGATGCCGCACGTAAGGAAGATGCGCATGGAGCAGGAGAGCTAGATACCCCGTGGACATGGAGGTAGAAGGTGTATTCCGGATAGTGGCTTGTCCAGAGCAACCGTCAGAAAGAAAACCCTGTTAAACAGCTACGTCCGGTTGTTTTCTGAAGGCCGATGATATTGGTGCAGCCAGCAATGATTGCAGGCTCAAACCGAAAACATAATATGAAAAAACTTACTTTCGCCACACTCACCCTCCTTGCCGCGATTGGCCTGCCTCAAGCTGGCTTTGCAGGAGAGCCCAAGCCCCTTAGCAGCAAAGACATGATGTTCATGAAGAAGGCAGCCGCTGGCGGGATGTTCGAGGTTCAGGCTGGAGAATGCGCGCAGAAAATGGGTATGAGCGACGATGTCAAGACGATGGGCGAGCATCTCGTAAAGGACCACTCGGAAGCAAACACACAGCTCATGAGCCTGGCAAAGTCGAAGAGCGTGGAGCTTCCCACAAAGCCTTCCAAAATGGAGCGGTCCGAGCTTGAAACCTTGAAGATGGCCAAGGGCGCGGATTTCGACAAGCAGTTTGCCGCCATCATGGTCAAGGATCACAACGAAGACATCGCTGATTTCCAAAAGGAGAGTGAGATGACAAAGGATGCGGATCTAAAGGAGTTTGTGGACAAGACCGTTCCTGTGCTGAAGATGCATCTTCAGATGGCGGAGAAAGCAAGCGGCGCCTCGAAGTAGCTAAGCCATTCGTGGTTTTGACGGGCGCGATCTTTGGATCGCGCCCGCTTTGTTTACGATCGACGCGGTGTTACGAGTGAGGGTTCGCGAACTGCCGGTTTACGTAGGCCCGCACGGCTTCCTGCCATAAACGAGGCTCTCTACCAAGCAGCTTTGCGAGCTTGGCTGTTGACATGACGCTGTTCACAGGCCGTTTTGCGACGAACGCAAGCAACTCTGCCATCTTCAGTGGCTCCACATGTTCCGTCTTCAACCTGACCCCGGCATCCTTAGCGCACGCGAGGGCAAACTGCCCATACTCCTGCCAGGTACATCTTCCGTCATTACATATGTGGAGCGTTCCCGCTTCGGGGAGATCGCGCAGCATAGGGAGAAGATACTCCGCTATGTCCAACGTGTACCAGGGGACCGCCCATTTGTCACCGATGGCTTCCACGCGCTCTTCAATCATGGCCCGCTTTATGATGCCATCGACGAAACTGGCCCGGTCGGGTCCGAACACCCAGGACACCCGGACGCAGAGGTGTCTTGCGGAAACGGCGCGCAACTGTTCCTCGCCCGCAAGTTTTGAGCGCCCGTAGATGCTAATGGGAATCGCGGGATCAATTTCGCTGTATGAGGTTTGTTTTTGACCATCAAAAACGTAGTCTGTGCTGATGTGGATCATGCGGGCATTGTTCCTCTCGCACGCCTCGGCCATATCTCTCACCGCGAACGCGTTGATCCTCATTGCTTCAGACTCATGCGTCTCGCAGTAATCCACGTTGGTGAGCGCGGCGCAGTTGATCAATACGTCAAATTCCAGCTGCGCCAGGCTCTGGTGGATGGCCTCGCTCGATTCCAAATTGAGCCGCGCGCGATTGAAGCCTGTGACATCGCACGTTGCACCGAATTCACGCGCCAGAGCAGCTCCCAACCGGCCTCCGCTTCCGACGACAACAACGCCAAGTTTGCTCATGCTTCGACGCCCGGCGTCTCAGGCGACGGTCTTCTCCCACCACGCGCGGTTGGCGACATACCAGTCGATTGTCGCGGCGATCCCTTCACCAGGGCGACGCAGTGGCTTCCAGCTAAGCTCATTGCGGATTTTTGAGGAATCAATCGCGTATCTCCGATCATGGCCCAGCCGGTCTGTCACATACCGGATGAGTTCCTTCGGCTTGCCCAGATGTTCCAGGATCATGTTTACCACATCGATATTCTTCATCTCGCCATCTGACCCGATGTTGTAGACTTCCCCCGGCTTGCCATCCAGCAACACAGAGAACACAGCGGCGCAGTGATCCTCAACGTGGATCCAATCACGAACGTTGAGCCCGTCTCCATACACCGGAAGCGGCTTGTCCCGCAGCGCGTTTATGATCATGAGCGGAATCAGCTTCTCCGGAAATTGATATGGCCCGTAGTTATTCGAGCAGCGGGTAATCACAACTTCCTGCCCGTAGGTTCGGTAACAGGCAAGCGCCAATAGATCAGCAGACGCTTTGCTCGCGGAATATGGTGAGCTCGGCTCGATTGGGGAGTGCTCCGTGAACTGCCCTTCGGGTCCGAGCGATCCGTAAACCTCATCGGTTGAAATTTGCACAAACCTCCTGACGCCATGGCGGCGGGCACAGTCCAAGAGGACGCTGGTTCCCACCACGTTGCTGTGAATGAAGTTCTGAGGCGAGTTAATGCTCCGGTCGACATGTGACTCCGCGGCGAAGTTCACGACGGCAAAGAATTGGTGCTGGCTCATGAGGGCGTCCATCTGCTCGGAGTTGGCGATGTCTGCCTTATGAAACTCGTAACGATCCCCGAAACGCTCCGCAAGACGCGCGACATTCCCGCTGTTTCCCGCATAGGTCAGGGCGTCCACGTTTGTGATGAACTCAGGCTTATAGTGGCTGAGGACGTAACGGATGAAATTACTTCCGATGAATCCACATCCGCCAGTTACGAGTAGTCGCATCCCGCAGTTATCTACCAATCCGTTTCAGGGGGAGCTAGAACTTTCTGGGTTCGCGGACGTGGATGCCTAAAACTGCGCGCTGACACGCCACTCGTCTAGGAGCGGCTTCGGAACCTCGCTCAAGAACCGCGAGGGGCGCTGGAATGTCTCTCCGTAGCCCGCGCCCAGTCGCATGATCGGATAGGTCATATAGAGCTCGTCTCTTGCGCGGGTTACGGCCACATAGAAGAGGCGCCGTTCCTCTTCGATTGCTTCATCGGACTCGAGGGAGCGGGCGCTTGGAAACATGCCGTCCGCCATCCAGATGAGAAAAACAACCTTCCACTCAAGCCCCTTGGCCTGGTGGATGGAGGAAAGGATGACCATCTCGTTATCCCGCTCTCCACCGCCAAGTTCGGTCTCCGTCTCCAGACCGCTCACCAGCGCGAGCTGATCGAGGAACAGGTGAGGATCATCATATTGCCTGGCGTACTCACTCAGTGTCCGGAGATCCTCCCGGCGCGCCTCGTAGTTGGAGAACTTTGACTTGAGGTAATCGTCATAGATTGCCTCGAGCACGGATTCAAGCATCAGAGCGGGGGGGCGCGGCTTTCCACCCGGAGCGATTTCGTCAAACGTGCAGACGAGCTGCTTCCAGGCTTTTGCGCTCCTGGCAGTCACGCGAACCGGTTCCAGGAGCTTTGCGAAGGAAGAGATCGGACCGTTCGTCCCCTCCCCCACTTGCTTCCAAATCTGTTCCGCGGAACGCGCGCCGATGCCCGGCAAGAGGCGAACCACGCGCTTCAATGCCACTTCATCTCGCGGGTTCACGACAAATTTCAGGAAGGCCGCGGCGTCCTTTACATGAGCTTGCTCGAAAAACCGCAAGCCGCTGGTGATTTGGAACGGCACGCCGTGCCGGGTGAGTTCCATCTGCACCTCCATCGAGTGGTAATGTGCCCGATAGAGGATGGCAATTTCATCAAGTTCGCAACCTTCGTCACGTAGCTCCAGAACGCGTTGCGCGACAAACAAGGCTTGCTGTCTTGAGTCGCCGAGCGGCACAAGCGCGGGCCTGGAATCACTCACCGCGCGGTGCGGTTGCAGCTCCTTTTTGAACTGCCGGACGTTGTTCGAGATGACCGCGTTTGCGACGGACAGTATTTCCGGGACACTCCGGTAGTTGATCTCGATCTTGTAAACGGAGGCGCGCGGGTAACGCTTTGGAAAATCCAGGATGTTCTGAAAGTTCGCGCCCCGCCAGGAATAGATCGACTGCGCGTCATCGCCAACCACCATGATGTTGCCGTGATTGGCCGCGAGGGAGTCGATGAAATCCGCCTGCAGCTTATTTGTATCCTGGTACTCATCCACCAGGATGAATTGGAACTGGTAGCGGTACATTTCAGCGACCTTTTCGTCGCTTCGGAGCAGTTCCAGCGGCTTCTCCAGTAAATCATCGAAATCCAGGGAATTCGCCGACTTCTTCCTTTCCTCGTACCCGGAGGCGCATGTTCTCGATCTGTGGCAGGAGAGGCAGGAAGTAACTGTATTTCGATTCGAGAACCTCTCCGAGCGAGCGGTTTGTGTTAATGGAGAAACTGAAGATATCGGCCAGAATCTCCCCTTTCGGGAAGCGTTTATCTTTCGGATCGAGGCCAGAAGTGGCTATGACGGAGTCCAGCAGATCTTGCTGATCCTCGCGATCCATGATCGAAAAACCGTTCTGGAATCCAGCTGAAACAGCATGGCGGCGGAGCATACGATTGCCGATGGAGTGGAAGGTCCCGCCCCAAAGCCCTGCTGTCTCATGCGGGACGAGCGCGGAGACGCGATCCAGCATCTCGCGCGCCGCTTTGTTGGTAAAGGTTACAAGCAGGATGTTGTTGGGCGCTATGCCGTTCTCGATGAGGTAGGCGACCCTGTAGATGAGAGTGCGTGTCTTACCGCTGCCGGCTCCTGCTATCACGAGCGCTGGCCCGGGTGGCGCTGTTACGGCGGCATGCTGTTGCGGATTGAGCTCGGCCGCGAAGTCGATCCTCGGGACCTCCGCCATTGGACGGCGTTTCAGCGTATACTCCCGTGCCATCTGAATCAGACGCCGCCGAGGTAGGCGTTTCGCACCTTTTCGTTTCTGCGCAGTTCCGCGGACTGCGCCTCCATGATAATCTTTCCTGTTTCCATGACATACCCGTAGTCCGAAATCTCCAGCGCCAGATTCGCGTTTTGCTCTACCAGCAGCACGGTCAGGGAAAGTTGTTTGTTAATCTCTACGATCTTCGAAAAAATCGTTTTCACCAGTAGCGGCGCTATGCCCAGGGATGGCTCATCCAGCATCAGGCACTTGGGTTTGCTCATCAGCGCCCGCCCGATGGCGAGCATCTGTTGTTCTCCTCCCGAGAGAGTTCCGGCTGTCTGCTTTTCGCGTTCTCGCAACCGCGGGAACATGCTGAAGATGAAATCGAAGTCCTCGGCAAATCTCTTCTTATCCCGCCGGAGATAGGCTCCCATCAACAAGTTCTCCCTGACTGTAAGGTTCGCGAAGACCATGCGTCCTTCCGGAACCTGCGAGAGCCCCATCCCAACGATCTTGTGCGCAGCCCGGTTGGTGATGTTTTCGCCTTCGAACGTGATGGAGCCCGACGCGGCTTTCAGCAGCCCGGAAATAGCCCGCAACGCTGTCGTCTTTCCAGCGCCATTCGCGCCGATAAGGGTAACAATGGAACCCTTTGCCACATTCAACGAGAGGCCTTGCAGCGCAACAATCGACCCATAGGCGACCTGAAGATTCTCTACTGCGAGCATGCTGGGTTCAAAGATGAGGATTCAGGCCCGAGGTAAGCCTCGATGACCTTCGGGTTACACTTTATTTCCGATGGCGAACCCTCGGCGATTTTCACGCCATAATCGAGCACAGCGATCCTTTCGCAAATGCCCATGACCACCCGCATATCGTGCTCCACCAGCAGCACGGCGATGCTGAACTTTTCCTGTGTGAACCGGATCAGGCGCATCAGTTCCTGCTTTTCAGTCGGGTTCATGCCAGCAGCCGGCTCATCGAGCAGGAGAAGCTTCGGTTTGGTTGCCAGCGCGCGCACAATTTCCAGACGCCGTTGGTCCCCATAAGGGAGGCTCTTGCACATGGACTCGCGCGCGTGGCTGAGACCGAAAATTTCCAGCAACTCCATAACTTCCCTGTCAACGCGCCCTTCCTCACGCAAAAACCCGGGGCCCCGCCACAATGCGTGAGCAATGCCGTGGCTGAGGCGCATATTGAGAGCCGCCCTTACGTTGTCGAAAACGGATAGCGAATCAAAAAGGCGGATGTTTTGGAAAGTGCGAGCTATCCCTCGAGCCGTGATCTTGTACGGTCGTTTGCCCTTCACGGACTTGCCCTCAAACATTATCTCTCCCGCAGTCGGCGCATAGACACCGGTGATGAGATTGAAGACCGTCGTCTTCCCCGCGCCGTTCGGTCCGATGATCCCTACCATTTCACCGCCCGCAATTTCCAGGTTTAAGGCGGATACTGCCTTGAGGCCACCGAACTGGACGGTGCAATCCCGGAGACTCAGAAGTTCACTCATGCTGGCTTCTTGCTTGCGCCCGGAAGGAAGCGGCGCAACCCACCTAAGCCGCCAAAAAGGCCCTGGGGACGGACAAGCATCAGCAGAATAAGGAGGAGCGAATAGATTATCATCCGGTTTTGAGCGATGCTTCGCAGCCAGGCCGGGAGGAACCCAAATCCGGCCACGGTCCGCAACCATTCTGGAAGAATTGTCAGCAGGATGGCGGCGAATACAACTCCCGCGGTATTTCCCATGCCCCCGAGGATCACCATTACAACGATATCAACCGACTTGAAAAAGTCGAAGCCATCGGGGCTGATGAATTGTTTGAAGTGCGCGTAAAGAGCCCCCGCGACGCCTGCGAAGAACGCGCCCAAAGTAAAAGCAAGGACCTTGTACTTGGTCGTATTTATCCCCATGGCCTCGGCGGCGATCTCATCATCCCGCACCGTCAGAAATCCTCGCCCATAGGTGGAAGCCACCAGCATTGTAACGACATAAACCGCGATGGAAGCCACCGCGAAGGTCCAGAAGAAGTTTGTGTAACCCGAGGGAACGGAGAAGCCCCGCGAGGCTCCCACAGCATCCGTGTTCTGAATAACGACCACTATGATCTGTCCGAAACCGAGCGTGACAATGGCAAGATAATCTCCCTTTAGCCGCAGAGAGGGAACTCCCACGATCAGTCCCGCGAGGGCGGCGGCGACGCCCCCAGCGCTAAGAGCGGTCAGGAACATGACCGCTATCGAGAAAACACCGGGACCTCCAAGATGCAAAAGGAACGGGCCGGAGAGAAAAGTGGTGAAGGCGGCGGCGGTGTAGGCGCCCACCGCCATGAATCCGGCATGGCCGAGCGAGAATTGGCCGGTGTAGCCGTTCACCAGGTTCAGGCTTACGGCCAGGATGATGTTAATCCCGATGGAGAGGATGACGTCGTAATAGTAGGGGTTGATCGAACCTTCAAACTTCGAAACGACGAAGCTGAGCGCGAGAGCCAGAAGGAGATAGGTCCGGGGATGACGCATCAGACTTTCTCGCGTTCCACTTTCCCGAGGAGACCAGCGGGTTTGAATAACAAGATGAGAATGAGGATGGCAAAAGCGACCGCGTCCCGGTAGGTGGAGGGGATGTGGAGCAGATCGCTGTAGCCAACTACCAGCGTTTCCACAAGGCCGATAATCAGGCCCCCGAGCGCCGCGCCAGGGATATTTCCTATCCCTCCGAGGACGGCCGCGACGAACGCTTTAAGGCCGGGAAGAATACCCATGAGGGGGTCTATGGACGGGTAGCTGATGGAATACAGGATGCCAGCGGCAGCGGCAAGGGCAGATCCCAAGCCAAATGTGAACGAGATCACGACATCGTTATTGATGCCCATCAAAGATGCGGCCGCCGGGTTGAACGCCAGCGCGCGCATGGCCATTCCCATCTTTGTCTTCACGACCACCCATCGCAGAGCCACCAGGAGCACGAGAGTCACACCGATCACCAGAACCTGGCTCACGGTGACCGTGAGATCACCCAGGCCCGCTATCGCATGGTCATCTATGATCTCAGGAAACGGCTTCGGATCAGGCCCGAAGACAAACTGGCCGGCGTTCTCCAGGAACAGGGAGACGCCTATCGCGGTGATGAGAACCGTCAGCCTCGGGCGGTTCCGCAGAGGCCTGTACACGAGCTTCTCGATAATGACGCCAATCGCGGCGCAGATGAGCATTGAAGCAATAAGAACGCATATCCCACCCGTGATTGACTGCTCTCCAAACAGCCGGGCGAACCTTGGATACAGGTAATACCCAGCGAACGCTCCCAGCATGTAGATATCTCCGTGGGCGAAGTTGATGAATCGCAGGACCCCATAAACCATCGTGTACCCGAGAGCGATAAGGGCATAGATAGCGCCGAGGGACAGGCCGTTTATAACCTGCTGGAGAAACTCCGTCATCTCGACAGATGGCGCGCGGCTCGGATATTGAGAGACTGCGACCTAGGGCGCAATGGTATCCACGTAGTTGAACTTGCCGTCCTTGATCTCGAGGACGACCGCAGGCTTCGTGGCATTGCGCTCCGCATCGATGGTGATCTTCCCAGTGACTCCCGAAAACTCCTTCGTTCCCGCGATCGCCGCTCGCAACTTGTCGCCGTCTGTGACACCCGCCCGCTTAATGGCATCCGCCAGGATCATCGCCGAGTCGTACCCGAGAGCGGACATGGCGTCGGCGTCCATGCTAAACTTTTCTTTGTATCGTTTCAGGAATCCCTGCACCACCGCCGACTTATCCTGAGTCGTGAAGTGGTTCGAGAAAAAGTCGCCTTCCAAGGCCTTGCCTCCGATCTTAACGAGGTCTTCCGAATCCCACCCGTCACCGCCAAGAAGCGATACCTTTAGTCCCAACTGCTGGGCTTGCCGCGCAATCAGACCTACTTCCGTATAATAACCAGGGACAAAGATGGCGTCGGGCTTGGATGGTTTGATTGATGTCAGTTGCGCTCTGAAGTCCTTGTCACCCGAACTGTAATTCTGATCCTTCACCACCTCGCCCCCATGGCTTGCGAGATAGTCCTTGAAAAACTGCGCGAGGCCCATGCTGTAGTCCTGCTTTACGTCCTTCAATACGGCGACACGCTTCCAACCTCGTGACAGCGCGAACTTGGCCATGACGGTACCCTGAAATGGATCGATGAAGCAAACGCGGAAGATGTAATCGCCAACCTGGGTGACCTTCGGGTTGGTAGAGGCGGGAGAAATCATCGGGATATGATTTTCCTGCGCGATGGGCGCGGCTTCGAGCGATTTGGACGAAGCCACTTCACCGAGGATCGCGATGACTTTGTTCTGCGAGATCAGCTTCCGTACGATGGTCGCTGGCTGTCCCGCCTTGCTCTGATCGTCCTCCGTGAACAGGGCGATCTTCCTGCCCAAGACCCCCCCCGCCGCGTTGATTTCCTCAACAGCCATCGCGGTGCCATTGTGCGAGGAGACTCCGAAGGTCGCGGTTCCTCCCGTCATAGATGCGAACTCCCCGACGTTTATGTCCTCTTCTGCCGTGGCCAGGAGAGCTGGCATTAGAAGAGCTAAGAACAATGTGAACTGGCGCAAACGAAGCATAATTTTCCCTTTTTTCAGTGACTTTGGATTCCCTACGCGGGATGTTAGAGAAACAGATTCTTCAATTCAATAGACAAACGTCGCAGCTCACATTTTCCGCTTCTTGCTCTTGCGCCAAGCCTCCTCTTATCCTAATTCCGCACTGATATGTCCCAGTCGAGTGTAGCAGTCATCGGCGCGTCCAGTGATCGGCGCAAATATGGAAACAAAGCCGTGCGCGCCTATCTGTCGACTGGTTTCAAGGTGTTTCCTGTGAACCTGCGGGGAGAGTCCATTGAAGGACTTCCTTCGTATAAGTCACTGGCAGAGATCCCGGAGAAAGTCGACTTTGTGAGCCTTTATGTCACGCCAGCCGTTGGAATCCAGATGCTTTCGGCGATCGCCGATATGGAACCACAAGAGGTCTGGCTAAATCCTGGCTCCGAAAGCGATGATCTCATAGAAGCGGCAGCCGACTTGAAGCTGCGAGTAATAGTCGCTTGCTCCATACAGGCATTGGGGATCAATCCATCCGAACTGTCCGACAAATGACTTCCCCCCTCCCCCCGCGACCGAATTGATAACGCGCTTCTACAAATCCTCAATCGGGAAGAAGTGGATAGTAGCGCTAACGGGACTGGCGCTCATTGCGTATGTGGTCGGACATATGGCTGGCAACCTCCAGATCTTCATCAGCCAGGATCGCATCAACGACTATGCCGTGTTCCTGCACAGCATGGGCCCGCTGCTCTGGGCAGTGCGAGCGCTCCTGCTTGCAGCGTTCGTTATCCACATCCTGGTGACCGTCCAACTAGCCGCGCAAAATCGGCGGGCGCGTCCGATCAGCTATGCCATGAAGCGCGATGTGAGGGCTCGCGCTTCTTCCAAGACGATGATCCTCAGCGGGCTGATAGTTCTGTGCTTTGTGGTCTTTCACATCTTGCATTTCACCACGCACAACATCGACTCAAAGTTCGGACTGCTGGAGGATTCACGGGGAAGGCATGATGTCTTCTCCATGGTGATCCTGGGGTTCAGCAATGCGTGGGTATCCGGTTTTTATATCCTGGCGATGTTTCTTCTCTGTCTGCATCTCAGCCACGGATTCCAGAGCTTCTTCCAAACCTTGGGATTGAATAGTAAAAAGGTCGCTCCCTTGCTAAACGTCGGCAGTCGCGTGGCGGCAGCCGTCATCTTTTTTGGCTACACGGCTATTCCGATAGCCGTTCTTGCGCGCCTCCTGAAGCTTCCCGGACACCCATGATCTCAAATCTCGACGCGCGGATACCCGACGGACCTCTTGAAGGGAAATGGCAGAAGCACCAATTCGATTCCAAGCTCATCAATCCCGCCAACAGGAGGAAGTTCGATGTCATCGTCGTGGGTTCCGGGCTTGCTGGAGGAGCGGCGGCGGCAACCCTTGGGGAGCTCGGCTACAAGGTAAAATGTTTCTGCTACCAGGACAGTCCGCGCCGCGCCCATAGCATCGCCGCGCAGGGAGGTATAAACGCCGCGAAGAACTATCAGAACGATGGAGACAGCGTTTACCGGCTCTTTTACGATACCGTGAAGGGTGGGGATTTTCGATCCCGTGAGGCGAATGTTTTCCGGCTGGCCGAAGTGAGCGCGAATATCATTGACCAATGTGTCGCGCAGGGCGTGCCGTTTGCCCGCGAATATGGCGGGCTGCTGGCGAATCGATCTTTTGGGGGCGCGCAGGTCTCTCGCACTTTCTATGCGCGCGGTCAAACCGGCCAGCAACTCCTCATGGGCACATACTCGGCGCTGTGCCGGCAGATTGGACTGGGGACGGTGGAGATGTTCCCCCGGACGGAAATGCTGGATCTGGTCCTCGTCGACGGGCACGCGAAGGGCATCATCGCGAGGAATATGGTGACTGGTGAAATAGCGTCACACGCGGCAGACACAGTAATTCTGGCGACCGGCGGTTACGGTAACGTCTTCTATCTGTCGACCAACGCGAAGGGGTGCAACGTCACAGCCACGTGGCGGGCTTGCAAGAAGGGCGCCTACTTTGCAAACCCATGCTACACCCAGATTCACCCCACGTGCATCCCGGTGAGTGGGGAATACCAGTCAAAACTGACGTTGATGTCGGAGTCTTTGCGAAACGACGGCAGAGTGTGGGCGCCAGTTCGAAAGAATGATACTCGCCCCCCGAGCCAAATACCGGACGCTGAACGCGACTACTACCTGGAGCGCAAATACCCGAGCTATGGCAATCTGGCGGCGCGGGACATCTCTTCACGCGCCGCAAAGGAGGCGTGTGATGATGGAAGGGGCGTCGGTCCTGGCGGCCTTGGCGTCTACCTCGATTTCGCGGATTCCATCAAGCGGCTGGGCGTGAACGTGATTCGGGAGCGGTACGGGAACCTGTTCGACATGTATCACAAAATCACCAACGAGGACGCATACAAGGCGCCGATGCGCATCTATCCCGCGGTGCATTACACCATGGGCGGTCTCTGGGTGGACTACAATCTCATGAGTAACATCCCCGGCTTGCACGTGCTCGGGGAAGCTAATTTTTCCGATCATGGAGCCAACCGCCTCGGCGCGAGCGCCCTCATGCAGGGCCTGGCGGACGGATACTTTGTTTTGCCAAACACAATCGGCGGCTATCTTGCCACGCAGGCGGGCAGGAAAGTAACAACCGCTGATCCCGCGTTCAAGAAAGCGGGAGAGGATGCGCGCTCCCGTTTGACGAAGCTTTTGAAGATCAAAGGAAAACGCACGGTGGATTCATTCCACAGGGAACTCGGCCTCCTTTTATGGGATAAATGCGGCATGTCGCGCAATGAGGCGGGTCTGAAAGAGGCGATAACCCGCGTGGCGGAGATAAGGGAGGAGTTTTGGCAGAACGCGAATGTCCCGGGCGAGAATGAGGAACTCAACCAGTCGCTGGAGAAAGCGGGCCGGGTCGCGGACTTCCTGGAATTCGCGGAACTGATGTGCCGGGACGCGTTGAGCAGGAACGAGTCGTGCGGAGGCCATTTCAGGGAAGAATTCCAGACTGCTGATGGTGAGGCAAAACGCGACGACGAGAATTACGCTTATGTTTCGGCATGGGAATGGTCTGGCAATGACAGTGAACCGATCCTCCACAAGGAGCCTCTGGATTTTGAGAGCGTTCATCTCGCGCAAAGGAGTTACAAGTAGGTGAACTTCAAACTCAAAGTTTGGCGACAGCCGAACGGCAGCGCGAAAGGCCGCCTTGTGGATTACCCCGCTGAGAATATCCCCGAGGAAGCCTCTTTTCTTGAGATGCTGGACATCGTCAACGAAGGTCTGATTCTGAAAGGTGAATCACCGATCGCGTTCGACCACGACTGCCGGGAAGGGATTTGCGGGATGTGCAGCTTGGTGATTAACGGGATCGCGCACGGTCCAGAGCGCGCCACCACGACTTGCCAGCTTTACATGCGTCGCTTCAAGGATGGCCAGACAATATACGTAGAGCCTTTCCGGGCGGGGCAATTCCCCTTGCTCAAGGATCTCATCACCAATCGGGGAGCGCTGGATCGCATCACGCAGGCCGGAGGATTCATCACGTCGCGCGCGGGCTCGGCGCCGGACGGCAACGCCACTCCCATTCCAAAACAGGATGCTGACAGCGCCATGGACGCGGCCGCTTGCATCGGGTGCGGCGCATGCGTGGCGGCGTGCCCTAACTCATCGGCGATGCTCTTCACAGCCGCGAAGGTCTCCCACTTGGGATTGCTGCCGCAAGGGCAGCCTGAGCGGTCCCGCCGCGTTATGAGCATGGTCCGAGCGATGGACAAAGAGGGTTTTGGCAACTGCTCTAATCATTACGAGTGCGAGGCCGTCTGCCCCGCCGAGATCAGTGTGGCGTTTATCGCGAGGATGAATCGTGATTATGCCGCCGCCTTGGTGAAAGACAGCATCGAATAACTTGTGTTCTTCTACGGGACGTCAACGGGCGTTCCGACGACTGGCTCGCCCTTCTTTCCAACAGGCGCTTTCCCTGTGGCCTGGGCGTACACCTTGGTCATTATGTCGATGTGAGTGAGGTCTGGCGCGAGGATGGCTTGGGCGCCATCGGTTCGGATCCAGTGGCTGGCGTCAACTTTCTTCCAAAGAGCAAAAGGCCCGTTTCGGTCGAGAATCGCTTTGCAAACGTCCTCCGTCAGCGGCAGCGGTGGGGCTTCGCGGCGGTAGCCAACGCGACTGGCAATGTCGCCGACATAGGTGATGTCTATCAGCCATCCAGAGTGTTTATACAGGGCGGTGTTCAGCTCAAGATCATGCTTCAGGAAAGCACCGTATCTCTCCTCGCACTGCTCCCGCGAATCACCAAGTCTTCCTTGAGCCGGGGCGCATGCGAGCACCGCGCAGAAGCAGGCCAGCCCGGCCATCCATCGGAACCTCAAATTCGTCGCTCTCAAGGCTTCAACTCCGTCCCGGTGGCAGAATCGCTGATGAGGAATTGTTCGTGGTGGTAGGTGGAGTCGGATTTGAATATGAGCCGTCCGGCGTATTTGCGCTCGATCTCGACCAGCAACTCTTCATCCTCGGTCCTTAGTCTTTGCAATAAGTGGGGGCTGACCACCACTTTTATGTCGTGGATGGTCTCCTGGTGCTTTCGCATAACCGCGTGGAGCGTGCGTTGGAGTTCCACGCTCATCGTCATGGCGCTCTTTACGATGCCTTTCCCGCTGCAGTATGGGCAGTTTTCGTAAATTGAACCGCTCAGACTCTCCTGGGCGCGCTGGCGCGTCATCTCCATGAGACCGAGTTGCGAGATCGGGAGGACATGGCTCTTTGCCTTGTCCCGCTTCAGCCGCTCTTTCATGCGCGAATAGACCAGCTGTTGGTCGCGCCGGCTCTTCATGTCGATGAAGTCGCCGATGATAAGACCGCCGATATTCCTCAATCGCAACTGGCGGGCGATCTCGTCCACAGCCTCCAAATTTGTTTGAAGGATCGTCTTCTCGACATCCTTCGCGCCTTTGTTTCGGCCTGTGTTCACGTCGATGGCTATGAGGGCCTCCGTCTCATCAATCACGATATACCCGCCGCACTTCAGCCAGACTTGCCGGTGAAAAGCGTCGTCAATCTGTTTCTGAACACCATAGCGCTCAAAGATAGGGGTTGGCTCGGAATACAGCGTCACCCGGTTGCTTGATCGCCGGGAGATTTGGCCAATGAGGGCGCGCATCCGGTCCACGGCCGCCTGATCATCGCAGACCACCGCTTCGATCTCGTCAGTCAGAAAATCCCGAACCGTGCGATCAATGAGATCAGGCTCGCGGAATACACAACACGGAGCGGGCTTCTCCTTCATATTGAGTTCAATGCGCGCCCACTGCTCAAGAAGCAGACTGAGATCGCGGACGAAGTAGCGCGCTCGCTGCCCCTCCCCGACCGTGCGCACAATCACTCCCATTCCATCGGGCACCTCAAGTTCCTTAAGAATCTTGCGAAGACGCTCACGTTCCTTGGGCGACTCGATCTTGCGCGAAATTCCACTTTGTCCGCCGAAGGGCATAAGGACGAGGTACCGTCCGGCAAGGCTGATGTTTGTGGTGATGCGCGGACCCTTTGTGCTGATAGGCCCCTTGGTGACGTAAACCAGCACTTCGGATCCCACGGGATATATCTGTGGAATGTCCTTGGCTGTGATTCGTTTTTTGTTCTTATCGCCGCCCGGGCGATCCACCTCCTCGACGCCACTGTCGAGCGCGAGAGGCAGGGCGTCCCAAAAATGTAGGAACGCGTTCTTTTCGAATCCAATATCCACGAACATCGCCTTCAGGCCATGCTCGATATTTTTTACCCGGCCCTTGAAAATGCTGCCGACAATATTGCGGTCGGTCTCGCGCTCGATGTTGTACTCTTCGAGCTGCCCATTTTCCAGGAGCGCTACGCGTCTCTCAAGTTTTTCGCAGTTGATTACAAGTTTGTTCCCGGTCTGCCGGGGAGAGATTCCTAACATTCGCTTTACTTTCTCGATCATTAAATTCATGCCTCATACGTTGATGCTGCCTACTCCGGTCAGTGCGCGCCTGAATGCGCGGCAGGGGCGGGGTTGGCAGCGGGTTTTGACTTCGTTCCAAACCATCTTTGGAAAATGTTTCTTCTATCGGGTGGCGGTGTCGCCGCGGGCTGTCCGGGCTGCCCCTTCCGATGCACCCTTCCCTGGGCGTCGGGTGTCTGTCTGATCTCGGGCCTGGCCGAAACCTTGGATTCCTGCGGCTCATCCGCCGCCTGGCTGTTATCTGGAGACTCTTCATCCGCTGGCACCTCCACTGCGGGGCCCGCGTTCTTATAGTCTATCTTAGGCAACATTTGAAAGGGATTCTGTTTGTGCGCTGGCGTTAGCGACGCCAGCGGGACGGTGTAGGCGCCCGCGTCCATCGCCAGACATTGCTCCAGAATCCTCGTGGCAATCGGCGCGGCAACCGTCCCGCCGTGCTCGCCGCCTTGAACCATTACCGTCATTGCATACTTGGGATGGTCGTACGGAGCGAAGCACGTGAACCATGCAATCGTATCTTTCTTGCCGTTCAACATTGCCTGAGCTGTGCCAGTTTTGCCGGCGACCTGCACATTCTTGATACGCCCGGAGGCTCCGGTGCCGCCTGCCTCATTGACCACTTTCCACAGACCGTGGCGGACCAGCTCGATCTGTTGCTGGGTAAAGTCTTTGCGCAAGTCCGCCCGAATGCGCGGCGTAGTCGGGACCGCCAGGTTCCCATCCTCATCCACCGCCGGTTTCCCTTCAGGCGTGAGCACTTTGTCGATCAGCCGCGGATAGTAGGCGATCCCTCCGTTTGCGACAGTGGCAGCGACCATCGCCGACTGCAACGGAGTCACAAGGTCGTACCCCTGCCCGATCGACACATTTGCGGTATGCGCGGGACTCCATTTTTCCTGAGGATGATGGGCAGTCATCCACACAGGACCTGGCAGCTCGCCGGGCGACTCATCGGTGAGCTCCACCCCGGATTTCGTGCCCAGCCCAAGCATTTTCCCTGTGTCGTCTATCGCCTGAATGCCCGCCGCATTCCCGTATTGGTAGAAGAACGCGTTACACGAAACCTTGATCGCCTCCGAGAGGCTAAGCGTGCCGTGGGCCCCTCCCTTTTCCGCGATCCAGCACTTAAAGTAGTGATTTCCATAAGACACTCCTCCCGTGCAGGTGAACTGTTTGTTTGCAAGGCCTTTCCGCAGGCCAGCAAGGGACGTTACGATTTTGAAGGTTGATCCCGGGGGGAAGGCGCTGATTGCCCGATTGACGAGCGGGTTTGCTTTGTCATCCACAAGGGTAGACCAATCCTTTGCAGAGATGCTCGGGATAAAGGTGTTCGGATCGTACGAGGGGACCGATGCCATCGCTAGGATGTTACCATTATTCGGGTCCACCATCACAACGGCTGCTCGCCCCGCCGCGCGCAGAGCTTCTTCCACGATATATTGGATGCGGGCGTCGATAGTGAGGTAGACGTTATCGCCTGGCTTCGGAGGTTCCCGGCTGCTTTCTCCTTCGATCACGTTCTTCACGCTGCGCTGAAGGACACGCTTGCCCGGGCTTCCCCTAAGGTACTTGTCCATGTAAAGTTCCACCTGCGATTTGCCCTCCACATCAGGCTGGTAAAAGTTGAATTGGCGGGCGTCCGGGAGTTTGTCGATGTCCAGTGGCGATCCGACATACCCAAGAAGATGCGCCGCGAGCGCTCCATACAGGTATTGTCTTACAGGCTTCGGAGAAATATCCACGCCCGGCAAACCAACGTCGTGCTCACAGAATTTAGCGATCGTGGGAAAGTCTATGTCTTCTAGATAGGTGAAGGGCACCTGGTCTTCGATCCGGTAGTGCCTCTGCAGGGAATCGGCGCTGTAATCCTTTGCAAGATCAAGATCCTCCAGCCGGGGAATGACTGCCGTGTTCACGATCTGCACGATGTTCGCGATCTCATGCTTGGCCATCATCCCTTTCACGGGAGCGTAGAATGTGACTTTCGGCGGCGCCCCTATCTTTTGTTTGTAGCCGCGCACCATGTCCGGCAGGTAAAAGTCCACCTCGTAACTCGCGCGGTTCGTCACGAGGGTCAGTCCGTTGCGGTCGCGAATCTCCCCGCGAACCGATGGGATGCGGACGGTGACTTGTGTTCGGGAACCGATTTTCTTCGTCCACTCCGCGCCGTGAGCAACTTGCACCCACCAGAGGCGCGCGACGATTCCAAATACGCCACAGAGGATGAGCAGAGCCAGAACGTGGATGCGCAACTCGATGCTGACTCTTCGCCTGGCCATGCTAGTCAGCCGTCCTTTTCGCGTGGTGCGGGTTAAAACCCACCAGAGTAGCCACGAAGTTGAGCAAAAAGAAAAACACTGGAGAAAGAAGGATCGCCATAAGTCCAGCCCCACCCACTCGCCACCAGACCTCGTTTGAGAAGAAGGGCTCGCCTCGGCGGAAGGTTATCATCAAGAACTCCGCCAGAACGATCAAGGACGTGCAGACACCGCTCAGGAGGCAATGAATTTCCCACCTGCCGCGCTGGAACAAAGGGCGGAAGCCACTCATGATGGAGCCGAGCGCCGCATAGAGGATTATTGACCATCCGAGGGAGATTTCAACATTGGAAGCCACTGGCAGGCCTGTGGCGAAGTCCCTCACGAAACTAATTTGCGCCGTCATGGCGTCCCACATGAAGCCCGACGCGAAAGCAAGAATAAGCATTGCCCAGAACGGAAACGCGAGCGCTCCGTAAAAAAGAACAATGGGCATGAGAAGAACTCTAGCTCCGTGGAGCCACTCCATAGGAGCGATAAACTGCTGGCCGATAAGCGACAGCAACAGAGATCCTAGCAGGACAAGAAAGAAGATCATCTTTTGCCAAAAACCACGAAGACATCTTCGATGGTGGAAAGATCGACTGCGGGGATGATTGTAGCGTAACCGTCGAGTTCACGCTTCTTGAACTCCTTGATTACCCCAATGAAGATGCCGGGCGGGAAGACGGTTCCAGCGCCCGAAGTAAAAACTTTCTGACCGGGTTTCAGGTCGGCGTCTTTTGACAGGAAAATCAGGCTGATTTGGGGCTGCACGTTGCTGGATGTCCTTTCCCCTTTTACGATCCCCTGCCAGTGCGTGCCTTCCACGGTCGCTCCAACCTTGCAGCTTTCATCAGAGATCAGGACGACCGTCGCGGAATTGCCAGCCACGGTGGTTGTCTTGCCGACGAGCCCGTCCTCGGTCAGCACCGGCATGTCAATCTCGACTCCATCTTCGACCCCGCGGTCTATTCTGATCGTGTTCCACCACGTCGAGGAATCACGGGCGATGATCCGGGCGGGCACCAGATTGAAAGCCGCTCGTTCGCGATATTCCAGAGCATGACGAAGCCTGTTGTTCTCCTGTTCGATGTCCCGGAGTGTCTGATTTATGGCTTTAAGCTCCTTATTCTCTACCAGGAGCGCTTTGTTATCCTGTTCCAGCTGGGTGAGGGTCTTCAAGCCTTCATGGAAGGCGACGACGCGCTGTTGCACCGACGAGCCTGTTTTTAGGAAGGGAGAAATCATTCCAAGGAACGCGGACTGCACCTTTTGCGTGTTGCGCGGACTTAGCGCGAGCAAGCCGCCGACAGCACAGACAAAGATAACAAGCGCCGCAATGTTATAACGGCGCATGCGCGGCGATCCCCGGTTTGTGTGCCGGCGACCTTGAAGGGTTTAAATCTCTCACTGCTGCGGAACCGGCGCTACCGGTCGAAAGGCCGTTAACGCCATTGACGGTCCGTCGTCGCAACCTGCTTGAGAAACTTGATCTCGCTGAGCGCCCGTCCGGTGCCCTCCGCAACAGCGCTCAGCGGGTCTTCGGCAACATGCACGGGCAGGCCAGTCTCCTCTGTCAGGAGTTTGTCGAGCCCTCGAAGCAAGGCGCCGCCACCCGCGAGCACCAATCCTCTATCCACCAAATCCGCGGAGAGCTCGGGTGGGCAGCGCTCCAACGTGACGCGGACAGAATCAACGATAGTGGAAATCGGTTCGAGCAATGCCTCCCGGACTTCCTGAGAGGTGATTGAGAGAGTTTTCGGGAGACCAGCGACGAGATCACGCCCCTTTACCTCCATCGTTGTCTCTTTTTCAATTGGGTAAGCGGAGCCTATCTTGATCTTGATCTCCTCGGCGGTGCGTTCCCCGATCATCAGGTTGTAAGCTCTCTTCATGTACTGGATGATTGCTTCATCCAGCTCATCGCCGGCCACCCTGACGCTGCGGCTGAACACGATTCCCGACAATGAAATAAGGGCTACTTCGGTAGTGCCGCCGCCGATGTCGATTATCATGTTGCCGGCAGCATCCTGGACGGGGAGACCGACGCCAATCGCGGCGGCCATCGGTTCCTCAATGAGATACACTTCGCGAGCGCCCGCTCTTGTCGCGGAATCCTTGACCGCGCGCTTTTCGACTTCTGTGATACCAGAAGGGACAGCGATCACTACCCGGGGCCGAACCATCTTCCGGCGGTTGTGCACTTTGCTGATGAAATGCCGGAGCATTGCTTCGGTTACTTCAAAGTCCGCGATAACCCCATCCTTCAGCGGACGAATCGCCACTATATTCCCGGGTGTCCGCCCAAGCATCCGCTTGGCTTCGTCTCCTACGGCGAGAACTTTGTTGGTGCCTGCCTGAACAGCGACGACGGACGGTTCACGTAGAACAATCCCGTGGTCGCGCACGTAAACAAGGGTATTGGCAGTACCCAGATCAATGCCGATGTCATTTGAAAAAAGACCAAAAAGCCCGTTAAACATTCAGAAAACCTCTTCTTTGATTGTGAAATAGATACACGATTCTCAATGACCGTCCGCAAAAATCTCAGCGCTGCCGGGAACAATAGTCGCTTCCCTTTTGAAGGGGTGAGAACTCGCGTCATCGGAAGCGCCAGTTATGTAGAAAGACGCCATTACGGTAGTCAAGGGAAAGATGGGTGTTCCATAGCGGAATGACAAGACTCCGTCCAGAGGGAAACGCAACAGGTATGCGAGAGGACAGCGTCCCTCGACGCTTTTGGCCCGCGATTCGAGGTGGGGCGGCTGCGGTGCAGACCCTCAGTGTCTACGGGGCCGCGGCGATCGCGAGCTTCGGATGGGCTTTGGGCAAACTGCTCCACTTCGAGACTGCCCGCTATATTCCGCTTTGGTTTTCGGCGGCTCTCTTCGTTTATAACGTCGATCGCATCAGGTCCGATCCGGCCGACTCTGTGAACATCCCGCGACGCCATCGCGAGAGCATCCGTCTGCGAGGGGTCGCCACAGGAGTCGTCATCGGGTCTGGTTGCGCGCTTGTATTGATTCCGCTCCTCACCCAGGACTGGATGACGCTCGGACTTGCGGTGTGTGGAAGCGCAGTCTGCCTGAACTACTCCGTTCCTCTGCTGGGCTCGCGCTTGAAGGATATCCCGCTGCTCAAGACGTTTTTTGCGCCAACGCTGGTTTCTGCCGCCTTCTTTGGCCTCCCGCTCTTGCATCATAGATTGACGCTGGCATCCTCGTTTCCACGCTATGTCGCCGCCTGGACATGGATGTTTCTCCTCTTCAATATGATCCTGTGCGACCTGAGAGACATCAAGGGTGATAAGCGCGAGCGAACACTGAGCGTTCCGGTTGTGCTCGGCGCAAGGCGCACCTTTTGGGTCCTTTGCAGTATTCTCGTGCTGCTGTGCGTAATGAGCGTCGCAGCCGCGCGGGGAACTCCCATGGATCGAGAACGCGATTGCGCATTCATTTCCTTCGCGTCTCTCGCGTACTTGTCCATCCTGGCCATTGCCGCGCGTAAGACGAGGTCGGAAGCCTTTTACGAGTGGTGTGTCGAGGGAATGATTTTCCTCCCTGCCGTGTTGACTCTGGTGTCTGAAATCAGACTCTAAGGGCCTATCCGGCGTGAAAGTACATGACTCGGGCAGTCCAAAACGCCTCGTTGGGACGTAGAACAGGGTGAATTGACTTAAAAGGAACAAGGCCTTTATCTCTTAGTTGTGAAATCTTTCACAAACATCGCCAAGAAACCGACTGAGGGTGCTCTGAAGATCAAACAGGCGTTTGAGCTGATCAACACTCAGCTCTACAGCGTAGAGGAGCGCATCCGAAGCCAGGCGCGTGAATTCGACCCAGCCGTGGATGGGTACATTGCTTATGCTTGTGAAAGCAACGGGAAGAGGTTGCGGCCTGCTCTCGCTCTCCTCGCGGGTGGCGCGACAGGAAATATTTGTCCAAGTCATCTCGATCTGGCAGTCGTCCTGGAGCTGATCCATGCGGCCACTCTCGTCCACGATGACATCATCGATGGCGCGGACAAGCGGCGGGGGCAGCCCACCGCGAACGCCAAGTGGGGAAACACGATCAGCGTTCTTCTAGGGGACTGCCTCTTCGCGCATGCCTTGAAGCTCTCGACGAACTTTTCCAACGGCGAGATCAGCCGCCGCATCGCGAGCGCTGCATCGGACGTGTGCTCCGGCGAGATCATTCAAACCCAGCGCCGGTTCGATCTCAAGCTTGGCCTGGCAGACTATTATAAGATCATCGAAATGAAAACGGCGGCCCTGTTTTCCGCGGCAACAGAGCTGGGCGCCTTCATCAATGAGGCTTCCCCGGAGATTATCTCCTCCATGAAACTGTTCGGCGCGAAATTCGGCATCGCCTATCAGATCTACGATGATTGCCTGGACATCGCGGGCACGGAGAGTTCAGCGGGGAAGACGCTGGGATCCGACTTGCGGAAAGGGAAGCTCACGCTCCCCATACTGCATGTCCTTGCTGTCTCGACCGAGGTTGAACGCCATGACTTGAGCGCGGCCATCCTCCGCGGGAACGCCGACGACGTTAAAGCGTTGGGCGAGGCTACGTTGCGCGAGGGGGGCCTGGATGCCGCCGTGTCCGCGGGAGCCAAGCTTCTGCTGGAGGCGGATCACCTGCTTACAGGACTTCCGGCAAGCAGATACCGAGACGGTCTCCGCGATCTCGCGATGTCCCTGAAGGAGCTGATCGCGAGCTTTACGAGTTGACGAGAGTTCGCGGGTTCTGCTTGCTTGCCCCTGCCTGAAGCAGGCACGGAGACGTCCATGCAGAGAATAAATGAGATGCCATCGCAGGATCGGCCACGAGAGCGCATGCTTGAACATGGCGCGGTGGCGCTCAGCGACAGTGAACTCATCGCGATCCTGCTGAGGACAGGCATTGTCGGAACGAACGCTGTGGAGCTGGCGAGTCAGCTCCTCACCCGTTACAAAACCCTGACAGCGCTTTCGCGCGCCTCCGCCAGGGAACTTGCTGGTATCAAGGGGATTGGCCCCGCGAAAGGCGTGCAACTCGCGGCGGCTTTCGGCCTCGGGAGCCGGCTGGCGCGCGAAGCCGTGGTGAAACAGAAAATTGATTCTCCAGAGCTGATCTACGAGTTGGTGGGAACGGAAATGCAAGGACTGCGTCTCGAGGTTCTGAAGGTGATCCTTCTCGATACCCGTTACAATCTGCTGCGTGTTGAACCCATCTCGAGCGGAAGCCTGAATGAGAGCATCGCGCATCCTCGCGAAGTATTCAGGCCCGCCCTTGTCTATTCCGCCTATGCGGTCGCCGTGGTTCACAACCACCCCTCTGGCGACCCCTCCCCCAGTGACGCGGACATCCGCCTCACGCGGCGCCTCGCTGAGGCAGCGGGGATTTTACAGATCAAACTCCTGGATCACGTGATAATAGGAGCCCCCAACACCGGGAAGAAAGCTTACTACAGCTTCAAAGAAACCGGTGTCCTTTAGGAGAAGCTAGG
The DNA here is from genome assembly GCA_963828525.1 of uncultured Verrucomicrobiae bacterium. Taxonomy (GTDB): domain Bacteria; phylum Verrucomicrobiota; class Verrucomicrobiia; order Chthoniobacterales; family Chthoniobacteraceae; genus CAWHEP01. Next base: position 75,685 of record CAWHEP010000003.1, read on the forward strand.
CAGAGACGGCGAGTTGCTCGACCGCGCTATTCGCATAGCTAGCGGCGCCATGCGTCCAATGGTGAGGCAGGATGCACACTGCAAAATCGCGGGCGGGCACGGTTCCGGCACCCGCTACGTTCTCCGGCTCGACATCGAATGTCGCGCAATGGTCTATGTGATCCGCCATGAGGTTGCCGCGCAGAATCGAAAGGTTCACGTAACAGCGGCCAGCGGTCATGTTGATCGGACCGGAGACGCATGTGACGGAGCCTTCCGCTGGCAGCGTTTCAGGAAGTCCATGCACGGAATCACTGTCAAACAGGTAGATACCGGTGTTTCTGAAATCATATACTGCGACACGAAATCGAGGGAATTTTAGGGCCTTGGATGCCTTATAGGACATCGTGACCTTCAGTCGGCTGGTTGAACGGATGAGTTCGACCGATTCTTCGCTTTCAATCTGGATGGAGGTAAGCCTGGCTTCCCCGTCTCCCTGGCGATCCTGCCGCTCGCTTAAGTCCACAACTTCTCGAGAGCTTGCAGACTGCAGATACTGCCGCACCACCTGGTCGGCCGGTCCACTGTCCGCCAGACGTCCCCCGTCCAGCACAATCGCGCGCCCGCATAATGAGAGGATGGATGCCATATTATGGCTCACCAGAAGCACCGTCCGTCCCTGCCTGGCCACATCCCCCATTTTTCCGAGACACTTCTTCTGAAACGCAGAGTCACCCACCGCAAGCACCTCATCGACAAGCAGGATTTCCGGTTCAAGATGGGCAGCCACTGCAAACGCAAGCCGCACATACATTCCGCTGGAGTACCGCTTCACGGGGGTATCGATAAAGTCGCGGATCTCCGCAAACTCCACGATCTCGTCGAATTTACGCGTGATCTCAGTCCGCTTCATTCCCAGCATCGCGCCATTGAGATAGATGTTTTCGCGGCCTGGAAGATCGGGATGAAAGCCGGTGCCCACTTCCAGGAGAGAGGTGACGCGGCCTCGGAGAGTGGCTTTGCCGGATGAAGGCTCCGTAATGCGGGAGAGAATTTTCAGAAGAGTGGATTTTCCAGCTCCATTCCTGCCCACCAGTCCCACCACTTCCCCTGGCGCGACGGAGAAAGACACATCTCTGAGAGCCCAGAAAGACTTTGTGACCTGATTCAAGCGATCCGCCCCAGCCGAAGCGCGTGCGCTGCCCCTGCTTCCCACTCGCTCCCACAAGCGCGTCCACGAGTCGCGGATGCTTGTTGAACCGATGCTGCCGAGCGTGTACATTTTGCTCAGCGAATTGACTTCTATTATCGGTCGAGACATTTCAGGGAAATCAGCGTCTAAACGGTGTCGATAAAAGTTCGCTCGGTCTTCTGGAAAATGAGGATTCCCGAAATCAGTGAGGCCACGCCTATCAAGACTGAGATCGCCAGCGAAACGGGGGTTACGGTGCCCTTTCCCAGAAGACATAGGCGGCAGGATTCAGTGACAGCGACCATCGGGTTGAAGTTCGCCAGCCACTGAAAGCGGATTGGCACAGCGGACAAGGGAAAAAAAACCGCGCTGCCGAACATCCAAAGCTGGGTGATGAACTGCAGCAAGTGCCATAAATCACGGTACTTGGATGTGAGGGCGGACATCCACAGGCTGATCCCCAGGCTGAGCACTGCGGTATGGAGGATGAGGAGCGGCAGCAAAGCCACGGCGGGCGTCATCGCGAAAGTATGCCCTGCTGGCGTAAAGAACTTATAGTAGGCGAAAAACGCCAGGAAGGTAAGAAATTGCAAAATGAAGGCCGCCACATTTGAGATGACGAGGGAGAGCGGGATGATGATCCTCGGGAAATACACTTTGCCGAAAAGCTGGGCGTTATTGGTGAATGTGTTCGAGGCAGATCCAAGATTCTGCGCGAAATAGGTCCAGGCCAGAAGACCGCACATGTTGAAAAGGATGGAAGGCAGCGTGTCGGTAGGAATCTTACCGACTTTCTGAAACACGATGGTGAATACGAAGGTGCTGAGCAGCGGCTGGAAGATGAACCAGGAAGGACCCAGAAGCGTTTGCTGATACTTGGACACGAACTCGCGGCGTATAAGGAGATAAAGAAGGTCTCGATACTCGATGATCGAACGCGCGTCGAGATGCAGCCAGCGGGTGTTCGGTTCAATGACGACCTCGTAACCGCTCGCTGATTCGGCAGTGTCGGGAGACAAGGCTGGATTCATAGGGATGCTCTCATCTCACTCGGGTATTCTTATAGACTGTTATGAGAAGAGCGAAAGTAGCAAGAGCCATTCCCTGCGACTGGAATCATGTCTGGAGGGTGAAAGAGCAACAAAAACTCTTGCCAAGCCCCTGTTCGAGTCACACCTTTCGTTTACCATCGGAGGAACCCCTATGAGCACACCCGCAACTACCGAAGCCGTAAAAACCGCGCCGCAAACCAGTCAACTCGAGCAGCTAAAGAAATTCACCAAGGTCGTGGCGGACACCGGTGACTTTGAGTCGATGCGAGAATTTGAGCCCTACGACGCAACGACGAACCCGAGCCTGATCCTGGCAGCGACGCAAAAGAAAGAGTATGCTCACTTGCTGGAAAAGGTGCTTTCTGAGACGAAGTCCTCGCGAGCGTCTGGAGCAAAAGGCGTTGATCAGGCCATTGACGCGCTGCTCGTCGCCTTTGGAGCGGAGATTTTGAGCATCGTTCCGGGCAGAGTTTCCACCGAGACGGACGCCCGCCTGTCGTTCGATACGCAGGGGTCCATCGACAAAGGTCGCGAGCTGATTGCTCTCTACGAAAAAAGAAGCATTTCTCGCGAGCGCGTCCTTATCAAAATAGCTTCTACCTGGGAGGGTATTGCGGCTGCAGAGGTTCTGCAAAAGGAAGGAATCAACTGCAACCTGACCCTTTTATTTTCGCTTCCGCAGGCAGTGCGCTGCGCGGAGGCAAAGGTGACCCTTATCTCGCCCTTCGTTGGACGCATCTATGACTGGTTCAAGGCCCGCGACAAGAAGGAATTCACCGGCGCGGAGGATCCGGGGGTGCAATCCGTCCAGACCATTTATAACTATTACAAGAAGTTCGGCTACACGACCGAGGTCATGGGCGCGAGCTTCCGCAACACCAGCCAGATCGTCGAATTGGCGGGGTGTGACCTGCTTACCATCAGCCCGGAGCTGCTCGCGAAGCTGGCCAAGTCCCATGACCCTCTCGAACGCAAGCTCCTGCCAGACGCCGCGAAGAATGCGGATGTGGAGCGGCTGGAGATGGATGAAAAGAAGTTCCGCTTCCTGCTGAATGATGATGCGATGGCCACCGAGAAGACAGCAGAAGGCATTCGAAAGTTCGCCGCCGATATCGTGAAGCTCGAGAAGTTGATCAGCGACAAGATCGCGCTGGGCTGAGGGCGGGTTGCTTTAGCGCGGAAGCTCGTCGAAGTTCCGCGCAGGGGTGATTGAAGCGGAGCACAACGCGGAGTTGGAGCGGCGAATCCGGCAGATTGGCGAAGAAATTTTCTCCCGGATGCGAGAAGGAAGGTTCTCGCTATTTGACCAGCGGAATTGGACCGGAAAGATGATGGCGTGGTCGCTGCAGGATGAGCGATTCAAAACGCAGCTATTCCGGTTCGTGGATGTTCTCCCCGCCCTTAAAACTCCGAGGGCATTCATTGCGCATCTCCAGGAATACTTCGGTGATGAGGCCTCCGGACTTCCAAAACCGTTGAGGGTTATGCTGTCGATTGGCACCCTCTTCCCGGCGCTGACGAGCTGGATTGTGAAGCGCAATGTCGTTGCGATGGCAGGACAATTCATAACAGGGGCGACCGCCGACAAGGCTCTGCCGATGCTCAGGAGAAGTTCACGGCGCGGCGCGGGCTTTACCGTGGATATTCTGGGAGAGGCGGTGTTAAGCGAAGAAGAAGCGGAGGCCTATGCCAGGCGTTATAGCGAACTGCTGGAGAGGTTGTCGGAAAAGACCTCTGATTGGGGCGATGCCCCTTCCAGTCAGCCGCGGGTAAATGTTTCAGTGAAGATTTCGGCTCTTTATTCCCAGATTCGGCCTGCTGATCCGGAGCGGGCGACCGATGAGCTGAAGACCCGGCTCCGACCCCTGCTCCGGCGGGCGCGTGAGTTGGGGGCCTTCGTGAATCTCGACATGGAGAGCTATTCGCTGAAGAATCTCACGCTGCATCTGTTCAAAAGCCTGATGGACGAGCCCGAATTTCTCTCGTACGGGAATATAGGGATAGTCATTCAAGCTTATCTGAAGGACAGCGAGCGCGATCTTCTGAGCTTGATCGAATGGGCCAGATCACGACCCCGCCAGTTCACTGTCCGCCTGGTCAAAGGCGCATACTGGGATTACGAGCGCGTGGTCGCTGGCCAGAAAAACTGGGAAGTGCCGGTGTTCGAGCAGAAGTCTCAGACAGACGCCAGCTACGAGCGACTGGCCGCGCTGTTGATACAGAATGACGAGACTGTCTGCGCTGCCTTCGCCACGCACAATGTCCGGAGCATCTCGAGCATACTCGCGCAAACGGAAGCTGCGGGGCTGTCCCCGGATCGTTTCGAGTTTCAGATGCTGTACGGCATGGTCGAAGTGATAGAAGAGGCGCTGATCGGAATGGGTTTTCACGTCCGCGAATATTGTCCAATAGGAGAGCTGCTCCCGGGGATGGCCTACCTCGTAAGGCGTCTTCTTGAGAACACCTCGAACGAAGGTTTTCTGCGCGCCAAATTCGCTTCTTCTGTTTCCACGGAAGACCTCCTCCGTGATCCTCGCGCGGCCGAGGCTGGGGCAGCATCGACAATCCGGCGAACAAGTGGCTTCAGGCATGAGCCACTTGCGGATTTTTCCCGCGAAAGCGACCGGGCGGCCATGGGAGCCGCCCTGGACGCAGAACGGACGAAATTTGGATCGCGCATCCCGATGGTGATCGACGCCAAATCGGCGCCGGGAAGCTCGGAAGTGGCCTCCGTGAATCCCGCGAGGCCTTCCGAGGTGGTCGGTTGGGTGTCATTCGCTTCAATTGAACACGCCGACATGGCAGTCACCGCTGCGCGCCGGGCGCATGGCTCCTGGAGCCGAACCGGCTTTTCGGCGCGAGCTGCGCTGCTTGAGAAAGCAGCTGATTTAATGCGCGTTCGCCGCTATGAACTGGCCGCTCTCGAAGTCTGGGAAGTCGGGAAGACCTGGCAGGAGGCAGACGCCGACGTCGTTGAGGCCATAGACTACTGCAACTTCTATGCGGACGAGACGCGCCGCCTCGAATCGTGGGAGCTAACCGAGCACACGGCTGGCGAACGGAATACGCACGGATACACCTCTCGCGGGGTAGGCGTAATCATCGCGCCGTGGAATTTCCCCCTTGCGATCCTTTGTGGAATGACGGCGGCAGCAATCGTGACCGGCAATTGCGCGATCATGAAGCCTGCCGAGCAATCGTCCGTGATCGCGTTCCGACTCATGCGGATTTTCGAGGAAGCAGGTTTCCCCCCGGGTGTCGTAAATCTGATAACGGGGAGCGGCGAGGAAGTCGGAGCGCGCCTTGTCGAGCATCCTCGCGTCGAATTTGTCGCGTTCACGGGGTCGAAGGAAGTGGGTCTAAAGATTCTCGAGTCTGCCGGCAGGACGAAGGCGTCGCAATCGGAAGTTAAGAAGGTCGTTTGCGAGATGGGTGGCAAGAACGCCCTTATCGTTGACGATGACGCGGATCTCGATGACGCGGTAGCAGGCGCGCTTTACTCAGCCTTTGGCTACCAGGGCCAAAAATGTTCCGCCCTTTCGCGGCTCATCCTGCTGGAGGATATTCATGACGAGGTTCTTGCGCGGTTGATCGAAGCGGCTGGCAGTTTGGAAGTTGGGCCGCCGAGCCAACCCTCCATCTTCATGGGGCCTCTCATCGATAAAGACGCCCTCGAGCGGGTTCATCAATACGTTGAGATCGGGACTCGCGAGGCAACTCTCTCCTTCAAGGGACGTCTGTCCACCGCGGAAGGATTTTTCTACCCACCCGTCATTTTCTCCGACGTTCCGCGTGACGCGCGGATCGCGCGCGAAGAGATATTCGGCCCGGTGTTATGCGTGATGCGAGCTTCATCTCTGGATGAAGCGCTTCGCCTCGCGAACGATAGCGACTTCGCTCTTACCGGCGGATTTTATTCGCGAAGTCCGGCCCGCATCGAGCGGGTGAAAAGGGAGTTTAGGGTGGGCAATTTGTATATCAACAGGCCGATCACGGGCGCTGTTGTCAAGCGCCAGCCTTTTGGAGGTTTCAAAATGTCGGGGGCGGGAACGAAGGCGGGTGGGCGGGATTATCTCAAGAACTTCATGTTATCACGAGTCATCAGCGAGAATGTAATGCGACACGGCTTCGCGCCGGCTGACGTAGCCCCATTTGGTGGCACAGAACGCGCGAGCTGTTGAAGGACAATCCCGCGTTGTGTAGCATTCCGTGGCGCGCGACCCGCGCTGAAGTCCAACGATGATCCAGAAACTCATAGCCGAGATCGGAAAAAGCCAGCGTCTCGAAATACTAAATGTTTTGAAGCGCACTCAAGGGCTTTCGGTGAACGAGTTGGCAGGCCGGATGAACATGAGCTACATGGGGGTGAAGCAGCATTGTGTGGAACTCGCGCGCGATGGCTACCTGGACACATGGCGCAGGGCAAAACCAATCGGGCGTCCTGAAATGCTCTATCGTCTCACAAGGCGCTCCCACGAGCTTTTCCCGGTCGCCAGCAACGAACTGACCTTGCGACTTCTGGACTCGGCCGAAAAGCTTTACGGTCCTGCCTCATCGGAGAAATTGCTCTTCATGGTATTTCAGGAGAAAGGCGCAAAGTATATGGCGAAAGTTAAAGGCGACACCCTCCCGGCTCGAACAATCTCGCTCGCTCGCCTTCGCGACGGAGAGGGGTATATGTCGCAGGTTGAAAGCGGGAAGTTGCTTGCCATAGTAGAACACCACTCCCCAATACTTGATCTGCTGCGCGCTTTTCCCATCGTAGCGCGTCTGGAGGCCGAGATGTTTGAGAAAGTACTGAACATCCGAGTGGCAAGACAGGAGATCTCCGCATCGGGACTCTATTGCTGCACGTTTAGTCTTGGCGAACCGGCGGCTGAAGAGCTCTTCGCGCACATTGCTTGATTTCTTTCATTTTTACTGATTGATTCATTGGAGGTGCCTGTAGCTCAATTGGATAGAGTTTCTGACTTCGGATCAGAAGGTTGGCGGTTCGAGCCCGTCCAGGCACACCAAATTATATGGCTGTGAGGCAGCCATCAGGGCCGCCAGATATACTAGTCATTTTGGCAATGTTACGTTCAGGTTACATTCAGCGCTTGACCTGTAGCAGCATGACATTTACAGGGGGAAGATCATGAACATAAAAACACTAACCAGTTCGCATGTGCAACGCTTGCTCGAGTTGACAAAGAAACGAGAAGCTACCGCGACTGAATTGGCGCATATCGAAAGCCAAATCGCCGTTCTATACGGTAACGGAGAATCAACTATTCCATCCGCTGCCATCGCCGCGCCGCCTGCTCCAAGGCGCCGCGGCCCTGGACGCCCCCCCGGGAAGAGCGCCCAACCTGGCGCCGGCCGCCGGGGAAACCTCAAGGAGAGGATAATGTCGCTCTTGAAGACCGCGGGCTCCAAAGGGCTGAAGAGTACGAGATGTTGCGGAAGGAATTGGAGCGAAGCAGGGCGCTGTGAACGTGTGGTTTTACACAACGGGCAAGACCGTTCCGGGCTTAAAGAAGGTCGCTCCGGGAACCTTCTCTTTTAAGGGCTAGTCGCGAGAACAATCACAGCCGGGTTCAATCCCCTGCTCGCGGAAAATCATCGCCCGGGCTTTGGATAGCTTCAGCTGATTACCTTACTTCCGCAGCCTGCGCCGGAGGAAGGTATATCTTCACGTCTGCTTTCTGACGAATATCAGCCAAAAGCGTTTGCACAGCATTCTGACGCTTCTGGTTCGACATGAAAGCCATCAGCTTCTCTTTCACTTCTGGAAAAGGAACTACCCTGGCATCCTTGCGATCCGTCGCCTTTATGATGTGATAGCCGAACTGCGTCTTGACCAGCCCGCTTACTTCATCCTTTTTCAGCTTAAAGGCGGCGTCAGCAAATTCGGGTACCATCCTTTCCCTGGGAAAGAAGTCGAGGTCTCCACCTTTGATCTTGGAGCCGGGATCATCGGATAGTTCGCTGGCGACTTTTGCGAACGATTCGCCGCCTTTCACGCGGGCGAGCGCGGCTTCCGCGTCCTTCTGCTTCTTCGCGGCTACCTCAGGAGACGCGTCCTTGGGAACCGCGATGAGAATGTGACTGGCGCGAACAGTTTCCGGCATGTTGAATTTCTCGGGATTCTTGTCGTAAAAGCTTTGGGCGTCGGCTTCCGAAACATCTACCTTGCCGCCAATTTGCGCGTCTATCCACTTCCGCGCGCGGATGTTTTTGCGAAGACTATCCTTGATTTGATCCAGTGTCTGGCCGGTGCGCGCCACTTCGGCCTTCATCTGCTCCTCCGAACCATAGCGTTGCTTCAGCCGATTATATTCCGCGTCAACTTCCGCGTCTGTGACAGCCACGTCAGCAGACCTTTTAGCAATAAGCTTCTGCATCACGATCTGGTCAAGGACTGCATGATAACCTTGCAGCTTCTGCTCCCGGCTGAAATCTGCGAGCGTCTTGCCGTGCTGGGCGAGCGCCGCGTTTAAGGTGCCTTCCAAATCGACTTTATTGATTGGCTGCCCTTCCACTTCGGCTACGGGATCCTTAAGCACGAAATCTGTGGGTGGCAGCGCGACGCCCGCGGGCTTCTCCACAGAAGGAGTGGCCATAGCGGACGCGGCCTTGGAAGTCGAAGACAGCGCGCTAGTAAGAAGGGGGGCGCATAAGACGAGGAGGAGAGTCGGTTTCATGTAGGGTGGCAAACTGGCATGCTTGGTTAACGCGCGCCAGCTATTCTTTGCTCGTAAAGCGTCGATGTTTTGAGAGGTTCCTATTGAGCTTTTGCGTCTTCAATCGCGTTTCTTCGCAAGCTCTCGGCATGCCGCAAAGCCTCGGCCGCATCAGCTTTCCTGCCGAGTTCATCAAGAATGACTGACAACATGGCGAACTCACCAGGTTGAGCGGGGTCACGACGAATCGCAGCCATCTCCGCTTCATAAGCCGCGTCTGGCCTTTTCTGTTTCAGGTCGACCTGCGCGATAAGATTCAGGGGCTCTGTGCCATGGATATTCAATGTACTGGCATGGATAAGCGCGGTAATGGCAGAGGCTTCGTCGGACCGGGCGAGACGCAGTTGGCTGAGGCGCATATACGAATCATAATGCCACCAGTGCCGCGCCGTATAATCCTCAACCATCCGTTCGGCGTCCTTCGCGCGAGAAGCCTTCTGAAGAATATCTGCTTCCGTGCTTACCAGATCCCAAACGTCAGGGTTTTTCTTGATCGCTTCGTCCAGAGTCGAGATCGCCTCCGCGACTTTTCCGTCCTCACTTTCCAGGCGCCCCAGCGCGACAGCCGCCGCCCATGTGCGCGGGTAAGGTTTCGCGCTGGAATCGGCTGGCGCCCGAGCGGATACCAAATATTGGCGCGCCTCGTCTTTCCTCCCAAGCTCCGCAAGATTGATCCCCAAGTTGATCCTCGCGGGCGCGAAGTCCGGGAACCGCTTTACTCCGTCCGTCAAAACTTCCACAGCCTTAACATAATCGTGGCGCTGATTGTAAACGAACCCGAGGTTGGTGTACATGCGGGCCGATCCGGCTCCGGCGCGGATCGTCTGCTTGTAGAACGCCTCGGGGTTGGCCCATTCCTGGCTGCGGAGCGCTGTCCTTACCCCCAGCGCGAATATCGCCAGCACCAGCAGTCCTGTCGCGATAGGAATGATTCTCCTGTGAAGCGCGAAGGCACAGCCGGCGAGGAAAAGCAGGAATCCAATGCTAGGAATGTAAATCCAATGTTCGGCGACCTGCGCGTTCAGAGGAAAAAGATTTGAGATCGGCAGGAAACCCGCCGTAAACCAGACGGCGGAAAACAGGCAGAGGCGCTTCCCTTGGAAGTTTTTCGAAGGCACCCATGCTAACAGGGCGAGTGTCGCAGCGCCAAATATGGATAAGTATTCGAATCGTATGTTTTGCTCCCAAACCTCGCGCGTGGCGTAAGTCGCAGGAGAAAAAACAACCCTTTCCATGTGCAGATCGCCCGGAAAAAGCATGAGGCTGCTGTAGTCGCCGAGGGCCCGAAGCATCAGGAGAATACGGGCGGGAAGTGTCTCCGCGGAATCTTCCCTCAAGGGCGTTCTCGGCCCCGGCAGACTGCGAAGAACGTAATATGCCATCACTACTCCCAACAGCGCGGCGCACACGGCCACGACTGAACGCGCGGAAGGACGAGGTTTGGGCCCTGACGCCTCGAAGATGAGCGCTATGGTGAACAACTCCATCCATACAAGCCCCACTTCCTTGGAGCAAAGAGCCACAAGGGCGAGTACGAGAGCGAAGGCGTAGAGGCTTATTTTCCCACCGCGAGACGGCACCTGCCGTCCTTTCAGAAATCCCAGCCACGCCGCCAGAGCGAATAATGCGGCAAGGCTATCTGCCCGGCCCGCGATGTAGGCGACAGCCGCGTTATGGACTGGGTGAATCACCCATACAAGGGACACCATGAACGCAATCCCCCGGTCATCCCGCGGATCCCGTGAGACGCCGGCTTCGCTCGTAAGACCCGGCAGGATGTTACACAACAGCTTGAAAAGGAGACACCCGCTAAGTCCATGGAGCAGGATATTCGTGAGATGGTAGCCGAAGGAGTTCGTGTTCCACAGCCAGTAGTCCAGCATGTACGACCAGTTCTGAACCGGCCTGTAGTAGATCGAGAAGGAGTCGAGAAAGAGCCAGTGGCGAAATACCTCAAAGAAAAAGATCGGACTTTTGAAGAATGGATTCTCCCGAACAAGGTAATGGTCATCCCACAGGATGTCGCCTTGCAGTGCCGGAGAATAAACAAGCAGAGCGCTGCCAAGCAGAAACAGGAGCGCAAGGGAATCGCGAATCCAGATGACTGAGAGGGCCTTGGTTAATCTGCTCATGGAACGCCCCTTGACGATAGGGATCCCTCGCCAAACGCGCAAACATCCAGTCGCCCCGGTTCAAAGGAGAACGGACGACTGGATGTTTGGAATTTATCCAGCGGCTACTTGTATGGAGACCAGAATGCAGCTTCCGCCACATCCGACAGCGTGTTGAATGTGGGTGCGTTCACCTTTGGAACGGTATCAACAGAGAACGGCCCGTACGGGTTTCCGAAAAGGTCCGCTCCCGTCGCGTAGAGCGTCGTGCCGGTTTTCAGGTAGTTCTTCAAATCAGTGAAGTTCGTGACATAACCGGACGTTTTGCTGCTCTCGATGGCATACTGATCCAGGGCGTTGTCAAGCATCCGCAACTCCTCAATGGTGCGGGTGGCTTGTGAGCGCTTTCGACCGCGAATCCAACTCGGAATCGCAATCGCGGAGAGCAGGCCAATGATAGCTACGACAATCATGATTTCCACCAATGTAAAGCCGCCGCGTGTCCGCATGAGCTTTTGTAACATGGAGGGTCTTTCAGTTTTCAGGGTTGCATCACAGCCCGGCAGCGGAACCTCTGCTCCGTCCGCCCGCGCCTGTGAAACTCAACATCCAGTTGCCCGCGAACAACTAAGCGGACAACTGGATGTTCCATGAATTTTTTCCTTCTCTCTTACATGTAGGGCGACCAGAACGTGTTGGGCGCCACATCGGACAAGGAGTTGAAGGAAGCGGCAGGGACTTTAGGAACGAAGTCCACGGAGAACGTTCCGGAGTTGCCGTACTGGTTGCCGAAGAGATCGCTGCCCGTGCTGTAAAGCGTGGTGCCCGTCTTCAGGTAGTTTTTGAGGTCAGTGAAGGTAGCCGAGAAGCCAGTGGTCTTGCTGGTTTCGATCGCGTACTGGTCGAGAGCGGAATCCAGCATGCGGAGATCCTCAAGCACGCGAGTCGCTTGGGAGCGCTTGCGAGCACGGAGGAAGTTAGGCACCGCGATCGCCGCCAACAGAGCGATGATCGCCACTACAATCATGATTTCAACGAGGGTAAAGCCCCCGCGATTCTTGTTAAGTTTCTGTAACATATAATAATGAATTACTGCGTTTGTTTATTGTTTTGAATTATGCGACTTCTCGCTTACAACCCTTATAAGCAGAAGTGATGCCACCGATTGACATAAAGCCAGCACCGAGCCGCAGGTGGTTTGCTTCTGTACCGGTCTGGCTCTTCCTCCTTGCCTTTTTTGTCCGGCTGATTGTCCTGGCCCGGTTCAGCAACTCCGCCTACCTCATCCCCGCAGGGGGAGACATGAAGTTCTACAATGACTGGGCTCTCCGCATTTTAAAGGGTGTGTGGACAGACCATCACGCTTTTTACGGTCTCCCCGGCTACGCGTTTTTCCTTGCGGGAATCTATCGTGCCTTGGGCTACAACCCCTTTGTGGTGGGGCTGCTGCAGTGCGCTTGCGAGGCGACAACAGGCGTCATTATCTACGAATTGGCGCGGGCTGTATTCCCAGAATGTCAACCGCCTGGCCAGGTTTGGAGCCGGGGTGAAATTATTGGAATCGCAGCCGCGGCCGGCTGGACGTTCTTCGAGCCCGCGCAGGCCTTTTCTGTGATCCTGATGCCTACAACATGGCTGGTTTGCGCCTATTGGGCGTGCGTTCTGTGGGCCGCGCGGACACGTTCTTCCTCCGCGTGGCGGCCTTGGCTATGGATGGGGCTCCTGGTCGGAATCGTGTCTACGATGGTGGCGACGATCCTCTTCATAATCGTTCTTATTGTTGCCGCGATCTGGATCAACGTGGACTCCCAAAAGCCGCTCCTTGCCCGGCTGGCAAAACTGTCAGGGTCAGTCGGGGTGCTGTTGCTCGGAGTCTTTGCCGGCATGTCCCCCTGCTGGCTCCATAACTACTTCGTTGCCGGGGAGCCAGTTCTGCTTTCCGCCCACAGCGGCGTCAACTTCTATATAGGGAATAATCCGCTGGCAAATGGCTATCCGAAAATCCCCCCAGGCCTCCGTGCCGGACAAGCCGGAATGCTTCAGGATTCCATCACAATGGCAGAGACGGCGGCCGGTCATCCCCTCACCCGCGCCGAGGTCTCCCATTTCTGGTCGTCAAAGGCCAACGCTTACATCCATTCTCATTTTTTAGAGTGGATTCGTCTAAATTGCATCAAATTTAAGAATTTCTGGAATTCCTTCCAGTATGATGACCTTAGTCTCATCACGCTTCTGGAGGAGGAGGGTTTCCTCACCCCATCAATCCGCTTCGGCGTGGTTGCAGCGTTTGGGATTGCAGGCATGATCATCGCTGGCATCAGATCGCCACGCTCACGCTGGATCATTGCCGCCATTCTTCTACACATGTGCGCGCTTCTCCCAGTGTTCATTACCGAGCGTTACCGCATGGCGGCCGTTCCCGGCCTTCTTCTTATGGGCTGTTACGCGCTTTGGACTTTGTTCACCTCCCTCCTTTCCAGCCGCTGGGGAGAGTCACTGGCTGTCTGTTCGCTTTGCGCAGCCTCGACGCTTTTCGTGTCCTGGCCTGTATCGGATCCGGGCTTGTGGTCGCTGGACTGCTACAATACGGGGATCAAAGCAACTGAAGCCGGTCATCTTGAAAGGGCCAAGGAGAAGCTGGAGAAGGCCTATGCGTACGTCCCGAATAATTCTGAGATCAATTTCGCGTTGGGCAACCTTTGGGTGAAAGAAGGAGAGCCGCGAAAGGCCAAGGCGTTCTATCGCAGAACACTGGAAATCAATCCTCGCCACAGCGGCGCTTACGACAACCTGGGCATGCTCGCGATGAACGAACACCAGTGGACGATTGCCCGCGCGTTTCTGTCACGGTCCGCGGACATCGAACCTGGAGACGCCAAAACGCACTTCCTGCTATCCGAATCTCTGCTGGAGGAAGGTCAAGTGGAACCGGCGGGAGACGAGATCAACAAGGCACTCTCCCTGGCGCCGGACCGAAAGGAATTCCAGGATTTGCAATCGACCATCCGCGCGAGGGAGCAACGATGACAGACGCCGAAACGCCTGCCGCCCGACGCAGCGGTGGCGCCATCATCCTTTGCTCCGCGCTGCTCGGCTTGCTCCTGAAGCTGTACTGCGCATGGACGACGTTTGGTTCCAACGACGTGCTGCTGCACCTCGCTTACGGGGAACTGCTCTCCAAGCACGGCTTGAAAGCCATGTATGAGAAGACATCTCTCTTCAACCACACACCCTTGGTAGCGGGATATTTTGCCGCAAGCTACCAGTCCGCAAACTTCCTGGGGACCAAGTTCCCTGCTCTTATGGCCTTCTTCCCGCAAAGCGCGCGGGATCATCCGTTCCTTTTCCCGCTGTGTCTCCGCATCCCGCCCATTCTCGCGGACCTATTGGCGGTGGGCCTTGTGGTCCGCTTTCAGCGGAGGACGGGGCGCCTGCCGGTCTGGGCTATCTGCCTCTTCGCCCTGAGTCCCGTCTCTTTCATGGTTTCCGGGTATCACGGGAATTTCGATTCCATGATGGTCCTGTTTCTCCTGTTAGCCGCGGCAATGGCGGATGAGGAGCGTCCTCTGATGTGCGCGGTCGCTCTCGGAGTGGCCTGTAATTTTAAAATAATATCCGTGCTTCTCGGCCCAATCTTTTTTTTCTACTGGCTGCATCGAGGCGAGGGCGTCCGGTTTGCGGCGCTCACCGCGGCTGTGTGTCTTGCGGGGTGGTCGCCGGCGCTTTTGTTATGTCCGGCATTGTTCCTCCATAATGTGCTTGGCTACAGCAGTTACTGGGGCATCTGGGGGATAACCTACTGGCTCCGAGCCACAGGCATCCCGGGTTTTGCAAAGGTATCTTTTACCGGATTGAGCGCGCGGCAGGTTACGACGATGACAGTTCTGAAGTTTGCAGTCATCTTCAGTATTCTCGCGCTGGCCTGGCGCCGGCGCGCTCTTCCGGGAAGATGTATCTTTGCGACAATCGCGTACGCCTGGGCGGTTTTCTTTACGATTGCGCCTGGGGTTTGCGCCCAGTACATGGTTTGGCCCGCTCCCTTTATTCTGCTTTGCTCCACGTCCTGGTACCTCATTTTCACGGCCGCGAGCGCGCTTTTCCTGTTCAGATTCTACGACGTGATCTCGGAAGGCATGCCTTGGTATTATGGAAGCTCAACCAACAACCTGGACCACCTTTGGGTTCCCTGGACAAACATCCCTTGGGTCGTGATGTTTGCGGCGCTGCTCATTTTCTGCCGTCGGATTGTAATCGGAACAGCGCAACCATCTGATCAGGACGCGCTCTCCACCGCAGATTTATGAACGGAACCACCCCCTCGGACGCGCCAGAGGATGCCCCGCGGCCAAGCCTCCTTCACGACTTCCGCTGGCTGGGCGCGGTTTGCCTGATCGCTGCCATCGGTATTTTCCTTCGGGTTTATCCCTCGGGGACTTTTGCGCACATCGGATACGACGAGAACCTGTACAGGAACTACGTGAACCAACTGTACTACACCGGCCTCACCGAATACCCGTCGATCGTCGAGAGTTACATCATCGAGCAAAGGAAACTGCCGGGATCGATCCTGCCGCCAATGCGCTTCCTGTATATCTTCACGTCGTCGTTATGGAAACACTCCTTTGGCGGCGAGACTCTCAAGGTTCTGCGATCGGTCGCGTGCTTTTTTAGCGTCCTCACGCTGCTCCTCTCAGGCATTTTTGCATTCCGGCTTGGAGGCAAGAAGACTTGCCTTGCGGTTCTGGCTCTCATTGGATGCGCACCCACCCAGATTCACATGGGCCAGCACGCGCTCGTGGATGGCTTCTTCACATTCTGGGCGCTTCTTACTCTCTGGCTGTTCTGGGAAGCGCTCCAGCATCCCGACAGGAAGCGGTGGATAATTTGCTATTGCGCGTCGTTCGCGTGCATGGTCATGACGAAGGAGAATTCATTTTTTGTATTCTTCGCCATTTGCGGTCTTATGGTCGTCGCTCGCTGGTTGAAGCTGGGGCAGGTTTCGCGCCCGCTCGTGCTGATGACTGTCGCAGGGCCTCTCTTGGGCGTTTGCCTGCTGATTGCTCTTGCCGGGGGTGTCAGCAACTTCATTGAGACTTACCACCTATCGGTAACAAAGAACCTGGTTCTGCCCTACGCAATCAAGACCGGGGATGGGCCGTGGTACAGGTATTTGGTGGACTTGATGCTGGTAAGCCCGCTCATTCTGATGCTCGCGATCGGTCGGATGTTTGAACTCAGATCCGAAAACCGGCAGGAGATATTCCTGATACTGTTCATCCTGTTTAGCTACCTTGTCATGGCGAACCTAAAGTACGGAATGAACCTCCGGTACGCGAACATGTGGGATTTTCCGCTCCGCTACCTTGCTTACGGATTGCTTACTACGTTAAGCGCCCGGTGCGGGCGATGGAAAGACGCCTGCCTGATCGGCAGCCTCGCTGGCATCTGTCTTTTCGAGGTGCATCAGTACCTACGTCTTCTTCGTTGATTTCGGACTTTACGAACTCATCAGCGAGGGGCTGTTGCGCGCTGTAAACATACTAAAGTGATCCATCCGCGTTAGCGGATCCCACTTCCGCGTGAATTTCTTGCAACTCCACAAGGAGATTATGGACAGTTGGATTTGCGCGAGCTCTAAGGAATATCTGATAGGAAAAAAGGCCCTTATTAAATCGGATCAGGAGCCCGTTGAACCACGCAAGAGTCTTGCTCATCCAATTAATCCCCAATACCCGCGCGTACGGCGCGGGGATGCCGCGAACCTCCTCTATGGTATAACCAGTCTGCTCCAGCAGCTCGCGCAGAGAGGAAATTGTGAATAGACGGGTGTGCGTCCGATCAAGGATACCCTTCCTGCCGTAGTTGAAGTGCCCCGCGAGCAGCATAAGCCGGGTAACGAAAAAGGCGATGTTCGCGGTCGTTAAAATAATTTCCGGCCGCGTCCGAGCCGCGGCTGCCCGAAGCTTTTCCATGAACTCTTCCGGGTCGCTGAGGTGCTCTATGATATCGAGCATGAATATTTGCTCATATTGAGATACGTCGACGGGACTTTCCCCGCCATCCAGATCCCAGCGATGAAAGTCTATATTCCGGATGGAGCGAATTCCCGGATCATACCGATCCACGGCGGTGACTCTGCCAGCCTTTTTAGCAAACTCCCGGGCAACGTATCCCCTACCGCATCCCAAATCGAGAATGGAGGCGCCCGTCCTGACAGCGCCTATGGCGGCGGTGTGCGAAGAAGGGAACCCCAGTTTGAGATCATAGGTTTCCTCGACAGGTTCGACATCAAACTTCCTGTCGTATAGCAGTGTTTTCCTGTGGAACGAGGCTCGGAGGGTTGCACGAAAGATTTTCCAGGCCACGTACAGGCTTAACTGATCTCCGGGCGTCGGCGCGGAAGCGGCGAGTCGCGTTACCGGCAGATTTGAAGAAAGGAACTGTATAGCCAGTTCGGTATCGAAACGCTCGTCATTACTGTTTCTCTCGAAAGGAACGCTCCTGATCGCCTCAACTGAATAGACTCGATAAGCGGCATCGAACGGCGCAAACTCTGTATGCAGCAGACGACGCTGCGCGACGCCGAGACATCCAGCCAGCATCGTATGAAGTGAAGAACCACTCACCGGCGGGCCCAGCGCGGCTGCAGCGGGGGGATTGGAGAGCGCGGAAGCAACCGCAAATTTGATGCCCGCGGCATCAGCACCCGCAGGCACCGTCACCACCAAGTCGAAGTTCTGTTCCACGGCGTACCGGAAGCCAAGCTTCTGATTCGCGCCGTGATTCGATGAATTCGCAGGATGGCCGCTTATAACTCGCGCGTTAGCGGGAACCGCGGCGTTTTTGCTCCGGTGATGAACGAAAGAAAAGACCGTGACATCCCATTCACCAAGCTCTGCGCAGACAGTGGCGACAGTGGTTCCGTTGCTCAAGCCCGGCAAGAGAACAAGAAGACGCGGACCCGTGGCAGCAGCCAGGCAGGATGAATCTGGTTCAGACACTCGCTCCATTATGTCATTCACCGGCGCTATTTCGACTCCATTCTACTTGCGGGCCGCATCGACAGCGCGAATCCGAGATTCCTCCTCGCATCCAAAGAGGCGGGACGAAGCCGAAGCGCGATCCGATAATGAATTATGGCCTCCTCCAAACGGCCCAGCCTCATCAAAACATTGCCAAGATTGTTGTGCGCGTCCGCATAGTCGGGAGCAAGGGAAATGGCGGACGCATACTCAGAGCCTGCGTTTACAAAGTCGCCTTTTCCCTGCAGCGCGTTACCGAGGTTATAGTGAGCTTTCGCGTAGTCCGGACGAACGCGGAGCGCGGCTCTAAACTGGACGATTGCTTCGTCCGCCGCCCCTTCTCCTAACAGGGCGCTCCCCAAATTATTGAGCGTCTCGGGGAAGTTTGGACGGGTCGCCAGGTCTGCGCGAAATTCCCGGATTGCCTCGTCCAGCTTTCCGCTCGCCAGCATGGAATTGCCAAGCGCATAGTGAGCAGGAGCGTAGGCCGGGTCGTCCATGATGGCGGTTCGAAGCGCCTGGACGCCTGATTCGCTGTGCCCTTCATCGATCAACGCGATACCAAGATTGCAGCGAGCCTCAGCATAGTGAGGCTTGATCGCCAGAGCGCTCTCGTATTGCAAGACGGCTTCAGGGATTCGTTTTTTGTCGGCGAGAGCGTTCCCGAGATCATTGTGGGCGATGTAGTTCTCTGAAGAGCAGGTGAGCGCCCGGGTCCAAAGTGACTCCCCATCCACCCAGAACGAATCCTGCCTTCTCGCGCATATAAGCAGAGCAACCAGCGTGATGCATGCTACTGGACGCGCGAATCTGGAGAGACCGGCGCGTAAAAAGACCGAATGCCCCAGCCACGCGGCGGCGATATAGAGACCTATCTGCGGAAGATAGGTGTATCGATCTGCCCGCGCTTGCATGCCTACCTGCACAAGCCCGGCTACTGGCACAAGCATCCCTAAGTACCAGAGCCATCCAATCAGAAGGCAAGGCTGCGTTTCAAAAAGGAGCAGGCTGCCCGCCGTAATCGCAACGAGGACTAACGACGAGATGATTACCGTCGCCAGCACAGGACCGTCGGGAGCAAGTGGATAGAACACAGCGAGCTTTGCCGGATAGACCATCTCCAGGAGGTACGTTGAACAGGCGACAACCGCGTTCTCGACGCGCTGCGTCACGGGGAGTAATTGCAAGGGCTGAAGTCCTCCCCTTTGGGCCATCAACGTGATTGTTGAAATAGCAGCCGAAAGAGAGAAAAGAGGCAGTTTTTCGAGCACGAGGCGCCTCCAGCCCTCCTGATATCTTTCGAGCGGCCAGGCGTCGAGAAGTAGAAGTACAAAAGGCAGCGTGACAAGCGTGGGCTTGGAGAGCAGCCCAAAGGCAAAGAACAGCATAACCGGAACGTACGCGCCGATCTTCCGCTGACGCTGGATATACCGAACATAAGCCCACAGCGTTAACATGAAGAAAAACCCACTCAGAACATCCTTGCGTTCAGAGATCCAGACGACCGATTCCACCCTCAAGGGATGAATGGCAAAGGCGGCAGCGGCGAACGCGCTGCGATAGATCGCCCCGGTCATTTGGAGAAGCGCGGCGAAAAGAACGATCGTGGAGCAAGCATGCAGAATGACGCTGCTCAGATGATGCCCCCAAGGTTTTAGCCCATAGATCTCGCAGTCGACCATATGGCTGAGCCACGTGAGTGGATGCCAGTTTCCGGTGTGCGTATCAGTAAACGCCCATACTACGCCGGCAACGCCAAGGCCCCGGGCAACTTCTGAATTTTGGTAAACATAGACATTATCGTCGTAGTTTACGAAGCCGCAGCGCAAGGCAGGCGCGAACGCGGCGAAGACCAGCGCTACTAAGAACGCGCAGATGAGATATGAGCGCCGCGCGCCTGGAGCGGTTTCAAGGCCAGCGTTCATCGCTATCGCGTGACAGCCATACTTCTAACCGACCAGATCCCTCCTGCAAGGCGGTTGATATGATTCAACAGCCGCTCCCCTCGTCGTGAGATCACCACGACGAGGGGTCATAGTGTCACCTTTTAGCTGCAACCCTGGCTGGTGCCACACTCAACGCAGACACCGCAGGTACCAGAACGAATCACCTTCGAACTCCCGCAGTTGGAACAACTGATATCCATGAACATGGAACCCAGCGCTTCCTTCACCCGCTCGGCGTGGGTGCGTCCATTCCCGTGTCCATTCCCCATTCGCGGCTCACCTTCCGAAGGCGAGCGCGCGGTGATTACGTCGATGATCTCCTTCTCACCCGTGCGCGGCAGATCTGCAACGGGGCGGTTCACAACCTTTTTTTCCATTTCCGCAATCTCACGCATCGGCAGTTCCGTCTGGTTGCGTTGAGGACTGGTCGCTTCCTTGTAACCCGTGATGAACTGGCACCCGAGCCAGCGGAACACGTAGTCCGTAATGCTGGTGGCGTTTCGGATATCTGGATTTTTAGTGAAACCGCTGGGCTCAAACCGCTGATAAGCAAACTTCTTCACGAGGCTTTCGAGAGGCACGCCGTATTGCAGAGCAATGGATGTGAGGGTCGCCACCGTGTCCATTAACCCGCCCATCGGTACTGCCTTCCTTCGCCATCTGGATGAAGAGCTCGCCAGGCTCTCCTCCTTCGTAGAGACCGACTGTCACGTAACCTTCATGCCCCGCGATGTCGAATTTGTGAGTCAGTGAAACTCTGGTATTGGGCATCCGGTGGCGTGTGGGCTGCCCGACCTTCGCCTTCAACAGGCTGAGTTCCTTGTCCAATTCACCGACTCGGCTTTCCAGATCCTCCCTGGAAGAGACAGTTGCCTCCAGCGCGGCGCCTGGAGACTTCATGTCCTTGGTCTTCTCCACGTTCAAGGGGGCGGAACGCTTCGAACCGTCCCTGTAGATTGCGATGGCCTTCAGCCCCATTCTCCAGCCTTCGATGTACGTTTGCATGATCTCATCCACGGTCGCCGTATTCGGAAGATTTACCGTTTTCGAAATGGCGCCACTTAGAAAGGGCTGAGCGGCGGCCATCATTCTCAGATGCCCTGTGTAATGGAGCGAACGTGTCCCGTTTTTGGGCTTGAAAGCGCAGTCGAAGATGGGGATGTGCTCGGCTCTCAGACCGCTTCGGATCACCTTGCTCGTTTCAGGAACTTCCACATCTTCGATCGTATCGTGTTCATTTATGTGCGCGAGTATTCCCCGAATCTCCTCGTCAGAATAGTTAAGATGCTCAAGAGCAGGCTTAACCGTTTGATTCACAATCTTCAGCATGCCCCCGCCCGCGAGTAGTTTGTACTTCACGAGCGCGATATCCGGTTCGATACCGGTGGTGTCGCAATCCATCAAAAAGCCGATAGTTCCTGTGGGCGCTAGTACGGTCACCTGGGCATTTCTGTAGCCAAATTCCCTGCCAAGCGCCAGCGCGCGGTCCCAGACCTGCCGAGCCTCTTCCTTAAGACCGGCGAACCGTTGGGAAGCCTGGATATTGCCCACGGCTTGCCGATGCTGTTCGATAACCTGCAACATGGATTCCACGTTGTCCGCGGCTACGGTCTTCCGTCCACCGCTCATCTGAGCTTTATGATAGCCGGGGAAGGGACCATGCAACATTCGCCATGCGCGCGCTTTGCTCATAAGCGTGGCCGGTCATGATCGAAGTTATCGCTCCAGCCAGAGCGCGGCCTTCATCAGAGTCATATCCCAGCCCATAACTCATAATGAGCGCCCCGAGATTGGCATAGCCCAGACCCAAGGTCCGGATAGATATGGCTGTTTTCGGCAATCTCCTTCACAGGGTAGCTGGCATTATCCACCAGGATTTCCTGCGCCGTGATGAAGATGCGAACAGCAGCCTTAAAGCGGGCGATGTCAAACTCTCCGCTCGGCTTTTTGAACCGCAGCAGATTCAACGAAGCGAGATTGCAGGCTGTATCGTCCAAGAACAGATATTCTGAACAAGGATTGGTCGAATTTTGCCGGGCGGTTCCCTTGCAGGTATGCCACTTATCGATAGTCGTATCGAACTGCATCCCGGGATCGCCGCAAATGTGCGTGCCAGTCGCGATCTTCCGGAGCAGGGTTCGCGCGTCTTTTTTCTCGCACGGTTTGCCATCCGTCACACGCATCGTCCACCACTCCCTCCCCTCCACGGCTGCCTGCATAAATTCGTCAGTCACTCGCACGCTCAGATTCTCGTTCTGATACATGATCGAGCCATAAGCCTCGCCGTTATAGTTTCCCTCGTAACCTTGCTCAATAAGGGCCCATGCCTTCTTCTCCTCCCGCTGCTTCGCGTCGATGAATTCTTCGACATCAGGGTGCCAGTCTTTCAATGTATTCATCTTCGCGGCACGACGCGTCTTGCCGCCACTCTTCACAACATTGGCAACCTGGTCGTAAACCTTCAGGAAGGAGAGCGGCCCGCTCGGGCGTCCACCGCCGCTGAGCTTCTCCCGCGTGCTGCGCAGGGTAGAGAGATCACTGCCTGTGCCGCTTCCATATTTAAAGAGCATCGCCTCGCTCGTCGCAAGGCGCATAATATCTTCCATGGTATCATCGACGGATTGGATGAAACAGGCGCTGGCCTGGGGATATTCATATTGGCTCGGCGCGCGCTCCGCTGCTCCTGTGTTCCTGTTAAAATAATAGTTCCCCTGCCCTCTCCCTTCACCCACCCCGTACTGCTGATGGAGCCCGACGTTGAACCAAACCGGGCTGTTGAAAGCGCCATATTGATTCACGCACAGCCACGTCAACTCGTCGTAGAAACGCTCCGCGTTCGCCTCGTCCTCGAAGTAGCCGTCCTTCATTCCGCAGTCTGTTATCGTGCGGGTAACTCGATGAACTAATTGACGAACGGATCTCTCACGACCGCCTTTGTAAGGATCGTTGCCGTGCGCGATATCACCGTAAAAATACTTGGACACGGCGATCTTCGTGGCAAGCGCCGACCACCCCTTGGGAACCTCGATGTCTTCCTGCTTGAAGATCACCGCGCCGCTGTCGTCGGTGATCTCAGCCGTTCGCTTCTCCCACTCCACCTGGTCCAGAGGAGCCACGTTCTCGTCGCTAAATACCCGCTCAAATTCGAGCCCGTTGTGTCTGGCGGAAAATGTTTCCGTAGAAGTTTCGCAATCAGCTACCAAGGTCGTGCTCATTAAACTTTTTACCGTGTGAAGGTGAATAACTCTTTAATAACCGTCCAATATCATGCGAATACCCGGTGAGTTCCCGTGAGTAACCACATCATATGGGGCGGTCTATGAAATAAACCACAAGTAATGGACTTCGCGCAAGAAAAAACTGCGGAAAAAGACGGGTCTTCGCGGTCCCAAGATAGCGCGCATGCGCAGAGAACAGAACGATTCCGACCCCGAGACGAACTCGAGGCGCGCATCGACTGTATGGAGTGCCCCTAAGCCGTGACTTCGGCACTGTCTCGCGCGCCGAAGACGAAAGGCAGCCATTGAGCGACGGAAGTGAGAGCCACGTACCAGAACCCAATCTCGAAGAGCATCAGGAAGGGGAGCGAGAAGTACTGCCGGTGTATCACCGCGGAGACCATGAAATAGGTGAAGTAAATGGCAAACGCGAACTCCGCCACGGGAAGAATTGTTGCCAGGGGCAGGTAGCGAGAGGTTCTCCATGCGCGGGTAGACTTTCCCTCGATGCCGTATTTTGGAGTTCGTTTGAACTCTGATGGCCGATTGAAGACCGCTTCCAGGACTGCCTTGGCATTGTTAAGCGACAAGCCGATCCCCAAAGCAAGAAGGAAGGGCATCAAAAGTATCTCCTTAGCCCATGTCTTGGGATAGAGCTCCCGTTGGGCACATATATAGAAGACGCCTACCGAGAGGGAAGCGGCGAAGAACACGGGAATGTCGATGAGGATCGAGCGCCAGACCCCGTGACCAAGACCGCCGGTCACCGGGTGCAAAAGAACACAGAGAAAAGCGAGCAAGAGATAGGCAAAGTTCGAGGTCAGGTGGGCAGTAGCCTCGACTTTGATCCGGACAGGCAGGGTGCTGCGCCAGATGGCGGGCAACAACTTCTTGCAGGTCTGGACGGACCCCTTCGTCCAGCGATGTTGCTGAGATTTGAATCCGTTCATATCCACCGGAAGTTCCGCTGGGGTGACAAGATCTGACAAAAAGATAAATTTCCATCCCTTTAGCTGTGCCCGATAGCTAAGGTCGAGATCCTCTGTCAGGGTGTCATGCTGCCACCCACCCGAAGACTCTATACAAGCCCGGCGCCACAGCCCGGCAGTGCCATTGAAGTTGAAAAACCGCCCGCTGCGGCTCCGCGCCGTTTGTTCGAGCAACAGATGACCGTCCAGGAACATCGCCTGAACACGCGTGAAAAGAGAATACGTGCGATTAAGATGTCCCCAGCGAGTCTGAAGCATACCCACTCCTGGATCAGTGAAATAGTGGACTGTTTTCTTCAGCAGGTCTGTGGTTGGAACGAAGTCCGCGTCCAAGATCAGTATAAATTCACCTTCGCAAGACTGCAGTCCCGTTTCCAAAGCGCCCGCCTTGAAACCCGCGCGGTTGGACCGGTGGATAAGTTCCACCTTGAAGCCGCGCTCCTTAAGCTCCTTCACCCGCGCTTCCGATATGTCGCGCGTCTCGTCGGTTGAATCGTCGAGGACCTGTATCTGCAGCAACTCGCGGGGGTAATCAAGAGCGCTGACTGCTTTCAGAAGGCGCTCCACCACATAAAACTCGTTGTAAATAGGCAGCTGCACTGTCACTTTCGGCAGCTCTTTGAACTCCCCGATAGCCCTGGGAGCGTTTTTGCGATACTTGAGAAAAAGGTAAACGATTGCGTAGCGATGAAGGCCGTAGAGGCATAATCCGGAAAGCACCACAAGGTAACAAACTGCCCAAATTATGTGTCCTATGGTTCCGTGCATACTGATTTTAGTGAAATCTGAAAGGGTGAGGGCCTGATTTCGGCGGAATCATGCCCGTTTGTTTTACCTCGTCAAGATGAAAACTCGTCCCGCTGGCGCTCCCGCGAGGCGTTTCCTGGCGGCGCGCTCGCGCCAGCGGGCGGAGGTTTGATGCCCGCCGGGTAAGCGCGGCAACTTACAATAGCTCGAATGCAAACTTCACCGAAATCCTTCACCAAGCGGCGATTCCAACCCCTGGATATCGCCTTCGCGATCCTGTTCGCAGGGTGGGTGCCCTCCATCTTGATGGCAGTGGTTTCATACAGCATTCTTACAAACACTCTTGAGTCCAAAATCGTCATTGACCGCCGCACGCTGGTTCAAACGCTCTCGCGACTGATCGGCTATGACCTGGTGCGCACCGCGGAAGTGGTAGAGTATTATCAAAATCTGCCACTCGCCAAGCGCATGGTGTTGCGTCCGTACGGTGATCCTGCTGCCCAGGAATGGCTTGCGGACGCTCTTTTCTCCCACCCGAGGATGGATGGTGTTTTCCTTACCGACGCGGGAGGCAGGCTGATATCCTCCGTGCCCCTCGACCCGAAGCAGATCGGGCAGGTCTATGCGACTGATCGTATGCGGGAGGGTGCCCGTAGCGGGAGGGATGCCTTCACCTCCGCGGTCGCTCCGCGCCCAATCGACCATAGGCTCGCCACCTTTATTCTCACGCCGATCTCAGCCAAATCCGGCGAAATCCTGGGATACATTGGGGCCACTGAACTTGTGGAGAGGATCGGACGACGCCTGGCAGCGTTCGACTTCGGCGAGCGATCGGTCGCTCAAGTCATAGACCAGGATGGTTTCCCGTTGTTCGACGCCAGCCTGGAGGCGAATACCCGCCTCGGGGTTGCCGGCGATGCAAGCCTTGTGCGAAAATTGAGATCACAGCCTGAGGGGCATTTCCAATTCGGCGAAATTCTATTCTCCTCCAGTCAAGTGGAAGGAACGCAGTGGACCGCGAGCCTCGCGCAGCCCATGGCGGTGGCGTACCGCCCTATTCACGATCTCATCTCCAAAACTGCCATCCTTGCCGGGTGGCTCGTTGTGGGAACAAGCATTGCAGCATGGCTCGTGAGCGGCCTTTACCGAAAACAACTCGTTTCGGATGAACGCATTGCGATGGAGACTCTGCTGAACGAAAAAATCCTGGCGAACATGCCGGTGGGAATCGCGGTGATAAACCCCGCTACCAGCGAAATCGCGCAGCACAATGAGAGCTGGTTGAGAATGATGCGCGAGTTCGGAGGCCTCGATAACACGCGCGGCGGCCAACAGATCCGCGTATCCGAGTTAAATCTGGGACTGGATGCTCTTTGTGCCGATGTCACAGGATCTGGGATCGCTTTTCATGTTCAGGAGAGAGAAGCCATGTCCCCTTCCGGTGAAGCGCGCTTTTTCACGTTGAACCTCATTCGCCTGCAGGATGCTCATCAGAAGGCGCCGGGGATCCTCTTTCTCGTGGAAGATAAGACGCCGGATGTCTCGATGCGGCGTGAACTCATAGCGGCGAACACCTCCAAAGATCAATTTTTGGCGCTGCTCTCCCATGAACTGAGAAACCCTCTTTCCCCAGTCATTATGATGGTTGCCGAGCTTGAGCAGAGGACAGATGGGTCCCCTGAAGTTCAAAATGCGATTGACGTGATTCGCCGCAATGTTGAGCTGGAAGCCCATCTCATCGACGACCTTCTCGATGTCACCCGCATCACTCATAACAAAGTGGAACTCCAGCGCGTCATTGTTGACGCGCACGAGACGATCAAGCGAGCGCTGGAGATTTGTCAAAACGACATAAACGAAAAGAGCTTGAGCATCGTTCTTGATTTGAGGGCGAAGCGGTATTTCCTCAACGCGGATCCGCAGCGCCTTCAGCAGGTCTTTTGGAATCTCATCAAGAATGGGGTGAAATTCACATCCGAAGGCGCGATCACGATTCGAAGCCGCAACGAGGGCGAAAATTTGGTTGTCGAGGTGTCTGACACAGGGATCGGTATTGACCCGGAGGCTATCGGACGCATTTTCAAGGCGTTCGAACAGGTGGAACGCTCCATTACGCGCACATTTGGGGGACTTGGGCTGGGACTCGCCATCTCCAAGGCGATGGTCGATGCCCATGGGGGCACGCTGGCGGCTGCAAGCGAGGGTAGAGGGAAAGGGGCGACGTTCACAATCGAGCTGGCTACCGTGGACGCCCCTCCGGCAACACCTCCAGCGGAAGCTGCCCAGCAGAAGAGCACTCGCGCGCGCGGTTCTCGGCGCATCCTTGTTGTCGATGACCATCTTGACACCTGCATGGGCATGAAGATGCTCCTGGAGCGCCGCGGATACCACGTCGAGACGGCTCACACCGTGGCGGATGGCATCAAGCAAGCGCAAGGAGGCGGTTTCGACCTTCTCATAAGCGATCTGGGGCTGCCGGACGGAACGGGCTATGACCTGATGGAGAAACTGCAATGTATCTCTCCTCTGCAGGGCCTCGCGCTGAGCGGATTCGGGACGGAGGATGACGTCGCGAAATCGAAGGCCGCGGGTTTCTCCGAGCATCTGATAAAGCCCATAAACATGGGCACTCTGGATGCGATTCTGACTCGCCTCTTTGGGTGAGGCAGATCCGGCGCGGATGAAATCCTATTTCAAACAGTGCTTCTTCGCGGTTCCGGGCGAAAACAGTCTGAAGCGCTCGTTGAGTTTCGGAATGGCTCTCATCTTTTTCGTGGCCCTCGCCGGCTCTTCGATCCACGCCCTGACAGATAGAACAGGCTGGCGCGCGGTGATGCGGTATCGCCTGCTGTTTTTCGACGGCTGGCTAGTGACCGTCGAGATATCCTTCTGCGCCCTCGCGCTAAGCTGCATGCTGGGCATAACCCTCGCTACCCTGCGACGGGCCTCTTTCCTTCCGTTACACTACCTGGCGCTTATCTATGTTGAACTTGTGAGGGGCACGCCGCTGCTCGTGCAGATTCTCTGTCTCTACTACGGCACATTCCACCAGCTGGGCATCGATAACCGGTATGTTGGCGGGATTCTTGTCCTTTCCGGATTTAGCGGCGCGTATATCAGCGAAATCATACGCGCGGGACTCGACAGCGTTGGCCACTCACAACTGGAGTCGGCGCGCGCAATCGGCCTCTCTCGCGTCCAAACGTATCGGTATGTCATCGTCCCTCAGGCAATCAGACAGATGCTTCCAGCGCTCGCGGGTCAGTTTGCCGATCTCATAAAAAACTCATCACTGCTTTCCATCATTGCCCTGAACGAACTCACACAGAACGCGCAGATTGTTGGGGAAAATACTTACAGTAAACTCGAGAGCTATATTCCTCTGGCGGCAGGATACCTCATCCTCACAGTGCCAATCTCCCTGTGGACGCAATTCCTCGAAAAGAAACACGGTTTTGAAACTTAGGTTCAACCGCGTCTCCAAGCTCTTCGGCGACCAGAGCGCGCTGGATGACGTGACAGCCAGCTTCGAGGGAGCAAAAAGCGTTGTTTTGATCGGGCCATCTGGTGGAGGCAAATCCACGCTGCTTCGCATTGCGGGTGGGCTCGAGACTCCGACGGCGGGTTCTGTAGAGTTGAATGACCGGCCGGTTCCCATTGAGCGAAACGCGCTTCGAGACTATCGCCGGGGCATAGGGTTTGTCTTTCAAGCCTTCAACTTGTTCCCTCACCTTTCCGCGCTGCGCAATATCACTTTGCCGCTTGAAAAGGTCCATCGCTTCCCTCCCGCGGAAGCAAGAGAAATAGCGATGGCGGCCCTTCAGCGCTTTCGTCTGGAGGCGCACGCGCATAAACGGCCGGCCGAACTGTCAGGCGGGCAGAAGCAGAGGATCGCCATCGCTCGCGCCACGGCCATAAAACCAAAGGTCATGATGTTTGATGAACCGACTTCGGCGCTTGATCCGGAAATGACGTCGAGCGTTCTGGATATCATTCAGGAGCTGAAAAGCGAAGGCCGCGACTTCATACTCGTGACTCATGAAATGGGGTTCGCGAGAATGGCTGCCGATCAAGTCGTCTTCATCGCGGATGGCAAGGTGATCGAAGTTGGCGCGCCTGAGGAAATCTTCGCGGAGCCGAGGGCGCAACAGTGTCGCGACTTTCTGCAGCGCATCCTCAAGTACGAAGTTCCCGCTCAAGTCTGTTCCGCTTTGAAGAAACAAAAGCGCTGAGCGCGGCTTTGAGCTTTTGCACTGCCACCGGTTTGGTGAGGTGCTCGGCAAATCCAGCCTCCAGACTCCGGGCAATGTCTTTTTCCATGCCAAAACCGCTGATCGCAATTCCATGAATCGAGCTGGATCGACGAAGTTCACGCATGAGATCGACGCCGCTGGCGTCCGGCAAGCCAAGGTCGCTGATAAGAAGATCAAAATCCTTCTGACCCGCTTTTTCCAAGGCCGCGCCCACTGAACTCACGGCTTCCACTTCAAAGCCCCAACTCTTCAGGAGCCCGGTTAACGCATGGCGAGTATCGTCATGATCCTCGGCAAGAAGCACCTTTAGATTCGCGCAATGCTCGACGCCCGTTGGCTGGTTCTCCATGATGACCTGCTCCGCGCTGGGTGCCCGGCAGTTTGCGAGATCCAGCGTAAAGGTTGCCCCCTTGCCCGCGCCGGGACTGCGCGCGTTGATCGTTCCGCCATGCGCGGCAGCGAGGGCTTTGACAACTGCTAATCCGACTCCCAAGCCTCCGAACTCCCGCACCGTTGTTTCATCTCCCTGCTCGAACAAATTGAATATCTTTGGCAAGACTGCGGCGTCGATACCCATTCCACTGTCTTCGAATTCGATCCTTAGGAAGCCGTTCTCCTGATCTGAGGATCTTATCTCCAAGCGTCCTCCCGGTGGCGTGAACTTTATGGAATTGCGCAGGAGGTTCCAAAAAATCTGTAGCAACCGGGAGGAGTCGGCGTCTGTTTCGGAACGTTGAGCCGAGAGATCGAGAACCATTTGCTGTTGTTTGCTGACGGCGTCGGGCTGGCAAATTTCAATTGTATGCCTCAGCAGCGCGTGAACATTCACGCGCTCCATATTCAGAGAGAGCTTGCCTTTGCTAATCCGCGTCACATCGAGAAGATCATCGATGAGGCGGGCCTCCAACTCGACGTTTCGCTGAATCATCGTAAGCACCCTCGATACTTCCGCTGGCAGCGGAACGGTGGCCTTTAGGCTCTCAATCGAAGTCAACACGGGGCTGAGGGGGGTCCTTAATTCGTGACTCAGCACCGCCAGAAATTGATCTTTGGCGCGGTTCGAAGACTCCGCGGCCTCTTTTGCCTTTTGAAGGTCGTGTGAGCGCGCCGTCATCGCCACAGCAAGCTCGCCTATATCTTCCGTCTGGCTTGCAAGCTCCCGTTGCAACATGTCCCGCACCCGTTTCGACGCTACCTGGTTTCGCACGCGAAGGCGGAGTTCCTCTATCGAGAAAGGCTTGGTGATGTAATCTTCCGCCCCTTTTCTAAGAAGATCCATCTTCAGCTCTTCGTCCGCTTTCGCGGTTAGAAGGATCACAGGGATCGGCTTCAGTTCCGGGCGAGCCTGTAGCCTGTCAAACAACTCCTCGCCGCCCATGCGGGGCATCATCACATCGGTCACAATAAGATCCGGGAGAAGCGAGATCGCTTTTTCCAGACCTTCCGCGCCATCCATCGCGGAAGCCGTCCTAAACATCTCTCCGATGCTTTCCGTGATGAAACGGTTCATATCTGGATTATCTTCGATGATGAGCACCAGCGGCTTGTCGTCTGCGCCGTCCGCCGGATTAGTGCTCTGCTCTTCACGGCTCACACCATCCCGCCGGGCGAGCTCCTTCGCGCCGTCAACGATTGACTTCAAATCGTCGGAACTCTGGGAGTAGCCTCCCAACGCCTGGGCGTTCGGAGGTTCAGAGCTGACCTTGTACTGGGACGGAGCCCGCAGCGGCAGATGCACCTTGAATGCCGCGCCTCCGCCAGGAGCATCCTCAACGGTGACAGAACCTTCATGCAACTCAGCAAATTCCTTCACGATGGAAAGGCCCAGGCCGGTGCCGCCAGTCCGCGAGACTGTTCCATCTCCTTGATTGAAGCGCTCGAAAATTGCCGCCCGCGCCGCAAGGGGAACTCCTGGCCCGCTGTCTTCAACGCAAAGACACGCCCTTTCAGCCGTACTCGCCAGCGCGCAATGGATTCTACCCTCCGGTCCTACGAACTTGAAGGCATTGGAGAGCAGGTTTAGCAGTATTCTTTGCACCTTGTCCGCGTCGACCTGCGCAATGAGCCTGTCTGGTGTTTCAACAGAAAATTCGATGCGGCGCTCTTGTATCGCGGATTCAAAATTGGCGGCCATGATTCGCACAAGACGGCTGAGATCCACGCTGGAATAATCCATCTGCATCTTGCCTGCCTCCAGCTTGGAGACATCCAAAAGGTCGTTTACATGCTTGCGGAGGATCAGCGCATTGCGCCGGACCACCTCCAGTTCATGCCTGTCGCGAGAACCGACCTGCTGCGTCGACATCATTCGATCCACCGGGCCAAGGATGAGAGTCAGCGGCGTCCGCAGCTCATGACTGGCGTTTGCGAAGAAGGCGGTCTTCAGATGATCCAGTTGCTTGATCTTTTCATAAAGCGACGAGAGCTCGTCGTTTGCCACCACAAGCTGTTCTTCCCGCTCCGTGGATGTGCGCGCGGCATCGAGTAGCGCGAGAATCCTTGGAACAAGGGGCGGCAGCAGGATCGCGGTCGTTAGAGATGCAACCGCTGTAACGAGCTTCACCACTCCCGCGAGCCAGTAATGCGGACTCCAAACCGTCCACACCTCCATAAAATGAGTGCTGCCGCAGGCGATGATGAACAAGCCAAATGCCAGGACCATCGAATGGAAGGGGATGTGACGGCGGGCGGACGCCACCAGAAACGCCAGAGTCGAGGAGATCGCGAAGTAGGAAAGGCCGATCAACAAGTCTGATGTGACATGCAGCGCGATCAGTGGCTTGTTCCACATGTAACAGGTCGCATGCGGCATGAATGTGCCGTCTCCGCCCTTTGAGACCTCCGCCAACCCGATAGTAAGAAGCCCTACCGCCACGGCGGTCCCAAGGAGCGCGCTGTAGAGGCGGGGGGTGCCTTTCATCAATGGACGATGCTATTTGTTCAGACGCCGACCGTCAAAGCTGAACAGACCTCGATCACGCCGTGAATGAAAATGGCCGCTTACTGGCCGGGCGACTCGCGAATACCTTTTCTCAGCCATTCGGGAAGCCCTTCTCCCGCTGCTTCCTCCGCGGGAATGATCTTATCCGCAATGGGAGCAGCCTTTTTCACAGATTGCTGGTCTTCGGAGGAGCGGATCAGCCCGCGTTCCCTTGCTTCCGCGATGATCTGACGGGCTTCGTTGATGTCGAAAGGCATATATTTAAGTGTGCAGAAGAAACAAACCGTGAAAACGAACCCAGAAAACGCCCCCTGAAGAAGGGAAAGCGGACTTCTGTATATACGGCGGTCTCTCTTTAGTTCAAGCGAAAAAACAAAGTCACGGCGTGGTGGGCGCTGGCCTTACGGTCAGATTCCGGACGTCCTGCAAGACCATGCCGGACGCCCCATCCCGGGCAAGGGAGGACCTGAAATTATCCATATCCAGACCGTCCACGTTTGAGAATGAGGCGGCGGGACGCCCGTCATCTTTCAAGAGGCTGATCCGGATGTTTGCGAGTTCCAGGTCGCGAATGTGCCTCGCATAAATTCCGTACGCTGGCATTTCCTTCGGTTCCGGGTAGCCTCTGCCGAGTTCGTCCGGAATTCGAGACGCGCTCTCCTTGTTCCCTCCGCCGTCGCAGATCAGTTTGATGTTTTCCAATCGAATCGCCTCCAACGGTTGCTCCAGTGTTCCCATGATCTGGATGCCGCTGGCTCTGGAAACGTGATCCGCTATCACATTGGAGATGGAAATGTTTCTGCAGGCGCTTGGATGTTTAAGATCCCCGCCCCGGTTGCGCGAGCCTGTTACGATGTAGATCGCGTAATTCACCACCTGCATCATCGCGAGATTGTTGATGGTAATGTTCTCCAACACGCCCCCATCCACCTCTTCCAGAGCGAGACCTTTGCTGCAGCGGAAAGTGCAGTTGGATACGGCGCAGTTCCGAAAGCCGCCACTTGATTCGGTGCCGAATTTGATCCGGCCATTGCCGCCTCTGCGAAAGCGCATCGTCCCATCGCGCAAGGATCCTTCTTCGAAGCCGGACACCTGGCAGTTCGTTATGGTCAGGTTCTCCGTAATGACGTTCCTGCCAAGGGCGAAGGTACTCTTCGGGCAAAGCGCGTCATCGTTAGGAGCATTGATTCGGCAGTTCGACACGCAGGTATTTCTGCAGCAATCGATATCGAAGCCGTCGCGATTCGTATCCGCGGTCACGTTGTCAATGGTGAGGTTATCGCAGCCGGTGACCAGTACGGCAAAGTGACCACCGTGGATGATGGTGATATCCCGAAGAAGGACATTTTTGCAGAGTTTCAGCGCTATCGCCTTGTTCCCTAGGCGAACAGGAGCCGCCGCGATATGAGGAGGGTCGCCTTGTTTATCCCATGCCGAAAAGCCGCACATCGCGTCCAGTTCGCCATCGTCGGAAACGAGTCCTTCTCCATCGATCACGCCCTGCCCTGTGATGGAAACGTTGCTGAGGTTCTCTCCCCAGATCAGGCTGTTGTGGAAGAAGCAGTGACCGCCGTCCTGATAGGGATTATTCGACCACGGCTCGGTTTCATCATAGACATTCATGGATTGGGAAGCGCCGAGAATGGTTGCTCCCGCGTCCAGAAGGAGGTGAACGTTGCTTCGAAGATGGATTGATCCACTCAAGTAATTGCCGGCTGGAACTAAAACCGTGCCCCCGCCCGCGTCGGCCACGGACTGAATGGCACGGTTGATCGCCGGGCTGTCCAGATGCTGCCCGTCGCCCAAGGCGCCAAAACTCTTTACGCTGCAGACAGCGGGGTCAGCGCAGCTGGCTTTTGTAGTGAGGAAGAATACGTTTATGCACAGGCTCACGCGCAGGAGCCACGAGGTAGGAAGGTTTAAGAATGGCTTCATGGGGAGTTCGATGGGTCAAAGATAGATCAAGGCGGGGGAGCGGGAAGCGCAATCACTCAGCCTCGCGCCCATGACCAAAACTGTCGAGCACGACTACGCGCTTCCCTCACCGCGCTTCGGCCCTGCGCATCGCAGATGAGTATTGGCGGCTCTCGCGGTCCGGGCTTACACTGGCGCCAATGTCCCTGATAAGCCTCATTCCGTTGCCGAGTGTCGTGGCCTGCGCCCTTGTCGTTATGCTTCTTCCATCGCGCGCGTTGCCGCTTGAGAACGAACCCATCGATACGGCGCCACTTCACGCAAACGCGCGAGACATCGTGAAAGCCAACGGAGAGCACATAAGGCTGCGTGGCGTAAACCTTGGAGGGTGGCTTGTAATGGAACCATGGATGACCCCGGCCGATTCCTCCGGCCTCGGGGACGAATATAGCATTCTGCAAAAACTCGACAGCCGGTTCGGTATCGCGACGGAACAAAGCCTCGTGCAGGGCTACCGGCAGAGTTGGACAACACTCCGCGACCTGGATAACATCAAAGCGCTTGGACTGAACGTTGTCAGGGTTCCCGTTTGGTGGGGCGATTTTTACGCGCTGACCGCGCTCGGCCAGGACAACCCCGCGATGCGCTCGGATGCCTTTACCTTGCTCGATTGGCTTGTGAACGCCGCCTCGACGCGCGGGATTTATACCATCATCGATATGCATGGCGTTTTTGGTGGCCAGAGTACTTCCGCGAGCACTGGTATGCGCAACAAGAACGCGTATTGGGCGGACAAAACCGCGCAACTTGCGACCGGCGAGATGTGGAAGGCCATCGCCGCTCATTACAAGGGGAATGCGGGGGTAGCGGGGTACGATCTTCTTAATGAACCAATGGGCGCGCCCAATACACAGGCCGTCTGGGGCGCGCTGAATACTCTCTACCATGATATCAGGGCAGCGGACCCAAACCACATCCTATTTATGGAGGGCACCTTCGGATCCTGGAATTGGAGTATGCTGCCACCACCTTCCAAATACGGCTGGACCAACGTTGTATACGAGATGCACGAGTATCAATGGTCAAAACAGAACCCCGATGGGGTTCAGGCCGGAGCGGATAACCAATGCGCGGACGCAAAGGCTCACAAGATGTGGAACGTTCCCCCGTATGTCGGAGAGTTCAACGCGTTCGGCACAGGCACTCCGGCGTGGAAGCATGTGATTGGGGCTTTTGACAAAGCAGGCGTGAATTGGACTTCATGGAGCTACAAGGCTACGCATGGCGGCGGCGTGGATAGCTGGGGATTGTATAACCCGAATTCTGGCAAGCACACCGTTCCAAACATCGAGTCGGATACATCAAGCAAGATCTCCCGCGATTGGGCGGAGTGGACCACCGCAAGAGCCTTCGCCGTGAATCCAATGGTCGAAGCCGCGTATTCCGGCAGCTGGGCAGGCGGGAAAGTCAGCGGGAATTAGACTCCTCGTTTCGCCACAGTCTCCAACACTTCGTCTTTCACTGGCGACGTGATCCCCAGGCGCTCCCGCAGGACGTCGACGGAAAGAGCCGCGCGGCTGTCCGGAACAATGCCGGAGCCAAATTTGCGGGCGTAGACCTTCGTAAACTCAGCGCCAAAAAGCAATATGCATGTCGAGTAATAAACCCACAGGAGAATGATGATGGCAGACCCTGCCGCGCCGTAGTAGGACGCTGTGCTGCTTGTGCCCAAATAGAGGCCGATGAGATACTTCCCGACAGTAAAGAGGAAAGCCGTGCCAATCGCGCCAATAGCGACATCGCGCCAACTGATCCTGACATTAGGCAGAATTTTGAAGATCATCGCGAAGAGGACAGTCACGATGCCGAAAGATGTGAGAAGATCGGCCATATGCCATAGGCCCGTCGGCAGCAGGATGCGGTCACTCATGTATTTACTTACCGCCGCCACCACTGCGCTGATAACGAGGGAAACCACAAGGAGAAATCCAATTCCCAGCACCATTGTAAAAGAAAGGAACCGCTGCCGGATTAACGTGCTGAAAGGTCTCCCCTTTCTCACGGTTACGCCCCAGATGAGATTTAGCGCGTCTTTTAGCTCCCCGAAGACGCCCGATGCTCCGAAGAGCAGCACGACGAGACCAATCGCGGTGGCCAGCAGACTGGTTGATTTGGTGGCTGTGCTTTGGAGCACGTTTTGAATGGCCTCCGCGGCTTGTCTACCGGCCAATTCCTGGATCTGCGTCGCGATGTCGCCCCGCGCCGCATCCTTACCGAAGACAAGCCCGGCTATCGACAGAATGATGATGAAGAGTGGCGCCAGTGAGAAAAGGGCATAGTACGCGAGCGAAGCGCTCAGCCGAAGAGCGTTGTCGTCCGACCACTCGGCGCACGTTTCTTTTATCAGATCCATTATCGACCGTATCTTCATGTTCCTCTTATTCGCTGCTCACCGTCCCCGCGGCTTTGGAATCCCTTCTCATTGCGCGGTGTCCACCCCTGCATAGCACACGCGGCTCGCATGAAGCCACAGAAGATGAAACCAAATCCACGCGGGGTTTCCTCTGGACGAGAGATAGCAATCCAGCCATATCCGTGTGGCCCCTTGGGTATTCCCTAACGTGAACCGTCTGCTACCATTTGCTCCGATGATTTCCATCTTCCACGGCTGGCTGAACAGCGCGCTCGGCAGACGCATCACGATCGCGCTGTTTGGCGTCCATGTTCTAAGTTATTGCGCCCCGCCCCTTTGTAATTACGTGTTCTTCAGAGCGGAGCACGGCATCAAAGACTACCAACTCTGGTACGACACGGGACGTTTGATCCTCGAAGGAAAGCAGCTCTATCCCACGAATGGAGATGCATTCCCTTTCATGTATCCCCCATCATGCGCGGCTCTGCTGGCAATACTGAGTTGTCTCGGCACCTTTGGCCTTGTGGCGGGACTTGTCGCTTTGAACAGCGTGGCGTGGGTCGCAAGCATCGCGCTTTCGCTCCACCTCGTAACAGGTCGAATCTTTCGGCAAGAGGCTTTGCTGTATCTCTTTCCCTTGGTGGTTACCTCTCCTTTCGTCTGGGGCACCTATTTGCTCGGACAACCGAGTTGCCTGCTTCTTGCCTGCATGCTGGGTGGGTTCGCTTGCTTGCGCGCGAAGCGTCCCCTCCTCGCCGGCGCGCTCATTGCCCTTGCAGCGGCGATCAAGGCCTTTCCTGTGATGGCAATCGGCTACCTTGTCTATCGGCGGTACTGGAGCGCGTGCATCTCCATGCTGGCGGCGCTCGCGGTTCTGCTCATCATCCTCCCAGCGACTTTTCGCGGTTGGGAACGTTCATGGGATGACATGAAAGTTTGGACGAACGGGATGGTCCTAAAGTATGATTCGCGAGGAATCGCGCAGCGTGAAGGCCGCGGTAATTCCTGGCGCAACCAGTCACTCATCAGCGTGTGCAACCGCCTTTTGCGTCATATCGACTCAAGCGACGGCCAGAAGCCTCCTGTCTACGTGAACATCGCGGACCTTGGGTTTCGTTCGGTAAACGTTGTTATCGCCGCAACGGCGGCTCTTCTGGGATTGGGCTTCATGGCAGGAATGCCAGCCCTGACTCAGCGAACCCGTGAGACGGACAACCTCGAATTTGCCATGCTCCTGCTGCTGATGTTGATGTTCGCGCCCCTTTGCTTTGGGTATATGTTCGTGTGGCTGATTTTTCCCTTGATGGTGGCGGCCCGCGCAATCATGCAGGAAAGTCCAGGGCGGCGTTCGGCTTTGTTGAAGTGGCTCGGGTGCGTCGTGGTTCTTCTTGCGCTTACCACTATTTTTCGGAAGAGCGCGCAGGCCTATGGCAATATTTTCTTCGCCTCCCTAATCCTGCTGGTTGGTCTTGGGATTCGTTTGTGGAGGCTGAAATTCGGAGGAGGATCCCCATCTGCTGACCGGCCTTCCAGCCTGAACTGATCCTATTCTCTTCAGCGATTGATAATTCGCGAACGGCGCATCATTATTCCCGGGAAATATGGATTACACGACTTACAAAATTATCCACCTTACGGGGATCGCGGCGCTGGCAATCGGAACCGGCGGAATGCTTGCAAATGGGGACAGCCGTAAAACTTTCGCGATGTGGCAGGGGGTGGGCCTTCTCATCATGCTGGTGTCCGGCTTTGGCCTGTTGGCAAAGCTGAAGCTTGGCTTCCCTCATTTCGCGATGGTGAAAGCCGGTCTCTGGATTGTGATCGGGTGTCTCCCGTTGATCTTTCGGAGGATCAGACCGCCTTTGTCCGTTTGCATACTGATTCCGGTTTGTCTGGTCGCAGTGATGGCTTGGCTGGGGATTATGAAGCCTCCCCTCTGGTAACGCGCGAAATAGCGTTTTCGATTTCCGCAGGATTTTGATTGCGCGGCGCGGCTTCATGACGATGATGTCCGCTCCTTTGGTTACCCCCTTGTATTCTGGAACGTTGCCGGACTGATCTCTGGCTGAACGTCCCTGCCCCACCCCTCATGAATCTGAATGCGCGAAAGGCAACGTCGGTCGCTTCCGCTTTGAGCCGAACGTGGCGGCGACAGAACCGGTCATCGAAATTTTTGAACTTTTTTGAGGCTCTTCTGTCTCATCACAACTCCAGCAGACAGCAATGATAAAAGTAAGGAACCTGAAGAAGAATTTCGGTCATAAACTCGCCGTAAACGGCATCTCGTTCACCGTGGAAAAGGGCGAGGTATTGGGCTTCCTCGGGCCTAATGGCGCGGGCAAGTCAACCACGATGCGGATGGTCACCGGATTCATCCCGCCGAGCGGGGGAGAAATCTCGGTCGGCGGGTTCGATATCGTGGAGAATCCCATTTCCGCGAAACGCCTCATCGGTTATTTGCCGGAGAACGCCCCCTCGTATGGGGATATGACAGTCTCCGGTTTTCTGGGATTTGCGGCGGAGCTGCGCGGCCTGCAGGGAGGCGCGAGGCAACGAGCGGTTCATCGGGTTATCGAAATGTGTTTCCTAGAAAGCGTAAGACATCAAAGCATTGATACGTTGTCCAAGGGCTTCAGGCACCGCACCTGTTTCGCGCAATCGATCTTGCACGATCCTCCTGTGCTGATCCTGGATGAGCCGACCGATGGACTCGATCCCAATCAGAAATACGAAGTGCGGACGCTCATCCGAAGAATGGGCGAAAAGAAGGCGATCATTTTTTCCACTCACATCCTGGAAGAGGTGGAAGCGGTCTGCTCTCGGGCAATCATCATTGATCGCGGGCAGATCGTCGCAAATGGAACGCCTGCTGAGTTGAAGCGGCGCTCTGACACGGCCGGCGCGGTGACGATCCGCCTGGTGGAAGGCGATGCTGGCGGCGTGAGCCAGAAGCTGAGCCGCATGGCTGGCGTCGACCGAGTGGTCATCCTGGATTCACCTTCGGTAACGGTTCGCGCCTTCCCCACATCAAGCGGTTCTGCAAACCTTGCCATGGAAATAGGGGCGCTCGCTATGAAGGAAAATTGGAAAGTGGAGGAACTGCATACCGAGGAGGGGCGTCTTGACGAGGTGTTCCGAGGTATCACGCTCCCAGAAACTGTTCGCAAGGAGGCGGCATGAGCGAGACCACCACCACAGCAGCCTCGCAGATGACATCCGCGACCGAGGATGAAACCGTCGCCGGTCAGGGATCTCTCAAGAATATTTCGGCGATCGCGAAGCGGGAGATCACCGGATACTTTGCCTCTCCTGTGGCTTACGTGTTCATAGTAATCTTCCTGCTGCTCGCGGGCTTCTTCACGTTCATGGTTTCCGGCTTCTTTGAGCGCGGCCAGGCAAATCTGGAACCGTTCTTTTGGTCGCATCCGTGGCTTTATCTCTTTCTTGTTCCAGCAGTGGGGATGCGAATGTGGTCAGAGGAACGCCGCCTTGGGACGATGGAACTTCTCCTTACGATGCCGATTACGCCGTGGCAGGCGATCATCGGCAAATTTCTGGCGTCGTGGCTGGTGCTCGCGGTCGCGCTGGTCCTTACCTTCCCAATCATCCTGACCGTTAATTACCTCGGGACGCCCGATAACGGAGTGATCCTGGGCGGGTATATAGGCAGCCTCCTCCTGGCTGGAGCTTATTTATCCGTTTCCGCCATGACATCCGCGATGACGCGCAACCAAGTGGTGAGTTTCATCCTGTCGGTTGTCATCTGCCTGTTCCTGATCCTCGCGGGCTGGCCACCTGTTACAAACATGCTCGTGCATTGGGCGAGTCCGACGGTCGTGTCCGCAATCGCGGGCTTCAGCGTCATGACCCACTTCGAGAGCATCCAAAAGGGCGTGCTGGACTCCCGCGACATCCTCTTTTTCCTATCCGTCATCGCCTTTTGCCTGTTCGGCACAAGCGTAATCATCCGCGCTCACCGCGCGGGCTAGCGGATACAATCACAACTTGGTCATGAGAAAAAAACCCTTCGAGACTCTCGTCTACTCAGCCCTCGGCCTCGCGGCGATGTTCGTCATCCTGATCGCCGTGAATTTCATCGCGGCGCGCTTTAAGCAGCGGGTCGATCTGACCCAGGAAAAAGCCTATACCCTGTCGCATGGCACGAAGGCCATCCTCAAGAAGCTCGATACGCCCGTCCAGATCCGTCTCTATAGCAGCCGGGAAGAGGCCGGGATGCCGGTGTTCCTCAGAACGTATGCCCAACGCGTCGAGGACCTGCTTGGCGAGTATGTGCAAAATGGACATGGGCAGGTCACTCTGCAGAAGCTGGATCCGGAGCCTGATTCAGACGCGGAAGATTCGGCGAAGCTGGACGGGGTGAACGGCCAACAACTGCCCGATGGTTCCAAGGTTTATCTGGGCTTGAGCATTAGCATGCTCGACAAAAAACAAGCGATCTCCTTTCTCACGCCAGATCGGGAGCGGCTGCTGGAGTATGATGTCTCCCGCGCGCTATCGCAGGTTATAACACCCGAGAAACCTGTGGTCGGGGTGATGAGCGCTCTCCCGGTGATGGGTGGTCCCCCGAGCAACCCGATGATGATGGAAATGGGGCAGCAGCAGGCGCCCCAGCCCGCGTGGGCGTTCATCACGGAACTCAAGAATGACTACGATGTGAAAAGCGTGGAGATGTCCGCGGATAAGATTCCTGAGGACATAAAGGTGCTGCTTCTCATCCATCCAAAAGGGATTACTGACGCGGGCCAGTACGCGCTGGATCAGTTTATCCTACGCGGCGGGAAGCTTATAGCGTTCCTGGACCCACTCTGCGTGCTCGA
Organism: uncultured Verrucomicrobiae bacterium; assembly: GCA_963828525.1. GTDB lineage: Bacteria > Verrucomicrobiota > Verrucomicrobiia > Chthoniobacterales > Chthoniobacteraceae > CAWHEP01. The sequence goes on from CAWHEP010000003.1 coordinate 117,025, forward strand.
TAGGCAGAACCCAATGGGCGGAGAACCAAGTTCGTCCAACATCGACAAACTTCTGAAAGGATGGGGTGTGTCCTTGGATACCTCCAAGGTCGTCGCGGACATGAGTTATGTGGCCGAAACGCGGCAGGGCAAAGCCCCCACTGTGCTGGCGCTGACTCAAAATGCATTTAACAAGGACGACATCCTCACCGCGGATGCCGACGACGCGGTTATGGCGTTCGCAGGCACATTCACCGGCACCCCGGTAAAGGGACTGAAGGAGGATATCCTCATAAGGTCATCGACTGAATCCCAACTCGTTGATCCCATGACGGCGCAAATGTCAGCGGAAGGCATCTCCAATGACTTCCATGCCTCTGGCACGGGATACCCGCTGGCAATCCGGCTGACCGGAAAGTTCGCGACAGCGTTCCCCGGGGGAGCTCCGGCGGCTGAGGCCAAGCCGAGCGCTCCGCCTTCCCCCCCCGCGCCGGTAAAACCTGGGTTAAAGGAGTCGGCCCAGGAGAACACGGTACTTCTCTTTGGAGACGTAGATATGCTGGAGGACCAGGTGGCTGTGCGCGCCATGCAGAACCCGTTTGGGCAAGACATGGTGATGCCAGCCAACGGGAATCTCGCGATCGCGGAGAACGCTGTGGATCAACTCACCGGTGACAGCAACCTGATCACGGTTCGCAGCCGCGCGTCCCGGGAGCGCCCTTTCACAGTGGTAAAGAAAATGCAGGAAGACGCGGAGGCAAATTACCGAGACAAGATCAAGGGACTGGAGGCCAGCCTTGCCGATACGCAAAACAAGATCAACGGCCTGCAGCAAGGGAAGGAAAGTCAGAACGGGCAGCAGTTCATCCTTTCTCCGGAGCAACAACAGGAGTTGGAAAAATTCCGGAAAACGGAGGCGAGCGCGAAGGTTGAACTGAAAGGCGTTCGTAAAACTCTTCGGGCCGAAATCGACTCGCTGGAAACCCGGCTCGAGTGGCTGAACATCGCGGGGATGCCCGCGCTGGTTGCCGCCTCGGGCATCCTGCTTGCAACGATGAAGCGTAACCGTTCCTCGGCACAATGAACGCGAAACAACTTTTTTTGCTCCTGTTGCTTGTGCTGGTGCTCGGCGGCGCTGGTCTGATGCTGCGCAAAAACAGCTCCGAGTCCTGGCAAAGCTCTGCTGAGAATACGGAACGAGTTGTCTCCTTTCCACTCAATGACGCGCTGCATATCACCATAAAGGACAGCACAGGCGCCGCGGATATTCTGAAGAAGAATGACGTCTGGACGGTGCAACAAAGGGAATACCCCGCAAGTTTTGAACAGGTAAGCGCGTTGTTGCGGAAAACATGGGAGCTGAAGCCGGTGCAGGACGTGAAGGTGGGCGCCTCCCAGCTGGGGCGGCTTGATCTTCTTCAATCCGGCCCCGGACAGGGCACATTAGTGGATCTCCGGGGCGACGGTGGAAAATCCGTCGCCAGCTTGTTGCTTGGCAAGAAGTTGATGAAGAAAATGGAGGGTGGATACGAGGGAGGAGGCGATTACCCAGCAGGCCGCTATGTGATGAACAATGACGGTTCGAACCATGTGTGGCTCGTGTCGGAAACGCTGGAAGAAGCCTCCGCCGACCCGGCAAAGTGGCTGGACAAGACTTTCATCCAGGTAAATAGCCCGCGCGCGCTGGCGCTGAGCGGCACCAGCGCAGCCTTCCAATGGAAGCTGTCCCGGGACTCCGATGGGGCGAACTGGCAGCTAGCCGATACAGTGAAAGCCGGAGAGTCAGCGGATACCACGAAGACAGGTTCCCTCTCCTACGCGCTGAGCGCCCCCGTTTTTGTGGATGTGCTGCCGGCGAGCGCAAAGCCTGAAGCTTCGGGACTGGACAAGCCCTCCACCCTCTCAGCAGAAACGTTTGACGGCTTTACCTATACGCTGAAAGTGGGCGCCGCCTCGTCCGACCGGTATCCGGTAACGGTCGGAGTCACCGGGGCATTCGCGCTAAAGCGAGCCGCAGTCAAAGGTGAGAAGGCGGAGGACAAAACGAAAGCCGACAAGGATTTCGAGACGAAGCTGAAAGGCTTTCAGGACAAGCTGGCGAAGGAGAAAAAACTTGAGGGGCGCATCTACCTGGTTGAGAAGTCGGTGCTGGACCCGCTGTTAAAGGCGCGTGACGAATTCCTGAACAAGCCTTCCCCCACGCCCAGTCCCTCACCTTCTCCCGTCGCGGCGCCAGCCTTGAGTGGAAGCTCGGCGAACATACCCCCCGCGGTCTCGCCCGCGCCAGCGAGCGCTCCCGCCCCGGTTGTCCCACCGCCGCCACAGCCATCGCCCGCGCCGACCGCCAGGGGCTCCTATCGCAGCGCCGACAGCTTCAGCGGCAAAGCCTGCCGGAACGCCCTAGCTCATCGTCGTTTCGCGCTTCCCACGTCTTTGCGATGGGGCCTCGCCACGGCTCCCTTGAAGAACGCCGTCTCAGCCGATACCTTCACCATTGTGGCTGACCGAATAAAAATCGCGTTTCTCGAGACGGAAACCAGCGAGCGAAGCGTTTTTGAGGAGGCGCTCGCCCAGCATGATCTCCGCTTCGAGTACGCTTTGAAGGAAGTCTCCCCCGAGGCGCGCATCGTTTCGGGGTTCCTCAACTCGGAAATCGACGAAGAGTTCCTGCGAAGCCATCCCGCCGTCAAAATGATTGCGGCTCGCTCGACGAGCTGCGATCACATCGACCTCGCCGCTTGCCAAAAGCGGAACGTTGTCGTTTGCAACGTGCCGAGCTACGGCAACCATACCGTCGCGGAACACACATTCGCCCTCATTCTCGCGGCCTCGCGCCGCCTCCGTGAAGCGATGGAAAGCCACAAGCGCCGCAAATTTTCCTACGAAGACATGCGCGGGTTTGAGCTTCGCGGGAAGACCTTGGGCGTAATCGGCGCTGGACGCATCGGGCAGAATACCATGCGATTTGGAAAGGCCTTCGGCATGAATCCCATCGCCTTCGACCTGGAACAGAATGCCGACGCGGCAAAAACCGTGGGCTTCCGATATGTGGCGTTGGATGAACTTCTGGCTCAATCCCATGTCATATCGCTGCACACGGCGCTGACTCCGCAGACCTTCCACATGATGGACAGCGCCGCGTTCGCGAAATGCCGGAGAGGTGTCGTTATCGTGAATACCGGTCGCGGCGCTTTGATCGATACGGACGCGCTGGTGCTGGCGTTGGATGAAGGGATTGTGGCGGGCGCGGCGCTGGATGTCCTGGAGGAAGAACTCGTCATGCGAAAGGACGCGTCGCACATCATCAGCGACCAGATTGTGGATCACATCCACGCCGCGGCGGGAGAATTGCGGGCGCAAGACCCGTCACGGATCACCCAGTTGCGGGCGCTGATTCGCAACCAAAGCCTGCTGGAGCGGCCCAACGTCTTTTTTACTCCACACGTCGCTTTCAACACGGTGGAGACCATTCGCCAGATCAGCCGCGCCACGGTGGATAATATCAACGCTTTTTTAACCGGCCATCCTGTCAATCTGGTCCCCGCCGCTGTGCTCTAACTCATTGCCCTCCTACGGACCTTCTTCGTGAATCGCTCCCAACTCCTCGATCACTATTTCATCGACGCCCGCGCCAGGCTAATCGATCTCGGCGCGTTTATGGACCGGGTTCAGCGGGCTGACGGCGCGGAGGATTTTCGCATGGAGGCCTTTCGCCATGCCTGCGAGATTCTCCTTTCCGCCGAGCCGGAAAAAGCCGCGCGCATTCTTCGCGCTTTCAGTGATCTCTCCGTGGCGCCGGTCGCGAGCGCGGGAAAACCAGCCTGCGGCGCCGCGCGGGTAAAAGAGCAGACGCCTTAAAGAGCTTTCCGGTCATGCGCTACATCGAACCGCACGCGCACATGGTCAGCCGTGTCACGGATGATTATGTCGCGATGGCGATGGCCGGATGCCAGGCAATCTGTGAACCTGCTTTCTGGGCCGGTTTTGACCGGGGCAGCGCCCACGGTTTCCGCGACTACTTTCGGCAACTGACCGAATACGAGCCGCGCCGCGCGGCAAAGTTCGGTCTGCCGCACTATTGCTGGCTTTGCATCAATCCCAAGGAGTCCGAAGACCTGGGCCTTGCAAATGAAGTTCTCGCCATCATTCCCGAGTTCCTGCAGGCGCCGAATGTGCTTGGCATTGGCGAGATTGGCCTGAACAAGAACACGCGCAACGAGATGGCCATCCTGGAAAAGCACGTCGATCTAGCCGCCGAACATGACCAATTGATTCTGGTTCACACACCTCACCTGGAAGACAAGTTGAAGGGCACAAGACTGATCCTGGACCTGTTGAAAGCCGACCGGAGGATAAATCCCGGGCGTGTCATCATCGACCACGCGGAGGAACACACGATCCCCCTCATTCTGGATGCCGGCTTCTGGGCCGGTCTTACCCTTACCCGGAATCGAAATGCACCCCCGCCCGGGCGGTGGATATCGTGGAGACCCACGGCTCGGAAAGGGTATGGCTAAACTGCGCCTGCGACTGGGGTAACAGCGATCCCCTCGCCGTCCCCAAAGCTGCAATCGAGATGAGAAGAAGAGGGCATTCGGAGGAGCAGATAGATCGACTCCTGTTTGAAAATCCACATCGTTTTCTCTCCCAGTGTCCGAAGTTTCAAGTCGCCGGTGCGAGTCAAACTCAGGAATAAGGGCCAAGCCACGTCAACTCATTCAAAGACACCATTAATGTCAACTGTTGAGATACGACCCCGAAACTCTTACCCAAGGCGGTGCTGGTGGAGGGCAGCGGCTGCTACTACGAGAGCCTGCTGGACTACGTCCATCTTAACCCTGTGCGAGCGGGCATCATCAAGCCCGGAAAGGAGCAGAGCGTGATGGACTATCCCTGGAGCAGCGTGGCAGGGGGAGAATACATCAGTGGATCTGAACTGGATTTCCGAACGTTTAGCGATGAGCAGCGCAGCAAACGCGAGCCAGCAGATTCGCAGGAGCAGGTCGCGCGAACCGAGACTGCCCAAAGCCCTTCACCAATGGATAGAGCTGTTGAGAAATGCAGCCTGACCCCCAGAAAACATTCCCTTGCGGAAAGCCTGCAAGGAAAGACTCTCCGGCTTAATCCATCGTAGGTGAATTCAGAGCGCAAGTTTCCGGGTTCGTTGACGGCGGTGAGCCGGTTCGCGGCATCCCACTCGTAAGTCTGGGTTCCGTCGTTTAGCAGGTTGCCGTCGGGGTCGTAGGTGAGGGTCTGGTTTGTTCCGCTCGTCGCAACAACCTGCCATGTGTGTGTGGTCGTGTTACCGGCGGCGTCTTTGGCACTGATCTGGATATTGTTCGTGCCGGTGGTGGCCGTGGTAACTGAGGTTGCAGTGACTCTGCCCCCCAGGAGATTGGGCACGGGATTTAACCCGGATGCTAACTCGGCTGGGTCCCCCACTCGGCTCAGCCAAGGCGGCGCGCTCCCGTTCAGATGCTCGCGAGTCGAGTTGCAATGCACAGTGATATTTCTGCCAGAACACGGACAGAATGGCAAATTCCATCGGATAGCATAACCGCGCTTCGCACCTCCCGCGGGGCTTTGCAGGCAGCTATTGTGTCCCTGCCGGTCGGCGTAGAGCATCCAGCGACCTTGATCGACCGAACGCAAACCCACTCGCATATCAAGAAGCAAACGCCGACCCCTCTGAGCTTCCCGAGACGCGAGCGTAACGCAGCAACACGATAGCTGAAACTGCGCCGCGGTGTTACTGCGGAGATCACGGGGTTCCGTATCCAAACTGGAGACTTTCAAGCCAAGGCACAACCGCGAACAATAGGCCTGTTGTCATGGCTACACAAAGCTGACATCGTGTAAACGGCTGTCCTAACCAAGAATAACTTAAAACCACCGTTGTATAAATAACGCTTGCCGCGCAGGTCCATATTCCGACGGTTCCAATGCGAAGGTCATGAGCGGCCATCAACAAAGCAATACTCTCGACACCCATGAATAGGGCTCCACTCGCGAAAATCGCATACAGCGCACGAGACATTCCTTTTTTGTGATAAATACCCCACAGCGAAGCTAACCCTATAGAACAAAACACCGCTTCTCTGATAAATTCAACATAATCGGAAAGATTAATTGCAGCGTACGCACGCTCTTCCTGAATTGACATGATACTCATTGCCATCAAACAAGCTATGAAGATAGCCTGGAAAAGAAGCAGCGTGCTCAGGAGCCACGTCTTATTACTGGGCGACCCCATTTATATAAGTAGTCGTTGTGCTATAAAAGGGAATCGGAACCGTGACGTCGGTAAAAGGGAGATGCCTCAGATTCTGATTCTGCCCTGTGACCGGAACGGTAGGTAAGGCTTTGCTTACAGCTTTCGCGATGTTGTCGGGATCTGTGGGAAGTCCAGAATTACATCCATGTAAGGTTATTGTCGCATTCGTTGATAACTTGTTGTGCAACAAATCCGACAGCGTCGGATCAGCCTTATTTGACAAGGGGTCAAATAAATATGGCTGTCCGTTAGCGTTAAGCAATATAGAACCCTGTGAGGCGGAAGTGCCTAGATCCTGGGTATCCCCTCCGCCAGCCGCGTCCGGGCTGGAATGACCATCAACCGTTATGTTAGCTATAGTGTTGTTTCCAGCGGCGCTGACAACGTTGGTAAACTCCGAAGCATTACTGGCGCTTTGCGTGCTGCCATCCGTGAACGTGAAATGAGCATCTAAGCCTAGTGGATCGATTAAGTTCGCAGGGTCATTCATTACGTAACCATAAAGATTGATCCCACCTCGCTCCCCGAGTGGATCGCGGCTGATCCACCTTCTTAGGTCAGCGTTATAGCCGCGGTATAATGTCAGGGCCAAGCCGCTCGGGGCGTGCCAGTAGTCGCCAGTGAACCCGAAGTCCGCAGCCATGCTTCCACTGAGCTTTATGCGCCTACCGTATGGGTCGTAACTGTACCGCGCTTGGATTACGCCTGAACTGTCCGTCAGTTCGCGGACTGACCCGAGATGATCCCGAGTATAAAAGTAGTTTGACCCGGAAATCTGCATTCCCTGCGGATAATAGCGCCTCGTGACGCTATTGGAGGCGTCGCGTTCCTCGCAGATTTCCGTGCCGCACCAGAGCAGGTTCTTCGTGCTGGTGACAGCGCCGTTGCTTTTCTCAACAATCTTGACATCCCACTCGTAAGTCTGCGTTCCGTCGTTTAGCAGGTTGCCGTCGGGATCATAGGTGAGGGTCTGGTTTGTTCCGCTCGTGGCAACGACCTGCCATGTGTGTGTGGTCGAGTTACCAGCAGCATCCTTGGCGGTGATCTGGATGTTATTCGTGCCTGTGGTGGCCGTGACTGTTCCCACAAAACTGGTTCCCGTCACTACGGCGGCTTCAGTGCGCACCCGGCGTTGGGAGACCTGTGGACACCAGCTCATACAGCACTTTGGGCAAACGCCCGCTGAAGTTCTTGTGGAAACTCGAAATGCGCCAGCCATGATGCGGCGTCACGCCTCGCGGCCCTCTCCAAAGCACCCCATTCGACGCCCACAGGCTGCGTGCCCGCAGACCGTATCATTCTGTTGATAAAAGCGGCGTAAACAATATAACTCGCAATTCCTTGAACATCCCACTCCATGAAATTCTTGCCGATGCCCAATATTCCGAAGGCTGGCAGCCACGCTCCATTGCCAGGCAGATCGATCAGCCATGTCACCCGAGGCATGCCGAAGAACTGCGCCAGCGAAGCGTCTCTATGGGAGACAAGCAAGTGCGCGTCATGACACATCGCGACAAAGCGGTTATTCCCCATTACCAGAAATCCCTCCATGCGCACGCGCTGATATCTAAAGATGATGCTTAATACAAGATAGAGACCCCTCATGAGTTGTGAGGCCAGCGTCGAAGCTCCCTGAATCAATACAACGCGCAGCGGCATGGTGCGAGGTTAAGGAGGGATTACGGCATTAAAAAATCTGGGAGGCCAAACGGCTCTGGATCCCCGGGCGAAACAGAAGTGCCCCCTTCGAAACCTGGGCTTAAGGGCATCCAAGGTAGACCTTGGGGCGGGAATGGCCCCAATTCGGGGATGCCAGCCCTCTTAGCCTTTGGCGGACAGCCGCCGTCTGCTCCACGGTCGCCTGCATTACGTTTGTCTTGTTTACGTCTGGCTTCCTCCTCTTGCCGAACGCTCGAAGGCGGTCTGGACTGGGGGCCCGGATCGGTCGGATTCATCAGATTGTGGAGCCACAGTCCGAGTGCCGTGACGTATCCAGCTATATCCTGCCTCCAATCCAGCCCCAGAGGGTCTATACGATTTAGCGGATTGTTGCCAACATACCCATACAGATTGACTCCCCCGTCCTCCCCAATCGGATCGCGGCTGATCCACCTTCCCAAATCAGCGTTGTAGGCGCGATATAAGGTCAGGGCGAGGTGGCTCGGCGCGTGCAGGTAATCTCCCGTGAATCCGAAATCCGCCTCCATGCTTCCGCTGAGTTTTGTCCGCCTGCCGTAGGGGTCGTAGCTGTAACGCGCCTGGATCACCCCTGAACTGTCCGTCAACTCTCGTATGGAGCCGAGATGATCGCGGGTATAGAAGTAGTTCGATCCGGAAAGCTGCATTCCCTGCGGGTAGTAGCGCCTGGTGACGTTGTTGGAGGCGTCGCGTTCCTCGCAGATCTCCGTGCCGCACCAGAGCAGGTTTTTCGTGCTGATGACCGCGCCGTTGCTTTTCTCAACAATCTTGACTCTCCGGCTTAAGCCATCGTAGGTGAATTCAGAACGCAGGTTTCCAGGTTCGTTGACGGCGGTGAGCCGGTTGGCGGCATCCCACTCGTAAGTCTGCGCTCCGTCGTTTAGGAGGTTGCCGTCGGGATCATAGGTGAGGGTCTCATTTGTTCCGCGCGTGGCAACGATCTGCCATGTGTGCGTCGTCGTGTTACCCGCGGCGTCTTTGGCCTGATATGGATATTGTTCGTGCCGGTGGTGGCCGTGATCGTGCCCGCCAAGGGATTGGACGCGGGATTCAAGCCGGATGATACCCGGGCTGCGTCTCCGACACCGCGCCGCCCTAGCGGAGATCTCTCGGTCAGGCGCTCGACAGTCCCGTTGAAATGCACAGGGATGTTCTGCCAGAACACAGGCAGAACGGCAAATTCCAATCGGAAGGCGCTTTCGCGCTTTGACACTTCCTGCCGAGCCTGTTTATTCGTGCCTGTCGGCAGGCCCGACCCATCGAAGATGGAATGACGGCATACGAGACGCAAATATCAAGGAACAAACGCTCACCCTTTAGCCTTTTCCCGCATTTCATGGCTTCACTCTCAGCCGGCTAATCCGAAGAGATGGCAGCCTCACCCTTGAAGCCTCAGATCACCGCTTCTTAACCCCTCTAAACGAGGCATGTTCCTGCAAGCAATAACAAACCGAAACAAAGACGGGAACTAGAAACAGAAGTCTACTTGTTGCATGAGCATATGTTTCCGTGTCAGGAGCGTCATCCCACGCCGCCGGGCTGAGGACCGCAACAAAACATACGATTGCAAGCGACGAGAACACGAGCTTCCCCAAGATGTAACCATAGCGTGATCCGCTCGCAAGCAGGAAAACAATGCACGCGCTAGCAAAGGACACAACCAAGGCATAACCTCCTACAAGAATGCATCTGATGGATAGCGCGATCAGCCCAGCGACAGCGAGAATAGTACCCGCGGTAACCAACGTTTCCTTCCAAGTGCGTGTGAATAGAAACATTCGCCTTCCGCAATCAGGGGCCTGTAGCAGGAGGGACACCTGGCCCCGGCGGAGGTGGGTTCCCGCTTGGATTGTAGCTATATCCTATACCTTCATACCCAGCAGCTACCTCGCTGAGAGACGGGCTCGAGAAGCTGGATGGGAGCTGACCGACACTATCTAGTGCGGCCTTTACTCCAGAGTAGGCGGGGGTTGCGATAGCCATGGAAACAGCACCCAGTATGCCATAGCCATCTGCTGACGACATGAATGCCGAAAACATGAAGTGTTCAGCGTCTCGGAGTGCGTCGCAGCGCGGGTTGTTTGCACGCTGGTTTTTCAAATCGATCCAAGCGCTGTTCAGACTTCCGCCAGCCTGTTGCAGGGCATACTGTGCGATATTCCACGCTGCGTCGGAAAGCAACCCCAATAAGTCTCCAACAGCTATTGGGTTATTCTCAACATATGCGTAAAGATTGACTCCCCCGTCCTCCCCGATTGGGTCGCGGCTGATCCACCTTCCAAGGTCAGGGTTGTAAGCGCGATATAGAGTCAGGGCCAGGCTGCTCGGGACGTGCCAGTAGTCACCTGTAAAGCCGAAATTCGCCGCAAGGGTGCCGCTGAGCTTTGTACGCCTGCCGTAGGGGTCGTAGCTGTATCGCGCCTGGATCGTGCCCGTGCTGTCGGTCAGTTCGCGAACTGATCCGAGATGATCCCGTGTATAAAAGTAGTTTGATCCGGAAAGCTGCATTCCCTGGGGATAGTAGCGCCTGGTTACGTTGTTAGAGGCATCGCGTTCCTCGAAGATTTCCGTGCCGCACCAGAGCAGGTTCTTCGTGCTGGTGACAGCGCCGTTGCTTTTCTCAACAATCTTGACTCTCCGGCTTAAGCCATCGTAGGTGAATTCAGAGCGCAAGTTTCCGGGTTCGTTGACGGCGGTGAGCCGGTTCGCGGCATCCCACTCGTAAGTCTGGGTTCCGTCGTTTAGCAGGTTGCCGTCGGGGTCGTAGGTGAGGGTCTGGTTTGTTCCGCTCGTGGCGACAACCTGCCATGTATGCGTGGTCGTGTTACCCGCGGCATCCTTGGCGGTGATCTGGATATTGTTCGTGCCGGTGGTGGCCGTGATCGTGCCCGCCAGGGGGTGGGGCACAGGATTTAAGCCGGATGGTACTTGGGCTGCGTCTCCCACTCGGCTCCGCCATGGCGGGGCGCTCCATTTCAGGCGCTCGACAGTCCAGTTAGAATGCACAGCGATGTTCTGTTACTTCCGGCCGCACCATGCCGCCAAGCTTCCGAATAAGACAACCAATGGGAAAAAGACAAAGCTTGCGCGCCGTGCAATCTTTTGCCACCGCCGAAATTCGATAATTATGTCGGATGCGCCCGCAAGCCACGCAGGGTCATCACGTAGCGAAGACATATCAAGCCACCCAGGTTGGAACGGATGAAGTACCCGTCCTGGAGGAGCCCAACACCATCCCGTCGGTTTACCCAGACTTTCCCATAGTTCACGATGTGAATTATAGAGTTTTTTCAACATTCGGTCTATCAGTATATTGGCATGAATCGAGGATATAATAAATCCTAGACTCGCAATCACAGCGCACACCAAAAAGCTTGTCTCCATGGGCCATTACCAGGTCCAGCCAGTACCGATAAATCCGCTAGCACCCAAGTTGCCATACCCCCCACTCGGAGACATAGCAGATCCGCCATCGGGGACAGCGGTCACCGAGCCGCCTGCCTGGGAAACCCCCGTACCGAAAGCTTGCAGAGCCGGTTACGCTGCCGTCTGAATTCACGTTCACCTCACCGCTCCCTCCCGCCACAAAGCCTCCAATACCGCCTGCAATTGTTAGTGGAGTCCAACCCTTTTTTTTACAACCTTCGTCAGTAAGATCAAGCCCAATATTAGTCCCGAATCCTCCCCCGATACGGAGACTTAAATTCCACTGACCCGGACCATTAGCAAAGTCATTGTGTCCAAAAGAGAGATACAATCCCAAACCCCCAATCAGCGGACTGCCAAAGTAGGTAAACTGCCATAATCCCAATTCATCTATCGAATTGCTTGGGTCGCTTCCAACGTATTCATATAGGTTGATCCCTCCACGTTCCGCGACGGGATCGCGGCTGATCCATCTTCCAAGGTCAGCGTTGTAGCCGCGATATAAGCTCAGGGCGAGGTGGCTCGGCGCGTGCCAGTAATCTCCCGTGAATCCGAAGTCGGCAGCCATGCTTCCGCTGAGTTTTGTCCGCCTGCCGTAGGGGTCGTAGCTGTAACGCGCCTGGATCACCCCTGAACTGTCCGTCAACTCTCGTATGGAGCCGAGATGATCGCGGGTATAGAAGTAGTTCGATCCGGAAAGCTGCATTCCCTGCGGGTAGTAGCGTCTGGTGACGTTATTGGAGGCATCGCGTTCCTCGCAGATTTCCGTGCCGCACCAGAGCAGGTTCTTCGTGCTGGTGACAGCGCCGTTGCTTTTCTCAATAATCTTGACTCTCCGGCTTAAGCCATCGTAGGTGAATTCGGAACGCAGGTTTCCAGCTTCGTTGACGGCGGTGAGCCGGTTCGCGGCATCCCACTCGTAAGTCTGGGTTCCGTCGTTTAGCAGGTTGCCGTCGGGGTCGTAGGTGAGGGTCTGGTTTGTTCCGCTCGTGGCGACAACCTGCCATGTATGCGTGGTCGTGTTACCCGCCGCGTCTTTGGCACTGATCTGGATATTGTTCGTGCCGGTGGTGGCCGTGACTGTTCCGACAAAGCTTGTGCCGCTGACAACGGCAGATGACGTGCCGTTGAGGGTGACTGCAGCCGGCTCGCTGAGGGTTCCAGCAACACGCAACGGGCCACCTGTTTGTCGGCTGACGAGTTGGTTTAGGGTGTTGTGCGACGCAGAGGTTACCCCAAGGTTGATCTGCTCACTCGTGCGGTTGCCTGCCGCATCGTAGCCGTAGTCGTAGCGGTTTATGAGGGCCTGGGTCGCGGTGTTTGTAAGCGTAGCCTCGCTCAACTGATCGGCGGCATCGTTTAAGAGCGAATATGCGTTTGGAGTGGCGGCGTCAGTCTGCTGCGTCCAAGTGGTGATGTCCCCGTTTGGCGCGTAGGTGTAATCGAACTTTGAGATAACTGCCCCCGCGCTGTTGAGGTTGCTGATGTCCTGAAGGCGTGGATCGGCGGGAAGCGGGAAATAGGTGTACGTGGTGCTTTGACCGTTTGGATACGACAGGGAAGTCACCCGTGGCGTGGCGGCCTGATATCCGTAGGTGAAGCTCCCCAGTGGGTTCGCGACGCCGCTTACGCGGGCCAGGGCGTCATAAGCCGTGGTGCTTACCGAGGCATTGATCGAGCGGGTAACGACCTTTCCCCGTTCATCGTAACCATAGGCCAGAGTCGAACTGCCGAGCGGACCCGCCTCGGTCGCTTCCCGACCCGCTCCTGTCGTGGGAGCCGGGTTCCACGGGCTGGCGTATGGAAGGTATGGGTTGTAAGTGTAGCCTGTCATGCCGGTTCCATCCTGCATCGATGTGACCCGGTTGTGAATATCCGACCTATCGTCTTTCCGACAGTGGCGGCCCGCGAGGAGCGGACAAACGCGCTTCCCAACCTGAGCAGGGCCGGGATCGTAAAGGCTCTGATCGCCCGACATGTGAAATTCATCTGTTCCAGTCGCGACCGAGACACCGCCGCCGAACCAATTCGGGAGTCAGGCTCGCTACGACAGGTCGGTCGTGCCCATCAGATACCGGTCGCACTCCCGCGCGGCGCCGCGGCCTTCGTTAAAGGCCCAAACCACCAGGCTCTGGCCGCGCCGGCAGTCGCCCGCGGCGAAGACACCGGGTATGCTGGTGGTGTATTTGTTGTGTTCAGCTTTGATGTTGGTACGCCCGTCGCGCTCGATGTTTAGCGCGTCCAACAGCGGCTGCTCAGGACCCAGAAAACCCATGGCCAGCAGAACGAGTTGCGCCGGAACTACCTTCTCGGTTCCAGGTACATTGTTGGGCGTAAACTGCCCCTTTTCATTCCTCTCCCAACGCACTTCGACGGTGTGGACAGCTTTTACATGGCCATGATCGTCGCCTTCAAACTTGGTGGCGGTTGTGAGATAAACGCGCGGGTCAGCGCCGAACTTGGCTGCCGCCTCTTCCTGGCCATAGTCCATCTTGTAAACCTTGGGCCATTCAGGCCATGGATTGTCACCAGCACGGTCGATGGGAGGCTTCGGAAGAATTTCTACTTGAACCAGACTGCCACAACCGTGGCGCATGGAGGTTCCCACGCAATCAGTCCCTGTGTCTCCACCGCCGATGATTACGACGTCCCGCTCCTTTGCGGAGATGTACGCGCCGTTCGTTTTCAAATCGAGGAGTGAGCGGGTGTTCGCTGTGAGGAATTCCATCGCGAAATGAATACCCTTAAGCTGGCGGCCCTCGATGGGAAGATCACGCGGCTTGGTTGCGCCAGTGCAGATGACCACAGCGTCGAAATCGGCCAGCAGCTTTTCAGCGGGAATGTCCTTGCCGATCTCCGTGCCGCAAACAAATTCGATCCCCTCCCCCTCCATTTGCCGGATGCGGCGCATAAGCACCTTCTCCTTGTCGAGTTTCATGTTTGGAATGCCGTACATGAGAAGACCGCCTGGACGATCCGCGCGCTCGAAGACAGTCACGAGATGACCGGCTCGGTTTAACTGAGCGGCCGCGCAAAGACCCGCGGGTCCCGACCCCACGACAGCCACACGTTTTCCAGTCCGGCGCTCGGGGGGATCAGCGACAATCCAGTTCTCTTCCCACCCTCGATCCGCGATGGCTGACTCGATGTTTTTGATCGTGACGGGAGGGGCGTTGATGCCGAGGACACAGGACCCTTCGCACGGAGCAGGGCAAACGCGTCCGGTGAATTCCGGGAAGTTATTCGTCTTGTGGAGGCGGTCGAGAGCTTCTTTCCAAAGACCGCGATAAACGAGATCGTTCCATTCCGGGATGAGGTTGTTGATCGGGCAACCGCTGGCCATGCCGCTAATGAGGGTGCCCGTGTGGCAGAATGGGATGCCGCAATCCATGCACCGCGAGCCTTGGGTGCGGAGCTTATCCTCCTGCATGTGGAGGTGGAACTCACCCCAATCCCGCACGCGCTCAAGTGGCTGGCGATCCACGGGGAGTTCCCGGAAGTAGTCGATGAAGCCTGTAGGTTTACCCATTTCTTTATCCCCTTTTTCTTACGATGGCGCCTAGCTTCCCCCGATCCGCGCCACGTCGCGCGCATTCGCCTCGAAGGCGGCATTCATCGCGTCATCGCCACTGAGGCCATCCTGCTCCGCTTTTTTCAGCGCGTTAAGAACGCGTTTGTAGTCTTTCGGCATCACCTTCACGAATTTAGGAATCATTTCGTCCCATAAAGCGAGCACCTTGAAAGCTTTCTTGCTGTGGGTGTAATCCGCGTGACGCTTTACAGCCAGTCGCACGTCTTCCGCTTCGTCGGCGGTCATCTCTTCCAACCCAACCATCTGTTGGTTGCAGCGCGTGATGAAGTCGCCCGCTTCATCGAGGATGTATGCCACCCCGCCACTCATGCCAGCCGCGAAGTTTCGTCCGGTGGCGCCAAGCACGATGACGCGACCGCCCGTCATATATTCGCAGCCATGATCCCCGACAGCCTCGACCACAGCGTTGGCGCCGGAGTTGCGCACGGCAAAGCGTTCACCCGCCATTCCGCTGAAATACACTTCTCCCCTCGTCGCGCCATAAAGCGCAACATTGCCGATAAGGATGTTTTCCTCCGCGACGAAGGTTGATTCACGGGGGGGATAGATAATGATCTTCCCTCCGCTAAGCCCTTTGCCAACGTAATCGTTCGCGTCCCCTTCGATCTCGAGAGTGACTCCGCGCGGGATAAATGCCCCGAAGCTCTGTCCGGCGCTGCCCTTGAAGCGGAGACGCACGGTATCCTCCGGCAAGCCATCCCGGTGACGCTTTGTGATCTCGTTGCCAAGTATGGTGCCGACGACGCGGTTTACGTTAATGATGTCGAGCGAAGCCTCGACCTTTTCACCGTGTTCGATGGCAGGTTTGCAAATTTCCAGCAGCCTGGTGATATCGAGCGACTTATCCAATCCATGATCCTGAGGAATCTGACAATAGCGTCCCACTTCAGGACCTGCCTCCGGCTGGTAAAGAATCTTTGAGAAATCGATCCCCCTGGCTTTCCAGTGTTCGATGGCCTTCTTCGGCTCAAGAATGTCGGTGCGTCCAACCATCTCGTTGATTGTCTTGAATCCCAGCTGCGCCATCAATTCACGGACTTCCTGAGCAATGAAGCGCATGAAGTTCACCGTGTGCTGAGGATCACCGGTGAAGTTTTTCCGCAGGCGCGGATCTTGAGTCGCGACTCCCACGGGACAGGTGTTCAAATGGCACACGCGCATCATGATGCATCCCAGCGTCACAAGCGGAGCTGTCGCGAAGCCGAACTCCTCGGCGCCCAGCAGCGCGGCTATGATCACGTCCCGGCCGGTCTTTAATTGCCCGTCGGCCTCCACAGCGATGCGGCTGCGGAGATTGTTGAGGACCAGCGTCTGGTGCGTCTCAGCAAGGCCCAACTCCCAGGGCAACCCGGCATGTTTGATCGAGGTTTGGGCTGAAGCTCCGGTGCCGCCGTCAAATCCGCTGATAAGCACGACATCGGCATGCGCTTTTGCGACGCCCGCCGCTATCGTTCCAACGCCGACCTCCGAGACCAGCTTTACGCTGACACGCGCTTCGCGGTTGGCATTTTTCAAGTCATGGATCAGTTCCGCCAAATCCTCAATTGAATAGATATCGTGATGCGGCGGTGGCGAGATGAGACCCACTCCGGGAGTGGAATAGCGCACCTTTGCGATCCAGGGGTAAACCTTCGTGCCGGGCAACTGACCGCCTTCGCCTGGTTTGGCGCCCTGCGCCATCTTGATCTGCAGTTCGCTTGCCTTCGAAAGGTAGAGACTCGTTACGCCGAAGCGCCCCGAGGCCACCTGCTTGATCGCGCTATTCTTCGAATCTCCCTTGTCGTTTGTCCACGTGTATCGGTCCGGGTCTTCTCCGCCTTCACCCGTGTTTGATTTGCCGCCAATCCGATTCATGGCGATGGCGAGGGCCTCATGGGCTTCCTTTGAGATCGAGCCGTAACTCATCGCCCCTGTCTTGAACCGCTTCAGGATGGCATCAATGGATTCCACCTCATCAATGAGAACCGGGTCGCGCTCCTTGAAATCGAGGAGGCCTCGTAATGTGTAGTGGGCGCGCCCCTGCTCGTTCACGAGCGCGGCGTATTCCTGAAAAGCCTTATAGCTGTTAGCGCGAACCGCTCTCTGCAAAGCGTGAATCGTTTGCGGGCTGAAGAGATGCATCTCCCCTTCCTTGCGCCACTGGTATTCACCGCCAGCGTCCAGCGCATGCCCATTCACCTGGCGATCCGGGAACGCATGGTTGTGCCGTTCAAGCACTTCCCTGGCCAAGACCCCGATGTCAGCGCCTTCGATGCGCGACGCTGTCCATGAGAAGTACTTTTCAACGATGGCATGGTTGAGTCCGACGCATTCGAACACCTGGGCGCCGCGATAGCTCTGGATCGTGGAAATGCCGATCTTGGAAGCCACCTTGATGACGCCCTTCGTAGCGGCCTTCACAAAATTCTTACAAGCGGTCTTGTGGTCGACGTTAACAAGCAAGCCCTGCCGGATCATGTCATCCAACGTTTCGAAAGCGAGATACGGGTTAATAGCCCCGCATCCATAGCCGATGAGCATCGCGAAGTGATGCACCTCGCGCGGCTCACCCGATTCCAGCACAATGCCAACGCGTGTCCGCTTGCCTTCACGGATGAGGTGGTGATGAAGTCCAGCGACCGCCAGGAGAGCGGGAATCGCGGCGTTGTCCTTATCCACACCGCGATCCGAAAGAATGATGATATTCGCGCCATCGGAGACAGACCGGCTGCCTTGGGCGCAAATGTCGTCAATCGCTTTCTCGAAACCGTTCACCCCCTCCCTGGGGTTGAAGAGAATGGGAATCGTAACCGATTTAAACTCGCCCTGAGCCACAAACTTCAGCTTTGCGAGTTCCTCGTTTGTGAGGATGGGCGTCTTTAACTCGATGAGGTGGCAACTCTCCGGGCGGGGGCTGAGCAGATTCCCTTCCGCTCCGATGGTCGTTTCCGCCGAAGTGATGATTTCTTCCCGGATGCAATCGATGGGCGGATTGGTGACCTGGGCGAAGAGTTGTTTGAAATAATCGTAAAGAAGACGCGGCTTCTGCGACAGCACGGCGAGCGGAGTGTCCGTCCCCATGGAGCCGACCGCCTCCACTCCTTCGCGGGCCATCGGAGCCATCAGCAGGCGCAGATCCTCGAAGGTGTAGCCAAAAGCCTGCTGACGCCGCAGTACGGTTTTGTGGTCGGGCTCCGGTAGTTCGGGAGCGTCTTGGACTTTGGAGAGCTCAACCATGTGTTGGTTGATCCACTCCCTGTACGGCTTCTCCGCGGCAATCCCGTCCTTGATCTCATCATCGGCAACGATGCGCCCCTGTTCCATATCCACGAGGAACATGCGCCCAGGCTGAAGCCTGCCTTTCACAGCCACGCGCTCCGGGTCGATGGGCAATACGCCTGCCTCGGATGCCATGATGACCAGATCATCCTTGGTGACGTAATAGCGGGAAGGGCGCAGGCCATTACGGTCCAGCACCGCCCCGATCATGCGGCCATCGGTGAATGCGATGGAGGCTGGGCCATCCCATGGCTCCATCAAGCAGGAATGGAATTCGTAAAAAGCCTTCTTCTCATCGCTCATCGACTCATGAGCGGTCCAAGGCTCAGGGATCATCATCATCATCGCGTGCGGGAGTGACCGACCGCCCAGGACGAGCAACTCGAACACGTTGTCGAACATCGCGGAGTCGGAGCCGTTCGTGTTGATGATGGGCAGTATCTTCTTTATGTCCTCGCCGAATAGGTCGCTCTCCAGCAAGGCCTGCCGCGCGTGCATCCAGTTCACATTGCCACGGAGCGTGTTAATCTCGCCGTTGTGAGCGATGTAGCGATAGGGATGGGACCGCTCCCAACTCGGGAATGTATTCGTGGAAAATCGGGAATGAACGAGCGCCAAAGCCGACTCCATATCTGGATCACAGAGGTCGGGGAAGTATTGCGCCACCTGCACCGGCATCAGCATTCCCTTATAAATGAGGGTGCGGCAGGAAAGACTCGATACAAACCAAAAATCATCCACTGCGGCGATACGGATCTCATTGGCCGCCCGTTTGCGGATGATATAGAGCTTCCTCTCAAACGCCTGTTCGTCGACGCAATTGGCTCCCCGTCCGATGAATATCTGACGCACCACGGGTTCACTGGCCCTCGCGGTATTGCCAAGCGAAGAGTTATCCGTCGGCACGGAGCGCCATCCAAGAACTGTCTGCCCCTCCTCGCCAACAATCCTCTCCATGATGCGCATGCCATTCTCCGCGCGCAGAGCATCCGGCGAGGAAAACACAAATCCCACACCATAGTGGCCAGGTTCGGGGAGCGTTATGTTCTTAGACGCGCAAACTTTGGAAAGGAACTTGTGAGGCACTTGCAAAAGAATGCCAGCTCCGTCTCCTGTGTTCGCTTCGCAACCGCATGCGCCGCGATGATCCAGGTTCACGAGGATCGTCAACGCTTGTTCAACGATTGAATGGGATTTCTCGCCTTTCATGTGAACCAGAAAGCCGACTCCGCAAGAGTCGTGCTCGAATGAAGGATCGTAAAGACCCTGCTTTGGCGGTAATCCCTTATTTTCCATAGCTCGAAGTAGGTGCTTTTTGTTCGTGATATGCCGAAAGTGCCGAATTGCTGCTTCCGAACGCGCGAATTTAGACGAAAATTCGGCAGTTGCACGCAAAACCGCGCAGGAACATGGCAAAACTTTAGGCGATTTCGCGCAATGGTTGCCCGAAGACCAATTCCCGCAATGGGGACAGATGCCCGAGGCGCTAACCGCGTTCGTCGATTTCGACGTACGGAGCGAGTGGTTCGCCCATGTAGATTTGTCGCGGCCGGTAAATGCGATTGTCTGGATCTTCCGCAACTTCCTTGTAGTTCGCGATCCACCCGGGCATGCGTCCAATCGCAAAAATAACCGTGAACATTTCCAGCGGGATGCCAATGGCCCGCATCATGATGCCGCTGTAAAAATCGACGTTCGGATAAAGCTTGCGCTCGACGAAGTAGGGGTCGTTCAGAGCCGTCTGTTCGAGATGCAGAGCGATGTCCAGCAGCGGGTCGCTGATCTTAAGGGCGGCTAGCAGCTCATCACAGCGCTGTTTGATGATCTTCGCGCGCGGATCGTAATTTTTGTAAACACGGTGACCGAAGCCCATCAACCGGCGGCCGCTTTTCTTGTCCTTGGCGGCGGCGACGAAACGGGAGCCGTCATCGCCATCCTGATGGATTGCCTCGAGCATCTCCAACACAGCCTGGTTTGCCCCGCCGTGGAGGGGCCCCCAAAGGGCGCACACTCCAGCAGCGGCGCTCGCGAAAAGGTTGGCGCGGCTCGAAGCCACCATGCGAACGGTGGAGGTAGAGCAATTCTGCTCGTGATCCGCATGGAGCAGGAAGATAAGATCAAGAGCCCGCACGACCTCCGGCTTGCACTCGTAATCGGAGTACGGCTCCGAGAACATCATGTGCAGGAAATTCGCGGAATACTTGTATTCGGGTTTGGGGTAGATGATCGGCAGGCCCAGCGACTTGCGGTGCGCAAAAGCCGCGATCGTGCGCGTCTGCGAAATCAGCCGGGCGGCCTGCACTTCGAAGTGCTTGGGATCATGCGCCTTCAGGAGCTCCGGATAAAAGCAGCCTGCGGCATTGATCATGGACGAAAGGATCGCCATCGGGTGAGCGTTCGGAGGGAAGCCCTCGAAATGGAACTTCATGTCTTCGTGGATCAGCTCGTGCCGGGTGAGCAGATTAGAGAACGCGGTTAACTGCTTGCTGGTCGGAAGACTGCCGTAAATGATGAGATACGCCGTCTCGATGAATGTGGACTTCGCGGCCAGTTGCTCAATGGGAATGCCGCGGTAACGGAGAATGCCTTTGTCGCCGTCTATGAACGTGACCTTGCTCGTGCAGGATCCCGTGTTGCCAAACCCGGCATCAAGCGTGATGTAGCCGCTGCGATCCAGAAGCTTGCCGACGTCGACCGCCCTCTCGCCCGCAGTGCCCTCTATGATGGGCAAAGTTACCTTCTGCCCGTTACAGTCCAGTTCTGCGGTTTGGTTCATAGTGTTTGGTCCTGTTTGACGCCAAAGATCAACAGAGTTTTGACTTACAATTCCAGAAAATTCTTGAGTAGGCGCTTGCCTTCCAGAGTAAGGACGGATTCCGGATGGAACTGCACTCCGTGAATCGGAAATGAGCGGTGCCTCAGCCCCATGATTTCATGCTCAGCGGTCTCGGCTGTAATCTCAAGCGCGGCAGGAAACGTGTCGCGCTTAACAAGCAGGGAATGGTATCTCGTCGCGTCGAAAGGGGACGGGAAGTCCGGCAAATACCCCCCGGCTGTCATGGAGGATGGGCGAGGTCTTGCCATGCATCAAACGCCCCGCGCGCACAACATCGCCCCCGAAAACATGCGCCATGCATTGATGCCCGAGGCAGACGCCGAGGATGGGAGTGGTTTCGCAAAACCGTACGATGACCTCATTGCTGATGCCAGCTTCTTTGGGGGTGCAGGGCCCCGGCGAAATGCAGATGCGGGCGGGCTTGAGAACTTCTATCTCCGCCACGCTGATCTCATCGTTCCTTTTGACAACAATTTCCGCGCCCAGTTCTCCAAAATACTGAACAAGGTTATACGTAAAAGAATCGTAGTTATCTATGATCAGCAGCATGCGCGGCTTGCCTCCGTGGCTCGTTCAATGGCCCGCATCATACCCATGGCTTTGTTCACGGTCTCCTGGTATTCGCCTTCCGGGGTGGAATCGGCGACAACTCCCCCGCCCGCCTGGACATAGGCCATGCCGTCTTTTAGCAGGACGGTGCGCAGGGCGATGCACGAGTCCAGATTTCCATCGAAGCCAAAATACCCGACGGCGCCAGCATATGTGCCACGCTTGCTCTTCTCGAACTGATTGATGACCTGCATGGCGCGGACCTTGGGCGACCCGGACACCGTCCCCGCGGGGAACGTCGCGCGCATCACATCGTAGGCATTCCGATCCGCCCGTAATTCGCCGATGACATTTGAGACTATGTGCATGACATGACTATAACGCTCAATCGTCATGAAATCCGTGACCTCGACGGAGCCGTAATTTGCAATCCGCCCGACGTCGTTGCGAGCCAGGTCCACGAGCATGAGGTGCTCCGCGCGTTCCTTGGGGTCAGCCAGGAGTTCCGCGGCGTTACTTTCATCCTGCGCTTCGGTAACTCCCCGCGGGCGTGTGCCGGCAATCGGTCGAATCTCCACTTTTCCATTCGTCGTTCTCACGTGTACCTCGGGAGAACTGCCCACAAGCGAGAACCGTTCGCCAAACTTCAGGCAGAACATGTACGGCGAAGGGTTGACGGAACGGAGCGATCTGTAAAGGGTAAGCGCTTCTCCTGTATAAGGCGTCTCAAATCGCTGTGAAGGCACAACCTGGAAGATATCTCCCGCGTGGATGTACTCCTGGCAGTCTTGCACTGTGCGCAGGTAATCCTCCCGCGACGTATTCGAACGCGGAGAAATATTTGCGCATTCACGAAACACGTTGATAGGCGGGAGAGTTGCGGGACGAGCCAGCTTTTCGATTGCGGAATCGATCTGGCGGCAAGCAAGGTCGTATGCGCCATCTACGTCGTCGTCCTTCACATGGGCGTTCGCGAGCACCCGGAGGCGGCGCATGCGGTGATCGAAAGCGAGGAGAGCGCCCGTGACCATGAATAGCATCTCAGGCAGATCGAGTTCATCCGGCGGCGGAGGAGGAATAGTTGGCTCAAAGAAACGAACAACATCGTAACCGAGGTAGCCCACCGCTCCCCCCGAAAAAGGGAGCGGTCCCGCGTAGGGCGAGCGGCGAAACCGCGCCATGAGTGTCTCCAGTTCCTTAAGTGGATCGCCCTGGTACTCGCGCGTTTTCCCATCCTCGGTGACCCGGATGGATCGTCCGCGGGTCTCAAACACGACGCCAGGGTCTGTTCCCACGAACGAATAGCGGCCTACCTGGTCGTTCGTCTCCGCCGATTCGAGTAAAAACGAATAGCCGCCCGCATCCAGCTTGTAAAACGCTGACACCGGCGTTTCGAAATCGGCCACTAGTTCGGTGAAAACTGGAATCAGGTTCGCCGTCTCGGCAAGTACCTTAAACTCTTCGCGCGTCGGCTTGAACGGAGTGCTCACTTGTAAACCGCTCCTGGGTCAAAAAGCCGCTCCTCCTTGACTTCCAGAGGCGCGCCTGCCCGATCCATCTCCTGGAAGAAGCAAGTCTCGTAACCTGTATGACAGGCCCCGCCTTCCTGCTCCACCTCGAACAGGAGCGTGTCCTGGTCGCAATCCACAAACCAAGCTGTGAGCTTCTGTGTATGCCCGCTCGTCTCGCCCTTGAGCCAGAGTTTTTTCCGTGACCGGCTCCAGTAATGCATGAGCCCGCTTTGAAGAGTTTTCTCCACAGACTCACGATTCATCCATGCCATCATGAGCACACGACCTCCATGAGAGGGCGCGGCCTCCTGAACGATCGCGGGAATGAGTCCATCCGCGTTAAAATTCAATTTGAGTTCCATAAAAGAGAAATAAAAAGCCCGACGATTCGGTGAGAGAACCATCGGGCGAAAATTCGGCGCAGCTACTGCGGCGAGTCCGGGGCGCGCCTATGTGGCGGCGTCCCGCGAGCCCGTTTCAGCAAAGTCGCCAATGCAAAGTCATCTGAATGACGAGTAGCAAGGGAGCAAAGGCGGCGCAAGGGAAATTCACTTCCATTCCAAGCAAAGACTCCCTTCCCAGCGATCTGAATTTCAGTTTTGCGCTTCTTCTGACGGGGTAATCCCTGGCGGTGGCGGCGCGATCGCGGCACTGGAAGCCGGTCTGCCGAGTTCGCGCAGTTGGCGCAGTGAGATATCGGATGGCAACGCGGCTGATCGAGTCTTCGGCACGCCCACGCGCTGAGAAAGATAGATGCCGGAGTGGCCACTGCATAGATAAGCGATAAAGCAGGCTGCGGCGATATACACTACATGAGTCGCTCCAAACAGCTCGATGCCCATCAGGGTGCATGCAAGCGGGGTATTCGTCGCCCCAGCAAAGATCGCGACAAAACCCAGGGCCGCAAAAAGATCCGGGGGCGGCCGAGCGCGCCAGCCAATGCATTCCCCAGGGCCGCTCCAATGAAAAAGAGCGGTGTCACTTCCCCCCCTTTAAATCCGCTGCTCAAAGTGATCACCGTGAACACAAACTTCCAGAGCCAACTCCAATAATGTATCGTCGGTGACTGAAAGAACGAGAGGATCGTTATGGCCTGCGGATGTGGTGAAGAGACGCCGAGGCCGAGATAGTCCGTGGTGCCTGCCGCCAGGAATAGCCCGATAACGAGCAGACCACCCACTGCCGGGCGCAGGGGGCCGAACGGGATGAGTCTCTTAAAGAGAGAAGCCATCAGGTGCGACACCTCGGCGAACGCTGTGCTTGCCCATCCGAAAACAGCCGCGGCCGCAATCACCTTCAAAAGCAGGAACGGGTCTAGATGAAAGAACGCCGCCGGGGGTAAATCGGTAGCGAGATAAGCTATGTGATAACGCGTGTGGCCCACGCCCCAAGTGTGGCACGTCCAGTCGCCCACAACTGCCGCGATGAAACATGGAAGCAGTGCCTGGTATTGCACCCGCCCAATCGTCAGCACCTCCAACGCGAAAACGGCTCCTGCCAGCGGCGTTCCAAATACGGCTCCAAACCCCGCGGCAATGCCCGCCATGAGAACGACACGTACCCTGTCCGGGCCTAGACCGCACAGGCGGCAGAAGCCGCTCGCAATGCTGCCGCCCATCTGGACAGCGGTTCCTTCGCGTCCAGCGGAGCCACCAAACAAGTGTGTGACCAGAGTGCCAACTAAAATCAATGGCGCCATCCTCCGCGGCACTCCGCCTCCGGGTTCATGAATCTGGTCCACCAGCAGGTTATTGCCCCCCTCAGCTGATCTGCCGCAGTAGTGATAAAGGATGCCGATGCCGAATCCACCCACTGGCAGGAAATAGATCAGCCACGGGTGCATGTATCGGATTTCAGTTACGCGCTCGAGGCTCCACAGAAAAAAGGCGCACGCGCTCCCCGCGATCATGGCCATCGGTAGCAGGACGGCCAGCCACCTGAGCGCGCTGGATATGTTCCGGCACAACCGCTGAACGAACTGGGTCGAGGCAGTCACAAGGCGTGTCCTAGATACTAACCAGGGCGGGGCGAGTCAAATCCCCCACGATGAGTTCCGAGCCGCAACTCCTCATCTAGCGGCGGATGGTGGCGATACGCTTTGTCAGCTGCAATGAATGCCTTGTTCTGAATCTATATTATTTCTATAACAAGCCCTCGATGATCAAGACCCTCGCGCTCGCTCTCGTGGCATTGAGCCTTTCGTTCAGGTCCTTCGCGCTCGAAGGGAAAGCGTCCGAAGAACCATGTCTTTTAAGCTACGTCAACATCCTGCAGGGAACGGACAACAATTCGGGATTTTCACATGGCAACACCCTGCCACTCGTTGGCATGCCGTGGGGAATGACGGATTGGGCAATCCAGAGCGAAGCCAAAGGTTTTTTCAAGCCAAACGCAAAGGTGGCGGGATTTCGGGCGACTCACGAACCCAGCCCCTGGATGGGGGATTATGGGCAGTTCCTCATCATGCCGCAGAGCGGGGATTTAGCCATGGATCCGCAGATGCGCGTGTCAAGCTACGACACTGCCAGATCCGTTCTGCGTCCCGACTACGAAAAGCTGGAACTGGTGAAAGACGCGATCACTGCGGAGATCACGGCCACAGAGCGATGCGCTGCCTTCCGTTTCACCTTCCATCGCGGGAGCACTGGCCGGTTGATCGTGAATGCCTATGGGGGCTCCGAAATTCAGATCCACGGGCGCGTAATCCGTGGGTTGAGCCGTATCAACAAAGGTGGCGTCACAAAAAACTTTGCGTCCTATTTTGTCATAGAAATGGATCGCGACATTGCCAAAAGCGAGACGTTCGTGAAAGGAGCAAGCGCGGCCACTTCGGCGCCTGGGGGCAATCCGGCTCCACCGGACGCGAAGGGGCAGGATGTAGCTGCTTACGTGGAGTTCAATGCCTCGCCGGAACCGGTGGAGTTGAAGGTCGGAACATCCTTCATCAGTTGGGAGCAGGCGGAGCAAAACTTGCGAGCAGAGACGAAGGGCGGCTTTGAAGCCGCGCATGAACGGGCGCGTTCAACTTGGGAGAACAACCTTGGCCGGATCGACATCGACGCGTCGCCGGAGCAGAAGAAGACCTTCTACTCGTGCCTCTATCGAGCGCAGATGTTCCCGCATCGGTTGTATGAGGCGGACGCGTCTGGCAAGGCTCTTCATTACAGTCCCTACGATGGAAAAGTGCATGAAGGCGTTCTCTATGGGGACATCGGGATCTGGGACGCGTTTCGCACGACATTCCCGCTGATCACGATTCTATACCCGTCGCAACTCCAGGAAATCCTCCAGGGCTTTGTGAATGCTTCGAATGAGGGAGGCACTCTCCCGGAGTGGCCAAACCCCGGGTATAGAAGCTGCATGATAGGCCAACACTGCGCCGCGATATTTGCCGACGCGGTGATCAAGGGATTGACGAACTTCGACGTGAAGGCGGCTTACACCTCGCTGCGCAGGAGCGCTTTCGAACCGCCAAAAGCGGGTGAACTCGTGCGCAGCGGCATGAGGGATTACCTGAAGAACGGCTACATTCCCGACGGTTCGACGCAGTACGCGCTTTCGGCAACGCTGGATTACGCGTATGACGACTGGTGTGTCGCGCAGATCGCGAGGCAGCAAGGCGAGCCGGACGTTTACAAGACGTTGATGGAACGGGCGCAGAATTATCGCAAGCTCTGGGATCCTGGCGTGGGTTTTATGCGGCCTCGAAACAAATTAAATGGCGCGTGGGTCGAACCGTTCGACGAATTTGCCTGGGGCGGGTCCTATGCCGAGAGCGGGCCGTGGCAAAGCAGTTGGTTCGTTCCGCACGATCCGGCGGGGCTCGCGGAACTAATGGGCGGAAAAGAGAAGCTGGCCTCCAAGCTTGACGCGATGCTGGCGACACCGCCGACTTTCCATGTGGGCGGCTATCATCATGTCATCCATGAGATGAGGGAGATGGCTGCGGCGCATTTCGGTCAGTATGCGCAATCCAACCAGCCATCATTCAACAATCTGTACCTGTTCACCGCTGCCGGGAAGCCCTGGGAAACGGAATACTGGACGCGGCGGGTGTGCTCGGAGATGTATGACTCGAGTCCGGATGGGTTTTCCGGTGATGAGGATAACGGATCAATGGCCAGTTGGTATCTCCTGAGTTCCATCGGATTATACTCGCTCTGCCCGGGAACGAGCGCCTACCTATTCACCAGCCCGCTGTTCACAAAGGTTACCTTGCGCCTGCCCGGATCAAAGACATTCACCGTGTCGGCTGCCGCGAATGATGACAAAAATGTTTACGTTCAGGAACGTTCTTTGAATGGCGTAAAGGTTAGCCGTACCTGGATCGACTATTCTCAGATCATGAATGGAGGCAGTCTGGCGGTAACGATGGGTCCGAAGGCGCTCCAGCGTATTGTCAGGGATGAGGAATTGCCGTATTCGGTGACCGCTTACAAGTAAGAAACCCGCGTCCGTAAAGGCAGATGCCCGCGCTTTGTGCCGCGCATTCGCCGATCCAGAGCAGCCGGCTTGCTGCTTTCGCTTGATTGCCTGAGCCTTTGTCCCTATTATTGCCGCTCATCATTTCAAAATGAGCACAAGCACACCTCCCACAGCCACTGGCATCAAGGCAAAATCGGACACGGCGCCTCAGCGGGGTGAGGCGATGCTTGGAGCCGAGATTCTTGTCGCATGTCTGGAGCGTGAAGGGGTGGATGTGGTCTTCGCCTATCCGGGCGGGGCGAGCATGCCGATTCACCAGGCGCTCACGAAGTCAAAGAGCATCCGGACGGTGCTGCCGCGCCATGAGCAAGGCGGGGTGTTCGCGGCTGAAGGTTACGCCCGCGCCTCGGGCCGCGTCGGTGTTTGCATGGCGACTTCGGGCCCTGGCGCTACAAACCTGCTTACTGGGATAGCAGACGCCTACATGGATTCGGTTCCTCTCGTGGCTATCACCGGGCAGGTGCCTCAGGCCATGATCGGCAAGGGCGCCTTTCAGGAGACAGATGTCTTTGGGATGACTCTACCCGTGGTGAAGCACAACTATCTCGTGATGAACGTGAACGAGATTCCGCGGATCATCAAAGAAGCCTTTCACATCGCGCGATCGGGACGTCCGGGGCCTGTGCTGGTGGATATTCCGAAGAATATCCAGGAATCACGCACGCAGCCCATCTTTCCAAACGAGGTGCATTTGCGAGGCTACAGCCCAGATAGCAAAGCGGGCGATCTGGAATTGAATGAAGTGATCGGACTGATTGAGGCTGCGAAGGAGCCGATGATCTACTGCGGTGGAGGCATTATTTCAGGGGAGGCATCTGAGGAGCTGCGAGAGTTTGCCGAACGCACCCAGATCCCCGTCGCGACTACCCTGATGGGAATTGGCTGCTTCCCCGAGAATCACCCGCTTTCGCTGAAGTGGCTGGGCATGCACGGCACAGTCTACGCCAACAATGCTGTGAATGAGGCCGATCTCCTGCTCGCGATTGGCGCGCGTTTCGATGACCGCGTGACTGGGAAGATCGAGAAGTTTGCCGAGCACGGTACGATCGTGCATATCGACATAGACAACTCGGAGATCAACAAGAACAAGGTGGTGCGGCTGCCCATTGTCAGCGACGTCAAATACGCGCTGACCCGCCTGAACGAATTGCTCGAAAGATCTGGCAGAAAGCGCGTGGCTTCAAACCACGACAGGTTCAAAGGCTGGTATGCGAAGATAGCCGACTGGAAGAGGAGCTACCCGCTTGGGTTCAAGGACACAGAAAGCGTGATCCAACCTCAGTACGTGATCCGTCTCCTGCACGAGATGACGAAGGGCGAAGCGATCATTACGACGGGTGTCGGCCAACACCAGATGTGGGCGGGGCAGCACTACGATTTTACTCATCCCGTACTTTCCTGACCTCGGCGGGTCTCGGCTCGATGGGCTTCGGTTATCCTGCAGCGCTCGGCGCGAAGGTAGCCATGCCTCACCGCGAGGTCATCGACATCGACGGAGATGGCTCATTCCTGATGAACATCCAGGAACTGGCCACTGCCTATGTCGAAAATATTGCGGCAAAAGCGATCATTCTCAACAACCAGCACTTGGGCATGGTCGTCCAGTGGGAAGATCTCAAATACGAGAGCAATCGCGCGCACACTTTTCTGGGAAATCCGAGGGACGCCGCGCACATCTACCCGGACTATGTCTCACTTTGCAAAGGCTTCTGCGTGCCTTGTGAAAGAGTCATAGACAAGAAAGACCTGCCTGGCGCAATACAGCGTTTGTTGGATGCCAAGGAACCTTATGTGCTCGACGTCATGGTGCCGTACACGGAGCATGTACTGCCGATGATTCCCGGCGGAGCGACATACAAGGATGTAATCGTCTGAGAATTTCCAAGAGCCTGCCAGCAGTGACAGGCTTCCTAGGGATGGGTGACAGAGCGGTCGATTGTGCACGCCTGGAAAGCGTGTGTACCGAAAGGTACCCGGGGTTCGAATCCCCGCCCATCCGCTGAATCTACAAATCTGGTGCTCGGGGGGGGACTTGAACCCCCATGCCTTACGGCATACGCCCCTCAAACGTACGTGTCTGCCATTTCACCACCCGAGCTGAATGAAGCGAACGGATTCGCTGACAGAGACCTTTAACATGAACAGAATAGTCTGCAAACCTGAAATCATGGATGGTGGCGCCAACCCCGCGCGCGCAATCACAGACCCAACACGGAGAGGGTTTTCCAGAAGGATGAACGCGACAGATTTTTTCCTTTGCTCACGCCTGCGGCGGGCGTAAGGGTTGCCGCATGAAACTGCGATTTCTGCTAGTGGTGGGTTTGGCGCTCTGCTGCGGCGCGTGCCAGACTCCTCCGAAGAAGAAACATCCCTCAAAGCCAAAGGAGCCAGCGATTACAGACCAGAGTGGGGATGTGTCTTTTCAGGCGTTTGTTGGAAGGCTCAAAGCGGCAGTGGCAAAGCGAGACGCGCATGTGCTGGCTTCCATGATGACGCCTGACTTTGGTTATCGACTCGACCCGCTCGGCGAGGGAGCAGGCGTATTCCAATATTGGGATGAAAACGATATCTGGAAGGAACTTGCCCTTGTTCTCAAGGATCCCTTTGTTCCAAATGGCCAATACATGGTCGCGCCGCCGCAGTTTGCCAGCGACGCGCAATATCGCGGCTACCGCGCCGGTATGGTGCTCGTAAATGGAAGCTGGAAGTTCGCCTACTTTGTAACGGGCGGATGACGCCGGCCAAGGAGCGCTCCCCGGAGGCGTTCGGCCTGCCACACAGGGAGCCTTTTGTTTTCGTGAATTCCGTGCTGGAGCACTCACCGGGGCTCTCGGCAACGTGCGAGAAGGTGTTCGCGGAAGCGGAACCCTTTTTCCAAGGGCACTTTCCGGGCAATCCGCTCGTGCCCGGGGTGCTTCTGACAGAGGCCCTCGCGCAGACTGCGGGAATCGCGGCTGGCGCGCCAGCGGCGGGCAAGTCCTACCGGCTATCTGCGATAAAACAGATGAAGTTTAGCAGGCCGGTGAAGCCCGGCGATGTGATCGTTCTCGTCGCTGAAAAGAGCGCCGCAGTCGGCGGTCTGCTGCAGTTTTCAGTATCGGCGAGAGTCGGGGGCGTTGTGGTGGCGGAAGGCTTCCTCGTGCTGAACGAGGCTGCTCTACTTCCCGAATGAATCGCGGGCGGCGGATTGCGCCACCTCATAAACTGTCCGAAGCGGCTGACCCGCTTTTTCGCTCGCGAGCCGGCATGATTCAAACTCCGGAGCTATTTGCAAAACCTTCCCTGCCTTCATGCCAAGCTTCACGGAGATGTCGCCGTATGGCGTCGCGACGGTTTCGCTTCTGCGTTCCAACTTAATCCTCCGAAGGTTGCCGATCCGCACGCCAAAAGAACTCGTCTCACGGAAAATCAAGTCGGTAGCGCGTTCCACCAGAGCGTCGTCACAGAGCACCGTTAACTGAACCCCGGGCCGATTTTTTTTCATCTGAACAGGCGTCAAGAAAACGTCGAGGGCGCCCATCGCCAGGAGCTTGTCGAACACGGAGCCAATTATTTCCGGGGAGAGATCGTCAAGATTGGTTTCAATTCTCGTGACAGTATCCGCCTCGGATTTATCTCCCTCGCACGTATCGCCCAGAACGGCCCTCAGGACATTCGGGCGTCCGGCGAGCTCGCGCGCGCCGACTCCGTAACCTACCCTTGCGACTTTTAACTGAGGCATCGTTCCAAAGGAGGCGCCAAATTCTGCCACGATAGCCGCGCCCGTTGGGGTGATGAGTTCATCGGCCTCCCCGGTTTGCCGCAGAGGAATGCCGGCCAGGATCTCCAGGGTCGCGAACGACGGAACGGGAAAGCGCCCATGGGCGCAATCGACCCAGCCTGAACCTTCCTGAAGATGGGACACGACGACCTGTTCGACTCCAAGGTGCTCTATGCCGACACAGGCGCAGACAATGTCCGCGATGGAATCCAGAGCCCCCACCTCATGAAAATGCACATCCGACGGCGGCATGCCATGGATCTTCCCCTCCGCGACGGCGATTCGCTGGAAGATGGCGAGAGCGCGTTTCTTTACAAAGTCGGAGAGCGCGCTTTCCTCGATGAGTTTTTTGATGTCGGCGTGTGACCTGCCTGCCGGGTGCTCATGCGAGTGACCATGATGCCCCTCTTCATGATCATGATGGTGGTGCTCATGCGCGTTGTGATCGTGGTCTGCATGGTCGCAACCCTCTCCATGTTCCCTTGGGCGCGCCTCCTCTTCGTGACGATGCGTCGCTCCCTCATGGATGCCGAACTTCACTCCCTCGACATGCTGGCGGGACTGCCGTTCGAAATGCATGTGGAAATCCCCGATTTCGATTTTTGTGAGTTCCCACTCCAAAACAGAGGGCGCAACCCCGAGGTCGCATAAGGCGCCAACCATCATGTCCCCGCTGACGCCCGAAAAACAATCCAAGTAGAGAGTGCGCATGCGACAGGGATATGGCACCAGCGCGAGGCCGTAAACTCTATAAAGCCGAACCTCTCAGCCTCGACGCGACTTCCGGGAGGCGGACTGTCCCGTCATAAAGGGCACGGCCGATGATGACCCCGTGGAGACCCGTCATAGCTGAGAGGCGATAGATGTCAGTCTCCCGGGCGACACCGCCGCTGGCTATCAGGGCACATTGCACCGTTCGCAACATCTCTTCGATCTCAGCGAAATTAGGCCCTTCCATCATCCCATCGGTGGCGACGTCCGTGTATATGATCGTTCCCGCGCCGGCCGCCTCCACCCGCCGCGCAAGATCGACCGCCGTCACACCGGCGGATTCCACCCAGCCTTTCACCAGAACGATCCCGTTCCGCGCGTCGATGCCAACGGCAATCCGGTCACCGCCGAATCTCTTAACCATTTCTTCAACGAAGCCCAGGGATTCAGAAGCGCGAGTTCCGATCACCACACGGGACACACCCGCGTCAAACGCCTGACGGATCGCGCCCTCGCTGCGCATGCCGCCGCCCAGCTCACAGGGTATGTCAATGGCGTCGACGATTTGTCGAACGGCGTCCAGGTTCTTGAGAATGCCCGTGAACGCCGCGTCCAGATCGACGATGTGCAGAAAATCACCGCCTTCTGTTTGCCACTTCTCCGCAAACTCCGCGGGGCGCGCCGAGAAGACAGTCTTTTCTTCGGCCTTCCCCTGTTTCAGGCGAACAACCTCTCCTCCCATCAGATCGATAGCTGGGAGCAGAATCATTGGGAGTCATCCTTCGGCGAGGTCTTTTTCTTCACCGGTGACGGATCGGCTTTTTTCTTTGGCGATGGGGAGGCATGCCCGGACTTTGCACTCGGGGATGGGGACGGCTTTGGATGGGATTTCACGGGATGTTCGTGACGAGGGCGCGCCTCCGTCTCCTCGTGCTTGACGGATTCATCGGGGGCTGGGGAAGGAGAGGCGCCCGGTTGAGGCTCCTTCAACAACTGATTGGAAAGTCCGTAGAGATGGAATGGCACTCGTGGATCCTTCTGCGTGATCGCCACCTCCGGAACAGTCCGTCCGTCCCAGACATATCTATATTCAATGTAGTAGACCTGGTTCGCGGCAGGAAAAGCCCCTTCGCTGGATCGGGCGTCATCCTCATTGAAAAAGCCGGTGGACACCGGTTTTCCCCCGTCTCCTGTGAAGGCCAGATCCACAAGTCGATTCTGGTTCGACCAGTTACAGATATACAGGCGCAGGCCGTAAGTAGCGCCTGCCTGAAGGCTTGATGTGTTCAGTATGATATTTTGGGCGCTGTCTTTGTCCGCCGCATGGGCAAAGCACGCGTCGGAGAGCATTCCGCCCAGCATCCCCTTGCAGCCGTCCAGGTTGGCAGCCACTCCGCCCGCGTTCGCCAGCGATCCGCTGGATGTCTTGAAAGTCACGCCCCCCGCGCTTGACGAGCTGCCGATGCCGACCAGGGAGACGAATAGCGCCCCGTTGATAACCCGATCTATTCCAGTTGTATTACCCGGGTCGACAGCCGCTGTATAAACGCCACCGATCCCGGAATGCCAATCCGTTCCGTCGCACGTCATGCCAACATAAGACAGCCCACCCGCATAGAGCCGCGCCAGGGAGAATGTTAGGCAGAAGAAAACGGCGACAGCAGGCCTGATCATCGTTCGAAGCCCGTCGACCTTTGGGCATTCACGAAGTTTCGCAGGATGGCAAGCCCTGTTGCCTGGCTCTTCTCAGGGTGGAACTGCATCGCGGCGACGTTGCCCCGCGCGGCACTCGCGGCAAATTTTTCGCCGTATGTCGCATTGGAAGTCACAACCCCGGGATCTTCGGGCACCGGGAAATAAGAATGCACGAAGAACACGTAAGGATCGACAGGGAGCCCCCTCCAAAGAGGATGCGGAGGATTCATGATCTCCAGAGTGTTCCAGCCCATGTGAGGGACCTTCAGACCGTTTGGCGTGAACCGCCTTACCGTCCCTTTGAAGAACCCGAGTCCCGCTTCGCCAGGCGATTCTTCGCTGGATTCGAAAAGAACCTGATAGCCGAGGCAGATGCCCAGGAAAGGCCGCTCGCCATTCAGCCAGTCATGAAGGCAGTCCCACAGTCTCCTCTCCTTCAGTTGCCGCGCGCAATCTCCGAAAGCTCCAACCCCGGGCAGCACGAGAGAGGTTAAACCCTCCATCTCGGCTGGGGAACGAACCAGACGAACTTGCGCGCCCTCATGCAGCAGCGCATTGCTGACGCTCCTGAGGTTGCCGCTTCCGTAATCAACGATCCCGACCATGGGCGTCAAAGTAGAATGGAACCAGCGGAGTTATTCAAACGGAAGTTTTAGAGAATACCCTTGGTGCTTGGCACTCCGAGCACTCTGGCGTCAATCTGGCAGGCCTGATCCACGGCGCGGGCGAAGCCCTTGAAGATCGCCTCCGCCATGTGATGAGCATCCCGGCCATAAAGCACTTCCACGTGCAAGTTGATTGCTGCGTGGACGCTGAAGGCCCGCAAGAATTCCTCGACAAGCTGGAATGAGAACAAACCGATCGACTCCACGGGCGACGGAGCTTCAAAGTGAAAGAAAGGCCGGCCACCAAAGTCAACCACCACGCGCGCCAGCGTTTCGTCCATGGGAAGGTAGAAGGAGCCGTACCGGCGGATGCCGGATTTATCACCGAGCGCCCGGTTGAACGCCTGCCCAAGGCAAATGCCAACGTCCTCCACCGTGTGATGCAAATCCACGTCGATATCGCCGCGCGCTTTAACGCTGAGATCAACAAGACTATGCCGCGCGAAAAGCTTCAGCATGTGATCAAAGAAAGCGATGCCCGTTTCCACCGAGGCTGTTCCCACGCCATCGACGAGGATTTCCAGCACGATATCCGTTTCGGTCGTCTTGCGCGCAACCTCCCCTCTCCGAACCCCTTTCGCAATCATTCGCTGGGAACCTCTTTACCGCGTTTACTTGCAATGGCAACGCCGCCAGCGACCAGGACGACTGCCCCCAGGACGGTCAGCGCTCCGGGTATCGACATGATAAACGAAACGACGCCCCCACCCCCGCTCCCGGCGTCCGTTGCTGAGGACGTTGACACGGAGATCGGGGTTGAAACGGAAACTGACCGCGGGGAAGGCTTCGGCGAAGTTTTGGGTGTCGCATGCTGCGAAGCAGCAGACTTGGACATCGCAGCCTTCAGACCGACCAAGCGCGGGACCAACACCGCTGAAGCTTGATGGTTTGCAGGCCAGAGGACCGTGGCCTGCTTCAGATCCGCATCGGCTTTGTCCGAATCCTTCGCGGCAATGTCCCTCTCGGCCTCCCCGGCAGCCCGGATGGATTCCCGCATTTTGTCGATCGGCAGCAACGAGAGCCGGCTTGCCTCGCCTGGGATGAGAGTCTGAAGAGCGAGTAGAATTTTCTCGCTGCGCGGAACAATCGGCATCCACTTAACACTTTTAGACGACTCGAAAATCGCATTATACCGATCCTGTTCCGCTTTCGCCGCCGCGATCAGTTCAGATTTGTGCGGTTCCGAAGCAAGTTGCACCCCTGCGACACGTTCCCGCTCGTCGTGGCGGCACGCCTCCAGGCGCCGGTCTATATCCGTGCGCAATGCGGCGAGAATGCCTTTAGCGAGATCAACCGCATCGGGATATGCCCGCGATCCGGGGTAAAGTTTCTCCAGTTGGTCAAAGGCATTGAGGGCGCCGATATAGTCCCTCGCAGTCGTCAGATCCCTCATCGAGTCGAGGGCAACCTCTGCCGCAATTTCGTAATGCTCCTTTTCAGCCTCATTGCGGGAAAGCCATTTGCCATTCAGCTTAAACTCATCCTTGTCAAGCCGGGCCTTTTCCTCCTGGAAGGCCTGTAACGTCTGCTGCGCCTCGGCGCGATGAGGACTCTCCGGGAACCCCGTAATGAATGCCTGCATCGCGGCAATTTGCTTATCGTAAACGCCAGGAGAAAATGCGTTCGGCAGAGGTTTGACGCTACGGATGGCAGAATAGGCGATCTCGTCAGCAGGAGTCTTTTCAATAGAAGCTATATCCTCGCGCGAAATGGCGCGCTGGTCGGTAATCCCTTCAGAAACCTTAACGTCCATCGTGACATCCCTCGCTGTCTCGGAGGTGATCGTCCCTTGCACCTTTTCTCCGCTTCTCAAAGTTATCGAGTCCCCCCAGGCAGATGAAGCAAGCGCTACAACGAGGACGAAATGGGTATGGCGCGCGAAGCGAGCTGAGGCGACGCGCGCGGATGAGGGGGATAAGATGCGCATGGATTTAGTGACCTGGATTTCAGCTCCTCATGCGCAGTTGGCGCTTAAGGCTCAGATAGAGCAGATGAAGGGTTCCCAACGAAAAGAACACCAACACCAGAATATTAAACAAAAGAACACTGCACTGAAAGCGAGAAAAAAACTTCTCAGGGCCGAAAAAAACATTGATGCGGTTTGATCTGCGATAGTCGAGTTGCTCCGTCTCCGCTTTAGACACCAAGTCTATGATTTTCCGGTTCACATATAGAGCTTCGGCTGACACCCCACTTCTGCGGCTAGCTAAAGCGGCAACATCCAAGGGCCCGCCTGAAAGAATCTCATCCACCCTCCAGAGCCGCTTTTCGACCTCACTCGCTGAGGCGCAATCCAGCCCGGACAAAAACGCCAGCGTGTCTTTCAAATCCTCCAACCGGTTCGCCTGCTTTTCAGTCCGCTCCGGGGTAGCCACGAGCTGATCGATCTGCTGCTGCAAACGCTCCTGCCGTGAAGTGAGAGGATTCAGCTTCGCCTGGGCGACCACAAGGGCTTCGTAGGACCAACGCATAGGCATGAACTCGCATAAGAGCGGCACATGGAGGGCGCTCTCGTCCTTCTCCTTTTCGTTATTTGGGTGATTGGAAAACCACCGGTTAAATTCGTGCACGCAAGATCCAGATTGCGATTCATTTCCTCATATTTGATCAATGCTCCTCCCAGAATGATCTGGGGAATCAACACCAAGGGAACGAAATTCGCCGCGGTTTTCGCGTCGGAAACGAGTGAAGAGATGAGAAGACCCAGGGCAACGCCGGTAAAGGCGGTGATGAAGGCGTATCCAAAGTAAATCCAGAACATCCCCCTGATCTCCAGGATCGCGTTGCCAATGAGGATAAAGAGGGCGCATTGCACAGCGGCGAAGAGCGCCAGCGCCATGGACTTCGCGAAGACATAATACGGAAGGCGCACGTTCAGATTGCGCTCACGCTGGAGCACCGTGCGGTCGCGGATTATGTCATCCGCGCTATTCGTCAGCCCAAGGAACATCGCCACGATGAGGCTCAAAAAAAGATAGGTCGGAATGTGAAAAGCTGACGCGAAATCGTAGCCGCCGGCCTCGTTATTGTAGCGAAGCACGCCCGCGATCAGCGCCGCCAGAATAGGGGCTTCGACAATGGTCGTAAGCAGGTTCGCCCGGTTCCTTAGCTTGCTGATGAAGGCGCGGCGAATCAGCGTTTGAAGCTGCATCCATTCATCGCGCCAACGGATCGCCTCCGGCTTTCGTTCCAGGGAAGGCGGCACGGGCGCCGGGTCCGGCTTGCGCATCGCCACCTGCCTCATCTCCTGCAGGAGGCGAAAAGACTCATACTTATCCCGCCAGTAGTCGGGGGAATAGCGCCGCGCGGGAACCAGTTGCCCATCCGCGTTTTCCTCGTAAATGATATCGCCACTCAGATCGCGCAAAGGCGTTTCCAAGACGTCGAAGATGAATTCGGGCCGGGTTGTCCCACATGCCGGGCAGCCCCCCAGTTCCGTGCCGAAGTGCTGCTCATGCTCCGCTTCGGCGAAATACCCGAGCATTTCCGCCGGCGTGCCGAAAAAGACGAGCCGTCCACCTTTGTCAATCAGCAACGCCTTGCTGAACATCTGGAAGAGCTTTGAAGTCGGCTGATGAATAGTCACCAGAACGATCTTGTTGTGGGACATGCTCCGTATGATCTCGATCACATGCTCGGAATCCTTCGACGAAAGGCCGGAGGTGGGTTCGTCGAAGAGGTAGATGTCGGCTGAGCCGATCATGTCGAGCCCGATGTTCAAACGCTTGCGCTCGCCTCCGCTGAGCGTCTTTTTCATCGGGCTGCCGACAACGCTATCGCGACGCTCACTCAAACCAAGTTCGACTAGCTTGCCATCGATCCTGCGCGGCGCGATCCCATCGGGAAAGATGGGGCGAGCGAATGGCAGCGGCGAAATCCAAGTTTTCTTCGATGGTAAGATGTTCATCAAAGGCGTCCTCTTGAGGGATGTATGTGATGTAGTGCTTCAACTTTTCGAGGTTCGAATACAAGGGTTGGCTATTCAGGAGAACGCCGCCGTGGGTGGGCTGCAACTGCCCGGCAAGAGTTCTGAGCAGTGTGCTTTTACCGGAACCACTCGCGCCCATGACACACACGATCTCTCCCCGATTTACCGAAAAAGAAATTCCGTCGAGGCCTCGTTCCTTGTCCCCAAAGCAGTAAGTCAGGTCATGAATCTCCAAGCTGCTGATGATGTTGCGCTCCTCCTCAATGATGCGCTCCGAAAAATCGCACCGGAGAACCTGACCCGTGTCTATGCGGATGGTATCTCCATCCGCTAGAGGCATAGAATTGCGCACAGGGACATCACCCACCAAAATTGGCCGATCCGCCTGTAAAACTTCGAGCCGGCCGACGCGATTTTCGTAATCGCACTGGATCTTGAGAAGGACTTCGCCACCTGTTCCGGGGGAGAGGAGAATGTCGTCTTCCTCCAGAAGGCCCGGGTTATTGGAGACCAGATATTCCGATTTGTGCGCCTTCAATTGGAACCGGCCACCCAGGGCGCGCGCGCGCCGCCTCAGATCACTAAGCGATAGCTCGCTGTCGTTGTGGAACAGGATCACATCCTCCAGCGTGCCTTCCACATTCACTCCGGCTTTCAGATGAACCCCGTTTAGCACCGCGTCCACATCCTTTAGCGCCTTGATCTGAACCTTCAGCCCGAATTTAACCTCGATGCAACTGTCGCGGGTGCGGGATTTCTCGACCAGGTACTTCATCGTTGCGGTCTACAGTCAGGTAGAGCTGCGCCAGCGAAACGTTCTTTTTGGCGTTGAAGTAGTAAACGAGATCTTGATGGGTGAGGACCTGCTCTCCGAGCACGATGCGCTGGCCGGGATACACCCTGCAAAACTCTCCCCGTCCCAGCGCCCGTCCCCTCACGACGATGGCGCGCGTGCTCTGATTCTTGAGGATGATAAGATCATGATAGCGAAACGCGATGAGTTGATCCTCCTCCACCAGTCCCCTTAGGATTATGTCCGCGGAGCCGTTGTGCCCGAATCTGAGGGATTCGAGGGGGGAAGCTCCCCTTTGATAGACAGAAGGGTCAGACTCGCCCGACGCGTTTAGCTGGTAAACGATGTCGATGGCCTGCGCCGCGACGCCCAACTGCGACATGAACGAATAGTAGCTGACCACCTGTTCCTGGTTCAGACCCGCCTTCGATATGAGATCGTAGAGCTGCACGCCGAGCATGATCTTTCGGTCTGGGCTGAGTTGCGCGGAGAGCTTTTGGGCCATCGCGATCAGATCCTGCTGCTCGTTCAATGCCTGCCGGAAGAGCTTTCGCAGCTCAGAATAAACAGCTTCCGGATAGTCATAGCGCAGGAAGCCAAGGCTGGAATCGATTTCACCTTCCAGCACCTTCCCATTCACTTTCGAAAATGCGGCGAGAACCTGGATCAGGAGAGGGAGCAGATTCGGCGCTTCAGCGACGGTGCGCGGCTTGCGCATCGCTCTGCGCGCGAGTTGCCTTGCGGAACGCTGAACCCGATACGCGAGAGGCACGACGAAACGCGCGGTGCGTCCCATTTTTGTCAGTAGACCGTAGCCGTTAGTCATCGTTCAGAGGGTGGCGCGACACTTTTCATGGCACCCGCGACCAGCCGTTGCAACGTATAACGTTGTTGACCGAAAGTCGATATTACCTAGACTTCAATGACAAGACTCCTTCATTGCGCCGCCCTTATCGCGGTGATACTCTCATCCAAGACAAATTCCAGGAAATCCTGGCCTCTATGCCTCAACTCACTTCACGTCCTCCGAAAGAAAAAGGCCCCCGTAACGCGAACGATCCAAACTTTAACTGGCGCGGGATCGTGCTTTTCGTGGTCGCAATTGCTTTGATAGGAGGAGCTTTCATCTTCAAGACGCCTTACGGAAACGTCGAGGAAATCCCTCTTTACCGCTTCAACGAACTGCTGGCTGACAAGCAGATCGTTAATGACATTCATCACCCGGTCGATGTTGTCTTGGAAGACGGGAGGCCAACGCAGTGGGTAAAAGGATACTACAAGGGTTCTCAGAACGAAGTCACCCAGTTCCGCACTTCCGTGTCGCTGGATTACGATAAAGACCTTAAAACCAGGCTTGGCGCCGCTGGCCTCCAGTATGTTTCAGTGAAGGCAGAGTCCAACCTTCTTGCGTCGGCGCTCATAAGTTTCGTTCCCATCGCGCTGTTTCTCCTGGTGCTTTATTTCTTCTTCCGGCAGCAGATCCGGATGGCTGGCAAGGGAGCGCTCAACTTCGGAAAGAGCAAAGCTCGGATGCTGGCCCGGGACAAAAACAAGATCACCTTCAAAGATGTCGCGGGAGTGGAAGAAGCGAAGGATGAAGTGCAGGAACTTGTGGAGTTTCTAAAAGACCCCAAGAAGTTCCAGAAGCTCGGCGGGAGAATCCCGAAAGGTGTGTTGATGGTCGGCCCTCCAGGGACTGGCAAGACATTGCTCGCCCGGGCGATCGCCGGGGAGGCCGATGTTCCATTCTTCAGCATTAGTGGGTCGGATTTCGTCGAGATGTTCGTGGGCGTCGGCGCGTCTCGTGTGCGAGACATGTTCGAGCAGGGCAAGAAATCCGCGCCTTGCATCATATTCATAGACGAAATCGACGCTGTCGGACGGCATCGCGGTCATGGCCTCGGAGGAGGGCACGACGAGCGTGAGCAGACGCTGAACGCCTTGCTCGTCGAGATGGATGGTTTCGACACCCAGGAAGGGGTCATAATTATAGCTGCGACGAACAGGCCAGATGTGCTCGATCCCGCGCTGTTGCGGCCTGGACGCTTTGACCGGCAGATCACTGTAAATCTTCCCGACGTGAAAGGCCGGGAAGAGATCCTGAAGGTTCACGCAAAGAGGGTCAAAATCGGCGAGGATGTAGATCTGGCAGTCATCGCCCGTGGCACGCCGGGTTACTCTGGCGCGGAACTGGCAAATGTGATTAACGAGGCGGCGTTGCTCGCGGCGAGGCGCGGCCTGAAAGCGATCACCCTGTCGGAGTTGGAAGAGGCTCGCGACAAGGTGCGATGGGGCAAGGAACGGAGAAGCCTCGCCATCAGTGAAAAGGAGAAAGAGAATACCGCGTATCACGAGGCGGGACACGCTCTCCTGCTTGAAATGCTGGAGCACACCGAGCCCCTGCATAAGGTGACTATCATTCCACGAGGACCCTCCCTTGGTTCCACGATGTGGCTGCCGATGGAGGATAAATACACGATGCGCAAGAATGAGCTTCTCGATGACCTGGTGGTGGATATGGGCGGGCGCGTTGCCGAGGAAATTGTGTTTGGAGATGTGACCAGCGGCGCGCGTGGCGACATTAAGATGGCTACAGGGCTTGCTCGGAAGATGGTTTGTGAGTGGGGTATGAGTGAAAAGATGGGGATGGTGGAATATGGCGAGCACGAGGACTATGTGTTCCTTGGCCGCGATATCTCACGCGCTCGAGACTACAGCGAAGCAACCGCGCAGGAGATTGACCGCGAGGTGCGGAAACTCTGTGATGACGCCTATTCCCGCGCCAAACGCATCATCATCGACCACAGGGATACACTGGAGACAATCGCCAAGGCTCTGCTCGAATATGAAACGCTGGACGGTTCGCACATTCGGGACATCATCAAACACGGGAAGATGCTAAACCCACCTTCCAGCGGGACACCCGTTCGCACAAAGCCGCCAGAGCGGGAACCGGAGCCTGCGGGGACTACGCTTGCGCCTGACTACCCGCACGGGTTGACGGAAGCGCCTGCATAGGAGTTCTGTCCACAGCACGGGCTTGATGGGGGCTTTCGCTGCGGCGAGTTCACCATGCCTCGCAATTCAGGGAAAGGATGTTGACGGGTCGTGACGCGTCGCCTTTAATTCCCGACTTCTCACTCAACCACTCAACAGAGAATTAATCGATATATGGCTAACTTCGGAATAAATGGATTCGGGCGCATCGGGCGCAATGTGCTTCGGGCGATGACTCCTGCTCAACTCACAAAGGTTGCGGCCATCAATGATCTCACAGACACTCTAACCCTCGCTCATCTGCTGAAATGGGATTCTGTCCATGGCAAGTTCAACGGCGAGGTAAGTTATGACGAAAAGAACATCGTCGTTA
The DNA here is from genome assembly GCA_963828525.1 of uncultured Verrucomicrobiae bacterium. Classification (GTDB taxonomy): domain Bacteria; phylum Verrucomicrobiota; class Verrucomicrobiia; order Chthoniobacterales; family Chthoniobacteraceae; genus CAWHEP01. The sequence goes on from CAWHEP010000003.1 coordinate 159,555, forward strand.
ACGGGCACAAAATTCAGATTCTGAAGGAACGCGATCCGAGTAACCTGCCATGGGGAAGCCTCGGAGTTGACGTCGTCCTGGAATCCACTGGATTCTTTACGGCGCGCGACAAGGCTGACCTTCACATCAGCAAAGGCGGCGCCAAGCGCGTTCTCATCAGCGCTCCAGCAAAGAGCCCGGACGCGACGATTTGTATCGGCGTGAATGATGACACGTACGATCCTTCGAAGCACTTCATTGTCTCAAACGCGAGCTGCACCACCAACTGCCTGGCGCCATTGGTCAAGGTGCTGAATGACACTTTCGGTATCGAGAGTGGCTTCATGAGCACGATTCACAGCTACACAAACGATCAGCGCATTCTTGACCTTCCTCATGAAGATTTGAGGCGCGCCCGTTCCGCGGCGATCAACATTGTCCCTTCTTCCACCGGAGCCGCCAAGGCGATCGGGGAAGTGATTCCCGACTTGAAAGGCAAGTTGAACGGAGGCGCATTCCGGGTGCCCACGCCTGATGGTTCCGTCACCGACTTCACCGCCAACCTCAAGAAAGCCGCGACGGCGGAAACGATCAACGCGGCCTTCGCGTCGGCGGCAAAGGAAGGTCCCCTGAGCGCGGTACTTGAGTATAGTGACGAGCCGCTCGTGTTACAGGACATCGTCGGGAATCCTCACTCCTGTATTTTCGACAGTCTGCTGACGCTTGTTTTGGGCGACAAATTCGTGAAAGTGGTGGGCTGGTATGATAACGAGTGGGGTTATAGCAACCGTTGCGTGCAGATGCTGGAGATGCTGGCGAAGTAGGGCATGGCGAAGCTTTCGATTCGTGACCTGGACCTTCAGGGCCGTCGCGTCCTCGTGCGAGTGGACTTTAACGTCCCCATGGAAGACAAGGACGGGCACCGATCAATCACCGACGATACTCGCATCCGGGCGAGCGTGCCGACCATCGAGTATCTGCGGCGGCAAGGGGCGCGAACAATTCTGATGTCACACCTGGGTCGTCCGAAAGGGAAGCCCGTTGAAAAGTATTCTTTGCGACCTGCTGGGATGCGGTTGCACGACCTGATTTCGCATCCGGTGGTATTCAGTCACGATACGACGGGGCCGATTGCGGAGAAAATAATCGATTCTTTGCACCCCGGCGATGTAGCGCTGCTCGAAAACCTTCGGTTTCATCCCCAGGAAGAGGCGAATGACCCGGATTTTGCGGAGTCGCTTGCAAAGCTCGGCGACGTTTACGTGAACGATGCCTTTGGGGCAGCGCATCGTGCCCACGCCTCTACTGCCGGGATTACGAGTTTCATTCCCGAAGCCGCCATGGGTTTGCTGTTGGAGAAGGAACTTCAGTATTTGAAGGAAGAATTGGCGACGCCGGATCGGCCCGTTTCTTGTCATCCTTGGAGGTTCAAAGGTTTCCGATAAGATCGGTGTCATCAAAGCGCTCATGGAAAAGGCAGATACCTTCCTGATTGGCGGGGCGATGGCTAACACGTTTTTTAAGGCGCAAGGTATTCCGGTGGGCGCGAGCCGCGTGGAAGAGGACAAGCTCGAATTGGCGCGGGAGATCATTGAGCTGGCCAGGATCAAGGGAGTGAAGTTCCTTTTGCCCGTGGATGCTTTGGAAACACAGGACATCAAGCAGGGGGCTGTTACGCAGAATACACCGCTGCTCTCGAACGCCTCGGGCGTCAGTGAAGGCTGGCTTGCCGTCGATGCTGGCAAAGAGACAATCAGCTTGTTCAACAAAGAAATCGCCCGCGCGAAGACGGTGCTTTGGAACGGGCCTTTGGGCATCTTTGAAATCGATGACTTTGCGACTGGAACACGAAGCGTTGCGGAAGCTTTGGCTGCGTCTGGAGCAAAGACCATTATCGGCGGTGGCGATTCCGTAACAGCGGTAACACAGTTTGGACTCGCGGAGAAGATGACCTTCATCTCCACCGGCGGGGGCGCCTCTCTGGAGTTATTGGAGGGCAAGGAGTTGCCCGGTGTAGCCGCGCTCACGAACAAGCCATAGGTTGCGCATGCGAAAGAAAATCATCGCGGCCAACTGGAAGATGAACATGACGGTGAATGAGGCGAACTCATTTCTCGATGTTCTTCTGAGAGAAGTCGGGCCTGACACGCCCGTCGAGGTAGTCATAGCTCCTCCTTTCACGGCGCTTTCAGACGTTTCCAGGCATTTGAACGCGGTTCAGCACATCAAGGTCGGGGCGCAAAACATGTCCGCTGAGAAGTCCGGCGCTTTTACCGGTGAGATCAGCGGCGCGATGCTGCGCGAGTTATTCACCCGTTATGTCATCCTTGGCCATAGCGAGCGGCGCAGCCTTTACGGGGAAACTGACGAACTCGTGAACCGGAAAGTGCATACCGCGTTGGAGGCAACTCTTAAACCGATCGTGTGCATCGGGGAGACTCTTGCGCAACGCGACGCCGGGGAAGTTCAAAGAGTCCTGAAAAGGCAGCTTGAAGGCAGTTTGGCCGGGCTGGGCGTTAAGGAAATGCATGATATTGTGCTCGCCTACGAGCCGGTCTGGGCGATCGGCACAGGCCGCACCGCGACACCTGAGCAGGCACAGGAGGCTCACGCATTTGCGCGCGCGACTGTGGCATCTCTCTTTGACCAATCATGCGCTGAGAAGGTTCGCATTCAGTATGGAGGGAGCGTAAAGCCCAACAACGCCGAAGCACTGATGAGGTTGCCTGATATCGATGGCGCGCTCGTCGGAGGCGCCAGCCTTGACGCCAGGGGTTTCGCGGAAATCATCCACGCCACTGAAAAGGCGCTTTAGGCGCCAGTGGCGGCAGGCAGATTCTCCCCGTCTGTGGGGCTTAGCGGCAGATAAACAGCGACCTCAAAGCCTTGGGGAACGCAATTACGCGCCTTCACATAGCCACCGCAGGACTCGACGCACGATTTCACAATAGCCAGGCCGAGCCCCACACCTCCAGAGTCACGCGTTCGAGCCTCGTCCAGGCGATAGAAAGCGTCGAATATCCGCGTGATCTCAGTTTCCGGCACACCACAACCGGAATCCACGACGCGGATTATCCCCATGCCATCCGAACGTTCTCCGCTAACCGTGATGGTGCCCCCCTGGCCCGCGTATCGCGCCGCGTTTCGCAACAGATTTGCCAGCGCGCGGCCAAGCAGAGCGGAATCGGCCAGCACAAAGAGATCTTCAGGGATCTCATTGCGAATGCGGATCGCTTCAGAAGCCTCTTCAGCTATACAGTTGGCTGCCAGTTGATGAATCCCCACGGGCAGCGGGTTGATGGGGGAGCTTACAAATGAAGCCTTGGAGAATGCGAGAAGGTCATTCACGAGAGAGGAAATCTGATTTGCCTTCTCCATGGCTGATCTGACATAACCCCCCTGCCCCTCCACAGCCCGTTGTTCCAGGATGCCGAGCGCCATCTGCAGTCGCGCCAGTGGCGAACAGAGTTCGTGGGCGACATCGCCAAGAAACCGCTTCTGCCCGTTCAGGAATCCATCCAGGCGAGAGGCCATCTGGTTTATGGTGTCTCCTAGAACTCCGAGTTCATCCTGTCGGCGAACCCGAACTCTTGCGTCGAAGCGTCCATCGGCAATACGGCGGGTGACAAGGCTCATCTGGGCAATGGACGCCGTCATGCCCCGCACCAAGGGCAGCCAGAAAAGAACCGAGAAGACAACAGCACCGGCCGCTAACTTCAGCCATGGAGTGAAGTCGAACAACAATCCACCAAGGCTAAGAGAGGTCGCTTCGACGAGAAGGATCACGTGCATGGATCCGCCGACCTGCGGATTATCGATGCGCGAGCCGAGTAGCAGCCAGTAGCGCGCCGGATTGGATGTGCGGATGAGCGCTCTCCCGAGGCGACGCCTCGCATCCGGCTTGCGTGGCGAGGAAGATGGCGACAGCTTCATCCGAGAGGTTGGAACCGGGACACTCTGCGCCTCCGCGCCTCCGCTTGCGAAGCGCTCCCGCACCTCGGGCGGCAGGGCGACAGAAGCTCCTATTAACTGTGTTCCTTCGTCGTCGAACAATGCGAAGCGGGTGCCATACGCCTGACTGAAGCGCTCTATAACGCGATCCCAATCATCGGGCGGTGTCACATTGAGTTCTCCGGCGAGCAACTCTCTCATCGCATTCACCCGCTGCCCGGCGCTGCTGGCCAGCAGCCAGTCCATATTGAACTGAAATTGCGCGTTGAAGAGGAGCAAGAACACCGCGCAGAGCACAGCCAGGTTCAGGAAGAACCATCCCATGATCTTTGCGTAAAGCGGAAATCGCACGTGTGAAGCCTACCCGTTCTCGGGATTTATAAGCATGTATCCAGAAGCGCGTACAGTTTGTATGAAGCGCGGTGTCTTGGGATCGTCTCCCAGCTTGCGCCGTAATGCCCAAATGTGAACGTCGATGGATCGATCCAATCCATCATAGGAGCGGTCACCCAACGCCTGAATGAGATGATCCCGTGTTTTCACGCGCCCCGGCGAGCGCGCCAGAATTAGTAGAAGATCGAATTCGAGAGGAGTGAGCTTCAAGGGGGCGCTTCCAAGTATCGCGACTCTGGAGGCCGTGCTGATGCGCAGAGCGCCGACAATGATCTCCGCCTCCTCCGGCTTGGCAGGGAGTGGCCGTTGAGCCCTCCGGGTGACCGCGCGAAGCCGCGCCAGGAGCTCGCGGGAAGAGAACGTCTTCGGAAGATAATCGTCAGCGCCCAATTCCAGTCCGACAATCCGATCCGTTTCATCCCCGCGCGCTGTCAGCATCAACACTGGAACTTCAGAATGTTTTCTTAGCCGTTTCACCACCTCGAAACCGTCCATTCCGGGCAACATCAGATCGACAATGACCGCTGAGAAACTCTCCTCGAGAGCGCGCTCAAGCCCGCTCGTTCCGGTATGTTCGACGGCAACTTCGTAGCCAAGCGGCCGAAGGTATTCTCCTATAAGCCCGCATAACTCCGTATCATCGTCAATCACCAGCACTTTCATCGTTGCGGGCCCATAATAGCCGGGCCGGGTAATTTGGTAAGACTTAAAGGGACTGCGCCGGGGCTCTGGCGGCGACTGGCATCAGTTAACGAATTCTTAACAATTCTACGGGCAGATTCAAATGGGGCCTTAATATTCGCGTCGTAATGTAACTGTGGATCGCATGCTTTTCTCCGGTCCGACTACATACAGGGAAGAGCAACCCATTCCCAAAAAAGAAATTCCCATGAGAACAAACATCATCCTATCGGCCTGCGCTGCAGGCCTTCTTATCAATGGCTCCCACCTCGCTGCGCAGGATCAGCCGCCACCTGCCGCGCCCTCGGCAACCGTATCAGCTACAGTTGCGCCCGCCGCTACGCCTGCGTCCCCGCCCAACGCGGATCGGATGGCACAATTCCGCCAGCGGATGAACGATAGGCTGAAGACGGCATTGAAGGTAAACGACGACGAGTGGAACGTCATTCAGCCCCTTCTCGAAAAGGTCCAGACGAAGCTGCGTGATTCAAGTCCAATGCGCATGTGGGGTGGAAGAAATCGCGCCGGCGGTCAAGGGAACAACAACGGAAATAATCAGCCCCCGGTGGCCGGCTCTGGCGATTCGGAGGCCCTCCGCGCGGCTCTGGACTCCGATGCCACCACGCCCGATGAGATCAAGGCGAAGCTTGAAGCATTGAGGGAATCGCGTAAGAAGTCGCTCGCGGAACTCGCGCAAGCTCGCGAGGATCTCCGCAAAGTTCTCACTCAGCGTCAGGAAGCTACGCTCGTGCTGATGGGGATGTTGGACTAAGTGTCGTCCGCAGTTATGCAGACCAGCGGTGCCGACTCGGCACTCGCGCTTTTGACGCGCATGGTGGAGAGCCGGCAGCTCTCCGCCATGGACGCGAGCTCATTGGGGGGGCTGGCGTCAGCCGGTTTGGCGCATGTCACCAGCGAGGAGGAGGCTCTCCAATGGCTCGCAAAAGAATACGGCCTGAGCTACACCCCATTGGATAATGTCGAACCGGAGCGTTCGCTTCTCACCCGCTTTCCAGCTCGCATTCTCCTCAAGGAGGAGCTCCTTCCGCTGAGGGAAATCGATGGGCGCATTGAGGTGGCGCTCAGCCGATTGTTTGCCGAGCCGGGGCTCGACAGTCTCAAAGTCTTTACCGAACTCGAGCTTCAGCCAGTCCTCGCGCCCGGGGAGGCTCTGCAGCGGGAGATCAAAAAGCATCTCGGCGTCGGCGCCGATACCCTGAACCTGCTCGAGCAGGAAGAAGGTTTTCAAGTCTTATCGCAAGACACGGAAGATCAGGGCGATCTCGATAAAGCGGCTGCCGATGCTTCAATCATCCGTTTCGTGAATCAGATCCTTGGGGACGCGATTTCCTTGCGGACCTCGGATGTCCATGTTGAGCCGTTCGAGCACGAGTTGCGCATCCGTTATCGTATCGATGGGCTCCTCCAGGAAGTGTCGGTTCCAGCGCAGATCAAGCGATTCCAACCGGCGATAGTCTCGCGCATCAAAATTCTCAGCAATCTGAACATCGCGGAAAAACGCGTTCCGCAGGATGGGCGCATCAAGATACGGGTAAAGAGCAGTGATGTGGATATCCGTGTTTCCGTCATTCCGATGTTGCACGGCGAGGCTGTGGTCATGCGGTTGCTTCGGCAGGACGCCGGCCTCATCGGTCTGGACGGCCTCGGCATGGCGGAGCGCGAGCGGAAGCTGTTTGAACATGTGCTCGAGATGCCGCATGGAATCGCGCTGGTAACGGGTCCGACCGGAAGCGGCAAAACAACGACTCTCTACAGCGCGCTTACGCAGATCAACGATCTTACCCGCAAGATCATCACTATCGAAGACCCGGTGGAATACCAATTGAAGGGTATCAACCAAATCCAGGTCGCGGAGAAGGCCGGACTGACCTTTGGACGAGGGCTTCGGGCTATCCTGCGGCACGATCCGGATGTGGTGCTGGTGGGAGAAATCCGGGACCAGGAGACCGCGCAGATCGCTGTGCAGGCCTCGTTGACGGGTCACATGGTATTTTCCACTTTGCATACCAACGACGCGCCGGGCGCTCTGACACGGCTCGTCGATATGGGAGTGGAGCCTTATCTGGTTGCGTCCTCGCTCGAGGCGGTTATCGCGCAGCGCCTTGTGCGCGTTCTGTGTCCAGAGTGCAAGCGAGAGGACGTTTCCGCGAGAACCGCGGCGCTGCGCGAGAGAGTGGATGCTTTGAAACAGGCGAATATCTTCTCCGCGGTGGGATGCAAGGCATGCCGCCTCACGGGCTTTTCAGGGCGGCAAGCGTTGTTCGAGATGATGACAATGAGCACAGGCATCCGGCAGGCTCTTCTTCGAGGCGCCTCCAGCGTGGAGATCAAGGATGTTGCCCGCCGCGAAGGAATGCGAATGCTGATACAGGACGGGTGGAGATTGGTCTGCCTCGGTGTCACCACTCCCTCCGAAGTTCTCCGCGTCTCCAAGGAGGAGGACGCGCCCATAGAGCCGCTAACCTAACATGCCCCTTTTTACCTACAGAGCGCTCCAGCCGAACGGCTCCGTGATGGAAGGCGCGATCGATGCGAGCGGGCGGCAGGACGCCATGCGGATGATTGAGCAACGCGGCCTCACGCCGCTCCGTCTTTCGGAAAAAACGGCGCAGAATGGAAGCTCGCAGGCCGTCAAAAGCGCCAGGCTTCCGTCAACGGGCAAGTGGAGTTTCGAGTCAAAAAAGGTTTCTTTTGCGTCCCTCGAAGATTTTACACGGTCTCTCTCCAGCCTGCTGACCGCGGGGGTCCCGCTGAGCAGGGGCCTGACCATCCTATACAAGGAAACGTCACAGCCAGCCGCCGCGGCGAAGTGGCGCGAATTGCATGATCTGGTAATTGACGGCGTTTCGCTGGCGGATGCCATGAGCCGGTCGCCCGACGTATTTCCGAGGGTGTATGTAGCCATGGTCGAGTCGGGCGAGGCAGGTGGTTTTCTCGACGTGGTTCTCGGACAAATCGCCGATTTCCAAGCCCGCGAGAAGGAGCTTCGCGCGAAGGTGATGTCCGCGCTGATGTATCCGGCGGTTCTTCTCTTCCTGGCGGTAGGTGTCCTCATTTTTCTAATGGTTTTTTTCATCCCGCGCTTCCAGACACTTTTTGAAGGATTTGATGCCGCGCTTCCGCTGTTGACACAGGTGATCGTCGCGACGAGCAGCGCGGTGCGTCATTACGGGCTCTACATCGCGGCTGCCTTGGGCGCGGGAATCTATTTCGGGCGTCATTGGTTTGCGCGGGACAGCAGCCGCCGCTCGTGGGAGATGCTGCTGCTTCGCGCTCCGGTCGTGGGACCGCTGGCGGCCCAGTTGGCGATGGCGCGATTCTGCAGGATGCTGGGCACTTTGTTAGGCGCCGGAGTCTCGCTGATGAGCGGCCTGAATGTCGCGAGGCGTTCACTCGGTTACCAGGTGCTTATTGACCTTGTCGCGGATGCCACCGAGCGCGTGCAAAAGGGCGAACCACTGGCGGCAAGTCTCGCCGACTGTCGCGCGTTGTTCCCCGGTTCTTCGCTGGAGATGATTTCCGTCGCGGAGGAGAGCGGAAGGCTTGATCAAGAACTCGTGCGCCTCGCGGCAGTGACTGAAATTACCCTGGACCGGCAATTAAAGACAGCCGTGTCGCTTGCCGAACCGCTCATGCTCTTCGTTATCGCGGGCTTCATCGGAGTAATTTTTATTGGGATGGTAATCCCGATTTTCACCATCCAGGACTACATAAAATGAGAATAAAACAAACAAACATGAAAAACCTAACGACCCCAAAACTTCACCGCCATCAGGGCTTCACCCTTGTTGAGATGCTGCTTGTGTTGGTCATCCTTGCCACTCTTGCGGCCATCGTAATCCCGAAGTTCGCCGGCCGCAGCCAGCAGGCAAAGGTTACCGCGGCGCAGTCGCAGCTTACCAGTCTTGAAATGGCATTGGACGCGTTTGAAGTGGATAATGGTTACTATCCCAAGAGCGGCGCGCTGAATGAATTAATCGACCAGCCCGCGAACGCCGCCAACTGGAAAGGCCCCTATCTGAAAAAGGGAATACCGCTCGACCCTTGGGGTAACGCCTACACCTACGAATATCCAGGCAAGCACAGCCCAAATGGTTACGACCTTCTTTCGCCTGGTCCGGATGGTCGTCCCGGCACCGACGATGACATCAACAACTGGGATCAAAATAAAAAGCCGTAATCCTAACGCCGCGGGCTTCACCCTCGTTGAGTTGATCCTGGTAATGGGGCTGCTTACCACCATCATGGCTCTTGCCGTTCCCTCCCTTGCTCATTCCTTTCGACGGCGGAACCTCGAGCAGGAAGCGGTTCGCTTTGTCGCTGTCACGGAGTACGCCCGCAACGAAGCGGTTTCTGAAGGCATCCCCACCACCGTGTGGATCGAGCCGGATTCCGGACGCTTCGGGGTGGACGCCTCCGCGGGGTACGTGATGGGCAACGCGCAGCGGAAAGAGTTCTCCCTTGGCGCGGAACTCCACTTTGACCTGGCCGCTTCCGGAGAAGCGCAGACAGGCCGCGTCACACCCATTCAATTCGATCCGGACGGAACGCCAGCCGTGGATAATGTCGAAACGATTCAAATCCTGGATCGATCGATGGCGTCGGTCTCCGTCGCGCAGACTGCTGATTCGTGGGGATACGAACTTTTAAAGGAGGGAAGCCTTGCGCCACAGCACAAGTAACCTCATCCCACAGCGGGCTTTCACCTTTATCGAGGTGCTCGCGGCGCTCCTTTTCCTCGCCATTCTCCTGCCAGTCATCGCGGGAGCTTTGAGCATATCCAACCGCGCGTCGATCATTTCCGAGCGCAGCGTGACTGCCGGTGAATTGGCGGAGAACAAGCTCAACGAGCTGTTAATCGGAAGCGCATGGGCAAGTTCTTCCGAGACGAAAGGTGACTTTGGCCAGGATCAGCCCGGTTTCCGATGGGAACTTAGCCAAAGCGGCTGGACGGGCGATCCATCGAACCCGATGACGCTTTTAACAATGGCTGTTTTCTTCCCCGTTCAGGGCCAGGAAAGAAGCGTGCGCCTTTCTACTTTGGTGACCACGCAGACAACCGGGACGAATTCGCCGCCCTCAACCTGATGAAGCCGTTAGCGCAAAGTGGAAGCCAGGCCGCTTTCACATTAATCGAGATCATGCTCGCCTCTATAGCAGCGGCTCTGATCCTGATTGCCATTTACGGACTTTTCTCGAGCGCCGTCAAACTGCGGGACAAGGCGACTGCGCGCTCTCACGAATCGCTCCTGCGCTCGCGGGCAATGACTGTTATCCGGAACGACCTGGAGAACGCCTATATTTCGGGCGGGGTGCTCGCCTCCACTCTTGACGGGAGCAGCACAGGGTCAGGCGGCGGGGATGGTACCTACCCCGGCTACTTGAAGCTGACCACCACGACTGGGCGAGACACCGACGATGCTTCTTTTGGTGATGTCGAGCAGGTGGAATATTACGTCACCAATGAGAAGGATGATGACTCCGCCACGGGGGGAACTCTGGTTCGAAGTGTCACACGTGACCTGTTGAACGGGTCACAGGACGGAGCGCATGAGGACAAGCTCCTCAAGGGTGTAAAATCGTTTCAGGTGTCATTCTATGATGGAGCAAGCTGGCAAGGAAGCTGGCTGGTGAGTGGCACGACCGCTTCCACCTCCGGCACAACGACTACCAGCGGAACCAACACCGAAACCCTCCCCGCCGCTGTACGGATCGACGTTCAACAGAACGCCGCGAACTCCGCGACGACAGTCCCGCCTCCAATCGAGATCCTCGTCCCGTGGACTACCGCGCCATTCCTGTCTGGAACTAACTTTGTGATCGGAGCGACGCCATGAAGAACCTTTCAGGGAATCACTGTGGATCACAGTCGGGTTCGGTTTTCATAGTCGTTCTTGTGGTTTGCCTTGGACTTGTGAGCATGACGCTTGTCTTCGGGCACTCCATGATGATGGCCTATCGAGGGGCGGAGACGGACATTGCCGGGAAGCAGGCTGAGAAAGCCATCGAGGGCGCTGTGCAGTACGCGGAATATCTCATCGCCTCGGGGACCGCCGGATATCTGCCCGCGAGCACCACCTACCAGAGTGAAGCGGTGCCCGTTGGAGACGCGAGTTTTTGGTTTATCGGAGAGCCTTCTTCTTCGGATAGCGCGACGGTCCCAACTTTTGCGCTCCTCGACGAAGCTTCCAAGATCAACCTGAACACCGCGAGCGCGACGATGCTGCAGAACCTTCCAAACATGACGCCTGAGCTAGCGCAAGCGATTGTCACATGGCGCAACGCCAACGCAACTCAAAACAGCGCGTCTGCATCCAAAGGGGGCCCCTTCGAATCAGTCCAGGAAATGGCGCTGCTTACGAGCCAGGCGGGGGACGACCTATCCATCCTGGTTGGGGACGACACCAACCTCAACCATGTGCTGGACGCTTCCGAGAACCAGGGAGGCGGGCAGTTTAACCCCGGCATTTTCGAGTACGTTACTGTCTTCAGCAGAGAACCCAATACGTTGGGCGACGGGACCAAGCGAATAAACGTCACCAAGCCGTCGGCGGCGCTTAATCAGTTGCTTACCAAACTTTTCGGGAAGGAGCGTTTTGCCAAGATCTCCGCTGGCATCGGCGGCAGACAGATTCATAGCGTTCTGGAGCTCTATGTAAGGGGAGGACTCACGATGGATGAGATGGACAAGCTCACGCCGAAGGCCACGATGAGCGATGGAGCGTTCGCAAAGGGTCTGATAAATGCGAATACCGCCAGTCTGACGGTGTTGGAATGCGTGCCCGGAATCGACGCGGGCAAGGCAGCACAGATCGTTTCTGCCCGCGCCAACCAGGCGCAACCTTATACAAACCTTGCGTGGCTTGTGCCGATTCTCAGCCCCGCCGGCGCCATCCAGGCAGGGCCGTACCTGACGACTTTCAGCTACCAAGCGCGCGCGGACGTGGCTGCCGTCGGACGGAATGGCCGGGGGTTTCGGCGGTCTTTATTTGTCATCGATTCCAGCACGGGAGCGCCAGAGGTGGTATACCGGCACAACCTCGCCTCGCTCGGCTGGGCTTTGGGACCCGACGCTCTCCAGTCGCTTGGCAAACAAAGGACTGTGCAATGAAACTGGACGCGGGCAAACTCAAGGCAAGGCTGCAGCCGCAATCCGCTTTGGCCATCACGCTGGAATCCGATCGGATGCGCGTACGGCTTGTTCGCAAGGGCGGGGAGCGCGATGCGTCCACCCCTTCACTGGACGTTGGAGTTGGGTCGGAAGATGTGTCGCGAAGCCCTGAGAAGGCTGGTCAGACGCTCCTTGCGGCGCTGATCGACGCCGGAGTGAAAGAACGCCGGTGCGTAATTTCCATTCCGGTGGGATGGGCCCTTACGACTTCAGCAGACTTGCCACGGGTCGGCACAGACGATCTCAGAAGTTACCTGGAACTACAGGCAGAGCGGGAGTTCTCCATTCCGGCCTCGGATCTGAGACTTGGTTACTACACTTACTCGCTTCCAGATTCCAGGCAGCGGGTTCTGCTGGCGGCGGTTCAGGCGAAAAGGTTGCAGGCGGTCGAGAAGATGATGGAATCCTGCGGTCGCAAGATTGTCTCGATCTCGCTGGCCCTCGATCAGTGTCTGGCGCTGAACAAACCCATGCTCCATTTCCTCGCGAACGGGAATCACGTGGACGTGGTAGTCACGGCTGGCGGGGGAGTAGCCGCGCTGCGGTCACTGCCCGTGGCGGGAGCTTCTGACGAGCCGGGTTTTGATTCGCATAATTTTTGCCGTGAGATTCGCATCACTCTGGGCCGCTTGCCAGAAGAGGTGCGAAAACAGGTGACGGAAGCGCGATTTTCCGGGCCGCCCGCCTCGGCGAGAGCGCTTTGCGCGGGAACGCGGGGGCCGCTCGAAATGCTGGGCCTGATAGTGCCGGAACCCGGCACTCTGGACAAAGAGCAATCCGCGGGCGCAGCGGAAGGCTCCGCCCTGCTCTACCTTTCGGGTCAGCCCGCCCCGTTCGAGTTCGTGATTCGGGAACCGAATCGTTTTCAGGCAGTCTTCGAGCGATTCGACAGCAAGCGGCGGCGCTGGATCATTGCTGGCGCGGTGGGACTGTTCCTCCTCCCGTTGCTGATTCTCCTCATTCGTTCTCACTACGAAAGCAGCCTGCAGGCGGAATGGGACGGGATGAAGGGGAACGTCGCCGAGGTGGACGGGCTTCAGCAAAAAATCAGGCTGTTCCGTCCGTGGTTTGAGTCCGCGCCACAGAGCCTGCGGGTGATAGAAAGCTTGATTGCCGCTTTCCCGGAAAGAGGGGATGTGTGGGCAAAAAGCATCCAGATTGGCGACGGCTACAAGGTCTCCTGTTCCGGCTTCGCCCGAAATCAGGTGGCTTGGCTGGGATTTCTCGACCACCTCCGAGCGCGACCCGATGTAACCGGGCTGGAGGTGCAACAATTGCGCGGGGATACAAATCTTCAGTTTTCCATCACCTATAAGTGGGCACAAAAGCATGAAGGCTGAGCAGAGGCTGAATCTCCTGAAACTTGCCGCCATTGGTGGAGTGGGACTCATCCTGCTCGACCGGATGGTCATCACTCCCGCGATCGCGAGCTGGCATGAGCAAGGCGACCGCATCACTGAGCTGCAGGCAAAAGTGCAGCATGGAGAGCAGTTACTGCGGCGACAGGACGCGATACGGCAGCGATGGTCCGAGATGGTGGCGGCTAATCTGCCAAACGATCTTTCCGCCGCCGAGAACCAAGTTTTCAAAGCGGTGGGCCGCTGGGCGCGCGACAGCCAGATAAATTTTACGAGCTTAACGCCGCAATGGCAGACACATGATGAGGGCTACGAGACACTCGAATGCCGCGCGGCCGCGACAGGCAACCAGGCTTCCATCGGACGGTTTATTTACGAGATGGAGGCCGACCATATGCCCGTGAACCTCGAGGAGTGCGAACTTGCCACGAGGGACGCCCATGGCGCTTTGGTGAACCTGACTGCGCGCTTCAGCTTCCTCCGGTTGAAAGACGCGCATGGAGGTCCGCAATGAAGTTTGTTCGCGCCACTGGTTTGAGCGCCGCTTTCAGCGTGGCTGCGCTGGCCCTATCGCTCGGAGCGCCCCGACCCGCGCCGGCGCAATTGAAAGGGTTCGCCTCCTTCCCTCTTGTTCGCGCGCGAAACATCTTCGATCCGGACCGCCAGCCCATGGTAATGGACGCTCCCCCGCCGTCGCGGACACAGGCGCCCAGGCAAAACGACTTTTTTGCGCTCACAGGAACACTGGTGACCGCTGACAAGGCTCTGGCTTTTTTTGCTGGCTCGCGCCCCGAATTTGGCAAGGTCCTATCGACCCGCGACACCATCGCGGGCGCAACCGTTGATCGCATTACGCCCTCTCACGTCGAGGTTAATCGGGGGGGGAAGCGTATCTCCGTGGCAGTGGGTCAGCAACTGCTGCTGGACGGCACAGCGCCGACGGCGTACGTGCCGAGCGCGGAGGTCACAACTGATTCCCAAAGCGCGCCCGTGACCGGCGGAGCGCCTGCAACGAATCCCGGCTCCATGCCCAGCAATGACATCCTGCGGCGAATGATGGAGCGACGCCAGAAAGAAACATCCCGATGAAATCCCACCCACTACTCGCCAGTCTGCTGCTATCGCCCTGCCTTTGCTGCGCGCAGTACCAATGCTCCCCTGCCCGCTCGACAGCCCGTGCCAGACGCCTCTCCAGGGCTCGTAGCTGATAAAGTCGAGACCCCGGCAAAAGACGGCATTCGCTTGAACTTCCAGGGCGCGGCGCTCTCGGATGTATTGAATTACCTGAGCGAGGCGGCGGGCTTCGTGATAGTGCAGGACACCCCTGTCACGGGAACCGTCAACGTTGTAAGCAAACAGCCTTTGAACACGGAGGAAGCCGTGGATCTCCTGAACGCGGTTCTCGGTGAGAAAGGATATACCGCCATCCGTAACGGGCGCATCTTGAAGATCGTCAGCCGCAAAGATGCTCAGACGAAAGATATACCCGTGGTGACGGGAAGTGATCCTTCTTTGATCCCGCGGAAGGACGAAATGGTGACGCAGATATTGCCAGTGCGGTTCGTTGAGGCGGCAAAGCTCGTGGATAACCTCCGTCCGCTGCTGGATCCAAACTCGACGATCACGGCTAATGAAAGCAGCAACGCGATCCTCCTGACAGATACGCAGACAAACGTCAGGAGAATCGCCGAGATCATTCGCGCCTTGGATACTTCCATTTCCAGCATTTCAACCATTCACGTTTATCAGTTGCGCTACGCGGACTCGAAGGATCTCGCGAAGGTGATAACTGACCTTTTTTCTTCGGAACAGCCGAAGCAGGACAACCAACCGGGTGGCTTCCCGGGCTTCGGAGGCTTCCGGCGGATGTTTGGCGGCGGAGGAGGGAATGCGACACCGCCCCCGAGTCCCGCGCGGCAGGCGGCGTCCCGGGTGGTGGCGGTTGCTGACGAGCAGAGCAATTCCGTCATCGTGAGCGCGCCCGACGAGATCATGGCTACGATCTCGGAGATCGTTAGCCGGGTTGATACAAACATCAGCGATGCGACGGAGACTCGCATATTCAGGCTCTTGCATGCGGATGCGGTGGAGTTGGCTACGATTCTCACGGGTCTATATGGCGATGACAGCAGTTCCTCGCAATCCGGCAACCGCAACAACGGCAACCAGAATAATCAGCAGCGACCGCCGTGGATGCAGCCACCGCCGCGTTCCAGCGATGGAGCGAGCCAGCGCTCCCTGCTCCAGGCGCGCGTGGTGACCGTGCCCGACGCGAGGACGAATTCTGTCATTGTCAGTTGCTCGCGGGATACCATGGAACAGATCGCGTTGACGGTTGGGCGGCTGGACAGCAGCGACTCCAAGAAGCAGCACATCTATGTGCATACCCTGGAACACGCCGACCCGGAGAATGTGGCGGCCATCCTCCGGGGAATGTTCAGCGTGGATTCAAATTCCAACATGAACCAACCCTCAACCAGCCGTCTGACGGATCGGACTGCGAACGGGGCGTCATCCGGGCGTCACTGACACTCTAAACACAAACAGCAAGTCCTCGCGTCGGCGGCTCCGGAAGATGACATCCATGCACAAATTACCTTTCTCCTTTTTGGCAGTGGCGATCGCGCTTCTCTCCTGCACGCCGCAAGCTCTCGGCGCAATCGAACATTCGTCCCAGCTGCGCGGCGGGAGGGCGTTCCAGCAGCAGCAGCACGGCGGCAGAACTTCCTCCTCCTCACAGAGTTCGAGCTTCGGATCCACCACGCGCCAGTATCGTAACAACACGATGTTAGGCGATGCGCTTGTGCAGATCGATCCCGAGACTCGCTCGCTCATCATCGTGGCCGATCAGGAGACGCATGACGAAATTGAGAAGGTCATCAACGAATCTTGATCGTCCAAAGCCTCAGGTGCCTGATCAAGGTTCTTTTCGCGCAAGTCACCTTGGACAAGAACCTCGACCTGGGTGTTGAAGGTTCCTATAATTTCAACGTCGGGCAACTGCCCCTGCAGCAGCTGCTCTCGGTTCGAACGGCCTGATTCAGTCAATAACCAGCAACACCACGACGACCACTCCTCAGGGCGGAACAACAACAACCTCCACGAGCACAAACAATCCACTTACAACATCCCCGCTGGTGTCCGGAACAGGAACTGCTCAGAGCATTTTCGGTTTGGCAAACAAGACAACCGGCGCATTTTTCCGATTAAACACCAACGCCGCAACGGCAACCCTCTACGCTATCCCAAAAAGGAAATGTCACCGTGCTATCGCGGCCCTCGATCCTCGCCAGAAACAACCAGGAGGCCGTCATGGTCGTAGGACAGGAAGTTCCGTTCATCACTAATAGTCAGATCACGAATAACGGCCAAACGATCAACACCATTCAATATCAGGATGTTGGAATAATCCTGCGGGTCACTCCTTTATTTCGACCAACAGGACCGTGGAAATGATCGTGTCTCCGGAGATTTCAGCCCTCTCGGATCAGACCGTGCCCGTTTCTCCTACCGTCAACGCCCCGGTCATCAATAAGACTTCGGCGGAAACGGTCGTCGTTACGCCCGATGCGACGACTGTCGTCATAGGGGGCATGATGCAAAAGCAGAAGACGTCCACTGTGGCGAAAGTTCCTCTTCTCGGGGATATCCCGTTATCGGCTTCGCCTTCAGGCACACGGTGAAGGCAGATATTAAGACAGAACTGTTGATCTTCCTGACTCCTTACATTGTGGAAGGGACGGATAACCTGAAAGAACTTACCGTCAACGAAACTAACCGGACGGACCTTCCGGAGAAGGCGTTTTCCTCCCAGGACGTGAAAGGCTATCTCGATACCCTCCAAATCAGGCCGGACATCCAGAGGTTAAATCCTCCGAACCCAGAGAAATCCGTCGCGCTTCACCGGCCCCGCGAAAGCGGGCCCGCTGCTCGACGACGACACACAATTTTAGAGTCCTGAACACTCCGTGATGAGCTGGTTCACCTGGTCGCTCTTGTCCGCGCTGTTTGCTGGAATAACGGCGGTGCTTGCAAAGGTTGGCGTGGCGGGAGTCAACTCGAACCTTGCGACAGCGATCCGCACCAGCGTGATCTTGCTATTTGCCTGGGCGTGTCGCCTCTTTCTCTCCGCCCGTTTAATTTCGCGTCCAGATCCGCCGCGCACCTGGACCTTCTTATGTCTGTCAGGGCTGGGAACAGGGCTTTCGTGGATTTGCTACTTCCGCGCGCTACAATTGGGCCAGGCGTCCCGTGTGGCTCCCGTGGACAAGCTGAGCGTCGTTTTCGCGATCATACTGGCCGCTGTATTTTTCGTGAGGGCATAGCTGGCACCATTGGCTTGGCGGTGGGCTTTATAGTAGCGGGGGCGATGCTCCTCGCGTGGCAAACCGCCTAAAAGCGGCATGTGAGCAGTATTTCGTTTGGCTGAAGGCCGGAGGGGGTAGGTTAAGGAGTGACGAGTGCGCATACTCCCGAGTCTTGATTGCCGACGATCATGATCTCTCCCGCCAGGTGCTTGAACGCAATCTTTCGGGATGGGGCTATGAAGTCGTAAGTGTGGAGGACGGGCAGCAGGCACTAGATGTTCTTGAGTCCGCCAGCGCCGCCTTCTCTGGCCATTCTGGATTGGAAGATGCCCCATTATAACGGCATCGAAGTGTGCCGCCGGGTCAGGCAGCATCTTGACCGGCCTTACACTTACCTCATCCTCCTGACCTCGCTGAGCGAGAAGGAGCATATCTCAACGGGTCTCGAGGCAGGAGCGGACGAGTACGTCATAAAGCCCTTCAGTCCGAGAGAGTTACGAGCGCGCTTGGCGGTCGGACAGCGGCGTCATACAGCTGGAGAGAACGCTGGCAAACCAGATCGCCGAGCTCGAGAGAACATTGTCCGACGTGCAGAAGCTAAGAACTCTCTTGCCCATTTGCATGTTCTGCAAACGAATCCGTGATGACTCAGATTATTGGCAGCAGATCGAGGAATATATCCACCGCAATACTGGGACAGACTTTTCCCATGGCATCTGTCCGACGTGCATGGCTGAACAGTTGGCGATGATTCCAGGTCCCGAAACCGCCGGGGAGCCCCCGTCGGGATTGTAGAGAAGGCTTGCGTTCTTCCTAAGGAAGTCGGAGGTCGTATGTGAGCAAATTTGCCTGCAACTTCTTGCACGGCGCGGCCGAACCAGGCGCCTCCTTCACCGCCACCCCTTTGAAACGGCGCTGATTCTCCATCAGCGAGAAGACCTGCCTGGCATTGCCTTTCAAAATCGTGATTCGCAGTGGCATATGAGGTGGGATACCAGGATGGAGCGAAGGGTTTAGGGCGGTGCGGCGATAGCGCAAGCCCGCGCCGTACTGCCCATCGGGGAAGCTGTGCAGCTTGATCTCCCTCCCCTCGGCAAACACTCTGTATTCGTCGGTGAAGCTGCGGCTCGCGAGCAACTCGAGCCGCTCGATGGAAGTATCCACAAACCGGCTCGTACTGCCGCCTTCCAAGGGAGTTTCGCAAAGGAGTGGCCAGCCCTCCAGCGCTTTCCTGATGGTAAAACGGGCCTCTCCCTTTGCGAAGGAAAGCATCTGGGGGAACCGCCAGGCCCATATCTCTTCCAAAATGTCCCCGCCAAAGAGAAAACCGGATTTTCGAACGTCGCGCAGGACCTTCCGAAGGTCGTGCATCAGAAGTGTCGGCAGAAAATAATAATCGTGCAGCCGCTCCTTATGGTTCA
>CAWHEP010000004.1:0-261890 GCA_963828525.1 uncultured Verrucomicrobiae bacterium
CCCAAAGCCAAACCCAAATTCCGTCCCTACACTTATAACCACACCCCAACACTCCCGTCCACGCCACCACGTTCTCACTCCAAGAGCACTCCGCTGCCCTAGGCAAACCAAAATTTCTTTCGTCTGTTCGATAATTTTTCTTGCGCATATTCAAAAAATCCCTAATCTCATCAAAGTTTCCGCAATCGTTCCAAATACCCCTTTTCACGCCAAGCATCCTCGACCTTTTCCGCAGAACCCCAGACCCTAACACGTTCCCCGATAACATCAAACATCCCAATCCGTAAATACCTTTCTCCGTTCCCGGGCGGGGCAATTGCTCTCATAGCTCTCGTCCTTTTCTGCGCCAGCCGGACGGCCAACGCGGCCAACACTGGAGATACTTTCAAGACTACTGCGACTGACATGTCGGTGGGGACGAATTACACCACAACCATTACTCCCACTGCGGCGACAACAAAAGATATTCAGCTTTCTGGTAGCTATTCAGCAGGAACGACGTTCACGATCAACGGCGCTGCCCTTAATTTCGGGACCCTGGGACGACATTGATACCACTCAGTCCCTAATCATATCGAACTCCAACGCCGCGGCTGGTTCTATCACCCTTAGCACAGCTTCGAATTCCACTTCTGGCTCCGTAGCCGCCGATCTCCTGTATGTAAAGACAGGCGCCGTAATCCTCACGATCCAAAACGGAGCAGGCGCGGTTACTCTCATCACCGCAGTCAATGGTAACATTGATAACGCAGGCGCGCTTTCCATTTCAAGCGGAGTCAGTATCGGAGCTAGCTTGACCGCCACCTTTAGCGGCACGGGCGCGACGACTGTGAGCGGAACCATCGCAGCGACAACTGGCGCTTTGACCTACTCCGGCACGGGAGGAACCCTTACGCTAACTGGGTACTAACAGCTACACTGGCGTGACCACGGTGAACGCTGGCGCCTTCAACTGAAAGCGGCTCCGGCGCTAACGTCGGCCTAACCAGCTACACGCTTAACGGCGGTTCGCTGATCCTCAATAACACCACTGCGGCTGGCGGTAATAACAACAACCGGATTTTAGACGCAGCCACTATCGCCCTTAACGGCGGAGCTTTTCTACTTCGGTACGATGGAGCGGGCACCGCCGCGAGCAAAACTCAACCGAAACGGTCGGGGCGTTGAGCGAAGCCTGGGTAACTCGGTCATCACCGTTGCGGCAGCCGGTTCCAATACCGCCACGCTGACTGCAGCTTCTGCACACATGCGCGGCGGGTAATGGCACATATTTAGTGAACGGCGTCGGCCTTGGAGCAAATGCGTCTGCACCGAATAAATTCATCCTAACGGCCACTCCTCACGCGGTCGGCACCACAGCGGCCCTTAGCACCGGAATCAACGCGGCGGTCAAGAACACGAAGATCGTGCCGTTTCTCGTCGGCGAGTCAACGCTGGCTTCTGGCGGCACCGGCACGGCAACCGGCATTGCGAACACCTTTGTGAATTAGATCGCCGCAAGCGGCCTGCGTCCCTTGAATCCCACCAATGAGTTCACAAACAACGCGATCACCACAGGTAACAACACCTACATCACTGCGGCGACGACATCGGCAGCCGCTACATCGCGATCAACTCCCTTGTCATCAACGGCGGCGACCTTACTGTCAACGATGGCACCACGCTCACAAACACCAGCGGGGCTCTTCTGTTTGCCACATCGAACTCGGCCTTCTTCCGAGCGCCTCGACCGGCATTTACACTGCCGGCGCAACTGAAAATCAGGTTACGGTTAACCAGGGGGTAACCGGAACGATAAGCGCAAACTTTACGGCAAGCGCCTCTAACCAAGAGCGGTGCGGGAACCTTGAAGCTGACCGGTGCAAACGTCCTTTCCGGCACCACGTTTGTCACCTCTGGCGCTGTTGATCTTGCCAATGCGAACGCCCTCCAAAACAGCATCGTGCAACAAAATGTCGGCACCACGCTCACCTTTGACTCCTCGGCGGGAACGGCCTTCGCTCTCGGGGGCCTTAGCGGGTCCGGTAAACCTGTCCTCCACAAACACGGCAGGCACGACTCTTACCGCCCTCACGTTGGGCCAGAACTCAGCGGCGAGTCCGGGTTATAGCGGAGTCATCGCAGGGGCGGGCTTGACGCTGACCAAGGTAGGCACCGACACACAGAGTCTCTCCGGGATTTCGACCTACACCGGCGCTACTACGGTTGCGGGAGGCATCCTGCAAATCAACGGGGGCAATATTAAAAGCAGTAGCGCTGTTACCGTCAACAGCGGCGCGTTTTTTGCAATCAACCTCGGCAACAGCAACGGTGCTGAAAGTAAGAAATCGGTGTAGGGATCAGCGGCTCCGGCGGCTTCATCGACAATCAGGGCAACCGGAAATTCAACCGTAACGTTGGACAAAGTTAACACCTACTCGGGCCCTACTGAAATCACTAACCGCGGTGGACTCCAAGTGCAGTTCGCCACCACCTACGATGGGAGCGGCAATCCGACCGGTGGTTCCTTGGGCATTAACTCGGCGTTCATCATAACCAGTGGGGCCAATCCAGGCACGCTCTTTTTGAACGGAATTAATCAGCAGGTTGGCTCGCTCGCTTCAACGCAGGCAATGCTGACAATCACCCTCGGCGGCGGTGGGACTACGGGAGCGATCCTGACAACGGGAGGCGACAATACCTCAACCACCTTCGCGGGAATAATAGCGGAGCAAACTAATCCCGGAGGGGCAACGAACGGGGGTGTTGGGGCGCTGAGCAGCACCGGTGGCGCGATCGTGAAGATCGGCACTGGCACCCAAACGTTTTCCGGCCCCAATCTCTACGAAGGGTCAACGACAATCGCAGGCGGCGTCTTATCTGTAACTACGATTGCGGACGGTGGCGTAGTCACGACCGGCGGCAACGGCAGCGTCGCGAGCACGACGCTCACGGTTTCCAGCACGACAGGATTAGTTATCGGTGAGAGAGTGCAGGGAAATGGCGTGGTGTTCGACAATAGCGGAACTGTTGCGACCGTGACCGCCATAAACGCGGGTTCGATAACCTTTGGCCGTAAGGTTCCAAACAGCACTCCCCTGTTTTTCGGCTTTGCCAACGGCCTTGACATCTCCAGCAACTTGGCTTCGAACCTGATTATCGATGGCGTAGTCGCCTCTCTACAGTATAACGGCACCGCGGTGGCCTCGACGGATCGCCTCTTCCAGATCGGTCGGAGCACTGACACTGGCGTCGCGGTGGGAACCCTCGACGCTTCTGGCTCAAGTGCAGTCACCTTCTCCAATACTGGCGCAATCGCCTTCGGGTTGGCAAACCAGGCTGACACCCTCGTCCTGACCGGACACAAACACCGGGCGCGAACACGCTGAACCCTGTCCTCGGGAAGCAACGGTTCGGCGGCTGTTGGATTGACCAAGAGTGGAAGCGGCTCATGGACGGTCGCCGGCGCGAATACATACACCGGCACCCGACTACGATTACCTCCGGCACTGAGCGCGGGCATCGCCTCGGTGGCAGGAGTTAGCGGCGCGTTCGGGTTGAACTCTGGCCGTCGTGTTGACGAGCACTCCCGCGCGCGGCTCTCAACATCTCAGGCTTTGACACTCAGATCGGTTCCCTCACCGGCGGGGGCGCGGCAGGCGGCAATGTAATCCTGGGAAATACCCCAACGGTTGGCGGAGATAACACCAGTCCAGCGGCTTATGCCGGGGCGATCTCGGGCGCGGGCAACCTGACCGGAGATGGGCACTGGCACTCAGATCCTATCAGGCACAAACACTTTCAGCGGTGCTACCACGGTGAGCGCGGGAACTTTGCAAGTCGGTACCGGAGCGCTCGGCGGCTCCCCCACGGTAAACGTGAATGCTGGCACTCTGCTCCTGGCCGGCAGCGGCAGTCACTTCAAGGCTGCGGGCACCGCTGCTATCACCGTTGCGAGTGGCGCGACATTGAACACAGGCGGGAACAATGATGGCTACACCCCGAATGGCACAACCAGCGGCGGCGCTTACAGCAACGGGATCGGCGCTCTCACCCTCACCGGCGGCTCCGTCCTTGACTTCGGCACTGGCGAACACCGGCAGCAACCTCTACGCGACCAGCCTCACCATCAACGGCACCGGCCAGGTAAATATCTACGACTGGACAGGGCCAGGCTGGCACCGACAATGGCGCTGCCACAAACGACCGCCTCCTCTATAACGGCTCCGCCACGGGCGCTGTCTCCCAGGTCAACTTCTACAGCGACGCGGGCACGACCCTCATCGGCACCGGCCAGGAAATCAGCTTCGACGGCAAAACCGAGATCGTGGCGGCAGCCGTTCCAGAGCCCACCACCATCTTCGCTGGCTTGGTGGTCATCGGCTTCATCGGCTTCCGCGAGCGCCGCCGCATGAACGAAATGTATCGCCGCGTAGCCAAAAAAACCGCGTAGACCCCAAATTCCTACAAGCCAAAGGCCGCGACGGTAACCCGTCGCGGCCTTTCTGTTTCCCCCGTCTCCCCCTCGTTACCAAGTTGTACTTGGTAGCGCAATTGTCTTCGAAGTTGCACTTCGTCCTTCGTCCCCCTTCCGAATCAATGTCCCACCACGCAGCAGCTTGGAGCTTGAAATCGAGCCGTAGATAGCTACCACCCCGCGCATGCGCAGCCGCTACAGAATACGCGAGCCCGCCTCGCTCACTTTGTCACATGCACCATCGTGGAGTGGCTGCCCGTCTTCACCGCTTCCGCGCGCTGTGACATCCTGGTGCAATCTCTCGCTTATTGCCGGGAGCACAAGGGATTGCAAATCCACGCATGGGTGATCCTCGATAACCACTTTCATGCGGTTCTCTCCGCGCCTGACCTAACCCGTGTTCTCGCGGACTTCAAACGCTACGCCGCCCGCGCGATCATCGAACAGCTGAGCGCGGAGGGTTGCGAATGGATGCTAAACCAACTCGCCTATTACCGCGCCAAACATAAGCTATCGAGCGATCATCAGGTCTGGCAGGAGGGGTCGCATCCGCAGGCGATCATCAGCGACGACATCATGCAGCAGAAGCTAACATACATCCACAACAACCCAGTCAAGCGCGGGTTGGTTGCTTCACCGGAGCATTGGCGCTACTCGTCAGCCCACGTGTGGCTTCCGGGCGCGATCCCGCTCCTCGCATCTGACCCTTGGCGGTGAGTCGCGGTATGACCTTGCTCAAACTTGCGTGATCGGAAGCGGCGGCGGCGAAGTACAACTTCAAAGACAGTCATGTTCCCAAGTGCAACTTGGGAACAAGCGCGTAAAACGAACTCAAATCAAATTCGCCACAGTGTCGAATTTGCGGAAGTGGCGCTCCACGCCCGCGCGCCCCTCGTGCTTCCTCGTTCCCCCCTCGTTACCAAGTTGTACTTGGTAACTCAATTGTCTTCGAAGTTGCACTTCGCTCCCCCTCGTCCTGGGCGCCCCTCAGATATTTCGCAATATATCTCTCGATATCTCGTTGCGCCGACTTCCCGAGTTTGGAAAACTGCTTTTCAGCGACCGGGTCGAAGGCGACCAGCCATTTCACAGATCGAATTTCTTGCGGATCTCCGCCATCGGGATGGGGGTGCCCGGTTTGGCAAGGACCGCCAGCACATCTGGCAAGTCCTCGGCGTCCTCCATTGCCTCACGCAATGCGCGGGCGATTTCTTTCATCTCAGAAACGGAAAGACTGGGCACTTGCTTGATGATTTCGGCTACGCTCATCTATTACAGAATTCTAATGGGCTGCGGGCGGCGGGTCAAGCCGCGTGACGGAGGGCTCGTGAGGGATCCGAGCACCACATCCGCAAATTCTACACTGTGACGAATTTGATTTGGATTTGGGATTTTAACCACGGAATACCAAGATGGGCGCGGATCGGGATTTTAACGCAGAGACCCAGAGACGCGGTTGCATCGGGCGCATGCGAGGGCGAGGTTCGCCTCGCGCGTGGGGCCACCGTGTTTACGGCTTATTACGTGATCGACTTCACACCCGGCAAGCAGGAAGCGGCTTGGCGTAAGGCAATATTCGCACCTGCCTCCAGCCCGCTTTTCAACCTCTGACCGGAGAACCTTGCTAACGCTGCCCGGCATCCCGGGATAGAAGTTGAGCCTTGGCCTTGGCAACGAATACCAAGTGCTCAAGCTTCAGGAAATCTTCTAGCTCCAGTTTCTCGACAGGCAGGAGACCATCTTGCTTCTCCTTCTCTATGAGTTCCCACACTCGTCGTTGCGCCTCTTCGGACGCATGGAACTCGGCGAGCGCCATCGGGGGGAGATTTCCAACCAAAAAGTCTACGACCTCGTCGCTGGCATTCATTGACTCAAGGATATATGCTGGCGTGTTGAAGGCAAGCTCTCTCGCTCCCAAATCTGGATTCCTCACCAGTTCGGTCACTGAAAACCCCTCCTTCTCTTTCGCCTCCGCGCCTCTGCCATAAATCCCTCATCCGTGCCCATCCTGGCAATCCGTGGTTAAAAATCACCTCCCTCTTCGTCCCCTCGTTACCAAGTTGCACTTGGTAATGCCATTGTCCCGGAAGTTGTACTTCCTCTTCCGCCCCCTCGGTAATGGGCTCGCCGTCGCGAAAAGCCCATGTATCGCCTTTCGCTGCCGCGATTACCGCTCTACCAAACACGCCACTCACCATTCTGTTAAACGGTGGTTGAATCCCACCATAGAACCAAATTCGTCACAGTGTCGAATTTGCCACCCGCTTCCCGCAGTCCGCGCGGTGCTCCTCCGATAACCGAGAGACGGCCTGAGTTCTCTCTAAAAACTCGGAAGAACATGTCATTTCTCCTTGAATTCCCATCCGCCCTCCGCTAACATGCGCGAGCCTTTTCCTCAGCCTTCCCTCAATCATGATCAAACTCACGCCGCGCTCCAGCTTCTTCCTGAAATCGTCCGCAGCCCTTCTGCTTTCCTTAAGCATCTTCGGTGCCACCTCCGCAGACGCGGCTAGTTCAACATGGCAGGGCAACACCTCCACTGATTGGGCAGGGCCTTCGGGGTTTGATGTCACTCCTGCAAGTGGAGACTCCTTGGTTTTCGGGGCCGATGGAGCGGCGGGCACTGCAGCGAATAATGTCCTTACAAACACTCTCACTACGAGCGCCATTCAACATCGCGGGCATCACCTTCAATGCCGGTGCGCCCGCTTACACGATGACCGGGAACACATTTAATCTCACGACTGGCATCACGAACAGCAGCGCCAACACTCAGACGTTCTCCAATACCGGCGGACTTTCGTCCAGCGCCGGGATCACGTTCACGATGGGCACCTCCGGCACGGGGGCCATTACCGTCACCGGCACGCTTGCCAATAGCGCCGGTAATGGAACGAACTAACGGTGAATGGCGTGGGCACCACGCTGACTCTGGGCGCGTATAACGTTAATGTCGGCGGCGCCAGAGTCGGGTCCAGCTTCAACGGCACGGGCAACGTTTCCATCGGTAACATCGTTGCGGGCAATGGTATCGATAACTTCACCTATGCGGGCACGGGGACGCTGACGATTACCGGCACGAACAAGCTTAACGGCAATGGCGCTGGCCTCTACCAATGTCAGTTCCGGCACGCTGGTTTTGTCGGGAACGAATTTAGGTTCGCCTACAAACATCACTGGCAGCGGCGTGTTCAATGAGACGGCGTCCGGCGCAATGCAGAACATTGGCGGTAACACCGGTTTCACTCAAAGCAGCAGCGGCACTTCGACCCTCGCCGGCGCCAACAACACCTACAGCGGTAACACATCCGTCAACTCAGGCGGGCTTATTCTCACGGGCACAAGCACCAATTCGAACTTTTTCGTCAACGGTGGGACATTTACGGAAGCGGGAACCGGCGTCATCGCTGGCGGCGGGAAGGGGTTTACCCAGACCGGCGGCACATCGACACTCTCCGGCGCCAATACCTTCACGGGTTTACCACCGTAAACGGCGGAGTCTTGAACCTGAATTTTGCGGGCGCTGGGGCTCCTGCAAACAACATTATCAGCGCCGGTTCCACGCTCGTGCTCGGTGGCGGAAATCTCATCTCACGGGCTCGACCGGCGTGACAAATTCGCAAGCATTTTTCGCTACCACACTAACGGCGGCAACCGCGTCCACGATCGTCTTCAACCAGAACGGCGCAACCTCTCTTTCCGGTTCGCTCGGCGCGATCACGCGTAACGCCGGTTCCACTGTGGACATCACTCCTGCCTACTGGCGGCTCTCTCACCACCACCTCCACAACGTTTACCAGCAACGGCATTCTCGTCAGCGCCGCGGCCAACGGGGTCGCGTATGCCAGCGCCAACGGCGGAACCACCTGGGCGACGAACACGGCCGGCACAATCGGCGCGCTCGCCTCCGGCTCCTACGCCACCGGCGCGGCAAACTATACCGCAACCAACGAACGTTGATGTGACCGACGGCGACTCAGTTTCTGGCGTCACAGTCAATACCCTCCGGTTCAATGCCGCGACGGACGGCCTGACGTTAACGGGCGGGACAAACGTAATCAGCACTGGAGGCATCCTCGTGACACCGACGGCTACGGCGGCCAGCATCAGCGGAACCGGCATTTTGACGCCAGGCGGCGGCAAGGAACTCGTCATCCTCAATTACGGCGCGCTTAACGATCAACAACACCATCGCTGACAACGCCGCCGGCGTGTCCGCCCTGACACTGGGCGGTCAAACGGCCTGACAACCCTCAGCGGATCGAACACTTTCACTGGCCAGACCACTCTGCTCACCGGCACCCTGAACGACGCCAATCAGTTCGCTCTGCAAAACAGCACCGTCCAGCTCAACGCGGGAACCACGCTGACTTTCGACCAGTCGGTGACGAGCGGTTCGTTCATCCTCGGCGCTCTGAGCGGCACCCCGAATATTGCTCTGCAGACCAATGCCACTACACCGCTTCCTGTCGCCCTCACGGTTGGCGGCAACAATGCAAGCACCACCTACAACGGCATCCTTTCTGGCTCAGGGTCGCTGATCAAGAACGGCACCGGGACACTAAGTCTTCAACCAAGGTCAAACCTACACGGGTGGCTTGACCATCAATAACGGCACAATAGGCTCTATTCAGAGCTAATGGCGGCCAAGCGTTTCTCGGAGCGAGCGGAACTCTTACGCTGGGCCAGGCGGGAAGCGCCAACTCGGCCACCTACATCGAGAACGGTGGCTTCAACAATCCAATAGTAGTGAACCCGGGTTTGGTGGCTTCTCCGGGAACAGCGGGCCGCACTCTTGGCAACCACACAGGCAGCGGCAACACGTTCGGCGGCCCCATTACGTTGCTGGGAGGCGCTACGTTCACCGCAAATACAGGCAACGCCGGCTCGTTACCTTTACTGGGGGAGTCAGCGGTACCGGCAAGTCACGGTAAACAGCGCAGATTCGACGGCCACGTCTCTCAACGGGAGCGGTGAACATGGCTGGCTTATTGCAAAACTGTATCCCCGAATGCCTCGCACGGTGACTGTTAACTCGGTGCTCGGAACAAACGTCACTGGTTTCATCCAAAACTCTTCAAACGCACGTTCCACGATTGTTCTGACCAACTGCGAATACCTTCCCTGGTGATACTACGATCACAAAGGGCACCGTTAACCTTCGAAACTCGCTGGCCCTCAGAACAGCGTAGTCGTCACCAATACCACAGCGGGCTACGCTGACTTTCGGCACCAGCGCCGCGAGTCGGCTTGTCCTCGGTCACCCTGGGCGGTCTTGCCGGCAACGGCAACGTGGACCTCGACGACACTCTCACGACCTCCTGGTCGCGTCGCCCTGACGATCGGAAACAGCAACGCTTCCAACGGCAGCGCGTCAAATCCAAACACCTTGAACCCTGTGTATTCGGGCGTCCTGTCCAATACGTCAACACTGGGCCGCCAGCGTCACAAAGGTGGGTACAAACACCCAGACCTTTTCCGGGAACTAAACCTACTCTGGTGCGACGGCAGTTAACGGTGGCATCCTGCTGGTAACAGGCTCCCTCTCCAACACCGCTTCGACCACGGTCGGCCTATCTGGAACCTTGGGCGGCAGCGGCCTGGTCGCCAACGCTGTTACCGTTAACGGCACAGTCGCCCCAGGCGCAACCAAAACGACGACTGCTGGCACAACTCTCACCATTGGCACCGGTGTTACTTTCAATACCAACAGTAACTTCGCGGTGAATCTCGACTTCAGCGCCAACGGTGGCGCTGGCGCCGTTGATCTTCTCGCCATCAATGGCCCGCTCACATTAAACGGCACGGACACCCTCACGGTGAATGTCCTGAACGGCTCAACCCCGAACGGCAGCACATTCATCGTTGCCACATTCACCCCGAACTCGCTCGCAGGGAGCAGCACCAACTTCGTTCTTGATCCCACCTCAACCGCCGCCGGATATCAGGTCATTACGAACAACTCAGCCGGCAACGTCGAAATCCTTGCAATCCCCGAAGCCAGCACCACCGCCTCCATCTTCGGTGGCCTGGGAATCCTTGTAGTCTGCCAGCGCTTCCGCCGCCGCTCCGCCTAACTCAGAAGGATTGCTGTGTAGCCCGCGCCGCAGGGAGGGACACTGAGGGCGTCCGTGTCAGACGCTGGTCCCGTACGATTTCACCTGCATAAACCAGGTAGTACGCCTTCCATCGCTGCCTCGTTCCCAAGTTGCACTTGGGAATGCAATTATCCTCGAAGTTGTACTTCGTCTTCCGCCCCTCGCCGAGAGGACGCATGTCCGTAAAACCGTCGAAGCATTTTCGCAGCCGGCGTTTGGAACCGGAGCGTCTCGGCGCCACTTCGCGCGTTCTGCCACTGCTTGACCTGCCACCCTCAACCCCATCTTGGTAATCCGTGGTTGAATCCACCATAAAAGCAAATTCGTCACAGTGTCGAATTTGCCACCCGCTTCCTGATGGGCGTCGAGTCGCTCCTCCAATAACGAGGGAAAGGTCAGATTTCCTGTGAAAACTTTGCAAAACATGTCATTTCTCCTTGAATTCCCATCTGCGCTCCGCTAGCGTGGGCGAGCCTCTCCCCAGGCCCTTCCCAATGCTCTTTCCCCAGGCCGTTTCCCACCCATGACCACCCACTTGCGATCCAGCTTCTTCCTTAATTCCACCGCCGTAGCTCTGCTCTTCG
Source organism: uncultured Verrucomicrobiae bacterium (assembly GCA_963828525.1). Lineage (GTDB taxonomy): Bacteria > Verrucomicrobiota > Verrucomicrobiia > Chthoniobacterales > Chthoniobacteraceae > CAWHEP01. The sequence goes on from CAWHEP010000004.1 coordinate 11,139, forward strand.
TGAGCCAGCTTTAGTGCCATGCGGGTCAGCGCCGCTGACACCGCCGCCGTCGTGTCCACCTCCGGCACAGACCTTTCCGTCGGGACTGAATATACGCCTGCGATTACCGTTACCTCGGCGATCACGTCCGACGTGAAGTTTGTTGGCCCTTACACCGGCGCCACCACATTCACCGTTAACGGTGCTGCGCTCTCCTTCGGAACACTGGATGACACCGATACTGCGGATGTCCTCACCATCACTAACTCCAACACCACGGCTGGCTCCATTACTCTTAGCTCTGTGGCTAACGCCACGGCTGGTTCGAATGCCGCCGATCTGCTCTTCGTAGCAGGGGGCGCCAACCTTACCCTCCAGAACGGCGCGGGAACGCTGACCCTTAATCTCAACAACACGGGCAATATCGACAGCGCGGGCGCGCTCACCTTGTCAGTGCCGATTACCGTACTCTCCGGGAAGACAGTGACCTTCACCGGTGCAGGTTCCACAAATCTGAATTTTGCTGGTATCGGCGCGCCAACCTCGAACCTGATCAATAGCACCGCGATCCTCAGTTTGGGTGGCGGCACACTCATCATCACCGGTTCTAGTGGAGGAAACAACGGCCAGTCATTCGCGAGCACAACCTTGATCGCAAACACATCGTCGGAACTGACCTTCGCTCAGGGCGGCGCCACCTCCCTCAGCGGAACTTTGGGAGCCATCACCCGTAACGCCGCCGCGATTCTCGACATCACCCTCCCCACTGCCGGTTCCGTCACCACCACCAATGCCGGGGTGAATGGCGTGCTGACCAGCGCGGCGGGCACTGCCTTCGCGACAGTGAATGGCGGCTCCGCTTTCGCCTCGGGCGGACTCACCATCGCTCCCGTTGTGCCTGTCCCTAGCGGCTATGGCACGACAGTTAATGCTGGCGTTGGCGTTGGCGACACCCCGTCCATCGGGATCGGAGCAAACACACTGACTTTCAGCGGCGCAGGAGACTCGGTTGCCTTCTCAGGGCTGAATACGATTACCACCGGGGGCATTCTTGTCGCTCCCACCGCAAGCGGCAGCAGCGTCATCTCCAGCGGCACGATCCAAGCCGGCGCTGGCAAGGAGATCGTCGTCATCAACAACGAGCCGGCTGTTTCGGGTTCCCTCACCATTTCATCTGTGATCGCGGACAGCTCCAGCGGCAGTAGCGCTCTGACCCTTGGAGGCACCGGCGTCACCGTCCTGAGCGCGTCGAATACCTTCACCGGCCAAACCAACATCGTGCGCGGGACACTCGATCTGGCAAATGCGTCAGCGTTGCAAAACAGCGTGCTCCTGCAAAACGCCGGGACGACGCTGACCTTTGACGCGGCTGCGGGCACCGCGTTTTTCTTGGGTGGCCTGAGCGGTTCCGTCAATCTCCCTTCTACAAATACCGGGGGCGCGGCGCTCACGGCTCTGACGCTTGGCAATAACGCGGGGAACAATCCCGGCTACTCCGGGGTCATTTCTGGCGCGGGCTTGACGCTCACCAAGATAGGCACCAACACCCAATCTCTCTCCGGTATTTCGACCTACACCGGCGCTACTACGGTTGCGGGAGGCATCCTGCAAATCAACGGGGGCAATATTAAAAGCAGTAGCGCTGTTACCGTCAACAGCGGCGCGTTTTTTGCAATCAACTTCGGCAACGGCGGCACTGCTGAAAGTAGTGAGATTAGTGTCGGAATCAGCGGCTCCGGCGGCTTCATCGACAACCAGGGCAATCCAAATGCAACCGTAACGTTGGACAAAGTTAACACCTACTCGGGCCCTACTGAAATCACTAACCGCGGTGTACTCAAAGTGCAGTTCGCCACCACCTACGATGGGAGCGGCAATCCGACCGGTGGTTCCTTGGGCATTAACTCCGCATTGATCATAAGTAGTGGGAACGGCACGCTCTTTTTGAACGGGATCAACCAGCAGGTTGGCTCGCTTGCTTCAACGGCAGGCGGTGCAGCGATCACCCTCGGCGGCGGTGGGGCTACGGGCGGGACCCTGACAACGGGAGGCGACAATACTTCAACCAACTTCACAGGAGTAATTTCGGAGCAAGCTATCCCGGGATCGAATACAAACGGCGGCATTGGGGCGCTCAGCAGCACCGGTGGGGCCATCGTGAAGATCGGCACTGGCACCCAGACGTTTTCCGGCCCCAATCTCTACGAAGGGTCAACGACAATCGCAGGCGGCGTCTTATCTGTAACTACTCTTGCGAACGGTGGGGTAGTCCACGACCGGCGGCAACGGCAGCGTCGCGAGCACGACGCTCACGGTTTCCAGCACGACAGGACTAGTTATCGGTGAGAGAGTGCAGGGAAATGGCGTGGTGTTCGACAATAGCTGCAACTGTTGCCACCGTGACCGCCATAAACGCGGGTTCGGTAACCCTTTCGGGGAACGTGAAGGTTCCAAACAGCACTCCCCTGTTTTTCGGCTTCACAAACGGCATTGGTATTTCCCCAAATATCGCCTCCAACCTCATCCTCGACAATGGCGCGTTGCGGTATCTCGGCGCTACGGTCGGTTCCACGGATCGCCTCTTCCAAATCGGGCGCGCCATTGATACGGCAGCCACGTCAGGGACCCTCGATTCCTCAAGCCCAACGGCCGACACGCTTACCTTTACCAATCCAGGCGCGATCACTTATGGCTTGGCAAACCAGGCTGATACGCTCGGCCTTACGGGTAGCAACGGAGGCGCGAACACGCTGGACCCGGTGATCGGTAACAATGGCACAGCCGCAGTCAGTGTGGTCAAGAGCGGCTCGGGTTCATGGACGCTTGCTGGCTTCAATACTTACACAGGTCCCACTACGATTACGGGTGGTATTCTGAACGCCGGTGTTGCTTCAGTCGCGGGCGCCGGTGGCGCCCTTGGTCTCAACTCGGCTGTCGTCCTCTCCAACACGACAGGGGCGGCGCTCAATATCTCCGCGGCCAGCACGCAGATAGGCTCCGTCACCGGCGGCGGCGCGGCCGGCGGCAACGTAACTCTAGGCGCTCAGACCTTGACCGTCGGCGGCGACAACACCAGCCCGGCCGCTTACGCAGGCGTCATTTTAGGTTCCGGCAGCCTAAGCAAGATTGGCACCGGCGTTCAGACGCTGTCGGGCGAATAGCACTTACTCCGGCGCGACCTCCGTGATCGGTGGCGCCTTGCTGGTAACAGGTTCCCTCTCCAGCACCGCCTCCACCACAGTCGGAGTGTCGGGAACCTTGGGCGGAAGCGGCCTGGTGGCCAACGCCGTAACCGTAAACGGCGCTGTAGCTCCCGGAGCGACCCAGACAACGGCTGGCACGACCCTCCACATCGGCACCGGTGTCACCTTTAACGACGGCAGCAACTTCGTGGTGAACCTGGACAACAACGCAAATGCCGGCGCGGGGGCGGCCGATCTTCTCGCAATCAATGGACCGCTCGCATTGAACGGCACGGACAACCTCACGCTGAATGTCCTGAACGGCTCAACCCCGAACGGGGGCACCTACATCGTCGCTACATTCACTCCGAACTCGTTAGCAGGGGGCAGCACCAACTTCGTCCTTGATCCCACCTCAACCGCCGCCGGATATCAGGTCATTACGAACAACTCAGCCGGCAATGTCGAAATCCTTGCGATCCCCGAAGCCAGCACCACCGCCTCCATCTTGGGCGGCTTGGGAATCCTTGTAGTCTGCCAGCGCTTCCGCCGCCGCTCCGCGTAATCCACACTGTAGCAGGGCGGGGGACGAGCAGACGCTGCATCCTCCCGCCACGCCCGCTCCTCGTCGCCAGCTTCCCCTCCTGCCTGGTTACCAGGTTGCACTTGGTAATGCCATTATCCCCGAAGTTCTGCCTCGTTACCAGTTGGTAATGCCATTATCCCCGAAGTTGCGCTTCGTCTTCCTCCCCAGCTAGAGGAGCCTCCCGAATCGGCTCCCAGTTCGCGCCAACTCTGTGGCTAGGAGACGACCGAGCGCGAGGGCGGGAAGATGAAGCAGGTGTTTAAATGGGAGGATGTTCCGCGTGTCGCGCTTCGGGCGCTAGCTTGGCGAGGAAGCGGCAGGCGTCGCCAAGCCATCGGGTCGTGCCCAAATATAAGCAACAGCTCCTACCAGGCTCCAGACGACATAGATTAGAAATCCGGTGAGGGAAACGAGAACGGCGACATCGGGCGGGACGTGTGAGAGATCGCCGAGAAGATTCTTGAACATCTCTTCCCGCAAGCCCAGCCCGCTGATGCTGACAGGAAGAGACGTCACAAACGTGACGATCGGCATTATGGAAAAGATGTCCGCCAGGGAAATGCGAGCGTGGAACGCCTGGGACGCGCAATAGAATGTCCCAAAAAATGTGAATAGCACCGGTATGGAAAGCAGGACGGCGAGGAGGGATTGCACCCATGCCGAGGCAAAGAGTCGATAGGCCGACGCAATCTCGACAAGACCAGCCCGGCCAGGCAGGCCAGCAGGGAGCTTCTCGGCAACGCCGGGGCGCGCAAGAAAGAGCGAGATCCCGATGAAGAGAACCGATCCGCCGGAGAACATGAAAAGCAGGTACAACAATCCTCGGGCGACCGGCGTCTGCGAAAGCCATTGATAGCGGAGCAGGACAAGCCCAAATGTGAAAGGAAGGAGGATCAGCAATCCCACGAGTCGATCCGCCAGGATTGTGAGCAGAATGGCAGCCTTTTGGTTCTGGCGCTCCTTAATCAGCAGGAACGCCTTGAGAACATCTCCCCCCGCCGTGCCTAACAGAAAAAGGCCGAAGAACACTCCTACCATGAACACCGCCGCGATGCGCGCCCAACTGGCTTTTACATTTTGCGCGCGAAGGAACAGACCCCAGCGGATTATATTGGCAACCTCTCCAATCCCTGAAACAAAAAGCCCGGCCATAATCCAAAGCGGATCGGCTTTATGCAACGCCGCCATCATGTTACGGCGCATTGATGGATCACGGAATATCCACGCCAGGACGGCAATGGTCACCAAAAGCTGCAAAGCTCGGAACAGGAATTTCTTCATGGCAGGAGCGCTATACCAGCATTCCCCACGACTTGCGCCTACAAGCTGCTCCGCAGATCGTCAATGCGGCGCCGCAGCTTCGCCGAATTCATATACCGAGTCCGGATCGCCCACCAGATGCGGGCAAGCCCGGGGCCGATCAGCAGCCGTCTTTTCAGCGCGGTGATCACAGTCGGAGTCTCGTAGGCCCGCAGAAAGCTCAAGGCAAAAGGCAACCACTGCTCGTCGGAAAGGCGCCCTACCATATCTTGCAAGAACACCAGCAGATCGTTGGCGTGGCGTTCGTCGGGCGACAGACATTTCCGATGGACTACCTCGAAATCAATCAGTCGGGCCCTGTCAGCGGACTCGTCGTAAAGAAAGTTGGCCATGTGAGGATCACCGTGGGACCACGGGCCGCCGAGCTCCGGGCACCAGAGTTGATGAGCCCTGCGAAACTCATTGGCGGCGGCCACCAGCATGTTTATGGTCAACAGGCCAGCGTCGAGATGCTCAGACAGGCTCGCTCCTGGCAGCTTTTCGGTTCCGACCGCGCGAGGTCCATCCACAAACGCCACAAAGCCGTCCCCATTCAACAGCCGGAAACAGCTCACCTCCCACTGTTGCCAGTGATTTACCTCGCCCCAGACGTAGACTGGGTTGTCGGCGCAGCGGAAGAATAGGTTCGCGCAATGCGCAATCTGCTGGCTGCACCGCCTCCGTCTTTTCACCCAGACCGAACGCCCATCGCGCATCTCGTTCGAAATGTCATTGATCCTGATCGAATCAATTGCCGACGTGGCGGCGGCTAGCAATCGGCGCATTCAGGCGAGTAGAACATGGTTCATGGAGAAATACCAGCGCCCCAGCGGAATCAGAAGTTCTCGATGAACTTTTTGTAGAACTCAACTCCTTGTTCCAGATCGGACACCGAGATCCACTCGTCCTCGGTGTGCGCCTGCGCGATTGAACCCGGACCCGCCGCCACGGCGGGGATGCCCGCCTGCGCGAAGATCGCCGCGTCGCAAAACCACGATGCCCCGCAACACTTCGCGCCAGAATGTTGGAGCGCGCGGATCATCGGGTGCGCGGGGTCGGTGAAGAGCGCCTTGGAGACCGCGATGTCCACCGTCACCGTGGGATCGATCCGCCGCAATCTCGCAACCACGCTGGCTGCAAGCTCGTCCACATCCTGAGACGGCAGCGTCCGAAAATCCACTTCGACATGGCAGCAGTCGGGCACAATATTCACCTTGCTGCCACCCTGACAGGTGCCCACGTTGACCGTTGGCGATCCCAGGGAGGAATCAGAAATTGCCGCGAGTTCTGGCGCTACTTCATCGCGGATGAAGCGTATGAGATCGGCCATTTTGTAAATGGCGTTCTCTCCGAGCTCCGGCGAGGAAGCGTGGCACGCTCTCCCATGCGTTGTGATGTTCATCCAGAGCGCCCCCTTGTGGATGTTCACCACCTGGAGGCTTGTGGGCTCCCCAATAACGGCAAAATCCGCCTTGTGTCTCGCGACGAAGTCGCGTGATCCATCCTGCCCCGACTCTTCGCTCATGAGTCCGGCAAACCAGATCTCGCGTGACAGGCCGGGGATTCTCGCGCGCATTTCATAGAGCGCCCATAACATCGCGGCCATCGACCCCTTCGTATCGCTCGCGCCGCGTCCGTAGATTTTCCCGTCGCGCAGTTCAGCGCCAAAAGGGTCGATCGTCATTCCTTGAGCGCTCACCGTATCGGTATGGGGGGCGAACACGATTCGCTCTTTTTTCTCCGGGGAAGAAGACGGGAACATTCCAATGACGTTCGGGCGTCCAGGCTTCACTTCCTCCATCACTACGCGCGCCCCGCAGGTCTCGAGGAACTGACCGACTGCCTCGGCGCACTCTTTCTCGCCTGTTCGCGTCGCGCCTGGGTTTCCCGAGGGGTTCACACTCGGTATGCGGATGAGGAGCCGCAGCAGTTCCGCTACGTTGGGCGGCGGCTCAGACATACTACGACAAGCTCTCTCGCGCCTCGCGAAACCATTCCACAAAACGGGGAATGCCTTCCGTCACCTTGGTGGATGGGCGATAGTTTAGGGTGTTTCGCCGCTTTTGTGATATCGGCGTATGTTAACGGGACGTCACCAGGCTGCTCGGGCCGCTGGTTGATGATCGCCGACTCTCCCGTTGCTGCCTCAATAAGCGCGATCAGCTCGGCCAGCGAGGTTGTCTGGCTCTCACCAAGGTTGAATATGTCGAATCGCGGCCCTTCATACGATAAACACGCCATGATTCCGTCCAGTATGTCGTCGATATAGGTGTAGTCGCGGCGTGTGGTGCCATCTCCGAACTGGTCGATCGATTTGCCCTCAAAGATGTTCCGGGTGAATTTGTGGATAGCAAGGTCGGGGCGCTGGCGAGGACCGTAAACGGTGAAAAACCGGAGGCAGATGCATCGCAGCCCATAAAGAGCGGCAAAGTTCGAGCAAAACTGCTCCCCCGCCAGTTTTGTCGCCGCGTAAGGGCTGATGGTTTGGTCTATGCACATGTCCTCCCGGAACGGCGTCTCCTGAATGGTGCCGTACACAGATGAACTGGAGGCGAACACAAACCGGTCTACAGCATGCTCCCTGGCGGCTTCCAGCAGGTTGAAGGTGCCTTGGATGTTCGTCTCGATATACAAACGCGGCTCCTGTATCGACGGGCGCACTCCGGCTCGTGCCGCGAGGTGGAACACGGTCTCGAACTTGCCTTCCGCGAAGACGCGCTCGACCGTCGCCACATCGCGGATATCTGCTTCAACGAGATTCACCTTGCCCGCCGACGCCTCCAAGTTCAACCGCTTTAGCCTGGGTTGATAGAAATCATTGAAATCATCTACGACGGTTACAGTATGGGCCTCCCCGAGGAGCCGCTCCACCAGATGCGACCCGATAAAACCGGCGCCGCCGGTGACAAGAACATTCATTAAGCGAGATTATGAGGAAACTTCCGGGACTTCCAAATAAATGTTCTGGCAAAACGCGCTCAGCACCGATATACGTTCTTCTAACAGCCCTTCCTCCCCTTGAATTAAGCAACTGATCCTATGCCTGAAGACGATCCTTCAAACCCTCCAGCAATACCCATCGTCCCTAAAAAAGAGACCGTTCGCATCACTCTGCCGCCAAAGCCGATGGACTCGGGTCCCGCGAAACACGATACGGTGCGCATCGGTACAGTGGAGAGCCGGGGTGACGCTCCCAAAAAAGAGACGACCCGCATAGGGGCCTCAACTCCGGACGCCGACGTCACGCGTCAAATCACTCCGCCTCCCGCTCCGACCATGAAGCCTTTGTCCAGCACGCCGGCTACCCCCCCGCGCCCTCCATCCATGGCGCCCCGGCCTCCGACTCTGGGTGCAAAGCCGAGCATCGGCATTCGTCCTCCGGGAGCGTCCATCACCGCCCCGCTCGCCCCTATGCCACCCGCAGGTTCGGACTCGGTGAAGCTCGGCGCTCCGAAAAAAGAGACTGCCAGGATCCAGGTGCCTCCTCAGCCGAAGCCCATGGTTCCCAAGGCCACGGTCAGAATGCCCAGTCCCGCGCCGATGCCCGTGGTTTCAGCTCCTCCCACCGCGATCGTGCCTATGACGACAAGTAACACTTTTGACGATCCTGAGCCTATGATCGACTCACTTATCATCCCTCTCAGCGCCGGCGCGTTTGTGGTCTCATTGGTGTCTCTCGTGTTGTCCTACCTCGCGTATTCCGCCTCCTAGGGCGATGGCAAGTTCGCGCGTTGTCACGCTTACCGACGCCAATTTCGACAGCGAAGTGGCTCAATCCTCCCAGCCCGTCCTTGTAGACTTCTGGGCGGAGTGGTGCAGCCCTTGCAAAATGCTGGCGCCCATTCTGGACGAGATCGCGGACGAAAGAGCGGGATCGATGAAGATCGGGAAGGTTAATGTGGATCAAAATTCGGGCCTTTCCGCCCGATTTTCGGTTCGATCCCTTCCCACGCTCATCCTTTTCAAGGATGGCGAGGTGATGGAACAAGTCGTCGGATCGGCCAGCAAGCGCGAGCTGATTTCAAAGCTGGAAGCTCTGGTATAGGGGTTCGAGCCATCGGACGCGCTCGCGCCCGACGGTACGCCCCGGTTGCTTGGCGCTCAGGCAAAGTGAGCGGGGATTCACGCCTCTGACGGGGCGCGACTTCCTTCAACCATGTCCTGCCCGGAGGCAACGCCTGTTTACAGCGTCCGGCAGAACTCTTCGAAACGATCAATACCCTTCTTGATCACATCCATGCTGGCGGCATAGCTAAACCGGAGTGTGCGATCATCGCCAAATGCGATCCCCGGCACAACCGCGACATTCGCCTTGCTGAGGAGACGATCCGCAAAATTCTGGGAAGTGAGCGACAGCTTGCTGATATTCACCAGGATGTAGAAAGCACCCATCGGCTTCACCGCTGAGATGTTATGCATCTTGGAGAACCGGTCATACATGTAATGCCGCCGCATGTCGAACTCTGCTCGCATGTCGTTCAGCGCCTGTTGATCGCCCTTGATGGCGGCCAACCCACCCTTTTGAGAGAACGAACAAGGGTTGGATGTGCTGTGGCTCTGAATGGAGTCGATCGCCTTGGCAATCGACTCTGAAGCGCCGAGGTAGCCAAGCCGCCATCCGGTCATGGAGTATGCCTTGCTGAATCCGTTCACCGTTATGGTCAAGTTGAACGCGTCGGGAGAGAGTGAGCCGATGCTGACATGCTCCGTGCCGTCGTAGGTAAGCTTCTCGTAAATCTCGTCAGAAAGGATCACAATGTCCTCTTCGGCGGCTACCTCGGCAATTTTGGAAAGCTCTTCCCGCGTATAGACAGAACCCGTAGGATTCCCCGGCGTATTGATGATCACCATCTTTGTGCGCGGAGTCATCGCATTCTCAAACTCTTCCGCGGTCATCTTCCATCCGTTTTCCTCGGAGGTCTGAACGAAGACAGGCTCAGCCCCAGCCAAACGAACCATCTCCGGGTAGCTTAACCAGTACGGCGCGGGAATGATAACCTCATCGCCCACCTGGCATGTCGCAAGGATGGCGTTGTAGCAGGAGTGCTTGGCGCCATTGCTGACGATCACCTGATGAGGTTTGTAGTCGAGCTTGTTTTCGCTCGCGAATTTCTCAGCGATTGCCTGTCGCAATTCAGGGATCCCTGAACTCGGCGTGTATTTGGTGAAACCCGCGTCGAGAGAAGCCATCGCCGCTGCTTTGATATGTTCTGGCGTGTCGAAGTCGGGCTCTCCAGCTCCAAAGCTGCAAACATCAATGCCTTCAGCCTTCATGGCTTTCGCTTTGCTGTCTATCGACAGAGTGAGGGAGGGGGTGAGGATAGTGGCGCGGGAAGCAAGGTCCATACTTTGTGCTTTTCTAAAGCTAGGGTTTTAAACTGCCGTAATACGTTTCAACGAGCGGCTTGAGGTTGTTTTCTTTCACTTGGACAATTTCCATTTCTCGGCGCGCGTTCTCAGCCGAATCTGAGGCATGAGCCGCGTTGACCATGATGGTTTGACCAAATTCTTTTCGGATGCTGCCCGGGGGCGCTTTGGAAGGATCCGTGGGGCCAAGAACCTCCCGAATTTTTCGCACCGCATCCACTCCTTGGTATACAAGAGCGATGCATTTCTCGGATCCCGGGTCATCGCGGCGGTCAGGGGGACATTCGCTTGGCCTCGCGCCGGCCATGAATTGAACGATGGACTCCCAATTATGGCGTCCATTTATCGGCCCTAGGATCTCGGCGAGTTGACTCTGCACCTTGTCATCCAGAGGGATGCCGAGTTCCTGTTCGATCGCAAGCCGAGCCTGGATGCCGGACCTTTCCTTCAATTTGTCCATGAGAACCTCAAGAACCGGCCTGTAGAACTCCTCCGCTTGGGCAACGCTCATCCGATGAACCTTGAAGCCAATAATATAGAGCCCTGTGCGCGAAAAGAGGTCGATTACTCCGCCCGGGCGGGCATTCGGGAATCGGAAATTGTCGGGCTTTATCAGGACAAGGGTCTTTTGAACCTCCGCCCCTGCGGCATACTGCATCGCGCTGTCCAATATCCCCCCATCCGTGTCCGAATACGCAGCCCACAACTTTAGGCCGGTTTCGACCGAAGCGGCGTCTGGCGGCGCCAGCACAGCGGGCTCGAAGTAGCGCGCCGTCCCATTCTCATCGGCAACATAGTCGCCATACGTATCCCGGATCGTCTCGCCGCTCGTCCGCTCGTTCACAATGTGTCCGACCGTCGCGCGGATTTTCATCACCGCGTCTTCTCCACGAAAAACCAGGAGCAATACGCGCGGGTTATAGCCTTTCCCATCAGCGCAAAAATTTGTGAGCACATACTCACGGATCAGCTTTTGTGTCGCGCGATGTCGCGGCTCAGGGTCTGTGACGATCGAGTCGGCGTATTTTGCGACCAATTCCTTCCCGGGCGAGAACATCATGGACCGAACCAGGTCGAGTCCGGTGCGCGAGATCAGCCGGGCGATAATGCCGCCTGTTCTCGACTTCCGTATCGAATACGGAGTGACAATTACGTAAGAAAGTTCCTCAGCCATAGATAAAAATTGCCTGCGTCACCCCGGTTTGAGTCTCTGGACCCAGCGCGGAACCAACGTAGGCACGTCGCTTACTTTAAAAGCTTTGCACAGCTAACTATCCCGCCCCTCCAACCGCGTCAACATTTTTCTCCGATACGGGAGCTTCGTGACATTTCACAGCGCCGATTCGACGCGGTTGGCGCTGACGCTCCACTCGCCTCCCGCCAGCGCGCTATGATCATGAAAAAAATGCTTGCCTTCCGGCGTCGGATTCCTTCACAAATTGCAGCAGTGAATATCCGTCCTTCCTCCTCCCGGTTTCTAATGGCTGCCTGTGGCCTCCTTGTAACCTTATTGATCTCGCCAACAGGGATGGCTGCGGCGGATCCGGCCAAGATCCTGGGACCTGATACTTGTGGGAACTGTCACAAGCAGGAGTTCAGCGCATGGCAGCAGACCCATCATTTCAAAACGTTTGAGGATTTGCACCGCCGCCCGACCGCGAAATCCATCGCCGAGAAGATGGGAGTGCAGCGAATCAAAAGCGAAGGCACATGCGTCGCCTGTCACTACACCTCTCAAGGTCCTGCCAGCAGTTTGAAGCCTATTGCGGGTGTCTCTTGTGAACTTTGCCATGGCGCGGGCAAGGACTGGCTGAGTCTCCACAACGTGAAGGCAACCCAGCCCAAGGCGAAAGCCGCGGGTTTTATCTCCCCGGACGACATCTACCAATTGGCGGAGAATTGCTTCCAATGTCACACAGTGCCCAATGAAAAGTTGGTTAACACCGGTGGCCATGCCGCTGGCAGCCCCATAGAACTCGTTTCATGGTCGCAAGGCGAGGTTCGCCATCACTTCCTCGGCGGCCCCAAGAATCAGGCAAACTCTCCTGAACGTCTCCGCATGCTTTATGTAATCGGACGTATTGTTGATCTTGAATTTAGTCTCCGCGGAGTAGCGCAGGCCACCGCAAAGGCAACCTATGCTGTGGATATGGCTCATCGCGTCGTGGCCGCAAAGGACAACGTCAAAAAAATCTATGCGGTCGCTCCCAAGCCGGAGATTCAGGAGATCATCACCATTGCGGATGGAGTCGCGCTTAAGCTGAACAACCAGGCAAGTCTCACCGATGCGGCTGACAAAATTTCCGCTGACGCGAAGAAGATCGCGTCCACCTACAAGGGCGGCGAACTCGCGGCGGTTGATCCCTTGATCCCACCGCCAAGCCAGTACAGAGGCCCGGTCTCTCAACCGTGATTCCTTTGCGGGGCGGCGCTCGACCCGCGGTGATCCGCTGACTGTTCCTGATGGCTCTCGCGACCGTCATCACACGCCCGCATCGCTGGGAGGTTCCGTTCGGCGCCGACATGACGCCCGGAGACGTGGATCGTGTTCTTCTCCAGGCCCCTTTTTCGCAGATTGACCAGACAAAATTTCCCTCTTCCGCCTCGCTGCGAGACATCCTTCTGAATGACGCGCGCATCGTTCATTTTGAGAAGGGTGATATCGTCGTTCGCGAAGGCGACTATGGCAGTTCAGCGTTCTTCATCATTGCCGGGTCGGTGGATGTCGTTCTTAAAAGCCTGCCGCCCGCTCTCCTCGGCCGGCGCGAAGCCAAAAAGAAGGGCTTTTTCGGCGCCGTCTCCCAGCTCTGGAGGAATCCGCGCTTCCCCGAAGTGCGGCATATCTCGACTCTAAAAAAGAGCGCGGGCCTGGGGGCTCGCACACGTGAGAACGACGACATTCGCGTTTTCCTCCATGACTACCCCGTTATCCTGAAGGAGAATGGAACCGCCCGCATCGAACAGGGGGAGTTTTTCGGAGAGATGGCCGCTTTGGGTCGCACCCCGCGCAGCGCGACAGTGGTCGCCACGGGCACGACATATCTGCTCGAAATTCGCTGGCAGGGTTTGCGTGATATCCGCCTGCGCGCGCCTGAACTGAAGGCCCATATAGATCAGCTCTATCGGGAGCGCGCCCTCACCACGCATCTGCGCGAAACGCCCATGTTTCGAAGGCTGAGCGAGGAACACCTCGCCATTGTTGCCGCCGGCACCCGGTTTGAGACATACGGGCAGTTCGACTGGTACGGGGACTATAAGAAGATGGGCGGTGTAAGTTCCGCCGAGCGACTGAAGCAGGAAACGGTGATCGCGAGCGAGTGCCAGTTCGCCGATGGTCTCATCCTAATCCGGGCCGGCTTCGCAAGGCTCAGCCAGCAGTATAATAATGGCGAACGCACCACCAGTTACGTCGCGCGGGGGCAAACCTACGGGTTCCGGGAAATTTGCCACAACTGGAGAACGAAAGAGCAGCGTCCGCTCCAGTTTACGCTGCGAGCCTTGGGTTATGTGGATGTTCTCATAGTCCCGGTGGCGCTCGTCCAGCAATACGTCCTTCCAACTCTGCCCCGTTCCGAACTCCCTGATCTTCTGCCGAAGGCGGAGCCGGATGTGGAAGTTACCGAAATCGTCCGGGAGCGGGGCGAGATGGATACCGGCTTCATGGAGTTTCTTGTTGAAAATCGGTTCATCAACGGCACCGCCGCAATGGTGATCGATCTCGAACGCTGCACCCGCTGTGATGATTGCGTCCGGGCCTGCTCCGCCGGGCATTCCAACAATCCACGCTTCATCCGGCATGGCATGCAGCATGGTCGCTTCATGATAGCTAATGCTTGCATGCATTGCATTGACCCCGTTTGCATGATCGGCTGTCCCACTGGCGCTATTCACCGTTCCTCGGTAGCCGGCCAGGTGGTCGTCAACGACGCAACCTGCATCGGCTGCGCGACCTGCGCGAACAGTTGCCCCTACGATAACATCCAGATGGTTCAGATTCGTAATGAGCGGGGCGACTTTATCCGGGACGACGCGACGCAAGCCCCTATCAACAAGGCTGCCAAGTGCGATCTTTGCGTGGACCAGTTGGGGGGTCCCGCTTGTGCCCGCGCGTGTCCTCACGACGCCCTTGGCAGGCTCGACATGTCGGATGTGGATTCTCTCGCGAAATGGCTGCGTCGCTGACTGCATTTACTTCCCGGCGGCTGCGGAATCTAGCCGCCTTGGTTGTCCTCTCAGTGGTCGCTTGCGCGCTCGTCAGTCTGTATTCTATTTCCCTGCATTTTACCGCGATCGCGTCCGGCCTCATCTTGCTCGCGCTGCTCCTCTCTCTCGCCTTCTTCAACCCTCGTAAGAAGCTGCCGTTCCTCCCTCTTCTCCGCGCTTCATCCTGGCTTCAGTTTCACATCTACGCGGGCTGGTTCTCGGTCATTCTATTTCTCCTTCACGTGAGTTTCCGACTTCCGCGCGGACCGCTGGAGACTTCTCTTGCTCTCCTGTTCCTCATCGTCGCGCTGAGCGGAGTCGCCGGGATTTTCATCTCGCGCGCGTGGCCGACCTTGCTTACCGAGCATGGCGAAAACGTCATGTTCGAGAGGATCCCCGGGATGAGGGTTCAACTACAGACCGAGGTGGAAGCTCTCATATGGAAATCTGTCCAGGAGACGGGTTCGTTCACAATCTCCGAATTCTATGCAAGGCGGCTCAAACCCTTTTTCGACAGGCCGCGCCACCCTCTCTACCACCTTCTCGATTTTGCCGATCCCTTAAACAGGCTTCTCCTGGAGGTGGAAGAGTTGGACAGATACCTCGCCGAAGGGGAGCGGGCGATCATGGCGGAAATCACGGAACGCATTCGCGCCAAAGATAACCTCGACTTCCAATACGCGGGCCAGGGCCTGCTTAAGTATTGGCTCTTCATCCACGTGCCCCTAACGCTGGCTTTGTTGGTGCTCGCCTTCCTTCATGGAGCGGTTGCCATGGTTTACGCGGGAGCCGTCCGGTGAAAAGGCTTCAGGAATTCAGTTTCAAAAAGAGTCGCTACCAGCGCCCCACGCAGGAATACATTTGCGGAAGGAGTGCCGAAGGAAGGCCATGCCCGCTTGGCCCGACTCCTGGTGGCGCTTGTCGCGCCACGGGCGAGTGCCTCCCGCTCAGGAAGGGCGATCACTGGGTTTGCACGCGGCAGGAGAGCGCGGGCGGGCCATGCTGCGAGGGAGCTCTTCCAGATGGGAAGTGCGCGCATCCTATTCCGCCTTGCCAGCCCATTCGCAGCGTCCGCTCCCGGCGCGGCTTGGTCGGACTCATGACTTTCTGGCTGGCAGTCGGTTCTCTGCTCCTCATCTTTGGCAGCAGAGGGGGCACCAGGTTCATCACTCCGGGCGAACTCACTTATCAACACTCCGCCGCTGGTTCAAATTGCGCGGATTGTCACAGCGTTGCCCGGAAAGCGCCTCTCGATTCCGTGCATGCTATTTTCAACAGGCGAATGGCAATCGAGGACAGCGCGCTCTGTCTCAAATGCCATGACCTCGGCAGGCATAGTTCCAATCCGCATGGGTTGCCTTCTGAGGCGCTCTCCGCATTGAGAAACAATGCAACGCCTTCTGGATTTACCACGGTCCCTGTTTCCCTTGCGCTCAGTTCCATGATTTCCAAAGTCCCTGGCGTCTCAGGCGATGAGATCGCCTGCGCCACATGTCATCGCGAGCACCATGGAAAGAGCTTTAACCTTGCCGTGCTGAGCAATCAACAATGTCAGAGTTGTCATGCCGTAAAATTCTCCAGTCTCGCCAATGGTCACCCGGAATTTGGTTCCTATCCCCATAAACCTTCTCCACGCATCGCGTTCGACCATCACTCGCACATCGAGCAGCACTTTCGTTCTCCGGACGTCAAAAGCTTCGCGCCTTCTGCCTGCACCGACTGCCACCAGGTGGATAACGCGGGCGGTAAGATGATGGTCAGGAATTTCGAGCAAATATGCGCCTCCTGCCATAACGCGGAAATCGTTGGCGAACGGCGCTCGGGGCCAAAGGGCATAGCCTTTCTGTCAATCCCGGGCCTTGACAGAAAGACGCTCCTGGCTCGCGGTATCGAAGTAGGAGAATGGCCCGAGGATTCCGATGCTCCTTTGACTCCTTTTATGAAGTTGCTCCTGGGCGGCGACCGATCCGCGACCGATGCTCTGAAGCAACTTGCGGGTGTTGACCTGCAAAATCTCAGCTCGGCCAGCCCTGAGCAATTAAAAGCCGCCGGAACGTTCGCGTGGGCCGTAAAGGCGCTGTTCTTCGATCTCGTTTCGAAAGGCCAGCCAGCGCTCCTTGCGAGGCTTTCAAATGTCAGCTCTGACGGCGAGCAGGTTCCTCCCTCCGCGCTGGCTCAGCTGCCGTTTGATACAATCCACTCGGCGCAGATGAAGTGGCTCCCCAATTTGTTACAAGAAGTCCCGGTCCATGCTTCCGGCGGCAAGCTGCCTATAGCCGCGGCGCAGCCAGTACCTCTGCCGTCTCCTACCCCGGGCGCATCAGTGTCCCCTTCTCCAAAGACCACTGACGGCTCTGACATTCTGGGTTCCTCATCCGCTCCTTCACCGGCTTCCGCTGCGACGCCTGCAAAACCAACGGATGATATCCTCGGAGCGCCGGCTGCTCCGGCTGCTTCGCCAAAGCAGGATGACATCCTTGGCGCATCGGCCGCGTCGTCACCGCCCGCGCCTTCACCGCCTCCAGCTACAGCGGGCAACAAGGAGGGGGACATTTTGGGCAGCGCCCCCTCCACGTCACCATCAAAGCCGGTTTCAGCGGGTGATATCCTTGGGGCGGGGGACACCACTGCCTCGGTGGCTCCTTCGCCTGCGGCCACCCCGCCGGTCGCCGCCCAGGCGGTCTCACCCGAGGTCTGGATGGGGCAGGGGGGATGGTATCTATCCGAGGATTACGCTGTCCTCTACAGGCCAGCCGGGCACGCGGATCCGTTCCTGCGCAGTTGGTTCGATCTCTCCACCCGCCTTGCGAAGAAATCCCCGCTTCACGAGTCCGCCTTCAAGGATCTTTCCTCACCTCAAAATCCAGGAGCATGTATGAAATGCCACCGGGTTACCGCGGACAGCGGCGCTCCCAAAGTCAATTGGCTTGTTGCGCAACCTTCGCGCGAAACACACGAATTTACCCGGTTTTCCCATGCGCCGCACTTTAGTCTTCTAAACCAGACCGGATGCCTTACCTGCCACTCCATGGCTCCTGCCAGCGTTGAGCAGACTATTCAGCGAGATGCGGGTGAACCGATCCTTGTCCGCAGCGACTTCTCTTCGATCAATAAATCGGTTTGCGCTTCCTGCCACACCGCGAAAACGGCCGGTGATAGCTGCCAGCTCTGCCATGGTTACCATGTGGGAAAATTCACCTCGACTGTAATGAGGAACGCGACCCTGCTCTCAAAAGAGGGAAAGTAATCTGGCGGCGGTCAGTTGTGAAGCAGGTCACAATCCACAGTGATGGCGGTTGCGAGGGCAACCCGGGGCCGGGGGGATGGGCTGCCGTATTGCAATGTGGCAAGGCGCTCAAGGAAATTTCAGGTGGCGATACTGCCACGACTAACAACCGGATGGAACTCAAGGCCGCCATTTCCGCGCTGCAGGCTTTGAAGGAGCCGTGTGACGTGAAATTCCACACGGACTCCCAATACGCGCGCAAGGGTATCAGCGAGTGGATCGTCGGCTGGAAAGCCCGAGGCTGGAAGCTTAAGGGGAACAGACCTCTTCAGAACGCCGACTTATGGGCCGAACTCGACAGGCAGGCCGCCCGGCACAAGATTGAGTGGATCTGGGTAAAAGGGCATGCCGGAGCCAGGTGGAACGAGCGGTGTGATGTCCTTGCCGCGGAACAAATCGCCGAGATTCTCCGGCGATACACGGCGGAACGACTGAGACAGGATCTCGCCGCTTTCAAGCTGTCTCGTCGTAATCCTGAGCCGAAAATCTCGATGCTGCTTTAGTAGCCGAGGGTTTAGTGACGCGCAAGAACTGCACCCATGGCAGAAAAATGCGGCTCTACATCCAAAAACGTTGAAATCACGATTACGACAACCTAGTTTGTTGCTGCGATGTCGAAGTTTTGCTCAACCTTGCGGTTGCGCGTAGTCCTGTTCACCTTATTGGGAGCCGCCGCTTTAATGGCGGACGCGGACGCCGCAATCGACGCCCCCAACCCTCTGGACGAGGCCGTGAAGGCCGCGCAGACAGCTTTCGCGGACGGACAGTTTGCCCAAGCTGCTACAAGTCTGGAGACGGTCATCGCGGGAGCCGCCGACACGCCTCAACTGGAACCCGTCTATTTCATGCTGGGATCCGCCTACTTCAACGGGGAAGAGTATCCCAAGGCGATAGACATATTCACGAAGTTCAAGGCCAAGTTTCCCAAGTCGGAGCAGTGGGTGAATGCTTCCTTCTCGATGGGCCAGGCGTACTTTTTCACAAAGAAGTACGCCGAGGCGGCGGCGGAGTTCAAGGCGCTTGCAAAAATCGCTCCCAAGTTCCGGCAGGAGAGTCAGATATTCCTTGCGGAGGCTTTTCAATTACAGGGAAAAATCCCCGAGGCAATCGGGGTGCTTGAGGAACTCATCCAGCCGGAAATTACCACTCCATTCGCCGCGCGCGCCGGTCTGATGCTCGCGCCTCTTTATGCCGAGCAGGAGGAATTTGCGAAAGGCATCCTGGTTCTGACTAATCTCAAAAAGAAGATCGGTCTGGTGGAGAATGTGGTACAGCTAAACTCGGTGGCGATAAAATTCGGAGACAAGCTCATGGAGGGTAAGGAGTTTCCCGATGCCCTCTCGTGTTACCGGATCGTGTTGCCGAAGGAAGAGGTCATCAGGCTGCAAAAGGAGCGCATTCTCGCCATGAAGCACCAGATGGATGACAACATCGCCGTTGTGCGAGCCAACCCGAAGCTCGTTACGGACATGCTCCCGATCAATAATCGCCTGCGGGCATTGATGGACACGACCCAAAAGCTTCTGGATGAGTTCGATAAACTGCCTCCCTACGCTCCCACGCTCGACCTGCGCATGGGTCGCGCGTTCTATGAGTTGGACAAAAAGTGGGAATCCATCGTCGCCTACGAGGAGGTGACGCGAAGATATAAGACTTCGCCCGAATGTGAGTCAGCTCTGTTTGGCCTGGTTGTATCCCTCGTGGACCTCCAGCGCTCCGTGCTCGCTCAACAGTACGCCAGCCGATACCTGGCCGACTTTCCAGAGGGACCCAACGCTGGAACCGTTGGATATTTAATGGGGGCGGTGTTGCTGCAAAACAATGACTACGCGGGTGCTGAAGTAGTCTTCAAACGCGTGCTAGCCAGCCAGCCAAAGAGTTCGTTTCGAGAGGAGATGACCTACCTGCTCGGAAATTGCCAGTTTCTCCAGGGAAATTACGAGGAAGCCGAAAAGACATTTGTCCAGTACAAGGCAGATTTTCCTCACGGGATACACGCCGAGGACATCTCCTACCGGATAGCCGCGGGAACTTTATTTGAGGGGCGATCCGATGACGCGGTGGCGCCACTCACCAGCTATATCAAAACATACCCGGGTGGCAGCTATGCTGCCGACGCCAAGTATCGGCTCGGAGTGTGCAAATCTGCGCAGCAGAAATTCGATGAGGTGGTCGCGCTTTGCCGCGACTGGCAAAAAGATTACCCCGGCAACCCTGAATTGCCGGAAATTCTATCGTTGCAAGGCGATGGGCTGGCCGGTTTGGACAAGGTGGATGAGGCGATCGATTCCTACACACGCGCTTTCAAGACCGCGACGAGTACCGAAACCATCAAATACGCGCTTTTCGATGGAGCTCAGAAGTTAATGCAAAAGAAAGGCGACTGGGAAGGCATGGCGTCCATGTTTGAGGAGTTCGCAAAAAAGAATCCCGACAGCCCTTTCACTCTTCTGGCTTTGTATTGGATTGGCAAGGCGCGTGTTCATCAAGATAGGCCGGATGATGCAAAGAAATTCCTGGCTGCGTCGGTGAAGCAGTTCATGCCAGACAGGAAACGGGACGCGGTGGAGCAGATACTAACCCTGCTGGTGCAATTGGTCGCCAAGAGGACTGCGAGCGCCGCGTCGAGCGATGCTTCGTCGCCGAGTGCGAGTCCCACCCCTCTTCCTGACGCGCGTCCAGACCTGGAAGCACTGTTGGGATCGCCTCTGAAAACCGAGAATCCCACGAGCCGGTCGCGCATTGTTTATTCCGAGGCGAAGCTGTTGCAGTTGCGTAAACAACCTAAAGAGGCTGATCTAGAGTTTCAGGAGATTGGCGACCGGTATAAACCGGCGGATCTAAGCGCGACGGTGCTTGCGGAGACGGGAGATTACCTCGTAACAAAGGGATCGCTGGACAAAGCGGCGGCCTTCTATAAGGAGCTGGAGGATTCATTCGCCAAAAGTGATCTCCTTGATTACGCGCGTGTCGGCCTGGGAGAAATTTCTTACAAGAAAGGCGATTATAAGAACGCGCTGAAACAGTTCTCCGCCGCCGTGGATCAGACAACTACGACGCTGAAGCTGAAGGATGCCACGATGGGCCAGGCGAGGACTTTTCTAAAGCTGGGTAAGATGGCGGAGGCTCGGAAGGCGTTTCAGCAGGTCGCCTCCGTGCGCGAGTGGCGCGGGCCAGCGACCGCCGAAAGTGTCTTCAATCTCGGGCAAATTGCCGCGAGCGAAGGCAAGCTTCCGGAGGCCATCGCCTTTTACCAAAGGGTTTATGTGGCTTACCAGCGTTACCTCCCGTGGGTCGCCAAAGCTTATCTCGAGAGTGGTTCTCTTTTCGAGAAGATGAACAAGAAGCCCGAGGCCTTGAAGACTTATCAGGAGATGATCCGCAACGAGAAACTGGCGACCTTCCCGGAACTGGAGCAAGCGCGCAAGCGACTGGAATCTTTGGGAACATGAGGCCCCTCTTTTCCATTTTCTCGCTCTTCCTCGTCCTCTGCCATTGCGTCGCGGATGACATTATTCTCCGGAGCGGCAAAGTCATCACCATCACTCATCCCAGCCGCGTCGGGGATTCCCTCATGACAGATATTCCCGGGACGGGCGGGCAGTTGGGCTACAGCGTAAAAGACATCGTGAAGATGGAATTTCCGCGTCCGGATCAGCTTAAAATGGCTTCCGACTTGCTTGGACTGGGACAACCTCAACAAGCAATCAGCATCCTTGACCCTGTCCTGTCGTTTTACAGCTCATTTAGCGACATACCTGGGAACTGGTGGTTGCCCGCGGCCTTGCTCAAGGCGAGCGCTCTTCAATCGCTCCACAAGGAGAACGAAGCTGAACCGATCTTGAAGGAGATTGCGAGGCTTGCCACGGATCCAGACGATTCGCGTCTTGCCAAGGTGCGCCTTGCCGCTCTCTCCGCCCGGCGGGTGGCTGTCGGCGCAGAGAATCTTCATGATGATCCCGTGGCGATAGCGGCGCATAGAGCCGGGTACAAGGACGCCCTCCCTGTGTATGATGAAGTTGTGGACCATAGTTTCCGGGCTGATGTATTGGCGGAAGCTTGGATCGCCAAGGGCGACGCCTCGCTTGCTCTGGATCAGGTGGATGCGGCGGTGATCGCTTATTTTCACATACCCGTTTTTTTTCCTGAGCAGACACAGTTGATGCCCAGGGCGCTGTATGGCAGCGCGAAAGCATTCGTGGCGATGGCGGATTATAAAAGAGCAAAAGATACAATCCAGCAGCTCCAGACTGACTTTGGCGCTTCTCCTGAATCCCTTCTGGCGAGAAGAGATTTGGAAACAATTCATGCTCGCGAGATGGAGAAGCATTAAGTGCGCAAACTCTTTCAGCTTCGTTCGCGTTCGTGTATAAGTCTTTTCACAGGACGCTCCCCCGTTCCCTCCTACTTATGAAATACCGCTACCTCTATATCTTTGCAGTCTTTGTTGCTGGCCTTATGCTCGCGTCAATGGGTTTTGCCCAATCAGCCACTCCTGCCGCCAGCCCAGGCGAGCCAGCCAAGCAGGACAAAACGCTCTTTCAGCAAATTCAGGACGGCGGTTGGGTGATGATCCCCATCGGACTATGCTCCGTGCTAACGCTGTATCTGATCGGAGACGGAAGCATTCGCACGGGAAAAGAGAAAGCGGCGCCTGAAGATCAGGTCACCGCGTTGAAAGATCTTTTCAGACAGGGCGACTATGTGGGCGCCTACAACTACTGCAAGGAACACCCTTCTGCTCTGACAAACGTGTTGAAGCAGGGTATCAGCCTCCTGGGAGAGGGGAAGCAAGTGGCAGAAGAGGGGATGACGGGAGAGATGGCTAAGGAGAATTCGAATTTGCAGACTTATATCAGCTACCTATCGGTTATAGGAGTTTGCACCCCCATGATCGGTCTTCTTGGAACTGTCACCGGAATGATTCGGGCGTTTGCCACTTTGGGACGCTCTGGCATCGGTGATCCCTCCAGCTTGTCGTCCGCCATCGGTGAAGTGCTTGTGGCCACCGCCAGCGGTCTGGTTATCGCTATTCCTGCGTTCGGTTCTTTCTATTTCCTGCGAAATAGGGCGATCGCCTCCATTCACCATGTGCAGGACATTGTGAATAGTCTGTTCCGCAAGATGCCTTATGAGTCCCTGGCCGGCGTTCATATCGGCGACGACGAGCTTTATGCTGCTGTGCCGAACTGGGTGGCTCACGAAGAGTTCAACACCGCCACGCCGGGCGAAGCCGTTTAAGCAATGGAGGTTCTGATCTAACATGGCAGGCGGTGGAGGTGGTGGAGAGGGCGAACCGGAGTTTCAGGTAGCCCCGATGATCGATGTCCTTCTGACGATCCTTGTTTTCTTCATGATGATTACCTCGGCCCAGGTGTTGAAGGTGGATAAGACCATCACCCTGCCCGTCGCGCCTGATGCGATCAAAAAAGACAACTCGCGGAGCGAGGCTATAGTGAACGTTCGGTGGAAGGAAGCCGAGAAGAAGGCCGAGTTCGTTCTCGACGACAAAGTCTACGCCAAGGCCGCCGAGTTGGTTCCAGGGCTTTCAAGCGACCGGGCGGCGGGCGAGAAAAAGATCACCGCTGGCGCGAATCCGAAATTTCGGGCGGTTATACGCGGCGATCAGAATGTGCCCGCCGTGTATGTGTCCGAAGCGATGAACTCGTGCGGCATGGCTGGCATCTCGGACATCTCGTTCTCCGCGGTTAACAAACAGTAGCATGCGACTTGAAACAAACCCCAACGAGGGGAACTTGGGATTTCAAATCGCGCCGATGATCGATGTCGTATTCGTCATCATGCTCTTTTTTATGGTTATGGCTGGCGCTGTGAAGGTCGAAAACGAGCTAAATACTACGTTGCCAGGAACAGCCGCGACCGATTCTGCGACCGACTTTCCGGATGAGCAGATTATCACGATCGCCGAGGACGGCTCTGTCCTGCTAAATGAGGAGCCCTTCGACTCTGTTGAAAGCAAGAACCTTCCGAAGTTCACCGCGACGCTCATGCGTTTAAAGGAGGCAAGTGACGCCTCGAAAACTCCGACGATCGTAACGATTGTGAGCGCCCGAAGAGCAAAGTACAGCAGAACAATAGATGTTCTGGACGCGCTTGCGGTGGCAAAGATTGATAACGTGACGTTTACAGTCGCCGAAGACGAATAGCGACGCGGGCGGCAAGGGATATAGCCTCATGAGGAAGCGGGTTCGCAAGCGTCATGTGGCTTTCGATCGGGGCACAGCTTCTCCCGCGGTGTCGGATCGCCGCCTCATCGTGGTCGACCAGGAAGTCCTTCGCGACAGGGTTTCTTCAAAGTGCCGCGCGATTCTGAAGAAGCTGGAACAGGCGCGGCGTGACTGGGCGCGCTTCACCGAAGAGGATCAACCAGCCTTCACTCGGTGGACGGCGGCAACATTTGGGCCGCTCCTTACTGCGCACCGTGAACTGAGCGAGAAGATCAGGGATCGCATTTCCCTCGTGCGCGACATCGATTTCGAATTTTTTAGGGGAAAAGGGAGCCGTCATGCCGCTTATTCGGAAGTGATTCGCCGGAGGAACGCGCCGCCTGAAGCGTTTGAGGAGCATCCGGAGAACTCCGAAAGCGCGGAGGACCCGCACGACCTTAGCGAAGAGGAGAAGGGAGCATTCTTCGACGAGTTCCTCGAAGACATAGGGTTGGATCCCCGCATGCTGCCACCGGGGGTTTATGCATCAATGCGCGCTGAGTTCGAACAAAATGTGTTCGGTGAGGACGAGCCACCGCCGAAGCCACCCCCGCGCCATCGCGATCCTCCGCCAGTCGCTCAATCTTTGAGCGCGCGGATCAAGGAAAAGTATCGGTGGCTCGCGCGGCAGTTACATCCCGATACCACAAGGAAACCCCGGCCTGATCTGCTGGCGATCTGGCATGAAGTGCAGGAGGCTTACCAGGCTGGCAACCTTGAACAACTCGAGACTTTGGTCGCGGTCGTTGAAATGCGCGAGGGGATCATTGGGGAGCAAACCAGCCTTTCGCAAGCCCGCGCGGCGCTGGGGAAGATGCAGACCGGCCTTAACGCGCTGGGAAAAAGTCTCAAGCATGCAAAGAAGGATAACGCATGGCTCTTCTCGCAAGCGGGTGAATCCGAACGAAAAGCCATCGCGATTAAAATCGAACCGCGCATGCGGGAGGAGATTGATCAGGCAACGTCTGAATTGGCTGAACTGGATGAAATGCTTCGCATTTGGGCGATCCCACCCCCGGCATCCCGCAAGCGCCAGGTGAAGACGAAAAAGCGCTCCTCCCCGTCGAAGAGGGGACAGCCGTCATTTGAATTCTAGAACCGCGCCTCTCAAGGAGAGCCTATTCCTCGGGGATGCCAAAGGACGAAGTGGATACCATCCACATCCAGCGGCGTGAGATCTCCGGCTGGCAGCGAGTGGACCACCTCCACCGCCTCTTTGCTCCCCGTCCAAATAACGCCGCCTATCAACCCTTCCCCCGCTTTTACCGCGTCTTTCCATTCCCCTGGAGTTGTTAGGTTGTTTAAAAGTTCCCTCTGCGCGTAGTATGGCAGCACGCTGTAGTAGGGATCGAAGTTGCAGAGCACCGTCGTACCGGAGCGGAATTCACGGGCCAGTCGTTTGCCCAGGTCTGGAACGAGGGTGAATGGCTCCTGACAAGTGCCGTTCAATATGGGAAAGAGACTCCGCATCCGATCGGCTTGCGAATAACCAGCGCGAGCAATTGTCAGAAGGAGAATGCTCAGGATCAATCCCTTGGACGCCGTGATCCATCGGAGTCGATGCGGCGCGGCAAGCCGAGGCCAGAATAAGCTCTCCATCCCAAGGCCCGCCAGAACCGCGACAACTGCCATCAGGTAGAAGGTTGTGAAGTCATGGATGAAGGATTCATTTCGCAGCAGTGTTACATAGAGAGTTCCCGCCGTGCCCATGAGGAGGAGGCCCCAGGCGATCCATCCCAGACGCCTGTGCCTTGCCTTGTGACGTAGGAGATGAATCAACCCGGCCACAGCCAGAAGCAACGGGAGCGGGAGATAATCTTCATAAATTCCACCCGCTACGACCGTGATCCATTGTCCGGTCGTAAAGTGGGTGGATCGGCTCATCTCGGAAGGCGAGGAGCCGGTGGCGGTGCCATTCCCTAATCGCATTTTTAGCGCCGCCCAAAGATCCCTCCACGCCTCCGGGTTTGCATGCCGAATTTGGATGAGGAAAACCGTTCCGGAGAGAAGTCCCGCGCAGAGGATCGCAACCGCAAAGAAGCGCTGCCGCCTGTCACCGGTAATGAGGAACCATGCTGCCATGCTTATCGAGAACAAATAGCCCGGCCAGTCCATCCAGAATGCGAGGATGCAGGCTCCTCCCGCGAGCCACATCGAGACGCGCGACTTTCGCGCAAGCCAGTACCTTGTGAACAGCAGCGCGGCGAGCATTAGCATGAGCAGGCAAGGCTCGAAATCAACCATATCTCCGTAGTGCAGTTCCATTGGCAGGAAAGAAAAGACCGCGGCCGCCAGGGTGGCAGCCCTGCGGTTAAGAATGTCGCGCAGGAAGAGCCACAAGAAGACCAGGCTCAACAAAGAACTCAACGCCGGGGTCACCCTCGCGCTCCATTCCGCTTCACCGAAGAGAGCGAAGGAAGCCGTTACAAGCAGCGGCAGCAGTGTTGGGTGATGCACGTAATATGCATCAGGAGGTATTGGAAGCTCACCAAAGTAGAGGGTCGCGGGAACCCCCGCCGTCACTGCGAGCCCGGCGCGGAGATTGTTATGCGCCGCTTGCGAGTAGATCGCTCCGTAATAGGTGTCATTTTCGACCCAGGGAGAATTCATTCCCTTATAAAAGTGGCCTGCCAGGAAAAGAAAGAGCGCGCCGAAGAGAATGATCCAAACGCGAGAGTTGCCATCCGAGGCGTCGTCGCCGGTCTCCCCGGGCGGTTCCAGCAAGGCCATCTTGCGCCTCACTATTCGAAAATCGCGATTACAGGAGCATGATCGCTGCTCCCAAAATCCTTGGAGACTGTGCAGGAACGAGCCATGGCGCCGAGTCGCGCGCTCGCCAACACATAATCAAGACGCCACCCAATGTTTCGCGCCCTCATATCGCGCCATGGCGCCCACCAGGTGAACAGGCCCTCGTTAGCGGGATCCAGCGACCGTGCGATATCTACAAGACCGGCATCAAGAATACGCTCGAACAGGGCGCGCTCTTCCGGCAACTGCCCGATCACCTCCCGTCTTTCCCTTGGATGCACGTCCATCTCAGACCTGGCGACGTTGAGATCTCCGCAGATTATCAAATCGTCCCCGGCAGCCAGGACAGTTTCCGCATAGGCTTCGACAGCTTGCAAAAAGGAGATTTTTGCGGCGAAATCCTTGCCACCGTTCGGCACATAAACGGATGCGATGAGCGTGCTATCCACGCGCGCGGTCACAATCCGGTTCTCAAAATCAAACGCAGGGTGCGAAAACTCGGGGCGCTCCTGGCTTCGATCTTTGCGCACATGCAGGCTAACCCCCGAATACCCCTTCGCCCCGCCGTGCCATAGACACCAGTAATCCTCCAGGTCGCAAAGATCAGGCGGAATTTGAGAAGGCGATGCCTTTATCTCCTGCAAGCAAGCGATATCCACTTGCTCTGTCTTTAGCCATTCCAGGACCTGCGCCTGCCGGGCGCGGATTCCGTTTACGTTCCATGTCCCAACCTTCATCGCGCACTGTATTACCGCTGCTGCCTCAAGAGCAAGCCCGGGCGAGCAGAGGGAATCCGCCCCAAAAAAGTTGATTTCGCGGCTTTTATTCCACCTTCTCCTGTTCTACACTCTCCCTCCGCTATTTGCCTTGTAGTGTAATGGTAGCACAAGAGATTCTGGATCTCTCTGTCAAGGTTCGAGTCCTTGCAAGGCAGCCACCTGCCGCTTCCAAGAGTTCCTCACTGAGGCGCGCGCGGAGTTCTACTGCGCGAGTGATACAGGGCCGAAATCGAACGAAGGCTCGTATCGCGCGCTTTCCCGGTCAGCGACATGCCACCGCCGGTCTTCGAGATACCACAGCACCGTCTGCCTGATCCCCGTCTCGAAAGATTCGACCGGCGCCCAACCCAGCTCGTTTCGAATTTTAGAAGTATCAATGGCGGTGCAGCAATCGACACTGGCAGCCGCGTTCACAAACATCTTTTGCTTTCGGTAAGAGAGCTGATCGGCGCGAGGGGCAAGTTCATCCAAAAGATCACAGATACGATCTACAATCTCAACGAGGGATCGGGTTCGCATCCCACCCACATTATAGGTCTCGCCTGGCGTCCCTTTCAGCAAAACGAGGCGCAAAGCAGCACAGTAATCCCGCACGAACAGCCACGGACCCGCCTGCATGCCGTCGCCATCAACAGTCAGAGGGTTCCCCTCTTAGGGCGTTGAGAATCGTCCGTGGAATAAATTCCTCCGCGTACTGATAGGGGCCGTAAGTTCCGGTGGAGTTAACCGAAATGAACGGAAAACCGTTTTCCGTCGCGCGTTTGATACTCTCATCGGACGACACAAAGCCGTTAAGGAAGCGGAAAGCGCTCCTCTTCCGGGCCGGCAATCCTTCCCAGTAGGCCGCGCTGGCTTCAAGGAGGCTTATAGTGGCGGGAACCGAAGAGTCGAAATCGTTGGAACGCGACGCGCGAGGCAGTTCAGCATTTTCCGCGACATTCACGACTGCGTTGATCTCGTGGGCGTCGAGAATACGCTTTACCAGGTCCTGATCTGTGGTGTCGCCTTGCACAAGGCGGTAGCGGGGATCCCGGGAGACTTTTCGAAGCCTTCCCGGCGTCTCTGGATGAGAAAGGCTGTCCAGCACCACAAGTCGTTCCACTCCGAAGCTGGAAGACAGAGCGGCGTCTGCAAAATGCGCGCCGATGAAGCGGGTGCCCCCCGTGACGAGCAGCCTTACGGGCTGGCTGTTATCGAAGCCATCTGCGCCAAGGCGGCGAGTCAGAGGAGTTGAGGGTACTCTCATTCCCTGCATGAGAACTGAATCGTTCACGCTCCGCAATCGCGCCTGTTCCGATATTGTTGTCGGAAGAGCAGAGAAGACGCCTCCGCCTTCGTCCTACAGAGCGGGGCAAACCTGCTACTCCCCGACGACCTGCCTGCGGGGAAAATCAACGAGCTCATGCTCGACCGCGTATCTCATGATCTCCGAATTATTCTTAAGCCCGGTTTTCTCGAGTATCCGCGTCCGATACGTGCTGATCGTCTTAATGCTGAGCGAAAGCTCGTTTGAAATCTCCTTCACGGTTTTACCCAGAGCGAGCATGCACATCACCTGATACTCACGATCTGACAGGGGATCATGCAGTTGCCCATCGCCAACGCCCCGGCTCAAGTGGCCCGCCAGCTTCTCCGCGAGAGAAGCGCGAATGTATTTTCCGCCTCCCAGGATCCGCTTCACAGCATCCACCAACTCGGCGCCAGCCGTTTCCTTTGTGAGGTATCCCGAGGCGCCGCGCTGCAGCACCCTGATCGCAAACTGCTCCTCCGCATGAACGCTTACGATGAGCACGGGAAGCTTCGGATTCACCTTCTTTACCTCCTTCAAAGCGTCGAGCCCGCTGCGTCCCGGCATAGTGATGTCGAGCAGCACGATGTCCCACTCTTCCTTCCAGACCTGCTCAAGAGCCTGTTGCGTGTCGCAGGCTTCGCGAAGGATTGCGTCCTTGAATTCGCTTGCCAACGTTTGCCGCATTCCCGCTCGCATCATCGGGTGATCATCCACGATAAGTATCTTGATCGGACGTCCGCCAATTGGCTGCGCGACGGGTTCGGCCTTCACAGATGAGGGGGGAGAGTTTGATTTTGCCGGCGCTCTCATGGATGGCTCCATTCGATCTCCGCCAGCACAGGTCCGTTTTCCCCGTTCTGGAAGATTGTCTCGCCGAAAAGTGTTTCCTTCTTGGGATATGCTTTAAGAATCTGGCTGCCATCTTGCATGGTCACCCTCGTGACTGGTATCTTCAGCGTCACGGTGGTTCCGCGGCCCTGCACGCCCTGGATGTCGACCGCGCCTCCAAAGAGAAGGGAGCGCTCTCGCATTCCGAGCAAACCCAGTGAAGTGGATTGTTCTTCTGCCGAGATGCCTCGCCCATTGTCTTTCACAGTCACGATCAGCACATCGCTTGTCTGTTGCATCTGCACCTGGATTTTACTCGCCTTGGCATGGCGGGCGATGTTCGTCAGAGACTCCTGGACAATGGCAATAACGGTCTCGGAAAGCTTCGGATCAACCGGCGTATCATTTCGCACGGTCAGTTCGCACCGAACGCCGTAACGCTTTTGGAATTCCTTCGCTTGCCATTGCATTGCGGCATCGAGACCAAACTCGTCGAGGAGCGGTGGGCGCAATTCCGCGCTGATCCTGCGCACCGTGTGCAACATCGTTTCGAGTGTGCTTTCCATGGAGGCAAGCCGTTCGACTACCTCGGGCAGCGCTTCCGTCGAGCGAGCGACGCAAGCCCGCATGCGGGCGATCTCCATATTAAGCGCTGTAATTTCCTGCCCCAGTTCGTCATGCACTTCCCGCGCGATGGCCGCTCGCTCCTCCTCCCTCACGCGTTGCAGTCGCAAGGACAGCGCGCGCAACTGCGCGCGTGACTCCTCAAGCGTTTGGCGCGCCTGCCTGCTTGCGGTCACGTCTTCCGCCATGCCGATTATCTGCTCTGGCCTCCCGCTCGGTGTCCTTTTGAAGACAGTGTCACGGCTCAGAATCCAGAGCCATTCGCCGCCCGCGCTCTTCAGCCGCACGCATGTCTCGAAGATCTCACCGTCTTGCGCGCTCTCAAGCCTGACAGCCCGCTCCGCCATCAGGGGGACATCGTCCGGATGCGCGAGTCCTGTGATGAAAAACGGAGCCATGCCGAAGAACTCCTCCACGCTATAGCCCAAGATCTTTTCGACTTGATGATTAACATATACGTACCGGCCTTCCAGCATGTCATACACGTAAAGAATCGCCGGGGACGTATCGGCCACCCGCTCGATGAAACGCTGGCTGTCCCGCAGCGCTTCCTCCGCGTTTTTGCGGCGCGAGATGTCATGCACCGTCCCTTCGTAGTATTCGACCTTTCCGCTATCGTCACAAACCGCTCTGGCGGTCTCCGATATCCAAAGCTTCCGGCCATCGCGTTTCCAGACTTGAGATTCAAACTCCGTTACCTCCCGGTCCTCTTTCATGAGGCGTATGAACTCCTGACGCCGGTTTGGATCTACGTAGAGCTGGTGATTGATGTTCGTAAGCGCGTGCATCAAATCCTCCGGGGTAGGGTACCCGTAAAGAAGCGCCAGCGAGCGATTGGCCAGGACGTAATTCCCCTCGACAGTCGTGCGAAAAACCCCTTCAAGGCCATGCTCGAAAAGACTGCGGTAGATATCGTTCATAGTGCCCGCTATTCCGGCTGTTATCACTACTGGATTCAGCCTTGGCGGTCAATCGCAAACGCCGGACCACCGGCGCGGTCCGCGGCGGCGCGGCCGCGAATCCGCGCCGGGCGGGACGCTCCAAAGAATCGTTGGCGCATCAACCGCAACCAATTATCTTTAGCCTCTTTCAAATGGTAAATGAAGACAGCTTTCAATACGCGGTGGAGAACACCCGGGTGCTCCTTGCTCCACAGAGACGGATAGAAACTTTCGGCAACACGAGCTTCCGATTTTATCTAATCACTGAGTTGATGGACAGCGTCAACCAGGTGCGCGTCAGAGATGGGCATCTCCACGCCGAGCGACCCCAAATCCTTGCGCCGGGTCACTATTCGCGCCTGCTCCTGGAAGGGTTCGGCGAGAAGGCGCGCGGTTTCGCGGATTGGCTGCAGAAGCAAGGCGAGAGTCTCGCAATTTTGAAATACGGTTTCCAGTTCCGCCGCACCGACGTAACGGAGAACGTTGTCTCCATTCCGCTCGATCAGGTCGTCGAAAACGTGAGAGCAACCGTGAGCAAGTCAAATGAACCGTTGAGCGCGATCATCCATGGCATTGATGACGCGTGGGAGGTATGTCTTCTGAAATTCGCTTCCGATCTCATTCAGCAATCGGCTGGCGCGAACCTGGGCGACTTCCGGAAAAAAGGTCTGCTTTAGTGCCGGGTGAGGGGGCCTGCGCGCCGTGAGAATCCTTTTCAAGGCTCTTTTCCTCCTCCTTCTGAGCATCGTCATTTTCGGGACGGGCGGCTATTTCATCTATGATATGTTCGTCAAGCCTCAGAGGCTGGAGAAGGAGGATATTGCATTCGGAACGCCGACCCCGCCGCCAGACGCGAGTCTGCCTGAGTTTGCCAGGTGCGAGGCGTTGAGGAGGGAAGGTAAACTCGTAGAATCCCGCGCCGCCTTTGAGAGCTTCATCGATAACAACCCGGAATCGACGAAGCTGGAAGAGGCCAAAGCCGAGCTCGGAACGATAAACGTGGACATTTTCTCCTCCAAGTATCCCGCGCCCGAAAAACAGGAATATGTCGTGCAAAAGGGTGACAATCTGATGAAGGTAGCCGCGAAGATGAAGACGACACCCGAGCTCATCATGCGCTCGAATAATCTGAGCGGGACGGTGCTTCGTCTCGGCGAGCGTCTTCTCATATCGCAATCTGCCTTCTCAATTACCATCAGCCGCAAACAGAAGAATGTGATTCTCTTCAATAAGAATAGGTTTTTTAAGCAATACTCCGTGAAGGCGTGGAACGCGCCCGCCGCGCGGCTGGCCGCGCCCGTGGTGGGGAAGGTCCGGGGCAAACTTGCCTGGAAAAATAGCCAGCAGGTTGCCGTTGAGTGGAAAGGATTACTCCGGCAGCCCGCGCTGGGTGGAGGTTGGCGATAACGGCTATACCCTTTACTCACTCGGCTTCGAAGGCGATAAGAGCACGAAACCTAACGGTGGCATCGAGTTGACGCAGGACGATATGGAAGAGCTTTCAACCCTGGTGAATAAGAATGTTCCGGTCAGCATCGAATAAGGCGCCATTGAAGACTCAGCCGCTGGAGTTCGAAAAGCCGATCGTTGAACTCGAAGAAAAGCTGCAGGACCTCAAAAAGCACTCTCGCGCGCATGACATCAACTTCGACTCCGAGGTGCGCCGCATGGAGTCGATCATTCAGGAGACGAAGCGGGAGATTTACTGAATCTCACTGCTTGGCAGCGGGTGCAGATCGCCCGCCATCCTGGCCGCCCTTTGCGCTTGACTATTTCCACCACTCGTTCGCTGATTTCCTGGAGATTCATGGCGACCGCCTTTTTGGTGACGACAAGGCGATGCCTGGCGGGTTCGCAACGATGAAGGATTTTCGCTGTATCGTGATCGGGCACCAGAAGGGCCGCGATACCAAAGAGAACCTTAACCGCAACTTCGGCAGCGCTCATCCGGAGGGGTATCGCAAAGCGCTCCGCCTCATGCGGATGGGCGCGAAGTTTTCCCTGCCGGTTGTTGCCCTGATCGATACTCCAGGCGCGTATCCCGGGGTCGGGGCCGAAGAAAGGCATATTTCTGAAGCAATCGCGGTGAACATTCGCGAGATGATGGTCTTGCGCACCCCCATCATTGCTGTCGTTATTGGCGAAGGGGGGATCTGGGAGGCGCCCTCGGGATCGGCGTTGCGGACCGAGTGATGATGCTGGAAAACGCCTACTACTCCGTTATCAGCCCGGAAGGGTGTGCGGCGATCCTATGGAAACATCGCAACCAGGCCCCGCTTGGCGGCGGAAGCTCTGAAACTTACCGCCCGTGACCTTGAGGAACTCGCGCTGGTGGATGAAGTGCTTCCCGAACCGATGGGCGGCGCTCACCAGGATCCAGAGCGCATCGTCAAAGGACGTCAAAATATCGGTGACCCGGCATCTGCAGGAGCTCTCCAAAATGCCGATGGAAACCTTGCTCGAGCAGCGTTACCAAAAGTTTAGGAGAGTCGGCAGTTTTGCCGGTGAGGACGATTCCTCCTAGAAGCGGGTTTCGCTTATATAAGCCATCACGCTGCTGCGGATGGCGTCCGCAATTTGAGCTTTGCTCTGATTGCGAATTTCGGCTTGAACCAGGGGAAAAGCCCAATCAGATCATGCGTGACAAGAATCTGGCCATCCGCATCCTCCACCGGAGCCGATTCCAATTGTAGGGATCTGAACCTCGATTCGTGATTTTTTTCGCCAGGACGGGAGTTACGAGTTCCAGCACGATTGCGAAGGCGCCCGCCCGTTCCACAGTCTTTGCGTCATCGAGCAGAGCGGCGGCGGATTCCGGCGTGACTCCTTTTATCCTGTAGGCGCCTTCTTCGAGGATGTGTTGTGGCAGCATGCCGATATGCGCGCAAACCGGGATGCCGCCGCTCGCGATGGCGGCAATTTCCCGGGTGCGCGAAATGCCCCCCTCCAGTTTCACCGCGTCCGCTCCGGCTTGCATCAACCGGACGGCATTCGAAACCGCCTGCCGCGGGTCTTCGTAGGTTCCAAAAGGCATGTCCGCGACTACCGGAGACCGCTTAACCGCCCGCGAAACCGCGCGGCAGTGATGCTCAATATCCTCCATTGTCACGGACGTCGTGTCCGGATACCCAAGGACGACCATGCCTAGCGAGTCTCCGACGAGGATCAGGTCAATCCCGCTTTCATCCAGCAGCCGCGCGAGCGGGTAGTCGTAAGCAGTCAGAGCGGCGATTTTACGCCCATTCTGTTTTGCGGCGCGAATTTGGTCCAGTGATCGCAACGTCATCCGAGTTTCTCCGCAAACTGCGCGACCCTTGCATCCGGCGCCTTTGCCAGAAGCTCCAGCGCCGTCTCATTTCGGCCTGGCAGCACCAGATCCGGGCGGATGTCGCAGAGTGGCGCGAGCACAAAGCGGCGCAGATGGATGCGTGGATGCGGGATAATGATCTCCTCGTTGTTCAGAGTGAGATTCCCAACATATAGGATATCCAGGTCAATGATGCGCGGAGCGTTGCGAGGCCGCTTTCCTCGTCGCCCCATTATTTTTTCGATGGTGTGCAATGCATCGAGTAACGTGATGGCTTGTCCCACATAGTCGAGTTGGACAACCGCGTTCAGATACGGTCCTGCGTCAATCCCGCAGTCCACTGGCTCTGTCTCGTAAACAGGCGAGCATATAAGCGCTCCCCGTCCGCTATGAACCAACGCCAGCGACTTCAGCGCGTCTTGTAGATTGGCGCAGACCGGTCTCCGACATTCGATCCGAGAGCGATTCCGGTATCCACTTAAGATCTGGAACCCGCGAGATACGCGCCCGCGATCAAAGGCCAAGCACGCTCTGCATATCGTACAGGCCTGGAGGTTGCACGGCCGCCCACTTTGGCGGCGCGAATCGCCCCTTTTGCGAAAGTGTCTCTGCTGGAGGCCTTATGCGTGAGTTCCACGCGTTCGCCGTCTCCGGCGTAGATGACAGTATGATCGCCGACTACATCGCCCCCGCGTAACGCATGCATCACCGATCTCCCTGCCGTCCGTGCTCGCCACCATGCCTTCGCGTCCATGGCGGGCATCACGCGCGTAATCCAGGCTCCGTGCCTCGGAGAGGATCTCCGCCAGCCTCTTTGCGGTTCCGCTGGGAGCATCTTTCTTCAGTCGATGATGCATCTCTACGATTTCAAGATCGAACTCCTCGCCCAGTATTTCTGCTGCCCGCTTCGCGAGCCAGAAAAGCGCGTTCACACCCACGCTGAAGTTCGGCGCAAAAACGATGGGTATGGCTTGAGACGCGTTTCTAATCGCGAGCGCCTGCTCCTCGGTATGGCCTGTAGTTCCGATTACCAAGATCTTTTCCCGTTCCGCGCACTCGCCGGCAACGCCAGCGGTGCTTGCCGCTTCGCTGAAATCGATGACTGCGTCGCAATCTTCGAGCGCGGTTGACAAGTTGTCTCCCTTGTCAACACCCGCCTGCACATAGACAGCGCTATCACGGGTCGCGCAGGCGATCACGCTCTGCCCCATCCGGCCATTCGAACCGTTGACAACGAGCCTCAACGGCTTCATGCCGCAATCACCCCGCATCGTTGCAAAGTGGCCTTCAAGACGAGCATATTTGCTTCGCTCATCTCACACAGCGGCAAACGCACGTCTGCTTGCATGCGCCCCGCCATCGCCAGCGCGGCCTTGATCGGCACGGGATTTGTCTCGAGAAACAGGTCTTTGAACAGAGGATAACAGCGCCGATGGATTTCGCGCGCGACATCCATCCTACCGCTGTGAAACGCCTCCACCAGGCGAGCCACCTCCCCGGGAATTATATTCGAAGCAACGCTGATGACCCCCACTGCTCCGGCCGCGAGGAAAGGCAGGGTGAGGGGATCATCTCCAGAGAGTATCTCGAACTCAGGCCGAAGCGCATTCCGAAGCTGGCTTACCCGATCTACATTGCCCCCGCTTTCTTTTATCGCGACGATGTTCTCGCGCGCGTCCGCGAGACGCGAGACAGTTTCGACCGCGATCTCAACGGCGCAGCGACCCGGTATGCTGTAGAGGATGATTGGCAGCTTCGTGCTCTCCGCCACCGCCTTGAAATGCCTGAATAGCCCTTCTTGCGAAGGTTTATTGTAGTAGGGAGCCACAAGCAGCGCCGCGTTGGCGCCAGCCTTCTCTGCTTCCCGAGTCAGCTCGATTGCCTCCTTCGTTGAATTGGAGCCAGTGCCGGCTATCACGAGACATCGCTCTCGCGCGAAACGTATGGCTAGTTCGATTACGCGGGCGTGTTCGGCATTGTCGAGCGTTGGCGATTCGCCTGTCGTCCCCACAGGCACAAGCCCTGTGATCTTATTCTCGATTTGAAATTCGATCAGCCGTTCAAACGCGCTCTCGTCGATGACGTCATTCAGAAAAGGCGTCACCAATGCTGTGAATGCTCCGTGAAACATACGCGAATTTACAAATCAATATTGCCGTCGAAAACGAAATCCGCTGGCCCAGTCAGCGTTACATCCCCGAGTCCATCCGCGCGGAACCCGACGAGCAGCGTTTCCCCGCCACGCACCCGCGCCCTGATCGGGGCCTTTGCCCCCGTCACCCTGCAAAAAATGAGCGCGCAGGCGACAACCCCTGTACCACATGCAAGCGTCTCTCCTTCAACCCCGCGCTCGAACGTTCTAATTGCAATCTCATCAGGGCCAAGCTTCTCCACAAAATTCACGTTTGTGCCCTTCGGAGCGAATAGAGCATGGTGGCGCACAGCGGATCCGCGTTTCTCTACGTCCACTCGTGATACATCATCCACAAAGATGACTGCGTGAGGAACCCCCGTGTTGACGGAATGGACAGTGAGTGACTCTCCATCAACGTTGACGTTCAACGCCTCCCGGAAATCCCTCGGCTCGCCCATTGCGATACGGACGGAGTCCCCGAGAAGTTCGGCTCCTATGTGACCTGCTTGTGTCTCGAAACTCACTTTGTCCATACCTCCCGCAGCCCTGCTTGCGAAACGCGCGAAGCATCTCGCTCCGTTTCCGCACATCTCTGCTTCGCCACCATCGCTATTGTAATACCGCATACGGAACGATGGCGCGTCGCTGCCGTAGCCACCCGAATCCCCATTACCTCTCGCTGTTTCCAGCAGCAGCACGCCGTCCGCTCCTACTCCGCGGTGGCGATCACAAATCCGTCGGATCGCTCCGGCGCCCAATTCCAACTTCCCGTCACGGTTGTCGAACACGACGAAGTCATTGCCGGCCCCGTTCATCTTCGTGAAATTCAGCATTGGCTGTGATTAACATACTTCTTCTTCTTTGCAAAACGGCAGATGACGCTCAGGGCGGACGCAGGGGACAAAGGTGCCAAGGATTACTTTTCAACGATTGATCAGAACACGCGTCTTTACAGGGCGGCCCACCGACTTTATCTTTCAGTCGGATGGCAGACGGTCGCTGCCGGGAAACCGGCAGAGGAAAGTCCGAACACCATAAGGCAGCATGCCGCGTAGAAAACGCGGGCTCTGGCACTGCAAAGTGCCACTGACGGAAAGTGTCACAGAAAATTAAACCGCCTGCCGGTTCGCGAGAACCGGTCGGCAAGGGTGAAAAGGCGAGGCAAGAGCTCACCGCCCGTCATGCGAATGACGGGGCACGAAAAACCCCATGCGGTGCAAGACAGAACAGAGAGGGGAAAGCCTGTCCAGCGCTCTTCGGAGCGCGCCTTTCGGGTATTAGTCGCACCTGGCTTTTTGCCGGGCGCGCCGCGTGAGCGGCGTGAGACAAATGACCGTCCCGTGCCTTAACGGGCGCGAGACAGAATTCGGCTTACAGCCATCCGCTGTTCGGGGATGCCATCGAAAGATGGCATCCTCGTTCCTTTATTAGCGTCAGTGTGCCTTGTTGCGTGGGCCGGATGGCAGCGAGTCGGCGCCAAGCGAAGGGCTGTAGCTCGGTTCGGCGAAGAAAGGCATCTTTGGATGCGGAGTGGCGACTGGTGTTACAGCTATGGGCGCCGGAGTCGGAGTTGGTTCGGGCGAAGAGAACCTGCTCCTTAGCGACTGGTCCCAGGTTAGGATGATCAACGCGGCTATGATCAGCAGAAACAGCAAGGACCTCATGGCTGGCTACTCCCGGGCTCGGACCTCACTGTGGGCGCTGAGCTGATGGTTCTAGTTCCATAGATCCCGGAGATCGGGATCCCGTCTGGCGTTCTTCTTGAATGAAGAGTTCATCTTGATCGCCGCGCGGATGCACTTGCGCGCCTTTACTGGGTCGCCCAGGCGCGCTTCATAACACGCGAGGTTGTAATGGAGGATGCCGGTACAGCGAATCCACTCCGGAGCGGACATAAGAGCCTGAATGGCTTTGCCACCTTCGTGAAGCTGATCCAGCGCGAAAGCGCGTTGCACCGGGAATTCATCCTCGGCTGGGTAGAGCATCGTTCCTTCATGCGACAGCCGTTCTGCTTCAACCCATTTTCGCATGTGCAACAATGCTCGTATGCGCGATCCCAGGACGGCTGGAGATTTCTGAAACTGTTCGGGGATGCCATCCAGCTCCTGAATGGCCTCCGCTGGCAGGCCAAGAAAGAGATACCCGTCCACCGCCGCCAGCGGGCGCAGGAGCACCGAATCGTCGTCCGTCTTTTTGTTAATCAGGTAAAGCATGGCATCAAGCAGCGCGCGATAGCTCACCCAATCCAAATTCTCGCAAGAGATGATCCCAGTGAAAGCGCCAGTCCCGGCGCTGAATGACCTTTCGGCGAATGCAGGCCAGGTGCAGGATGCAACGATGGGCTTTGTGAAGAAGGGCCATATTCACCTTTGATATTAGCATCGGCCATGCCAGCCTTTTTACGGGTGATTTTTGACGGCAAAAGCAGCGCCCGCGCTCCCCAAAGTCGCGGCGAAGAGTCGAAGACTTTAGGAGGGGCGGGAAGACGAGTTTAGCAGGACAACGGCTGACGCGGCTACTGCGACAAGTACCAGGCTGAGGGTGATTGCCTCGGACTGGTTGCCGGATTCCACAGCGGAGTAGATGGCAACCGCCGCAGTTTGTGTGCGCCCGGGGATATTTCCGGCGAACATCAGCGTGGCCCCAAATTCTCCAAGGGCGCGCACAAAACCTAAAAGCAGCCCGGCTGCCACCCCAGGCCAAGCCAGGGGTACCATGACCTGCCAGAGAATCCTCCATTCTGAGAACCCGGAAATGCGGGCTAGATCCACCAGGTCGCGATCAACCTGGAAGAAAGCAGTCCGGCTCGTCTGGTACAGGATGGGGAAGCATACCAGAAAGGAGGCGATCACTGCCGCGGACCAGGAAAAAGCAACGTGCCAGCCTATAGTGTAGAGAATCGAGCCGACGGGGGACTTGCGACCAAAAAAAAGCAGCAACCCCAGGCCGACAACGGTCGGTGGAAGGGCCACCGGCAGCATCAGGAGACTGTCTGTAAACAAGCCGAGCGAACGTCCCTGCCGCAGTCTCCAGCGCGCCAGCAGTATGGCTGCGATAAAGCTGAGGAGAGTCGCCACCAAGGCGGTCTTCAGGGTAATCCACAGCGGTTCCATCACCAGTTTCGAAGTTTCGCTTCGGACCGATGGACGCGCAATGAAAATCCGAAGGCGCGACATTCCTTCTCCGAGCATTGACGGAAACGGGCATTTCGTCGCACTCTCCCTATTCCTCCAAACCAAATATTCCCCCTTATGCAAAATCCTTTTCTTGGCGTCATATTCCATTGGCTGGGCGGCTTGGCCTCGGGCAGCTTCTACGTTCCCTACAGAGGGGTTCGCAGGTGGTCGTGGGAGACGTACTGGCTTGTAGGCGGTTTTTTTTCCTGGATCATCTGCCCGTGGCTGCTGGCTACCGTTCTCACCAAGGGGACGCTCGCAGTCCTGGCCTCTCAGTCGCCTTGGACCCTATTTTGGACGGCATTTTTTGGCGCGCTTTGGGGATTTGGTGGTCTTACGTTTGGACTAACGATGCGCTACCTCGGCATGTCGTTGGGAATGGGCGTCGCCCTGGGCTATTGCGCAGCCTTTGGCACTCTGCTCCCGCCTATCTTCAAGAGCTTCATGCCGAGCATCCCGGTGGCTGAGAGCATTTCTCAAATCGCATCCACGACCTCAGGCAAGGTAACCTTGGCCGGGGTGGCGATCTGTCTTCTTGGGATCGGCATCGCCGCCCTCGCAGGCTTGAACAAGGAACGTGAAATGGATGAGGAGTCCAAGAGAAAGACGATAGCCGAGTTCAACTTTAAGAAGGGCCTGCTCGTCGCCACTTTCTCGGGGATCATGAGCGCCTGTTTTGCGTTTGCGCTTACCGCAGCGAACCCGATCGCAATAGCCTCAGCCAAAGCGGGGACGTCCGCTCTCTGGACGGGCCTGCCAAAGCTCATCGTTGTGCTGGCGGGTGGCTTTCTCACCAACTTTGTCTGGTGCGTCCTGCTAAACCTGAAGAACAGCACCGGCTACCAATACTTTGCTTCTCATGTCCGCGCGGAGCACGCGCATGAAGGCGGCTTGGGCGGTGGTGAACATGGACGGGCGCAAGTTGCTCTGGAGGAAGGCCAGATTATGGATCTGAAGGTGCCTGTGCTCGCCAACTACCTTTTCTCGGCGTTGGCTGGAACCACTTGGTACTTTCAGTTTTTCTTTTACACCATGGGAGCTACTCAGATGGGTAAATATGACTTCGCGTCATGGACGCTCCATATGGCGAGCATCATCATTTTCAGCACGATGTGGGGATGGATCTTCCACGAATGGAAGGGATCGAGCAGACGCACTCATACGCTCATAGCCGCTGGCATCGCTACCCTCATTTTTTCGACAATTGTTGTCGGTTACGGGAACCACATGAAGGCGGATGCCGACAAACAGCAGGCCGCCGACTCCCATTGACGCATCGGCTCCGCTCTATTACGAGCTACTCGCCGGTTTTCCTGAGAAAAGCCGAACCTGGTGAGGTCGAAATCCAGCTGCGCGGCGAAGAATTTCTCCAGGGACTGCCGGCTGCTTTCCTGATCTTGCAGGGCGCGTAAAAAGTAGTCGTAGCCTAGTTTCTGCCTCGCTGGCTGTATGTCGGGGGTGCAGGCTTTTCGAAGAATCGCAAGCAACTCTTTCTTCGCCATCAGCATGTCGAAGGTGCTGATCCTCCCCCTGTTGGTAAGTGTCACAAAATCCTGAACTGGCGACTGTACCTCTGGGGTCTTGAATGTGTCGGTTCGGAGGACTCCCTCGTGCTCCATCTGGAACCGCGCGGCTTCAAGGTCGCGCGTCAACAGACGTACCTTCGCCATCAGGGTATCTTCAGCGTAAAACTGCGGAAATGAGAGCGCCTGCCACGTTTTTACCGCGTCAAGACGCATTGCGCAGCGCGTCTGCCTCCTTGTTGGGCGATCCCCCGCGCCCGGCTGTGGGGGGATGATCTCCGTGATTGCGCGCGAGATTCCGATAACTTCGCCCGTCCTTTTGTGAATGACTGGGCTTCCGTCATCCGCGCGCGTGATCGGCCCATCCAATTCGACGAGGCTTGGAGAAATTGCCGCGATCGTGCCTGCCACTGGTTTAACGATGCGAGTGACCGGGGAAGCGCAGAGTACCACCACCTCATCGCCTATGGCGGCTTCCTGGTCGACCGCCTTCATCACCTCAGGACAGGGCCTGGATGCCGTTCCTGACAACGCAAGCGCGAGAAGGTCAGATGCTACCGCTATGCGCGCGGCGCCGACCGCGACACGCGAATGATCAAGGAACGTCAATTGCGAGACGTTATGATCCAATACCGCGCGTGGATCGGCGATCAAGACCTTCTGCCGATCCAACGTGGCGATAAACCCGAGGCTCGACCTGCCTTCGCCCTCAAAAACCACGAGATCTCCGGCAAAAGCTTGCGCAAAGTCCACAGGTGGTAGGCTGGCGGCCGGGGTGGCGCCGGGCATCGTTGCCGGCGCGGGGTTATCCACAGAGGGCGAAGGCGCCGCCCTGATGCCCGTGCCAAACGCGAGCGTCTGCTGGGCGTTCCGAAGGACGGACTTTTTTAAATCGTCCACCTGACGCCGCAAATCCCCGCGGAGAGCTTCTGAGTAGCGCAATTGCGCGACCAGCATCTCTCCATTCGAGCGCCATCGCGCGATCTCAACAATCAGGGGCGGTGTCGTCTTGGAGTAGCAGTAGAAGCGCGCATAGGAAGCCTCAACGACTCCCTCCAACTGCACCCAGGACTTCGTCTCCGCCACGCGATAGCCCTCCTGCGTCAGCATCCGCCGGGCCGCCTCGGTCTCGGCGCCAACCATGCCGTTCGGGAGATTGGGCGACCGGCTTAGCGTTATCATCGCGTCACTTGCCCAAGGAGGCCCGGGCGCGAACGCTGGATCCGCCGGCTTTGCGAGAAGCAGGAGCACAGGCTCACGAAGCGATGGCGACGCGGCGCTAGGCTCCTGAAGCACCAGCCAGCCTTCCGGCAGCGCGAGGGAAACTCCCAAGTCGAATGGCATCACCCGTCCAGATGGTTCCGCTCCACGCGCGGGCGCGGTTTCCGTAACCAGCATCCCCAGGAAGGCGCAGAGACACATGGCATCCTTCCACCCAGTCATAGCGCTACTTGCCCAAAGCGAGGCGATCCGCGAGGCGTTGGGGAAGACCCGCTGCCACAATCTTGTCCTGCGCGGCATCGATGTCATACTTTAGCCGCCGCAGTGACACGAAGTTTTTGTCCGTATGGTAGATGGCGTAGGACGCATGCCAGTCCCCGTCTCGCGGCTGGCCGACGCTGCCGACATTGATGAAGTATTTCTTGCCTTGCTCGATGCGAAGATTATCGAACGGCACGTTTGTTACCACTCCATCTCTTACGTACGCTTTTGGCGCGTGAGTGTGTCCGTAAAAACAGACAGATGTATGCTGGTAGGTGAAGCTCGAGGCAGCGTCGAGTTGGTTAAATACATATCCCCATCGGTGCGGAGTATCCAAAGTGGCGTGAACAATAGTGAAGTCGCGCACTTGCCGGACCATGCGGAGGTCACGCAGCCATTCTTTGTCCTCCTCCGTCAGATTCTCTCTGGTCCAATTGATGGCCTCTTCGGCCAGCGGATTGAAACCCTCAAGGTCAGAACTGATTGACGCCTGTTCATCATGGTTCCCTTTCACTACCGGGCAATCGAGTTCCTTTAAAATCTCGACGCACTCGTGAGGATTCGCGTTGTAGCCGACAACGTCCCCAAGACAGGCGTAGTGGGTGCAGCCTCGCTCATCCGCGTCGGCCAAAACCGCCTGAAGTGCTTCGAGATTCGCATGAATGTCTCCAAAAATGGCTAAGCGCATTGACTATTTTTCGTTCTTCGCGGGAGTATAAACCCTTTGTTCCAGGGGAACATGCAATTTTTGTTCCATGGCTTGAAGACGTTCAAGAAGCGTGGGCAGCCACTCGCTCTGTCCCATGCGGTAAAGCGTGACGAGGCGCTCATAGGCTTCGCGTTCATGACCAGCACAGCGGGAAAGACAGTAAGCCGCGAAGCGCTTCTCGTATGAAGGCGCGTTTTTGAAGGCAGCGGCCTTCGAGAACATGTCCGCCGCCCGGCAGTTGTCCTGGAACTTGTCTCTGTAGACTACCCCGAGGATTCCGTAGAGATCGTAGCGGTCAGGATTATTCTCGATGCCGCGCAGCAGGAAGTCCTTCCCCAGTTCGAAATACTCCCGTTGCGCTTTCAATCGGAGGGCAAGACGCGGCTGCTTTGGGTCTTCTAACGCCGCGTTGCTTGCATTGTAGGCCATGTGCCACGCCGCGATGTCCCAGAAGAGTATAACGCGCGGCTGCAGGGTCGTGACGCTGTTAAACAAGAGTGCCATCCTGCCCCATTCCGTCTGCTCCCAGGCATTATGCGCCTCGATCCACAGAAAGTCGGCGACCAGTGAGCGAAAGCCGCTGAGGGCGGCCAGAAAACCCAGTTGTCCTACCTGCGTCCGCAAGCCGAGGTTCATTTTTGAACCGTGGAAAAACGCGTTCCTGTGCTCTTCGGCGAGTCTATGCTCAAAGGGCAGCTTTGCCACCCCGAACACGATGAGGATCAGGAAAAAGCCGAGCTTCTTTATCACAGCTCCTTGAAGGCGAAAAAGAGGTACACCACCAGGGTATAGACACAAAGATAGCTCAGACCCAATCCCGCCGTTTTCACAAATAGAGCGGAAGAGATCGAGTTTCCCGCAACCACATCATCGGTGAGATTCAGCAGGCGAAGATCAGGAAAAAGAATGGAGACGAGGAAGAGGAATATCCTGGAGATCTGCGAGCCATGCCCCGCTCCGAGCAGCGATTCTCGCGCGATTCCCTGCAAATGGCAGATGAAGTAAGCCACGAAAGAGACGATGATCGTAAAGATTGAGGAGCTGGCAAAGGTGGATACAAGAAGCGTGAGAGAAGCCAGTATCGCCGCGACCAGATAGATCATGAAAATGCAGCAAACAAGGCTTGTGGAGAAGCCGCTCGCCTTTACACCGCGTATGATATCCGGCGCTT
The DNA here is from genome assembly GCA_963828525.1 of uncultured Verrucomicrobiae bacterium. Classification (GTDB taxonomy): domain Bacteria; phylum Verrucomicrobiota; class Verrucomicrobiia; order Chthoniobacterales; family Chthoniobacteraceae; genus CAWHEP01. The sequence goes on from CAWHEP010000004.1 coordinate 55,984, forward strand.
CAGCGGGCGAAGCCTGCCTGATCGCCTCGGCCAGCACGCTTTGCTCCTTCACATAGAGCGCCACGTAGAACATGGCGGACATCAGTAAAGTCGAGATGAAAAGCAGCAGGAGAATGCCGCAAAGTTTGCCGAGCAGGTATTCGAGCCGGGGCACGGGCTTGGCTAGTATGGTGTAAAGCGTCCTGTCCTCGATGTCCTTTGGCAGGAGCATTGCGGTGGCAAGCACTGCAAGCAGCCAGGAGAAGATTGACATTGACCCGAGGGACATGTCTTTGAGAACCTGGAATTGCTCCTGGAACTTGAAGTCGATCATAAAGGCGGAACTGCCTATGATCAGGAGGGCGAATAGCAGCAGGAAATAAAAGACCTTCAGGCGGATCAGCTCCAGGAGCGTGTTGGTGGCGATTGCCACGATCCTCCGAGGGGAAAAGATCTTGTGAGGTGTGCGCGGTTGCATCGAAGAGGCCGCGGGATCATTCATCTTTTGCTGTTTTCTCCGGGTGCGCCGTTACTTCCAGGAAGAAGCGTTCCAGCGTTGTTTGTGCCTTGCGCATTTCAGGCGCCTGAGCGCCTGCTCTCTGGACTAGCTGCTCGATGTCATGGAGCAGCGAGGGCGAAGGATTTCTCAGGATCATCTCCGTTTGATTCTCGATGGATACTAAGTCAGCGAGCGGTCCTTCCCGCACCAGGACTCCTTGGTGCAGAATGCCTATGCGATCGCATATCTCCTGCACTTGTCCAAGCAGGTGGGAGCACAGCAGCACCGTGATCCCCCGTGCTTTGAAAGCGAGGATCAGGTCGCGTATTTCATGAGAGCCGGCTGGGTCAACTCCGGCTGTTGGCTCGTCTAAAACCAGCAGCCGAGGTTCCTGCACAAGGGCTTGGGCAAGTCCTATCCGTTGAAGCATCCCCTTCGAGTAGCCCCCTAGTCGTCGATCTTTCGCGTGTTTCAATCCGACCAGCTCCAGAAGTTCCATGCTCCTGCTTCTCAACTTCGCTCCTCCAAGGCCGCATATCTTCCCATAGAATCGCAGGGTTTCCTCGCCCGTCAGGAACTTATAGAAGTAGGGGTTCTCCGGAAGGAAACCGACGTCCTCGCGGCTGCTAACCTCGGTGCTGTCGCGGCCAAAGATGGTTGTCTGCCCGCGTGTTGGGGAGACCAGCCCCAGCACGATCTTCATTGTCGTGCTTTTTCCGGAGCCGTTCGGCCCCAGCAGCCCATAGACCTGGCCGGGCAGCACGTCGAGAGAGAGGTCGCGCACCGCGACGAGCCGCTCCTTTTTGAAAGGAACATGGAAAACCTTCGTCAGGTTTCGAATGGATATGGCAGGCTCGATCATTCAGGCAATCGGGTCAGAGCTTTATGACAAAGCCCTTGGCATCGCCATCTGGGATGGCATCGCTGATCCGGCTGCTCGCGATCAGCGCGCCAAGATGAGTTCGCGGTATCGCTTGCAAGAAAGTGGCGAGTTCGTCCGGTTCTCCCTGGGCGTGTAATTCCACTGCGCCATCCTGGAGATTGCGAACCCATCCGCTGATCTCGTAGCCGGTAGCCACCTGCCTCACAGTATAACGAAACCCCACGCCCTGAACCCTTCCCTCGTATAGAACACGCTGAGCCGTGACTGCCATCGCTAGGTCTAAGTCTCCACTTTGCGGAGATAAGCCGCTGCCGTTTCAGGCCACACCGCGTTCAGATGACAATCCGTCGCAACCTCGATTCCGTGGGTAGGATAGAGCGTCGGAAGGATCTCGATGTGCCACCTGAAATCCTCAGCCAGGGTGTTCCAATAGTCCGCCCGGTTGGTCTTTGTCGGCGCGGTGAATAGCATGAGATGGTAGGCGGGGTTATCGAGAGCCTTGGCGAGTCGTTGGAGCGCGGCCTTGAGCACATCCGCAAGTTGCGCCGCTTCCTGTTCCGTGATGCCGTGGAAATCCGCGCATTGCCGTTTGGGATAAATCACCTGTTCGAAAGGCGCCCGGGAGGCGTACGGGCAGAATAGCGCAAACCCGTTGTTTTCATAAACAAGGCGTGATCCCACCCGTATCTCTTCACGGAGGATGTCTTCAAAAATCGATCTCTTTTTGCGAGCGAAGAACTCCCGGCTGACACTGAGCTTCTGCCGCAGCGCGGGCGGCACAACGGCCATGGCAATCAACTGGCTGATGGAGTGGGGAGATGTCGCGCCTGCGGGCGTCCCCGAGTTCTTCACCACGAAAAACGAGCGCATGCGCGCGTCGCGAGAGAGGTCGAGCATCCGCGACTTCCAGGCGGCGAAGATTTGGCAGATTTCCGACAAGGGGAGCGATTCGAGCGGTGAAAAATCCGGCGCTTCGACGATGACCTCGTGCGCCCCGACGCCATCCATCCGATCGTAAAAACCGTCAGCGGTCATGCTTGCTTCGCCCTCCACGCGCAAAACGGGGGCGCGACTCGGGACAACCCGCGCCTGCCAATGGTCACCTGAAGACGATCTCAGTGTAAGCAGCGCGTTTGGGGAGGCGCTTTCACGGCCAGCAATGAACGGGCTCTGCGCGGAGGTTCCAGGCTCGTTTTCAAAGGTTGGTTTCACAGCGCGAGCCCGCGAAAAAAGCGTCCAGGTCTGCCTAAGCGGATCAAGCCGCATTTCCGTCTCATTCATAGGTTTACCCGCCAAACGCGCGTTGCAGAGCGTCAGCCCATCGTTGGGTGCTGGCGTTGATCAAGACGACTTCTTCTGGAGTCGAGGAGGAAACGATAAGAACCCGGGGCTCGCTCAATTTCGTCATGCCTGCTGAATCATCGAGTTTAGAAGAAGCAACTTTATACCTATTCTGCAAGCAGCGTTTCAGGGCTGAGGTGAATCGCAGCGCGTGTTCCTGATCCGCCCACACGGACTTCCAGACCAAAGCATCTCCTTGTTTATAAACCAGGTAGCGGTCTCCGCGCCACCCGAGTGCCGCGCCTTCCGCCGTCGCGGTGTCCGTCCAATCCGCGAGCAAAATACGGGTGCCCATCTCCCCCGCCACATTGTCGCAGAGAGGCGTCTCCCCCAGGACTTCAGTGGCCGACCAGCTAATCCGAATCGGATCTTCGCGAGGCGAAGCAAGGTACTTCTCGGGATGGAGAATCTGGCTTGTTGATACGGGCGGGCGGGCGAACGCGGCGGAGATGGCGGCGTATCCCCCTCGGGAGTAGAGGGCCGCGCAGAACTCCTGGCCGCGAAGATACGGAAAGATGAGTGACTCGCGCAGATAACGAGGCGCGGCCTGTAACTGTCCCATGTTCTGCGAAAGCGCTCCGGAAAAACTGTCGCGCAGGCTGCGCCACGAAAAGCTCCGCAACATGTAGTCGTTCATCACGAGCGTGGCATCCCCTTCGACCAATGCGCTCGTCGCCAGCGCCATGTCGTCATCATTTTTGATTTCCAACGGGAGTGTGAGCAGGCCGAAATGTTGATCCTGCAGCGCATGGGTGAGTTCGTGGGCCAGGATGATTTGGTTCTGGGAGTTCTCCAGTGAAGCGTCGCGGAACATGAACAGCTTGTGCTGATGCTGGTCATAAAATGCCGCGAGCTGTTCCCCAAGCAGATCGAGATATTTCTGTCGCAGGGGATACCCCGGCTGGATGAGGCCGAGCGCGGTGAGGCCGGCGCCGATATTTTGAAAATCTGTCTCCGAATACTGTTCGTCGAGTTTGTGCCTCAACGTGTCCCGTATTCCTTCCCTCGTTACGACGTCGTAGGTGACAGGTTGGAGGAAACCAAGCCCTCTGATCTGAACAACCGCTTTTTCGACTGCGGAGCGCGCAGTAAGGTTTGCTGCGTCGGTCTTGCGTTTCTCGCCAGCGTCGAGTTCGGCTCTGAGCCGCGCATTTTCCTCCTGAAGGAACTCGACCCGCCTTCTCTCAAAAACCGGGTCGTCTACCCGCCTGTGCTGAAAAACCCCCCATGCGAACCCGGCGCATGCTACCGTGGCAAGGATCCCCGTGGATAAATGGGAGCGGTTCACACGGTCCTATCCCCGCCGGACCCGCTGGCAATACGCGTCCTAATGGTGTCTCCTCGGAAGCGACTGCTTGTTCTGGAGGCTGGCTCCAGCCTGGCTCACCACATTACCGTTTGCGTCATACGCGTCGATCTTCGCTACTCCGCCCCCCGAATTGTAGTGGTAAACGAAGCGTCCCAGCGGTTTGTCATCCGCAGAAAACTCCACCTCCTCAGTCACCCGTCCTGAGACGTCGCGTTTGTAAAGAGACTTATATAAGAGCCGTCCCTTTGGATCATAAACCAGGCCCTGCAACGGCAGACTCTGCTCGTCCAGGGTGTAGACCACTCTCTTGAGAAGCTTGTCTCCCTGGGCATACGTTTGTGTCTCAGACGTGTGGTTGTCCGAGTCCGTCGTGGTTACCTCCTTCGTGCCATCTTTCCTCAGGAGGGTCGAAACTTTGACCCCGCCAGCGCTGTCCTGCCCGTATGAGGAGAGGCAAAGGGTTGCAAAGACGATGGCAGCGGTGATGAGGGGGAGGGGACGCTTCACTGTGGGAGTCACATTACCGAACTTCTGGAGAATTGCTCATTGGAATAGCGATGCCGGTCTCCACGGGGACGACGCGCACGGCCAGCGTCGCGCTCACAGCGCTCGACACCTGGCTTGTGGATATGTCCGCCATGCGTCCGCCCTTGTGTTTAGGGCTGAACTCGTCAACCGGCCCAGGGCGCCCGGGAACCAACACGGCGGCCCGATCATGTCTGGGACGCCAGTGAAAGGGATTAGTTGGCCCGAAGAGCGCGATCTGTGGTGTGCCGAAAGAAGCTGCAAGGTGCATCGCCGCCGAATCCACGCTCAGAAAGAACCTGGCGTCGCGGATGAGCGCTGAGAGCGCGAGGAGATCAAGGGTGCCTGTGAGGTCGTGGCACGGCGTTTGCGCGGCCGCTTTGATTTTTTCGATATGATCTCGCTCTGCCGCGTCGCTTCCTCCTGTGATAACGCACGCGAATCCGGTCTCTCTCGCGCAGAACTCAATGACACGCGCCCATCTCTTGGGAACCCAATATTTTTCCGGCCGCGCCGATCCGGGATGCACAATGAAATAAGGCCCTATGATCCCATGCGACTCCATAACCTGCCGCGCTTTCTTGCCAGCCCAGTCTGGCAGTCGCAGCGGCATCGGTTTCATCGGAGCCTTCGCATCGATCCCCACTCCGCGCAGGAGGTGCAGATAGTGATCCTCCGTATGGCTCTCTCTCACCGGCGAATCCACAAAATGGTTGTAGAATAACGGGCGCGCCAGTGACTTCTGCACCCATTGGAACGCAATCCGGCGCTGGGATTTTGACAGCATCGACAAAAGTGCCGATCTGTCGTTCCCGGTAAAATCAAGGCAGACATCGTAATGAGCGAAAATCATCTGTGTCCAAAGGGGGCCATTCTTCCCGTTCCGATTGTAGAGCAGTGTGGCATCGACGTAGTCAAACGCCGGCAGAAGTTCACGGCTTCCGTGCTCCACCGCCAGCGTCAGGTGCGCTCCCTTCATGTTTTCTCGGAGACAGGAAAGCGCTCGTGACGTGAGGATTAGGTCACCAATCCTTTTAAGCTGAAGCACCAGTATTTTCATTCGACCGAGAATCTGAATAGTATCGCGATTCGTCTTCCTGCAAGACCTTCTCTGCTTTGTCTACATTCTCAAAATGAAAGTTGGCCTCGTGAGAAGAGGGTATGGCGCGACCGGCGGGGCCGAGAGCTATCTGAAGCGTTTCGCGAAGGCCCTGGTTGATTCGGGACATACGCCCTTCCTTTTCGCTTCCCGGGAGTGGGCAGGGAACTGGCCCTTCGGCGGGACATGCATCCTGCCCGGCCAGACGCCTCGCGCCTTCGCGGACGCCTTTGCTGGCTGCGACCGCAGACACGAATGCGACGTCGTTCTCAGCTTGGAGCGTGTTTGGGGTTGCGACTGCTACAGAGCGGGCGACGGAGTGCATCGAGTCTGGCTGGAGAAGCGCGCCCGCTACGAGCCTGCCTGGAAACCCTGGTTCCGGCGGCTGCGGAAGACGCACCGCGATCTTCTCGCCCTGGAAGCTACGATGCTGCGGGAGGAAAATACCCCTCTGGTGATCGTCAATTCGGAGATGGTGAAGAAAGAGATCGCGCAATGTTTCGGCTACCCGCTCGCCCGCATCCATACTGTATACAACGGAGTCCCGGCGCGCGGCGCCCCTTCCGAGGACCGCGCCGCGGTTCGCGAGCGGCTTGGCCTCACGGACAGCGAGTTCACAATCCTCTTTGCCGGTTCCGGCTGGGAGCGAAAGGGACTTCGCTTTGCGATCAGGGCGATGGACGCGCTACACGGTAATGCCGTTCTTGTGGTCGCCGGGAGAGGCGACCCCGGAGCTTTTCCAGCTTCCAGGCGAACCCGCTTTCTCGGACCCGTATCAGACATCCGCAACTACCTCGCTGCGGCTGACATCTTTCTCTTGCCCACGCTTTATGACCCGTTTTCCAATGCGTGCCTGGAGGCTCTCGCAGCCGGCCTCCCTGTGATTACGACCAGCGCCAACGGATTCGCCGAAGTGATCGAGGCTGGCGTAGAGGGAGAAGTTCTTCAGGATCCTTCAGATTCGCGGGCCATGGCAGAGGCCATCTGGGGCTGGCGCGATCCGGAACGACGAAACGCGGTTCAGCCTCGGCTGGCGGGCATTGCTCGCGCGCTGACGGTTGAAGCTAACATGAATGCCACGCTCGCACTGCTTGAGGGATGCCGGGCGTCTCAAGAAGGACGCGCCGTCTGAGAAGTGGCGAAGACCGGCTTCCCATCGATCATTGTGGGCGCGAAGGCGATCTTCCGCACTGGCTTCGAACGCTGCGCGGCCCCTTCCACGGAGGTATTGGATTTTTGAGGGGAATTACAGTTACGTCCGATTTTCATGGTTCAAAGTTCAGCAGTATCTGTGCCGATGTCTTTTCCGCAAGACATTGTTGACTTCCCGCTCCCAACGTTAACGGTAGCAGGCGCGAAATGGAGAAGAGACCCAAGATTTTCATAGCCTACTGCTACCCGGACAAAAAGTGGCAGGAGAGGGTGCAGAGCGCGATCGCATCCCTATGCTGGGAGGACTTCATCGTTTGGGATGAGAGAAAGCTGCGCGCGGGTTCCGTTTGGCGGACGGACTTCGAGAAAGCCGTTGCCGATAGCAAGCTTGCCGTCCTCTTTGTCAGCGATCTTTTTCTGGATTCGGAATTGGTGACTCGGGCGCGTCTGCCCGACATGCTGCGCGAGGCGCACGAAAATGGCAGGCTTCGCCTCTCGTGGATTCTTGTGAGCCACTGTCTATATGACTCCGCGGCCCTTGATCCCGCTCTTGCCGCAAACGACCTGTCCGAACCGCTGGACGGCGTAAGTGTGTCGCGACGGGAAGCCGTGATCGGAAAAATCGCGGCTGCGATCAAGGCGCTTGCCGAGGGGAAGATCCCATTGTCGCTGTTCCTCACGAAAGCACGGAGCCCGCGGAGGCGGTCGAAGTCCTGCAGCTCGGCGAGTTGATTCGCGTCCGCGCCGGAACGGTCGCGCAATTGCGCCGTCTCGTGCGCTGGCTTTTTTCAGGCGCGATTATCACGGCTCTCATTTCGCTGCCTGCCGCTTTGTGGAGAGGAACTCCTTTTTTACTGCCGCTATTTCTGGGGTTTGGAGTCGTGGTCGCCGCGCTGGCCGCCTCGCTCCGCGCCCGCGCGGATCTGATTGCCCAGAGCGTCGTCTCTGTGCGTTATATACGGACAGGACTGCGAGATGAGGCGCTCCCGGGGCGTCAGCGCACAGCTTACAAGGAACGCGCGGAGCAACTCCTGGGCGGCGCCTGAATAACAAAATGGCCGTGCAACCGACTCTCAATTCCGACCTAGAGCAAGCGATCTACCGCGCCGCCCTCAAGGAAAAGCGACTGCGCCGCAAAGCGCTCCTTTCCGTGTTTCTGCCAGTCCTTGCCGGTCTTGCCTGGCTGGGTTTCTCCGGTTATCAGGTGGATACCTGGAGAAAGCGGGCAGTCGACATACAGAAAGAGGGACAGCAGGTCGCGGAACAGCAGCAAGACGCGAAAAATCACGCTGCCGCGGCGGATTCCGCGAAGATCTCCGCGGAGGCCCGCGCGGATGCCGCTCTCCTACAAAGGAAGGCCGCCAAACAGCAGGCCGATGATTTGCGGCAGCGCCTTGTTAAAGTGCGCCAGGAGGTGGGCGGCCTGGGGGTGTTGCTTGCCGGGCTGAACTCCGCCCGCGCGAAAGCCGCGAAGCTCAACGCGAGCGAAGCAGTGGAATCTCAGCTCGTTGATATCCGCGGAGCCCTTGCGACCACCCTCAGCCGGGTTCAGACTCAGATTGATGAGGCGCTCTCAGCGGATGAGATCACCGCGCACATCTATATATTCATTGGAGAGGAACGGCAGCGCGACGCAGCCGTCGAAACGAAGGCTCAGATAGAGGGCGCTGGCCTCGGAACTGCGACTATCGCCAAGAATGGCTCACGGAAGGTCGATTCCACGGAGGTTTGCTACTTCCGGGACCCGCAGGATAAAGAGGAGGCGGCGCAAAATCGCTTCTTTTGTGACGAAACAACTCAGGCAAGCTGATGCCCGGGTGACGTTCCTTCCGGGGGCAGAGTACGGCGGAGGCGCGCGTAATTTCCAGATCTGGCTCTCGCGTTCGCCCCGGAGAAGCGAGTAGGCCGCCGCAAGCGGTTGCCGGGCGGTATTGGTGTGACAGGGTTGGAGAGAAGGACGGATTCACACAACCATCTTCGCGCAGGGATTCGAAAATTACGGTATGAAACTAGAAACACTCCAAGACCTGTACATACACGAACTAAAGGATCTGTTCAGCGCTGAGAACCAGCTCATCAAGGCGTTGCCGAAGATGGCTAAAGCCGCGTCCAACCCGGATTTGGCGGCGGGATTCAAGATGCATCTCGAACAGACCAGGGAACACGCCGCCCGCCTCGAGCAGGTGCTCGCCAGTCATCAGCAATCCACCCGTGGCAAAAAGTGCAAAGGAATGGAAGGTCTCATCGCCGAAGGCGCTGAGATGATCGAGGAAGAGGCTGAGGATGAGGTGCGTGACGCGGGGCTGATCTCTGCCGCTCAGCGAGTTGAGCATTATGAAATGGCGGGGTATGGCTGCGCAAGAACGTATGCCGAGATCATCGGCGACAAAGAAGGGGCGAAGCTCCTCCAGCAGACGCTTGAAGAAGAATCGATGACGGACAAGAAGCTGACCAGCCTCGCGAAGTCGGCCATCAATGTTGGCGCTGCTTAGCGAATAATCACCCGTGCAAACGCAATAGCCTCGCGACATGCGAGGCTTTTTGCTGTACCTGATCCATCCCGCATTGGGAGGGTGCTTTATCAGGGCGCCAGCGGTGCAGGCTGGTTCCGTGTCGGAATCGATCGCCGCTAAAATGGTCGTAGCAGACCTCCACAACGAAATGCGGTTCCAGAGGCACCCACTCAGCGGACTTTTCAGAAGCCCATCGGCTCGGGCCTCCCGGTGCTCTTCCCGTAAACCCCGGTGACTTCACAAAAGGGAGCAGCCTGCCAGTGAGAGCAGGCGCTTCCGCCCGCTTTAGAGCAGACGTAAATCCAACGTGGTGCAGCAACCTCTTATCATCATAGAGACCCAGGAGGAGCGAACCGACGCTGTCCTTGCCTGCCGCATAGCGGAACCCGCCCACCACGCAATCCGCGCTCCTGTAGTTTTTCACCTTCACCATCCCGGTTCGCTGACCGGCGGCGTATGCAATTCCCGTCTGCTTCGCGATGATCCCATCCAGCGTCGCCCCTGTTTGTCGAAGCCACTCTTGCGCTCCTGCCGGGTCGAGGGTCATCGGCGAAAGCGCGATCCGCCCGCCCGCTGGGAAATGATCCTTTGCGAAGGCCTCCAACAGGACGCGCCTCTCTGAAAGAGGCTCATCTACGATCGTTACGCCGCCCTCGCCAACCAAAAGATCAAAAACGATTAACAGCGCCGGCGTCTCTGCGGAGAGCTTTTTGATTCTACTGCTCGCGGGATGCACCCGCTGCAAGAGGGCATCGAATGAGAATGACTCGTCTCCATCTGGAACGCATAGTTCTCCGTCTAACACGAACTCCTCCGCGTCCATCGCGAGCAGTTCGGTGACGACCTCTGGAAAGTATCGCGTGAGAAGCTTGCCAGCTTTCGACTGAAGTTCGACTTTGCCTCCTTCGCGAAACGCGACGCAGCGAAATCCATCCCATTTTGGTTCATATTGCCATTGGGAGCCGGCAGGGATCTCGTCGGCGGAAAGGGCCTCCATCGGCAGGAAAGGTATGTGAATCGGAAGCGCCATCAGCCAGAAGCGAATCGCTCAGGCGCATCTTTTTAGCCGCCTCACCGTTCGAGAGTGCCAGTTGGCGCGATTCATTAGAGATGCCATCCAAGTCTGAAATCACGATCGAAGGCAAACACCTCATGGTGTCAAACCTGCAGAAGGTGCTGTATCCACGCCATGGCTTCACCAAAGGCGCCATGATTGACTACTACATCAATGTCGCTCCAGTCCTTCTTCCTCACCTTCACAACCGCCCCATCACGCTGAAGCGCTACCCGGACGGCGTGGAAGGTTTCTTTTTCTACGAGAAGCAGTGCCCGTCCCATCGGCCTTCATGGGTGCAAACCACCACTGTGGCAAGCAGGCGCGAAGCGGGGAAAATTGACTACTGCGTGGTCAATGATCTGCCCACCCTTGTCTGGGGCGCCAATCTGGCGGACATCGAATTACACACTTTCCTCCATAGGGGACCGAAAATTCAGCGTCCAACCATGATTGCTTTTGATCTCGATCCCGGGCCGCCGGCATCAGTTTCGCTTTGTTGTCGTGTCGCGCTCTGGTTGAAGGAATATCTGGATTCGGTAAATCTTGTGGCAGTCCCTAAAACCTCGGGATCGAAGGGCCTTCAGATATACGTCCCCCTGAACACCCCTGTCGATTACACCGCGACGAAATCCTTTGCGCATGCTTTGGCTCAGATGCTCGAAAGGCTGCACCCGGACACCGTGGTGTCCAAAATGGAGAAGAAACTGCGCAGCGGGAAGGTGCTCGTGGACTGGAGCCAGAACGATGAGCACAAGACGACAGTTTCGGCGTACTCACTTCGCGCGAAGGAAACGCCGACGGTTTCAACTCCGGTGACGTGGGAGGAGGTGCGTGAGGGTATGGAGGAGAAAAATCCGCTGGTGTTTGACGCGACCGCAGTTCTCGAAAGGGCGCAAAAGCTCGGTGACCTCTTCGCGCCGGTGCTCACTCTCAAGCAGAAGCTTCCCAAGCTTGCTCCCGGTCTTTAGCGAACGATAGTCTCCGGCGCGAACGGCCCTCCCTTTGAAGGTCACGCTCCTCAAGATGCAACCTCCGCCCCTCACAGAGAAGTTATTGAGTGAAGCGGGGGGCTGGCAGGCGATGAAGCAGGCGCGGGCTCTCCTCGACATGGGCCGCGTTACGAGCTTTGCCTATACCCCGCCCGTTCTCACCGGCGTGGTCCGTGAAGCAGAGACCGATTATCGAGGGGGTCTCAAGATCTCAAGCGCCACCAACGTCGAAAATATCTGCCGGTGTCGCGCTTCACGAGAGTGGGGGACTATCTGCGCGCATTCTTTGGCGATCGGGCTCGCGGTCATTCGCGCGAAATCCCCGCCCGCTGCTAAAGCGTCGGCCATGCCGCGGACTCTCGTTGCGGACGGGCCACTGTTCTCTACGGAGCCGGGGGCTGAGGACGCGCGGCTGTTCGTAGTCCTCCCCCCAAATCTTAAGCAGGGCTGGGAAAGAAACCAGGTAATGGTCGGGATCGAAGCCGAATGCGGCAACCGAAGAATCCTTGCGCACGCGCTCGCGGCCAGGAAAGTTTATCGCTGTGGCCCGGAAGATCTGCTGCTCGCGCGCAAGGTCTCCGAGCTGAACGGAGGCAAGCTTACAGGGATGCTCCTGCTGGACCGCGAGGGCTTTCTGACATTCCTGAACACGATCGTGGATCATACCCGGGTCACGCAGGGGAAGGGGACTGCGGTGAAGATAGCGCGAGAGCCGCTGCGTCCGGGTACCTGATCGCCCATTCCGATGAAGCTGGAGTCCTTCGGCTTCACGCGGATTTTCCGCGTGACGCCAGTCTCCTGAGCGCCGGTTCCTTTAATTGGCTATTTGATAAGGCGGTTTTTCAGCAGATTGCCCCGGGCCTTCCCCCGGCTTACGCGAAACTCCTGGGAGGTGAAGTCATCCTGCAGCCGGTGGAGGCCGCAATCTTTGCCCACCAGGAGCTGCCCGGACTCGCGCGCTTCTTTGAAGTACGTAAGGAGGGCGCGCCCCTTCGTGAAATCACCTTTGTCGCAGACGCGCCAAAGTTTACCCTGTCTCTGGAGGGATCCCTGAACTTCCTGACCGCGCGTTTGCAGGCTGGGTATACCCGCAGGGTGGTTACTCTCGGGCAGACCGACCCGGGGGAGCAGTTTTCGGCGCCGGATCCACTCCAGGGAGGTCGATTTCTCACACGAAATCCGAAAGCGGAAACTGATGCTCTCGCCCGGCTGTCGAATGTTGGATTTACCATTTCTCGTGAGCCTGCGGGGGAATTCGTCCTGAAGGGAGAACAGCGTGTTCTCAGGTTTCTCGCGGTGGACTTGCCGCAGATGGAGAAGATATGGGAGACATCACTGGGGACTCGCTTCACCCAAATCACGCGTCAGGTGGAACGCATCACGCCCAACATCGAGTTCACCTCATCCGGAGAAAACTGGTTCGAACTGAACATCAATCTGGCTGCTGAGGGCGGGCAGTCCTTCTCAAGCGGCGAGATACAGCGCCTCTTGCAGATGGGACAGGGGCATGTCCGGCTCAGAAATGGGAAGATCGGGATCTTTGACTCCGGAATGCTGGATGAGTTGAATAGCGCGCTTTCCGACTGCTCTCCGCGTCAGGCGCGGCCCGGGACATATCGGATGGACATGGCGCATGCATCCTATCTGGACTCCATCTTCAGCGACGCCGCTGTGGAGGTAAGTGGCAGGCCACCCTCCTGGTCGAGCGCGGGACGGCAGTTGGATGCGATGGAGCCAATCCCTCTCGGCTCCCTGGAGGAGGTGCTTCGCCCGTATCAGAAGCTCGGCGTTTACTGGATGAACTTCCTCGCCGCAAACGGGTTTGGCGGCATCCTTGCGGACGAGATGGGCCTTGGGAAAACTCTGCAGGCGCTCGCGTTTCTGCGTTCGACTACCGGCTCCGCGTTGATCGTTTGCCCCTCTTCGCTCATCGGAAACTGGCGCCGTGAAGCGGAGCGGTTTTGTCCCGAGCTGTCTGTCGTAGTGCTGGAAGGAGCTGGCCGCCACGCTCTTTTCGATAAGGCGCGAGACTCGCGTCTGGTCATCACAAGTTATCCACTCCTGCGCCGCGATGTGGAGAGATATCGCTCCATGGAATTCTCCGCCATCATCCTGGATGAATCGCAGCACATCAAGAATCCAGACACTCAGAATGCCCAGGCTGCAGGGTCACTTGTCGCCCGTAATAGGTTTGTTCTTACGGGCACGCCTATGGAAAACTCCGTTCGAGACTTGTGGTCAGTCATGAACTTCCTGATGCCCGGCTATCTCGGCAGCCGCGCGGACTTCAAGGAAAAATTTGAGATTCCCCTCCAGCAAGAAGCGACCTCCGCGCCGCTCCGGGCGCGTCTGGTCAAACGGCTTCGCCCTTTTATGCTGCGACGTTTGAAGAAGGACGTCGCGGCGGATTTGCCCGAGAAACTGGAGCAAATATCCTACTGCGAACTCACCGCCGATCAGGCCTCGGTCTACCAGGAACTATTGCGGCAGAGTCGAGCGAGGATGGAAGAAGCTTCCTGCGAACAGAACCAGGGTCGCGCGCGGATTATCGCTCTCACTGCTCTGCTCAGACTGAGACAGGCCTGCTGCGATCTCCGCCTCCTAAAACTTGACGGTGTCGACCCGGCCACCAGTTCCGCCAAGCTGGAACTCCTGGACGAGCTGCTTCAAGAGTCGATCGATGGCGGGCACCGGGTCCTGATATTCAGTCAGTTTGTGAGCATGCTTCATCTCATCAAGGAGCGCCTCGCTTCTGCAGGAACTTCTTTTTGCTATCTGGACGGGGCCACCAAGGATCGTCTCTCTGTCGTGGATAAGTTCCAGACTGATTCCTCCGTTCCCGTTTTTCTGATCAGCCTCAAAGCGGGAGGCGTGGGATTGAACCTGACGGGCGCTGACACCGTCATTCATTTCGACCCATGGTGGAATCCGGCGGTGGAAGCGCAAGCCACCGACCGGGCGCATCGTATTGGCCAGACAAACGTCGTCACATCATACAAACTCATATCTCGCGGCACAGTGGAGGAGAAGATACTTAATCTTCAGCAGAAGAAGCGCGACCTGATTGACGCGATGGTAGAGAGTGACGAGCCAATGATGGGTGGACTGAGCATGGGTGAAATCCAGACCCTGCTCTCGTAGGTTGGCGTCAGGGTTGTCGCGGGATCTGCATCAGAGGATCGGTAGCTTTCTCCTCTAGCGGCACTTCGAGCAGTTTCGAAGCGCGCTCCAGCCAGGTTTGAGCTTCTATCTTGGCGGCCGCGAGCCGGCTCTGGGCCTCTGCCAGGCTCGCGTTGACCGCTTCTGGCACTGCCGGCGTCATCGGATCGGCTGAAACGGTTAACAGTGAATCCCGCAGTGAGCACCCGATTATCGTAGTGCCGGCGCCGACCACCTCCTCGAAGTGTTCGAAAATCTCTGGCGTGAGCTCTTCGTCCGTGCGGAACGTGACCGTCTTCTTTCGTTCATCTGCGGCGACAATGGACTTGATCTTCATGGCGTGTGTATACGAGATCGCCTGCAAGCGGGGAAGCGCGTTTGTAAATCGCCTTGTTACAGCGATCCACCTTAAGATTGCAAACGCCTCGATTTACCTCGCCACCAATGTCACCCCATGATGCGGCACGTCTATCGTGACGTTGAATCGCGACAGTACGCCGGTGCCAAGAAGCCCGGCCTCCCCGGGGAATATTTCGTGATCGTGGACGGCGATCGGTATGCCTTTCAGGCGCGCGCCCCCCAGCTCCAGATCGGCTTTGCGCAAAAGCTGCGACCTTGTGGTAAATGCGATGGACTTGGACGGTGACGAGAAGTGTAATGCCTTATCGGAAACGACTCGCGCCGCGTCGTTGCATCCGGTATCAAGGCGCATCCAGCGTTCTCTTGCTCCATCCACCACCACCGGAATGCAGAACGCGCCGTTGGTTTCCCTGATTGGAATTTTGTGAGCCAGCGCCTTTTCTGCCGGGTCTCCGTCTAGGATGATAAGTTTTCGGGTGAAGTCGATCTCGACCCTGCGACTCCTGAAGAAGTCCGCTCCAATCAGGCCATCAATCGAGCGGCCGCTCGCGCGGCTGACATTGGAGAGATCGATAGCAAGAACGTTTCCGGAAAATGGGACCTCGCCGCACATCGCGCTGAAATCTTTCACCGGGTAGGCAATCGCTCGCGACCCAACACCCATCACCCATTCCGGTCTGCCTGGCTTTGAGCCACACCGCGCCGGCCGTGGCCAAGCTCACGACAGACGAGCCTGCGCCCGAGTCCAGAACAAAGGAGAAGTCCTTCCCGTTAGCTCGAACGCTGATCCAGACGAGGCCGTTCTGATACTCGAAAGGAAACACGTCTGATGCCGCGGCCTCTCTGATGAGAGAAATAGCCAACAACGCAACGGCGGTGATCCGGAAAATACAGCGAAAGCCCACGCCTCGCGCGAAGCATGAATCAGTCCAAGTAGAGGGATCGTAAGCGTCCAGCCCGCATTCTTAGGCAATGGGGATTTATCTAAACCATAGGCGACAGCAAAGATGTACAGACAAATGGCGAATTTTGCTCGTTCAGAGCAAAATCCGCCATGAAGGGAAGCTGAGTTCTTACCTTACGCTCTGCACCCCGTGCGCGTTGTCTCGGATGTCAAACCCGTGGACGCGTTGGAAATCGGTCTGCGTGTTGCAGCAGCTCGCTCCGACGGAGCAGTCCCGCACAGACAGGCCGATCATCGGGTCGGTTTCCCGATAGAGAAACCTTTCAGAGCCGTGCCCTGTGTAGATTGCCTGCAACGTAGGTTCAGCGATAGCGCTGGCAGCCCCAAAGCTGGCAACCGTAGCTAATGTTAGAATGGCTTGTTTTAGTAGTTTCATAAATATCACTTTCATCTTCATATTCGACGCGCGTCGATTGGATGGATGCAATCAAGGCTGCATCATTTTGTGAACGCCTTTCCCAAGCCGCGCTAAAAAGTGGGCGTTAATGGATCTTCTGCAACAGATCGAGCATCTGAACCATGTTCTGGCGAGAATCATCGCGTGATTCGTGTTTAGAGTGGGGAAAGACGTCTTCGCTTGTGAACCGGTCGCAAACGGCGGGACGATGAAACAAATGGTTGAAATGTGGAGAGGCTGGCATCCCGTCCAGCGCGGGGCGTCCCGCTTCGAGAACGAGCTTCTCCTCCTCTGGGAGCAGCGAAGCCGTTTTCGCCAATTCAAGGAATTTGCCAGCGTCAGCGTTCCCTTCAGCAGCCAGCAAAAACCCATAATAAGCGGCGACCGCTGGCTCAAGGAGCTCTTGAGGGGGAAGGGCCCGCATTGCCTGGAGCCCCTCTTCAGTATGACCATGCAGATACAAGGCGTATGCGTACGTAAGAGCGATGCGGGGGTCACTTGGGTGGTGGCTTGAGAGTTCTTCGGCGGCGTCTGCCGCGCTATCGAGGTCGATGCCGAGCAGGAGTGAGAGGAGAGCCCAATTACCCTTGGCGACAGGGTCATCGGGATTCAAACCCGAAATCCGCTGCCAGACTTTGCAAAGCTGGCGGGTGTCCTTGCTGGCCGCATAATTGCGCGCGAGCGTGTTGAGAGCGGCGCGTGGATCCTCAGAGGTGCCAGCTATTAACCAAAGCAGGTCATTCGTCTCCTTCCTCCAGCCCCAGCTTTGCGCCTTGCGCTCAAGAGTGAGAAGCCGCGCGGGCTGTATTTCCGCCAGCTTCACACTCATGCTCCACTGCTCTACCGAGGCGCTCTCTTCCCCAAGTTCCCGCAGCGCCCGGGCCTGGAAAGCAAGGCGCTGGAATTCGGCGTTGCCCCAGTCGAGCGGGCCTGTAGTGAACTTCTTTAGCGACTTCCAATCCAGAAGGAGAAGATATGCATCGGCGATTTCGACGGCCGCTGGCGGCTGGGACGCCACTTCTGTCGCAAGCCCTTTCATCCAGTCGTTCGCAACCAATGCCAGCCCCTGTTTGTTCGTCCAGGCAAGCAGGGAGCCGGTTTTCTGAGCGTCTGTCCCCGCTTCGGATTCGAGCTGCGCCAGATAAGGAGTAAACTTTGCATTCCCTGCCGCGCGCAGAACGCTCAGGTAATACAAGCGGTCGTCGAACTCCGCTTCCTTGTCGGACGCAAGTTTCTCGGCAAGCGCCAGACCTTCATCGCGCAAGCCCCGGACGGCGGAGTCTGTCGCGAGCACCCGCAGCACAGGAAGCCTCAGTTCCGCGTTTGTGCTTACCTTCTTCAAATCCCTTCGCGCGGCGTCCCGCTCAACCGGGTCGCGCGACTGCAATCCCAGTTGCGCCCTGTCAAAAACGTATTTGTCCTCCGTCGGATTCAGCCGAATGGCTTCGCTAAACTCTCTTTCGGCTTCCGCTCTGGCTCCCGACTCCATCGCGATTTTGCCAGCGATCTCATGGTAACGGGCATCGCCCTTGTCAGCGGGCGTCATTAGCGCGACTGCCTTTTTCGCCTGCGGCGCGTCGTGGAACCGCAGAGCCGCAGTCGCCCAAGCGCAGAGATGGTCGAATGATGATCCCTGCGGCAGGTCACAGACACGCCTCCAGAGGCCCACCGCCTCGCGGGCGCCTGCTCTATCCCCGATCTCGGCATAGAGCACGCTCGCTTCCAGGTTACTGGGGTGCGGCCCTATAACCTTGTGCAGGCGTAACGCGGCCTCTTTGTAATCCTTCTTCTCCATCAACACGCGCGACTCAGCGATCAGCGCGCCTGATGATGTTTGGAGTAAACGCGCGGCCCGAACCAGCACACGGGCGGCAGGACCACCGCAAGCCCGAGCATCAGCAAAAGCAGCATTCTCTTGATCTTCGCGTCCTTTTCGGGATCGAGCGGATTTATGGCAGCCATGCGAAATTTCCCAGGTTCATCTTTTCTCCAGAGTCACACATTTCCACGAAGCGTGGAGCACACCATCCATACCACTGCAGCCATGTCCGCCGCAGATTGTCTGCGGCCTCTTCCCGGGAACCGCCGGCGAGAGTGACAGAAACGTCCGCGAGAACGCACCGGTCGTCTGGCAGCAACGCCTCTCCCATCAGCCACCTTCGCAACCTGTGCCCACTCATCTGCTCCAGATACGCGCTTCGCGCAAACTCGCGAGGCGTCACCACGCTTCTCCCGCTGGCCATGATTATCCCTGTTAGATGAAGGTGATCGCCATCCTGCCAGATGCCGTACGAGCCCGTGTCGACACTGCTGCGCATCTCCACAACCCCGTTACTGGTGGAGTCACGTTTCAGATTGCGTTTTACCCGTCCGAGAGGGTCAACCAGAAAGCGGAGGCCGACGTCCAGCGGCAGATAGCCAGAGGGAGGCATTCTCTGAAGCAGCGTCGGATCAGCCACATGAAGCAGGCGGGGCTCCGCGATGAATCTCAACTCAATCTCCATCGAGTCGTGGATGTGGTAATAGCGCGCCTGTATCGCGTGGTCGGCCTTTTCGCTTTCCGTTTTTGCAATCGGGAAGTTCTCGTCCGCGCGCCAGTCGGCGAGAGGGGATTCCTGAGGGAAGTTGAAGACCGGAAAACTTGGATCGAGCGGCCGTCGAAGAACAAGCGTTCTGCCCAGCACTCCCACTGAGCCCGCGCAGACCAGAATCAACAGGACGATGCGAGCCTTACCCCAAAGCGACATTTTGCTCCGACTCGGGCGTATCGTTGTGTCTGCCCATAACAAAGAAGCGGTATAAAAGGATGAAAATGAAAACGGACCCGCTTTCAAAAACAAGCGCGCCATCACCTTCGTGCCAATATTCAAAGGCCGTGTGATTGCTGGCGCTTACGAGACTTATGAGGAGCGCCACCCGAAACGCGTTGACAATGAAAGCCACCGAGACAGCCCCTAGTACCGTTGCGACGCCGACGAGCAGCTTATCAGGCGGGAAGATGATCAGCAGCAGGAACGCCAACCCGAACAGGAAGAACATGGATCGGGCGCCAGAACACCCCTCATACACCGCGACGGTGCCGGCATTTGTGGTGACAATGACTTCGTGCACTGAAGCTTCCACTCCAAGGAAGCGCACGATGCCAGCGCCAGCTACAGCGGTGAGCGGAGAAACATGAAGTCCAACCACGTCAAACGCGACCAGGCGCAATAGGGCTGGTATCGTCGGGAACAACAGGACCGAGAGTTCCTGCCAGTATTGCCTCAAGCCGCCAAACCCGGAAGCTATCAAGGCCAGCGCGACGCCCCAGGGTATGGCGCGAGCGACGCGAACAGGGTGCCCGGCGCGGACATGCTTTTAAAAAGCAGCAAACCCAGCAGCAACGCGCCGAGCAGCGTGGGGACGGGGCCGCTCTCGAGTTTTAGCTTATCCTTTTTATTCCACAGCGTGTATGCGAGCACCGCGCAGCAGAGTGTCGCGATGCGGAGCACGTCGAAAGGCAGTTTGCTCCAGGAAGCGAATTGTAACCCGAGTATCGCAAGCCCTGCAAAACAGAGCAGCGCCTTGACTGTCGTATTCGGTCGCATGGCGCCAAGGTTACACTGGTTTCAGCCGCAGTCTCTGTCAAAAAGCCGTATAAATTCCCGCTCTTAGCCGAGAAAATCCTGCTCTTGCTCGGGCGGGAGCAAGGCATTTTCCAGCGCCGTGCGGAACATCAGGAGCGTATTCGTCACAAACAGCGGATCACGCTGCTCGGCGGGGTCGACGAACTCATCCAGAAAATCCTCAATCGACAGGTGTCCGTAATCATCAAGCGTCAAATCGCTTAGCTTCCGGGAAAAGGCCATCTTATGGGTAGCCTCAAAGGCGCAGAGAACCAGCTCGAAATCAAGGTCGTCAAATTCCTCGCTGAAGAGCTCCTCAACCCGGCTCTCCTCCTCGCAATGCACCCGATCGTCGCTCACGCAACGCACGATGGAAACGAATGATGAAACCAGATAACTCATGCCTTGGAGGTTGCCACAGGGAAACTGTGGCATTCCGCGCGGGTTCTGCAAAGGGGGGATTTTACCGGGTCTCAGCCGCGCTCCCCGAGTGCCGATGGCTTGTCCTCGGGAGCATCCGTTGCCCCGCCTTGCGCCAGCTTTATACGTGTAATATCGCGGCTGAGGCACACCATCCCCACGATCTCTCCGCTGGCGTCCCGAAACGGAATCTTTGTTGTCGAAAGCCAGCGCTTCTCCTTGGAACGCGAGACGGCAGGCTCTTCCCTATTGAGGATCGGTTCCCCGGATCGCATGATAGTGATGTCATCCGTATGATAGCGCTCCGCCAGACTTTTTGAGAAAAACGAAAAAACCGTTTTCCCCACTACTTCTTCGGCCGTCTTGACGCCCAGAAACGCGCGATGCGCCGGGTTGTCCAGAACATAGCGGCCGGCATTATCCTTCACATAAAGGTGATCCGGTAGATTATTGATAACCGTGAGAAGAAGGGAGCGCTCTTTTCCGAGAGCCTCCTCCGCGCGCCGGGCGTGAGTCACATCACGCGCGATGACCGAAGCTCCAACGATAATTCCGGATGCGTCCTTGAACGGCGAAATGGCAGTGGAAAAATGGATGACATTCCCGTCCTTAAGGATTCGGCGGGATTCAAAGGGGTCTGCATGTTCCCCGATCCTAACCTTGTCCAGAATCTCAGCCAGCTCGCCGCGTCGATTTGGCGGTACAAGGCTCGAAAAATGTCGCCCCTTTAAATCTTCGCCGGGACGGCCAAAGATTCTTTCAGACGCTTTGTTCCACGTGAAAATAACGCCGTCAAGATTGATTCCAATGATCGCGTCATCCGAATATTTAACGATAGCCGCGAGGCGGAAAAGTTCATCC
Source organism: uncultured Verrucomicrobiae bacterium (assembly GCA_963828525.1). GTDB lineage: Bacteria > Verrucomicrobiota > Verrucomicrobiia > Chthoniobacterales > Chthoniobacteraceae > CAWHEP01. Next base: position 77,096 of record CAWHEP010000004.1, read on the forward strand.
TCGCAGTCGTCTGAAGATGGTGCGGCGCCGCCATTGCTGGGCGGTGCCGCGGCGCTCTGCGGGGCGCAGGATTCACTGGCGTGCAAATGCTGTGTCAAAGGGCGGCCTCCTTTGCCAATGTGAGCATTTTTCATGCTGAGACCATAGTCCGGTGATGCAAGAATGAAAGCTAGTATGAAACCTCTCTTCGGATCACAATTCGTAACAGTCTGTTTTACAAGCGAAAACTAACGGCAGGCGATAAGAAGCCTGCATAAAAATATTGTTTGGACGGGCGATTCTACTTGTCGAACAGGCGCCTTGTACGTAGCAAGTTCCGGCGTAACCATCCGTCCGTCCCGACAGCTAAAATGAAGAATTTCAGGTTTGCTCCTTATCGTAATGTCGTAGGAAAATTTCTTTTTCCTTTTATCCTTAGTGGCGCGAGCGCAACTCCTCTTGGGTCGAACGACGGCAAAGCGTCTGTTGACGCGGGAAAAGGATGCGCGTTACTCGAACAGTGCGAGCCCAAGGAAAATTCCCCCGAGATATGGGGCGATCTCGGGTCTTCGTATTATGCGACGGGCAGTCATATGGCTCCAAATGGCGTGCCATTCAGGCCCGTGTTCTCCTCAGATTTAAACCTGAACCTGGGATTGTTGTCGCGTAAACGGCTGTATCTATTCACCGAGGATACATTCTGGGCTCAGCGCGCCAGCGCTGCCGTGACAAATTCGCACCAAGGCAGCTTTGATTTCAGCAAGAGGGAAGTAGATCTTCATGTCGGCCTCGCCTGGAACGTATTCAACCGCTTCGAACTCAGGAGCTCTTATTACGCTCTGAATAATCTGAACCGCGGCACCTCGGAAGTAAAAAGTTCCGGGTTCAAAGATGGTTCACAGGTGGAGGGCCGTTATTACTTTGGGCCAGCTGACATCTTTGACGTGGGGCGCCTGAGCTTCGTAAGCCTTGGCTATTATCCCACCAAAACATTGGTCGGCGGGAATGGCGAAGCGTTCGAACCAGGTCTGTTCACAAGAACTTACGTGACCTGGGACGTCCCTCTTCTACGGTCCTACCTCTTTGCGGATGGGCAGGTAACCGGCCAGAAGGGAGCCACGCCAAGACTCCTAACCCTGAACGCGGGAGTTGCCACACGGCCAATGGGACTCGCTCACAACCTCGAGTTCCGAGTGGGTGACGAGGTCACAGACGACGTGAGGGACGGCGCTACGCGGAACCTCGTCTATTTCGCTTTCCGTATTGATTTCCAAGCTGATCCGCGCAAATGCGGAAGCCCGGATCTGAAGAATGCCGCGGCCAGCTACTGGCCCGAGGTATGGGGCGAACTCGGCTCCCAGTATTACTTCACGGGCAGTCGCGTAGCCCCTAACGGCGTTCCATTTCGCCCGGTGTTCTCATCAGACCTCAACTTGAACATCGGTTTGCTCTCGAAGAAGAAGCTTTACTTGTTCACAGAAGATACTTTTTGGGCGCAGCGGGCGTCCGCTGGAGTGACGAATTCGCATCAAGGCAGCTTTGACTTTAGCAAACGCGAAGTCGATCTCCACGTTGGACTTGCGGCGCGTGTGTTCTACCGATTTGAAGTGCGAGCCTCCTATTACGCGCTCACTAATCTCAATCGGGGCGATTCGAATGCCATTGCCTCGGGTGGCAAAGATGGCACGCAAGTCGAGACCCGCTACTACCTCCCCGGCGCAAGCGACTTCGATGTGGACAAGCTGGGATTTATCAGCCTCGGCTACTACCCTACCAAGACGCTGGTAGGCGGAAATGGGACAAGCTTCGAACCCGGTGTTTTTGCGCGCGCCTATCTGACACGGGACATCCCATGCCTGCGCTCATTCATCTACGGCGACGGCCAGTTTACCGCGGAACGGGGCGCCACGCCTCGATTGCTCACGTTTGACGCTGGAATCGCGACTCGGCCATTTCCCCGTCTTGGAAGCCTTGAATTTCGACTGGGAGATCAAGTGACGCGAGACGTGAAGGCTGCGGACACCAGAAACCTGGTTTATCTCGGCGCGCGGGTGTTGTTTGGGAACTGACGGATTGCTCGTCTTTTTTTGAACATCAGTCGACAAGCTCTGTCGAAGTTATTGGTTTAGGTCGATTCGGGCAAGCGCATGGAATTGATTACTCCTTGGTCATGCGCTGCCCGAATCCTTTTTTTTGCCCGCGATTTCGAAACGTCGCACTGCTGATCGGGAAGTTTTTGTGAGGCAAACGCTTTGGTGGGTGCTCACCTTGGCGCTCATGCTGGGAGGGCTGATCGGGACAGTCATTCCCCTCATCCCTGGGGCGCTGGTCATTCTGCTGGCAGCGGTGATGCATCACTTGGTCTTGGGTTCCGCAAAAAGCGTCGGCTATCTAACTCTGGTCGGCCTTGCTGTTTTGATGATTCTGGCTCAGGCGCTGGAGTTCATCAGTGGCTCCGTCGGCGCGAAGTGGTACGGAGCGACAAGATGGGGTGCCATAGGGGGAATCTTGGGTGGCCTGGTTGGGATCTTCCTCGGTTTGCCCGGGCTCTTCCTTGGACCTGTCGCAGGCGTTCTGCTCTTCGAATTGCTTGGCGGAAAAGGGCTTCTGCCTGCGACTCGCTCGACTTGGGGAACCCTCCTCGGGACCACCGCTGGGATCCTCGCTCAATTCGTAATTGGACTGCTTATGATTGCGTGGTTTGTCATCGCTGCCTTGATGTGAACAGCGCCAGGTACGGGCAGGATTTGTAGTCGGTTTTATCTTGTCGCAGATGGGAGTGGCGTCCGATGCCCACCGTCCTTCCATGAGAACGCCGTTGCGGTACAATTTTCTTGTGAGGGGAATTCGATCTGCTACTATCGGCGCTTATTCGAATTTTATGGCAACAAAGCAAACTGCTCAGAGGGCGCAATCAAACTCCAGTCCATTCCACATTCTAGGTGATACGCTGGAGTCAGCGGCTGAGAATTTCGAAGAGGCCACGGCGAACGCGCACGACTCCGCGAAGCGCGCGGCTGAAGTAACGAAAAGCGCGCTCACCAATGCTCTTTATAAAACCTGTTACGGGCTTTCCTACGGCGCCGTGTTTAGCTCCGTCTTCCTGGTGGAGATGATGCCCTCCTCAAACACGATGCGGCGCGGCTTCACCGAGGGGGCGGAAGCCGCTCTTGAAGCGGTGGAACGCAAGACCGCGGTGACGGTGGAGCAGCCGATTCAAAAGGGAAAGCGCGCGGTGAAGCCTCGAGCGCGGGCTTCCAGAACTGCCAAACCGCGTCCTGCGGCAGTGGCTGCGGCGGACGAATAGAAGGAGCGTCACTTCGACCTTTCATCCACCCCAAGTTCCTCCAAAAGGGGGGCAGCGTTGGCGAGTCTGACGCGTGATTTTCTGTCCATGAGGTTTGCGACATGCAAGTAGCTCTGGATACCTTGGTCGGGCGTCGAGTGATGCCGATGAATGGTCGGCACGGCAAGCTAACGAGGTCGGCGGGCAGGTTGCTGGTTCCCGTCAACAAGAGGCGTCGGGAGGTCTCGGATTTTAGCGTGACTTTTCCCGAGGATCATCGGGTTTCATTTCACAGCGGGCACCGCTTCTCGTCGTGGCGCAGCCAGTTCTCACGAGAGTTCATTACGCGCTGTTTCAGCGCGTTGGAAGTCCGGGAGGTTGAAATCGATACTGTCGCCCGTACGGCGGAACTTCTTCTCCACCCCTCCTCGCATCCACCGGACGTCGCGCGGAAACTTGCGAAGATCTTCCGTGGAGAGGTCGCTCCAGATATCAGCCCCGTTTTCTGCGCCCATCTTCAGCGAGCCCTGCCGAAGACCCAGCCCCGTCTCCGGGCGTTCCGCTTCGGTCAGATCATTAGCACATGGGAGCTTCGTTCCTCCGATCCAAAACGCCTCAGGCTCCGCAACGCCTTGATCATCAACAAACCGTACCTTGTGAAGCTCATCGAGCAGGAGTTGATGAGCCTGCTCGGGATTGAGAACTATAAGGTGCATCAGCGCGCTGGCAGTATCACCATAGACTACTGCTGCAGGACGATTCACCCCCAGCAGATCGTCCAAGGACTCGACAACGCGATCTCCAGGGCTCCCGCTCGACAGCCGAGGACAAGGCGTGACTTCGATCTTCCCATCGCGACGACTTCTCTTGTGCTCTCGGCCTCAGCCACCTTTTTTGTTCCGGCTTTGCTGCCGGTCGGCGCGCTCCTTATGCTTTGCACGGCCATCCCGAGTTACAAGCGCGCCTATCGTGTGATTTTCAAACAGCGCCGCATGGGCGTGGATGTGCTCGATAGCACCATCTTTACCGCCTGCTTGTTCACCGGCCAGATTTTTGCGGGCGCGATGACTGCCTGGTTCCTCAGTTTTGGACGTCGTTTACTCCTGCGCACGCGCGCCGATTCAGCCAAGGTTTTGCTGCAGGTGTTCGGCAAACAGCCAAGCCTGGCGCGCGTCCTGAAAGGGGGCCTCGAGGTGGAGACCTCGTTGGACAGGATAGAGCGAGGTGATCATGTGGTCGTTTACACAGGCGAGGTAGTGCCTGTCGATGGGATCGTCTTCGAGGGGGACGCAATCCTGGATCAGCATGCGCTCACAGGTGAATCAGCCCCTGCCGAAAAGACCGCGGGCGACAAGGTTTTCGCTTCTACGGTGATGCTGGCGGGAAAGATCATTGTGGAGGTAGAACAGGCCGGCAAAGAAACGGCCTCCAGCAAGATCAGCGCGATCCTCAATCAAACTGTTTCCTACAAGCTTAATTCCCAATCCCGAGGCGAAGAACTTGCAGATAAAGCGGTTGGTCCCTCCTTCGGTCTCGCCGCCATCGCGGGCAGCGTTCTGGACGTAAGCGGCGCTCTCGCCGTCATTAATTCAGAGATGGGAACTGGGATTCGCATGGCGGCGCCTCTGGGCATGCTTACCTCTCTCACCTCCTGCGCTCAGAACGGCATCTTGGTGAAGGATGGCCGGGCCTTGGAAATCATGCGCAAGGTGGATACAGTCCTTTTTGATAAAACTGGGACGCTTACTCGCGAAAAGCCGGAAGTAGCTCGCATCATCTGCTGCAAACCCTACACCGAAAAAACCCTGCTCACCTACGCCGCGGCCGCCGAGCAGAAATTCACGCATCCCATCGCCCTCGCAATCCTCGAAAAGTTTAACTCTCTCGGAGAGCCGCTCCCATCCCTGGATGATTCCAAGTATCAGGTTGGCTACGGCATTACGGTGGAGATCAACAAACAGACGGTGCGGGTCGGCAGCCGCCGGTTTATGGAGATGGAGAAAATACCGATACCGGCATGGGTCGATGTAGAGCTTGCGACCATGCACCGGGACGGAAATTCCTTTGTGAATGTCGCCATCAACGATGAGATGGCGGGCGTGCTGGAACTCTCCTCATCTCACCGCCCGGAGGTTGAGGAAATCCTGGCTGGCCTGCGCGCTCGCGGCGTGAAGCACCTCGCTATCATCTCGGGAGATCATGAAGAGCCAACACGGCGACTCGCTGAGAAGCTTGGAATGGATCGCTACTTCGCCGAGGTCCTTCCGCAGGACAAGGCGCGCTACGTCCAGAAGCTGCAGGCGGAGGGCCGCACAGTCTGCTTCGTTGGGGATGGAATCAACGATTCCATCGCGCTCAAAAAAGCAAACGTTTCCATCTCCTTGCGAGGCGCTTCGAGCATCGCTACTGATACCGCGCAGATCGTCTTCATGGAGGAATCGCTATCCAAGATCTGCGCCCTCTTTGACTTTTCCAACGGGCTTGAGGCGAACGTCGAGAGGAGCTGGTATCTCATTCTTTTGCCTAACAGCTTCTGCATAGCGGGTGTATTCCTCTTTGGCTTTAACATCTGGCACTCCGTTTTCTTCAATAACGTTTCAGCCTTGCTCTCACTTGCAAATGGGATGGTGCCTCTCAAGCAAGTTGAGACGGTCCATAAAAAATGGGAGACCAATCTGAATCGGGCTCTCCAAGCCGCGCCGAAGCCTCCGTTACCCGTCTGACCCATCGCGCCTGTGATTCAAATTTTAAAAAAAGGCGAGACCTCGTTGACCACCCTGGAAGGGGGCGAATTGGATGCCGCGGCGATCAAGGAAGCTCTTTGGATCGATGTTCTTCAGGCGTCGGACGCGGAGGAGAATCTGGTCGAGAAAGCCTTGGACATCAGCCTTCCAAGCAAGGAAGAGATGCTTGAGATCGAGGAATCCAGCAGGCTTTTTGAAGAGGACGGAGCCCTCTTCATGTCCTGCTGGTTGCTGTGCTATGACTCGCCAATCCCGATTAATGCCTCGCTGACCTTTATAGTCACTCCGGAGCATTTTCTCAGCATTCGCCACTCCGATCATCACGCATTCCGCATTTTCTCCGGGGGACAGAAGCGGAAGCAGTCCCGTCGGTTTCGCAACACGGGGGATGTTTATGCTGAACTCATGGATGCCATCACCGGCCACGTGGCTTACACGCTCCGACTGGTGGAGCAGGATCTGAATAATCTATCTGTGGAAATTTTTGCGGAGCAAAAAGGGCATGTCCGCCGTTTCCGGCCCATCGGCCTGAAGCGTGTTGTGAAGCGATTGGGTAAGAGGAATTCCCTCGTTGCCAGCTTGCGCGAGAGTTGCGTCAGCCTTTCGATGATCACGCCCTTTTTTGCCGCAAACGGCAAACCATGGTTGACGCCTGAGGCCTCCTCCCGGCTGGTCACCTTGCAGCGCGATATCCAATCTTTGGGAGAGTACAACGTGCAACTCTCCTCTGAAATTGCCTTCCTTCTTGATTCGACGGTTGGCTTGATCAACTTCGAACAGAACCAGATGATGAAGTGGCTCGGCGCCGCGGCGATCCTCGTGGCTTTTCTTTGAAACGGGCGGGTTCAGGATCAAGAGGACTCACGCGACGGGAAGCGCCCGGCCTGGCCGTTGTGCCTCGTGGCGGGGATCATTTTCTATTGTCCGGCACGGCCATTGAACGCGCGTTGCGTCCAGCCCATCGGCGGGCTTTCATGGATCGCGTTTTCTCCGTGGGACAGGTCGAATCGCTGGAGATAAATTGCGAAGACAACCGGGCGCGCGTGGGCTTTTCGAGAGGACGATCGACGCCTGTTTTGCTGAGGCTGTTAGCCAGCGCGATGCGCTCGGAACGCGTCGAGCGGCTCCCAAGTTCCGACCTTGGCCTCATTGCGGAAGTCTCAGGCGCGCGTCATTTGAAAATGTGGCGTGAGGGGCGGCGGTTGACGTTCCTGCGGGTGAAGCGCCTTGGACGGGAGCGCCTCCTCGTATCCCACCCTGTGTTTTCAGATGCTTCCCTGCGCGGCGCCCTTGTCGCTGAGTTGGCAGGCACTGCCTACCTCTACGATCCCGCCTCATCAGGACGCTTCGGCGGCTCGGTCGACGTCCGCTTTCAAAGCGGGCGCATGACGCTCGAAAGCATCTTGGAGATCATTGAGTCTGTGACGTTCCGAACCCTCGCGTTGCGGGAGCAGGCTGGATTGCAGCCGATCCGATTTAGGAAAGTCTTGGTGAATACAAACCTCGCTCTGGCTCTGGTCTCAGACTACCTCTTCGCGCCCGCGCGTATCGCCAGCGTCTTCACGCTCTGGTTGTTGAATATCCGGCACGTCTGGCCCGCTTACCGTTCCCTGCGCGCTGGCCGCTTTAACCTTGACGTGCTCTACACGACCATTGCGTTTCTTACCCTTTTGTCTCTCAGCTTCACGGGATCAGCGCTCATGTACTGGTTGCTCGAATTCTGGCCTGCCCGCGTAAAGCAACTGCGTGACACAGAGACCGCCAAATTCCTGGCCCGCATCAGGCGCTGTCCGCGAACAGCGTGGATCGAACGAGGAGGAGCGGAGATGGAGGTTGCCCTTGCTGATCTGCGACAGGGCGACACGGTCATTCTGCGACAGGGCGATGTGGTTCCGGGGGATGGCTTCGTGCTTTCGGGAGAAGCAACAGTGACCGAAGGCTGGAGCGGCAGGCGCCGGTCGCTCAAGGCGGGCGGTGACATACATGCCTCTGGAGAGATCGCCAGCGGCGAAGTGCGAATCAGGATCGATTCTCCTGGCTCCGGCGTCATCACCGCGCAGTTAGCAGAATGGCACGGGCGTTCCACCTCCCTGCGCGTCAAAGATCCGCGAGTGGAGCGTTTTGCAAACTCGGCTGTGCTCCCGGCCATTGCGCTTGGCGTCGTCGCGATCTTGCGTGGTGGCGTTTCCATGGCGAAACCCGTCATACGTTCCGATTACCTCACCGGCCCCTCTCTCTCTCGAGAGCTTGGCTGGGTCACATCTGTTATCCAGGCCGCCCAACACGGCGTGTTCATTGGCAATGACGACGCGCTCAGAAAGCTGGCGGAGTGCGACTGCTTCGTCATCAGTTCCGACATAGGGTGGCACGAAGGAGACCGTTCGCCGGGTCAGGTATGTGAAGCATTGCGCGGCGTTGGCGTCGAAGTCGTTTTGCTTCATACCGGGAAATCCTCATCCTCTGTTCGCGGCAGGAATGGCGATGATCGCCCCTCAGGGAATCTCGACATGCGCAACGCGAGCATCCTCATTAAGGAAAGGCAGTATCTGGGACGGCAGGTAGCCTTCTTCGGCGATTGCATCGCGCAGAACGACGCTTCGTCACAAGCCGATGTAGGCGTCCATGTCTGCGCGCCGCCCTTCGCCAAATCTCCTCCCAGCGATATTGTTCTGCTCGACCCCTCCATGGATGGCATTGTGGCGTTGCGCGAGATAGCCGCGAAATACAATAACGGTCTCCGCGCGACGTTCGGGACCGTGCTTCTCCCAAACGCGGCTTGTGTGGTTGGCGCCCTCTACTTCGGTCTCCCAATCATCGGAGCCATTGTTCTGACAAATGCGGGAACATTCGCAAGCTATTTTCAGGCAAGTCGGGCATTGAGAAGGGCAGGGGATTCAAAGGGATTAGCCCAGAATTGACTTGGAGAATCTCTGTCGCTACCTTCCGAACTCTGCCTCCCCCAGTCGGTCGCCGTTGCGACGACGGAAGGCATCCTGGCAACATCCCAACGTGCAACGCCGGGCTAAACCCGGCTAATGAAGCAAATATAGCTATGATCCCCCTCAGTAATCGATTTGTGTATTTTTGCCTTTTCATGGCTCTCTTCCGCGGGACGGGCCGAGCAGATGCCTCGTCCAGCCTTCCGCCTGCGACGGTCTTAGCCGACTCATGGCAGATGCAGGATGCGGCTCTGGTTCCGGATACAGGCGCGCAACTTTCCCAGGCGTCGTTTACCGCCCAGCGCTGGTATAAGGCAACCGTTCCCGGCACAGTCCTTACGACTTTGGTCGACAACGGCGTCTATCCGGAGCCCCTCTACGGCGAGAATAACCGGCCTGACAAAATTCCTGAGTCGCTTTGCCGGAAGGATTGGTGGTATCGCGCCAGCTTCCCTGTCCCCGCCGCATACGCGGGAAGGAAGATCTGGCTCAATTTCGCTGGTATCAACTACGTTGCCGAGGTTTGGGTGAACGGCGCGAGAGTCGGCGCCATCAAGGGCGCGTTCACTCGCGGGGTGTTCGATGTCTCCTCCCTTGTCAAACCCGGCCAGGCAGCAGCGCTGGCAGTACGCGTATCTCCTCAACCCCATCCCGGCCTCCCATTTGAGCACACGATTGCCAACGGCCTTGGCAGCAACGGGGGACTGCCCACCATCGATGGTCCTACATTCCTTTGTTCTGTCGGTTGGGACTGGATACCCGCGATCCGCGACCGCAATACCGGTATCTGGCAGAAAGTCACGCTTTCCGCTTCCGGGCCGGTTGTATTGCAGGACCCCTCTGTAACGACAGACCTGGCCTTTCCCAGCCTCGCTTCGGCGGATATCACGATTCAGGCGAAGATTCAGAATCTGACGGCTCAGCCTCAAAATGCCATTCTGAAAGGGAGCTTTGGCGATGTTACTTTCGCCAGGTCTGTGCAACTGGGGGGATCAGCCGTGACGGTGGTCTCGCTTGATTCCAGAAGCCTGCCGCAGCTTCACCTGATAAATCCCAAGCTCTGGTGGCCGAACGGTTACGGCCCTCAGAATCTATATACTCTGCGGCTTTCCCTTGAGGTCGGCGACATGGTTTCTGATGTCACCGATACCATGTTTGGAATCCGAAAGATTACCTACGGCAGTTCTGAAAAGGATAATCTGACTATCTCGGTGAACGGGGTGCGTACCTTCATCAAGGGTGGCGATTGGGGGTTGGACGAGGCGTTGAAGCGTATTCCCCGGGAGCGACTCGAGGCTCAGATTCGCATGCATCAGCTCGCTAATTACAACATCATCCGCAACTGGGTCGGTCAGAGCACGGAAGCCGATTTTTACGATCTTTGCGATAAATACGGCATTCTGATTTGGGACGAGTTTTTTCAGCCCAACCCCGGCGATGGACCCAACGCCCCGGATTTACAAACCTACATGGCGAATGCCCGCGAAAAGGTGACTCGCTTTCGGAATCATCCATCGATAGCCCTTTGGTGCGGCCGCAACGAGGGGCGCCCGCCAAAGGAGATCGACGACGCGCTCACCAAGCTCACCGCCGAACTGGACCCAAGCCGGCTATACCAACCCAGCTCCACCAGCGGCAGGGGCGTTCACTCCGGCGGCCCGTACCGCTGGCGGGTTCCTCGCGAATATTACGCGTTTCCTGACGGTGAGGCTTTCAAGACGGAGATAGGCAGCGTTTCGGTGCCCACTTGGGAATCGATTCAGGGAATGATGCCGGAGAAAGACTGGACCCAGATCAATGACGACTGGGCGGAACACGATCTCGCCAGCGGCGCCCAAGGCGGGAACGGCTACCCAGGTATGATGGCCAAACGATACGGAGCAATTGCAAATGCCGCCGACTTCGCTCGCAAGGGTCAACTGATGAACTACGAAGCTTTCCGAGCGATGTATGAGGGACGCGAAGCAAAAATGTTTCACTTCGCCACCGGGGTTATCACATGGATGAGCAATCCGGCCCAGCCGAGTTTCGTCTGGCAAATCTATTCTCACGATCTGGAGCCGAATTCCGCCTTGTTCGCGGTGCGCAAGGCCTGTGAGCCAATACACATCCAATTCAACGAACAACTCGGCTCCGTCCAGGTGATCAACAATACCCCGAGCAGCCTGAACGGGGCCAAGGCGCGCCTAAAGATATTCAACATGGACGGTTCTTCACCGTTTCAGAAGGAATACACCGTAGACGCGCCAGCTAGCGCTGAAACGGACCTGGGCATCGTGAGCCTGCCTCCCACGCTCTCATCGGTTTACTTCATCAAGCTTCAACTTGTGGCCGCTGACGGCGCGTTGCTATCTGACAATTTTTACTGGCAAGCCACGGCTCCCCACAGTGATGACTTGACCGCCATGGCAAAGTTGCCCCTTGCCACCCTCCAGGCGCGGATCGCTCGTCGCGATGCGGATGGCAAAACTTTCCTGGACGTTACGTTGCGCAACCCCGCTCAGACCGTGGCCGTCGCGGCTCACTTGCAGCTTCACCGGGCAACTTCCGGCCAGCGCGCGCTGCCTGTATACTACTCGGATAACTACGTTTCCCTGGTCCCAGGCGAGGAGAAGACGATCATCACCGAGATCGCTACCGCCGATCTTAAAGGAGAGAAGCCGCTCGTTCTGGTCGACGGGTGGAACGTTGGCGTGAACCCGGTCGATACCTCTGCCGCGAGCCTCGCGCTCAATGAAAATGCTCAGACGAGCCACTGGCCCGCGTCCGGATTAACCATAGTCCAAGGTCGCCCCCGCGATAATCGGCAGACAGATTTTCGCATCAATTGTGGGGGCCCCAGCACGGACAGCTTTCAGGCCGACGACTTCTACTCGGGGGGGCAGCCCTTCTCCAGTGGCGTACCGGTCAGCACCGGGACGCTATCCGTTCCGCAGACCGTTTTTCAGACGGGACGCAGTGGCGATGTTCAATACCTCTTCTACAACCGTCCGCAGAAAATCCCGGTTTGGTATCACGTCCGCCTCTACTTCGCGGAGAACACATTCCACGAAGCCGGAAAACGGCGATTCAACGTGGAAATCAATGGCCACAAAGTCCTGGAGGATTTCGATATATTCCGCGAAGCGGCCGGACCTAAAAAAGCTGTGGTGAAGGACTTTCCCCTTATCAGTTCGAATAAGGATGGAACATTCGAAATCAAGCTGGAGACCGGCTCCGCGGGCGAGCCGGAAATCTGCGGGGTCGAGTTGTTCAAGACGAAGGCTCCGGAGCCTCCCAAAACCCAGGCGAAACCCTCAGCGGCGCCTGGGAAGAAACCCAAGAATACTCAGTCCTAAAGCGCGGCGGTAGTTGGGATTCCTGCGCAACGCAGGCTTGCAGCCCTGCGGGCCTAAGGAAATAAAAACGGCCGGGGGTGTTGCCCCCGGCCGTCTCTAATCCTAACTTAGAAGCTCGCGCTTCTTAGTAGTCCATTCCTCCCATTCCGCCGCCACCCTGTGGCATCGGAGCAGGCTTGTCCTTCTCTGGAATTTCCGTTACGCACGCTTCCGTGGTAAGGAGCAGCCCGGAGATGGAGGCCGCATTTTGAAGAGCGCTGCGCGTCACCTTGGTAGGATCAACAACGCCTGCCTTGATGAGGTCAACATACTCGTTCTTTGCGACATCGTAGCCTTCGCCACCTGAGCGCTTCTTAACTTCCTGCACGATGAGCGCGCCTTCCTGGCCGGCATTGTCAGCGAGCTGGCGGAGCGGTTCTTCGATGGCGCGGCGAACAATCGCCATGCCGATCGCTTCGTCACCTTCGAGCTTGAGGGTGTCGAGCACCTTCTGAGCGCGGATCAGAGCAACGCCGCCGCCGGGGACGATTCCCTCTTCGACAGCCGCGCGTGTGGCGTGCAACGCGTCTTCGACGCGCGCCTTCTTTTCCTTCATCTCAGTCTCGGTGGCCGCGCCGACATTGATGACGGCGACACCGCCCGCGAGCTTGGCGAGACGTTCCTGCAATTTCTCGCGATCGTAATCGGAGGTGGTTTCTTCGATCTGACGGCGGATCTGGCTGACCCGGCCCTGGATGTCCGTACTCTTGCCTTCACCTTCAACGATGGTCGTGTTTTCCTTGTCGATGGTGACATGCTTGGTCTTGCCAAGGTCATCCAGCGTGATGTTTTCCAGCTTGATGCCGAGGTCTTCGGTAAAGCAACGGCCACCGGTGAGGACAGCGATGTCTTCGAGCATCGCTTTGCGGCGATCTCCGAATCCTGGCGCTTTCACAGCGGCAACCTGCAACGTCCCACGGAGCTTGTTCACGACCAATGTCGCGAGCGCTTCGCCTTCAACGTCTTCCGCGATGATCAGAAGAGGCCGTCCCGCCTTCGCAACCTTCTCGAGCAGAGGGAGCAGATCCTTGAGGCTGCTGATCTTCTTCTCGTGAATGAGGATGTAAGCGTTATCGAGCGATACTTCCATGCTCTCCGCGTTGGTCACGAAGTACGGCGAGAGATACCCCTTGTCGAACTGCATGCCTTCAACGACGTCGAGTGACGTTTCGATGCTCTTGGCTTCTTCAACCGTGATCGTGCCATCTTTGCCGACCTTATCCATGGCATCAGCGATGATCTCGCCGATGGTGGAATCCCAGTTGGCTGAGACGGTCGCGACTTGGGCGATTTCGGTCCGGTCGTTCACCTTCTTCGAGATGCGAGCGAGTTCGGCCACGATGGCTTCAACCGCTTTGTTGATTCCGCGCTGGAGCGAAGTTGGATTCGCGCCTGCCGTCACATTCTTCAACCCTTCGCGATAGATCGACTCGGCAAGCACTGTCGCGGTGGTCGTTCCATCGCCGGCTACGTCAGAGGTCTTGGAAGCGACTTCGCGAACGAGTTGGGCTCCCATGTTTTCATAGGGATCTTCCAGCTCGATCTCCTTCGCGACAGTTACGCCGTCCTTGGTGATCGTTGGACTCCCAAACTTCTTGTCGAGGATCACGTTGCGCCCGGATGGTCCGAGCGTCGCCTTCACGGCGCGCGCCAGTTTCTCCACCCCGCGGAGCAGAGCGTGCCTCGCGGCTTCATCAAATTGTAATTGTTTAGCTGCCATAACTTTAGTTTTTCTCCTGTTTTCTCTGTCGCTTAGCCGATGATGCCGAGGATATCGTCCTCGCGCATGATGAGGTAATTCTCACCATCGACCTTGATTTCCGTTCCGCCGTATTTCGAGATCAGAACTTTGTCGCCCTGCTTGACGGTGAACGCGATTCGCTTGCCTTCGTCGTCGAGCTTTCCAGTCCCGAGGGCGATGACCTCGCCTTCCTGTGGCTTCTCTTTCGCCGTATCAGGAATGATGATGCCGCCTTTTTTTACTTCCTTCTCTTCGATCGGATGCACGAGCACGCGGTCTCCAAGAGGCTTTACATTAATTGCCATGTTTTCTCCTTGTTGTTGTTGCTATTACCGACGCGGCCACCGGGAGTGGGAGTCCCACTCCTTTCGGCGGCGCATTCTGTAAATCTGATTATTTCTTCTTGTCCTCGTCCACCATCTCGAACTCGGCGTCGACGACGTCGTTCTCTTTCGAGGCTTTGCTACCGCTCCCTTGAGCGGTCGCGCCGGGGCCGCTTTGAGCTTCCGCTCCGGGCTGCTCGGAACCGGGCGTGGCGCTTCCGGCTTGCGAAGCAGCTTGCTTGTAAAGCTCTTCGCTCACGCTTTGGAACTTCGATTGAAGGTCATCATAAGCGGTCTTTATCTTGTCAACGTCCTCGCCTTTCAATGCTTCACGCACCGCGGCAATCGCGTCTTCAATAGCCTTTTTGCTTTCAGCGGGAACCTTGTCGCCAAGATCCTTCAACTGCTTTTCAGACTGGTAAGCCAGGTTGTCCGCGTTATTTCGAATCTCGATGGACTCCTTTGCCTTCTTGTCCTCGTCAGCGTGCAACTCGGCTTCCCGCTGCATCTTCTCAATCTCGTCCTTGCTCAATCCACTGGAGCCGGTGATCGAGATCTTCTGCTCCTTGCTCGTGCCGAGATCCTTGGCTGATACGTGCAGGATGCCATTCGCGTCGATGTCGAAGGTAACTTCGATTTGCGGAACTCCGCGCGGGGCCGGAGGAATGCCATCCAGGTGAAAGGTTCCAAGGTTCTTGTTATCCCGTGAGAGAGGCCGCTCGCCTTGCAGTATCTTGATTTCAACTCCGGGCTGGCTATCGCTATACGTGGAGAAGATCTGTGACTTGCGAGTTGGGATCGTCGTGTTCCGCGGGATCATCGCGGTCGCGACGCCGCCCGCTGTTTCTATCGCAAGCGTTAACGGAGTAACATCCAGCAGCAGAACATCTTTCACGTCGCCGCGCAGCACACCGCCCTGGATGCCAGCGCCTACCGCAACCACTTCATCAGGATTCACTCCTTTGTGCGGTTCCTTGCCGACTAGTTTGCGCGCCGTCTCGACTACCCGCGGCATCCTGGTCATTCCGCCCACCAGCACGAGTTCATTCACGTCCTTCTCAGAAAGCTTGGCGTCCTTCAGGCAGTCCCGAACTGGTCCAATTGTCCGCTCAA
Source organism: uncultured Verrucomicrobiae bacterium (assembly GCA_963828525.1). Taxonomy (GTDB): domain Bacteria; phylum Verrucomicrobiota; class Verrucomicrobiia; order Chthoniobacterales; family Chthoniobacteraceae; genus CAWHEP01. The sequence continues at coordinate 92,598 of CAWHEP010000004.1, forward strand.
ATAAATCGTCGGTAAGCTGCTCCAGCTTCGAGCGTGTCAGCTTTTTCTGGATGTGCTTGGGACCCGATTGGTCCGCCGTAATGAACGGAAGGTTAATCTCATACTCCTGCGCCGAGGATAGAGCGATCTTCGCTTTTTCGGCTTCCTCCTTGATGCGCTGGATCGCGTCAGGCTGCTTGGAGAGGTCAAGGCCGCTCTCGGTCTTGAACTCGCTCAGAATCCAATCCATGAGCCTTGAATCCCAATCGTCTCCTCCCAGGTGAGTGTCGCCGTTTGTGGCGCGAACCTCAAACACGCCGTCCCCGATCTCCAGCACCGAGATATCGAACGTGCCACCACCCAGATCATACACCGCGATCTTTTCGTCGGCCTTCTTGTCCAGCCCGTAGGCCAGCGAAGCGGCAGTGGGTTCGTTGATGATGCGAAGTACCTCCAAGCCGGCTATTTTTCCGGCGTCCTTTGTGGCATTTCGCTGCGAGTCATTGAAGTAGGCTGGAACGGTGATCACCGCTTGGGTGATCGTCTCGCCGAGTTTTGCCTCAGCGTCTGCCTTTAGCTTCGAAAGAATCATCGCTGAAATCTCCGGGGGCGAGAACGTCTTGGTGGCTCCCCCTACGCTGACTTGCACATGAGCATCACCATTCGCGGCCTTTACAATCTTATAGGGCACGCGGGTTTCCTCCTGGTGAACCTCGTCAAATTTCCTGCCCATGAACCGCTTGATCGAGAAGACAGTGTTGGTTGGGTTGGTGACCGCCTGGCGCTTTGCTGCCTGGCCAACCAGCCGTTCGCCGCTTTTCGTGAACGCGACTACTGATGGGGTGGTGCGCGCGCCTTCCGAATTCTCCAACACGGTGGGTTCACCGCCCTCCATCACAGCCATGCAAGAATTGGTGGTGCCTAAGTCGATGCCTAAAATCTTTGCCATAAAATCAAATACAGAACCTTTCTAGGCGTCTCGTTAGCAAATGGTATTCCACCCGCCGTATCTATCGATAACTAGTTCATAGTGAGTCATATATGACAGAGGTAATCCGCGTTACGAGCTTACCCAGCGAGACAAATTGGCGTCACTGTCTCACTATCTGTGTGTCTGTGGGACATCCAGACGCGCCGCGCCGCGGCATGCAGCCCCGGGATTATTGTCGGGAATGTTGAGTTGTCCGGTTGACATCCGCTTGTAGTACCCTTTTGTTTCTATGGGACGTGATACCGTCCTCGAACCAGTTGTTGTACTTATGATGAATCAGAATATGGGAGAGAAGGCAGGCAGCGACCCCCTCGCTTCGGAAAAAATCTCCATCGAACGAAAGATATTCTTCCTTGACCTCAAGGAAAATAATCGTGGCCGCTTTTTAAAGATCACTGAAGATGTGGGCGGACGCCGCGACACGATTATGCTTCCGGCGGAGGCGTTCCAGGACTTCACAGAAGCGCTGGTTCGGCTGGTGGATTACGAGAAGGGGCTCTGACCTGCTTCCAAGAGCCGCGTGGGCTCTCAGGCGTGTTTAAGCTCTGCGAAGAACAGCCTGCCTGCCGTGGTCTGCAGCGCTCCAGCTACCGTGATCGCAACGGTCTCCCCGAGGTGACCTCGCGCGTGGTTGACGACAATCATTGTTCCATCGGGGAGGTAGCCGACTGCCTGGTGGGCGTCACGGCCTTCCTTCACGAGCGCAATTTCCAGCTCGTCGCCCGCGGACAGGCTTGGACGCATCGCTTTCGCGAGGTCGTTTAGGTTCAGCACGGCGACATTTTGCAGCCTGGCAATTTTGCACAGGCTTGAGTCGTTGCTGATCAGTTGGGCGGAGAGAAGGCGCGCAAGATGTATAAGCTTGGTATCCACTGGCGAATCGCCATCGCCGGGTTCCTCATGCACTGTGACGCTCACCCTGGGGCTTTTCTGGAGCTGATTTAGCCGATCCAAGCCGAGCCGCCCGCGTTCGCGTTTGGCCGGTTCGGCGGAGTCTGCGAGACGCTGGAGTTCATCCAGCACAAATCGGGGCACGACCAGCGATCCGCTGAGAAAGCCCGCGGCGCAAATGTCGCCGATTCGTCCGTCGATGATGATGCTCGTATCCACGAGGAGCGGAGGCCCCTGCACTGCCGACTGCTGGAAACGAACATACGGGATCACCAGGGCGAATTCATCCCGGTTGCTCCTCATCGCCAGCATCATGCCGAGGTATCCGAACGCGCCATAGATCATCAGGCTGATGATCCAGCGCTTCTCTTCGGAGAGATACTTCAACAAGTCGGAGGCGAGCAGGAGATGCCCGAGAACCAGGCCGAGAACCAGTCCGAAAGTAGCCGCGGAAAAAATGCGGAGCGAGAATCCTTTCAGGAGGCGGTCAAATAGAACGATGAGGAGTCCGAAGACTATTCCACCAGCGGCGCCCGCAGCTTGAGAAGTGAATACCTCCCCAACTGTGGCTCCCACAAACGCGGCCGTTACGATAAAAAGGGCGCGGAGGAGATTAATGGTGAGGCTTGGGGTCATTTAGCGAGACCATTCTCTCGATCTGCAAATGTGAACCTGCGCTAAGTCAGCGAGATGACCTGACATTCGGGTCCGTCCCGCGGGGTGTGACATCCTTATAAAAGAGGATGCCCTTCTGCCTCAGGTTTGCAACCAGAGCTTTCAGGTTATCTGACAAGGTCTTGTCTGACAGCAACGTGGGAATCGGTCCGTTGCCTTCCGAGAAACGTTTAAGCACAATCCGCGCGGCTTCTATTACCTTTCTGGAATCAGCGATGGCGCTCTGTATCTCGACCGCCGCAGTGTTGGCGCTTCCCATGGTCTGACGGGTGCTATCCATTACCCCGCCCGCGCTCTTCACCACAGCGTCCAGGCTCTTTGAAGTCTCGGCGAAATTGGTGCTCGTCACTTTCAGGTTTGCAAGAGTCGCTTCCAAATTCTTCAGATTTTCGCTGCTGAGAACAAGTTCCAGGCGCTGGTTCAGGTTGTTCGTTGTCTCTTTCAGTTTCACCAGCGCGGCCTTTAGCTCGTCCATGACTGCGGGAGCTTTATCCATGACAGTCGCTCCTTTTTCCATCAGTTCGTTTAACCCATCCGCGCTCGTTCCTTCGATCACCTCGCCGTCACCATAGACCTGGTTCGGGTCCGCTGGGTTGAAGTGGCCACTGTCGAATCCTTTAGGCAGGGAGACTTGAACGAAGCGATCACCCATCAGGCCGGAACTTCCCACCTCGAATTTCGATCCTTTGGGCAGCTTGATCTCGCCCACCACCTTCAGTGAGATGGCTACCGCTCCCACCGTGGGCATGATGGCAGGCTTCTCCGAAACGTACCCGATGCGTCGCCCCCGCAAGCTGCACTTCCGACCCTTTCAGCAGGCCGTTCGCGTCGGGGAGATGCACGGTGAGATTGTAGTATTTCTTGAACCCTTCCCGCGTCAGGCCGAATTCCATGATCATGGCCCCAATGACCCCCAGGCCGATCAGCACAAAGAGGCCAACTTTGAATTCCAGCAATCTTTCCTGTTTGTCCATGTTTCTACAATACGCTGTCTCGGGAGCGCCCGAGGATGAAGTCTTCGATCAGTGGATCCGTGGCCGCGCGAAAGTCGTCCGGCGATCCATGAAAGTAAATCCGTCCTTCGTGCAAATACGCTATCTGATCGCCGACATGGAAAGCCGTCTTCATATCGTGTGTCACGACGATGGATGTCACCTTGAAACGCGTCTGCATTCTTCTTATCAAGTGATTTATGCTATCGGACACAACCGGATCGAGTCCCGACGTCGGTTCGTCGTAGAGAATGGACGCGGGATTTGTGATGATGGCCCGGGCAAGTCCTACCCGTTTCTTCATCCCCCCACTCAAGCTCTCCGGCATCTTTTTCTCCTGCCCTTGCAGATTTACCACCTCGAGCGCTTCTGAAACTTTGGCGCGAATCGTTTTGGGATCTTTTTCTCCGGCTTCCCGCAACGGGAACGCCAAATTTTCTTCTACCGACATGGAGTCGAAAAGAGCGCCGCTCTGGAAAAGGATCCCGACCTTCTTCCGTATGGCGACCAGTTCGCGCTCGTTCAGCCTGACGACACTTTCATTGTCCACGAGGACATCTCCGGAGGTGGGCTTCATCAGGCCGATGATATGTTTCAGAAGGACGCTTTTCCCCCCGCCGCTACGCCCGACGATGACAACAGTCTCCCCGGGCCTGACTTCGAGGTTGAGCCCGCGCAAAATCTCCTGCCTGCCGATCTGTCTTCTGGAGATTACGGACGCTGATCATGGCTGCGCGCTTTAGCCGCCGTACGGGAAAACGACATTGAGCAGGAGGGAAAGGAAAAAATTCGAAACCAGGATGGCCAGCGAGCCGATGACCACTGCTTCCGTTGGCGCGCGTCCCACCCCCACCGCGCCTTCTTTCGCATTCAGCCCTTGATGGCAACTGATGAACACAATCAGGAATGAAAACACAAACCCTTTGGTGAGCGCCATTTTGACATCCCTCAATCCCGTAAATTTCTGCATGTAGTGGACGTAATAGACCCCAGGGATATCCATCAGGCCCACGCCAACGATGTAGCCAGCGATGATCCCTACACCCACGCATTCCGCTACCAGCAGTGGCATGGAAATCATCATGGCCAGCGTGCGGGGTACTACCAGATAGTCGACGGGATAAACGCCCAACGCGCGCAATGCGTCAATTTGCTCCGTCACCTTCATAGTGCCGATCTCCGCTGACATTGCCGCGCCCACGCGGCCCGCCACCATCAAACCTGTGAGGACAGGCCCCAGCTCCCGGAACATCGAGACCGCTACAACGGAACCAACGGCAGAGTCCATCCCCAGTGAGTGAAACTGGAAGTAGGTTTGCGCCGCGAAAACGGCTCCCGTAAACGCTCCGGTCATGATCACGACAAGTTGCGACCTGAAGCCAACCTCCAGTATCTGGCTTACAAATAGACCCCAGCGAATGGGCGCTGTGCAAATGGAGCGGAATGTATCAGCGGCAAGAAGGACGAGTTCCCCGACGTAGGAGACGAATGAAAGAAGGGAGCGGCCAACAAACTGGATCGGCATATTGAGATCGATGTTTCGTTCCACCTTTAGGTCTGGTGAAACTGCGTTAAAGCGGGAGGACAAACGCCCCACTCAAACTGCGCCGGGAGACTCGAATGCTGAAAGCAACTGCGTTTTGCTCTTCTGATTCAGCTCTGCCGGGATGTTGCCAACGATCCGGGCTTCCAGCTTCAACTTGCTGAAAATCGCGTGAATCTCATCGATCGTGAGAGTCGGCACGTCAAAGTCCAGATAGACGATGTCGTGATTGCTGTCGATCTTATACCGCAACGAAGGTACTGCCTCAAGCTCGTGATCGAGCGCGAGAATCTTCTCGAGGCTGCGAACGCCTGCTGCATAAACCTCTACTTCAATCATACGCGTGGCATGGTGGTAACACACAAGTTTGTACCCGCCCAGCGTTGAATTGCAAAGAGAATGTTCGCATCCGTCGGCGGATTTCATTGAAAGTGATTTTAGGAACGATTAACAATGCGCGAGCCACCAGTTAGCTTCCGGTAAATGTCCCATCCACAGGCAGTTCCTTCTCTCCGCGGCGTCCCCCTCCGATGCGGTGTGGCGGAATGCTGGCTTGGCTTTGTCCTGGTCGTCGCTTCGGAAGAAGGCGCGCGCGAAATTACGCTTGGAGATTCACGGGAGGGACTGATTCAGCAGGCAAAATGTAATTTCCCCGATTCCATCGCTTATGAAGGTGGAGACGACGATGTTTTGGCCGCTGTGCTGCGCCTCATTGAGCGTCCGGAATCGCCCCCCGAAGTGCCTTTGGATATTCGCGGCACCCCCTTTCAGCGCAGCGTGTGGAAAGCTCTTCGCGCCATTCCTCCGGGATCCACGATGAGCTATGCTGAAGTTGCCCGCCAGATAGGCGCCCCCGGTTCTCACCGCGCGGTCGCCAGCGCTTGCTCTGCCAACCGTCTCGCCATCGCCATTCCTTGCCACAGGGTGGTGAGCTCGGATGGCAGCCTTTCCGGCTTCAGGTGGGGCGTGGAACGCAAACGGGCTCTCCTGGCGCGTGAAGCTGCGTCGCGCCCCCGTCTCTCCCTTAACCGCCAGCAGGGTGGAAAGCCCGTTCCATTGGATGCATGGTACTTGTTGTTGAAGATGAGAAGAAGACGGCGGCTTTCATCCGCAAAGCCTTAAAGTCGGAAGGGTTTGCCGTGGACGTCGTTCACGATGGAATCCAAGCCATTGATTTCGCCGCAAGCTGCAACCTCGATGCGATCATCCTCGATATCATGCTCCCGGGGCGTGATGGACTGAGCGTCTTGCGATCCATCCGGGAGCGCAGGATCTCCACCCCCGTTTTGCTTCTCTCCGCTCGCGGGGAGGTTGCCGAACGCGTAGATGGGTTGAACGCGGGCGCGGACGATTACCTGCCAAAGCCATTTGTTCTCTCGGAGCTCATAGCTCGCGTCAGAGCGCTTGGGCGCCGTTCGGGCTCGCAGACGGCGGTGGAGTTGAAGGTGGCAAACTTGCGGCTAAATACACTCACACGAACCGCGCAGCGTGACGATGTGGCGATTGACCTTACCTCTCGCGAATACCTGCTGCTGGAATTTCTAATGCGCTCCACCGGAAGGATCTGCAGCCGTTCGTTGATCCTTGAACAAGTCTGGGAATACACCTTCGACCCTGGCACCAATCTCATTGATGTTTATGTAAAGCGATTGCGTGAAAAGATTGACATGTCGTTTACACCCAAGTTGTTGCATAACGTGAGAGGAGTCGGTTATGTCCTCAGGGTTGAATAAATGACCCTTCGCTCGAAGCTCTCCGTGTGGTTCGGCGTAGTCCTCGTCGCGTCGCTGTTGATCAACGGCGCGCTCTTATATGAAGAATGGGTTGTGGAACCCCGGCAAGGCCACCACGAGGATGAGGAAACGGACGGTCCGCCCATCAATGACTTGTGGCAGGCTGTCCTTACTTGCGCCATCCCCGCTGTCCTGATCGGTGTGGGCGGAGGCTGGCTGCTCATGCGCAGAGCATTGCAGCCCGTAGTCGCGCTGACGTTCGCCGCCGAGAGGGTAAATGAGAATAACCTCCGAACCGCGCTGCCGCGCACGGGTAACGGAGATGAACTCGACCGCCTGACGGCGGTTTTCAACAATATGACCGCCCGACTGGCCGCTTCATTCGAGCGAATAAGGGAGTTTACCCTGCGCGCTTCGCACGAGCTAAAGACACCTTTGACCATCATGCGCGCGAACATTGAGACCACCATCCGCAGCGATGCCTCCATCGAAGATCAGCGCGGCTATTTGATGGATCAGGTCGACGAGATCGATCGGCTGGCAAAAATTGTCGATGGCCTGACGCTTTTGACCAAGGCTGACGCTGGCGAGATTCGGCTGAAGGCCGAGCCTGTTGGGCTCGGAGAGCTTGTCCAAGAGGTGTTTGCCGACGGCCAGGTGTTAGCGCGGGCAAATGCCATCTCCGTTGAGCTTCTTGCGCTTGAGACCGCTACCGTCACCGGAGACAATTCCCGACTTCGTCAAATGCTTCTGAACCTGGTGGACAACGCGGTGAAATATAACGTTCCCCAGGGTTCCGTTTCGATTTCTTTGCGGTCGATTGATGGGGCGGCGGACATCGAAATCACCAATACAGGAGCAGGTATCGACCAGGAGATGCTTCCCAGGGTGTTCGATCCATTTTTCCGCGGCGATCCTTCGCATACCCGGGAGGTTGAGGGGAGCGGTCTCGGTCTCGCAATCGTGCGTTGGATTGTGACGGCTCACGGTGGCAGGATCACGCTCGCGTCAGAGCCAGGCCTTTGCACGAGAGTTCGGGTGAGCCTCCCTCTCGCTGCGCGAGGGCGGGGAAATCCTGAAGAATGACTAAACTGTCATTCTTCCTGCCACAGTCTGTTCATTAACCGTCTCTACGGTCTCAGTCGTTGGCGGAACACCGCTGGCACAACCCCAAAATCGAAAGAAACAAAACGCATGAAAGTGAATGTAATCATCAAAACAGTGTTCGCCTTTACAGTTCTGGCTACGCTAGGGACTGCTGGAGCCAAAGAAAAGAGCGAGGCGGAACTGATGTCGAAAGCAAAGGTCACCAAGGCCGAGGCTGAAAAGACCGCGCTTGCGAAAGTGCCGGATGGCAAAATCAAGGCGACCGAACTCGAAGAGGAGAAGGGCAAGCTGATCTGGTCCTTTGACATAGCCCGCCCTGGCACGAACGACACGACCGAGGTGCATATTGACGCGATCACCGGCAAATTCCTCGGCACAGAGATCGAGACGGCTGAACAGAACGCGAAAGAGGTAAAGGAAGACAAGGAAAAAGACGAGAAGGGCGAAAAAGACGAGAAGGGTGAGAAAGACGACAAGGGCGGGAAGGGCGAGAAGGATTAATCAGCGGACCCTGTGATTCGAGGCTGCGGGTAAGCGCCCGCAGCCTCTTTTCTCGAAATTCTTTTTTCTTTCTGTCCGGCAATTCGCGAATACTCTGGCGCCTTATGCTGAGCGCGCTGCGCTGCTCGGGTTGCCTTCGAATAACGGTGGAGTCTAGAGCAACCTTCCTTGGCGCGGTTGTAGTCATCTGCATGGCGGGCTGCGCTATCTACCATCCAAAGCCACTCACGAGGGAAACGGTGGAGCGCGCTCTGAAGCCCGCTGAACCAAACATCCTCCGGATTGAGGCGGCTCGCGTTAAACACCCGCTTTTGAGGCCTGTTGTCATAAACCCTTCCGTTGGGATTGGACCCGATCAGGCCGCGATTATGGCGGTGCTCATGAATCCGGCCGTTGTGGCGGGACGCGATCGGCGCGGGTTGGCCGAGGCTCAACTTATCCAGGCAGGCATTCTGCCGAATCCCCAAGTCTCTTACAGCAAGGACTTCGTAACGGGAGGCAACAGCGCTGGAGCGTTAAATGCTTTCGGCTATGGGGTGGCGTGGGATTTTACTTCCCTGCTCGGCCATGGCGCCAGGCGCGAGGCAGGCAGGTCTAATATACGTTCCGTGGATCTGGATATCGCTTGGGATGAATGGCAGGCCGCGCAAGGCGCGCGGATGCAACTTTACAAAGTTGTGGCTCTAGAAGCGGAGCTCAATGGCGCCCGCGAGGCTGATCGCGCTCTTAGGGACAACGTCAGCACACTTAAAACGGCTTCCGAGGCTCACGAGAAGACTGTGCTCGATCTCGCCGCGGCCGAATCGACAAGCCAGGATGCGCACGCCACGGCGTTGGAGCTGGAACAGGACCTCGGAAAGCAACGAATCCTTTTCAACAAGGCACTCGGGCTTCCCCCCGAAGCCCGCCCGCGCATCCAGTCTGACCTCATCCTGCCTTCCTCACTGCCGGTCCCGCCCGAGGGTGATCTGGTTGCGAAAATGGAATCCCGAAGACTGGATCTTCTGGCTCTTAAAGAAGGCTACAACAGCCAGGAAGCAACGGTGCGAGCCGCGATCCTTGCTCAGTTCCCAAAGATTTCCATCGGGTTTAATAAGGCGACTGATAACACCAACGTCCAATCAACCGGCTTCGCTGTAACTCTCGATCTGCCTCTATTCGACCGCAATCAAGGAACCATCGCCACCGAAACCGCCACGCGTCAGAAGCTTTTTGACGAATACGCTTCCCGTGTGTTCGAAGGCAGGTCGGATATTGCCGCTGCTGTCTCTGATCTTCGCGCCCTCGACAGGCAGATCGCCGCTGCGGAAGAGGCAGTTCCCGTCCTCGAACGTCTCCTCCAAACCGCGCAAACTGCCATCAACCAGGGTAATACCGACGTTCTCAGCTATTATGCCGCGCGCACCGGGCTGCTGCAAAAGAAGATCCAGGTCATCAAGCTTAAGGAACAACTTGCCGAGGCCCAGACCGCTCTCGAGATCGCCTCCGGTTGCTACCTTCCCGGCAGTCGCGCCTCTTCCAAATGAAACGAATTCTAATAATAGCGCCGCGCTCGCGATCCTGGCCACCGCCGCTTTATGGTTCGCGCGCCATCACGGCGCTGCTCAAGAGGGGGAAGCGGGAGACGTGGATGCCAAACAAGCCGTCGCCCATGTAAACGTCGCAAAATAGAGCGTAAAAACATATCTCAAAAAGTGGTCGCTTACGGGAGCGTCATCGGGCAGCCGGCGAAAATTCATTCATTTTCCGTTGCGTTCGAGTGCCGCGTGAGGCACATCCTTGTTGCCCCAGGCGAGTTCGTGGCGGCTGGCGCGGATTTGGCGGAGCTGGAGCCCAGCGCCGCCGCGCAGTTGCTGATGCAGCAGGCGAAGAATGCGGCGGACGCGAGCGAACGCGACCTTAAGCAGACACAAGCGCGCTTCGCTCTAAAACTGGCCACAAACCAGGAATTGGGCGTCGCTCAGAAGGCCGCCCGAGACGCGGAACTGCAGATGGAGAGTATCAGGAAACTGGGGACCGGAACTAACATCCGCCTGAAGGCGGATACGGCGGGCATCGTTGAGAAGCTGGATGCTCAGAACGGTCAGATCGTTCCAGTGGGCGGGCCTCTGGTTGAAATCGTGGCTAATGACGAGATCGAGGTGAAACTTGGTGTCGAAGCAGGGGATTTGGCGGGCTTGCAGACCGGTCAACCGGTCAAGCTCATCCCGGTGAATGATCCAGCCGCCCAAGGCGTCGAGGGGCGGATCCGGCTGGTGACGCGGCGGATCGACCCATCCACCCGGCTTGTGGATGTTTATGTCTCGCTCGCTCCAGGCGCCAGGTTGCTTCTCGATGGCTACATCCGCGGCGAGATCGCGCGCACATCTACAAACGCGCTGGTCGTGCCTGCCGCGGCCTTGTTGCCGGAAGAGGAAGGCTTCAGTCTCTATACCGTCAAAAGCGGGGTGGCCGAGAAGCGGATAGTCGCTAAAGGTGTTGAAAGCGGTGAGGAGGTGGAGGTCGTCTCGCCGGAAGTGCAAGAGGGCGAGACGGTAATAACGGCAGGCAACTATGAATTGCAGGAGGGGATGCGTGTGGAAGAGGCCAAATGAGTCTTTCCACATGGGCGCATGCCCACTCCCGCTCCATCCTTTTCCTGCTGGGCGCCTTGGCTGCGGCAGGAGCAATCAGCAGCCTTTTCCTGCCGGTAGCTCTCTTTCCTGAGGTCAGTTTTCCGCGTGTTCGCATCGCCCTTGACGCGGGGGACAGGCCAGCAGAACAGATGGCTGCGGAGATCACCACGCCGGTCGAGGAAGCGGTGCGCTCGATACCCGGCGTGCGAGGGGTGCGTTCCACCACCAGCCGTGGCAGCGCTGAAATCTCGATAAATTTCGATTGGGGAGAAGACATGGTAGCGGCCATGCTCGAGACGGAGTCCGAGGTGAACAAGATTCTGCCCACACTGCCCGCCGGCACCAGCTTTGAAGCCGAGCGCATGGATCCCACCACCTTTCCGGTGATCGCCTATAGCCTCACCTCAGACACGAAGTCCCTTGTAGCTTTGAAGGATCTCGCGCTCTATACGCTGCGCCCGGCTCTTTCCACCGTTCCCGGAGTGTCGCGTGTCCTCGTCCAGGGCGGCCTGACAGAGGAGTTTCGCGTGGTTGTCTCTCCCGAAAAGCTGCAGTCCTTCCAGATGACGCTTGCGGATGTTGCAAACGCCCTTTCCGCCGCGAACGTCCTGGTCGCGGTCGGACGGATGGAGCAGAACGACAAGCTGTACCTTGTAATCTCCGATACCCGGTTTCAGACGGTGGATCAGATCACGGCCACCGTCCTGCGCGCCACGCCTGGTGGCGTTGTTTTGTTGAGCGACGTGGCGCGCGTGGAGCATTCTACCGAGCCGGAGTGGACCCGCGTCACGGCGGACGGACATGACGCGGTCCTCTTTCAGGTGTATCAGCAGCCGGGCGGGAACACGGTGCAGATCGCCGACGGAATCAAGGCAAAGCTCAACGAGATCAGCCGGCAAATACCCTCAGACGCCCGTGTTTCAAACTGGTATGACCAGAGTGACCTCATCCTTGCTTCCGCGAACAGCACGCGCGACGCCGTCTTCATTGGCGTTGGACTTGCCGCGCTGGTGCTGATCGTTTTTCTCCGGAATTGGAAGGTAACCCTCATCGCGGCGATCGCTGTGCCCGCGGTCCTCTCGACGACGATGCTGCTTCTTTACGGTCTTGGTATGAGTTTTAATATCATGACGCTCGGCGGCATGGCGGCCGCTGTGGGCCTCATCATCGACGACGCCATCGTAATGGTGGAGCACATCATCCGCCGTTTGCGGGCAGGGGAGGGGGAGAGCTACCGCCAGAATGTGCTGGTGGCAGCAGAGGAGTTTACCCGCCCGTTAGCTGGTTCCTCGATGGCAACCATCATCATCTTCGCCCCGCTCGCTTTTCTTTCAGGCGTTACCGGCGCCTTTTTCAAAGCATTGTCACTGACGATGGCAGCCAGTCTGGTAATCTCATTCCTGGTCGCGTGGCTTGCCGTGCCTGTGCTCTGCGCGCGCTGGCTCTCGGTGAAGGATGCCGAAGCGGAAGAGAGCGGCGCCTTCATGCACAGAGCGCATGGCGCCTACTCTCGCCTGATGCGCTGGCTCCTTCCCCGCCCCTGGCTTGTCCTGCTTTTCCTCCTGCCGCTGCTTCTTGGTGGATGGCTGGCCTACCAAAACGTGGCATCCGGATTCATGCCGACGATGGATGAAGGAGGGTTCATCCTGGATTACGTTTCCCCACCGGGAACGTCCCTCGCGGAGACAGATCGGTTGCTGCGCCAGGTAGAGGGTATCCTTCGCCAAACACCGGAAGTGCAGACTTACTCGAGGCGTACCGGGGCGCAACTGGGCGGCGGGGTTTCCGAGGCGAACATCGGCGACTTTTTTGTGCGCCTCAAACCACTGCCTCGCCGGGACATCGACGAGGTAATGGACGATGTCCGCAAAGCGGTCGAGCACGACGTTCCGGGTCTTGAGATCGAGACAGCGCAGCTCATGGAGGATCTCATCGGCGATCTCACGAGCGTTCCGCAGCCGGTCGAGGTTAAGCTCCATTCCAACAACGAGAAGATACTGGCCGAGGTCGCTCCGAAAGTCGCCGACGCCATCGGGAAGATAAACGGGATTGTAGAAGTGAAGGATGGCATTGTTCCCGCTGGCGACGCTCTTAGCATCCGCGTGGACCGGGTCAAAGCCGCGATCGAAGGCATGGATCCCGACGTGATCACCAAAATCTTGAGCGATTCGCTTGGCGGCAACGTCACCACTCATATCCAACGAGGGCCGAAGGTCATCGGCGTCCGCGTTTGGATTCCCGGAACGGCGCGCGATTCAATGCGCGGCATCGCAAATTTATTGCTCCGCGCTCCGGACGGACACCTGTTTCCGTTGAAGCGGGTGGCCGAACTCATCCCTATCACAGGCCAGCCGGAAATCACCCGCGAGGATCTGGGCCGCATGCTCGCGGTGACAGGCCGTATCGCCGGGCGCGATCTGGGCTCCGCCGTGCAGGATGTAAAGAAGGCACTGGATCAGCCTGGCCTTCTTCCCAAAGAAGTGACTTATGCCCTTGGTGGGTTGTACGAGCAGCAGCAAATTGCCTTTCGCGGGTTGACGATCATCCTCGTCGAAGCGGTCGCCCTGGTCTTCTTGCTCCTTCTGTTTCTCTACGAGAGCTTTCGTGTCGCGGCCGCGATGTTGCTGACCACCCTTTTCGCCGTCGCCGGCGTTTACCTCGGCCTTTGGCTTACCGGCACCGAATTTAACATCACCTCGAGGATGGGCATGACTATGGTCGTTGGCATCGTTACGGAGATCACCATATTTTACTACTCGGAATATCGCGACTTGCCCGAGACCGCGGACCGATTCATCGTTGCTGGCATAAACCGCATGCGCCCCATCACGATGACGGCGCTCGCGGCGATCCTGGCACTTCTTCCGCTTGCGCTTGGAATTGGCCAGGGGTCTGCCATGCAACAGCCGCTCGCGATAGCGATCATCTCAGGATTGGTGTTCGCTCTGCCTCTTGTGCTTGTGGTCATGCCCGCGCTGCTTGCCATTTTCGGGAACAGACAACCCGCCAGCCTCGCCTGACTTGAGTACCTGAGGACATGGGCCGCGCTCCGGCGCGTCCGACTCCGTCTTGACATACCGGTTGCCGGTCCCGCATCGTATCTTGATGCATTACGCTCCGCGTATCGCCGTGGCAGGGATTATCCTTGTGCTCCCTCTTCGGATGCTCTGCGGGGAGGCGGTCCCGCTTCAGAATCCATCCTCGCAAGACGCCGTTATCCGCTCGCCTACCGCGTCAGCTCACCCGCGGATCAATGGCCCTCGCGTGTTTGGCGCGCGTCCCAGCCACCCTTTTATCTACCATCTGCCCGCGACCGGCCAGCGGCCTCTCACCTTCACCGCGAGCGGGATGCCGCCGGGCCTTTCGCTCGACGCGAGCACTGGCAACATCACGGGAGTTGCCAACGCCAGCGGCACATCGGCTGTAACCTTCACGGCCACAAACAGCGAGGGTTGCGACACGGCGGAGATCACTTTCCTCATCGGCGACACCATCTGCCTGACGCCACAGATGGGTTGGAATAGCTGGAACCATTTTAGAGACCGGGTGTCGGACCAGACTGTTCGCGCGGCCGCGGATGCCATGGTCTCCAGCGGACTCATCGATCACGGCTGGACTTACGTAAATATCGACGACTGCTGGGAGGGTGAGCGCGACTCAGAGGGGAACATTCATGGCAACAAAAAGTTCCCCGACCTCAAAGCGCTCGGCGAATATGTCCATGCGAAAGGGCTCAAGTTTGGCATTTACAGTTCGCCGGGCCCGCGAACATGCGGAGGGTACGCCGCCTCTTATCAACATGAAGATCAGGATGCGCGCTCTTACGCGGGGTGGGGGATTGATTACGTAAAATACGATCTCTGCTCGTATAGCGAGCAGGTCATGAAAGCGCGGCTGCGCAAGCGGTTCGGAGATCTTTTCCAGCCCAGCGTTAAGGCGATCTATGAATCGCTTTGCGCGGAGGAGGATGATTTGAAGCGTCACCGGAAACGCGCGCCAGAGCAGGAGGCGCGCCTTAAAGAAGTAGGTTCGCGGTTGCGCGAAATGGTGAGCCAACTCGACCAATCGAAGACGCGCGCGTACGACCTCGAGGAGCAGCAGGCGCCGTATCGATTGTTCAGCCAATCTCTTTCAAAGGCGCGACGCGACATTGTCTATAGCTTCTGCCAGTATGGAAATGCGAATGTGTGGGAGTGGGGCGCCTCCCTCGGCGGCAATTCGTGGCGCACCACGGGCGATATCGAGGCGAACTGGAACAGCATGAGCCGCATAGGCTTCAACCAGGATCGTCTTGCCAGGTTCGCTGGGCCCGGCCATTGGAATGATCCTGATATGCTGGAGATCGGGAATCGGGGGTTGAATCCCGACGAGTGCTACACCCACATGACCCTGTGGTGCATGCTTTCCGCTCCGCTGCTCATCGGGTGCGACATGTCCAGCATGGATCCGTTCACCATCAGCCTTTTCTCCAATGATGAAGTCATCAGCGTGGATCAGGATTCGCTGGGCAGGCAGGGTGAGCGTTCAAAGGTGGACGGCAAGTCCGAGGTTTGGACCAAGCCGTTGAGCGATGGCTCGCTGGCGGTGGCGCTCTTCAACAGGGGCGAAGAGTCGGCGACTGTCCGTGCCTCATGGAATGAACTAGGTCGAGCTCCCGGGAATGACGGCAAACCGCCAGAGGCGCGTGATCTCTGGAGGCAGAAGGCGCTGCCCTCGAGGCCGGACGGAGTTGCCATGTTGGTCGCGCCGCATAGCGCCGAATTGCTCAAGGTTGGATCGTCCGGTCACTGAGCCTCCGGGTCACCTCCTTCGACATTTGTTGATTTCAGTAGTTCACTTTTGTCTTCCAAACAGAAGCTGATTCGTAGGCATCCATCCTACAGGAGAATAGGAAGATTTGTTCAGCAAGCTTCTTGGCTTCGCTAGTATCTTTAAAGCGGCATGGAGCCGGGCGTGAGGCGCTCCATGCTTAGTATAGAACGTTATGGAATACCTCATCTCAAGGCAAGGGGAGCAGTATGGCCCTTATACAGACGAAGCGACGATCGGCTTTTTGCGCGATGGCCGCCTCTCTCCTGCTGATCTCGCGTGGCATGAGGGTTTGGATGAGTGGTTTCCTCTTGGATCGCTATTGGGCGAGATTGAAGCGAATTATCTAGCTGAGCCTTCGCAAGACGGGGCGCTGGATACGGGCGACGAAGTGCCGTCAGAGAGCGGCAATCCGGAACTGCAACCCGTGACCTATCCTGCATCTCCCGCGCCCTTGCCTGCCAGTAGATCCTCCCGTCCTCGGAACGCAACCTCCTGGATGGACGTGTCAATGAATGTGGCGATTGTCCTCCTGATCGTGGGCGGAGGCTACTACTACTTCACCGCTGGCGCAGGAAAAGACGCAGGCGTGAAGTTGCGTGAAAAGGCGCGTTCCGCGCTTCAGATTGGAGCCACCGCTGTTCAACCGGCAGTGCCGACAGCGAGCGTCGCTCCATCGGTAATCCCCGTTCCGGCTGCAGTCGCAGTAGCGCCGACCGTCAACGCTGTAACGGAAGTAACTGCCCCGCCCGCGCCGGTCGCGACCACACCTCCACCGGTTGTGGCAGAAGCCACTGCTCCTGTTGTGGCAGAAACGCCTGCCCCCGCTGCGGCAGCGGTCGCGTCCATTGCGCAGCCCACCCCTATTGACTGGGCGGCATTCAGCCAGACGCCCGCGCTATGGCCGAGGATGGTGCTCCTTACGCATCCCGTTGAGTTTCCAGCAGTGCTGAATGGAGAGGTCGTCGGTTCTGTAAAACTACCTGCTGGAACCAGTTTGAGGCTTGCTGGTATGCACGGGGCTGAGTTGAAGCTCGAATATCAAAGCGTGATCCAGGACGTGCCGATTGGCGCTACGGATATCGAACTGCGTATCAGGGCTGGTTGAGGCGGTATTCAGCCATCGGCGGGCTCTGCGGCCCGCGTATCCTCGCCTTGACGGAGCAGGGCTCCTCCGTTAGCCTAGCCCCCCTATGCCGAAGACACTTTTGCCCATTCTGATCCTGGCGCTCTTTCTCGTGCCCGGGTTCTCTGAAGCGGCTCTCGTGTATACACCTCAGGATGGGTGGAATTTGGAAGGCCCTGAGGGAACCGTCCAATCGCGTAATTCCGCCGACCAGATGCGCAAGGCGGAGGAATACGAAAATGCCCGGGATTTCAAAAGGGCCATCGTGGCGTATAGGACTCTCGTCAAAAAGTGGCCAAAGTCGATGTATGCCGTCAAAGCGCAACTGAAGTATGCCACTCTCTCGGAGAAGGTGGGAGATATTGACCGCGCCTTTGAGCAGTATGGGATTTACATTTCGAAGTATCCGCGAGGAGAGGACTTCGACAAATGCGTTGAGTCCGAGTTCCGCATCGCAAAGCTCTTCCTGGAGGGCGCGAAGCAAAAAGTATTTGGCATTCCGGTCTTGGCTTCCATGACCCGCGCGCAGCAGATGTTCGAGGAGATCGTAAAGAGCGCTCCTTACAGCCCTTACGCTCCGCTCTCACAATTCAATTCCGGCGTGGCCCTTGAGAAGCAGGAAAAATATCCGGAGGCGATTCAAGCCTACGAGGGCGTTCTCTCGAAGTATCCCAGCGAGTCAGTCGCCGCCGACGCGCAATATCAGATCGGGTATGTCCTCTTAAAAGAAGCTCGACAGGGTTCGTACGACCAGGCGGACGCCACCAAGGCGCGCGAAGCTTTTGAAGACTTCATCGCTCGCTACCCGAACAGCGAGAAGGTGCCGCAGGCGCGTGAAAACATGGCTTCCCTTACGGGACGGCAGACGGAGAATACGTTTGATATTGCTCGCTTCTACGACAAGAAGAAAGACTACAAGGCCGCGGTCATATACTACAATCAGGTTATCAAGGAGCAGCCGGGTTCACCGCAAAGCGTCTCAGCCAAGGCGCGCATTGAAGCGTTGCGAGGCAAGGTGGGAGAGAGCGCCCTGGCGGAGGCGCCGGCGCCCGCGCAGAATGGATCGCGCGCGCAGGAAGCTCGCAAGATGCAAGCGCAGGTGGATACTGCCTCCCGTTCCGATTACTCCGGGCCTCCTGTAAGCATGCCGGAACCGACGCCTGCCGCGAAACCGAAAGTGCGGGCATCTCCGCTGGACATTGGACCCGTGCCGGCTGTGGAGCCTCCTCTCCCGAGTCAATGAGGCGGGTTCATCGGCTTTTGTTAAGGCTTTCGCTCGTTCCTCTTCTGTTTGGTTCCGGGTGCGCTGGATACCACCTCGGGCCGGTGAAACCGACATTCATGAAAGAGGTGCGCACTCTTTCTGTGCCAGCGTTTAAGAATAACACCCTCATGCCGCGGACTGAAGTCCTCGTTGCCGATACACTCATAAAGCAACTCCAACAGGACGGCACGTATGAGATCGTGCCCGATGACCGAGCAGACGCCATCATCGAAGGCTCCGTCACCAACATCCAGCGAACCCCGTCCCGCTCACTGCGGGGAAACGTGCTCGCGACAAGTGAATATACTCTGACGGTCACCCTGGAAGTGCGCGTCACCAAACGCGATACAGGCGCGTTGATCACGCGCCGGCTTTTCAATGGAACCACCAGTTTCTTTGTCGGCCAGGATGTGAACCAGGATGAGAGACAAGCTCTTCCTCTCGCAGTGCAGGATGCGGCTCAGAGTGTTGTGACGGCGCTAAGCGAAGGGTGGTGAACCCGATTTGCTTTACCTGGTAGCCACTCCCATAGGGAATTTGGGGGACATGACGCTTCGGGCGATCGACACGCTGAAGATCGCGGATGTCATCGCCGCGGAGGACACTCGCCACTCTGGCCATCTGCTGCATCATTTTGCGATCACGGCGCCAATGGTGAGCTACCATGAACATAACGAAGCTTCGCGCACTCAGGAGCTCTTGGAGCGTTTGCGGCAGGGGGACAATGTTGCCGTCATTACGGATGCCGGCTTGCCATCCATATCAGATCCCGGCGCTCGGCTTTTAAACGCGTGCATTGCAAATTCCCTGCCTTACACGGTCATCCCTGGCCCATCCTCTGTCCTTACGGCGCTGGTAGGCTCAGGCTTTCCAGCCGAACGTTTCTTTTTCGGAGGGTTCCTCCCGGTGAAAAGCGGCCAGCGCGAGCGCGAAGTGCGTCTGGCGCTGGACCGCCACGAAACATCCATCTTCTTCGAGTCTCCATACCGTCTTCTGAAGACACTTGAGGTGGCGGGAAGCCTCGCGCCAGAGCGTCTGGTTTGTGTTGCCCGCGAGCTCACAAAGCAATTCGAGGAATTTCGGATCGGAACTCCCGCCGTTCTGCTGGAGCATTACGCGCAACGGACCGTCAAAGGGGAGATTACGCTTCTCATGCGGGGGCGAGGCAAAAAAGAGGAGCCGATTCCCGAGCCTTAGACCTGCCCACACGGTTTCCGCTTCGCTCTTAAACGAGATGACGCGCCTGGCGTCGAGGCAACGTGGAGACTTCCGTTCGAACGCGCTCCTTCCGCTGATGCGCGGAATAACGGCGCAAAAACTCTGGAGTGTCATTTCGCCCGGACCTTTGGTAATCCCGTATCAGCGCCGAGGCCACTACTTCCTCAGGCAACCCAATCACTTCGCGGAGATAGCTAAAAAGATATTGGCATAGCGCCGCAAGGCTGATGCTGTCTGTTCTCCCGGCCTGGCGGTGCAGCCATATGCTGAATTCCATGAAACTCCAGAATGCCGATGTCCCAACCCGCCGATAGAGAAGGCTGCCGGTCTCTGGAAAATTTCCGCTGTTTGCAACCAAGTCCCAGTACCGGGCAAAACGACGCAACCGCTGCATCCCGCTGAAATCGATCAACTTATTCTGAAGTATTTCGTAAGGCGGATCGGCGGCGTAGACCATCTCCCACGTCGTGTCGTGACGCGTAATGGGTGTGCCCCGGAGCCGCTTCAGTATGCCGACCTGAATTTCCTGCGGACCTAGCGCAACGAGCCGGTCGAATCCCGCTCCGAAACTTTCCACCGACTCGCCCGGAAGTCCCGCTATCAAGTCCGCATGGACGTGCGCCCCCGTCTGCTCTTTGAGGAATGTTAAATTCTCCGCAAGCCGTCCGTAGTTCTGACGCCGACTTATCAACCGGGCTGCCTCTGGATCAAATGTCTGTATGCCTACTTCAAGCTGAAGCGTTCCGGCTGGAAACTGTGATATGATTTCACGCAAATCCGCCGGCAGTCGATCAGGTACCATCTCAAAGTGAACGAACAGACCCGGTCGCTGACGCTCCAGGAAAAACGCGAGGATGGATCTGCTTGTGGAGATATTCAGGTTGAAGGTCCGATCCACGAACTTGAACTGAGTGACCCCTCTTTCCATGAGCCGTTCCAGGCTTGAGAGCAACGGTTGGAGAGCGAACTGTCTCACCGGAACGTCAAGTGACGATAGGCAAAACTCGCATGTGAAAGGACAACCGCGCGACGCCTCCACATAGATCACACGGTTTGCCGCGTCATCCCGTGAATAGAGATCGTATGGCGTTGTCACCTTGTTCAAATCGGGTATCCCCGACGGGATGATCTTCGCGCTGGGCGCCTCGTTCTTGAGCACCGCCCTGCACACTCCCACGAAAGTGAGATCCGCCTCGCCTGTCACCACGTAATCGGCGAGAGCAGTGATGCTCTGACCCTCTGTCTCGTAACTCACCTCCGGGCCTCCCAGGATCAGTGTCACTTCCGGCCTTATGCGTTTCAGCAGGCCCGCAAGTTCAGTCGATTGCGCGGCATTCCAGATATATACTCCCAAACCCACGATCCGCGGATTTTCCGCAAGTATGCGCTCCGCGATTTCGATCGGGCGCTGCTTTATTTCAAACTCAAGCAGCTGCGTATCGGCCTGCAGTTCTGCCATGTTCGCCAGCAGATAGCGCAAGCCGAACGAAGCATGAATGTACTTCGCGTTGAGCGTTGAAAGGACAATTCGAGGCACCGCCGCGAATCATCGCTCAAGATGGCGCTCAGAGCAAAGCATCCCTCGCCCCGGCCTGTCAGAAAGCTGGGGTCCCGCAGATCCAAAGGGAATGCGGATAAACTCCGCAAACAGCCGCTACTTCTTCTTGGCGGCGGCTGGCGCCGGCGTAGGAGCCTTTTTCTTGCCAGTGTCTTTTTGGCTTTTTTTCTTCTGTGTATCTTTCGGACTTCTGTCACCCATAATGCCGAACCAATATCCCTTCCGTTAACTGACGGCAAGCGAGAAGAGGGGGCTATGGAAATTTTGGCGCGGCTCCACGTCGCGCCTGCGCCCTATGCGGTCGCAGTTTCTTCGATTTCACCTACTCGCAAGCTCATTCCCATGGAGTGAAAAATACTATCTCGCGTCGCAAGATAGCCCGCTGAATCAAGATCACGGGGGCGGGGCAGATCGACGTGAATGACCTCCTTGATCGTTGCGGGGCGCTTGCTCATCACCAGCACGCGATCCGCAAGTTGCACAGCTTCCTCAATGTCGTGAGTGACAAACAGAATGGTCTTCTTCTCGCTTTGCCAGATCCGAGCAAGATCAGCGCGCATTTTGAGCCGAGTGATGAAGTCCAGCGCTCCGAAAGGCTCGTCCATGTAGATTACGTCGGGATTTGCGGCAAGAGCGCGCGCGATTTCGACCCGCTGCCGCATCCCCCCGGAAAGTTCACGCGGGTAGGACCGCTCGAAGCCCCCGAGTCCCACCATTTCGATGTAGCGCTCCACTATTCGTTTCCGCTCCGGCCTTGTCTTGCTACGCAGTCCAAAGCCGATGTTTTCCCAAACTGTGAGCCAAGGGAATACCCCATTTTCCTGAAACACAAAAATCCTTCTCGGATCAGGTCCGGAGACAGGCTGGCCCTCCACCAGCACCGTTCCGCTGGAGGCGCGAAGAAACCCCCCGATGATGTTCAGCAATGTCGATTTTCCACATCCGCTCGGCCCGACGATGCAGACAAATTCGCCCGGCGCAACTGTGGCGCTTACATCTTCCAACACAGCGACATCCGCGCCGTTCCGCTTGGAAGGAAACGTCATCCATACATTCCGAACATCGACCACGGGAGCGCTCATTCGCGGTTTCCGTATCCCCAGCGGACTTCGTCGAACTTCTCGAGTTGTCTGACCACCAAATCAAGCGCCAGACCGATCAAGCCGATCATCACCATACCGGCGACGACAAGGTCGTAGCGTTTGCCGGCGTTCCGCGCGTCGATGATGAGATAACCCAGGCCGCTGTTCACGGCGATCATCTCGGCGGCCACCACTACCAGCCATGCCACCCCGAGCGCGATACGAATGCCCGTTATGATCTGCGGAAGAGTAGCCCTGAATATCACCTGCCAGAAAAGCTCGCTCGGTCGCAACCCGAAATTCTGCGCTGCCCTTAGATAGACGGGCTGCATATTTTGCACGGCGGCAATGGCCGAGACGGCAATGGGGAATACCGACGCCAGGAAAATAAGAAAGATGGGCGCGGCATCGGACACTCCAAACCAGAGGATGGCGAGTGGAATCCAAGCGATCGGCGAGATCGGACGGAAAATCTGGATGATCGGGTTGAAGGCTTGGAAGGCCGTCCTGAACCAGCCTAACAGAAGTCCGATTGGGACCCCTACGATCACGGCCAAACCGAAGCCGAAAGTCACACGGAAAGGGAGGCGACGATGTATTTCAGGAGCAAGCCCTTCTGCGCGAGTTCCCAGATGCCTCGCAGCACTTCGATTGGCGTTGGGAACAGATCGCTATGAGAGAGCCGTACGAGGCGTGCCAGACTACCAGGGAAAGCATGATTACAACCAGTGGAAGTAGCACCGGCGGAAGGATACGCGCGCTCCTCTCGGAGTACCCGCCACTTTGGCCCGATGCCATTGCATTCTCTGCGAGCACCTTTGGACGCTCGCTCATTGCCTTCCTTGCTCCCAATCCCACGCCACGATCTTGCTTTCATCTCTGGCAAACGACGCGTCCGTGTAATCCTCGAAATGCGCGGTGCCCTTCAGAATGCCGCTCTCAAGCCCAAGCGCCTCGATTTCCTCGAAGTCTTTGCGGACGAGAGCAAGGTTCGTATAGGTCACTCGATCCGGAGGCTTGCTTAGCACAAAAGTGAGCAGGCGCGGATTTTGGTTGTAGTAGTTGGCGCTGACAAACTGCGCCGCCTCCATGCGGTGCTCCATTGTCTTGTCCAGCCATTTGCCGCTGCGCGCGATGCCTTCGACAAGTTGCTCCACCACTGCCCGATGGTCGCGGATCATGTCCTCGTTCACCGCGAGAACACAAGAGATGAAGTTCGGCCACACATCCTTCGTAAGCCATAGCACTCTTCCGTAACCATCCAGTTCCGTTTGCCCCATGAACGGCTCGCCCGATGAGATAGCGTCCACCGCTTTGGCGTATAGCGCCGCTGGCATGTCAGGCGGAGGCATTTCAACCAGCTTGATGTCGTTCACGGTCATCCCGGCCTGTTTCAACGCGCGGAAAATCAGCAGCCGCTGGTTGGAGTAGCGGTTGGGCACCGCGATTCGTTTTCCACGCAAATCCTCCATGCGATGGATGTTTGAATCCTTGTGGACCATTACGGCGGAGCCGTCTCGATGCCCCAGATAGACGATCTTGATACGCACCCCTTGTTCCCGCAGGGCGATCGCCATCGGGGCAAGGATGAATGTGGCGGGAGTATAACCAGCGAGGAAAGCCTCCTTCAACTCAGGCCACGAATTAAACCGAACCGGATCGAACGTTCCAGATCCGGTCCTCTGCTTGTTGATGAAATCAGTGACCGGGCAGGTGAGGTGGCAGGTGACAGGGAGGAACCCGATCCGAAACCGGTTGGTTTTTCCGGTATCGCTCCCGCGCTTTGTCCAACAACCCGAGGTTCAATGTCGCATGCAGGAAGCTGATTACGCAGAGCCATGCAAGACCGAACAGAAGGGTGGCGCGTTTGAGAGTCATCGCTCGTTCACCGGCTATGCCCACTCGATTTCAACCCGGCAGCGCTGCGAGAAACGGTCGTGGTAGAACAGTTCCTTGTTCTTGCATCCATACTCGTGCAGCAGGCGGGTCACCTTCACGTCGACGCAGCAGTATTCGGCAATTTCGAGCATGCGACCCTCACGCCACCAGCGTATTGCCTCCAGGCCGTCCCCGCTCTTCCCCGCGCCGATGGTCGCCTTCGCAAGGGCATCCAGCTTGAGCCGGTGCCCTAGTTTCTGCTCGATGTCCACCATCAGATCCAGCGTGGGCACGTGATGCTTCAGGTCGAGGATCGTATAAGCCATCAAAACTTCGTAGTCGAAATTCACGACATTATATCCGACCACCACATCCGCCTTGAGCAACTCCTCGACAAGCCGATCCACCGTTTTCTCTGTGTAGATGCGGTACTCGCCGGAGGCCGTGCTGTAAGTGACCCCGAGCGACATGCCCATGTTCTGCTTCCGTTCCCATCCGCCCGCGTCGTTTGAGGTTCGTTGCGTTTCGAGATCGAAATAAACGACGTTGCGGGGCATCGAATCGCAAACAAGGCTCTCTAGCCCATTGCTTTAATGAGCGTGTCCGCCATCGTGGCGGGCGTCTCCGCGATTGCGAACCCGGCTGCTCGCAACGCGTCGATCTTGCCCGCGGCGGTGCCTTTGCCGCCAGAGACAATCGCTCCCGCGTGCCCCATCCTTCTGCCGGGAGGCGCAGTCGCCCCGGCGATGAAAGCCGCCAGGGGCTTTTTGCAATTCGCCGCCGCCCAGTGCGCCGCCTGCTCCTCTCCATCGCCGCCGATTTCCCCGATCAGGATGATCGCTTCGGTTTCTGGATCATTGTTGAACAGTTTCAGCGCGTCCAGGTGAGACGTTCCGTTGATCGGGTCGCCGCCGATGCCAATACAAGTGGACTGGCCATGCCCCCGCGAGGTGAGTTGCCAGACCGCTTCATAAGTCAATGTGCCCGAACGCGAGATCACTCCGATCTTTCCGGGGGTGTGAATATACCCGGGCATGATTCCGATCTTGCACTGGTTCGGTGTAATGATGCCGGGGCAATTCGGACCAATCAGCCGGCTCGGCTTTCCTTCCATGGCGGCTTTCACCCGCATCATGTCCAGCACAGGAATGCCTTCTGTGATGCAGACAACCAGTTCCACCCCCGCGTCCACGGCTTCCAATATCGCGTCCGCCGCGAAGGGTGCCGGCACGAAGATCATCGTGGCGTTGCAGCCGGTCTCCCTCCGCGCTTCGAAGACAGTGTCGAATACCGGCACTTTGTCGTCGAACTTTTCTCCACCGCGCGAAGGAGTTACTCCGCTGACAACGTTTGTTCCATACTCCATGCAACTGCGAGCGTGAAAAGCGCCCGCTTTGCCTGTGATGCCTTGCACGAGCAGACGTGTGTTTTTGTTAACCAGGATTGACATAAAATTACTTTCCGGTGGCGGCTTGCACAGCCTGGCGGGCGGCGTCGCCAAGATCGCTGGCGGTCAGAACCGGCAACCCCGACTCCAGAAGCAGCTTTTTGCCCTCTTCAACATTAGTGCCCTCGAGGCGGACGACCAGCGGCACAGGCAGCTTCACAACTTTGACAGCGTTGATGATTCCTTGCGCGATGATGTCGCATTGCATGATGCCGCCAAAGATGTTCACCAGAATGGCCTTCACGTTCGGATCTGAAGCGAGGATCTTGAAGGCCTCCGTAACCTGCTGCTCGTTCGCTCCTCCTCCCACGTCCAGGAAGTTTGCCGGGGAGCCGCCATAATACTTTATGATGTCCATCGTCGCCATCGCGAGGCCGGCCCCATTCACAAGGCAGGCTATATTTCCGTCCAGGCCGATGTAGTTAAGGTTGAACCGGGAGGCGGCGACTTCACGCGCGTCTTCTTCGAGGACGTCCCGCATCGCCTGGATGTCGGGATGGCGATACAGCGCGTTGTCGTCGAAGTTGAATTTTGCATCCAGGGCCATGACTTCCCCAGCTTTCGTGACGACAAGCGGGTTAATCTCCAGCAGCGAGCAATCACTCGCAATGAAAAGATTGTAGAGGCGGTGAAGAGCTTCGTGGCTGGTTGAAGTTGGGCCGAAGTTTAGGCCGAGTTGTTTGGCGAGCTTGCGCGTCTGGTAAGGCTGAAGCCCCAATGTGGGATTCACCGGCTCCCGCAGGAGTTTCTCTGGCATTGTCCTCCGCGACAGTCTCGATGTCCATCCCGCCCTCCGTGCTGGCAATAATAAGCGGCGCGCCACTGGCCCGGTCGAGCACGATGGCGAAATACAATTCCTTCTTCGATGTCAATCGCTTCGGCGATCAGCACCTTGTTGACAACCCTCCCTTCCGCGCCTGTCTGATGCGTGATCAGCGCGTTTCCCAGCATCTTCGCCGCGATCTCCGCGGCCTCGGCGGGAGTCTTGCAAAGGTGCACACCTCCTTTGAAGCCATTGGAAAAATGCCCCTTTCCCCGCCTCCCGCGTGGATTTGTGCCTTCACCATCAGAGACGAGGCGCCGAGCGGCTTTGGCGACCGACTCGACCTCTTTTGGTGAGGAGGCGACGCCCGAGCGGGAGGTCGCAACGCCGAATTTCTGAAAAAGCTCACGGGCTTGGTATTCGTGGATATTCATGGGAGAGAAAGCTGGTCTGTAGGTTTGGCGATGTTATGTGTTTGTCATTCCATGGCAAGACTTCCTCTCAAGTGTGAGGACTCGCCCGCTATGAGCCACGCAATCCAAGGCGCGACGCGGCATCTGGACGCTGATCTGGAGCGAGTTCTTTTCGAGCGAGGAGGACATTCTCAAGCGGCTGGATGAACTCGCCGTGAGATAACCGGGGAATATAGAGGGCAGGGAACTCACCGTGGTTGCGGTGCTCAACGGGGCCTTGATATTTCGCGGCGGATTTGCTGCGCCGCATTCCGCTCCCCTTGAGACTCGATTGCATCAGTGTGGCAAGCTATCACGGGCAGGCTCAAAGCAGCGGTAGCGTAGTCTTTAATCAGACCACGCTGCCCGACATCGAGGGCCGCCACGTCCTGATCATCGATGACATACTCGACACGGGCCAGACGCTCGAAGCCGTATCCCGCAGGTTGCGCGCGGAGGGAAAACCCAAATCCATAAAAATCTGCGTGCTTCTACGAAAGGGCAAAAACAGAGTTTGCCCGATAGATGCCGATTACGCCGCGTATGATATCGCGGATGAGTTTGTTGTCGGGTATGGACTCGATTATGAAGAACGCTACCGCAATCTCCGATCTGTTGGAGTGCTGAAAACCGGGTTCGCCGCAGTCTGATTTGTTTCTCCGGCCCCTGCCGGTTACTTTTCAACGCATGAACAGCACGCCAATTACGCGCCGCGACTTCCTTCGGTCCGCCGGTGGCATTACTTTCCTCGCGCTGACCCCGATTGGGCGCGGGCTCTTTGCGGCGGAGACACTGCCGGCGCTCATTCCGATTTTCACCGCGCTGCCTTACATCCAGCCGGGCGACTGTGGCGCGCTGATAGCGGGGAAAGAGAGCATGCGCCTCCTGTGGCAAACAGGTGGCACAGTGGCCGAGTTCACAGTCAGATTCGGCGAGGATAAGACCTATGAAAGGTCTGCGGAGATCGCATGGAAGGCGAGGGGAGCCTTGGGAATGGAGCCGCGCTTGAACTATTGCGCCACTATGACCGGCCTGGCTCTTGGCAAGCGCCATGAATATGAAGTGAGATGCAACGGAACCGTCATAGCGGCGGGCTTTTTTACAACCCGGCAACCCCGGGGGCGAAGCATCCGCTTTGTTGCTTTTGGCGATAACTCTTATGGGGACATCAGCGACCGAGCTATCGCCTTCCAGGCCTACCAGGCGCATCCCGATTTCGTTATGAATACGGGGGACAACGTTTATGAGGGCGGCTTGGACAACGAATACGCGCGATATTTTTTCCCGGTGTACAACGCCGATGTCGCTGAGGCGCGTTCTGGAGCCCCCTTATTGCGCTCCGTCCCATTTTACTCGGTTCTCGCGAATCATGATGTGCATCGGCTGAGCCCGACGGGGGGGCCCATTGCCGACTTCACACTGGATCCCGATTCGCTGGGTTACTACACGAACTTCTATTACCCAACGAACGGTCCTCAGCCGCCAAATCCCACCCCGACGGTCGGCCCTTTCGAAGCTTTCCGTCAATCGGCGGGAGAGAGATTTCCCCGCATGGCGAACTACTCATACGATTTCGGGGACGCGCATTTCACCTGCCTTGATTCCAATCTGTATCTCAATCCGGCGGATCCGGTGCTCTTGGATTGGATCGAGAACGATCTAAAAAAAACGGATGCCAGATGGAAGTTCGTTGTTTACCATCACCCGTGTTTCAACGTGGGCTATCAGCATTGGCGGGAACAGCAGATGCGCGCCCTCTGCCCGCTTTTGGAGAAACAGGGCGTGGACTTTGTGCTGAGCGGGCACGAGCACAACTACCAGCGGACCAGACCGCTGTTCTTTAAGCCCAAAGACACGAGTAAAGCGGGGGCTCTCGGTGAAAAAGATCGCCGTGTTCCGGGCGAGTTCATCCTGGATGGTAAGTTCGACGGGAAGGAGGAGACGTCCCCGCGTGGAATACTCTACATTACTACAGGCGCTGGCGGAAAGCGGCTGTATGACCCTGACCACAACAACAATCCCTCCAAGTGGCTGCTGGAGGATGATGGCAACGCCGAATATATTGTGAAGATGATCTCAGATCGCCACTCGTTGACAGTCTTCGACATCGACGGCCAAGCGCTCTTGATGCGTCAGATCGATGAATTCGGCAATGAGATCGACAGGATGCGAGTCACAAAGGCCTGATCCGGGAACGTGCCAGGGCTTACTGCGGCATCCACTGTGGACTGGTGGAGCCGCCACTTCCCGAGACGTAGAGGGCCCATGTCATCGCTTGCACATGCCAATCGGCAAAGAGCGCATTGATTCGTCCCCGGTTGGCGAACTCCCCGTTGTTTGTCTTTGCGCTCAAGTTGGAAGCAGTGACGGCGGGATTCGTGGAAGCTAAATCCGGGTTGAAAGAGGGCCGCGACATCCCATCCTGGACGACGTCAGGCGAAAGGATGATGAGTGAGCTGGGATAGGTGATCCTGTCGAAGCTTCCATTGTAATTGGTGCCTGTTGTAGCGACGGCCGGGGTAAAGACCTGGCTGTTCAATCCGTAGCTTACAGGTACAACCGCGGGATCAGTCCCAGAAGTAACCGCTGACCGCCTATCAAAGGGTGAGAGCAGTACTTTCCAGGCGGGATTGTAATTCGGAAACAGAGTGGCGGGCCACGAACCGGCGCCGCCCGGACCTGCCGGCCCAGGGAACATCTGGTTTCCATTGTCATTGAGATATGCCAGCATCGCCGTGCCCAATTGCCTCATGTTATTCGAGTCCTGAGTTGCCTTGCCGCGCTCGATCACGCCTTGGAACACCGGTAACGCGATCCCGGCCAGGATTGCTATGATCGATATGACAACTAGCAGCTCGATAAGAGTGAAAGCGCGTTTTTTCATTGAACGGGAGGGAGTTAAAGGCTGAGGTAGCTTAGTGCCAAGGTGGCTAAATCACTATCGTTTTTTTTCAAAGCGCGAACTGCGCGTGTCTGGTTTAGGGGCTGCAACGCTACCGCTCTTCCTGCTCGCGATTGTTTTATTTGCGCTCCTGCTCGTTTCTCAGCAAAGTCCCCACCGTCTATGAGATACCACCCTCTTCTCTTTGTCTTCGGATCGGTTCTCGCGCTCGGCGCGTGCGAGCGGCACAACGCCTCTGAATTGACGTTGATAGCGCCGCCCCAGGAGGAAATGGCAGTCGCCGCTCCCGGCCATGCCAAGAAGTCAGCCCCCGCGACCATCGGCGCGGTGACCCCCGCGCCCGCCTCGCAGTTCTTCCCCGATTCCAAGCAGCCGTGATTTGACGGCGCCCCTCTTCAAGCCAGATCAGACGGGCTGGCGGAGCTTTTTTCGCGGGTTCCGCCACGCCTCACGCGGACTGCTTTACCTCATCCGTTCGCAACGCAACGCTCGGATCCATCTTCTAGCATCGCTTGGCGTGGTCATTGGCGGTTTGGCGCTGTCCGTT
Source organism: uncultured Verrucomicrobiae bacterium (assembly GCA_963828525.1). GTDB lineage: Bacteria > Verrucomicrobiota > Verrucomicrobiia > Chthoniobacterales > Chthoniobacteraceae > CAWHEP01. The sequence continues at coordinate 122,671 of CAWHEP010000004.1, forward strand.
TCCCCGCTGGAGTGGTGCGCCCTTGTGATGGCAATAGGAGCGGTGCTTGTCGCCGAGGCCCTCAACACTTCCATCGAGCGCATCGTGGATATGCTCTCGCCTGAGATTCGGCCCCTCGCGGGTAATATCAAGGACCTTGCGGCCGCGGCGGTTCTCCTGGCGGCTTTCGCGGCCGCTACGGTAGGCGGCATGATCTTCGCGCCGAAGCTGCTTCGGCTTCTCTGAGAATTGCTACCGCTGCGGAATGATCGTGCGATGAGTTTTGAGTTCGTCGTAATTGGGAAAGAAACCTTCGATCGTAAACGGTTGCCCGGCGACCATCTCGCGTGTCGGGATTGACTCAGTGTACTCCACACGCTCGCCCGGATTGATCGCAATGTAGCTCGGTTCATTTGCAAACGACTGATCTTCCGACCATTGCGTGACGAGCTTTCCGGCACTGTTCCGGACCAGGATTTCCACCCGCTGCGTGGTGGGAAATTGGAGATGGACGAAATTGCCCGACCTGTTCGTCAGTATGAGGGTCACCCGCAGTTGCCGTTGCTCGGAAAGTTTCACCGGCAGCGGATCGAGAGATATCGTTAGCGAGAATTTCCTGCCGCGCAGCGCTACTTTCTCTCCTGCGGGCGGGGCCGGATGGTGGAATATCCCAAACACCCTGCCAAAGAACCCCGGCTGAGGCGTGGGGGCCGCTGCTTCCTCCGAGGCCCATCCGGGAGTGGCGAGGCAGATCAGCAAAATACAAAGAAAAACGCGTGACATTCTGGACGTGATTGTTAGCCGAGCGTCCGGTTCCTTGCAAACCCGAACTGACAAAGGGCGGGGAATCAACAAACAGGTTCAGTTTTTTCAGTGGACGTGTATAACTAACTGCGCCGCTTTTGCTGCTCCCTGTTTCACGTGAAACGTTCATCTTCAATTCCTCTCGCGTTCAGCCTCATTATTCCGCTGCTTCTATTCACAGGTTTTGCTTCCAAACGCCCTGAGGTGACAGTCCGCTTTTATGCCGAGGCGAATGATCGGGATAGCGATAGCTTTTCCACAGCCGTCCATCTTGAGAATCCTCCCCGTCAGGTAGTCGTCCAGAAGGTGCCTGCCGTCTCCGAACGCGACATCGAGGCAATTTATCCCTATCGCGCCAGCGATGGAACTCTCGGATGCGCCTTTAAGCTCGATGTAGGCGGCACGGCGAAGCTGGATAGCGTGAGCGTGGAGAAGCGCGGGACTTCACTCATCGCCGTGGTAAACGGACGGCAGGTGCTCGACATGCTCATCGACCGCCGGGTGTCCGATGGCATCATCACCATCTCACACGGTTTGACCGAGGACGAAACGAAGATGCTGATGAAGAAATATCACCCCTTCAAAAAAGAGAAGAGCCCTGCTAAAACGAATCGGCCTGACTTCAACGATTGAGAGGCGGGTCGCTAAGATCCCGCTCTGCCGAGCACCAGGCAGGAGTTTATCCCGCCAAAACCAAAGGAGTTGCTGAGAGCATACCTTACACTCTGGCTGCGGCCTTTGTTTGGAACGATGTCCAGGTCACACGCTGGATCAGGCGTCTTCCAGTTCAACGTGGGTGGTATAAAACCCTGGTCTATCGCGAGCGCGCAAATCCCCGCTTCCAATGCTCCAGTCGCTCCGAGGGGATGCGCGGTGTACGGCTTTGTGCCGCTGACCGGAGGTGTCCTGTCGCCAAAAACCGTCTTGATGCACGCGGTCTCGTTCGAGTCGTTGAGCTGGGTCGAACTGCCGTGAGCGTTGATGTAGTCAATGTCTCCCGGCGTCACCTCCGCGTCCGCCAAGGCGTGGCGCATCGCCCGGATAACTGCTTCTCCGCTCGGCAGGGGAGACGTCATATGGAACGCCTCATTATTGAGGCTATAACCAAGCACCTCAGCGTAGATGCGCGCGCCCCGCTTTTTGGCATGCTCATACTCCTCCACGATCAGGCTCGCCGCTCCTTCTCCCATCACAAAGCCATCACGTTCCAGGTCGAACGGCCGGCAGGCAATCTTTGGGTCGCCATCGAAACGGCTCATTGTCTTAATCATGTCGAAAGCGCCATAGCTTAGCGGGCTTAGAGGCGCCTCCGCTCCGCCGGCCACCATCACGTCCGCCATGTCGTCTCGTATGTAGCGCATCGCTTCTCCCACGGAGACCGTGCCGCTCGCGCAGCTATTGGAGTTCGTTGTTCCCACGCCCTGGAAGCCGCATTCAATTGCTATATTGGAATGAGCCGACCCTCCAAATACCTGCAACGCGAGGGTCTGGTTCACCCCGCGTGGCCCCTTATGGAGGAAGCGCAGGTGCTCGGCTTCGGCATTGGAAATTCCACCCAGCGCGGTGCCGAAGCTCACACCTGACCTGCTCGAGGGGTTTTCTCTGGAGAACGCGATGCCCGCGTCCTCCAGCGCCAGCAACGCGGAGGCGACCGCGAACTGCGCGTACCTGTCCAACCGTTTGAGGCGGTGCGGGGGGAAAAAGCGCGTTGGTTCCCAGTCCTGAATCTCCGCGCCATTGTGCGCCCGAAAGGCGCTTGTGTCGAAGCTCTTGATGATAGTCACCCCGCTCTCCTCCCTCAGAATGCCTCGCCAGAACTCCTCCCGCCCGATGCCAATGCATGAGATTGGCCCGATGCCCGTTATCACAACGCGCCGCCGGTAGTTCGAACGGCTCATCTCTCCAGATGCCTCTTCATCCCGGCGAGTGTCTTGTCGGCGATTACCTTTATGAAAAACTCGCCGATGATGAGGTTGCCGAGGATGGGAGGCACAGGAAAGCGAAAATTCAGATCATGAGTTATACGCACAAGAACGCCCTCGGATGCTTCTTCAAAAGACCAGACTACAACCATCCCTTCTGTAAGACCCTTGAGGTGGTAGAAACGCACCTCCCAGCCCTCCCTGTCGATCTCCTGTTCCGAGGTCCACGCGACTGGCAGTCCAGACCGCGAGCAGCCCATCTTCACGACGTTGCGTCGAGGTCCCTTCCGAAAGTAACGAATGAAACGGTAATGGCTCAGAATCCTTGGCCATTCCTCCAGATTTGCCGCCGCCTCAAAAATCTGCTCACGGGGAGCGCGGATGATGATCGAATTAACGGTGTGCATTGGCATCGCACAATAAGTCAACGGTTTGAGTGGTCAAGAAGGGGACATCCCGGGCGATTTGCTCCACCGGAACTCAGCCGGGCCTTTGACCGCATGACCGTTCGGAAAAAAGATGGCCCCGCCGTTGTGTTTTCGCCACAATAGACCGTATGCGCTTCCCCTCATTCCCTTCTCATCGCCTGCTATTCCCTCGCCTTGCTGTCTCGTCGCCGGCGGATCAGGCGCGCCTCACCCGTGAGCGCGTCTCCGAACTCACCGCCTCCAAACCAGCGGCGATGAGAAGCGGATCACCGTCGAAATTTCTGGTCTAGGGAAAGCAATGTTCTTAGCCGGGGGTTCGCGCGCCGAAATGGAGAACGTTCGCGAGTTTCGCTATCCGAGCAGCTTTAAGGCGCCTCGCGCTTCCGCCGATCGGACCAGCCCGGCTATTGTGATTCCAACAACCCCAACCGACTTCGGGATGATCAACGCTGGATGGACGATTCATCTCCATGCGGAACGGCTTGGCAGCTTGATAGTCCTGGACGGCAGCGCCGAGTTCGTAAAGGTAGACTTGGTGAATGGCGGGTACGGCGCTCTTGCAGGGCCGATCTATGATCGAAAAGGAAACGTGCTTACCCCGAACAAAGTTCAGCAGCCGATTTCATTTTCCACCACGTCGCGGTTCCACCTCACGGCCGTTCCCGGCGAACCATATCAAGTTTCCTTCTATAAGGGGAGTGCGGTCGAGAAACATACCATCAAGCTTTCGCTTCTGTAGAGCGGGAGCTAAAACTTCGGGCGATCTGTCGATGTAATCTTCGGACTCTATAAAAGAGCGTTCGCTGGCAGACTCCGCCAATCACCGCCGTCTGGATCGCCTCAGTAATTCAGATTCGGCGAAAGCCACTTCTCCGCTTCTGCGACGGGTATTCCCTTGCGGGCCGCGTAATCCTCCACCTGATCCCGGTCGATTTTACCCACACTAAAGTACTTCGATTCCGGATGTCCAAAATACAGCCCGCTGACGGCTGCTCCCGGGTACATCGCGTAGCTTTCTGTCAGGGAGATGCCCGCCTTGGCTTCCGCGTCGAGTAAGCGAAATAGCACCTTCTTTTCTGTATGGTCAGGGCAGGCAGGATAGCCGGCCGCCGGGCGGATGCCCCTGTATCGTTCGCGCAACAGATCCTCCTTCGTGAGGTGCTCTTCGCTGGCAAACCCCCATTCGGCGCGCGCTTGCGCATGCAGATATTCCGCGAACGCCTCGGCGAGGCGGTCCGCGAGTGCCTTTGTCATGATCGAGTTGTAGTCGTCGTGATCCGCCTCGAAAATTTTCGCAAGCGCATCTGCTTTGTGGCCAGTCGTGACAGCGAAGCACCCTATGTAGTCTGCTCTTCCCGATGATTTTGGCGCTATGAAGTCTGAAAGCGATTGGTTGAACTGCCCAGCCGGTTTCTGTATCTGCTGGCGCAGCATCCGGAATACGGCGAGCTTTTCCGAACGGCTTTCATCCGTGTAAAGGTCGATGTCGTCCCCGTGGGAGTTCGCGGGGAAGAAGCCGTAAACACCCCTGGCTTCAAGCAGTCCTTCCCCCACGATGCGATTCAGGAGGGTGGTGGCGTCCTCGTAAAGCGCGCGCGCTTCTTTGCCAACACTTGGGTCGTCCAGAATCGCGGGGTATCGGCCCCGCAATTCCCAAGTGTGGAAAAATGGCGACCAGTCAATATAAGGCACCAGGGTCTGGAGCGGCAGATTCTCGATCGTGCGAACCCCGAGGAAGGAGGGGGTATTGATAACCGCAGTCGTCCAATCGATCGGCGTCCTGTTTGCCCGCGCTGCCGCTAGAGGCGTCATCTTTTTCTCGCGATTTCGCGAGGCGTATTCCACGCGCAGCTTCTCATAATCCTCCCGCAGCTTCGCGCCAAAATCGGCCTTCAACTCACCATTCAAGAGAGAGTTGACCACGCCCACCGCCCGGGAAGCATCCAGCACGTGAACTGTGTCATTCCGGTAATGAGGCGCGATCTTCACAGCCGTGTGCGCGCGGCTTGTGGTAGCTCCTCCTATGAGCAGGGGCACATGAAAATCCTGCCGCTCCATCTCCTGCGCGACATGCACCATTTCATCCAGCGAGGGCGTGATGAGGCCGCTCAGTCCGATGATGTCAGCATTCCGCTCTCGCGCGGTTGCGAGGATCTTATCCGCGGGAGTCATCACCCCCATGTCGATCACCTCGTAATTATTACATTGCAGCACCACGCCCACGATGTTTTTGCCAATGTCATGCACATCGCCTTTCACTGTGGCCATGATGATGCGGCCCTGCGGTTTGGCATCGCTTTTCTTATCCGCTTCCATGAATGGCATCAGGTAGGCGACCGCTTTCTTCATGACGCGCGCGCTTTTCACCACCTGCGGTAGGAACATCTTTCCCGCGCCAAACAGATCCCCGACTATGCTCATGCCCGCCATGAGCGGGCCCTTCTATGACATTTAAAGGCCGGGCAAACTTTCGCCGGGCTTCCTCGGTGTCGGCATCGATGAAATCAACGATGCCCTTCACCAGGGCGTGGGAGAGACGGTCTTCGACAGAACCGTTGCGCCATTCCTCATCCTTTACCAGAGTCTTGCCCTTAGCCTTCACTGTCTCGGCGAAGTCCACGAGGCGTTCCGTCGCGTCGGGACGCCTGTTCAGCAGCACGTCCTCCACGAGCGCAAGGAGATCCTTTGGAACTTCCTCGTATACCGCGAGCTGTCCCGCGTTGACGATTCCCATATCGAGGCCAGCGCTTATGGCGTGGTAGAGAAACGCCGCGTGCATCGCCTCGCGCACCGTGTTGTTTCCCCGGAACGAGAATGAAATGTTGCTTACTCCGCCGCTCACCCGGCAGTACGGAAGGTTTGCCTTGATCCATCGCGCCGCCTCGATGAACGCGACGGCGTAGTTGTTATGCTCTTCGATGCCGGTCGCGACCGTGAGGATGTTTGGGTCGAAGATGATGTCGCTGCCGTGAAAGCCCGCTTTTTCCGTAAGCAGACGGTAGGCGCGCTCACAGATGGCGATCTTCCGTTCATAGGAGTCGGCCTGTCCTGTTTCATCGAACGCCATCACCACCGTCGCAGCGCCATAGCGCTTCACCAGACGGGCTTGCGCCAGAAACTTTTCCTCGCCTTCTTTCAGGCTTATCGAGTTTACGACGGCTTTACCCTGCGCGCATTTCAATCCCGCTTCGATCACCGTCCATTTCGAGCTGTCGATCATCAACGGAACGCGGCTGATATCGGGCTCGCTCGCGATGAGGTTGAGAAACCGGGTCATCGTCGCCTCGGAATCGATCATCCCTTCGTCCATGTTCACGTCGATGATGTTTGCCCCTCCGGTGACCTGCTGCCGCGCCACCGCGAGCGCTGCCTCGAAATCCCCGGCCAGAATCAGTTTCGAAAACTTCGGCGATCCAGTGATGTTCGTGCGTTCCCCTATGAGCGTGAAATTGCTTTCGGGACGCAGAATTAGCGGTTCCAGGCCGCTGAGGCGGGTGAGGGGTTCGATCTTCGGCAGACTACGCGGAGCGCAACCCGCCACGGTTTCCGCGATGGCCTTGATGTGCGCCGGAGTGGTTCCGCAGCACCCGCCTACGATATTCAGCCAGCCTGCTTCCGCCCATTCTCGCAACTGGGGCGCAAGCGTCTCCGGCGTCTCCGGGAATCCGGTTGCCGAAAGAGGATCAGGCAGCCCCGCGTTCGGGTAGCAACTCACGAAGACGGGCGCGATCCGCGAGAGCTCCTCGATATAGGGCCTCATTTCCCGAGGTCCCAAGGCGCAGTTTAACCCCACGCTCAGTAGCGGCGCGTGCGAGATTGAAATCCAGAACGCCTCCACCGTCTGCCCCGTAAGCGTCCGTCCGCTCAGGTCGGTGATTGTGCCCGACGCCATAACCGGGACCCGCTTTCCCGAATCCTCAAAATATTTGTCAATTGCGAAGAGAGCGGCTTTCAGATTCAGCGTATCGAACGTTGTCTCCGCGAGCAGCAAGTCCACGCCTCCATCCATCAACCCGCGAACCTGTTCATAGTAGGCCGCCGTCACCTGATCGAATGTGACATCGCGCAGCGCCGGGTCATTCACGTCACGCGAGATGGAGAGCGTCTTGCTCATGGGGCCGATTGCGCCTGCTACAAAACGCTTCCGCGCCGGATTCGCCTTCATCACGGTGGAAACTGCCGCGCGCGCCACTCGAGCCGCCGCCACGTTCAGATCGTAAACGATGTGCTCCAGCCCGTAGTCAGCCAGGGAGATGGAGTTTGCGTTGAAAGTATTGGTCTCGATGATGTCCGCTCCCGCTTCCAGATAGCCCGTATGGATTTCCTCGATTACTTCGGGCCGCGTGAGGACAAGCAGATCATTGTTCCCCTTCAGGTCCCGCGGATGGGCGGCAAACTGCGCGCCCCGATAATCCGCCTCTCCGAGCCTGTAGGTTTGGATCATCGTGCCCATCGCGCCATCCAAGATGAGAATCCTCTCGCGCAGGAGGAGTTCGATGGGATGAGGAGATGTGGAGGCGGTGGGCATGCGTCGTAAGAAGGTTATACCGCGCAGGCCCTCATTCAACTCATTAATTAACGAATCATGATGCCCTGATGCGTTGTATTATCCCTGTCCTCACTATCGGCAACAGACATCTGCCCAAATTCCCGTGACAAGAACGAGCCCGATGAACGCGTTGCTTTGGAAGAACGCGCGGTTGATTGCGATCAAGTCCATCTGGCGCGCGCTGAAGTGTTCATACACCAGGGCGAGCAACACCACCGCCAATGAGGCATAATAAAAGACGCCCAACCCACTCACGACTCCAAAAGCAACGAGGAGCAGCCACGTGGCAACGTGAAACCGCTGCGCCCATGCAAGGCTGCGCGCGCTTCCAAGCCGCACCACCAGTGAGTTCAAGCCGCTCTGCCGGTCGAACTCCGCGTCCTGCAGCGCGTAAATCAGGTCGAATCCGGCGACCCAGAAAAGCACCGCGACCGCCAGAACCAGCGGTGGCAGATCAACACGCCCGCGTACCGCTAGCCACGCGCCGACCGGTGAAACGGAGAGCGCGAATCCCAGAAAAAGATGCGTAAAGGAGGTGAAGCGCTTCGTGAGCGAATAAAAAAAAACGATTGCCAGGGCGGGGGGTGAAAGCCAGAAACAGAGCCTGTTAATCCACCACGTCGTCACCAGGAACGCGATGGAGCTCACGATCAGCAGCGCGTATGCGCCTGCTTTGGGGATCAGCAGATGGCGTCCCGCCGTGCGCGGGTTGCGCCGGTCGATCTCCCAATCCGCCACCCGATTGAATGTCATCGCTGCCGTCCGCGCCCAAACCATCGCGGCGACGATAAGGAGGACAAGGCGCGGGGCTGGCCATCCCCTTGCGGCGACCAGCATCGAGCCGAGGGCGAACGGCAGGGCAAAAACAGTGTGAGAAAACCGGATGAACGCCAGGATGCGGCCAAGCAGCCCGATCTTCGGCACCATACGGCGCGGGATCAGCGCGGCGCCGGAGAAGCCGCCGGAAGAGTGCGCTCGTCGAACATATCCACAAGACGGTCATCCACCCGGATGTCTATCAGACGCCAGGCGGCGCTGTCTTTGTAGAAGTAGAACCGCCAGCGCAGCGGGTAAGTACTGCCAAGTGAAAGCACAGTAGCTCGCAGCAAGTGCGGCCCCACGCGCTGCACACCAACCAGGTCCTTGCCGGTGACATCCCCGTAAAGTTTCAGAGCCTCACTCGTCTTCGCCTTGAGACCAGCGACTTCCTCCTCTTTCTTGCCAATCTCTGTGCCTTTGGTGAGCGCGTCATAGGCTTCATCGACTCGGTTCTTCTGTAACAGGTCGAAAAATCCGTCGATTTTCTCCATCACGAGCGAATCGATTTTCACCGGTGCCGGAGAAGGTTCCTGAGCCATCGCAGCGGTCGCGAAGATCAAGGATGCGGCAAAGCAGGGGATAAAACGTTTGATCATTGGAGGAGTTTTTGGAGCGCGGCGCGCGCATCGGACGTAATTGGCGTTCCGTGCGCGAATGTCATGATTTCGAACGGAAACTGCAATAGTTTTTGGAGGGAGACCCTCAACAGCTTCGGATTCTCGCAGTATTTTGCCGGCAGCATGCGCAAGCACTCGGGCGGGAGATTGATGAGCGCGTCTCCGACGCAGAGGATGCCTCCATGCTCCGGTGAATGGATCGCGACCTCGCCTGCGGCTGCGCCGGGAAGGCTGATGCAGCGCAGACTTCCCAGAAAAACCTCGCCATCCTCGATATGCTGAAAAATGGACGTGTCTTCTGAGGCGTCCCTGCTGGCCATGATCCGAACGCCGAGTTTCTTGGCGAAAGCCGCCGACGCGCGCTCGTGATTCGCATTTGTAAGGATGATGCCCCCTGGGTGCGCGTTGGCGAGCATCCGTGCCAGCGGCGCTTCGCCGAGCCGGATGGGATCGACAAACACCAGCTTGTCTTCCGCCCGCAAGCCTGTCGAGTGGAGGTCCACCTTTGATGCCGGATCATACGCGCTCCAGCAGACGAGGCCCTCGCGGATTTCGTCATAGTCCTCGGCCGGTCTCATCCATAGACTTTTAACATAGGCGGCGCGCAAAGTCACCGCGCGCGCCTTCCATTTTGGAGGGATTGCTCTCCCAATTGATTCCTTGTATAGTCGCATCCCTATGGCCGGTCCTTCACTGAAACGGTTTAGTCCCCCGGGTCGGAGCTCCCGGTTTCCTTTCACCGCCATAGTCGGTCTTGAGCGGGCCAAACGGTCGCTGATATACCAGGCAGTCGATTCCCGCCTCGGAGGCACGCTCCTTTTCGGTCGGGGCGGCTGCGCCAAGAGCACACTTGCAAGAATCCTTCGCCTCCCTCCTTCCGGCACCCGACGAAGCGCAGGAGGGCCGCTTCGTCGAAGTGCCTCTCGGCGCGACAGAAGACAGGCTGCTCGGTTCGGTCGATCCCACTGCCGTCATCGAGAATTCAAAGTGGAAGATGCGTCCCGGCCTCATTGAGGAAGCCAACGGCGGGATCCTCTACATCGATGAGATCAACCTTTTCCCCGATCATCTCGCTGATTTCATTCTCGACTCCGCCGCGACTGGCCAATACCGCATGGAGCGGGACGGATTTACGCGCATGGTCCGCAGCCAGTATGTCCTGATAGGTTCCATGAACCCGGAGGAAGGCGTCCTTCGTCCGCAGTTGATGGATCGCTTCGCCCACGGAGTTCTCATTCGCGACGATTTCTCGGCCAGAGAGCGCATGGAGATCGTGAAGCTGCGCATGGATTTCGATGACGACCCGGGGCAATTCTGCGACACATTCTTGGCTTCCGAGCGGGTTCTCCGCGAGCGCATCCGGAAGGCGCGGGCCACCGTTCGAGATGTGATCGTAAGCGACGAAGCGCGCATGGGAATCGCAGAGCGCGCCCAACGTCTCGGGCTTCAGGGTCTGCGCGCGGAGCTCGCCGTCCTGAGAACCGCGAGATGCTCCGCCGCGTGGCACGAGAGAGAGGGGCTGGCTGATAGTGATTTGGAAGAAGCTTGGGAACTCTGTCTCGGCCATCGCCTGCGCCTCGACAGCGACAGTCCGCCGATGAACAGATCCGCGGCGGTCGGCACTAGTAACGAAAGATCAGCCCTCCCCGGCGCGGTTACGCGCTCTCGTGAGCCAGAGCCGCTCCACGTAGAGACGGCGCCAAAGGAAACTCCAGTCGATGACCCGGATTGGAACAGGGCGAGCGGTCGTCGTCGCGCGCGCGGCTCCGCCAGCCATTTGAGCGAAACCAGAACCGTAGCCGAGCCGATAGCATGGCTCGCCTCCCTCCTGCTCTCCCTCCAGTGGGGCTGGAGACGCGGAATAGGGCACTGGCGCCTCCGCTACCTGCAACTCTGAGGAGGGATGCGCGCCCAGGCGCAAGTGTGCTCGATCAGGATTGCGTTCTATCAAACGACGGATGAGGGCGCTGCCCGCGCCTCTAGCGAAAGTATGATGTAATCTCCGGGGAGCGTGCCTGGATCGAGTCGTAACCTCCCGATCATATCCTGAGCGTCAATAGAAATATACAGGATGTTGCCCAAAGGATTGATGACCCGTCTTGCGCTTTGTTCTTCCGTGTAATTTGGGACAGCGCTCGTCATGTAGAATAGCTGGAAGACCGTTGCCACGGGGCTGGCGATTTCGATTCGCAGCAGGATCTCGTTACAGCCGCAGAAATCGAAATCTGGCAGCATGATCTGCGGGTCGTCGTCAACAGCCCGGATGACGTATCCGCGCGACTCAAGCAAGATCCGTTTGGAATTGTCAAAAGCGGCGGCCCTCAGACGCGCCTTCTCCCGCATCGCTTCGTCCGCCTGCAGCACAGAAGAACGCGCGATTTTCGCCCACTGGGCGGGATCCGCCGAGATGCCGGTCCACGCCGATTGCTGTTCAGTTTCTCCTGTTGGCAACTGGAGCGCGGGCAGTCCCGCGTGAATTTCCGGGTGAGCCTCAAGGTTGGAAACAACGTTCGAATCCTTGCGCCAGTTCGCTCGGAAATGAAGGCAGGTGGGTGACGGAAGATAGCCCGCCCGTCCAGTTCCGGCGACGATCCGCGCCCACATCTCCCAGTCCCCGTGACGGGGGAGCGACTCATCCCAGAAGCCATACTTTCCAAAACAACTCCGCCGATGCATCACGCAACTCGCGGGTATCCCATTTTGTTGCATGAGCAGGAAAGCGTCCCGTTTGAACGGATCGGTGAGATCAAAATCGCCCGGCAGGATCGCGCCGCCCGGTTCTACCCAAAGCGGGCGGCTGTAAGCCCATTCCGTGTCGCTTTCTACCAGGCAGCGGGCAAGCAAAGTAAGATGATCGTGGAGCCAGATGTCGTCGTGCGCAAGAAACGCGACGTAGTCGCCTTTGGCCTTCCGCAGCACAAAGTTACGGTTCGCGTACCCGAAACCGGGGCCTTTCGGAAGATCAAACCATCGAATGCGCGGATCGATAAACTGCGCGATGATTTCTCCCGTATCATCAGCGCAGCCGTCGCCGACAACGAGCAACTCCCAATCCTCTTCCGTTTGCGCGAGCACCGATCTTATAGCAAACGGCAGCACATCGGCGCGATTGCGCGTCGGAAGGAGGATGCTGAATCTCACCAGCCGCGCGCGTTTTGAAACTTGTAAGGAATCTCTTCCGTATCAAGCGGCAGCCTGTATTTATCGGGACGCGAATGGTCGTAGGGCATCGTCGGGAAGTTGATCACTATGGCATCCTTGGAGCCGATGTTGTGATTGGCATGCCAGATGCCCGCGGGAATATTCATCAGCCGCCGGTGGTGCTCGGTCATCACTACTTTCGAGAGCAGGCTGTATGTCGGTGATGCAGCTCGCGCGTCATACATCACGATTTCGATATCACCGGAAAGGATGAAGTAGCGATCTTCATGCTGCAGGTGCATACCCCAGCCCTTGACCATGCCGGGGCGCAAAGAAAAGGTATAAACGAACGTGAGTGGATCCTGATGCCAGCCCCATCTGGGATCGAACAATTCGCATACGCTTCCGCGATCATCCACATGAGTGGTCGCGTCGCGAAAAGTGACTCCGGCGGGCAGGACCTGAAGGTTCTGCCCTTCGGCTGTTACAGTTGCGGCGTCCTGAAATCCGGCGAGGCTGACATTTGGGTGTTCTGCCATTGTGGGAAAAGTATAGAGTCGGCAACCTTTGGGAAGCCAGAACGGCCCTCTAAATTGATAAATTACACAGGCGGCGCTTCGCCCCGGGCAGCAAACCATTCTCGAAGGAAATATAGGTCAGCGGCGTCTTTTTCACGGTGAGTGCGCGTCTTCATTTGCCACAGCAGCCGGGGAGACGCGAAAGGGATGTCCACGCCCTGAATTTTGCGAAGCACCACATCTCTCAAGGCGGTCTCGTATTCGATCCCGCCCGCAGCCTTCATCAAATCCACAGTGATCTCGTCCGCTACTCGGACGACTGTGTATTCCGCGACTTCTCCCGGCTGGAGCAACAGGACAGCCTTGTCAGGCAAAGATTCCAGTGTCTTGAAGACTCTGGCTTCGTTTTCGAGTGACGCGTCTATGAGAATGTCAACGTCCGCCGTGAATCGCGGATATCCGGCGGTGATAATCGCAAATCCGCCGACCACAACGTATCGCGCGCTCCAATCGTTAAGCAGGCGACAAAGAGACACTACATCTTCGAGCGTTGGCGGACGGGACGTCAGCCCTTCGAGTTGCCCGTCCAAATCTTCATAAGCCATGCGTCGGCCTCCTCATGCGTCCTGAAGCGATATACACCGCGGGGGGGCATCGGGAGCTTCAATGCCGCAATCAACTCCACGCCAAGGCTTTGAACGCCTGCGCCGAAGTCCTCTGCCGGTTTCCGCCGTCCCACTGTCTTGCCAGCGGGATCTTGCAAGTTTACGATGGATTTCATGAATGGAGTCCAGGCTACCGCCACGCCACCTTGTGACAAGTTACTCCGCCATAGGTGGAAAGGAACACCGTTTTTTTAAGCGGGTATGGTAATCTCCTTCTCGTGGCAAGTCTTTCAAGCACAACGCGCGGATTCACAATGGTTGTCCGAGCTGCGGATATGAGGCGGACCGCGTTGCTCATCGTGGTTCTCCTCTCGCTTCGAGGAGTGGCGTGGACGGACGACCTGCCTTTGCCGACGAAAGAGATCACGGAATCGCCTGGCGCTGACGGGTTGTCACTGTTCCCGGAAACGGCGACAAAGCCCGTACTGACTGAGGTGTATGTCCTGCGCCTCGCCGGGCAACTGGAGCGGATGAAGCGGAAGGCCTCCTACGCAAAATATCTGTACAGCGAAGGTGTACTAGCCAAGGCGGAACAGGAAGAGAACGAGGTCTCGGTGCTCCGCGCGGAACGCGACCTGGAGCGCGCGCGCCTTGATGCGGCTCGCAAGGAATTCGAAGCCCAGCGCCGCCGGGCGGCGCGGGATGACATCGGGAAGCCCGCCTTCGACGCAGCCATGACGAAATTGGCCTTTGCCTTTGCGGCGTCCAGAAAGGCCGCCGATGACTGCAGCCGCGCGGAGCTTGATCTTGCTGTCTTGAACCTGCGGCGGCAGCAAAAGCTTTACACCACCGGAGCGGCCAGCAGGGGAGATCTAAGGCGGGCCGAAGCGAGGCTCGCAAACGCGCGGGGAGGAGGCGCTGGGGCAAAGTGAGGGAGCACAGGAAGCGGGTGCGCTGTGGACGCGACCCAAGAGCCGCTCGCCGGTCTCGGTTCGGCATTCTACGGTCTGCAAATTCCGGAGCGGGGCGAAGAAGTGTTGCCGGAGAAAGAGGCGCCGTTGCCTGTCTGGAAGATGGGACGCGTACTGCTCCGTAGAGAGACCGCGCGCCGGGGCGGAAAGACGGTGATCGTAGTTTACGACTTTGCTACTCACCTGCCGGCCTCAATCATTGAGGCTGTCGCCAGTAAACTGCGCGCTTCTTGCGGTTGCGGGGGCGCGGTGAAAGATCGCCAAATAGAGGTTCAGGGTGATCAGCCCGAAAAAATCCGCGCGCTCCTGGAAACCGAAGGTTTCCGGGTCGCTGGGTTGAAGTGACGATGGCGGCCCTTGTCGAGGTAGGGAATCTGTTCAAAAAATATGGCCCCGTCGAGGCCGTGCGGGGAGTGAGTTTCGAAATCGCCTCTGGCGAGATATTCGGGCTTCTGGGGCCGAATGGCGCAGGCAAGACATCCACGCTTGAATGCGTGATAGGGCTGAGATCGCCCGACGGCGGCACGATCCGTCTCTGCGGGATTGATGCGCTTGCGCAACCACGCGAAGTGAAAGAGCGCATCGGGGTGGTGCTGCAATCCACGACGCTTCAGGACAAGATTACACCGCGCGAAGCGCTGCGGCTGTTCGGGGCATTTTACAAGAAGAAGGTCGATCCCGTCGCTCTACTGACGCGGTTCGCGCTCAGGGACAAGGCAGATTCACCTTTTGAATCACTTTCGGGAGGGCAGAAACAGCGTCTTGCCCTCGCTTTGGCGTTCGTTAACGCGCCCGACGTGTTGTTTTTAGATGAGCCTACTGTCGGCCTCGACGCGCAGGCGCGCAGGGAGTTGCACGATTCCATCCTCGCGTCCAAAGAGGAGGGTCGCGCTGTTTTCCTGACGACACATAACATGGAAGAGGCTCAGCTCTTGTGCGACCGGCTGGCCGTCATAGATCACGGGATCATCATCGCCATGGGAACACCCGATGAATTGATCGCTCAATCGCGAGCGATCCCGCGGATCGTCCTACGCAGCGCGCGTCCGGTAAATCTCAGCGAAGTGCTGAAGCTAAAAACCATATCGGATTCGGTCGCCTCTGGAGTGACGACAGAGATCAAGACGGAGGCTGTGGGTCGGGCAATAGCGGAGCTGGCGCGTTACCTCGAAGCGGAAGGCAACGAGTTACTTGATCTCAAGGTGATGAAACCCTCGCTGGAGGACGTCTTTATCGAACTGACTGGAAGCAGCTTGCGAGACTGAAATGGGAGGCTTGCGACAACATCTTTTGCTTTCGCTTCGGTTGAACTTCCGCAGCCCGCAAGCGCTTATCTACGGCTACCTTGTGCCTGTCTTCTTCTTGCTGGCTTTCGGGAGCGTCTTTCGATCATCCGTCCCGCCTCTCACGCGCGAGATGGGGCAGCTTCTCACCATCACCGTCTTCGGCGGCGCCTGCTTTGGCATGCCAACGGCGATGGTTGCCGAACGGGAGCGCGGCGTCTGGCGTCGCTACAGGTTGCTGCCAACGGCGTCAGCAAATTTGATTCTTAGCGCCATGGTGGCTCGGTATTTCATAGTTCTTGGTGGCGCGGTGATGCAAATCATTCTGGCGTGGTGCGTCTACCGCACCCCCTTACCATCCCATCCCGCGGAGATGTTGGTGTCATTCTCCTGCGTGTGCTTCGCGTTTCTGGGAATGGGCCTCATCATAGCGATGGTTGCGGACACCGTCCCATCCGTGCAGGCGCTCGGACAGGCGATTTTTCTTCCGATGATTATGATCGGCGGGGTTGGTGTCCCCCTGCGCGCTCTTCCGCTTTGGGCATGGCATGTCGCCGCGTTCCTGCCGGGCCGGTATGCGGTGGAGGCGCTCGACGCTTGCATCCTGCCTGCCGCTCCCGGTCTAGGCGGTTCCCGGTTCGCCCTCTCGGCGCTTCTGGCAGTCGGCTGCGCGGCCCTGCTCGCTGGCTCCGGATTGTTCCGCTGGGATGTAAACCAGCGGCTCACCGGCCGGAAGAAAGGGTGGATTGCGGTCGCGCTTTTCGGCTGGGCAATCGTCGGCTTGGCAGCAGAGTGGACAGGACGGCTGACGATGCCCCTTGACCCGCCCAATCACGATGTCCCGCAAAGTTCAGCCACCAGCGTCCGCCCAGCGCCGGTCCTAATGCATAAGGAGCCTTGGGAGGCGCTGACAGCCGCCGATCTGAACGCGGTTACGTACGATGACGTCTTGCCGGATGAAGGCGTAGTGACCCCGGTGATGACGAATCTCGACTCCCTGGACGATTCTGACCGAAATCGCCTGGACTCGTTTGAGCAGAAACTCGCAACCTGGCCCCCCGCGAAAGAGGGCGACAGGGTTCAGCGAGTCCGGAATTTGCTAAGCGCCTGCGCGATTCCTGACGCGCTGGAAGATCCTTTGGAAGGCGCCGTCCCAATGGTTGTGTTCCAAAAGCTCAGGAGCAATATGCCAGAGAACGATCTCAAGAAGCTCCTGTGCTGGATCATACAGCACCCTGACGAAGGCAAAGTGTTGTTGCAAATACCGGAGTTGGGCATTGATGGTGAAATGTTCGAGCAACGGATCAGAGAACGCTCAACGTTGTACGCCAAAAAGCTTCTTTATCGCCTGATGGGGAAAACGGAGCGCAACTACGGCCGGTAACAGATTCGTAGAAACGCAGGGTTGCCAAAGAAACATCAACCAATGAATATATTGCATTCCATCCCCTAAACCGAAGGTCTTTGATCGATGAAAATCCTCCATCTTTTTCTGGTTGTCCTTAGCCTCGCCGTCTCCGCGGTCGCATCCGCCGACGAGGAAAAGAAGGTGGTCATTTCTGGAGGGGATCAGATGAAGTATGATGTCACGAGCATCGACGTTGCGGCAGGTCAGAAGGTGACCGTCACTCTCACCAACGCCGGCAAGCTGCCGAAGGCTGCGATGGCGCACAATTTTGTTCTTTTAAAAGCGGGAACCGACATCAACGCCTTCGCAGGAGCCGCTATTTCCCATCCAGACGAGGGCTACATTCCCCCGGAAATGCGAGACAAAATCATTGCTCAGACCAAACTCCTCGGACCGGGCGAGTCGGAAACTATCACGTTCACCGCGCCTGCCGCAGGCGTTTACGACTACATCTGTACTTTCCCCGGCCATGCGATAACAGGTATGCGGGGCGTCCTGAAGGTGAAATGACGCGATTGCCGGCGTTTGCAAAGGCGCGGTTCAACAACTCTCCATGCCACGCTGGCATTCACTCGTGAACACCAACTTCCATATGAAAATCGCTCGCGCCGCCTTTCTCGTTGTACTCGCCGTGTGCGTTTGCGTTAATGCGGTGACCGCCGATCCCGCTCCAAAAAAGCTGCTCGTCGTCTCGGTTACAACCGGCTTTCGCCATTCGTCTATCGCGGATGCGGAGAAGGCGTTGATGCAAATGGCCGACCAGACACATGCGTTCACGCTCGATTTTGCGCGTCAACCTGCTGGAAAACCAGCAGCGCCGAAGAAGCCGACCGCTCCAAAGGCAAATGCTTCGGGCGACGCGCAGACCGCCTTCGAGGGGGCTATGGTCAAATACAATGCCGATCTCGCGGCAGCGCAACCAGCGTTGGCGAAGTGGGACGCGGATGTGAAACAGGCGCTCCTCAAGCTGGCTCCAGAGTCACTTAAGAACTATGACGGCGTGATCTTCGCAAGCACAACGGGGGATTTGCCAATCCCCGACAAGGAGGGCTTTCTCGCCTGGATCAAGGCGGGTCATGCTTTCATCGGCATCCATGCCGCGACCGACACATTCCACGGCTGGCCGGCGTATATTGATATGATCGGGGGCGAGTTTCAGACGCACCACGCCCAAGTTGCCGCTGAATGTTTTAACAAAGATCCGCAACACCCTGCTACCAGGAGTCTGGGAGCGAAGTGGGAAATACAGCAGGAGGAACTTTATCGATTCAAAAACTACGATGTCACGCGTGTCCATGAACTGCTGGCCCTGGAGAAAGATCCCAATGATGGTTCCCCGGGACACTTCCCGATGGCGTGGTGCAAGGAATATGGAGCAGGCAAGGTTTTTTATACCGCGCTGGGCCACCGCGAGGATCTGTGGGACAACGACCCGGCCTTGAAAGATCGGAAAAACTCGGTGGAGACGGCCAAAGCGTTCCAGGCGCATGTGCTCGGAGGCATATCATGGGCCCTCGGTCTGGAGACTGGCGATGCCAAACCGCAGGCGCAACAGGTGAAGTAAGGGGCGAGAAATACCTTGCAATCCAAAAAGAAACATCTAACTTCCTGACCTTCTATGGCAAAGACAAGTTGGATTGAGAGAGAAAAGCGCAAACGGGCGACCGTCGTGAAGTACGCCGCCGTGCGCGCCGAACTCAAGGCGAAAAAGGATTACATGGGGCTTTCGCAACTTCCTCGGAACGCCAGTCCCTGCCGGGTGACGAATCGATGCCTTCAGAGCGGACGCCGCCGCGCGTTTATGCGCCGTTTCAAGCTTTCCCGTATCGCTTTTCGCGAACTGGCTTTAAACGGGATGATTCCCGGCGTAACCAAGTCGAGCTGGTAGCCAGTTCGGTTTTTGGAACAGCGACGCGCGACGCGCGCGCTGATTCTTGAGGCTAATCGCATGGGTGTTCTAAGTGTCACTGTTTTCACCACTTGGGAACCGGGCGAGCAGATTCTCTTCAAGCTTCTCGTCATTTTCGTTCTTGTTCTCCTGAATGGATTCTTTGTCGCGTCCGAATTTGCCTTCGTAAAGATTCGCGGCAGCCAGCTTGACGCGCTGATCGAGGAGGGCGACAAACGCGCGGCGCTGGCCAGACACGTCACCTTGCACCTCGACGCGTACCTCTCCGGCACACAATTCGGCGTTACTCTTTCCAGTCTTGCGCTCGGCTGGCTGGGCGAACCTTTCCTCGCCAGGATGATCGAGCCGTTCTTCGCTTTGCTGCATGTGGACTCTGTCACTGTAGTCTCCGGTTGCGCGATTGCCCTTGGCTTCATGGCAATCACTTTTTTCCACATCATTCTTGGGGAACTGGCTCCAAAGTACCTGGCCATTCGAAAACCTGTGCCGGTGTCTCTGGCTCTGGTTCGCCCGTTGACGCTGTTCTATGGTGTCTTCAAACCTGCCATCTGGTGCTTGAACAAGTCTTCCAATTTTATCCTTAAGAATCTCTTCCATCTCGATCCAGTCGGAGGCGCGGAGCTCGCTCACAGCGAAGAAGAGCTGCGGGTGATTTTGACGCAGAGCGAAAGCGCGGAAGAAGTCACTCCTTTGGGTAAAGAGATACTGATGAACGCGCTGGATCTCCGCCATCGTGTTGTGCGCGACATCATGACTCCGAGGGGAGAGGTCGTTTTCCTCAACACGGAAGATTCCTTCGAGGACAACCTGAAGGTCGCTCAGCACTCCCGGCATACCCGGTTCCCACTTTGCAAAGGCCACTTTGACGAAACGATCGGGCTTGTTCACATAAAGGATCTCCTGTTGCTTCTGCGCCAGCAGAAGCCCGACCTGAACGCGATTCGTCGCGACCTTCTCCAAATTCCCGAGATGATGCCGCTTGAGAAGCTCCTCAAGTTTTTTCTCGCGCGCCACGCGCACCTGGCGCTCGTGATTGATGAATATGGCGGCACGGTCGGCATTGTCTCGCTGGACAATGTGCTCGAGGAAATTGTCGGTGATATTCAGGACGAATTCGACGCGGAGCAGCAAGAGTATAGACGAATTAACGACGACGAATTCGTTGTGGATGGAACTCTCGGCCTCTACGAACTAAACGATCTTGCCGGGTTCGAACTGGAAAGCGCGGACGTCAGCACGGTCGGGGGTTACGTGACACACCTCCTGGGTCATCTTCCCAAACAGGGGGAAACGACGCGCATTGAAAACTATCTGGTAACCATCGCCCAGACGAACGGGCGCCGGATCGTGCAGCTGAACTTCAAGAAGCAGGTCACGCAGCAAGCACCGGCAGAAAGCAAGGCGGCGGAATCCGCTGCGAAGAACTGGTAAAAACGCGATCCGAAACCGCGGGGCACCTTGCGATGCCGGCGCAACCCGACGGGATCATGCCAGCGCCGGACGCCAGACTAAGTCTTGCTTGTGGCGAATCCCGGCGTTGGTGACCGCTGGCCGGAAGTCCCCGGGATAATTCTTGCAGCGGCGAAAGAGCGCCACATGCCAAGAGGAATATTCGCAACGCAGATCAGCGCGAGCTGGCTAGCAATGAACAGCGCGAGCCAAAAGAATGCCCGGTCGATGAATCCGTAGGAATGGAGGCCGACCCCGAGCATATTCACTCCGAACCATGAAAGACTGGTCACGACATTGCCAAAGAGCGCCATTGTCATCAATCCTCGCTGGCGGATGAAGCCGCCCCAGCGGGCATGCAATATGACCGCGTTCCAGAGGACAATGAGAAGCGCTCCGTTCTCCTTCGGATCCCAGCCCCAAAACCTGCCCCAGCTCTGGTCTGCCCAGATACCGCCGAGAATCGTCCCGACGAAACTGAAAAGGGTGGCGAAGCAGACAATTCCGTAAACCATGCGCTCCAGAGACTTCGCGATCTCGGGAGTAAGTCCAGAGGTCAGGATGCCGCGCGCAACATAGATAATGGCAAGAAATCCGGCGAGGAACGTCGAGGCATAACCGAGCGTGATTACCACGACGTGAGTGGACAACCATAGGTTGGAATTCAGTACCGCGCGCATAGCCTCCATCGTGTCACCCGAAGCCGAGAGATGATGAGCGATGATGAGCGTCAGAAAACCAATCATCCCGGCTGTGGCGCTGCCAATACCGTTCCGGTATATCCGCTCGATGATGATCGCGAGCAAGACAGCTCCCCAGCCCACGAACACTGCCGAGGAGTAGAGGTTTGTAACGGGGGGGCGGTCTTGCAAGTAGATCCGCGATACCAGCCCCGCAGTGTGGAGGGTGAAGGTAAGCGCCGTTAGATAGTACCCGACTTTCCCGAGCGCGACCGGCCAGAGCAGCCATGAGAAACACGCCAGCACCAGCACCAGCACGTAGAGGAACATGCAGCGATAGAACGGCGCGACTCGATTGAAGAGGAACTCGTAGTCTATTTTCCGCAGGGAACCTCTGTAGTTGTGAGCCAGCCAGTCTCTGTATTTCAGGCATTGATCTTCGAACCCGGCGTGGTCTGGCGCTCGATAGGCAGTGCGAATATCCGCCAGCAGCAAGATCGCCGGACTCAGCTTTCTGCTCATGATGGAATCCAGGAGATTCTCGCCGATCGTTGAAAAGGCGGCATGTGAATCCGCATCCTTTGCAGGCGGGATGGGATTAAGGCAGGCCAGCCTCGCCAGAAGATCATACCGTTTAGTGAAATCGACCAGGGCGTCGAGGTCCTCCTTGCTGAATGCCTCATTCGCCGCGCGTTTGTGGATTGCCACCAAGCCGGGATCTATCGCTGCCTGGAATGTCGCGATCTCGTCCGCAAGAGGAGGCGCGCCTTCCGCTTGCACACTGTTGGCGAGCCGATGGTAGAGCACAAGCTGCTCATGCAGCTTCAGAATATCTCTCTGAAACAGCGATCGCTCTCCCGAGTCCACAGTCTCCGCCAGCCCGGCCTGTCGCTCGATTTCATCAAGAGACGCCTTCAACTGAGCGAAGGAATAAAGCTTTCCGTCCGCGCTCTTGTAGTTGGCTAGATGGAGGTACATCCTCGTTGTTTATGAGGAAAACCTTGTAGCTCTCCGCTGCCTCCGGGCGGAACAACACATCCTGCAGCCACTCATTGGCGCTGACAAGGCGCCCTTCATCCCCCTGGCTTTGCGCATCGTGGAAAGTCTGTTTGCCGCTAAGAATCAGCAGCGAATTCCGAGCAACGGAATCCATTGGCTGCAAGCGCCCGTTTGCCATAACTGGCAGCCGGCCGAAAGTTTCGGAACCCGGAGACGGTTTCGCCCCGCCCGGTAGAAACGGCAGGACAGACAGTCCCAAAGCGATGACAAACCAAAGCGCTGTTCGCTCGCGGGGGTGCGTATCCATTTTCAGGCAGTCCTCCTCGCGGAGAAGCGGACGAGATGAGTCGAGAATTGGAGAATGAGACCGAGGGCTACCAGGCTGCATGAGGTGTAAGGGAGAAGCCAGTTGGGATTCTTTACCACCTGCAATATCGTCGTCTTATCATCATTATCAAAGCTTGCCTGGTAAAAGGCCTCGCCCTCATAACGCAGAGGGTGGTTCATATAGACAAGGACGTTTCTGTCCTCCTTCTTTTCGGGATATTTCAGATGCAGAAGGCTTGAGAAAACACTCGGGATATCGGTGCCGGCGTATTTCTCGTGAGTGAACTTCACCAGCTGAAGGCTGAAAGGTTTGTAGAATCGGCGCTGTCGGAGCTCAATCGCGTACTGTTTGCCGAGATACGTGAAATGCTGGTGCGCCCCAAGGCCGTTTGAGACCATCCACGTTCCCAGCGAACCGTCTGTGGACGCAAGTTCCACGTAGCAGGTGGTGATATTCCGCAAATCCTCCTTTGTGACGGGAGGCAGTTCCGTCGCCTCCACGTTCTGTCCGATCCCCGTTGTTACCCCAGACTTGTCCTCGGCGCCGGAACGGGGACCCAGGTTGGAGTTGAGCATGAAGCGCTTTACCTTCACCAGAAACGGAAGGTCCGGGTGCTGGAAAGTGTCCCCTGTCTCCAGGAGTTTCTGCGGGATTGCCACGACCTTGTCATAATCGGGATGAGAGAGATCGATTATGGCGAGCTCTGTCTCCTGGAGGCTCTCGGAATAATTCTTCGATTGTCCCTCGTCCAGGCGGATCTGCGTCTCGACGGCAAAGAAATCCGTCAGCAAGACGCTCAGGAGGAGCAGGATGATTCCGAAATGGATGAGATTGATGCCAGCGCGCTTCCAAATCAGTTTGAACCGGTAGATGTGAGCGAACACAAGGTTGAGGAGCAGAGCTGTGCCGATGGTGTATCCGCCTGGTAGAATTGGCACTTTGAAAGCGGTTCCCGGCGGAGTCCAAAAAACTAGAAAGCTCTGAAAAAATCTATGCTGGGCAGCGTGGATTCCCACATCCACCTGCGCCAATGTGCCGCAAACTACCAAAATCATGGCGAAGCAGAGGCATATGATCGTGAGCCTTAACGAGATAAAGAAGCGGCCCAACGCCGGGAGTGAATCAGCCTTCATCTGGGAACCGCGCAGATTTCACGAAGTCGACAAATCGCTGCTTCTCCTCCGCAACCACCGGGTCGGCGCCAGTCATCTTGAAGAACCAGGTTCGCTCATTTCTCTTCAGGATGGCCGCAAGCGTCCTCGTTTTGAATCTGTTTTTTGCCAAGGTTTTTTCACTCACCATGTCCAGCAGGATAAAGGGATCACCGCCACCGGGGATGGGTGTCTCGACGCGGGAGAGGCTATCATCATCGATGGGAGGCAGGCTGAGCTGGCCGCGCCAGCGGTTAACGTTGGCCAGGTCACCGCCGCCAGTTCCCCCCAGGGATACCACTGAGATGTCGGCCTTCTCTCCTTCCGCTCCGGCGAACGTGAAACTCGCGATCCGCATTGCGGACGGCGGCTGTTCAATCCAGCCGGAAGGCAGATTCCATGTGGGCTTTTTCGAGGGGGCGTCAGTAGCGGCCAGACTCGGAGCCCCCGGCATAGGAGCTTCCGGTTCTTTCGGGATAGTATAAGACTGAATGGTCTCGTCGCGGCAGGATGCGAGCGCGAGAATGCAAAAAATCGCAGCCGCTGTCGCCCGCGCATGCCGGACGAGGTAGGGGGAGGTGGTCATGGACGCCGGCACCTATGCGTCCAGAACCAGTTCTGTCTGCGGAGCGCAGATGCACGTCAGGCAGGACCCATGATCTGGCTTTGAACCGGGTTCGTTTACGTAAGTCACTTCTCCTGACTTTACTGCTGTGAGACAGCTTCCGCAATTCCCAGCTCTGCAACCGAAGTTCATGGCGATGCCGTTGGCCTCGGCCAGCTCGAGCAGGTTTGCGGAACGGCCGTCCCATGTTACTGATTTACCAGACTTTACGAATGTCACTGTCAGCGCGGAAGCCGTTGGAGGAGCCTCAGTTTTCGGCGCTGGCGTTCTCTTGACGCTAGCGGGGCCGAACGCTTCGAAATGCACGTTTTCATCCGGTACTCCCCATTCCTTCAAACCCGTGATAAGTGACTCCATCATCGGCCCTGGGCCGCAGATATAATAATTGTAGTTATTGGAGGGCAGCAGCGTCTTGAAGAGCTCCACTCCGACGCGACTCTTATGATGGAAGTCGGTGTCAGTGGCTTCGGGAGCACTGCAGCAGATATGCAGGCGTACGTTATCATGAGCTTTGGCTACCGCCATGAGATGCTCCTTCATCACGTATTCCGAGCAATTCCGGATTCCGTAGAAGAACCATACTTCGCGTTTGGAGCCGCTCTCCACGATTTCATTTAACATGGCCATCACGGGCGTGACGCCGATGCCTCCTCCGATTAGCACGACCGGAGTCAGCTGGTTGGTATCGAGGAAAAATTGACCGGCGGGCGAGCGAACATCAACGATATCGTTTTCACGCAGTTGCTCATGCACGAAAGTGGACACCAGCCCCCCTCGAGTCTCCGCGCCGGACGGAGCTACTTTCTTGATAGTGACACGATAACAGTCGGGCCGGGCTTTGTCTGACAGAGAGTAGCATCGCACGACCTTCTTCTTCTGGCCCGGCACATCAAAATCGAACGTTAAATATTGACCAGGGTTAAAGGCGGGAAGCAGTTTATTGTCGTGAGGCGCCAGGTAGAGAGAGCAGATGCCGTCTGCTTCGATTACCTTTTTCTTGATCGAGAATTTACGGATTCCACTCCACGAAGTCCCCGTTTCCTCTGCTTTCTTTTTCTCCCGCCGCGCAGCTTGCAACTTCGTGAGGAGTATTTCAAACGTGGCCCGGTCCGCCCTCCGTTGGAAACTCAGCCGTCGCAGCGAACCCGTCAGCACCGTGGCTCCCTGCGCGAAGACAAGCGCCAGGAGAGCTGCTCCCGACGCTTTCAGGATGTCGAAGTTCATCCGCGTTTTGTACTAAAACTTCCTGCGAAGTTCAAGGCGAACGCCGAAAGAATTCTGAGCCTGATCGCGATCCACGAAAATGATGTCCGAGCGGAGAATCCACGCGTTGTTGAGCGGCAGTTGATACCTTGCTCCGAGGCCGAATTCCGAACCTTTAGCCGTGCGATGCGTGGCATCTCCGAAGGTGTTCAAGCCACTCATTTCAAGGACGATCTGCTGATCGATATTGAACAGGTATTCTATTCCAAGCGCTCCTCCGTACGTGTTGTGGCCGGTATCGTCCAGTTTCGGGAACCCGGTGAGGCCATCCGTCTCAAAGGTGATCCCGGTGTTGATCAGGACGCCGCCCGTTCCATTTCCACGAGCGAGGGATTGAGGTGTATCGAACCCGGCGAACAGGTTGAGATAGGGCACCAGCGTCAGGGGCAGGGGAGTAATGAGGGAGTTTTCCAGAATTATCAGCCCGCCGTTTGCAGTCCTGGTTTGGCCTGGGTCCGGATTCTGACCGAAGTTATAGATCACGCGCACGGAATTGGAAATCGTGTCGAAATAGCGGCGGGTAAATGCCAGCGAGATATTGCTGTAGCTGAGATCGGCAAACCTATCACGGCCAAGAGTATAACCGTAGCCAAACTCCCAATAGCCGCGGTTGGCTTCGATGAAGGCCGCTACTCCAAAAACGCTGGCGTCATCGTTGTCCGGTATCGCCGGCGTATCCACATGGTCAAACCCCGCGAAAAACGTGATATCCATGTTTGAGATGTCCAAATGTGGACTGTTGCGCGCGGGGATGGTGATGGCGAACCCGTCGAAAGCATCCTCAAGCCATACGCCGTTCTGAGTGATCAGGGGGATCAGGCCGAACGTGAAAGGAATATCGAGCTTGTTTTCTCTCCCGGTCACGCCCGCTGCGATCCGGGCGAGGTCGCCTTCGAAAAACAGCGATCCGGGGATTCCATTGGTCACAAATTGAGAATGCTGATTTTTACCGGCGAATTCATACCTGGTAAATACGCCGTTCTGATCCTGAGGAGTGAAGAATGCGTGGATGCGTTCCGTCGCCGTAATGCGCAGGTCAACGTCCATGTTCAGCTTTGTAGCGAGCACGCCGCGTTCAACTCCGCCGTTGTCGTTGTACGCGACTGCCGTTCTCCAGTCTCCGTAGGCGAGCAGTTGAGGGAATACCAGATTTCTGCTGCCAAAGAGATTTATGCCCGGTGGTATTGGCCCCGCTTCATAAAGCTGCTTGCCCAATTCGATCGCCGGCCTTGCGGTTCTATCGGGGTGTTTGGCGCCGTAGGTGTCGAGGTTTGACTCAGCGTCGTAGGCGCTCGCGTACTGCGGATCGGGCTTGAACAGGCTGTCATCATTGGCGACAAGATGCGCCAGCGTGTCCACAGTAGGACCAGTCTCTTGCGTCCCACCCCCGCGTTCATGCGCGGGAAGGTAATCGGTGTCCGCTCCGGATGAGAATGCGGTGGCGGATAGCAGAGCGAGAGCGACGGGAAGAATGTAAGCCTTCAAAGGAGATGGGGTAGGTGCTATTTCGCCGGTACTTGGAATGCCACTGTGTATGCGTGCAAATCAATCATCCATTCGTTCATCGCCTGATCCATCTCTTTGGTGGAGCCAATGAAATCCATGAAATAGATGGGCTCGGCGCGGCTCCTCACCCGAATGGCAAGTTTGTAGTTGCCGGGCTGCTTGAGGAGTGAAGCAGGAACAGAGTATGTCGCATTCCGGGTGGCGAATGGCGGCACGCTGCGGCCTTCCATGCGGATGAACGGGGGATGGTTCAACACGGTTGTTGGAACCCCCGGGGGCCGAATAAACGGAATCTGGTCAATATCTATATTTACGGGCAGATACATCTCCCGATCCGTGCCCTTCACATTCGTTGTGAGAAACTTGGTTTGCAGGTTCACCAACTGGCGATCGTCGGCGATCTTGCCGGTGCGGACATCTCGTGAATGCAGGTCGCACATGTCGCCGTGACTGTCCGTGTAGCCTGACTCCCAGAGGCGTTTTCCCTGAGGCCCAATTAGAGCAACATCGAGCCAGATTTCGGGCTGAGCTCCAAGAGAGCCGGAGGGCAGGTTGTGTCCAGGATTTATGTTGGTGAACTTGTAAGTGAACTTCAACGGCTTGCCTGCCTCCGGGGGTGCGCTGAAGAAGGGCCCGTTCAGGCGGGACCCGTTCTGCATGACCTGCAATCGGAGTTTCTTCTTTTCGTTCAGCATCTGAAGGTTCTCCTTCACGATCTCCGCGGCAGTGGTCCGGTCATCCGCGTTGTCCCAAACATCGGGAAATTTGTAGCCCTTCGGATTTTTCGCGACCTTGTTTTCGAACTCCTCGGTGCCCCAACCAGCTCGGTAATCGAACTTCAACCAGCTTTGCAGGGCAAATTGGGCGGACTTTGGATTGTGCGGGAAGAGGCCCGGGTGCGCGGTGGGGTAACCTGGGCCGTAGAATGCGTGATTGGCGTGTTTGTGTCCGGGATTTATTGGAATCCCTCCGACGATAGCGGCAGAGCTAATGGCATATCCCGTGGCGAGGCCAGGGTCTTTGCCCATGTGGCAATCCTGGCACTGCGTTCCCTTCAGCAAGGCGGGCGAGGAACGGAACTGATCCCAGACAACTTCGAGCTTGATGCCAGGGTGAACCGAAACCTGATGGCAGGAGACGCAAAATTCGGAAGTAGAGATGGTGCTAAACTTTATGCCCGCGCGGTGAATTGCCACTCCGGGTCCCACTTCGCTGTCGCTTGTTTTTACGTGGTAGGTGTCCTTGTTTTTTATGACACCTGCCACACCAGAACCGCTCCTCGAGCCATACATTGGCTGGTAGATATCGCCCGTGAGCATGTGCCGGTCGCCGTTAACCTTCGTGTAGTTTTCATCTACGCGATGACAGGTGATGCATGTCACACCTTCGCGCGAAACCGTCGCTCTTTTCCACAACGGATCCTCCCGCTTTTCGCGCAGGGAAGTGCCCACCGCGGAATGGCATCGCATGCAGAAGTAATCCACGGTGCCTTGTGAGAGATCATTGATTTTCTGCTCGAAACGATGAAACACCGGCGAGATCGAGGCGTAAGCATGGTTGGACGAACGCCATTCATTGTAGATCTGTTGATGACACGTCGCGCAATCTGAAGCGCTGGGATACTGGCTCTTTGCGAATACTTCTCTATGAGGATCGATTTCAAGGCTTGGCGGCTTGGGCGGGGGAGGGGGTAAAGGCGCTTCCGACGGGGGCGGCGCGGAGGAAGGCGTGATCGGTCCAGGTGAGAGTAGATCATCCGAAGGCTTGCTCTGGCTCGGGGTGGATGGCAGCAGGAGATCATCTTCCGCCGGTTTCTTGGCGGGCATGCTCGCGCCCCCGGCGGGCGGTGTCTTATCATCAATCAATAAATCGTCGCCTCCTTTGGCCGGAGAAGCCGGTGCCGCGCCCGCGGGAGGTTTTGCGGCGGGGGCTGGCTTCTCGTCCAAGAGCAAGTCGTCGCCTCCCTTCGCTGGCGCGGGGGAAGCTTGCGCCAGTTCCATTAAGCTGCGCAGATCGTTCCGGTTTGTTCCAGAGCTGTCACCGCCGCTGGGCTGGTTGGCCGAAGCAGTCTGCCAAGCCAGATGGAAAGCGCAAAAAACGAGAGCGCCTGCCAGAACTTTTTTCACTTTGTTTTGTTCGATGGGGGAGGGCAATTTTTTCTATCGGTTCGGATCACCCTCAACGGTCTTGCAGGCACATCGAGAGTGGACGGGCTTTGTTTATTTCTATTTCTTGTCAAACGTCAAGCATCTTCTTGGATGTTGAAGCTGGCGAGTCGCAGAACCGCAGCCCAAGCATTCTTTTGTTGCTGCTTGCCTTCGGCCATGTTGACGAGCCTCTACTTTAAGGACTCCGTCTCTTTAAGCAGTTGCTTGATCTCTCCGCCGCTCAGTGCTCCGCGGCGAATCGTGAAATCTTTGACGCTTCCCGCGAACGCGTGCTGATGATCCCACGGGTCCATCGCGCCAACGCTTGCGACTGCTTCGGCGTCCTTCGCAAAACCCGTCTTCTCCTTGCCAATCGGAGAAGCATCCTTGTAGATGGTTAAATTCTCTCCGTCATAGGTAGCCGTGAGCATCTGCCAGCGGCCGGTATCGATGGGCGAGTTCGTTTTGAGGTTCTTGCCTCCTGACCAAAATTCGATGCCGGAGGGGAAGACAGCCAGGTAACGGACTGCCGCGCCCTTGCCCTTCTCTTCTTTCGGGGCGCCGAACCCAGCGAGCACGACACGATGTTGAGGCTTGGCATCGGTCTTCACGAGCAGGTTTATAGTCCAGGCATCCCGCGCAAGGACTGGCAGCCCAGGGGCGGGCACAGTGACGGCTCCGGCGGGCAAGGCCGCCGAATTCAAGACGTAGGCAATGTTGCCGGCGTTGAAAGACACGGTAAGGGGCTGAATCAAGTTGCCGGCCGGCGAAGCGTCTTTGATTCCACGGAGAGAAACGTTGTAGCTGACCCCGGGCCTGAGCGGACCGCCGAATTTCAGCGTAACGCCGCAGGCGTCAGGGGAGGGCGTGATCTTATCTACGGCTACCTGCGGCTGGACCACGTAATTTGCCGAATCGCGACTCGCGCTGGCCTGGAGAGGCTCGGAGAAAACAAGGGTGAGGTTATTCCCCTTGTCCGTCTGGCAGCTAATCAGTGTCGGCGGAGTGGTGTCATGGATGTTAACTACGCCACGAGTGATCGGGCCAGCAGCTCCCGCCGCGGTGATCTGCCGGGTAGCAACGTTTGCGGTAGACCAGGCATAGAAAGGCCCGGAATATGTTGGCGAAGCCGCCGTCGGGTCGCTGCCGTCCAGCGTGTAATGAAGGTCATCTGGCTGATGGTAAAGGGATGGCAGCAGGCTGATCTTTGTGGCATCGGAGAAGGTAAGATGGTCCTGCAGGATGATGGGAGATCCGTTCGTCGCGCGATCTTCTAACGTGTCATAGAGAGGCGCGGCGGGCGGAGTTGCCGGGGGTTCGTTGCTGACGCTCACCGCAAACACGCGGATTTTCGGGTTGTTAGGCAGCGCGATCGTCCGAGCGCCGCTCGACAGGTCGTAAGTAAACTGAAACAGGTAGGAGTATTTGTAGTAGGCGTCTCCCTGTGTTGAGTTGTGGTGGGTGGCAAACCACGCAACCGGCGCTCGCTTGATAAAGCCCGCGGCAAGTCCGATCGGGAGACCTTTGGGTACTATGCCCGCAAAATTTGAAGGATCCCAGAGGCGGTTATCCCATTGGCCGATATACCCCGTCCAGTTTGGCACGATGAATGGCTGCTCTGCCTCGCCGATCTTGATCCTGGCAATCTCGTCGCCGTCGGCGGCCGCGAGCAGGTGTACGCGATTGAATTGACCCCCGGGCAATCCAAGGCTCTGACCGTGGGCGATCACCGCGTTCTTCGCGCCGTCGGAAGACGATCCCAAATGAAAAATCACTCCTTCGCGAACCACCTGCGCTGGAAACATCTCCGCAGGGTAGGCATCCCCATCCGCATTCATCGCGCCATCCGTTTTTTTCCCTCGCGAGCTGACTACGTCGATATCGTAAGCCAAAGGCACAACCTGGCTCGTAATGGTCGGGGTGGCAGCGGAGGGAGGCGGAAGGGTAATCGCGAATGCCCGCAAAGCGAAGCCTCTGATGTCAAAAGCAAGGGTGCCGTCACTGGCGACAGTAGCGCTGCCTATGGGATGTTCTTGGGCGTCAATCTCACGCGCAGAAGTGATGGGCGTGGCGAACCGGAGCCGCAGGTTGGTTGCCGGTTTGCCGGCAAGTTCTTTCACTCGGACTACGATCTCATGCGAGTCCTCTGCCTGCTTGACAGCCATGATCTGGACTTGGTCGCTGTTGACAGAAAGCATCGAGAACTCTTTTCCCAGTCGCCCGGGGTGCTGGTCGGGAAGAAATGTCCGTAGTGGTTGATTTAAGCGGGCCGCCTGTGATGGCGCGCGCCCTTGCATCCACCCTCCTTGGTGCGCCGCGAGAGCGTAAAGAATCTCATGGCGACCTTGATCCTGCGTTCCCTGGATCGCCCAACGATTCTTTACCCCTGGAGTAAAAATCAAGGTGAGGCGCAAGGTTCGATCATCGGGCTTGTCGCACCCGTATTTGGAATCGTTGAGTATGGAAACACCAAATCCGCCGCCGCTGTCCGTGAGGTCCATCCATTGCTGCTGAGGAAATTCGAAGCATTTTGAGCTGTCGTTTCCGCGCTGCACGAATCCGACCTTGTCGTCAAAAGCAGCCTCCGGGTTTGAGGCTGCGAGGGGGAAGTCCGCCTTGAGTGTCGCGGCGAAAGAGCGCCAGTCGATATGATCCAGAATCTCGACACGGTCTCCCGCGCTGCCTGCCGCCAACCGGACGATCTGAGTAATCGTGGAGTTTTCCGTGACCCGTTCCACTTCCAGCGCCACGCGGGCGGGGCCATTCTCCGCGATGCGAAATTTCGCGGGTCCGCTGACATAGCCACGCGCGGGTTTTTGCCGGTCAGCCCAGTTCATCTCCCACGCGGGGTAAGCAAAGGAATTTTCAGTATGGAATGAGAGTCGAGATGGAGCGGACAGCATTTCGCGCTTCAGCGCTTTGTCGTAAACAGACGCGATGTCGCCCGCCGCATTAAGGCTTACACGGTAGCGGGCATTCTCCAGCGAATTGGAAGTGACGCTCAAGGCGCCTTGAGGCGTTGCGCCCGTCGATGGTCGCAGGTCATAGATCGCGTATCCGAAAGAGGGAGCCTTCGCCAGGAAAAGGACACGGACCCCGGATCCGTTACGCTCAAGGATTTGCGTCGGGACCGCGTTTCCTTCACGATCGAAGGCGGTGAAGTCGACTGCTCCGCTGCCAGCGTATGGTATCGTGGCCTCAACAGGATCTTCGCGCTCGAAAGCCAGCGCGTTGTACACAGCGACCGGGGTTCCTTTAGCGCTTGTATCGAGGTTCGAAATAACCGCCGCGCTGGCGTGTTCGGTGACGGAAGCAAACTGATTTAAAGCCAGAACTTCATCGTTCCATGAATATTCGTAGGCTTTTGGGACGCTGGTGCCCGGCATGATGTCGTGCATTTGAGAGCCGAGAACGAGATCCCAGCCCCGGTAGAGCGGATCGTATGGGTAGGCAAAAGCGCCCAACCACGCGGCCATGGTTGCCGCCCCTTCGGCGGCGGCGGCGAGTTGTTCATTTTTGCGATTCCATCGCTTCATATAGGCCTCGGAAGATATTGATCCCGCCGAATGGTTTACCAGGAGCATATCTCCCTTGTATGTGGGAAGCCGCGCCATCTGCGCGGGCGTAATGTCTCGCGAAAGCTGGTCGGAGCTCCCTTCAATCACCCGCAGTGGGCCGCTTCCGGTTACGGCCTTCTCCACCCACTTCACGGAAGCTTCCCGTGGCGACCCCCCTTGATCGCCGATGCCGAAATACTTGTAGTCTGCAAACACTCCAGACTTGGCGCCGTCAGCCTCGATCCGGTGCTGCCACATCTCACTCTGACTAAGGTCTTCAGCGACTTGATCGCCATAAGGTCCGGGATTCAACCCTGCGAGGACGGATGAGCCATCAGGGCCGATCCAAAGGCCGATGTTGAAGGGAATGCCAACCGCTGAGCCCCAGCTAAGCTTCGCCGTCGAAAAAAACTTCACGCCTCCATGGGCGAGAACGGTTGGTAACGACGCGGGAAAGCCAAAGCAATCCGGCAGCAGATAATCCTGGCTATATTTCCCGAATTCACGCTGGAAGAAGTGGTTTCCGTAAAGGAGATGACGTGTAATGGATTCCAGAGATGGAATGTTCGTGTCGTTTTCATCCACCGACGACCCCGCCGGAATCCATCGTCCCTCGGCCACATACTTCTTAACCTTCTCATACTCCTGCGGGTAGTATTCCTTCATCAGCTCATACCGCCGCGACCCTGTGAAGTTGAAGGTGTAGTTCGGGTATTTTGCGAAGAGCAGAAAGTTCTGCTCCATCGTGTTCCAGAGGTCATTCTGGATTGTTTCCACGTATGTCCAGTTCCACTGAGTGTCGAGATGCGCATAACCCACCACGTAAAGGTTCTTGTCGTGGACCAGATCGGCCGGTTTACCCGCCCGCTTTTGTTGCTCCTCGGCATGGAGCGGCGCGAACGCGAGGACGGCGATGACTAGGAAAAGGAGGGGATTCATTCTGGGGGGGTATTGGGAAGACCGACGTTACTACGAGGGGGCGCTATTAAGTATCGCGTGGAAAAATTGTTCGAAGAGGGGTTTGTAAATTGGGTCTCGCTCTGGGTGAAACTGCACCCCGAGACAGAAAGGATGCGATCGGTGCCGAGCCTGTTCGATGATGTCGTCTTCCGCGCACCACGCCTCGATCCCCAACTCTGGCGCTACTCTGTCGAGGGCTTGGTGATGAGAGCTATTTACAAGGGGAATACGGTGGCCGGTTGACGCAGCGTAGCGGAGAGGCTGGATGTTCGAGAGACGCTGCTCGGGCAAGGCGTGGTTCGGGATGTCGAGTAAAAGCGATCCTCCCAGGGCGACATTCAATACTTGAAAGCCTTTGCATACGGCAAAGATCGGCTTCCCTGATTCGATTGCATTCCGCGCCGCGGCGAATTCCCATCGGTCGCGCTCCGGGTCCGGCTCGTGGATGACAGTGGGGTCCGGCACCGGCTGCCCCAGGAATTCCGCGGAGATATCCGGCCCGCCCGTGAGGAGAAGCGCGTCGGCCTCGATTAGATCGATGGCTTCGACGCGGGCGTTTGCGATTTTTAGAGCGGGGTGCGGCGCGAGGAAACTCTGGAACCAGTCCTGATCCTTCTCCCGAATCCAACTGGCAATGGCTGGCACGCGACACAGTGATACAGAAATCGCGTTCTGGAACAATGCCTTTCAAAGGAGAAATGAGAGGAGGAGACTTGCCAAGGCGCGCGGGTGCGCTTATGCAGAAGCAGAAATTATGAAGAAAATAGAGGCGATCATTAAGCCCTTCAAAATGGAAGACGTGAAAGAAGCCCTTTCGGAGATTGGGATTGAGGGCATGACTGTCAGCGAAGTTAAGGGATTCGGTCGTCAAAAAGGCCACACGGAAATCTATCGCGGGAGTGAGTACACCGTCGATTTCCTGCCGAAAGTGAAATTTGAAATTGTGCTTAGCGAAGAGCGGGTGCAGAAGGCCGTGGATGTGATCGTACAGGCGGCTAAGACCGGCAAGATCGGCGATGGGAAGGTTTTCGTTCTTCCCATCGACGAAGCCATACGCATCCGCACTGAAGAGCGGGGCGATAGCGCCATCTGACCATTTAATCTGAACTAAACGCTCATGCTGGCGCAACTTCCGCGCCGGAATCCCGCGTTAACGAAAACTTCTATTTATGAATTTCTTCATCCAGATACTTATCCTGGCGATAGTGCAGGGCGCTTGCGAACTGCTCCCGGTTTCAAGTTCCGCTCATGTCATTGTGGCGGAAAAGCTGATGGGATTGGACCCCTCGACTCCGGCGATGACTTTTCTTCTGGTGCTCTTGCATACCGGGACAATGTTTGCCGTGATCGTTTATTTTTGGAAGGCGTGGCGAGCCCATTATTTCTCTTCAGCCGCGGCATTCCAGGAGACGTTGAAACTGGTGGCGGCCGCTACAGTGATCACCGTGATGGTAGGCGGGATCGCAAAGGAGGCTATCGAGAAGGTGGGCATGAAGGGGGTTCCGCATGCTGAAATCGAAAGTCTTTTCTCCAATTTGCTTTTGGTGGGTGTGGCGCTCTTTGCGGTGGGCATCCTCATTCTGATGGCCGGCGCGGCAGAACGACGAGGCTCGCGTGGCGCGGAGTTGGGATTGCGCGAGTCGTGCTGGATCGGCGCCGTGCAGGGTCTATGCCTTCCGTTTAGAGGCTTTTCACGCTCCGGCGCCACCATTTCCACGGGTCTTCTTCTCGGTTCGCCCAAGCAGAAACTGGAAGAGTTCAGCTTCGCCCTCGCTGTCGTGTTGACGCCGCTCGTGATAGGCGCCGAAGCCATGAGACTGCGCAAGGCCACCGCTGGTGGCGCGTCTGGCGTATTGGATCTCGTGAAGCCCGGTTTGGTCGGAATGGTATTTAGCTTCGTTGCGGGACTGCTCGCGCTGCGGCTTCTTTCTCGCTTCCTTGAAGGTGGTCGATGGCAGCTTTTTGGTTATTACTGCATCGTGGCTTCAGGCGTCGTTCTCTTCCTCCACTTTCGTGGATTCTAAAGGATCGGCGCGGTTGGCGCGGGACTCTGCATAAGCTTATATTCGAGGCTATCCACGAGGGCCAGCCAACTGGCCTCGATGATATTGTTTGAGACACCCACCGTACCCCAGCTGGTGTGACCGTCTGTTGATACGATGAGCACGCGAGTGCCTGCCGAAGTCCCCTTTTGGCTAGCCAGAATCCGCACCTTGTAGTCCTGCAACTCGATCTCCTCGATCTGAGGAAAAAACGGGAGAAGCGCTTTTCGCAATGCTCCATCCAGGGCGTTCACTGGGCCATCGCCTTCCGCGACTGTGTATTCATCCACCCCATCCACGCGCAGCTTCACCGTGGCCTCGCAACTATGAGGTTCTCCCGACCCGGGGCGCTGGAACATGCAATGATACTCCTCCAACTCAAAGGATGGCCGATGCTGGCCCAGTATTCTCCGAATCAGAAGATGGAAGGACGCTTCCGCCGCCTCGAACTCGTATCCCTCATTTTCCATCCGCTTCACCGTGGCGAGGATTTTTGCCACCTCGGGGCTGCCCTTCTCGAGCGCGAAGCCGAGTTCCCGCGCCTTTAGCAGAACATTGCTCTGCCCAGACAGCTCGGATACCAGAATGTGCTGGTCATTGCCAACTGCGGCTGGGTCAATGTGTTCATAGGAACGCGCCACCTTTTGCACTGCGTTCACATGGATGCCGCCTTTATGCGCGAAAGCGGAGACGCCGACAAATGGAGCGCGTTTGTCGTGAGCGATGTTTGCCAGCTCATCCACGAACAGCGAGAGGTCGCGCAACTTCGTGAGGTCTGGAACAGCCTGCATCCCGAGCTTTGCCTGCAGATTCGGTATGACGGTGATGAGGTTGCAATTCCCGACGCGCTCGCCGTAGCCATTGATGGTGCCCTGCACCTGCGACGCGCCTTCGAGGACCGCCGCGAGGGCGTTTGCCACTCCCACGCCGCAATCGTTGTGCGTGTGGATGCCCACCGCCGTCCCCAGCTTCTGGATGGTGGCACGAGTGATCGCGCTTACTTCGTCTGGCATCGTGCCACCGTTTGTGTCGCACAGGACGACCAGATCCACGCCAGCGTCCCGCGCGGCAAGCGCGGCTTGCAGCGTGTAGTCCGCGTCATCCTTGTATCCATCAAAGAAGTGCTCGGCGTCGTAGAAGACTTCCCGCCCATGCGCTTTGAAGTAACGGATCGTGTCAGCGATCATTTCCAGGTTCTGTTGTGGGGTGACGTTCAGAACCTCCGTGACATGAAAGCGGGAGCTTTTGCCCACCAGGGTGACAACGGGCGTTTCTGCCTCGAGCAGGAGTTTGACCTGGGGATCTTCCTCCACCCGGAGGTTTGCCCGGCGGGTGCTTCCGAACGCCGCGATCTTTGCGTTTGTCCACTTGATGTTCCGCGCCTCGCGGAAGAAAGCGACGTCCTTCTCATTTGACCCCGGCCAGCCCCCCTCGATGTATTGCATGCCGAATGCGTCCAACTTCTCGGCGACACGAATCTTATCCAGAACGCTGAAGGAGATTCCTTCTCCCTGCGTGCCATCGCGCAAGGTGGTGTCATACATCGTGACTGTGCGTTTTGTCATAGGAGGAACTTCCCTAGTTCAGGTGAAGCGCCAATGCAAGGGGGCGCCTGCTCTCCGGAGTGGCGCGAGCTCCGCGCGGCCAGTGT
Source organism: uncultured Verrucomicrobiae bacterium (assembly GCA_963828525.1). Classification (GTDB taxonomy): domain Bacteria; phylum Verrucomicrobiota; class Verrucomicrobiia; order Chthoniobacterales; family Chthoniobacteraceae; genus CAWHEP01. The sequence goes on from CAWHEP010000004.1 coordinate 159,982, forward strand.
TACTTCAGCGAATCGAGCAGGACTTTGCGGGAGGCCTGCGCCTGCGCCTCTTCCTGATTGCACAGGAGTATGCCCTTGAGGTCATCTCCGCGAAAGTAACGAGCGATGAACTTCTTTTTGCCACGATCTCCTTCGATCTCCGCTCGGGTGGGAGGAGCGGTGAAATCCCCGATGAAGTCAAAATGGAGATCGAACAATACGCTCGCGTGCCGCGGAATGTATTCAAACTTCTGCCGCTTCTTACCTGTGATATTTGCCCCTGCGATCCTGCCCTGCTCCAAGGCGCTTTCCCAGTGCTCTGCGCGCCGCGCGCCGCCGAAGAGTCGATCCGGATAGAGGGCGATGTCGCCAACTGCGTAAATCCCTTTCTCGTCGGTCTCGAGATACTCATTTACCGGGGTGCCTCCAGGGCTGCAAAGAGGGGTGTCCGACACCAAATCGAGGTTTGGCTCTCCGCCGATCGCAACGAGCGCCATGCCAGCGGCAAAGCGGTTTCCGCTCTTAGTCTGTATGTTTTTGAGGACCGTTTTACCCTCAAAGCCGTTCAGGGTCTCCTGCATCATCATTTCGACACCTTTTTTTGCAAAGTAGTCTGTAAGCCAGCGCGCCGACTCTGGGTCGAGGTGTTTGCGCCAGAGACACGCGTGCTTGCTCATCAACTTCACGTCGAGTTTCATCTGCTTTATGAGAGCCGCTGTTTCCGCGGCGATGTGGCCGCCGCCGATGACGACGATGCTTTTCTCCCCCTGGCAGATTTCGCGAAGCGCAATCACATCGCGGAGCGTGCGGATATAGATGACGTTTCCAAGATTTGCCCCTGCGACCAGGGGGCGCTTCGGACGGCTGCCAGTTGCCAGGCACGCCTTGCGAAACTCGACGGCCTGCCCAGTTGCGAGCACGGCTATATGACGGTCGAGATTGATCTCGGTCACCGTTGTCTCGAGTCTCAAATCGACCTTGTGCGCGGCATACCACTTCGGGTCATGGTGAGCGATGCTCTCCGGAGCGACGGCTTCTCGGACGAGGTAGGACTTTAGCAGCGAGGGGCGTTTGTAGGGCGCCGCCGACTCGGCTCCCACGAGCATTACGGAACCGCGCTTGTCATAATGGCGGATGGTTTCGCAAACGCTTGCGCCCCCAACTCCTGCCCCGACGATAAGGTAATCTCTTTGGATCATTAACGAGACAAGCGATACTGCCGAGTCTTGCCGCAACTGCGAGGAAAATTTCGGTTATGGTGAAATTTGACTCAAGGGGTGGCAAAGGCCTGACGCGGCAAGGCTCTGCCGCGTTATGTCCCGCGTTGACAGGAATGCGCTTTGTCCTACTATCCGCGGGATATGAAGTTCGGAAATCGGATTGCTCTGCTGTGGATGACCGCGACGTTTCTCGGCGCTGGCGCGACAAGCAGGGCCGGGGACGCAGGCGCTTATGAAAGTTCGCTGGATAAGGTGGACTGTGAGCAGGTTGCAGGCTGGATCTGGGCCGTTGCGAAGCCGAATACTCCTGTCAAGATCGACATCGTGGAAGGGACGACCGTCATTGGCACTTTCTCCGCGGATAAGTTCCGGCAGGACCTCAAGGACGCCGGGAAAGGGGACGGGAACCACGCCTTCTCGATTCCACTACCCGCGAGCCTGAAAGATGGCAAAGCCCATACCCTGAAGGTGAAGGTTTCCGGCGAGGATGTCGAATTACACGGGTCGCCGCAGACGGTGACTTGCGACGCAAAGTAGTTGCCTGACCTCTGGCGGTTATGATCCCGGCGGAACGGTGATCGTCCGCGGCGAGCCTGGAAGTATGAACTGACTCCCAGAAACGCCTAGAGTGATCGAGTGAGGCAGTCCATCTTTGATCCTGGGGTTCAACGGGATCGCAAAAGCGTGCGCTCCATTGCCTTTTCCGGCGGCTTCTAAATCAGAGCGTAGGACATTCGCTGTGATGACATCGAGGACGCGCCCCGAGTCCATGACGTCAAGACTGACAGGTATATTGCGTTCGGACGCGTTCCAGACCCATCCCGCGATCTGATCGTGGTTAAGCATGTCGAAGGAACCTTCGTAGACCGGTGGCAGCTCCGAAGGCGCTGTTGCCGCTCTGGTGTCTGCTCTAGAGACAGCGCAATTGCTTTTTGATAGCTTTGAACCGCAGCCTCTGCGGGAGGGTACGCCAGATAGCGCTCTGCGATTTCATCGATAAGAATGTCAGGATGCTGGTTGAGGACTATCGCGCGAACCTCCTTCTCGAACTCGGCTTCGCGAGAAGGGATCCACTGCGTGTTCTTGAAGTGCTCGAGATATGTTATCCGCCTGAAGCTGGCGGACAGGTATGGAGCCACTGGCTTGGCTGGCGGTTGCTGGATATACGCTGCAAATCTATTTCGACTTCTCGGGCTATTCAGATATGGCGATCGGGTTGGCCCGTATGTTCGGGTTTACTTTTCCGGAAAACTTTGCATATCCCTACATTTCGCAGTCGATCCGGGAATTCTGGAGGCGCTGGCATATCTCTCTCTCCTCTTGGTTCAGAGACTATGTGTACATCCCTTTGGGCGGCAACCGCTGCTCTCGCGCGCGAATCCATGCGAATCTCCTGACTGTTTTTCTACTGTGCGGTCTCTGGCATGGGGCGAGCTGGAATTTCATCGTCTGGGGGCTGTTTCACGGATTCTTTCTTGCCATGGAGCGCCCCGACTCTTCGAACTGGCGCTCCACTGGATGGCGTCCTATGCGACATGCCTACGCGCTGTTGGTCGTTCTGACGGGGTGGGTGCTTTTCCGAGCCGAGACTTTGTCTCAGGCTGGCGCCTTCCTCGCCGCGATGGCGGGCTTTTCCCACGGCGGCGGCTTGGAGTATCATCCGTCTTTGTATCTCAACGCAAAGCTGGTGGCAGCGTTCACCGTAGCCGTGATCGGCGCCACGCCGCTTCTACCTGCCTTATCCCGCTGGTGTGAAAATTGCCTCCAAAGGCTTCATAACTATTGGAAGCTCGCTGCTGAGGTGCTTCTCACAGGTGGAAGAGTTATGGCGCTGGCGTTGCTCCTGGTGCTCTGCGCGATGCAAATGGCAGCCGGAACGTATAACCCGTTTATCTACTTCCGATTTTGACCGCCTGGAACTACCGCTTCTCTGGCAGTGAGAGCCAAAGTCGCGCATTGTTCCAATCGCGCTTCCCTCTGTCAGCGGTGAGTACCTCCCCGCCCGGCTTGTAGACTCCGATTGCGAGCGCTTTCGCGCTTCCCATCTGAGCGGAGGTGACCTGGAAGGCGTCGCGCCAGAAGGCTCCTGGTCTGACCTCAGCGTCTATCGGATGATCGGTTTGGCTCAGAATTTTCCCGTCCGAGCTGAGCGTCTGGACAAAGAGGGCGTAACCCCGAGACTGGTCAGCGACTCCATTCCAATAGAGCGTCAGCCTGCAGCCACCGTCATTGTTGCTCAAGCCAGCCCCAGCAAGCTTGAGCGCTTTCCCAAAGAGGACTCCGTGACTTTCAGGGGGAGTTTGTGAAGCGCCCTCATCGAAGGCCTTTTGGTTCAAGACCGCGATTGCAGGAGTTGCGGCCGCGCGATCAGCCTGAGGCGCAGCCGCGACCTGGAGAGGCTTATTACATCCAGCCATGCACAACGCCACGCATGCAAAAAAGAGGGGGAGGAGGGGACGCAACATCGGAAGCTTCCTAACTGAAACAATCAAGACATCAAGGCCAATCCTCTGGAAGAGCAATAAGATACACACCGGGTGACTCTGGAATCTGATTTGCAAAGCGGGTTCGCTTCTCTACGGTGTGCCCTCTTATGGCGCCCCTTGCGGAAACGGATTTTGCCTCTTCCACTACTGGCTACTCCGCAGGCAGATCTCTCGTCGCTAGATTATACGCGTCGTTGTGTTTTTCTGCTTCGGGCAACAGCGCGCCCTTGCCCGAAAAGGGCCGCCCGCCCCGGGGGTTGGTTATTTGGCTGATCGGGCTCACCATCGTGAAAATGGTGTTGGTAGGGCACGAGGAAATCCTGGCCTACTACCTGCCCCACGATTGCTTATGGCAGGTTCGTGCCGCGCGCCGCCTGTATTGGGAAGGCAGCTACCAATGGGATACCCTTTTGCACCTCCCGGTTTATCCTTTCTTTATCGAAGCCGTCCGCTGTACCGGGCTGCCGCTGCGGGTGGCCACGGATCTGCTTTTCTGCCTTACATCCTCTCTCCTTGCGGTGGCGCTCTGGCGGCTGCGAGTTCCCACTGTTATCGCGGCGATAGCCGGGCTGGCCGCGATGTATCACCCCGCGTCGTTTCAGCTACCCAATATTTGCGGTGCTGAGATTCTGATGCCCTCCATCATCATGGGCGCTGTCGCTGCCTCGTTGACTTGGTGGGCCAAACGCAATGCGCGACTGACTTTAGGTTCAGCGGTCTCACTTTCAGTCTGGTGGGCTATGGCATGGAACCTTCGCAGCGAAGCAGTCTTGGTTGCTGGCCTCCTCGGGTTCCTTGCCGTGTGCATTGTCGCTGCTGACTGGCGTCACGGCGCCGCAGTTCTCTGCAGCCGAGTTTTCACGGGGGTGCTGCTGCCCGTGTGCGCCTCGATGTCATTGGCAACGGCCATCAAGGCCGGGAATTATATGCGATGGGGCCTGTTTGCCACCACGATCGAGACCGCGCCTGGATACAAGGCTGCTTACCGCGAGCTCCAGTCAATTCCGCCGAAGCAGCCCCTGGATTTCATTCCGGCCCCGGTCGAGGTCCGTCTTCGCGCGTACAGTGTCAGTCCGGCATTCTCGGAGCTGCGCCCTTTTTTGGAAGGAAGCTTGGGAGCGGGCTGGGCGGGTATTTCACGCCCTTTCACGGATGCTCTCGGAATGTTTCAACTTGCGCCTCAGGAGATTGCCGCAGGGTGGTTCTACTGGGCTCTGCATGATTCGGCGGTCGCAGCGGGACACGGTAATTCACCAGCAGAAGAAAACCGTTTTTTTCAAAGAGTCGCGGATCAGCTCCGTCTGGCTCAGAAGGAGGGACGGCTCTCCTCCCGACCTGTACCGATCCCATTCCTGGATCCATCATGGAATCGTTGGATAAGGAAGCTCCCCGGGTCTCTCTACTTTTCCATGCGCATCATGCTCGAGCCCGCCGTTTCAGTCCGGCCGATGCAGGATCCTCGCGTAGCCGCAAGTCTGGAGAAGGAATTTGATCGCGAGACAAACCGGCGCTCTGATCTACTGGAGCTGCCGGAAGGCGAAATACGCGGTTGGGTGACGGAGCTCGGCTCGCGCGTCACTTCCGTTAGTCTTGTTTCCCGCGAAGGCGCGATGATCGCGATGACGTTTCCGGATATTCCGCGTCCAGACGTGGATCGAAGCGGACTCGCCGGGTTTGATCTCAGAACCTCAGTGCAAAACCCGGAGGACTGGAACTCTTGCAAGGTGGTTATCAATACTCAGGACTCAGGGCTTGTGGATATTCCGATGAGCGCGTTAAAAGTGGGACAGCCTACGCCCCGCTTTGCAGGTAGCCAGAGGGTCACGTTTTGCGCAGACATTTTGTCTTCCCCCTCCAGAGTCAGTAACTGGACGTGGGATGCGCAGACAGGCTGGGAAAGGCGATATCTGCGAGTGATTAAGATTGCCGGCTGGGAGCTTTTGCTTTTACCACTCGTATTCGCTGTCGCTGCTCTCAAAAGGGAGCCATCGCCGGGTTTGATCGCCACAACGTTCCTTGCATTCGCCGTCGCGCAGTGGATGACATTCTTTGCGTTACTCGACGCGACATCATGGCAAAATCAACCCAGATATCTTTTTGTGGTAATGCCTTTGTTTGGTGTGGTCGTGGTATTAAACGCCTACCAGGTGCTCGCTAGCGCGCTTGTTCTGTTTAGGCGCGGAACCGAGGTAAGCAATCCCTCGATGAATCCGGTGGTGACCTTGTGATGAAACCGGCGCAATACCTGATCTTAGGAGGCGGCCCAAGCGGATTGACCGTCGCGCACGCGCTTATTGCTGCAGGTATACCTTTGGAGCAGGTAGTGGTTATTGAGGCGGAGACTGAACCGGGCGGTCTTTGCCGCTCAACCGTCATCGACGGGTCGCCTCTGGATATTGGGGGCGGTCACTTCCTCGACGTTCGCCGTCGGGAAGTATTGGATTTTTTATTCCGCTTCATGCCGGCTGAAGAATGGAATACCTTCGGCCGTGTAGCAAAAATTAGGCTGCGGAAGCAGGAGATCGATCACCCTCTGGAGGCAAATCTCTGGCAATTCACCAAGGAAGACCAGGTGGATTACCTTGAATCCATCGCGCAAGCAGGAGCGGTCCGGGGCGAGACAATGCCCGAGTCGTTCGCCGACTGGGTAAGGTGGAAGTTTGGCGAGCGCATCGCTGAGGAGTATATGTTGCCATACAATCGCAAAATGTGGTCGATGAGCCTGGAAACTCTGGGCACATATTGGCTCTACAAGCTTCCTAATGTTTCCTTTCGGGAGACGCTCCGTAGTTGCCTGGAAGCGCGGCCCTTTGGAGCTCTACCCGCTCACGGCACATTCCTTTACCCGAAAACGCATGGGTATGGGGAGGTCTGGCGCCGAATGGGGAAGGCGCTTGGCGATAGCTTGATCTTGGGGTGCCCTGTTACAAGCATCGACATTGATTCGCTCGTGGTTAACGACTGTTGGAAGGCAGAAACGGTTATAAGCTCCGTACCTTGGACGATTTGGCCGCGACTCGCCGGAAATCTCCCGCCGTCAGTGATAGGTTTCATTGATGAACTGCGCTACACCGCTGTGGACGTGGACTACCATCACGAGACGCAGGAGACAAACGCCCATTGGATCTACGAACCTCGGGAAGACATAGGATATCACCGCATCCTGGCCCGTTCAAACTTTAGCGCTGGCGCGGTTGGCTATTGGACGGAAGCCAATGACTCGCGTTCTGAACCACAAACAGGATTCCGACACCACAACAAATATGCGTATCCGGTGAATACGTTGGGAAAGCCGGCCGCCGTGAATGGAATTGTAGAGTGGGCGAGGGGGAAGAACATTATTGGGCTGGGCCGCTGGGGCACTTGGGAGCATATGAACAGTGATGTGGCGGTGGCGGAAGCTCTGGCGTTGGCTAGGAAGCTCACTCAGGGAGCGTTCCGCGCGTGAAGATCAGCCTATGCCTGATTGTGTGGAACGAGGTCGAAGGGTGCGCCATCGATGTGCCTGATCTGCCGACCTCCGACTTTCACGAGGTATTTGCTGTGGATGGAGGAAGCACAGACGGAACTGTCCCATTCCTTGAGAACTGCGGTATCGCCGTCCACGCGCAGCCTCGGAAAAGCCTTAACGCGGCGTATCACCACGCGGTGAGTTTATGCACGGGCGACGCGCTGGTCGTGTTTTTTCCCAAGGCTACTATTTCCCCCCGCAGTCTGATCGACATAGTTAAATCCTTGCACAAAGGGTATGAGCTCGTCATCGCGAGCCGAAACATTCGCGGGGGAGTGAACGAAGAGGATTGCAAATTCCTGAAGCCTAGGAAGTGGGGAATCAGGGCACTCGCGCTGCTGGTGGCCGGACTGTGGTGCAGAGACGGACTCTGGGTGCGGGATGTCTTGCACGGAGTAAAGGGGTTTACCCTTTCCTCTTTTCGCCGGATGAATATTAATCCTGTCGGCGTCACAATCGACCTCGAGATGATTGTTCGGGCGTACCGGTTGAGGATATCAAGGATGGAGGTTCCTGTTCAGGAAAGCCCGCGCATCGCGGGCAAGACCCATTTCAAGATTTGGCCGACTGCAAAGAAGCTGGCTCGTTTTATTTTGACGGAGATCCGCGGCAGACCGTTGATGCCGCATAATCAGTAACCTCGCTGCATCCAGCATCCTGACACCAAGGCACCATATCGTTCGATCATCTCCTCATGATTCACAAGGCAGTCAAGAACCTGCCGCGAGTCTTTTGCCATCGCGGCGCGTTTGACGGGATCATCCAGAAGGGCGCGAAGCCGGTCAGCGAGCATCTCCGCGTCGTCAATTCCAAATAGCAGAGCGTTCACGCGATCTCTCACTTGTTCCGTGATTCCCGCGCAGTTGGTTGTGACAATCGGGAGCCCAAAGGCTTCGGCTTCCAGTATTGCGAGGCTGTAGCTCTCCATCCGCGACGTGAAAGCGAAGATGTCCGCGGCCCGGTAATACGGAAAGACATTCGGAGTAGCGGCGACAAGGTTCACGTGACCCGCAACATCGGAGGCTCGGATTAATTTTTGGATTTCCAATGCATAGGGCAAAGACTCGTCCAGACCTACCAGATAGATGAAGAAGTCATCTCTCTCCGCCGCGAGCAAGGCGGCTGCTTCCACCAGGGTTTTCTGCCCTTTTCTATCGCAGATCGTGCCGACCATCGTTATGATCGTCTTGCCGGGGGGAGCGCCGATCACGAGGCGCGCGCCAGCGGGCGATGTGCTCCGCGCGTATTCGTCGATCTTGATGGGATCAAGCCCATTGGGGATCACGAGCGTGTTGCTGGTGAGATCGTAACGACGGAAAAGCTGACGTGTCTGCTCCGAGACAAACACCACGTATCGCGCCTGGCTGAAAGCTCTTTCACACCTGGCCAGAGTGAATCCGTTGAAATGCGAACGCATCTGCTCTGGGGTGAAACTCTCGTGGATGATCCAGATGCAGGGCACCGCTTCCGCGGCGGCCGCCTCCACAGTATAAAAAGAGAACAGGGTGTTGGCGATGGCGACATCCGGTTGCTCCTCCCGGAGTATTGCCCGGGCCCGCGCGAGAGTCGATTCGTAGTGATATTCAGAAGCCCACCCCTTCATCACGTTTGTCGCATCCTTCAGGTCGAGAGGTTCCACGCGAACGCTGATGTCTTGTTGAGCATAACTATCTTCCACGGGGCCGGAAGAGGGAGACACCACCGAGAGGCGCGCTTGCAGCGAGTTCTTCAACCCGGCTGCTACGTCATAGAGAGCCTTGGTTGCTCCTTCTCCCGCGTTGAGATTGTGTGTGTGGCACAGCACGCGCAGCGAGCGCGCTGAGTCAATGGCAGCTTTGCCCGACGCGCAGGGATCAATGCAGTAGTTGGACGTCTGTGAAAGGTTGGGATTGTAGTAAATGTCGCGGGTCGCGCGATACTGCGCGCGAAATCGGGCGAGCTCTCCAGGATCGTCATACCGGCTGCGGCTCTTCGACTCGTGGTGGAGAAGCTCGGCTCCTCCTACATAGACGGAGCGATATCCCGCCTAGCTCAGGCGCATGCAATAGTCTACGTCGTTCATTGTCACTGGGTAACGCGCTTCATCGAAGCCACCCAACTCCAGAAATTGGGCGCGCCTCGTGAGCATGCACGCGCCTGTCACAGCCATGCAAGGCCGCGCGACTTCCGCCTGGAAAAAGTAGCTTGCCGCGTCCGCCGGTTGGTTCAGGAAGGAATGGTCGGGCGCGATGCCATTCAGCATCCAGAGTGTCACTCCACCGTGCTGAAGCTTGCCCCCGGGGTAGAGCAGGCGGGCGCCAGTGGCGCCCACTCCAGGGAGACTAAGATAGCCCGCCATCCTCGACAGCCACCTCGGCTCAAGGACTTCAGTGTCGTTGTTAAGAAACAGGATCAAGTCGGAATTGTCCTGCTTCACCGCAAGGTTGTTTATGCGCGCAAACGAGAACGGCTTGCCGTCATTCCCGATTTCCACAATTTTGACATTCTGCCTCGCCAGGCTCTTCAGGTAAGCAGCGGTTACTGGTTCATCGCTTTCGTTGTCCACCACGGTGATGCTGAAGTTCTGGTAGGTGGTTTTCTTGATGATCGAGTCGATGCATCTCTCCAGAAGATCCGCGTGGTTGCGCGTCGGGATGATGATGGAGATGGAGGGTCCATTATCGGGCCAGTCCAGGAGGTTTATCGGGACGCCAAGCTTGCGGGCAAATTTTGGAGTGTAGGGTCTGCCCGGGCTGCCTATTGCCTCCAGGTAGTTTTCGACAGCCTTGGTGCTTGCGCCATGCATGAAGCGTTTGCTGTCCGCGGATGAGGCCGTGGAGCCGGGCAGTGATCGCCAATGATACAGAACCTTCGGGATGTGATGGATCCGACGGGCTAGGGGAGCGGCTCGCAAGAGGAGATCCTGATCCTGAGCGCCCTCGTAACCCAAACGAAGTCCGCCAATCTTTTCGAATAGGGCGCGTCGAATGCAGCAAAGATGGTTTACGTAATTGTAAGAGAGCAACAGTTCAGGGGACCAGTCTGGCTTGAAATGCGGATCGTACCGCCTTCCATCTTCACCGATCTTGTCCTCGTCGGTGTAGAGGAGATCTATATCGGGCTGTTTTTGCAGGGCGGCGGCAATTTCAAAAAGAGCCTCAGGAGCGAGGGTGTCATCATTATCCATGAATACAAGGAACTCGCCCCTCGCGAGCGAGGCGGCCGAATTGGTCGCGGCGCAGATGTGGCCGTTCTCTTTCCTCATCTCAAGCTGGACGCGCCCATCGGCGCTCAGCGCGCTGAGATAGGCAAGCAACTCGGCGTCAGTTGAAGCATCGTCCGCGATGCAAAGCTCCCAGTTTGTATAAATCTGGCCCCGAATGGAGTCGACCGCTGCCTTTAACCACTTCGTGGCGACATTGTAAACGGGCATCACTATGCTAATGCAGGGTTGGTAAGGAAAGGCCGCCGCTGTCCTCGCGAGCGCTTCGCGCAGGTATGGCGTCATGCTATTTTTCTCAAGCCATGCTTCATAAAGGCTGCTCCCGCTCTTCCCTGCGGAGGAGGATAGCTCACGAAAATTTGACCTCACCCCCCGCCGCTCCGCGATGGGCGATCCCGGGCTCGATTCATCGGCGCTCCTCGCGAGCGCTTCGATGATCTGCCGGTTGCTGAATTCCCATTTTCGGTATGACTCCAGGATCTTGTCGATGTGTTTGTATCCTGCGCCGGCGGTGTTTTTAGGATCGATCAGAGCAAGCGGATTGGAGTAGCGCCAGCGGCGGGACTGATAAAGCCGCTGAATTGCATCTTCCAGGTCTCCCATAAGCGAGAGCAGCTTCCGCAGCGCTTTCCACTGATCGCGAAGACTGTGAGATAGAGAAGATACCTGCTCGCTGAGGCGGCGAGCCTCACGCTCCGCCTCCTCGAGTTCGCTTTTCTCGGGGGACTCGTTGCCGGGAGACATGGCGCGGCTACAGGAGCTGGAGTTGATCCGGATCCGCCTGGTCCATCTGATCCAGATCAGGGAGGGGAAGATCCATGCCGAGGTGGCTGGCGAGGCGTTGCGCGCTGAGAGGCGAGAAGCCTTCAAAGTGATTGTTCAGAAAGATGTAGATGGGAGCCGCTTCCGTCACATGCTTTTTGATCTTCAAAGCCCAGCTCTCCAGTGATGATTCCCGAGGCCAAAGCAGGCTGCCATACCTGTGGACGCGCGTCCCGTCCGCCGCATACTTGGTGCGCGCGTCCCCCATCAGGCGCAGATACAGGAAATCTGTCGTCTGCGGTAGGAATTCGTAGGCTGCTCGCGTCTGCTCCTGGACCGCGGTGAGATCGCTCCACGCCCAGCAAACCCGATGCTTTTCCAGCAGATGGATGATGCGCGGAGTATGCCAGTCCGCGCTTCGAAACTCGATTGCGTATCGGAACTCTTCCGAAAGGGTCGGAACAAATCGGCGGAGGTTCTGCTCACACTGCTGGAGGGTGAAACTTGCTGGCAGTTGTATGAGGATGCAGCCCAGCTTGGCGCGGAGGGGAGCAATCCCCGCATGGAATTCGTCCAGTTCAGCTTCGCAGTTCCCGAGGTGACGCTCGTGGGTGATGGCGCGCGGCATCTTGCATGCAAATCGAAAAGACGGGGGCGTATCGTCCAGCCAGCGGCCAGCGACATGCGGCTCAGGCACCCGGTAAAATGTGGAGTCGGCTTCCACGGTTGAAAAGAAACGCGCGTAGAAGCCCAAGCGATCAGCCTGTGACAGCTTCTCCGGGTAAAAAAGCCCGCGCCAGTCCTCGAAGCTCCACGCGCAGGTGCCAATCCTGACGGTATCGGGATTTAGTTCAGGCACATCCGCCTCTCGACTTTGGCAGCGCCGGACCGAAAATCTTTGACTTTCACGCCGCGAAATTGTTGCATCTGTATTCATCGAAAGTCGGATGAGATTCAGGACACTACGGAGCTTCTTCCGCCGATGAAAGCGTTTGTTTCGACCCGAGCTGCTCGCGCCTGGTCGCTGTTCGCCGTTGCCGTGCTCCTCATGGCGGGCTGCGCTTCGGGGCCGTCCATTCGCTATACCGACTCTATGTTCGAGCCGGAACCGGCGGGAGTCGAATACGGCGTGGCTTCCTGGTATCACGCCAACTGGCTTGGCGTCGGTGAACAGACCGCGAGCGGCGAGCGGTTTCACCAGTATGAGATGACCGCCGCCCACAAAAGCCTTCCTTTTGGGACGTTTGTCCGCGTGACAAATGTCCGAAACGGGCGTTCCACCATCGCTCGGATCACGGATCGAGGGCCATTCGCGTCCGGCCGCATCATAGACCTCAGCAAGACAGGAGCGCGCGACATCGGGATCATCGACGCGGGAGTGGCGCATGTGAGATTGGAGGTTCTTATTCCACGGAGAAGGGAACAGCGTTTTTATTGAGGTAGGTTGCCCGGCTAACGTGCTATCCTATCGTGATGGCGAACCTGCTGGCCGAACGTGAAGAGGAGCGCTTAAAGCAGCGCGAATTGCTGCGTCAGGCCGTGCTCGACAAGCTAAGGAAAGTGCTTGCGGAAGTGGTTCCCGGTGAGCCGGTGCATGTGTTTGGGTCTATTTTGAAGCCCCATCGATTCCATGCGCAATCTGATGTAGACATAGCTTTCGAAGCTGAGCCGCGCCGGATGTCGATCTATAGGGCGCAAGCAGAACTTGAAGAACGCATGCGGCGTCGTGTCGATGTTATGCTGCTGGGGGAGACGCGGCTAAGAGACAAAATCGAAAGGGAAGGAGAGCGGTGGATTCCATAGGACTCGCCACGCTGCGAGCGGAAGTGGATGCCGACTGCGCGGTTCTGATCAACGCGGCTGCGACCGCATCTCAACGAGTTGACAGGCTAGGTTAAGGCGTTTTTCGAGGAGGCGCGGCAGTCAGGGTAAGGAGAGCGCCTAGATGGGCGCTCGCGAACCGCTATATCGCATCAAAAAGCCAGGTGAATGCGGGCCGAGAAAACGCTGATGGGCCCTCGATCCGAATTATACCCGGGATTGGCGATAAGCTGGTAGTCCACGGCGAGATGAGCGCCTTTAGCGACCAGCCAGTCGTAATAAGTTTCCAGCGCGCATTCAGGATCGTAGTGAGGCAGCTTTCCATCTCCGACCACGTTCCCCAATCCGCCTGCCGCGAGGTAGTCCCGCAACGGCTGGCCCAAGCCATCTACTACGCACGCGATGGCGAGGGTATCATCTTTTCTGTTCCAGCGTTCACCGCTGGCGGAGATGCCAGCGGAAAAATGGCGATCGACGTCAGTGAATTGCCGCGCCTCGCTGTGCCCATCGCGATATCCGAGCCGCAGGAAAGCTCCGACGCCTGAGGCGAGTTCCTGCTCTATGTTGAGGCCTAATCCATACTGGCAACGGTAGCGACGGGTCGCGCTAATATCGCCCATGAGCGATGGATTGGCCGTCGTCTCTTCGTAACTGCCCGACTTGGCCCTCTCGACCCAGCCTAGGAGACGCGCCTTGCCGGGATGCCCGAAGAATGTGAAACGCTCCTCAAATTCTGCGACCTGTTGCCAGGCTTCGCTCAAGTGAAAGTCGCGGTCGCCGGTGGAATTGCGAGGCACATCGAATGCGCCGTATCTCAGGGCGTACTGCTTTTGATTATATTCCAAGGTGACCCCTTCAATCGTCCCGAGGAGGTCGGCGGCATAATCAAACGCTGGATTATCGATCAGCGCCCAATTGAGGAATTGAGTGGTGGGATCGTGCGCGTAGGCGTTGGCGTCAAACTGGTCGCCCACCTGGAGCCGGCCAGCGGTGATGGTGAGGCGGGAGATATCCTGCTTGCCGGCAAGTTGCAGAGGTCCTCCCGTAATGAGCTCCTGTTCGCCTCCAAATCCAAATGTCTGTTTGAAATAAAGATGAGCGAAGAACGAATTGCCCACGGCAGTTCCCGCTTGATAGGCCTCTCCGTTAGGGAACGCCGCGACGCCCCTCACGTTCCCAAAGCCGTAACCTTGGTAATACTGTGGATCGACGTAGATCTCAGCGCTTTGCCAAGGGCGAAATCCGAGGAAGATGTCCACGGAACTTGTTTGGCGAATGTGATCTCCAGCAGGGAAGCTCTGGGGTCCACTATAGGGAGAATGAAATCCTGGCTGGCCTTGCAAGACCTCTGTGCCTTGAGCATGAAGGAGCCAATTCTGATGCTCGGGAGGCGCATTAACCGCAGCTCCCGCTCCAGTGTCCAGGGGGCCTTGCGTGGAAGAATAGCCGGGAGCAGGGGGGGTGCTGCTCTCCTGTCCGGCAGCGATCCCTCCGCGCATGCAGGCAAGGAGCGCAACGCGCAAAAGGAACCTCTTCATCCGGGGCATGGGCCGCAGCATGCAGCAGGAGTTTCTTCCGCGCAAAAGAGAATCGCCCGAAAGCGCGACCCGCATACAGAACGGGAGCAGCGGGATTGCCCGCTGGTGAGCGCGAGGACTACCCCGCGTTTGCTGTCTCGCTCAGCAGTTCACCGGTTTTGCCAAAACTTTCGGCAACGCTGGGCACAGGGGAGGGGTTGGAAGTTCCCATGAGATCGGCGCCTGCCTGAGAATCTTCGCGTCTGGAGAATTTCACTCCTACCAGCTTGCTGACACCCTGCTCCTCCATGGTGACGCCATAGAGCACATCGGCCTTCGCAATCGTGCGCTTGTTATGGGTGATGACCACGAACTGACTCTGGGAGACGAACCGATCCAGAATTTTGATGAACCGGTTGATGTTCGACTCGTCCAGAGGGGCGTCCATCTCATCCAGCACGCAGAAGGGACTAGGCTTCACCATATAAATCGAGAACAGAAGGGACACAGCCGTCATCGTCTTTTCCCCGCCAGAGAGCAGCGAGATCGCCTGTAGTTGCTTTCCTGGCGGCTTGGCCACGATTTCGATGCCGCTCTCCAGAGGATCGGATTCATCAGCGAGCACAAGATTCGCTTTGCCACCGCCGAATAGCTCCGTGAACATCTCCTGAAAATTGACGCGGATCTGCTCAAACGTGGCGGCAAATAACTCGCGAGTAGTGCTATTTATCCTGGAGATCACGTCCAGCAGTTCTGCCTTGGACGCTGTGAGATCGCTATTTTGCTTTTCCAGGAAAGTGTAGCGCTGCTCCAGCTCATCATATTCCTGGATTGCGTCCACATTGATCGGCCCCATGGCGTCAAGCCGTTGATCCAGCTCGCGGACCATCTCTTCCACACGAGCCCAGTCAATATGCTCCTTTTCGATTCCCACTGCTTGCGACACTTCCGTCGAGTCCCCTTGCATAGACTCGTCCGTCTCACTCGTTCCATCCGTCTTGCGCGGTCTCTTCTGCTGCTCGCGGACCGCGCAGATCAGCGCGTAGGAGTCCGGCTGGAACTCTTTCAGGTCGAGTTGATAACGGCGGGTGACATGTTCGCATAGGTTTTCAATGCGTAACTGGCACTGGGTGGCCTTTACTTCTTGCTGGCTGCGATGATCATGGCCCTCGCTCAATTGCCTCCGGAGCACCCGCAGGCTGTTTTCGATGGCGGCGAAACCTTCCGAAGTCCGGGCCCGCGCTTCCTGGAGCCCGGATACGCGCGCTTCTGCTTCGACGGCTTTCGCCTGGTCGAGTTCAGCCTGTTCCAAGACGGCGGCGGTCTCCTCTTCCAGAAGGCTGATCTTCTGACGGTAAGCCTCCGCATCGGCGCTTCGCTGTTCCACAATGTCTTTTAGTTCTGTTAATCGGGCTGCCATGGGCCGGAGCTGGCTGTTCAAACTGTCATAACGCTGCTGCTCCGTTGCCACACTGATCCGGAGTTCATTAAGCTCCGAATTCGCTTCCGACTCCATGCGCCTCAAGGTGACCAGTCTTTCCTGAAGTTCGGCTTGCCCGCTCTGGCGCTCAAGCAAATCCCTTTGTTCCCGGGCGAGACGCTCCTCGATGTTCGCGAGCTTCTCCACCGCGCTGGCGCGTCGTTTGTCCGTGGATTCGCATTCCCATCGCAGACTGTCCGCGCGAGCGTTCGTCTCCTTCAACTCCCGTTCCAGGAATGCGAGTTGTCCCTGAAGGCTGGAGACAGCGAGGCGGATTTGCTGATTTTCCTCGCGCGCTTCGTCGCTGCCGCTCTGCGCCGCAGCGAGACTTCCCACCAAACGCTCTCTATCTGAAGACTGATCCCGCAGAGTGGCCTCGATGGAGGCGACATCTTTCTCCAAGTCGCCAATTTGAGCGTTTCTTTGCAGCACTGAGCTCACGACTTCTCCCGCCTGGCCCCCCAGAACGATCCCCGCCGGAAGGATGATCTCTCCAGCAAGCGTGACAAACGTCACTCCGGCATGTATGCGCTTCAACTCCAGTCCTTTCTCAAGATCGCCGACTATCGCCGTCCTGTGGAGGAGTGTCGCAAGCAACGGCGCGAGATCAGGTCCGCAGTCCACTTTGTCAGCCGCCCAGGAGATCGCGCCTTCCGGGAGCAAAGACGCCTCGGGCGCGACATTTGGGATGAATTCGCGCAGCGCCAGAGAAGCTCTCCCAAGCTTTTTAGCGGCGAGGGTCTTGATGATGGACTCGCCAACCAGCGTGTCCTTCATCACGATTGCCTGCAGGTTCAGACCGAGCGCGGCTTCGATGGCGGGGATGAAATCAACCGCCACCTGGATGTGGGAAGCAAGCGCGCCCGAGATCGCGGGCTTGAAGAACGAGGGGTTGTCCAGACCCTTCAACACAGCCTGCGTGCCGCCGGTGAAGCCTTCGCCCTCTTCGTTGAGTTGCTTCAACACCTCAAGTTTCGACTCCTTTTCTGAGAGGCGGCGCTGTTCCAACGCGAGCTGCCTGTCACAGGCGGCGAGGGCTTCCTGAGCCGTCCGAGCGCGCGACTCAGCTTCCCGGACACGATGCTCGCATTGCTCCGCCGCCGACAGGCTCTGTTCGATTTGCAAAGCAGTGTCTCGCTGCTGTTCCTGGAGATGCGCGAGCGCGGAGGCTGTCTGCGCCGCCTCGCGCTCCAGGATGCCAAGCTGCGTCTCGCTGCCATCCCGGACGCCTATTGCAGACTGCAGTTCACCGCCCAGCGAGCTAATCGCGTTTTCGCTGGAAGCCACAGCCTTCACCAGCGCGTGGAGGGCGCTCTCCGCCTCGGCGCGCTGCTTCACCAACGCGGCTGCCGCCGATTTCTTGTTGTCGAGTCGCTCGCGCTCGAACGACAGGCTCGCGGTGATCCCCCGTAATTCCGAGCCGGCATCCTCCATCTGCGTCTGCTGAATCCCGAGCTTCTCCTCCGCTCCCGCCGCGTCGGCTTTATAGCGTGAAATGAGCCCGTTAAATTCCTCGATCCGCTCCCTGTCGAATGCCGCCCGGTCTTCCGCCTGCGCGATTTGCCTCTTAAGCTCCTGCGCGATGTGGCGGGCCGCGTTCAGTTCACTCTCGGTCTCCTCCATCCGGACTCTCTCGCTCGAGGCGGCGCTCTCCTGTTCCTCAATGGAAGCCTGGAAACTCTCCTGCGCCGCCTGGATGCGCGCGATCTCGGACCGGGTCTCCTGCAGCGCGCTTTCAAGCCCATCATACTGGTGCCTTGCGAAATGGGTCTCCAGTGTCTTCAGGTCTGCCAGCAGGGCTTGGTAGCGGCGCGCTTTTCCTGCCTGCCTCTGCAGCGAGCCAATCTGCCGTTTCACCTCCTTGATGATGTCCGTGACGCGGAGAAGATTGGCTTCGGTGTATTCCAGCTTTCGCAGCGCTTCTTTGCGTTGCGACTTGAACTTCGTGATGCCAGCCGCTTCTTCAAAGATCGCCCGCCGATCCTCCGGACGCGAACTCAGGATCAGGTCGATCTTCCCCTGTTCCATGATCGAGTAGGCGCTGCGGCCAATGCCCGTATCCATGAACAACTGCTGAATGTCTTTTAGACGGCAGAGCGTCTTGTTCAGGAAATACTCCGAGTTGCCGTCCCGGAATACCCGTCTTGTGATCCGAACCTCACTCCACTCCACCCCTAGTTCTTTCTCGCATTCAGAAAACGTCAGGGAGACTTCTGCCATCCCCAGCGCGGCGCGCGAGTCCGCTCCGCTAAAGATGACATCCGCCATCTCTCCTCCGCGGAGAGCCTTCGCCGATTGTTCGCCCAGAACCCACCGTAACGCGTCCAGAACGTTGGATTTTCCGCAGCCGTTCGGCCCGACGATCGCCGTCACACCGCGGTGAAAGTTCAAGATCGTTTTTGTCGCGAAAGACTTGAAACCAAAGATTTCGAGAGATTGTAGATACATAGTTAAAGGGGAGAAAAGCGAAACTTGGAGACCAAGAATGCGCGGGGCACCTGCTTTTCGCAAGCACAATTTGCAGTGGTTGGGAGAAAACAAACCACTACATATGGTGCTGTGCTGGGATCAGGCCCTCATCCCGAATGGTTTGCATTTTTGCCTACCGGGAATACGCTCCGATGCATGGGACAAAGTTCACCCTTCGTGGAAGCATGGATCGCTGACCTTTTCGCATTCCTCCGCTTTCCGAGCGTTTCGACCTCTCCTGAACATGCGGCCGATGTCGCTGCTTGCGGGAAATGGCTCTGCGAGAAACTGAATGGAATCGGGCTGAAGGCAGCCCTCCACCCGACGCCCGGCCACCCCATTATCATGGCGAAGAATGAACACGTCCCGGGGCGGAAGAGTGTCTTGATCTACGGCCATTATGACGTCCAGCCCCCAGACCCTATCGAGCTTTGGACACACCCTCCTTTTGAACCCCATCTCGAAGGCGGAATCGTCACCGCGCGCGGAGCGACGGATAATAAAGGCCAAATCCTCGCGCATATCCTCGGCGTTCAGGAGGCCCTGCGAGGCGGCGGCGAACTTCCTGTCAACCTGACCTTTCTCATCGAGGGCGAGGAGGAGATCGGCAGCCCCAACCTCGACGCCTTTTTGATGACTCACCGCCATTCGCTGTCATGCGACGTCATCGCCGTCTCCGACACGGGCATGGTGGGGCGCGGGATTCCCACGCTTACGTACGGGTTGCGGGGCATAGCCGCCATGGAGATAAAGGTAACCGGACCGTCCATCGACCTCCACTCCGGCATCTACGGCGGGGCTGTCGCCAATCCGGCCACCATGCTCGCGCGCATCCTGGCAACGCTCCACGATGCCGGCGGCAGAGTGGCCGTTCCCGGGTTCTACGATGATGTGACAAGGGTGGGGGAAGCGGAGCGGAGACGCTGGGAGTCTCTCCCGCTCACCGATGCGCTTTTCCTCGAACTCACGGGCGCTCCGGAGCTATCTGGAGAGGCCGGATATGGAACACTGGAACGGGTCTGGGCGCGACCCACAGTCGAGGTAAATGGAATCACGGCTGGCTACCAGGGACACGGCACGAAGACGGTCATACCCAAAGAGGCGTCCGCTAAATTGACCTTCCGCCTTGTTCCTGAGCAAAAACCCGATGAAATCCTGCGCCTGGTGAAGAAGTTCCTCCTGGAGACATTGCCTCGCGGGGTGAGGCTGGAAACTACCGAGGGCCACTCCGGAGCCCCCTATATCACCGATCCAGACTCGGCAAGCGGGGAAGCCGCGCGGCGCGCTCTTCAGAGAACGTTCGGAAGCGAGGTCGCGCTGATTCGCGAGGGGGGCAGCATCCCCATTGTTGAGAGCTTTCGGAAGATACTGGACGCGGACACCCTTCTCCTGGGCCTTGCCCTTCCCGATTGCCGCGCTCATGCCCCGAATGAAAACTTCCCGCTCGAGAACTTCTTTGCCGGAATCCGGCTCAACCAGGAGTTGCTCCGGGAGCTTGCGTTAACTTCCGGATGAGCTGCCAACGTCGGACTGACCCCATGCGGTTCCTCGGCCTCGCCAAGATCGACGAGCGAAAAGCAGCGATGGACACCTTTTTCTGGTGCGGGGTGAAACGATCGCGAGCCTGGATTGGATGTCCAACCCGCCTGCGATGGGGATCGGCGCGGTGAGCCTCGGCCGTTCCTGAGCCGACCGGTGTCGCTCTTGGAATTTTTGGAGCGGGTGCCGCACTAATTACAATTGTCCGTCGCCGCAAGTCCGTTTGGCCGTCGCCATCGGCATAGGGAAGAGCGGACCCGGGAATTGTCGGGGGTAGCCTTGAGCGGTTAGGGGAAGCGCTACGGTTCGACTCTTAGACCAACGGGCCGTTTTCTGGGGGTCAGGCCGTTTTCTGGGGGTCAGGCTGCATTTCTCAACAGCTCTATCCATTGGTGAAGGGCTTTGGGCAGGCTCGGTTCGCGCGACCTGCTCCTGCGAATCTGCTGGCTCGCGTTTGCTGCGCTGCTCATCGCTAAACGTTCGGAAATCCAGTTCAGATCCACTGATGTATTCTCCCCCTGCCACGCTGCTCCAGGGATAATCCATCACACTCTGCTCCTTTCCGGGCTTGATCATGCCCGCTCGCACAGGGTTAAGATGGACGTAGTCCAGCAGGCTCTCGTAGTAGTAGCCGCTGCCCTCCACCAGCACCGCCTTGTAGCGGTCGCCGAACAATCGACCCCAAACTTTGTGCCGGGTGTTGAAGCGACGTGTGTAGGTGTTCTGCAGCCACGTCATCCCGGCGACCAGATTCGCCTCGGGCGCGCAGATTACAAGGTGATAGTGGTTGCCCATCAACACCCAGGCATGCGCCCGCCACCCGGTCTTCGCGCAAGCCTCTCCAAAGGTCGTTAAAAACATCCGCCGATCTCCATCGGACTCGAAAATGGATTCCCGCCGGTTTCCACGCGCCATCACATGATAAAACGCTCCTGGATACTCGATTCGGATGCTCCTCGCCATACCCGTCCAAGGTGACAGATTCTTCAGAGCCTGTCAATAGATGCAGCCTGACCCCTAGAAACTCATTCCCGATCACTCGGTGACAAGGGAGTGAATGATCGCTCCCTAAGTAGAGGGGCTTCTGCCGGGGCGTTGGATGAGAGCAGGGCCCTAAAACTTACCGTAAGCGTAAGTCGGAGCACCTATTGACAGAGGAAGCCGGAGATTAGGGGTTTTTAACGGAGATGTCGTAGTGCCTACTACTACGACATCTATGCTGCCGCCGGCGTGAGATCCTTCACCTGCCAGTTGGTCATGGAGGGCGGAGGGCAGCCGGGTTAGCGTTAGCAGGTTAGCACGTCTCGCAGATACTCATACGGGTCGATGCCACGGAGGCGGCAGCACTCGATCAGCGTGTAGATGATCGCTCTGCGCTCGCCCGCCTCCGCGTCGCCAACAAAGAGCCAGTTCTTTTTGCCAATGGCTGTCGGGCGTCGGGCGGATTATGTTCTCATCTCCAGAAGTTGGATTCTCCGATTCTCCTGAGGTCTCTGGTAATGAGATGAGCCAGCGCCTTGAAGAGGATCTGAGGCAAGGGGCGCTGTTCGTGTTTAGCAACAGGCGCCACACGCGGCTGAAGATAATCTACTGGGATGGAAGCGGGCTGTGGATTACGAGCCGGGCCGCTTCTTGCGCAGGCGAACGGTGCGCCCCAAGTACGTGAGGAAAAACGCGGTGGACACCTGAATCCCCCCGCTTTCTTCTCATCATCAGTACATAGGAGTTCTTCAAGCAACCCATGCCTGCCGCTTGCGCGGCAGGCACGGGAACCCTTGAATTTTTCCGTAGCTTTGAGTTGTCAAAGGCCGGCGGTGGACGGTGCGCCATCTCCCTAAACTGAAATCATCTGCCGGGTGTCGATGAACCAGTGGAACTTGCGTTCCGTCGATCAAGGTAGCTGGCTGCTCTAGGCCGGCCCGGCGGACACAATGGCTGCCTGCAAAGCGCCGCGGGAGGTGCGAAGCGCGAAGCGCGAAAGCGCCTTCCGATTGAAATTTGCCATTCTGCCTGTGTTCTGGCAGAACATCTCTGTGCATTTCAACGGGACTGTCGTGCGCCTGACCGAGAGATCTCCGCTAGGGCGGCGCGGAGTCGGAGACGCAGCCCGGGTATCATCCCGCTTGAATCCCGCGTCCAATCCCTTGGCGGGCACGAACAATATCCAGATCAGTGCCAAAGACGCCGCCGGTAACACGACCACACACACATGGCAGGTTGTTGCGACGAGCGGAACAAACCAGACCCTCACCTACGACCCCGACGGCAACCTCCTAAACGACGGAACCCAGACTTACGAGTGGGATGCCGCGAACCGGCTCACCGCGGTGAACGAGCCGGGAAACCTGCGTTCGGAATTCACCTACGATGGATTAAGCCGGAGAGTCAAGATTGTTGAGAAAAGCAACGGCGCTGTCACCAGCACGAAGAACCTGGTGTGGTGCGGCACGGAAATCTGCGAGGAACGCGACGCCTCCAATAACGTCACGAGGCGCTACTATCCCCAGGGAATGCAGCTTTCCGGATCGAACTACTTCTATACCCGCGATCATCTCGGCTCCATACGAGAGTTGACGGACAGTTCAGGGGTGATCCAGGCGCGTTACAGCTACGATCCCTACGGCAGGCGTACAAAAACTCAGCGGCACCCTTGCCGCGAATTTCGGTTTCACAGGCGACTACTGGCATGCCCCAAGCGGCCTGGCCCTAACTCTATATCGCGCCTACAACCCTGACCTTGGAAGGTGGATCAGCCGCGATCCCATCGGCGAACGCGGCGGGATCAATCTGTATGGGTATGTAGAGAACGATCCGACTCGCCTGACAGACCCGCTGGGCCTCTGGACATTCGGCTACGGCGGACAAGCAAGTATAGCTGGTTTGGGAGGCGTTGCTCAAATCTCATCCGGACTTTACATCGGCCACAGTGCAGATTCACCTTGGTACGGGGGATGGAGTATAGGTGGTTTATTTCAGGTGGGCACGGGCTTGGAGGCCGGACTGGGTGTCTCTGCAGGCTTATTTGCTGCCCACACCAACGCGAATTGTGTAGGCCAGCTTAAAGGGCCAGGTTACTCGATAGGAGCGGGCGGCGGCACTGGACCCAGCGTCGGGGTCGATAGGATAGGCGGAGATGGTTATTCTGGCTGGAGTGGTAATGCTGGAGCAAGTTGGGGGCCTGTGCCGGGCGAAGCGCACGCTATTGTGACTAACACGTATTAGAGCTAACACTTCCCCAAGGTTGAAAAAGCTTCTACCCGCAAAACATGAGCTCGAGCGTTGTCTTATCACCGCTTGCAGGGATATTATCCGCGA
Organism: uncultured Verrucomicrobiae bacterium; assembly: GCA_963828525.1. Taxonomy (GTDB): domain Bacteria; phylum Verrucomicrobiota; class Verrucomicrobiia; order Chthoniobacterales; family Chthoniobacteraceae; genus CAWHEP01. The sequence goes on from CAWHEP010000004.1 coordinate 183,283, forward strand.
ACCTCGCATCTACTTATATTGGCTTGTCTGGATCGTCCTAGGCATTGGCCTTTTAGCTGTTCGGCTTTCTGGCATTCTACATCTGTCAGGTGTAACCCGTGTCGATCTTAGCATTTATTACGCGATAATCGTGTGTTTGCCTACCGTGTTATGCAATCTTTACGAGGGCCACCGTGTGATGTCATATCTTCGAAGCCATCATTACAGTAAGTGGGCCGAACTAACGACTGTTAACGGCTTGGGACCCGGCTGGGTCAATGGATATCGCAGCATTCGCTGGCTATTTTCCAACGATACAGTTGGTGATGAAAGAGTGGCGCTTCTCAAGGGCGAGTATCGAAAGTTTCTTTATTTTGCGGTCACCGTTTTAGTTACCTTCCCGATCTTCACGGTTATTCTTGAGGGAAAAGCAGTATAAAGATTGCTCAATGCCGGGCGGAGGAACGGAGCACTTCGGAATTCTCGTGCGACGTCAACCGACGGCGACGGAAGTCTGGATTCTGGATCGGCATTTGGCTGTCTATGAAACCTCGCAGCAAGGGTGCCGTAACGCTGATCGCTATTCTAAGTTGCGGCGTTGCATCTGCCCTCAGTTTGTTAAAGCGCGGGCTGGCCGCAAAGCCCGGCGAAGATGAAGGCGTCTATGCGATCCGATGGAATTTGCCATTCTGTCCGTGTTCTGGCAGAAATATCACTGTGCATTGCAACGGGACTCGCGAGCATCTGAACGGGAGCGCGCCGCCTTGGCTGAGCCGAGTGGGGGAACCAGCCGAGTTACCATCCGGGTTAAATCCCGCGCCCAATCTCCTGGGGGGCAGAGTCACTGCAACCACAGTTACCACCGGCACGAACAACATTCAGATCACCGCTAAGGTTGCCGCTGGCAACACGACCACACATACATGGCAGGTCGTTGCCACGAGCGGAACAAACCAGACCCTCACCTACGACCCCGACGGCAATCTGCTAAACGACGGAACCCAGACTTACGAGTGGGATGCCGCGAACCGGCTCACCGCTGTCAACGAACCGGGCAACCTGCGCTCTGAATTCACCTACGATGGCTTAAGCCGGAGAGTCAAGATCGTCGAGAAGAGCAACGGCGCGGTCACCAGCACGAAGAACCTGCTCTGGTGCGGCACGGAAATCTGCGAGGAACGCGACGCCTCCAATAACGTCACGAGGCGCTACTACCCGCAGGGAATGCAGCTTTCCGGATCGAACTACTTCTATACCCGGGATCATCTCGGGTCAGTTCGCGAATTGACGGACAGTTCAGGCGTAATTCAGGCGCGTTACAGCTACGACCCCTACGGCAGGCGTACAAAGCTCAGCGGCGCCCTCGCCGCGAATTTCGGCTTCACAGGCGACTACTGGCACGTCCCGAGCGGCCTGGCCCTGACTCTATATCGCGCTTACAACCCTGACCTTGGAAGGTGGATCAGCCGCGATCCCATCGGGGAGGACGGGGGAGTCAATCTTTATGAGTATGTGAGCAATAATCCGACTAACGGGATCGATCCGCTGGGACTATGGCAGATCACGTTGTCTGGTGGATGGGGGTTGGGCGGCTATCTGAGCTTCGGCCACAATTCTGGCCAATGGAACCTTAGCGCACGCGCAGGTATTGGCGCAGGATTCTCTGCTGGATGGGATAGGAGTGACAGTGGCTGTAGGCATTCGGGTTGGAATCCGATAACCATTACCGGATCGCTCGGTGCTGGAATCGTAGGTGGGACTGGAGAGGTGGGAGTAGGCCCTGATGGCACGTATGGTTCTCTGGGAGGCCGTATTAGTGCGCTGGCGGGCGGAGTCGGCGTAAACGTGTCTACACCAACTGCGGCAGCCACATTCTCCACATCGTCTGGGCTGAGCAATTACGGTGCTTCGGGCTTTGCAGGCACTGGTTACACCGCCACCTATTGACCCGTATGGGACAAGTAATTGCATTCATCCCAGGTGTGCTTATGGCTGCTGCTGCTCTTAGCTTCTTCGTAGCTCTCTGGCGAGCGAATATCTATAGAGATAGGTTATTAGTACAGATGTACACTCTGCATCACGAAATTTGGCTGCAAGAGGGCAATCCTAAAGGCTGGAAGTGGCGTCCGCCCGGCAGCATAACTCACCCTTTGCAAAAGTGGTGGCCTCGCCTTTCTCACTGCTGGAATGATCCGCCATGGCTTGGCGAAACAACAGACATGATTCAAAATTTTCGCTCCTGGCAAAAAGCCACGCGGCTCGGGGCTTTCATCTTTTGGCCATTAGCCGTCATTTTTGGTTCACTCGCCGTACTGGTGCATAAGTAAACGACTGATCAGTGCGGCCCAGTCGTCAGTAATTGGAGTAAAGAACGGCCATCCTGCCCCCCGCGATCAGTATTTAGGAGCATCTTCAAGCAACCCCATGCCTACCGCTTGGCGGCAGGTACCAAACCCTTGAAGTTTTTCGGTTGCCCTGAGGTCTCAGGGGCCAGTAGTGGAGGGTGCGCCAGTCTCCCTAAACTGAATAATTTGCCGGGTATCGATGAACCGGAAGATAGACTTCGAGAGCGTAAGCGCCGTTGCTAGGCGGAAGAAACTTCCAAAACTTACCGCAAGGTCTTTGCACGTATAAGCCGCGCCGCCAAGCGCAGGCTGGAAGACCGGACGCCGGCATGGCCGCAACGGACCTTCTTCTAATGCACGAGTAAAAGCCCGTCGAGAGTCTCACCGCCCCCGGACCCTGTAGCGGATGATAAATCGCGCCCGGTCATCACCCGTTTTCAGAGCGCAAACACCACACCAACCTTTTGAAATGAGTCCCGAGGGACATGGGCGGCTTCGCGGATGGAGGCGAAGAACGCGCAGACCTGACGGCGCGGGCGGAAGCGTCAGCCCAGGCACCTATTGACAGAGAAGCCCGAGCTTTAGCGATTTTTAACGGAGAGGTCAGAGTGCCTACTACAACGACATCTATGCTGCCGCCTTGAGGGCGGAATCCCGGGATCTCTGCCACGCCTCTGGAGTAAGGTCTTTACCTGCCAGTTGGTCATCGGTCATCGAGGGCAACCGGGTACCGGGTAAGCACGTCGCGCAGGTATGCGAAGGGTCGATCTGGCGGCGTCGGCAGCACTCGATCAGCGTGTAGATGATGGTTCTTCGAAGCGTTACAGGAACACTTAAGATCGTCAGGGGGATTTTCGTCAGTTTTCCTACAAATCTTCTGCGGGGACGTGTCTAAGGGCTCGCCGTGCTGGCTGGCGAGGGCGCGGGCGGCGTGGGCGCCAACTCTTCCTCTGGCAGCGTCCGGGCCCAGGTGTCTGTGCGGAAAGGCGCCGCTGGGGAACCTTCCTTATTGTAGAGACCGCACTCCGGGTTGTCCGCCCAAGCGTATCTTGCCGCGACTGGCTTGAGAACGCGCGCGCTGGATAGCACCACCTTGCCTTTCTCGATCTTCGCGGAGGCGGGGTAAAAGCGCTTATCCGCGCCAGCGATAGCGAACCCCGTAATGGGCGCGCCACCCTTGCCAGATAGTCCGCCGGCAGCATTCTGGAATGCCAGCCGCAGTTTCCCTTCCGCCGACTTTCATGGACGCGAAAATCGGACTCAACCCCGCCTCCTCTCCGTAGGCGGACGCAAGGGCCGCTTGCGCCAGCCGGTGGCCGGCCTCCTTCTTGTTCTTAGGCAGCATGCTGTGCTCATCCCCGATGTCGATGGTGACGGCCATGCCTGTTCCCGGCAACTTGAGGGCTGCGGCCTGCGCTTCCCTCAGTTCGGCCCATAGGCTGTCTTCCGGTTCAGAAGACCGGGGGAGGAAGTTCGCCAGTTGGACGAAGACAAACGGAAGATCTGAGGTTGCGAAATTCTTCCGCCACGACCGTATGAGCGAGGAAAACAGGGAACGATAGCGTTCGGGCTCCGATGTGTCCGCCTCTCCCTGATACCAGGCAATGCCGCGAGGCGGAAATGAGAGGAGGGGAGCTATCATTCCATTGTAAATGCCTCCGGGCGCTGAGGGGTCTTCCGGTCCCTTGGGCCTGCGCGGCGGTGGAGGCGGACGCTCGCCCGCCGTTTTCGCTTGCAAGGCAGCCTGCTGCCACCCCGCATAGGATTGCTCATATTCCTGATTCGCCGCCGGGTAGGCAGCCATCTCGGCCTTCCATGCTTCTTCCATTCCTTTCAACCCGGGATCGCTTCCAGCCGGCAGCCAGGACTGGATCGGGGTGGCGCTCACCGAGACGTTGATCAACCCAATCGGAACTTTTAATCGTCCGTTTAACTCTCGTCCGAAGAAGTATCCAAGCGCGGAGAAATCCCGCGCGCTACGCGGGTCGCAGACCACCCACGTTCCTTCACAAGCCTCAACCGGCTTGTCCGCGACCTTTTGTTGAACCTTAAACATTCGAATCATTGGGAACTTCGCTCCCGTAATCTCCTGCTGGGCATTGTCCACGGCGTTCAGAGGAAGCGCCATATTCGACGCGCCCGCGCAAAGCCAGACATCGCCAACTACCACATTATGAATCGTGACTTCGTTTTTGCCGCTGATGGTCAGGTCGTATGGTCCGCTACCCTTTACCCGTGGCAATGTCACCAGCCACCGTCCCTGCGCGTCAGCATCGGCGTGGGTCCGTCTGTTGCCAAGGCGCACGGTCACCGACTCCCCGGGATCCGCCATCCCGCGCACCGTCATCTTGGCGCGAGCCTGCAAAACCATGTTGTCGCTGTAAATGGCCGGCATCCTGATATTCGCCAAAACGGGCGCGACGCTTGCGAGAAACAAGAGAGCCGCAAGATATTTTGGAGGAGCGATCACCGGACAAGTAGAACCCGGCTTCCGAAACCGCGCAAGACGTACGCGGGAGGAATCATTCAGGCGCGGAAGCGTTCTTCACTCATCCAGCGCCCTGCTTCAATTTTGGAAGCCGCTGCTTCTTGTCCAAAACGGGGGCGAAAAGATCGCCCATCTTTTCCGCGCGTTGCACGGTTTCACTGGAGAGAAAAGTGAGCCGCTTCGCATCCTTCTTTTTCAGGGTAGCCTCAACCTCGTCCCACGACACAGGGGTCGAGACCGTGGGATGTGCCTTCGCCCTTAGGGAGTAAACGCAGACCGTTGTTTTGAAATCGCTATTCTGGCTCCAGTCCACAAACACTTTATTGGAACGCAGTTTCTTTTGCATGTTGGAAACCACGCTTTCCGGATGCTCTTTCTCGAGCTGCTCCGCGATGGCTTTCGAGAATGACTTGGTGTCTTCAAACGTGGCCGGGGTGTTCAGGGGAACGTATATCTGCAAACCTTTCGACCCCGAGGTTTTGGGCCAGGCTTCGAGAGCAACCGCGGAAAGCATCTCCCGAAGCCACAGACCAACCTTGCAGCACAGCACGATGTCGGCCGGAGGCCCCGGGTCCAGGTCGAAAACCATCATCTGTGGGCGGAGGGGATTTCTGCTCAGCGCCAGCGATGTGTGGAGTTCCAGGTCCGCCAGATTTGCCGCCCAGATGAGCGTGGGCAGGTCATTCGCGAGGCAAAAATCGATCTCGCCATTGTTGTCGTCACTCCAAATCGCCGCTGTCTTCACCCACGGGGGACGGTGCAACGGGCAGCGCTTCTCATAAAAGAAGGGACCGTTCACGCCGTTCGGGTAGCGCTTCATGGTCAACGCGCGATTTTTGAGATGCGGCAGGAGAAAAGGCGCGATGCGTATGTAGTAGTGGATGACGTCCCCTTTGCGAAAATCCGTTTCCGGATAGAACACCTTGTCGATGTTCGACACCTGGATACGCTTGCCCTCCACTTCAAGCACCGCCGTTTTCGTCATTCCACCACCCTTCCGAGTTCGGTGGAATAGAGGCCCATTCGTGTCACCCTTCGTTTCATGCCTCTCTCCAGCACTTCACCGTAAGACTGCAGTTGCGGAGTGTATTGTTTCAGTATCCGCATTCGAAAATCGCCCTCGAGTTCCGCCGCGAGAATGCGATCCGTCTTCCAATCTATGATCCAGCATTCTCCGCTCTTCGTTACTACGATGAGATCGACGACACCCTCCACCCACGCTTCGCGTGAACGCGCGAAACTGAATGGAGTCTCAGGTAAAAATACTTTGCCAGCGTCGATCAATTCACGATGCAAACCGCTGGTCACCCAGCGGTTCCATTCAACCTCCACGCGCTCTGCGAAGGCTCGTGGCGAATTGGATGCAACGCTTTCGCAGTAGCGCGCCCGCTCGCTTGCGGACGCCTTCCATGGGAATTGCTCCATCGTCTTGTGCCACCACTGACCATAGTCGACGCCGCCGATCTCCGTGATGGGAAAGCGCTCGTCCAGATCGCTGCCGGGCTTCTGATCACGCGCGAGAGAGTGGGGAAGAATACGCTCTGGAATCGCCATGGAATTCTGCACAGCGGCGCGGAGCATCTCCGCTGCCGGAGCAATATGGATCTGGGGAGACGGCAACTCATTCGAAGAGCCCGCAGCAGTCAGCGCGGAGGGTTTTTGAAGGTGTGTCCCGTGATCGAACTCCCGCCATTTCGCAAGTCTCAGGAAATTCGCGGCATCAGACTTGTTGTAGAGGGGAGAGCTGTCAGGCAGCACCAGCAGAGCCTTCGCGCGCGTCACCACGACGTAGAGGACCCGCTGCAGCTCCTCCCGCCTCTCGCGTTCGATTTGCTCCGCAACTTCGCCGTCAAGTGTAAGGGCGGAGAGGTGGACGGTCACCCGGCCGTTGTGCTGTTGGACGCGCGGAAAAGCTGGTTTAAGCACTTCGATTGCGCGCCCCAATCCCAGCGGGATCACTACGGGCCATTCGAGCCCCTTTGCCTTCATGCACGTCAAAAGCTGGATTTCCTTCCCGCTCTGCGCAGTGCTCGCCGCTTTCTGGCGCAGTTGCGAGCAAACCTCATTTACCCAATCCCGCAACGACACCCCGTCGGATTCAGCCTGCATTGCTTCGTATCGGAACGCGTCGAGACCTCCGCTCGGATAACCGAGCGCCTGCAGCCTTGCTGCCAGACCGCATTCCTCGAGCGCATGGTCGACGAATCGGCTGAGAGAGCGGTTCTCCCGGCTCTCGTCGGCTCGCAGTCGGCGCAACAGAGCAAGCGCATTCCCTAATCTCCCCTCCGTGCTCCCTCTAGAAGAGTACCAGTTGCTTTGCTCTGTGAGCGTTCGCCAGCTCGACGTCTGATACCGCGAATATCTCCCGCAACACGCCAATCAATTCAAAGCGATCGTACGGGTTCAGCAAAACGTGGAGCAACGCCGCTGGCCAGCTTCGATCCGCAACCTCAAGGTTCAGTCTTTTCTCCGCCAGGGATCGGCAGGGCACATTATAACGCTTCAATACCTCGCGGGCTGCGGTCAGCCATTTATGACGAGGGCAAAGGATTGCAACCTCGCCCCAACTGTTCACGCCAAGTCCCGCTGGCCCGTAAGCCTTTAGAAACGCGGCTACCTGTTCGCATTCTTTTTCGAACACTTCTTCGACCCGCCATATATCTTTCAGCGCCTCCATCGGCAGCCTCCATGCAGCACCGTCTGGAGATCCTGGTTTTGGCTGCAGCTCGCGGAACTGCACATGGAGCTGATTCAACCTGCCCCCCGCCACAAAGAGCGCGTTTACCGTGTCGGTCACCTTCCGAGGGCACCGCATGGTGACCGAAAATTCCAAATTCTCACCGCCGCTTCCCTCGCGGTATGCGTCCACGTATTTGCGGTAAATTTCGAGGTTTGCCCTCCCATAGATTGCCTGCTGCTCGTCGCCTACGAAACTGAAACGGCCGGGCCGGGGCCCTTCGGATTGAAGGTCGGATGGCCACGCGTCTGTCTTCGCTTGCGGGGGACGTGTGATCTCCGTCAAGATCGAAAACATTACTTCATCGGTGTCCTGCGCCTCGTCCAGGATCACAATATATTCCCGAGCGCGCAGCCGTTGCAGCACATCCGGAGATTCGACCAGCTTCCGGCACCAGGTGATCTGGTCTTCGTAAGTCATGAATCCTTCGCTTACGCGATACTCGTGATACGCGAGGCTGATTTCCGCGGCAATGCGTCCCGAAAGGTTCCCCAGCCAGGCCGCGAAGGGCGCCATTTCACGCCTGTAGGATTCCTTAAAGGTACCTGTCCCTTTGTCGAATTGCGGCAGCTTGAGAAAGGGTTCCCCATCCGCAAATCCTTTCAACCACGCGCGAATCTCCGACTGATTTTTCGCAGTGTATTCTGGAGATCGCTTCCCTGAATCCGAGAGCGAATTCGTAAAATCAAGCGGCGGCTCGGCGGTATCGACAAACTGCTCCATAATCTGCTTCGCCGAGAGTGGGTCGAGACGCTTTGCCAGGGTCAGCAGTTCGTCGAAAGAAAGAAAACGGAGCACGGTGGAAAGTGCTGGCTCCGGGAATTCGCACCGATCCAGACGCCTGCTTTCGGTAAAACGCGTCCATAGCTCCTCCCCCTGTTCTTCCTCCAGAAGGTCGAGTGAACGGGAGAGGCCCAGAAAGCGCCCCTGCTCCTGTACCAGCTTCAAACAAAAGCTATGGATTGTTCCGAAGAATGCGCGCCGCAAGTCTGCCAGCAAGTTCTGCCGCAAATGCGCGGAAGCTCGCAACTCTCCCAGGATGCGCTCGCGCGACCGGACCTTCAACTCCTCTGCGGCGGCTTTTCCGTAAGTGACAACCACCAGGCGGGGAAGCAGCTTCGGCTCTCGAAGCGCGAGGGCGGCGATCCTGTCCACGATAGCCGTTGTCTTCCCTACACCCGCTCCAGCGGATACACAGAAGTTCTGGTTCAGCTCCCGGGTGAAGCGATCACGCGCGGACTGGTCTTGAAGGCTATTCACCTTCATAGAATTGTCACAGTTCCAGGTCACCTGCACGGAAAACCGCGCAATTCCAGGGCGTAAGTGTTTGATGCGCTGCCTTGTAGGACAAAGACTACTTGTCTCGCTTACGCATTTGAAACAATTTTGTCTCCGCAATGAGCGAAACGAGGTTTTTGTGCGCGTGCGGTCAGCACATTGTTGCGGAAGGCGAGTGGACGGGAGAACCCATCAACTGCCCTTCATGCGGCTCCTTGTTGCGCGCCCATGCCGCTCTTTCCTGTATGGAGAATTCGGGAGGCGCGGCTGCCGCGCCGGGTCTGAGGCTAGGTAACACCGCGGCGCAGGAAGTTTCTGAACTCAAGAACCTTCTCGAAGCCGCGGAACTCGATAAAGGGGAGTTTCGCGCCCTCCTCAGGGAATGCGAGGAGTCTTTGGGCCGCCGTGACGAGGCGCTGAAGGCGCTTCACGCAACGCACGGGAGCGCGCTTGCCGAATTGGATAACGCTCGCGCGCGCATCACTGAGCTGCAGGCGCGTGTGGAAATAGCGGTCAGTGAGACAGGGCAGCTTGCCGCCCGCATGGAACAACAATCGGCGGACTCTGCCAGGCAGGTCGCGGAGATCAGGGGAGTCTGCGCGACTCTGGAGGAGGCGAACAAGGCAACTGAGCAGAGATTGCAAGCTTCCCAGGCGGAGTTGGCGGAAATGGAAGTCTTAAAAGCCAGACTTGAGAAAGACATTGATTCCATACCGAACGCCCGTGAGATCATCCCGCTGCGATCCAACGCGCTCGAGGCTCGTGAAGCGCTGGCTCTCGCGAAGAAAGAGCTTTCCACACTCCGCTCTCAACAGGCGCGCTCGGAAGGAGAAATCGCCCGTTTGGAGGGCAAGGCGGTTAAACTTGCCCTCGAACTTTCCGCTGCGCAACACGCCCTGTCGGAATCAAAGGCGGAGCACGACAACCAAGTTCTCCGCGGCCTTGTGGAGCGGTTGAACGAGGAGCTTCAGCAATATCGCTACCTTCCCAAGCGAACGCGGAAGAAGCTTGCTCGTAAATCCCGCGCCGCGACTCAAGGCGGTTCTTTTCGCTGGCCTTGGTCCCGCTTTTTCGCCATATCCAAGGGCTGATTAGCTAATTTCCTCAACCCCGAACTATTTCATCTATGATCCGTTGTCTCCCTCTCCTGTTGTGCGGCCTGCTTTCCGTGGCGCTTCCTTTTGAGGCGCTCGCCGCCGATTACAGCTTTGACTTCAAGACCGAAAAAAAGAAGGTCGAAGGCAAGCGATCCACTTCCATTGACATGCAAAAGATGGATGAGAAATGGGCGTACAACGTCGAAATTGATAACCACTCCTTCAAGGACATCTCGGGCGTCGAAATAAAGTATGTCGTCTTCTATAAAGTTGTCCAAGCAGGCAGCAAGGTGGAGAAGGACAAGCGCCTTTCGGGATCCGCAACCGCCGCGGTGCTGAAAAATAACGCTCAATTCACATTCCAGACAGACCCCATCGAACTCATCAAGACCCAGTTGATCGGTGGCTTCTACTGGGGAAATGGCGCGAAGACAAGATCGCGGGACGCGCTGACCGGCATCTGGGTGCGCATCTTCCAGAACGGCACAATGATCGGCGAATACGCTGATCCCTCCAACCTTACCAGCCAGGATTGGGAAGCCAAGAAGTAGAGACTTAGCAGCGAGGAGGGTTCTCGTGGTCTCCTTCGCGACGACTCACCCGGAGGAGTGGCGCTCGAGAAACTCCGCTGCGAGCGCGCGGTAAGCTTGAGCGCCCAGACCGTTTGGGTCGTATTCGATGATAGGCTTTCCAAAGCTCGGAGCCTCGCCGAGCCGCACTGTTCGCGGGATCATTGTTTTATACACGATGGCCTCGAAGTGGTTGCGCACCTCCGCGTTTACCTGCTGACTGAGGTTTGTTCGCGCGTCATACATCGTCATGACAATTCCTTTTAGCTCCAAGCCAGGGTTTGCGCCGCATTCCTGAATCTGGCTGACAACCGTCACAATTTTCGAGAGCCCTTCAAGCGCGAAATATTCGCATTGGATGGGCACCAACAACTCGTCGGCCGCGGCGAGCGCGTTCGTCATCAAGATCCCGAGCGAGGGAGGGCAGTCGAGAATCACAAAATCGAACGGAGCATTGGCGCGCAGGTCTTCCATAGCCGATCGCAGCCTTGTGAGATGGTCGTTTTGCCTCGCCACTTCGATTTCCGCGCCCGCGAGATCCAGGTGCGAAGGGATGATGAATAGATGCTCGAACCGGGTCGGCAGGACCTTATCCACAATCGACGCGTCGGATATCAGCGGCTCGTAAACACTGAATCCCTCCATCGACTCCAGCCCCAGCGCGCTTGTTGCGTTCGCCTGGGGATCAAGATCGATGAGAAGCGTGGCCGCGCCTGTTGCTGCCAGACAGCTCGAAAGATTCACGGCTGTTGTAGTCTTTCCCACACCTCCCTTTTGATTTGCGACAGCAATCGTCTTCATGATGAAGGGAGATGATAAAGCGGCTTCAGCCGCGGCATGGCCCTGTTTGTCACGGCTCGGATGCCGGCTCTCGTTGCACGGGATTGCTTAGGACTCCGATCCTCTCAATTTCAATCTCAACGAGGTCTCCCGGCCTCAGCCACAGCGGCGGTTTGCGCGCCATCCCAACTCCTTGCGGTGTGCCGGTAAAAATAACTGTGCCGGGCAAGAGCGTAGTGCTCCCGCTCAGGAATTCAATGAGGGGTGCGACATCGAAAATCATGTCGCTCGTGTTGGAACTTTGCAGCGTGGTTCCGTTCACGCGGGTGCTGATTGCCAGCGTTTGCGGATTGCCAATTTCATCGGCGGTTACAAGACACGGGCCAAGCGGGGCAAAGGTGTCGAACGTCTTCCCGCGGCACCATTGGCTCCCGCCCGCGTTGTATCTGCCAGTCCCGAGCGCTCACGTCATTGCCACAGGTATAACCCAGGACATAATCGAGCGCTTTGGCGCGGGCCACGTTCTTGCACTTGCGCCCTATGACGACGGCAAGCTCGCATTCGTAGTCAACCTGTTCGCTTTTCAGGTGTGTGGGGATCTCGATAGGCGCGCCGGGGTGTTGGACAGCGTTTGCGCTCTTAACGAAGAGAATCGGGTAGTCCGGGATCTTCGCGGAGGTCTCCTCCGCGTGATGCCGGTAATTTAAGCCGATGCAGAGAATGGCAGCCGGCGCGATGGGCGCCAGTCGCGTGGCGATTTCGGCGCGGACAGCAGTAATCTCAAACGCGCCAAAGATATCACCCGAGATCAGGCGCGCTGAGCCGTCCGATTCCTCTGCCCCATATTGGATTGCGCCCGCGGCATCCAGAAAGCGAACGACCCTCATAAATCAAGGGGAAGGGAGGATCGCCCGACAGGCAAATGTCTGCGCGCCCCGTGGATCAGGAGCCGGTGCCGATCTTGTCGCTGTCGTCCTTTTTATGCTGAATTTCTGTCCTGTACATCTTTTTGAAGTAGTTCAGCTCTTCGCCCATATTCTTCGAGAAATTTCCCGGTCCGTGTTCGAACAGAACGACGAAGGAGAGAGTGGACAAAAGGAACAGCGCCACCCAAAACAGCATACGGAACAATCCCATTCGTCAGGAAGTTAAATGGCGGAGTGTTCGAGTCAAGCCGGGAGTTCAGGCAGATCGACCCAGGCCCGTTTTGACCAGGACTCGATGCCCTTTTTCTGCGAGCTGGACACCTTTGGCTCCCTCGAGAAGTGACCAGGGGAATGGTTCATCGAGAACAACATGGCGAAGAAAGAGTTCCCACTGCACTTTGAACGCATTTTCCATCGGGTGATAAGCCGGGACCCGCGTCCAATTGTCAAAAAATCGATCGGGACTGTCGATATCGGGATTCCAGGTGGGCCGTGGTGTGGCGCTCGCGTGTTGCACGCAGCAATCCCTTAGTCCGGCGATCGCGGAACCCTTGGTGCCATCCACTTGCAAGGTGAGGAGGTCATCCCGCCGCACCCTCACAGTCCAGGAGGAATTAAATTGCGCAACGATGTTCCCCTCCAGCTCAAAGGTCGCGTAAGCGGAGTCATCGGCGGTGCAGTTATAAGCCTTTCCAGCCTCATCCCAGCGCTTCATGACATGGGTGGCACCAAGACAGGAGACGCTTTTTACCTTTCCGAAAAAGGTTATCCAGCACATAACGCCAATGGCAGAGCATATCTACAATGATGCCGCCATCATCTTCCTTCCTGTAGTTCCAGGAAGGCCGTTGCGGCTTGATGACATCGCCTTCATACACCCAGTAGCCAAATTCGCCGCGTACGGATAGGATTTGCCCAAAGAAGCCGGTATCGATCAGCGTCTTCAGTTTCACCAATCCCGGCAGCCACAGCTTGTCCTGCACGACGCCATTTTTCACGCCGGCTTCTTTGGCGACCTGGTAAAGCTCGTAGGCCGCCTCGGTGGAAACCGCAGTCGGCTTCTCGCAATAAACATGCTTGCCCGCCGCAATCGCCTTTTTCACAGCGTCCGCGCGGCGACCCGTCGTCTGCGCATCGAAATAGATCGTGTTATAGGGATCGGCGAGCGCGGATTCCAGATCGGTGGTGAAACGGCCCGGCCCCCCGAGAGCGGCGAGTTTTCGAAGCTTCGCCTCACTTCTGCCCACAAGGATCGGATCGGGCATGATGACCTCGCTATCACTCACCCTGAATCCCGCCCTGCTCGATGATGGCAAGGATCGAGCGAATCAAATGCTGGTTGGTTCCCATGCCGCCCGGTGACGCCGTTCATGATGATGCCGACCGTATGGGTTTTGGTGTGGTTGTGCATAAGGGGAGATTATTCTGGTTTAGTGGTGCATTGCGGGCCACGCGCCGGGCGGGAGGTGAGGCGCGTCCACTCCTGCTTTCGGCAGGGTGCCAGCTAGTTCCTGCCGCCAGTGTGCCACATCTCCGCCGGGAGCATAGCAATACATCATGCGAAGAGGAGAATCGCCGATGTTGGTGAGCTGGTGAAAAATGTTGGAGGGGATATACACCATCTGCCCGGTCGTAAGAGTCTGCCGCTCTTCGCCCAGACACATTTCCCCCGTGCCTTCCACGATGAAATAAATCTCCTCCTGCTCCTGGTTGTGCCAAGGCACCTGGCCTCCGTTGGGTCCAGGGTGACATGGCCCATCGCGAAATTAGTTGAGCGAATCGGGTGCGCTTCCCGACCATGCTTTGCGTATACCTGCGCGCGGGATAGCGGCTTCCATGGATTTTTTCGAGGTCGGCGATGATCATAGGCTTGTTAGCGCGCGTTGCCATAAAAGGCAAGATAAGGGTCGCCCGCAATAATTCTTTGCAGGTAAAGAGCGGCCTCCCGCGCATGGTAGTCTCCCCACATGCTCGATTCCCCGCACGGAACGCGGCGTCCCGGGGGAATAAAGTCCCACCCGTTTGGACGGTGATATACCGAGTGCAGCAATAAACCTTGATGCGTGGCAGAGTCGCAAATGTAGGGATCGTCGAAAAGGCTGTTAAGCACTGTGAGCCCAGCCTGCCAGTAGCGACTGGCCTCTGTCGACGGCCGTTTTGCTGAAGATAATGGCCCAGCCGCAACAGGCCCTGCGCCGCGATAGCCGCCGCCGAGCTATCCACGGGCTCATAGTCATTAAATGGATCCGCTGGTTTGTCAGGTAATCCGCCCATGGAGGAAAGGCCCGGCGCGCCGGTATCCCAGTAGGGTATTCCGTCACTCGGGGAATGCTCGATATAAAAGTCGCATGTCGCCCGGGCTGCCTTCACGAACAGTCCCGCCACGCCTTCGCCGCAACCGTCCAGTTCCTTTTCGCCGAGAAGGCGAGGAACTCCAGTTGTTCGGCATATCCGCACATGATCCATGCAAGACCTCGCGTCCAAGTGGTGAAGGGAGAGTAACCCTGCTGCGAATTCGGGCAGCGGTAAGCGCCGTCATTCACGTTAAAAATGCTCTCGTGAGCCACCCTGCCGCGGATGTCATACGTAGTCCCGGCCGTCTCCGAAATAAACCCCGTATCTCGCTGTTGTCCTGGCATGCTCCACGAGCCTGCGCAGCAGAGAGATGCGAGTGTCCTGTTCGCCCATCAGGACATGGCCGAGCTGGTGCGAAAGAGCCAGCGCCCGCAGCGAGCGAATAGTATCCGCGAAAAGGGAGTGCGGTCCGTTAAAGGAATAGATAAAGCCCTCGCCTTCTGCTGTTTTCGTCCAGCGACTCGCTTGCACCGCGCCCGAGCATTTGATCGCAAGTTCGTAGAGGTCGCGTTCACGCCTGTTGTCCTCGATCCGGCCTTCTCCCATCAAACGCCAGAGGTTTCCGTACGTGCTTACATTGTTGAATCCGTGGTCATGAACACCCGTGTGGGTGATGTGATGAGCCATGCGTTCAATGGTCTTCCGACGGCCAAGCTCCAAAAACTCGGTCTCGCCAGTGGCGTCGAATTGCAGGATGGCGGAGCCGTATACGAATCCCTGTGTCCATTCTGTCCAGCCCCTCGCCGTGTACTTTCCCTCAATTGTAAAGACGGGGGTGGCGGCGCCGGGTTCGTCGTGCCTATCAATCGAGCGAATTTTCACGGCGGAGGCCGTCCAGAGTCTGTCGATCTTTGGCTGTAGAGACCGCCGCCTGGAGAGTGTTGTCGATTCGAATCATGCTGTCACTAGATAGAGCGAAGGTGAAAGCCTCCGTCCACATTGAACACCTGCCCCGTGCTGTATGGGAATAACCCAGTGGCGACCGCCACAACGCATTTTCCGATGTCGGAAGGCCTTCCCCATCGATTGATCGGGGCCAGCCCCGGCAGCAAACATTTGTCGTACTTTTCCTTCACCGGGCCGGTCATATCCGTCTCTATAACGCCCGGTTGAACTTCAAACACACCGATTCCATACTCGGCAAGCCTGAATGCGTAAAGCTGTGTTACCATGGAGAGGCCAGCCTTCGCGACGCAGTAGTCCCCCCGATTGGTCGACACGGTGAACGCCGAGATGCTCGTGATATTCACTACCGCTTTGGGCGATTCCCCATGCGGGCCGCAGGCAATCATTAACTTTGCCGCGGCTTGAGTAAGAAAGTAGGGTCCTTTGAGGTTGATGTTGATTAGCCTGTCAAAGCTCTCCTCGCCGGCCTCCAGCAGATCGGCGCGAGCGCTTCGGGGCGACCCCCGCGTTATTCACGAGCACATCCAGGCGGCTGAACCGACTGGCGGCAAAATCAACGATGCGCGCGCGGTCGTTGGCAACCGATATATCCCCCTGAACAATCTCCACTTCAATCTGCCCCTTCCCCGCCGCTTCGCACAGAGCCTTGCATTCCAAGGCAGCCCCTTCGTTGCCGGAGTAGTTGATGATGAGATCGTGCTTACCGCAAGAGGCAAGCTCGAGCGCGATCCCGCGGCCAATTCCGCGGGACGATCCGGTGATGAGGGCGACGGGGTTCACTGTTTGCTATATAGCGACGCTCTTCAAACACCGCTAGCATCCGCGGGGCTTTTACCAGCACAAAATCAACATGGCGCTGGAATGGGAGCTTCGTTATCCAGCAGCCCTCGCAGTCGAAACCCCCTTTGAGCGCCAATTTTCCCGTAGGCAACTCGTCGAGTAGGTTTTATGATGCGCAACTCTCCTAACGTGCGCGTCCCCCTCCTCGACCTAAAACTTCAGGTACCAGCTGCTTCGCGCCGAGATTGAGGCCGAAGTCGCCTCCGTGATGGATTCGCAGCTTTTCATCCTCGGGCCAAAGGTCGAGGAATTTGAGCAGGCAATCTGTCAATATACAGGCTCGCCGCACGCGGTGGGGGTTTCGTCAGGCACGGACGCCCTGCTTGCCATATTGATGGCGCTCGGAGTCGGGCCGGGTTGCGCTGTCATCACCACGCCTTACACATTCTTCGCGACCGCGGGCGGCATTTCCCGCGTTGGCGCTGAACCGGTATTCGTCGATATCGAGCCGGATACCTGCAACATTTCGGTCGAAAAACTCGCTGACTGCCTTGCTAAGTGCAGCCGCAATTCGGGCGGGCAGCTTCTATCCCGTTGTGGAAACGTAGTGAGCGCGATCATGCCTGTTCACCTCTTTGGACAATGCGCTCGCATGGACGAAGTAATGGAGCTTGCCGGACGGTTTGAACTGCCCGTCATCGAAGATGCCGCGCAAGCGCTTGGAACCACTTATCCCGCGGCGACAGGCGCTCTGCTCAACGCGGGAGCAATCGGGGAATTTGGCTATTTCAGTTTCTTTCCTTCCAAAAACCTCGGCGCGTTTGGCGATGCCGGCATGGTCGTATGCAGGGACGAAGAGATGGCGTCGCGGATGAGATCGCTGCGAAACCATGGAATGGAAGAGCGCTACTTCCATCCGAGGATCGGCGGCAATTTTCGTCTGGACGCTATGCAGGCGGCTGTGCTCCTCGTCAAACTGCCTCATCTGGAAGACTGGTCAGCAGCCCGGATATCCAATGCGCAATTCTATCGCGATGAGATCCATCGGCGTGGTCTTCTGGATTACATCACTCCGCCCGCCGCGCCATCGGGCTCGGCAAATTCCAGGAATCACACCTACAACCAGTTTGTCGCGCGCGCCGCCCGCCGGGAAGATTTGTGCAGACATCTAACAGAGCACGAGATCGGTTGGGCCATATACTATCCAGTGCCCCTCCATTTGCAGGAATGCTTTGCGAGCATCGGCTGCGCCGAGGGCGATTTTCCGGAGGCAGAGAAGGCCGCGCGTGAGACTCTTGCGCTTCCGATCTATCCGGAACTCACACGCGACCAGCAGCGCCGCGTCGTTGAAGTGATCGCGGAGTTTTACGAAAGATAAATCCCATGAGCTTTGAACCCAGCCAGAATCGCTATGAAAGACTTCCCTACGCCCGCTGCGGGAAAAGCGGCCTGTTGTTGCCGCGTATATCGCTGGGCCTTTGGCAGAATTTTGGAGATCAGGCGCCTTTTGCCACGAGCAGAAGCCTCGTTCTCCGCGCTTTCGATCTCGGTATTACCCACTTCGACCTGGCAAATAATTACGGACCGCCACCGGGCTCCGCGGAGATCACCTTTGGTCGCATCCTGCGTGAGGATCTCTCCCCCTACCGCGACGAGATCGTTATTTCCACAAAAGCCGGATACAACATGTGGCCCGGGCCATACGGCGAGTGGGGCTCACGGAAATACCTCCTGAATAGCTTGGAGCAGAGCCTCAAGCGCATGGGGGTTGAGAACGTGGACATCTTCTACTCGCACCGGCCCGATCCGAATACTCCATTGTCTGAGACATTGGGCGCGCTCGCTCATGCCGTTCGCAGCGGCAAAGCGCTTTACGCTGGAATCTCGAATTATCCGGCTGATCTCACGCGACAAGCCGCGGCGATCCTGCGGGAAATGGGCGCTCCATGCCTGATTCACCAGCCTCGCTATAATATGTTTGATCGATGGGTGGAGGGCGGGCTGCTAAAGACGCTGGAAGAGGAGGGGATGGGGTGCATTGCTTTCTCCCCACTGGCGCAAGGTCTTCTGACAAACCGTTACCTCTCTGGGACACCCTCCGATTCGCGGATCGGACGAGGCAGCATATTCTTAAGCGCCGACAGCCTCACGCCGGAAAAGATCGAAACCGCGCGAAAGCTGAATGCCATGGCGAAAGCCCGCGGACAGTCCCTCGCCCAAATGGCGGTGACATGGATTCTGCGGCAGCCTCAAATTACCTCGGTGGTCATTGGCGCAAGCAGGGTCGAGCAGATCGAAGAGCTGTGCGCCAGCGTCTCAACGACGCCGCTCTCAGACAAGGAACTCACAGAAGTCGACACCATTCTTGGGTAGCTCAACAATTCCCAGATTCTGCAGCGGAGCGCGGTTAATCGAACTGCTTCTTAAAAGCGCCAAGTTCCGTGGCCAGCTCATGCAGGGAACGTTTTAGTTCCACCAATTCCAATTCAAGTGATTCCACCCTTGAGGCAAGGGGCCGCCTTTCGTTCTCAGGAGAAATCGTGGACATCCCTTTGGAGGCGGGTTCGACGTAGTCACGTTCCATCGACAGAAGCTCGATGTATCGCCGCTCCTTCTGGCCAGCCCGAGGGGCCATGGCTCGTGCCAGTGGCGGCTCGTCCTTCGCGAGTCCGGCCAGACAAGACTCGACGTCATCCAGGCTCGCGAATTCGGCCATCCGCTCGGCGCGCGAGCGCAATTCTCCTGGCGTCTGGGGGCCTCGCAGTAGCAGCGCGCATAAAATGGCGACCTCCTGACGACCTAAAGTGAGGTGATCCAGCAAATTATGCCTGTGCTTTTGTACGCGCGCTCCGGCTCCAAAGATGACGGTGGCGAGCTTCTTCTCCCGCAGCGCGGTCACTGCCGCGTCGACTTCTTTTTCTGAATACGAGGAGACAGGATCCCGATTTGTCGTTTGATTGCACGCGGCCGCAAGGCTGTGCAGGGAAAGCGGGTAGTTCTCCGGAGTAACCCGCTCTTTTTCGATCAACGCGCCTAGCACCCGCGCCTCGACAGGAGTCAAATCAAAGGACAGCATACGGGCCGCAGGGCAGGCGCTTCTAATACATCATCGTCTCTTCAGGCGGATCGGTGACGGTGACGCTCTGAGCCTTAACCACCGCTAGCGGGCGGCCACCTTCGATCGGAAATGTGGCCTTGCCGATGACTTTCACCCATGACATCTCGGGGATCTTGTTCTTTGAATCGAACTCGACTACGGCGGCCACCGGGCGGGCATCGGCGGCGCAGCAGACCATCAGCATGCGAACAACGTTGCAGCGCTTGCCGTTGATGTTGTTTACCGTGTCAGGCATGTATTGCCCGATGAACTCGACGCCCTTGTTTTCGAAGTCACCGCGGAGGCTCTCATCCTGGGCGGCGTAAAGAAGATCGATAACCTGGACCGTTAGGTTCCCATCCTTGTTTTTCTTCAGGTAATCGGAAGGGGTATCGGTTTGTTGAGTTTGAGGGGCGGGCGTTGACCCATCCCGCGTTGGGAGAGGGGGTTCGCTCACGCTGCTGGTGTTAGCAGGATTCGCGACGGCAATAACCGGCTTTTTCGCCGCGCCGCCAAGCGCCGCCGCGTCGCTGATAATTCCCCGGTTGAGCATCGCGGACGCGCCGTAGCCGCCAGGAGTGAGAGCAGCCGCGGCGCAGATCGGAAGGAGCAGAATGAGAAACGTGAGAATGCGTCCGACTGTGCCGCGCCCAAGAGTGTGCCCGCAGGAATCATCCGAGCAGCATTCGGCGGTGGCAGGAACGAAGAGGAAGCAGCCGGCAAGAATCAGCATGACCAACCCGGCGACGAGCGCGAGAGGCCGAAAGAGCGGATGAAGGAATGCCTGAATGCGCCCGCTAAAGTAGAAAAACAGAAGGATGAAGCTCCAGAGGAAGAGGGTGACACAAGGAAGCCAGCGTGAGAATGCTGTTTTCATATATTAAGCGCGGTGAGCCGCAGACAGATTACCGCCGTCGCCACAAAAAGTCCAACGCCCAAGGCGAGAACGAACCAGCGTTTGAAAATAAGCCCATATAGAAACAGCAGCTTGATATCGAACATCGCGCCCGAAACAAGGAAGGCGAGCTTTGCCACGAATGGAAAGCTGACAAAGCTAGCCGCGATGAACGCGTCGGACGTGCTGCACAGGGCGAGGAGAAAGCGAAGAGCCATGAGAGCGGGCGTCGCGAGAAACACATTCGTGGCAAGCGGAAGGATGAACCGTTGATTCACGGCAGTGTTGAAAATGCTTGTGATTGCCGCGCCCAAGATCAGAAAAAACGCGACATCAAGAAAGTCTGCGGTGGCGGATTGAATTGCGGAGAGCGTCTTTAATCTGAAGGTTCGCGGCGAGCCGATTGCTTCCAATCCCTGCTCGGAGCCTGGTGCCGCGCTCATGCGGAACGCGGTTCTCTTCTTGCGAGGCGCGAGGCTTTCAAGAAGTTTTGGATGAAGAATGGCGGCCTGGGATGAAGCCTGCACGATGAACCCGACAGTTACGGAAAGCAGGAAGCCTATCATTAGCCGCAACGAGGTCATCACCCAGGGGCTCTGACCGCGGAAGGCCGCAAAGGTGCTGAGCGCGACGATGGGATTCACGATGGGCGCGCTGAGCATGTAAGTGACAGCGCAGGAAACCGGAAGGCCCTTGCGGATGAAACGGCGCGCGACGACGACACTTCCGCATTCGCACATAGGGAAGATGCTGCCGAGGACGCCGCTGAGCAGGATCGCCATCGCCCGGCGACCCGGAAGAAATTTCGTGATGGTCTCTGGCGGAACGAAGGCATCGATGATGCCCGAGAGGAGGGAGCCGGCCAGCAGGAAGGGGATTCCCTCGAACAGGATGCTCAGGAACGAATAAGCAAAATCCCGGAACTGGAAGTTAAACCAAGATGTCACGGCTCGGTTTCTTCGAGCGGAATGAGAAGGGTTTGCCCTTGCAAGAGTTCAGGCGCCTGTACGCCGCGCGCGCTCTGATCGACCGGTGTCAGCATGTCGATCTCGATTCCAGATTGGGAAGCATCAAGTTCCTTGAATTTACGGGCTGTCACCATAACACGGCTTTCCATGGTTCTCACCGCGCTGTTGAAACTGTCTACCGACGCGTTGAGATTGCGTCCAAGTTTGTCGATGTGGCCACCGACGTCTGCGAGCCGCTTGTATAGCTCCTGGCCGAGATTGCAGATCTCTTTCGCGTTTTGCGCGAGCCGCTCTTGCCGCCAGCCATAAAAAACAGCCCGCAATAAAGCTATCAAAGTTGTCGGTGTCGCGAGAATCACGCGCTTGTCTGCCCCGAATTCGATCAAGGATGGATCTCGCTCCAAAGCCGCGCTGAAAAACATCTCTCCCGGCAGGAAAAGCACCACGAACTCGGGCGCGGGTTTGAACTGTTCCCAATATGCCTTTCGGGTCAGGGCGTCGATATGCGCCCGGATTTGAGTGGCGTGCGCGATCATCCTGCGTTCGCGAAACTCTTCATCAGGAGCGTCTATCCCTTCGAGGTAGGCCGACAGCGGAGCCTTTGCATCGACGATGATGTTCTTTCCACCGGGGAGGCGCACGATCATGTCAGGCCGGAATTTCCCTTCATCCGCAGTCTGCTGTTCGAAAAAATCGCAGTGAGCTACCATGCCGGCGATTTCCACAACCCGCCTCAATTGTATCTCGCCCCACCTGCCGCGGACGTTTGGGGCTCGGAGCGCCTTGGACAGGTTTGAGGTTTCGGACCGGAGCACGTTCTGGGAATCGATGAGCGCCCGCACTTGGGCAGTTAGCGACTGGTACGCCCCCGTTCTGGCCCGCTCCAATTCGCCGATCTTCAGATCCACTTTGTCGAGCGACTCACGCACGGGGCGGACTAGATCGGTAATGGATTGCTGACGCTTGTCCAAATCGCCCCGCGCTCCCTCCTGAAACTTTTCCAGGGCTGTTTTTGCCAGATCCAGGAACGACTGGTTGTTCTGGCGGAGAGCCTCCGAAGAAATCGCCCTGAAAGCATCTGACAACGTGACGCGGGCCTCTTCGAGGGCTTGGAGCTTCTCGGCGGAGCGAGCGCGCTCCCCCGTGAGAGAAGTCTCCGCTGTGGCGGCTCGCAGGGTCAGCAAGGCAATGTCTTTTCGCGCTTCCTCAAGTGCCTGCTCTTTGTCGCGGAGCGCCTGCTCCGTCTGAGGGACGCGGCAGGCGCGCGCTTCCGCGGCCGCCAGTTTTTCGGCGGCGATTGCCGCTGCCGCGGCTGCGTCGGCGTCCTTGCGGGATTCAAGTTTTAATAAGGCGAACTGCAGGCGC
Organism: uncultured Verrucomicrobiae bacterium; assembly: GCA_963828525.1. Taxonomy (GTDB): domain Bacteria; phylum Verrucomicrobiota; class Verrucomicrobiia; order Chthoniobacterales; family Chthoniobacteraceae; genus CAWHEP01. Next base: position 205,848 of record CAWHEP010000004.1, read on the forward strand.
TGCCGCATAAAGAGAGCGCCTAGCAGGGCACCCGCTAAAAGGCCGCAGAGGGGAAGTAGGAAAAACAGGGGACTACCCGGCACGGCGAGGAGACGTCATTGCTGGTAGGAGGTCTCCACCCTCTTTGCCACATCCATGTACCCATAGTCGGAATCGTAGATTTCCTTCATGCACTCCAGCGATTTGTCCGCCTTGCCCATCTTCTCGTAAACCAATCCGAGCCGATACGTAACTTCCTTCTTTAGGTCGTCCATGGAGCCCATCTCCCCCTTCGCTTCCGTGAATTGCCGCTCGGCCATGTCAAGCATGCCGTTGGAGGTGTAGCACTGGCCCAGAAGATTCATTGCCTTCAGCCGGACATTCGGACTCTTGCGGGCTTGCTGGAGCTGGGGGATGGCTTCTTTGAAGCGCGAGGCTCCCATCAACTGCTGGCCCAGCTCAAATTTAAAATGAAGATCTGTGGGATTCCGTTGAACTCGCTTTTCGGCTTCCGAGATCAGCATTTCAGCCCGCTGCAGCTTCAGCGCCGCAAGATCCTGCTCGTATTGAGGTATAAGTTCAGGGTCGCTGTCCGTCGGTGGCTCCTTGAGATATTCCTCATAAGAGGCAATGTCCCGTTCAAGGATCTTTACCCTGAGATCCGACACCTTCCTGGCAAGTGTGGGGTCGGCATTCGACGCGAGGGTGTTCGCATATTCGGTACCACGTGACGGCGGTATCCAAATCACCAAACTGTTCTGACAGCGTCGCGATCTTGCGAGCCACGTCGATATTCTGCGGCTCGCGTTGCGCCCTTTCTGATAGTTCCTGAATCTGCTGCTCGAGCGCCTCATCGCTTTTGACTACGCGATTCTGCTGTTCCAGTGAGACGGCCATCTCCTTGTCCTTGATGAGATCACGATAGTCTTTCGCCGTTTCCCATCCGCCGCTCTTCATGGAATGCCGGGCGGCGGCATCCTTGCCGCGCTTGCCAGCAATCAGGTCAGCCGGGTTGATGCTGGAAATCCTGGCATAGGTGTCCACTGCCTTTTCGCTGTCGCCCGTTTCGTAATAGTGTTGCGCGAGTTCATGCAGTATCTTGGTGTCATTGGGATTCCCCTCGGCGAGAGTCTCCAGCGCGAAACCCGCCACTTCGATGAAACCGGCTGCCTTTGCCGCCTCGTAAAGCAGGTGATTTCCTTGAGAGTTGTAGGGATCGCTTTCCAGGGCCTTCTCCGCCATTTCGATGGCTGCGAGCGGATCCTTTTTAACAAGACTGCCTCCCTTCAAAGAAGTGGTGGACAGGCCGGACAGGAAACCTTTTTTGCCTTTTGAAGAGGCGACTTCTGAACGGCGGAGCATTTTCCGGCCGTCGAGGAACTCCGGAGTTTCCTTCAAGACTGCCAGCAGGAGAGAGACAGCGTAGGGGAAATTCCTCAACTCCATCGCGCTGTGCGCTTTCAAAAACAGCGGTGCGAGCATCAGGCGATAGATCATCTTGAGTCTTGACGGGCATAGGGGTGCGCTAAAATAGCACCGCGCCTCCCGCTTTTACAATGGCAGATTCTGCGCGTTTTCGGCGTAATCAGCGCGACCCGGTCCTGTCGAACAATGGCGCCAGCGCGGAGCGAAGGAGCTCGCCAGGCCGCGCTCACACGGCGAGTAACTTTATAGAATCCCAACCGGCGCGTTACGCGGGTTGTCTCCGAAGTTCACGCGCCGCAAGTTCGAACTTTCTCTCGATATCCTCGAAGCGCTTATACCATCCGTTGTTCACGGCGATGCCATTTAAAGCGCCAAGGGGGGCAAAGAGGCGCTCCAGTTCACGGAACTGTGAAAGGTCGTTCCGCTCGATTCTAGCGAGGTGGGCTGTGATGTCGCGGATCGCCTCGTCTCTGGAGCCGTAGCGACACCACGCGACTCGGGTTCCCGGTTTCTGGAGATGCTGGATTACTTCTCCCAGCACCGACGCCATACCAGGCGCCTGCCGCAGTCCCCCCTCCGGTCTGCCGGAGAGGCAGCTAGCGCGAGCATGGCGTCTGAATAGAGTCATAGGCAGACGGTGATATTTAAGGGCACTTCGCGTGTTTTTGGCAACTGCATAATGGTTTGATTCCAGCGTTTTCGGAAGCGCATGCGCACGGCCAGAATCCGAGCGCCATGTGTCATTGGCGCGCCGTCTCTGTATCTTTTGTGTGAACACCGGCGAAGATGGTGGCGTCCGGCTCCTGACGGCCGGCGAAGCTACGGGAAAACTTCGGAAATTTCGAATGGGGCCGCGACGATCTTTGCCCGACCGTCCTTCAAACTGCTATCGCCCTCTGACTGTTCGATCGCGCTTACGAGCCCGTTGTCGAAAGAGACGGTCAGGTGCCCGGAAGGAACTTTGACGTAGACGTAGTTATATACCAGGCGGCCAAACGAATCGTAGCTTGGCACCTGTTGGGCGATTTTTTCATACCGGATGTAATCCCACGCGTCGGTCCGGCCCTTGGAGTCAAGGCGCGAGATTTTTTTCTGGGGCTTGCCAAGGCTTTGCAGCACCTCGGGCCCCGTCATATTGATGGCGATTTCGTTCTTTGCTACGAGGGCTGCCACAGCAGCCTGTCGCGTTGCGGTCTTCTTCAAGCCATCCAGGAATTCAGGCTTCAACGGGCTTAACGCGGAAGCGGGCACCCAGCCGGCAACCTGCCCCTGCTGAGCCTGTCCCCGAACCCTGTAAACCGGGCCTAGTACCGCGAGCAACTCGACGGCCTGGCCCGCGCGCAGTGTGCCTAGATAGCGAACAAGTCCCGAATCGTAGTAAATCATCGGCGTCTTCACTACATTGAGACGAACCGGATTCTTTAACACATCCTCAAGATACACGGCGCCATCCTCTCGAATGAGTGGACCTGCCTTGCAGGACAGCGCGACGGCGAACGCGACGACAAGGACAAGAAGGCGCAAATTCACGGAGAACCAAGATAGTCCCGCCGTCCGCCGCGGACAAGCGATTCCGGTTGCTGCGAGCCCCTTGAACTTTAGACATCTTTCTTCGCGACCGCGCACGGAATCCGCTACCATCCTGCGGGTATGATGAAGCGAGAAAAGAAGTTTTCCTCAGTCCCGCGGAACTGCGCATGTCTCCTAACTTTGCTGCTTGCGGGATGCGCGGGCGTGGGGACTCGCCCGGTTTCCGTGCCGCAGAATAAAACGACTCAGCTAGCCAGCGACACCTTCCGAATTGAGTATCGGGCGCGCAGCATGAATTCCCGGCTCTCCGCCGAGGACGCGGTGATGTTCCGCGCGGCGCAGGTGACATCTGATCACAACATGAATTACTTCGCGATCGTTGCGATTGGCGATGATTCTGTTTCTGGTGAGCCTGCGACGCAGGGATCGAAGGCTATTCCTGGCAGTGTCTACGGTCTGTTCGGCGTTGGTTCTGGCTCCGCGTCACAAAGTGCCGCCGCGGGTCGCATCGCATACGCGCGGAAATCCGTGACGATCCGCTGCTTCCAAGCGCCACCAGCTGATCTTGTCTCCTCAAGTGCCATGTTGGTGGAGCAGGACATCAAGAAGAAGTACGGGGTCCAATAGGTTCCGGTTCCATGTCTGGCGTGTAAGGGTTTTTGACACGCGGGCACCGTCTATGTCCGGAATTTATACACAATTGCGTAGTCCTTCTTCTACGCTGCCTAGGTAAACCACCTAAGGCATGCCGGATGCTAAACAGGGTCTCATCCGCAACAACGTTCCTGAAAGGCTTCCGCAAGAGCGGGTCCACAGGGGCTACAACTAGAAGAACTCAAAATATGATATCGCTGGAATCGACCGAACAGACCTTGGACCTTGACACAGCCCCGAAGGAAGTCATCTCCGCGCGCAAAGCAGAACGCCTGTCACACCACGATGAGGAGCGGACTGGCCCCTCAGATGAGGAGTTGATGGCGGCAGTAGGACGCAGCGACCCCGATGCGCTGGCAGCCCTCTACGACCGTTATGGAGCCCTGGTCAAATCCGTTGTCATGCGGATCATTCACTCGGAAGCCGACGCTGAAGACCTTCTTCAGGAAATCTTTGTTGAGATTTGGAATGTGTCCGCAAATTACTGCGCCAGCAAAGGCAAAGTGCTTGGATGGATCATCACCATGTCACGCCGCCGATCGATCGACCGGCTGCGCAAGAAGCAATCGTACGCTCGTGTATCCGAGAAACTGCAACTGGAGACAGAGCAGCAACCAGAGGCTTGGGTCACCAATTCGGCGGACGAGGATATCGAGCGCAATGACGTAAGGAAAATTCTCTCGGAGGTGCTGTCCACTCTGCCTCCGGCGCAGATGCAGGTGATCGAATTGGCATTCTACCGCGGCATGAGCCAGCGGGAGATTGCAGCCCATACCAACATACCGTTGGGCACGATCAAGACCCGGATCGAGTTGGGTTTGAAGAAAATTAGCGCGCAGTTGCAGGGGCTCCGCCTCGAATTTTAGTTTTCCTTGGGTTGCGGACGAGCGGCGGACCTTCAATGGTCCGCCGCTCTGTGCTTTCTGGATTGCCCACAGGGAAAAACGGCGCAGTGCCGTTTTATTCGTAACCGTGCCAGTCGGGCGTGGTCTTTCATGTTGCAGGGGATCCTCCCTGCTCCGCGCCGCCTCGCGCGGGCATAAACTCCAAACCCCACGAAAACCATGACTCGAACAACCGTCGCCCTTCTATACGCAACCCTCGTTGCCGCTACCGTTCTAACAACTACAAGCAGCGCCCAGCCTCGTAGGCGGCCCCAGCCTCTCACGTCGGGAAGTGACAGCTCCGCGAAACCCGGTGAAGAGCTGCCGGATATTCAGATGGTTCCGGTAGGGATATCTGACAATCAGACACTTCGTATCGTCGCGCTCAATCTTTCCAAAGACGAGACACCGACCGTCACTGTCAAATTTGTTGATAGCGAGGGGAGCAGCGTTCTGCAGGGGAACGCGGCCACAATCCAGTCTGGACAGCTAAGTACCACCGACCTTGATCGTGGCGCTGTCAGCGGAACCGGTAGAGTGGAAGTGCGGGCTGTTGTCAGTGTCACTGGCCAGGACGGGCCTGGCGACCTGCGGCTTTCGTTGGAAGTGTTTAACAACGCCACGGGACAGACCACCGTTCTCTGGACCGGGCGAGCAGGTCCTCCACCGCCTCCAGATCACGAAGGTCGCTAAGTATCTTCTCTGGTGATAACGGTCACTGCTTGGGGGATTCATCCGTTTTCGACTGACTGTAAACAACGCGCAAATCCCGCGCGCCGTATCTCGCCAGATCAATCCCGTTCACACGGAACACGTATTCGCGAATGAGGGGTAAATAGTAGATGGCGAAATGCTGTTTCAGATAGCTCGCAAGATCTGCCTGAGTCATCACGCCAGAAAACCTCAGCGTCCCGGCCGTTTTTTCCGGGGGCATCATGCATGTCAGTTGTTCCAATGACCCGACGGCAATGACATTATTGCCCGGCAAGGATGCTGCCAACGAGATCAGGCTTCGCGTGTTGCGGATGGTGGAAAGCCGCTCGGTGTGATCCTGCAGGATCGCTCCCTTGGCCAGCTTATCATTTCTGAAAGTGACGAAAGAACCGACCATAACGAGGGCGCAAAACACCCCGAACGCCCCTCGCGGCGAGGACCCGTGCCAGGATAAGGAACACAAAAGGGACGACTGGCAGCAAGTAACCGGCCTGGTCGGGAAGCGCTAGAAAGGCCGCAATGTAGATCACCATTATCCCTCCCCACGCGAGCAAATCGCATCCCGAAGATTCGCTGCCCGGTAGCGTAGTCTTTGGTGGCACAGCCGGTTTGCTTCTCGCCTGACGGATGATAATGGCGCAAACGGCAATTATCAGACCAAGCAACCCTGGCGACTCCCAGACCTCAACAGTCGCGCGGGGGAGTATCTCTCTCCACCCCGGACGCTCATGGCTGTCGTAGAACGTCAGAAATCCCCGCCCATACCTTAGAAATACGGGAAGGAAGACGGCGGCGGCTGTCGTCACGCAGCCAAGCCCGAACGAAGCGATACTGGAAATTGGTTTTCGCCTCCCCGGCGCGTTCACAAGGAGAAGACACAGCGGCAGCGCCATCGCTCCATAAGTGATTCGGCATCCCATGGCGAGACCCAGGAGCAGGCCACCGCGTAAAGCCATCCCTCGTTGAACAGCCAGCACGGCTGCGAGGCCGAACGCGAGCCCCCAAACGTAGTCTTTCGAGGTCACGGAACTAACGTAAAACAGTGGCGTGAACGCCAGCGCGGCGGGCCGCCAGCAGGTAGTTTTTGCAGCCGGACCCGCGCGCGACCAGCGCGAACAAGATCACGGCTGCGGCTCCCATCAACGCGGATGCGCCGTTGAGCACGACGGGACCAGCCTTCCACTCTACTAACTCGCTTTTACCCCCCCACAAGGCGGCGCAGATGAACTCCTGCACGGGGTAGCCCGGCAGCCGCGATGCTTCGTATCGGTGGGAAAGGGCGATTGTCCGCGCTGCTCTCGCCACTCGCCAGGCATCGATATTCACCCCGTAGCCGGCGTCGAGAAAGGGCAGTCGCGATAGCAGGACGAAAACAAAAAGACAGCCCAGGACAAGGTATGGACGGAAAGGGGAGGGCAGAGCCGGATCTTGTTGCAACCTTTTGCATTTACATGATGCCCGGTTTTCGGAGAAGGATTATCGTGGGCCGATGTCGAATCCACGCTTCGCTATTCCTCCGAAGGTCGCCGGAATGGCCGATGCCGTCACGCGGGCCCTGCTTCCTCTCGCGGTGTATGGAATGGGGGTCTGTTTTGTCGATCTTGCTGATTGGCGTCTCGGCATCTTGAGAGCGACCGGTCTAGCAGTTATCGCCTGGGGGCTGTTTGCTCTTATGAGGAGACCGCTTCCTCCGTCATCCCAGTCGGTTGTCTGGGCGGTGCTTATCATTTTACTAGCGCTGCTCAAGCTTGTTCCCGGTCTTGCTGCCGCGGGAAAGGATTTTGGGAAAGGGCCGAATGACATAGGCTACACCACGGCGGCGGCGGTCGAGGTGCTGGATAATGGGGGGTCCATTTATGCCACCCCAATCGACAAACAAGGAGATATCAAAGGCGCAAATTCCGGCTTCCGCTTTTTCTACGGCTACAAATATGGGCCTGTAACGCCGCTATACTACAGCGAGTTTCTGCGTCTTTTCGGTTATCCGAAGGGCCTCTACTTTGGAAATGTCTTGCTGCTTCTGCTTGCCGCCCCGCTCGCCGCCGCGCTCGCGGCGGGTGTCCTCGGAGGCTTCCGCCGGGCGCCGCTGGCTGCGGCGGTTGCTTTCTTCTGCGTTGTTTTCCCGAGATTTACCTATTTCGAGCTTTTCTCACAGGGCGTGAATGACCTGCTTCCCACAGTGCTCATTGCGGCTTCACTCTATCTTGCGACCCGGGGAAACGCTTTTTTCTGCGGCGTTGCCGCCGGTCTTTCTCTTGCCTGTAAACCGCTGCCAGGAGCGCTTTACCTGCTCCTGCTTCCCGGCACGGTACGCGCTCTTCCGCTGCTTGCGGGGTGCGGGATTGGACTAGGCGCAATGCTTCCCGATTTCATCCGCGCGCCTCGTGAAATGATCGCCAATCTCATCCTCTTCAATCTTTACCGGCAGGATGATAACACGGGCCTTGCCTACTTCCTGCCCGAGCATGTTCGTCCTCTTGTTTCCATGGCGGCGTTGCTCCTGGTTGGCGCGGTTGCGTATGCTTATCACACGGGCAAGCATGACGGAGCCGCGCTGGTGGGGAGCGCTGCGCTGCTCGCCACCGTCTTCCTCGCGACAGGCAAGGTGGATCATCGCAATTATTTCCTGTGGTGGACGCCACTCCTCGGTCCGGCTTTGGCAGTGACTTGCTACCGCCCTGAGAAAGTGGGAGGACATTCATCCGTCGCGATTGAGACGCCCTAAACGGGACAAGTTCAGCGCCGCCGCTGATTATCCGTTCTGGAGTGTCCCGACGTGAGCCGCCGCCGCGAGACCCAGCCCAGCCAACGCGTAACCGCCCTCAAGCACCGACACCAGCCGCCCTTTGGCGTGTGTATCCGCGACGCGCGCCGCCAGGCGGGTCAGTTCGGCGAAATCGGCGTCTGTGAGCAGAAAGCCGCCGAGTGGATCATCAACGCGAGAATCGAAGCCCGCCGAAATGAGAACCAACTCCGGTTTGAAAAGCTCCATCGCGGGAAGCAGCTGCTCTTCAAACGCCCGGAGGATTGCTGAACCTCGAGTCGCGGCGGGAAAGGGGCAATTCATCGTTGCCCCCGCGCCAGGTCCTTCCCCGATTTCGCTCCTTGATCCAGTGCCCGGATACCACGGCGCCTGATGGGTGCTGAAAAAGAAGACCGAGCCGTCCCTATAGAAGATGTCCTGCGTTCCATTTCCGTGATGAACATCCCAGTCCACGATCAATACTCTGTTTATCCCATGACGCGCTTGCCCGTATTTGGCCGCGACGGCGACATTATTGAAGATGCAGAATCCCATTCCTTGCTGGACCGAGGCGTGATGGCCTGGCGGTCGCGCGACACAGAAGGCGTTATCGACGATTCCATTAAACACGGCGTCGAGCGCGCTCAAGACCCCGCCCACTGACCCAAGTGCCGCCTCCAGCGAGCCGGGAGAAAGCGGTGTGTCGCCGGTGCTCAATTCGGCGCGCCCTTGCCCCACTTCCCGTTCCACCAAATCCACATAGCCCGTGGAATGGCAGAGGGTAAGTTCTTGTCTGGCCGCGCGCCGCGCCTCGATTGGCAGTAATGAATCCATCAGCGCGGCCGCGCGCAGAGCATCCATCACAGCGTCAAAACGCTGAACCGATTCAGGATGGCCGTCGCCCGTGACATGCCTCTTGCAACCCGGCTCCGCGTAAATGCCTGTTCTGTATCTCATGGAGCCCGCCGTTCCCTGTGTTTCAAGTATGCGCTTGTTATTTCGCGACGGTTGACCTTGCCACGCTCGCTGAAGGGGATTTGCTCGACCATCCACACGTCGCGCGGCACCTGCCAAGGGCTGAGTACCTGCCGGCAGTGATCCAGGACATTTGACAGCGTCACCAGATGGTCAGCCGAAACGCAGGCGACAGGTTCCTCGTTCCGGAGAGGAGATGGCACTCCGAACACCACGACGTTGCGTACCCCTGGCATCTCACAAATCCTGCTCTCGATCTCAAGGGGGTTCAGTTTGCGACCGGCCACGTTGATGACATCGGATGCTCTGCCTTCAACATACAATCCCTGCGGGGTGATCCGGACAAGGTCGGAGGGCGCGAACGTCCCTCCGCTCAAAACCGCCTCATCTCCCTCCGGGAGATAGCGATCTCCTACTGCCGCGCTTCTCACGGTGATGAAGGTCGCGTCTCCCGCGCCATCTGCTTCCACTCGGACGTTCCGCAGGGCAACCCCGGCGAAGCCTTCCTCATACGACATAGCATCGGAGGCATCGTACGCAATGCCGCCGCACTCGGAAGAGCCGTAAAAAGAGTGAACCTTCAAGCCAAATTTGTCTGAGAAACGGCGTCCAGTGGATGGCGCGAGCGGAGCGCCCGCCGAGATACACAGCCTCAAGTTGGGCAGGGACGGGTTCCCTTCCAATCCAGCAAGCGCTTGGTAGAGCACAGGCATCCCTGGAAACACCGTGGCGCGGCTCGCTCCGAGACCGTCCAATATCGCGCGCGGCAGGCGATCTCGGGCGGTTACGAGCGGTACCCCGCGGCATAGCAGAGGGGTGATGAGGTTGCTGAAGCCGTAGGAATGCGCGAATGGGATGGCGCCGAAATTCAGATCCGTCGTGGTGATGCCCATCGTTTCGCAGATGTTGTCGCAATCCGCCACGAGCTGATGGCAGCGAAAGGCGATGGCTCTTGGGAGGGCAGTCGTGCCTGAGGTCAGTTTGAGAAAGTCCGGGGGTGGATACTGGAAAGCCGGAGTTACAAAACCGGTGCTCGACAGCGTGACCTTGTCGCGGTCGTTTTGGATCAATCCAGCAGCCTGGACGGCGCGCGAGCGCGCCGTCACGTTCCGCCGGTTCCATCTGGCCCAAGGGCAGAGGAATGAGCTTGAGTTCCAGGCATGCAATCAATACTGCGGGCCAGGCCGCATTGTTCCCGATCTGGATAGCGATCACCGACCCTGATTTGAACTCGGAAAGCTCCCCTTTAAATATTGAAGCCTCCGCGTCAATTTCTGAGAAAGACCGCTCAACCTCGCGCGAAGTCGAGTAGATGGCGGGAGATCCCCGATGAACTTCTAACGCGCGCCGCCACCTGCTGATCAGCGTCTCAGGGGGGGCGGCTGCTTCTGCCGATGCGGTCTCAGGGGTCGGACTCGATAGAGGCGCAGCCATCAACAAAAGTAGTTTTCATTTGCAGCCATCTCGGAGGCAGGCTAGCTTCTTCTTCTTTTTGAAGCCATGAAAGCAGATATTCATCCTAAATACGTCGAATGCGTCATGTCCTGTGCCTGCGGGACGATCTACAAAACGCGGTCAACCCGGAAGGATATCCGCATCGGCATCTGCGCTGCTTGTCATCCATTCTTCACCGGCGAGCAGAAGTTTGTGGACACAGCCGGGCGCGTTGAGAAGTTCGCCCGGCGGTACGGCAGCACCAAGGCGACCCGCCTTGTGAAAAAGTAGCTGCAAGCCTCCTGGCCTCGATGAGAGGCGCTTGTTCAGCGCGCGGGTTTGATCCCCGCAGCTCCTCTGTATAGCACGTTGCTAAAAGTTCCTCGCCGTACCGCAGGTTTCATGGACTTCGAACCCCTCATTAAAAAAAAGCGGGAGCGCTTCAGCGAACTCGAGTCGGAGATATCCTCGCCAAGCTTCTACGATAATCCGCAGAAGGCGCGCGAGGTAATGCGTGAGCATGCCCGATTGCAAGAGTTGCTTCAGAGCCACGAGGCTTTCAGCAAGGCGGGCGTCGAGCTCAAGGAAAATCAGGAGCTCGCCAAATCGCAGGACGCGGAGATGGCGGAGATGGCGCGCGCCGAGATTCCAAGCCTTGAAAAGACCATCGCGGATTCCGAGATGAAGATACAGGTCGCTCTGCTGCCTCCTGATCCGTTGGAAGAAAAAGACGCCATAGTCGAGATTCGCGCCGGGACCGGCGGCAGCGAGGCCGCGCTTTTCGCGGCGGATCTGCACCGGATGTACATGCGTTACGCGGAAACACGCGGTTGGAAGGTGGAGGAGATGGAAGCAAGTCAGTCTGAATTGGGCGGGTTGAAAGACGTCACATTCCGTGTTGGAGGAGACGCCGTCTTTCGCCAGATTCGGTACGAAAGCGGCGTGCACAGGGTTCAGCGAGTACCGGCCACCGAGGCCCAAGGGCGCATCCATACTTCCACTGCCACAGTGGCCGTCCTGCCGGAAGCGGAGGAAGTCGATCTGGAAATCCGCCCGGAAGACATTCGCATCGAGGTTTGCCGGGCCGGCGGGCCGGGCGGGCAGGGGGTGAATACAACGGATTCCGCCGTGCAGGTGCTGCACATTCCGACAGGCAGGATTGTCCGCTGCCAGGATGGCCGGAGCCAACAGAAGAACAAAGAAAAAGCGCTTAAAATCCTGCGGTCAAGATTGCTGGAGGAAAAGCAGCGAGAGGAAGCGGAGAAATACTCGGCGCACCGGAAAAGCCTGATCGGCTCAGGGGGCAGGGAAGAAAAGGTGAGAACGTACAACTTCCCGCAGAATCGCGTTACAGATCACAGGATTAACCTGACCATCTATAACCTGGACACCTTCATGGAAGGCAAGATCGACGAGGTGGTGGAGGCCCTTCAGGCCAGCGACATGGAACAGCGTCTGGCAGACGTAGATTCAGAAAGTGGAGTAAAATCCGAGTAGTACACGGAAATTGGGCGTGTTCTTTGAGCATTCGAAGCGCGGGCTTGTCTATGCAAGCAATATGAAAAGCAATCGCCCCTTTTTGGCCTTCGGCTGCCTTATTTCCCTTGCGGGTTTCCTCTATGCGGAAGCTCCGGAGCAGGCTGCTTCCTCGCCCGCGCCCAAGATCACTGTTGACGCGTCAGAGGCGCCTCGCTTTACCGCCTTCCCAAGCTTTGCTCCTATCGTGGAGAAAGTGGCGCCCAGCATAGTGAGTGTCTATACCAGCAAAACCGTTCATCGGCCAGCCATGCCCCCGGAATGGAAACGCTTCTTCGGAGGCGGAGATGATCAGGGCTCCGGCACTGTGGAAGGGCTTGGCTCGGGGGTCATTGTCAGTCCCGATGGCTACATTCTCACGAACAACCACGTGATCGAGGGAGCGGATGAAATCTTTGTAAGCATCGGCCTGAAGCGCAAGGAGTATAAGGCGAAGAAGATCGGAGCGGATGCCGGCACAGACATCGCTGTGCTCAAGATCGAGTCGAAGGATTTGCCGTCGATCACATTTGCCGACTCCGATAAGGCGAGAGTAGGGGACGTCGTGCTCGCGGTGGGCAATCCTTTCGGACTCACCGAGAGCGTCACATCCGGCATCATCAGCGGGTTGGGGAGGGGAATGGGCATCGCGGACTACGAAAACTTCATCCAGACAGACGCTTCGATTAATCCGGGCAACTCGGGCGGCGCGTTGGTCGATACCGAGGGGCGGTTGGTTGGCATCAATACGGCGATCTTCAGCCACAGCGGGGGGAACCAGGGTATTGGCTTCGCAGTCCCATCAAACCTTGCGCATCTCGTGATGCAGAGTCTCAGGGAACATGGGAAGGTGGTACGCGGCTTTCTTGGCACGTTAATCCAGCCGCTCACCCCCGAACTCGCGGACGCCTTCAAGCTTAAAGAGGTCTCCGGAGCGCTCATCTCACAGGTCACGGGCGGGAGCCCAGCGGAAAAAGCGGGCCTTAAAAGCGGCGACATCATCACGGCGGTGAACGGCAAGCAGATCGATGACGCTCGCAGCCTCCGAGTCACCATCGCCAGCATGTCTCCCGGCACAAAAGTGGATGTCGCCTACCTTAGGGAAGGAAAGGCGGACACAGTCCAGGCAATTCTAGGCCAATTGCCCGAGAAGAAGCCGGACGGTTCCTCCACCGAATCGCCCGGAGAGAATGTCTCGAACATATTGGACGGCATCACCGTCGGCGACATCACTGATGAAGCCCGCAAGACCTTGCAGATCCCGTCGAAGATCCATGGCGCTCTCATTACCGATATCGACAAGGAATCAGCGGGCTATACTGCGGGCCTCCGCGAGGGAATGGTGGTCGAGGAACTCGATCAACAGCCGATTAAAGACTCGGAGCAGGCAGTTCATCTCAGCGAAAAGATTCAAAAAGATGAAAAGGTCCTTCTCAGGGTATGGGACGCAAAAGAGGGCAGCCATTACGTCGCGCTGGAGAAGAAGTGAAGCGCCCCAGCCTATCCCGACTTTGTTGCGTTGAATATGGAGGCGAGTTACAGCCATTCCTCTGGAGCCATCGGTGCGAGGAGCGTTATTGTCCTGCATATCGTAGTCGATAACTACTTGGGACAGCGGGCTTCACAGCGGATCACGCTGTTGAAAAATGCAGCCTGACCCCTGGAAAAACGCGCGAGGACGTTGAAGCGATGGTTGAGGGGGCGAAGGCAAAGGCGAAGACGATGAAATGTTGCAAGAAGGTGAAGCTGACGTTAAAGCATTCCTCCAGCGGAAGCTGGAGTCAAGACATCGAAGATTGGGCATGGGGAGACACAGGTTGGGATAGCAAGTTTCCAACGGAACTGGATGGGGGAGCGTCATAAATGAGTGAATTGCGACACGACAGTGCGGCAACTGCGGAAAGGCTCGCGGCTTTTGCTTTGAGTCTACTATTGGTTTGTATTTCTGGAACTCTGGAAGAGGTCACATCTAGCAATCTTTACTACCTCGCAGAAAAGCTAGATCAAGGTAAACCTTTGCCCCGACTGACTGAATGGATATTTCAGCACATCGGGCACTGGTCCGACTGCGGAATAGTGTGTATTTTTATTTTACCTTGGATGTTGCTTGTGTTGTACAATATTGCATCAGTTCCAGGAAAAGCTGAGACACAGCATTACAAATTGATTTATGGATTCATCTGCTTTGCTTCGATTGAAGGTGCTTTATTTCTGATTTTCACATTTAGCAGCTTGTTTCCTTTTATTCCGAATTACGGAAATTACGGATTGAAACCCGCTGGTCTCCCAGCAGAGGCTTACGTCACCGCAGATTCTGTTGTTTGGAGTAGTCGTAAGCATAATCCTTGCGATTGCATTTAAGCGAAAAAGACGGAAGCAACCATAAAATGAACAGGCGGTTAGATAATATGATACTTTATGGGGCTGATCCTGGGCATACCCAGGCGCTAAATGAGGGTAATTAGTGAAACGCGTGTCGCGAAGACTGAAACATCTATGAATGAGGAAGGTGAGATCTCCCGGGGGTCAGGCTGCATCTGTTGACAGGTTTTGAAGAATCTGTCGCCTTGGACGGGTATGGCGAGGAGCATTCGAATCGAGTATCCAGGGGAATACCCGGGGGTCAGGCTGCATCTTTGGACAGGCGTCGAAAAATCGATCACACTGGATCGGTATGGCGAGGAGCATTCGAAGCGCGTTTTCCATGGTAAGCGTCAGTCGGCGCACCGTATTTGCCTGCGTGCTGGCGGGTAGCCAGAGGTTTCCAGCCTAACTCTGATGAGCCAGCGCGGCCCCAATAAATCCCCTGAACAATGGATGCGGCCCGTTGGGTTTGGATTGGAATACTGGATGAAACTGGCATGCCAGGAACCAGGGATGCCCGGTTAGTTCGACCAGTTCCGCCAGCGTCTGATCCGGTGAAGTTCCCGATATTACGGAGATCTCCCGGGGGTCAGGCTGCATCTGTTGACAGGTTTTGAAGAATCTGTCGCCTTGGACGGGTATGGCGAGGAGCATTCGAATCGAGTATCCAGGCGCGTTTTATCATGTGATGGCGCGCGGTAACCGGCGGGAAGCCATTTTCGAGTCCGATGAGGATCGGGGGCTTTTCTTGACGACCGGGGCAGAGGCTTGCGCGAAGACCGGGTGGCGGGCGCATGCCTGGGTGTTGATGGGCAACCACTATCACCTTGTAATCTGCGCACCCGAGGCGAATCTTGTCGCCGGGATGACTTGGCTGCAGAACACCTACAGTCGTCGTTTCAATACCGGCACCGTCTATGGGTCGATTGTTCGGCGACCGTTACAAGGCGGTGCTGGTGGAGGGCAGCGGGTATTACTACGAGAGCCTTCTGGACTACGTCCATCTCAACCCTATGCGAGCGGGCATAATCAAGCCCGGAAAGGAGCAGAGCGTGATGGATTATCCATGGAGCAGCGTGGCTGGAGGGTACGCGCTTGCTCCTGGAAAGCGCGCGAAATGGCTCGCGGCGAGCGAAGGCCTCGCGAGCCTTGGTTACGCAGACACAGCGGCAGGCCGACGGAAATTCGTTGAGCGTCTGGATCGCCGGGCAGTGGAAGGAAATATGGAGAGCGCCGGGCTTCCGGTCGAAGCTGCGGAGGTGGATCACCGCGCCAGCAACCTTCGGCGGGGCTGGTATTGGGGCAGTCAGGCATTTGCCGAGAAGATGCTCAAGCTGGGAAAGATGGCGCTTAAGAAAAACCGGCGGAGCCAAGAATATGGCAGCAGCAGCGAGGTCAAAGCTCATGGTTTGCAGGAGGCGGAGCGATTGCTGGCGCAAGGGACGTGACTTGCCGGGTTGAAGGCGGGCGCGTTGGAAGACTCTCCGGCGGTGAACCCTCAAAAGTTGACATCGCGAGAGTGATTTGGGAGAAGACATCAGTGAACCTCAACTGGATTGCCGAAAATTTAGCGATGAAAAGCGCAGCCAACGCGAGCCAGCAGATTCGCAGGAGCAGGTATCAGGAACCGAGACTGCCAAAAGCCGTTAACAAATGGATAGCGCTGATGAAAAATGCAGCCTGACCCCCAAAAATGCAGGGTGGAGGAGCCTCCGGATGCAGCGGCTGTGGCAGCGGGCTGGGAGGGACAGGCAGTCATCTCAGCACTGTGATCCTGCCGAGTGGAAAAACAGAGCAGATTAACTACGATCTGGCATGGCGCAAGACGAGCGACACTGTTGGATACAACACGGCTGCGGCGGCCACGGCGCTGTACGGGTACGATGCGGATGGAAACGCCGTGAAGGTCACTGACCCGCTTGGCAACGCCACCACCCTGACCTATGATAAACTCGACCGCAAGTCCAGCAGGAGCGATCCGCTCGGGCACGTGACATCGTGGACCTTTGATGCAGCCGGGAATGTCCTGACGGCGGTGCGGCCGGATAGCGGAGTCACCTCGTACGCCTACGACCCGATGAATCGTCTCACGCAAACGAGGGATCCCTTAAATCAGATCACCCTGCGCTCATACGACGCATCCGGTAACCTGATCAGCTTGACCGATCCCAATGGCCATGCAACCACGTTCAGCTACGATTTGAGAAATCGCAAGGCGCAGATGAGCTACGCGGATGGCACGCGCGAAGGCTGGGGTTATGACGCGGCGGGCAATGCCGTCAGCTACGCGGCACGAGCTGGCCAGGCGAGCACATCCCTTTTTGACACGCGGAACCGGGTCACGGATACCACGTGGAACGACGGAGTAACCCCGGAGGTAACCACCAGCTACGATTCCGTGGGGCGCATCCTAACCCTGAATAACAGCAATAGCGCGCTTTCATACACCTACGATGACGCGGGCGAACGCCTGAGCGAGACGCAGAACATTACAAACGGCCCCGGGGCGAAGACGGTGGCTTACGCCTACGATGCGGACGGGAACCGTTCGAGCCTGACTACGCCGGACGGCTCGGCAATTGGTTACGCCTATACCACCCGCAATCAAATGGCGAGCGTGAGGGCAAGCAACCAGGCCATTGCTACGTATGCCTACGATCTGGTGGGGCGCCGCGCAAGCGCGGTCCTCGCGAACGGAGTTACCTCCACGGCCAGCTATGACGCGGCGGGCCGGCTTCTCTCGCTGGCGCATCAAGCGGGCGGCGCGACGCTGGCATCGTATTCCTATGCTTACAATGCGGTGAATGACCGCACGAGCGTCACCTATGCGTCGGGACTCGGAGATGTGTATTCCTACGACGCTACCGACCAGCTGTTGGGCGCGCAATATGGAGCGTCCAACCCCGCTGGAACTCCCTCCAATGCGCAGAGCACGGAGGCGTTTACATACGATGCCGCTGGCAATCGCGGAAGCCTGACTCTTAACGGCACATCCACCAGCTATACGCAAACACGGTTAACCAATATACCCAGGCTGGCAGCAACTCCTTTGGCTATGACGGTAATGGGAACCTGTCCGTGGGGCTGGCAGGATCCACTCCGTGGACCTATGATGCTCAGAACCGGCTGGTGAGCGCGGTTACCGCAAACGGAGTGACGATGACGATAGCCTACGATGCTCTAAACCGCCCCGTGATGCGGAGCGAGTCGACTGGCTCCGCTCCCGCCTTCCTGGTGTATGATGGCTGGAACCTGGTGGATGAATATGCTGGGAACGCGTTTCAGTACAATTACCTCCACGGGGCGCAGCCCGATGAGATGCTTACCCGGACGGATAGTGGAGGCAATGCCGTGTACTATCTCCGCGACGGACTGGGAAGCGTGAGGGCATTGACCGATGCGAGCGCGAACGTTCTGGAGCTATACAACTATGACGTATACGGTCAACCGACCTTCAGCAACGCGGTCGGCGCGGCGCTCGCCGGATCCGCGAATGGGAACCGATTCCTTTTCACAGGGCGGGAGTATTTGTCCGACATCGGCGTTTACGATTACCGCAATCGACGTCTACTCCCCCAATTTCGGCAGGTTCTTGCAGACGGATCCTATTCGACTCAGCCGCGATCCACTCGGAGAAGCAGGGGGAATCAACCTTTATGGGTATGTGACGAACAACCCTCTCAATCTTACAGATATCTACGGTCTGCAAGGGCTACCTGCTCCTGACTCTGTAAACGCAAATCCCAGTATAGCGGCTCAAGCAGCGGCGGATTTCGACGGAACCGTAGCCCCCCAAGCTGCTAGAACCGAAGCGGCCAACTTAAACGAGCAGCTTGCTATGCAAGAGGCGCAAGGCGGTGCCGGAGACCCTATTATGGAGGGAAAAATTAATGATCCCAATTATCCAGCGGACCAATATACGAAAATGCAGCATGTGCATAAATGTCCATCAGGCGAAAACATCGTAATTCACTATTGGAAGAATCTGATCAACGGAATACTGAGCGCATTTAAGTTTAAGTGAGGATGCACAACCTTGAGAGTGCGGTTGCTATGTCAACGCTTGGGATATTGTTGCCAGAGGAATTGCCTGGTATCGCAAGCGCGGCGCTAGCTGAAGGGGTCGATAGTAAGTCACTGCGCATCCTTGCAGGATTGACGATTGCGCAGCACTCAGAAGGGAATGAATTGTTTGAGAGGGCACTTAAAGAGTTGAAATATCCTAGATTCTCTCGAACGGACGCGCTGCGAATTTATATAAGAGTTATTTCAGGTCGAATTATTGACAAGGAGCTAAGCCCAATCCAAGGCGCGCAAGAAATTTGGCAGACCGTTATAAAAGCGGATGCGTCCGGATTTCACGAAGGGGATCCATTCATTTACGCTCTTAGTGAACTGCAGGAGAGGCCTCAAGACCGCGCCTTTTTCTTGAACGAGATTGTTGCTGAGGCGAGACGCTGGATAGAAAGAGGGTGTGCTAACTACAGAACATCGGCCAGCGAGTAGTGATAGGCAGTCCCCAGAGGGCCGCGACTCCCCCCCGCTTTCTTTTCATCATCAGTACATAGGAGTTCTTCAAGCAACCCACCCAGCCCCCCGCGCTTGCGCGCGGGGGGCCGGGCGGGAACCCTTGAATCTTTCCGCAGCTTTGAGTTGTCAAAGGCCGGCGGTGGAGCGGAGCGCCATCTCCCTAAACTGAAATCATCTGCCGGGTGTCGATGAACCGGAAGACCGACTTCGAGAGCGTAAGCGCCGTTGCCGTGCCGAAGAACTTTTCAAACTCATAGCGATCCTTTCCTTGGTAAGCGTAAGCCGGAGCGCCTCTAGCCAGCGGTATTGGAGATGTCAGAGGATAGGCCTCTATGACATCTCCGATAGATACAACAGAAGAGCCAACGATTTTAAAATGCGACGGCCTTGGCCGTGTAAGAATGCCAGTGGATCGCCGCGAGGCGCTGCTGGATGAATTCGAGAAGAGTGGACTGAGCGGCGCGGCGTTCTGCCGGATGACGGGGGTGCAATACGGCACATTCGCCAACTGGGTGCAGGCCAGGCGCAAGAAGCGGTTGGCGATGGGAGGAGCTGCTCCTGGCGCGGTGTTGTTTGGCCCGGACGAGAGCGACGGGAGTGTGCGGCTGTTGGAGGCGGTGGTCGAGGGCGGGAGCCGCTTGGGGGCGGATGGAGGCAGGGCGGGGCTGGCAATCGAACTACCAGCGGGCTGCCGGACACGGGTGGAGTCACCTGTTCAACTGGCGCTCGCGGCGGAACTGCTGAGGTTGTTGTCCCGAAGTGGACGGGCACATTTCCTTGGGGGTCAGGCTGCATCTTTGGACAGGCGTCGAAAAATCGATCACACTGGATCGGTATGGCGAGGAGCATTCGAAGCGCGTTTTCCATGGTAAGCGTCAGTCGGCGCACCGTATTTGCCTGCTGCTGGCGCGTAGCCAGAGGTTTCCAGCCTAACTCTGATGAGCCAGCGCGGCCCCAATAAATCCCCTGAACAATGGATGCGGCCCGTTGGGTTTGGATTGGAATTCTGGATGAAACTGGCACGCCAGGAACCAGGGATGCCCGGTTAGTTCGACCAGTTCCGCCAGCGTCTGATCCGGTGAGGTTCCCGATATGACGAACCCGCGTGCCACCATCTGATCGAGATAGCGCATATTGAACTCGTACCGATGCCGATGGCGTTCGAAAATTTCCGTCTGGCCATACACCTGATGCGCAAGTGTTCCTTCGCGAATCCGTGTGGGCCAGGTCCCGAGCCGCATCGAAGCTCCTTTGTTGGTGACGGACCGCTGCTCGTCAAGCAAGGCGATAACGGGATGCGGTGTTTGAAGATCGAACTCCGTGCTGTTGGCCCCGGATAGCCCGCAAACAGCGCGGGCAAAGTCTATCGTTGCAACTTGCATGCCGAGGCATAGCCCGAGGTATGGCGTTTTGCTTTCCGTCGCGATAGCCAGCCGCGCTGATTTTTCCCTCCACCCCACGATCCCCGAAACCCCCGGGAACGACTATTCCAGCAACGCCTCCAAGATACTTCTCCGGTCCATGCTTCCTCGATATGCTGGGCGTCCACGCGGCAAGGTCGATTCCGCAATCGTGGCTTGCCGCGGCGTGGGTGAGCGATTCGTATATGCTTTTATAGGCGTCTTGATGGTCGATGTATTTCCCTACCACTGCGATCTTCACGCTGCTTTTTTGGGTTGATGACGCGTTGCACGAATTTCTTCCAGTCGCCGGTGTCCGCCGCTGGCGCTACCAAGCCAAGCAGATCACATACGGTGTCATCCAACTTCTCCTGCTTGAGCATCAGGGGCATCTCGTAAATCGTGTGATCCACATCGCGCGCTTCAACGACCGCCTGTAAAGGAACATTGCAGAACATCGACAGCTTTTGCCGGACGTCACTCTCCAGCGGGCGTTCACAGCGGCAGATCAGCACATGCGGCTGCAATCCTATCTCCCGCAACTTCGCGATGCTTTGTTGGGTAGGCTTGGTCTTCAGCTCCCCGGCGGCTTTTATATATGGCACCAGCGTGACATGCATGATGAGGAAATTGCCAAAACCAACCTCCAGCGTGAACTGTCGTATGGCTTCCAGGAAGGGGAGGCCCTTCGATGTCGCCCGTTGTGCCGCCAATTTCAGTGATGATGATGTCTCCGGGCTGCTCCTTTTCCAGAGTGCGTATATGAGCCTTGATCTCGTCGGTGATATGCGGAATCACCTGCACAGTGTTGCCCAGGTAATCCCCCCGCCGTTCCCTTGCCAGAACGGTTTCGTAAATCTGTCCGCTGGTGACGTTATTCGCTTTTGAGAGCACGCAATTGGTAAACCGTTCGTAATGCCCCAGGTCGAGATCGGTCTCGGCCCCGTCGTTCAGAACATATACCTCTCCGTGTTGGAAAGGACTCATCGTGCCCGGATCGACGTTCAGATACGGGTCGAACTTCTGCATGATCACCTTCAAACCCCGGTGTTCGAGCAACGTTCCCAATGCGGCTGCCGCCAGCCCCTTGCCTAGGGAACTCACTACGCCGCCAGTGACAAATATGTATTTCATTTAAGCTTCAGCTGTTTGGAGACCAGTGGCGATGTCCTCCGGGAGTATCGACTCCTATTGATACGCTGCCCGTGACGAGAACGCGAATCCTCGCCCATTTTCCAAGGCGCGCAATTGCTCCAGATGTTCCGCTTGCTCCAGAAATCCAGGATTCCACTTCACGAAGCGCAGGAGGAATTTTCGAGAATATCCGTAAATCCCCTGATGCTTATAGAACAGAGGTTTTGCTGACTCATCCCGAAAGTAGGGGATCGGCCTTCGCGAAAAGTAAAGCGCGGCGCCGGAGCGATCCATCACCACCTTCACGCAGTTGGGATTTGCGGCATCCTTCTCTCCCGACGCTTTGCTGGCTGCGGTAACCATCTCCAATGCAGGGTCGGCGAGCAAAGCGGCTGCCAACCGGTCGATCAAAGGGGGCGCGATGAGAGGCTCGTCCCCCTGTACATTGATAATATGTGAGAAGGAGGTCAGCGCGGACGCGACTTCCGCCACGCGATCAGTCCCGCTCACATGACCCGGGGCGGTCATTGCAAACCTGCGCTCCGAAGTTGGAGGCTGCCCGAGCGATCCGTTTATCATCCGTGGCAATGATGATGCGATCTATGGCGCGGGCCTCGCTGCACCGCTCCCACACATGCTGGATGAGCGGTTTGCCCGCGATGACATGCAGCGGCTTGCCCGGAAATCGCGTGGAGGCCCATCGCGCGGGGATCACCGCCGCGACCTTATCCCGGTTTTCTAATCATCGCGTCTCAGCACGAAGAGGGCTGTTTCTTGATAAAGTCCACAATGAAATCAACCGCTCCCACAATGTCCACCGCCACGTAATCCGGTCTGCATCCCGCGAGATCGACGTCCCGGCCATATCCGGTTTGAACCAGCACCGTAGAAACTCCGGCATTTTGGCCGCAGTGGACATCCACTGCGCGATCACCAATGAACCACGAGGAACTCAGGTCGAGCTGGTAATCCTTCGCCGCTTCCAAAAGCATGCCAGGCATCGGCTTCCTCATCATGGATTCTTCATCGGGACGGTGGGGACAAAAGTAGGTAGCGTCGACCAAATCCGCGCCGATCTTCTCGAGGAGGGCATTCTGCACCTCGTGAAATTGCGCCTGCGTTATCAGGCCCCGCCCGATGCCGCTCTGATTCGTGATGATGATATTTTTGAAGCCTCGAGCCTTCAGCCGTTTGAGAGCCTCGGAGGCCCCCGGGATCAGCCTGACTTTCGCCGGATCGCCACAGTAATGGACTTCTTCCATCAACGTCCCATCGCGATCAAGAAAGACCGCTGGTCGCGTCATTGAGCGAAGCTTGCCAGCAGTTCCCTGGGCGAGATGGTTGCAGTGCCTAGCT
Source organism: uncultured Verrucomicrobiae bacterium (assembly GCA_963828525.1). GTDB lineage: Bacteria > Verrucomicrobiota > Verrucomicrobiia > Chthoniobacterales > Chthoniobacteraceae > CAWHEP01. The sequence goes on from CAWHEP010000004.1 coordinate 228,485, forward strand.
TCCCAACTACGATCCCGCTGGCATGGTTTGAAATTTCCGCTGCTTCGACTGGAGTGGCGGCCGCGCATAGCGCCAGCGTAAACAAGAGCGATGGCCGTATCCCCGGCTCCTGAAACATCGAACACTTCCTGGGCTCGCGTCGGAATGTGGAATGGTTCAGCCCCGTGCCTGAAAAGCATCATCCCTTGTTCCCCGAGCGTGATCAGGAGATTTTCGACCTGCCAGCTCTTCGGAAAGAATCCTGCCCGACCTCCAGAAGATGCTTATCGTCCGTAGCCGGTTCCACCGGATCGCTCAAAACCATGCCCGGCCGCCGCGAAAGCTTCGGCGCGATTCGGTGTGATCGCGGTCACCGAAGCCCACTTGAGGAGGTTCCTGGGGTTAGGATCGACTGTGACAATCTTGCCAGCTTCGTTCGCGAGACGAATGATCTGATCGGCGACATCCTGGCAAATCAGACCCTTCCCATAATCCTCGAAAATGATGGCATCGATACTCGGAAGGATGTGAGCAACCTGTAAGAGGACGCGATCTATTTGCATCGGATTCAGCCCGATTCGTTTCTCGCGATCCACCCGCACGATCTGTTGATGCTTCGCGATGATACGGGTCTTCACGATCGTCTGGTAATTCGAGTCCTGTTGCAGGCAATCCAGTGAAATGCGGTGCTCGGCCAGCAACCGGCGGAGATGTTCGGCATGGGGGTCTGTTCCCGACGAGACCCATCACATAAACGTGCTCCCGCAAATTCTCGGAGGTTTCTGGCGACGTTCGCTGCGCCCGCCGGGATAGTAGGATTCTCGATCCACCTCAACCACGGGGACCGGTGCCTCCGGTGAGATGCGCGTAACACGTCCCCAAACGAACTCGTCCAGGATGAGATCTCCGATCACCAAGAACTTGGCGGTCTTCCCATCCCCTCGACGAGGTGGCAACTGCCCGATTGTGAGGTCACTTTCCGAGCTCCTCCGTCACTGCTGCAAACAGCAATGGCAACATCATTTCGTGATGCCCCACGAGGTAGAAGCCCTGGCCTCCAAGATGAGTGGGACGCCGCATCACGTTCTCTGTGGAGCGGTATTGGCGCACCATGTCGAAAGTCGCTGTCGTAAAGTGACTCACGGTATGGCCAAGATTGCGCGCGATGGTGAGAGCCTTTAGAAAAACTTCCGGCATGACCACGGCACTACCGACATTCAATACCACACCACCCTCCAGTTGCGCGACCGCGCCTGCAAAGAGCCGGAAATCACGAAAGCTGGCTTCGCCCAAAATGGCACCATCCGCCGCGGGATGTTGATGGATGATGTCCGTCCCTATCGCGATATGAACGGTGACAGGAATGTCCATCTCCAGGCCCGCGAAGCAGGATGCTAAGGTCGCGATTTTTGAATCCGTCCTGCCGGATCGCCGTTCCAAGAGCGTGGCCCGCCGCCGCTCCCCCCGTTGCACCCCTCCGCTTCAAGAGCGCCATTCATGAGGCGTGAAGTCTCTTCCACCATCCCAAAACTTCCATCGTCCAGACCTTTTTGAACATCCTCGCTGGTTTCACCCTGATAAGCGAGTTCGAAGTCGTGGATTGCTCCCGCCCCGTTCAGCGCCACGCCGGAAATGATTCCCCGCCTTATGAAGTCCACGATCAGCGGGTTAAGCCCGCACTTGATAGGGTGCGCTCCCATCATCAGGAGAACCGGCGACCCGTTCTTCACCGCCATGCGCAATCGCGGTGACGATGGCCCTCAGATCGTTTGCCGCGAGAAAACAGGGAAGCCCGTCCAGAAATGAACGAACATCCGCGCCGCGGCGCGATGAGCGCCGCAAACCGTCCGCCGCGACCTTGTTCGCCCTCTTCTCCAGAGGGTAGGTCGAAACGCGGCTGAAATCCAGTGGCTCAATTTTCATGCACTGCAAACGATATACAGCCAGCATTTTTTCGGATTGCGAATGAAACGTGAATTTGTGTCAATCCTAATCCCGTGGCAGCTTCAGGCTCTGAAAAGAAATCTTGCTTGCTGTGTCGTTCCGTCTGTTTGAGTCGTCAAACGCAATGTGGTCTTCATAGACGAAGTGCTGAGCGGATCTCCGGACGATCTTCTGTCCTGCTGTGTCTGTTCACTTCCTGGTCTCCTGCGCGGCGGGCATTTGCGGAGCCACCGCCAGGGAACCCAAAAGGCATATAGACGTGGGTAGCGGCAGGCTTCCCGCGACACTGATTGACGATGTCGTCGTGCCGCTCCCTGGGGAAGTATTTTCAGCTTTGGATAAGCTTGGGTCTCCAAACTGGCATGACGTTCTCCGCTCAACCCGTCCCCAGATGGAGCGCCGTCCGCAAATCGCGCTTATCCTTGGCATCGTTATCGCCGAGGGGTTCATTGCTGTTGAGGCGAAAGATGCCGAGGAGGTGAAAAAGATCGGGCGGGATGTGCTGACTCTCGCCAATGCCTTAAACGTGCGCAAATCGGTGATCGAGCGCACAAAGAGCATCACAGACGCCGCCGAACAAAAGGATTGGCCGAAGGTGCGCGAGGAACTCGACAAGGCTTCCCACGACGTCAGCCAGGCGATGAACGAGATGCAATCCGGCAGTCTCTCGCAACTTGTCAGCCTCGGTGGCTGGCTCCGGGGCACGGAGGCCCTTACCACTGTCGTCAGGAGGAGTTACTCCAGGGAAGGGGCGGAGCTTCTGCATCAACCCGGGCTCCTCGAGTATTTCCAAAAGCGACTGGACTCCATGGATAAACGAATGCGTGACGATCAACTCGTCGCGATGATCCAGAAGAGGCTTCCCGAAATTCGTCCCTTGATCGAGAAGCCGGGCAGCGATATCCCCGCCGCGTCTGTCGAGCAGATACGAACAATCACCGAAGAACTTGTGCATGCGGTGAATTCGAAGGAAATGTAAAACCCGCGTTGAAACTAAACACCACCATCATGGTCGCGCTCCTTTGCGTGGCGCTGTTCGGCGGGAAAGCCACTGGGACAGTGGATGACGCGTTCTCCTTCGCGCTCCAAGCGGCTGAACCCTATGTGAAAGAGGGTTTCACGATCCGGGAGGACTACTGGGGAGGTGACCTGGCGGTCAAAACTCAGAAGGCCATCGTACATCAGTTATTCAAGGGCAATGACTACTGGTTCTGGATGGGCACTGACGTCGAAAAAGCGGTGATTTCTGTGCATGTTTATGATTCCGATGGCAATCTCGCGGAGACGGACCATTGGCAGAAGCCCCACTTCGCGGCTGCCCATTTAAAAGCGAAGACGACTGGATCCTACTACCTCATCGTAGAGGTGGAAAAATCGGATCAGGAGCGAACCCATTGGGCGCTGGCTTATGGTTTTAGGTAAGACCCTTCCGGGTCGTGGCGGTTTGACACCGTTGGCCACACTGTTAGGTTCTGACAGCGAATGACCGAAAGTCAGACCCTGCAGTTTGAAAACGCCCGGGCGTTGCAGTCGTTATTCGCCAATGACCTGAAGTTGCTTAAAGGGTCTTGAAGATGCCACTGGGGTAAAAGTCACGACCCGGGACGGCTGGGTGCGGCTCGAGGGAGCTGCTGAGCAGGTTTCTCAAGCCAAGACGGGTATTCGAGCAATTGGAACAGGCTCGACTCAGTGGAATCAATATCCGCAAGCACGAGTTCAATTATGCTGTTCGTTCCGCGACCGAGCAACAAGAGGTGGGGTTGGGGGAACTGGTGGACACCAAAATCATCTGCTCGCCGCGGCGGCCTCCGATTATCCCCAAGACTTCTGGTCAGCGAGCTTACATCCAGGCGATCCTGACCCATGATATGGTTTTCGGGGTGGGACCTGCTGGGACCGGGAAAACTTATTTGGCCATGGCCATGGCGATCTCGGCCCTCAAGAAGGAACAGGTCACCCGCATCATCCTCACCCGCCCCGCCGTTGAGGCGGGGGAGGCGCTAGGGATTTCTACCCGGCGATCTGCAGGAGAAGATTTTCCCTTACCTCCGCCCCCTCTATGATGCGCTCCATGACATGCTCGAGCCGGAGGAACTTGAGCGCTATGTCGCGCGCAACGTGATTGAGATCGCGCCCTCTCGCTTATATGCGCGGGCGGACTCTGCACAACGCCTTCATCGTGCTTGACGAAGCGCAGAACACCACCACAGAGCAGATGCTCATGTTTCTGACACGCCTTGGCGCGGAGTCCAAGTGCGTTGTTACTGGCGATCAGACCCAGATCGATCTTCCTCCAAACAAGCGTTCCGGACTTATCGAGGGACTTCAGGCGCTGAAGAATGTTCCGGGGATCGCTTTCTGCTCCTTTGAAGAGCGCGACGTCATTCGCCATGAACTGGTTCAATCCATCGTGAAGGCCTACCGCAAGCACCGGGGCGCGGCGGTCACCGAAACGAACAATTGATTAGTCCTGGCGGATCGGTAACAATCGGCGGGTTTTGACCTTCTATGCTTCGATTTTTTGAACGACATCGTTTGGTTAAGAAGGGCTTGGCCTGTTCCAAAACCCGCCGCAAGCGGACAGAAAGCGAACTTCTCCAAATTCTGGAGACGGGATCCGCGGCGAAAGCGGCCGATCTTCCTCGGTTTTATCTTTGGCCTGGCTGCTCTTATTTTTATGGCACACAGCCGCAGCCCACCGAGAAGTTTCTGATCATGTCTTCTCATATTCCTTACGGCTCTTGCGCAGTTATGGATAAACCATCCTCTGACTTTCGCCCGGAACTCCCGCCTGCTCCTGATGTTCTCGACTTTCCTGGCGCATCTGGCCTTGATGAAGGTGATTCTGGTGTTCGGCCGCAATGGCGCCTTTGCGGATGTTGGGGACAAGGCAATGTCGCTCCAGATCGCCACCTTTGGCTTCCTTACGCGATTGCCCCTTGGTGATGTCGGTTCTGCTCGGGAAGAATCATGGAATCTATGCGGCTACGTTCGTAAGCCTCTGGGGCTCCATCGTTTTTTATAATCAGATCGATCCCGCCAAGTTCCTGGTCATGAGTCTTATTAGTGGATTTCATCGCTGTATTCGTGACTCTTCAGGTGCGCAGGAGAAGCCGCCTCATACGAGCGGGCGTGTTCGTTGGGCTCGCCACCTGGGTGCTCGCCCTGATCTTTGGGCTGATAGGACCTATCATCTGGGAGGCGCTGTCGGGGATGAACTGGAAGATGCTCGGCTACCAGAGTCTTGTAGCCGTCGGCAGTTCCATCGTTTCAGCGATGCTCGTGGGAGGCGCTCTGCCAGTCCTCGAAAGTTTTTTTGGGATCACCACCGACATCTCATGGCTTGAAGCGGCAGACCTCAACCATCCATTGCTGAAAAGGATGACGATTGAGGCTCCCGGGACTTACCATCATAGCCTGGTCGTCGCCAATTTGGCCGAGGCCGCAGCCGAATCGGTTGGGGCGAATGCCACCATGTGTCGGGTCTGCGCTTACTTTCACGATATCGGAAAACTCGTGAAGCCGGAATACTTCACGGAAAATATGTCATACGACCAGAATCCGCATCTGGATCTGGCTCCTACCATGAGCGCTCTTATCATCCTCGCGCATGTAAAAGAGGGCGTCGATCTTGCGCTTAAGTACAAGCTCAATCAACAGGTGGTGGATGTGATACAGCAGCATCACGGCACATCTTTGGTTCTCTTCTTTTATCGCAGGGCGTTGCAGTTGCAGGAGGACGCGCGACAGGGTGGGAAGATCATGAATATAAGGGAAGGGGACATCCCCGAAGTCCGGGAGGAAAGCTTCCGCTACACGGGCCCGAGGCCCCAGTCTAAAGAATGCGGCATCATCAGTCTGGCCGACGCGGTGGAGAGCGCCTCGAGTAGTCTCGAAAAGGTATCTCCCCAAAAACTGGATCAGCTTATTAGCGACATCGTGGAGAAGCGTATCCAGGACAGCCAACTGGATGAATGCAGCCTAACAGTTAAGGAATTGCGGCAGATTTCAGAGAGCTTCCGATTCACTCTCATGAATATGCTGCATAGCCGGATCGCCTATCCGGAAGCGCATGCGGCTAAGCCACACGCCGGCGCGCATGTCGTTCATCGCGTGGAGGCTCCGCCAGTATCTGCCGCGTAACTGTTGCTTCAAGAAAGATGAAGATCACTGTGCGCAACCAGCAGAGGACCGCGCCCGTCCCGGCGCGGCGGCTGAATGCCTTCGCGCGGCGCGCAAGCCAGGCATGCCTTCAGATGGCATCCGACTCCAGTCCGCTTCCGGGCCTCGCAGAGGTGGCCGTTCTGATTGTGTCCGACGCTCAGATTGCAGACCTGCATCAGCGCTTCATGCAGATTGCCGGTCCTACGGATATCATCACCTTTGAGCATGGCGATATCGCGATCAGCGCCGAGACAGCGATGAGAAATGCCGTTCGCTACAATGCGAGTTTGGAAGAAGAACTGGAGCTCTGCATCGCGCATGGGTTGCTTCATCTCAGTGGTTTTGATGACAAGCGGAACTGCGATGCGGCTGCCATGCGCGCGGCGGAAATGAAGGTTCTTGCCATGTGCCGCGCGCCAATTGCTCTTTCTGCTTCCACCGCCTGAACCCTCATGACTATGCGCCCCCCCCGAACTCAATCCTTAAAACTTTATGCCACGCTTGCGGCCGTTGCCACGGCTCAGTCTCTGGCCGCAATGGCGCAGGACAGCAACGCGCCAATCGATCCCAAGGGCATTCTATCCGCCCTCTCTGTGATCAAGACAAAACAGTCCGATGCCGAAAAGGCCCAAAAAAACAAGGTTTTCCACGAGATACAGGCCGCGTCCAGCGACAATTCCTCGGCGGTGGCCTTTCTCGAAGAGGCTGTAAGGGCAACCAGGTTCCAGGGCGAAAGCCGGGAGCAAACGCAGTTTCGGGATTGGAAAAAGAAGCAAGCGGATGAGATGAAAAAACCTGCCTTCCAGACGGCGGTGCGTCTTCACCTTGCTTACCTTGTTCTGACCCTTGAACGCGCCAACGGATGGACTTCCAAGCAGATTCTACCCTCCCTGCTCTCGTACATCGCGCAAGCGCAGAGCGCATCGGATTCGTTGGGCGATCCCATGATGCAGCATGAAATTGGCGGGAGCATCTTCGTCACTTGGTATCAGATCGGCTCCTGGGTGCAACAAGCCGACGATTGGGAATCGAAGCCCGGCAACATTGACGGAATGTGGCAGAAGGTGATCCTCCCTGAAATGCGCGCTCAGAAAGACCCGCGTATTCTCGATTACTGGGGTAACAAACTCGATGCGGAATCCAGCGCTGCCACCAGGTCAGGCCGCACATTTGACGTAGAGCGGTTCAATACCATTCGTCGGCCGAGTTTGATGTGGCAGCGCGCCCAAGACTTGCTCGCCATCGGGCAGAAGAATGCGGCGGTTAATGTTATGTTCGCTTTGATAAAGGAAAATCCGGCGCATCCCGAAGAGGCAAGCTGGGTCGCTGCGCTCGAGGGCATTCTCAAACCGCCCGCTCCCGAGCCTGCCTCTGTCGTTCCGGCGCCAACTGCTGCCGCGCAACTGCCTGCCACGTCCCCTGCGCCTGCGGTGGTTCCCGACATCACGCCCGCTCCCTCTCCCGTTTCATCACCCTCCACCCTCAAAAAGCCATGGTGGAAGGAATGACCGAGACCGCTGTTGTTCAGGAGACAGCCACCGAAGAAGCGGCGGACAAGCCGTGGAACGTCGTGGTTCACAACGATCCCGTGAATCTCATGAGCTACGTGATGATGGTGTTCCAAAAGGTCTTCGGCTTTTCGAGCGACCGTGCCCGCCGGCATATGCTGGAGGTTCATCACAGCGGACGCTCCATCGTGTGGAGCGGGTTACGGGAAACCGCCGAGATGTACATCCAGCGGTTGCATGGGTATCTATTGCTCGCCACCCTGGAGAAGATGGATTAGCGGTGGAGATCAGCCGTCTCGACGCGAATACCCTGGCAATTACGCGCCTCGACCCTTTCCTCGTCGAGCTGCTCCGCCAGATCCCGCTTTGTGCTGACCCTTCCGGCAGTGAAGCCGCGACCGAGCGCATCTTCACCCGTCCCTCCGACGACGAGGAACTCTGTGAAGAATGGAAGGAATACGTCCAGCCTGAGCTGCGCCACATCTTTGAAGGCGCCTCCGCAACGGTGACCGGCGATCTTGCCCACTTAAAGCAAAAGTCTGACGGTTCTCATCATATGAGTCTGCGCGATAGTCACGTCGACGCATGGCTGAACTGTCTAAATCAGGCGCGGCTGGTTGTCGCAGCCAGGAACAAATTCACCGAGGAGGATATGGATCAGGAGTTCGGCGTTGTAATCAGTTCCCAGCGGGAGTTCGATCTCTTTCGCATCCATTTTTACGGGCTGATCCAGGAGAGTCTGCTGCGCCTCATGGCGGGCAGGTGACCACGCAGTTTGGCGTTGTCCGCCCCTGATCTTCGCTGTTATCTCGACTGATGAGAGAATTCATCAACGACGATTTCCTGCTGCAGACTCCGGCGGCTCGTGATCTGTATCACGAGTATGCGGCTGGCTGCCGGGTATACGACTATCACTGCCATCTCCCTGCCAGCCAGATCGCCGAAAATAGAGTGTTCCGGAACCTTTATGAGGTTTGGCTGGCTGGAGACCACTATAAGTGGCGCGCGATGCGGGCGAACGGCATCGATGAGGAATTCTGCACCGGGAACGCAAGCGACTTCGACAAATTCGCCGCCTACGCGCGGACGGTGCCGTACACGTTGCGCAATCCCCTCTACCACTGGACGCACCTGGAACTTAAAAGGTATTTCGGCATCAGTGAACTGCTGAACGAAGACACGGCGAAGGTCATCTGGGAAAAGGCGAACGAGCAGCTCGCATGCGCGCCGGTTCAGGACATCATTGCCCGCAGTCGCGTCGCGGTGATCTGCACGACAGACGATCCGACCGACACCCTGGATTCCCACATCAAGATCCGGGAACAAGGGACACTGAGAGTTTACCCCACGTTTCGTCCGGATAAGGCCTTGCAGATCGATCAGCCCGCCGCCTTCAACGAGTGGGTTGATCAACTGGCGCGGGTCAGCGGAATCAGCTGTGCTTCCTTCGCCTCTTTCATGGACGCGATCACCCAGCGCCACGATTTCTTCCACTCGTTGGGCGGGCGCCTTTCGGATCACGGCCTTTCATTCTGCGAAAGCTCACCATGCTCGGACGAGCAAGCTTCGAATGCTTTCGAAGCCGCCCGGGCGGGCAGGGAGGTGGACGCGTCACAGGCGGCTTCCTTTCGGAGTTACATGATGCTTTTCTTTGGCAGGTTGGACGCGATGAAGGGTTGGACGAAGCAACTGCACCTCGGTGCAAAACGGAATAACAGTACTCGCTTCACCAAGAGCCTTGGTCCCGACACCGGTTTTGACTCCATTGGTGATGATCTTCAGGCGGAGCGATTGGGCGGCTACCTGGATGCGTTGGACGCGGAGGGCTGCCTTCCAAAGATGATCCTCTATAACGTGAACCCGTCTCAGAACTACCTTTTCGCTACCATGGCTGGAAATTTCCAAGGCGGGAAAACACCAGGAAAGATACAGTTCGGAAGTGGCTGGTGGTTCCTGGACCAGAAAGAGGCGATGGAGTGGCAAATGAACGCTCTCTCGAACATCGGACTTCTTAGCCGTTTTGTCGGAATGACTACGGATTCACGCAGCTTCCTTTCCTTCCCAAGGCACGAGTATTTCCGCCGCGTCCTATGCAACCTCATCGGTAGCGATGTTCAGAATGGGGAGATCCCCAATGACAAGGAACTGTTGAGCCGCCTGGTCAAAGGCGTGTGTTTCGACAATGCGGAGCGCTACTTCCAACTGGACTTGGGCCAGGCGGGCTAATCGTTATACTAATGGAATAGCCGTCCGAAAAACCCCTGCCTTTGAAGATAGTGCTGGTGGTAGTCCTCCGCCGCGTAGAACTCCTTGGCCGGGGTCACTTCCGTTACAATAGAATTATTGTAGCCTCCCTCCGTGTTCATCTTCTGCTTCGAGGCCTCCGCCGCCGTCTTCTGTTCGGGCGTGGTGTAGAAGATCGCTGAACGATAGCTGTCCCCTATGTCGGGCCCCTGCCCGTCCTTCTGGGAGGGATCATGCATTTTCCAGAACTGCTCCAGAAGCTGGTCGTAAGTCACGATGGCCGGATCGAACTCAACTTCCACTGCCTCGGCGTGCCCTGTCGTATGCGAGCACACATCCTCATACGTTGGGTTTGCAAGTTTGCCGCCCGTGTAGCCGACAGTTGTCTTCAGCACACCCTTCGTCTTGTCGAATTTGTCCTGCACTCCCCAGAAGCAGCCGGCGGCGAATATCGCTTTTTCTGTGTTCATCTCCGCGGCGGCGCCTCCCGGCTTTCCTTTCTGGAAATCCAGCGACACAGAGTTCATGCAAAATCGTTCCCCTGTGGGCGCCGGCCCGTCGGGGAAGACATGCCCCAGATGCGAGCCGCACCGCGCGCAGGACACCTCATCCCTTGACATACCCAGGCTGTCATCCGTCGAGATCGCCACGGCCCCCTTGGTGACGGGAGCGTAGAAACTCGGCCATCCGGTGCCAGATTCGAACTTCGTATCCGAGAGAAATAAGGCGTTGCCACATGCCGCGCAGAAATATTCCCCTTTCTCATGGTTATCCCAGTAGGCGTTGTGAAACGGGGTCTCAGTGCCAGACTCCCGCAGCACGCGGTATTGCTCGGGCTTGAGAACTTTCTTCCACTCCTCATTGCTGATTTTTACTTTTTCATTCATAGGGATTGCTTTTATTTTTGCCCGAATTCGGGCGGTTTCGGCATCATCTGATTTTGCCGCCGGGACACAGGAGCAGAGCAGGAGAATGCACGCGAAGATCAGTCTCATCGGTTTCATATTGGACATACGTCAGCGGGATAAGTTCAGTTGTATCGCAACTGCGACATTCCATGATAAGAGCTCCACGCCGCCTGTATATTCCGGCGCGGGGGGCAAATCCATGGCTCCTGACCGCGTTTGATCAAGTGTCTTTACTTGTAGGCCCGCGGAATCCAATGAATGGGCTGTGACCGCGTTCTCCAATCCCCAGACATGGCTGAGCCTGCTCACGCTTACAGCCATGGAGATCGTTCTTGGGATTGATAACATCATATTCCTGGCGATCCTCACCGGGAAACTTCCTCCGGCCAGGCAGGCATTTACCCGCGCACTGGGCCTCACGCTCGCGCTGTTCACGCGAATCGCTCTATTATGCGCTGTATTCTGGCTCATTGGGCTCGCGCGCCCTCTATTTTCCGTCTTTAACCACGCCTTCTCGGTCAAAGACTTGATCATGATAGGGGGTGGATTGTTTCTAATCGTCAAAGCCACTCAGGAAATACACGACAAAACAGAGGGGCCGGGTTCCGACAGCAGCCGGCCGGCAGCCGCCGCGAAGCTCCCCGCTGTGCTCGCCCAAATTGTCCTCCTCGACATTGTTTTCTCGATCGATTCCATCATCACGGCGGTCGGTCTTTCAGGAAATCTCCCGGTGATGATCGCCGCGATCACCCTTGCAATCGGTGTGATGCTTTTCTGCTCAGGTATTGTCAGCAACTACATCAATCGCCATCCCAGTCTCAAGATGCTGGCCGTGAGCTTGCTCATGCTGATCGGCGTCATGCTCGTGGCGGACGGATTCGGTGAGCACATCCCGCGCGGATACATCTACTTTGCCGTGGCGTTCTCGATGAGCGTCGAAATGCTGCAGTTGCGCTCACGCGCTCGGCGCTCGAGATGAACGCGCGAAAGACACTCATCGTCATGCGAGAATTTCGCAAGCTGCGGCACGGTCTGGCACTGGCGGGCCGTTTACCTTTGCTCCCCAATTTCGGCGAGCGCCCGCCGGAGTTGCGCGAAGTCCACAGGCTTTGTGAGGTGCGCCACAAACCCGGCTTCTCGCGAGCGTAGGATGTCCTCATCCATGCCGTAACCTGAAAGCGCTATGCCGCGCAGCCCATACAAAGCTCTCAGTCGTCTCATGAGATCGATGCCCGTCCCATCCGGGAGGCCAATATCGGAAATAACCAGATCGAACGCGCTGTTCTCTGCTTGCGCCATCGCCTCCGCCACGCAGGAGGCGTTGAACACCGTATGTCCTTCCCGCGTCAGCAGCCGTTCGAGCACGCGAAGTGTTGGCTGATGATCTTCGACCAAAAGTAATCGGCGAGGCCTGCGAGTCGCCTCCGCAATGGGAGCTTTCGGCACAGGCTGCGAAATTTCTGGCATTATCTCCGCCCCAGGCAAGGCAATGCGGAAAGTTGCTCCGCGTCCCACGCCCTCGCTGGACGCGGTGATCTCTCCGCCGTGCATTAGGACCATGGACCGGGAGATCGCCAACCCGAGCCCAAGACCCCCAAACCTGTGGTGGGTCTCCCGCTCCCCCTGGTCGAAAGGCTTGAAGATGCTCTCGAGCTCAGAACTTCGCAGCCCGATGCCGGTATCGCTTATTTCGATTACCAAGCCATCAGATTCATCTCGCGAATGCACGAGTATGCGCCCGCCTGACGGGGTGAACTTCACAGCATTTTTGAGGATGTTCCAGAAGACCTGCTGCAACCGCGCTGGGTCGCCGATAAGACAAGTGCGGAGCGCTTCGAGTTGAAAGCCAAGCAGCAGTTCCTTTTCCAATGCTTCATCCCGGACAATTTCAGCGGCGAGGTGGATGAGCGAATGCGCCTCACAGGGTCCTTCCCGAAGCCGGAGCTTACCGTGCGAAATCCGCGTGAGATCAAGCAGATCATCAATCAGCCGCGCCTCCAGGGAGATGTTTCGCCGCATCATGGAAAGGCCTTCCTGCATAGCGGGGGGCAGGGAAGGGTCACCGCATAGGTCTTCCGCCATCATCAGCACCGGGGTCAGCGGAGTTCGCAGCTCGTGCGAAAGAGCGGCGAGAAAGTCGTCTTTCGCGCGGCTTGCCGCCTCGGCCTGGTCCCGCGCCCGAGCCAGGGCGTCCGCAGCCTCGCGCTGTTCAGTCACGTCCGTGTTCGTGCCGAACCACAATGTCACCTTCCCGCTCTCATCCCGGATGGGCGTGGCGCGCGAGAGGAACCAGCGGAATTTCCCGTGTTTGCTCCGCAGCGGAAACGTATCCTCCCAAGCGCTTCCCTCCCTCAAGTGAATTCCCCACTTCTCGGTCACTCGGGATATGTGATCGGGGTGGTGTACCTTTTGCCAGCCCCACCCCTGCATCTCCTCCAGGCTCGTGCCGGTGTAGTCGAACCAGCGCTTATTGTACCAAAAGATCGCTCCGTCACATTCCGCCATCCAGGCCAACTGCGTCATGTTGTCGGCAAGCGCGCGGAACCGCTCTTCACTGCTTTGAAGGGCGGCTTCGACCTGGCGGCGCTCTGTGATGTCCACAAAGGCTCCCACGCTTCCGCGCGGGCTGCCATGCTCGTCGAATAGGGGAGCGGCATACTCCAGAAGGCGCGTCACTTTGCCATCGTTGTGCGCTATGTTCAGCTCGATCGCGTCCACCGCTTGCCCTAGCCGCGCGGCGATCTGCATCGGCAGGTTTGCTGCCGGAATTTCGCGGCCTTCATCATCCACGCACTTGAAATGGCTGGTTACATCCTGCTCCGGCCCGCTCTTGGACGCGTTGGTCTCCACCCCCACGCGCAGCAGTTTTGCAAACGCCGGGTTGATGCGGATGTTTGCGCATTCACGGTCCAACGCGATCCCGATGCCAATTGGCAGCACCTCCAGCAGGGTCTCCATCTCAGCAAGCCGCTCGCGCCCTTCCATTCCCAACTTCGCTACCTCTTCCTGGGCCATGCGGCTCGCGGTGATATCGTTGAACAATACAGCGATCTGCGGTGTTCCCGCCGACTTTAGCGGGAATGCGTACACGTCGAACCAACGGCCCAGCGCCCCGGAGCATTGAATAAACCGGGAGGGCGCTCCTGTACGCGCGACTTCTTCATAGATATTAAACCAGTTCGCCTCCAGACCGGGGATGAGTTCGCGGGCTGTCCTCCCTTCCACTTCGCGCAAACCAGTTTGCATCTGGAAAGCAGGATTCACTTCAAGGTAACGGAAATCAGTCACATGGGACTCGGCATCAAACAGAAGCTCAAGCACGCAAAACCCTTCATCGATCGAGTCGAACAGCGTGCGGTACTTCCGTTCACTCTCTCTCAAGGCGGCTTCGGCGCGTCCACGCTCGACCGCCTCCCAGAGTATGTTGACGGCGACGCCGGCAAGGTCCGCTTCCTGTGGAGTCCACCTTCGGGACGCGCTGCTGTTGAGCCACAATAAAGCCACAAGCCGGCCGTCTTTCCTAAGCGGCATGACAAGCGCGCCTCGCAGATTTATGGCAGAGTAGGCCTCGCGTTGAAGCGCAATGCGGGGGTCGGTTGCGGCATCCTCCAAGATGTAGGGCTGCCCGTTTCGCAATTGCTCGCCCAAATCGGTGCCGTAATCGGTGAGGCGCATTCGGGCAAGCAGACTCGGCATGCCGGGCGCGAGCCACTCACCCAGCGTCTGAAGGTGTTCTTCATCGGCCTCCGCTTCCGCAAAGCCTGTTCGTTCCACGCGGAAATGCTCCGCGATCAGCCGTGTCACAGTAGCGGCCATTGCGCTCACATCTGCCAGCGATCGCACCGCTGCGGAGATCCTTAGCAAAAGTTGCGTGCGCTCTTCACTTGCCAGCAGCGCCTCCGCGCGGGCCGCAATGGTGGCGTTTTGCGCGCTTTCCTGATGGCTTATTCGCAATTCCAACTGCGCGACCACCTGCCTGGATAGCGCCGCAAGCGCTTGGCGCTGTTTTTCCGAAAGACCCTGAGGCCGCGGCATGGTGTCCAGGACGCAGATCGAGCCAAGAACCTGCCCTTGGGGCGTCACGAGTGGTTCGCCGGCATAGAAGCGCAGCTTCGGTTCGCCGAAGGGAGCGCACCTCCCTGCGAATCGTTCATCTTCCAGCGAGTCCTTTACTTCCAGAGACGCTCCGCTCTCGACCACCCAGGGACAAAAGCCTAGATCCGCCGACGTGCCATCCGCCTCCACGCCTGCGTGCGCCTTGAACCATTGCCGTTTCCCATCAACGAAGCTTATCAGCGCAAGCGGCGCGTTGCAGACATACGCGGCCAGCGCCGCGAGGTCGTCGTAAGATTTCTCTGGCGGGGTATCAACTATCCCATACGCCGCGAGCGCGGCAAGACGCGCCGGGTCTCGAATCGCGGGAGAATGGGGGCCGAACGCCATCGGATGCTATGATGTCACGTAACGCGTTATTCTACCAACGTTAACTATGTCCAGGCGGTTGCAGTGTGCGGCGCAGGGACTTCAGACTTAGTTGCAGAAATGTCACATTTGCGACGCGGCTTTGTCACAGGCCTGTTCCAGATTGCGAGTGATCCCGGCCGACAGCATATCCGTCGTCTGGATCCGCGAACTATGAGCAATCCGCATCAGAAGATGGTAAACCTGAAGAGGTTCCTATTCACCATAGTGGTTATTCAATTCACGATTGCCTCTCCGGTGAAAGCCATTCAATCCAAAGGCAGGACAAATATTTCGAGCGTCCTTTCCGCCGCGAGCACTGGGCTCGCTACGCAGATGGCGAAGGCCGCTGACGCGGCTCCTGTCCTCTTTCTGGCGATCTTCATTGCGAGCGTTGGTTTTTACCGCGAACACCGTCGCCTCTGGCGTCTCCGTGAGAAGGTGGCCCGCAAACTGGACGGGGACTGCGGTCGTATTCCGCGCTAGCGGCGCTTCGTCTTGACGGCTTCTTTCAGGCGGAGGTCGCGATCCCGGGCAAGCGCTTCGAAGATTGCCGCTGTTCCATCCTCGACATCATTCTCAAGGTCGGCCCGGTCAAAGAGCGGAGCGGGGAGGAAGGAGGAGAGAGCCTGGAGGATTTCAAAAATGAGCGTCAAGGCTTTTTCGTAGTCCTTTAGGCGAGCGAAAGCCTTTTTCAAGATATCGTCGTAATGGTGGTTCCTTCCGGCGGTCCCCAGGTGATCAGCCCGGAATTTGCCAAGCCGGGTGGCGACAACTGTGGCTTTCTTAAGCTTGTCGGCAACCTCAGCGCGAACGGCGGGCGATATTAACGGCTGTTTGGCAGCCATCGCCAGATTGAAGAAATGATGCAGCGACAACTCACCGTCTTCCAGCAACAGCGCGCAGATGTCGAAGGTGCACGCAACGATCATGGCGTCGCAGACCGCGCAAAAAAAGAAGCGATGGGAGTATTGCGGTCCTTTAGGGTCAGGAGGCGCGCCGATTTCCGCCGCGATTCTGCGGAAACAGGTGAGGTACTGCTGAACCTCCAGCGCCCCTTTGCAGAGCTGCTCCAATCCTCTGGTGTATGTCTCAGCTTCTTGCTTTAAACCCATTGCGAGCTTCTCAGAATTACTGGCGGGGAGCGTATCAGCCGCGCTTTTGCTGACAAGGCTTCGTTTCGCTTGATGCCTTTTCGCAAGACGTCAAACCGCGAGGCTCCGCTTGCGTAACAACGCAGGCGCCGCGAGCATCACCGCCAGCGCGAGTGCGCACAGAGCCCAGGGTGGCATTGCCGGGATCGATCCGCCCGCTGTCACCGTCTGCGCCGGAGTGGGCGCGACGCCCCCCACATTTACGGCGGTCACCTGGTAGTAGTAAGAGGAGGTCGCGCTCAGGTTTTTGTCCGTATAAGTGGTCTCAGCCGTGACATTCGCGTAATCCGCCGGGAAGGTGAAAGGCCCGCCGGGCTGGGTTGAGCGATAGATGACATAGCCGGTCGCTCCGGCAACTGGCGTCCAATTCAGGACGACACTTGTGTCGTTAGTCGTCCTGTAGGCGGTGAATGACTTTGGCCCGGATGCGGGCGGCACGGCAGTTGGAGTGGCGGAGACGGAACTTGACGCCGCGCTCGTCCCGCCCGGGCTGATTGCCTTTACCGAGTAGCCGTAAGTCTTCCCATCGGTCGGAGTAGTGTCAGTGAAACTGGAGATGGCAACCGAGTCGTTCAGGGTGATCGTCCCCAGCGTAATGGGACTGCCCACCCCGTTATCAAACAGGGTCGAGCGGGAAACGC
This sequence comes from uncultured Verrucomicrobiae bacterium, assembly GCA_963828525.1. Taxonomy (GTDB): domain Bacteria; phylum Verrucomicrobiota; class Verrucomicrobiia; order Chthoniobacterales; family Chthoniobacteraceae; genus CAWHEP01. The sequence goes on from CAWHEP010000004.1 coordinate 245,488, forward strand.
TGTAGTAATTCGCCCCGGGAGACCCCGACCAGCTCAGGGCGACGCTGTGATGCCCGGAACTAATAACTGCTAATCCAGTGGGCGCGGCAGGCGCGCTGCTGGATGCCCCACCTGAAGGCGCCGTCCCCGCGCTCTCTGGAGAGTTGGCGCTGGTTCCATTCGGATTGTACGACTGGACGACGTAGTAATAGACGGTTCCGTTGACGGCGGTCGTGTCCGTGTAGGTCATGATGCCCGCGTCGCTCCCGCTCACCGGCCCAAGCACATTACCCATCGAGGCGTAACCGCTGCCCGAAACCGTGGAACGTGACATGTAGTATCTGGTCGCTCCCGGAACCACCGGCCAAGATAGCAGATTGCGGTTGTTGCCGGCATAAACGGTTACGCTCGCCGGAGGCGGGGGCACATAGCCGGTCAACTCCATGCGCAGGTAATCGATCATCAGGTACTGCGTCAATGACAACGCGTTCATCGTGATAGTCAGGGTATTCTGCCCGGCGCGCAGCATCGTCCCTGGAAAGGTGATCCGCTCGTCGGAAAACGGGCCGTGATTACTGCAGTGGATGCTGCTGTCATCCTGGTAGGGGGGCGTAAACCCGGTGGCAGTGATCGTCTCAGGCGAGGAAGTCACCCCGCTGGCAGTGCCGAGGTTCGCTCCGTTTACACTCATCACAACATTCCCTCCATCATCCCCCGCGCACGCCAGGTACAGGGACGCCTGAGCGCCGGATGCCGGCGCTGCCGCCAGGTTGAAGGTGATCATTCCCGTAGCTGGCTGGTAGAATCCGGTGAGGCTTGGCAGGGACGGCAGAACATAGTTCCAGTCCGTCGACCACCGGCTCCGGCCCGCTGTGTAGTTCATGCCGTCAGGAAAATCCAAAGGGAATTCTCCCTCCATCCCCCAGATTGCGGTGGGGTAGCCGGGAGTCGGGGAGAGCTCGGCAGACCAGAAATCCTCGCCGTGCCGGAAGTCGCTTGCCTTTCGATCCGGCACGCCAAGTTCGAACACCGTCGCGCCGATCCGCTTTGCCGTCCATGTCACCGTGCCCAGGCTTGTCGTTCCGCCCGCCGTCACGGTCACTGCGAAAGGAGTTGCCGAAACGTCGCACTCCAGTGGTGGATTGCCTCCCGTTTGATTCTGCGAAAGAAACGTCCCTGCAATTCCGGGGCCATAGGCCCACAGTGTGTAGTTTGATCCGGCGATCACGTTTGGCAGAGTGAAGTTTCCTCCCGCGTCGGTCTGCGTCCAAAACTGATATGGTTTAAGCCATTTCTGGAAATCGTAAGTCGCGGTGCTGGTAATTGGCTGCTGCTCCAGTCCCACCCATGTTCCCGCGACCGTGGGATTCCTGTTACCACTATCCACAAGGTTCAGCTTGCCCGTCACCGTTCCGCGCCCGGAGGCTGGCACATAGTTCGGGTTGGAAAACCAACTGTAAGGCCAGGCAGCCGCTTCCGCTCTCGATTGAGACAGCGCGTCTGTGAACAGCGCCGCCGCTGCCTGCGCCGGATCTGTAATGCTCTGGGGCACATTGTTCAGATAGATAAACCACGGCCCGCATGTTTTCGTCCACACTTCGCCAGCGGCGAAGTTCCCGTCCGATCCCATCCCCACTTCTCCTGTGAGGATGGAGTTGTTCAGGTTATTATAACTGTAAGCGCCCACATCCCGCTTCATCGGTCCACCATTGCTGAACTCCATGTTCGTAGTGATCCACCGCCCGATATTGGTGTGTCCAGTTCCCACGCTGCTCCAGCCAAAAGCTTGCTGGTCGGCGTGATCCTGCCCAAAAAAGAATTTGTCAGCGAACTGCCCCGCGTGACTTCCGTCGAAATTCACTGAAATCTCATGGGGGGCGTTTGGCATTAGCACCTTGCTGCCAGTCGTGGTTTGCGCGCCGATATAGAAACTGCGCAAGGGGTCTTCGCTGATCCAGTTAAAGATCGAGGGCACCCTGGTCACAACTCCGAAGGCGGTCACTCCGGAAGGTCCATCTTGAGCCCGATGGGTCTGGATCGCCGTGGAGTAAAATCCTGGCGAGCCGCGCAGCATTGAGAAGTGAGTCTCCATGATCCCGTTCGTCGCGGTCATGCTCACCAATTGGGCGTCGGCGGAATTTCCGCCGTTGCTCGCCGGATCCACCGCCAGCGAGTAGGTGTAAGTCGCGTTATTCGCAACCGTGCCGAGGAAGAACCCGCCATAGTAGTATTGACCGCTGCCAGCCAGGGTCTCCGTGGTCTGCGTCCCGGCGCCGTTGTTGTAAGTATATTTCAGCGAGTTCAGCCGCGCCGAATTTTTCACCAGGATCATGGACACGATCCCGTTGGACATGGTCACCGTCCCGTCCCCGTTGTCAGTTACAGTCACATTTGGACCTGTCCCTGTTCCGCCGCCCGCTATATTGGCGAGCAACGGGGTTGAACCCGCAAATACATAAAGCCCGATAGCCGTGAGCGTGACGAGACATCGTATAACGCTTTGTCTATGTTGATCCGGAATCACCAGGAATCGCGCGCCGCGGTGGCGCGTGACCAGAGTTGTTCTATGCGTTTTTCCGGTCATGCGGAGGGGAGGGAGTGGGAACACCTTTCGGCGTCATGGCGTTGTAGACCACCGAACAACGCAAAGAAAGCGTAATCTGTAAACCGTCAGCGAAACCCGAAGCGTGATTCGGTCCATGAGCAAATATTGCGCAGGGAGATTGTATGCGCTGGCAGGGGATATGTATTAAAGTAATCTCACAGCAAACAGGCGCTCTATTGCAACCCTGTCGAGGATTGCCACACCAAATTGTGAAAACAAAAACACTGTTGATCACCGGGTTGATAATTGCCGTTCTCGGGATGGTCCCGACATTTGTCGTAACGCAGATCCATGGCGGCCGGCAAGCTGGCGGGGAGTCGGCGAGACTGGAGGGAGCAGATGTAATGGCTCCGGCGATCGCGCAGATTCCGCCTGCGCAGACTGTCGCTGTTCCGTTGACCCTACAAAACCCAGCGCCACCTAATCCGGCTCCCACTCGAGCAACTTCGGCCTTCCAGCCCAAGGAGCCCATTGGAGACTCTCAAGTGGGCGTGGTCCGAGACGCGCAGAGCGCAGGTTCAAGCGAGGCAGCAGTCGCTGATCCAGTTGCTCGACAGGCCCTGGCTTTAGTTGGGGCGGACCCGGGCGCCGAGGCTTACTGGTATGGCGCGATCAACGATCCGGCGATCCCCAGTCAAGAGCGGCAAGATCTAATCGAAGATTTGAACGAAGATGGCCTATCAAATCCCAAACATCCGGATGCAAGTGATCTGCCAGTCATCCTGCGGCGGATTGATCTGCTACAGGAGATCGGCGCAAACGCCATGGATCAGGTCAATGCCGATGCGTTTCAGGAAGCTTACAAAGATCTCGTTAACCTGGCTGACGTTGCCATTGGCGGCGGGCAGCCGGTGAGATGATGATCTAAAAGATCATCTCCGGTTCAAGAACCCCTTCGGACAGGTTCAGCCTTTGGTTTCGGCTTTTTCGGCTTCTTCAATTCTTTTTTATGACTGTGGTCACCTTTTCCCATGCGGAATAATGAAGCGTATGAAGCGCGCGAATGCTACTTAATTTTGGCGCGTTGTAAGCGGCAGAGGATCTCCTGGCCTTGCCTCCAAAAGGTGCTCCTCTTTGCTGGGGCAGCCATTTAGCAGACAGTTGCCACCCGATACCGGCTCTGAGCGCCGACTTCTAGAAGATCGCCCTGCATTCTCCCCTGGAGTTGCCTGGCAAGCGGTGATTGTGGTGTTATCACGAGCACTGGCTCTCCTTCATGCTCCACTTCCAAGCCGCCTGCTTTGAGGCCAATGAAGTAAAACGTTCTTCCTCCGGCATGCTCAAGTTCCACCAGAGCACCGGGGCCAATGGATTCCGCCAGTTCGAACATCCGCGGCTCCATGCTTTCGAATGACGCGATTGCCTCCTCCATCTCTGCCGCCTGCCGAGCCTGTCCGCGCGCGAGGTACGAAGCTTCCAGTGCCCTTGTATCGTATTTGTTCTCAGCTTTGCTCTGCTCGTGCGTGGACTCGGTATGCGCAACTTGGGCAGCTCTCCGATATGCCTCCGCCTCCTTCACAAGACGTCCGACGATCTTCTTGATCAACGCTCCTTTGTCCATTGCCTTCTCAGGGGACCAGAATGAATCCCGATCTTCGAACCCGCCACCACGACCTCGTTGATGATCTCAGAATCTGGTAGCGCCTCGGCGTCAAAGGCATCCCTGGCCTTGGGAGTTCATTTTGCCCGAATTCGGTTGTTCTTCGGATTGTGCTCTAGTTCGCACAATCCGAGTGCTTCCATCAATGGCGGGACGTAAACGGCGAAGCGACCACGCAAACCCTTCTTGAGACCATACCAACCCCCGATGCGATTCTCGGGAGACCGGGCCCATGCTTCGACGGTACCGACCTTTACCGGTTTTTGTTCGTCCGCCCCGCCGAGATCCATCCAGCCGCCATGGGCCTTCAGCATAGCATGAAGGTCTTCGATGCAGCGGGCATCGTAATGGAGAACGGTCTTGCCAACGGCGCACACAAGAATCTGGAGCCCATCCTTGGTATCCATGCGCATCGTAAACTCTGCCGTGCCCGGCGGTGTCTTGAGCAACCACGGATTTTCTTGGGTTGTGCTGGGTGTAATCATTACTGAAGGGTCGTAATCATCGATTATTTTCGTGTATGAGGCAAGAGCGGGCAAAACCACGCTTGAACTCGGCGTAAAGCGAGTCCAGTGTTCAAACGAACACAATGCCTGCCGCTTTCGATACCTTCCATAGCTCCAATGTTATTCCACTTTCGCAAGCGGATCGTGGGTCACGGCTGATTGAATTAAGGCGGGCGCTGGCCGAAAAATTTCCAGCCGGCACGGTGTTCAAAAGTGGCATCATTCCGAGCGGCGTTGATGCGATTGACCGAGTGGATGGCGGATTGCGCATGGGGGCGTTGACGGAAATTTCGGGGAGACCAGCAGGAAATTCGCTGCTTTTGGCTGCAATGATTTCAATGCTGGCGAAAGAGAAGCGTTTCGGGGCATTGGTGGATTGCGGCAGGTTTTTCGATCCCGGTTCGTTTCAGCCTGCCGGCTTGAGGCGGCTGCTTTGGGTGCGCTGTGGGCTTCCCGCGGAAGCCGTTAAAGCGGCGGATTTGCTCTTGCGTGATGGAAATCTTTCCCTGCTGGTGGTGGACTTGCAGGGGACAGCATTGCGGGACCTGGAACGCATACCGGCAAGTACCTGGCATCGGTTTCAAAGAGTGGTGGAGCAAGGCAGCATGGTTTTAGCGGTCTTCACGCCGCGCCCCTTGGTGGAGGGCGCATCGGTCAGGGTTTCTGTCGATTGGCATTGGGATTTCGAGAAGATTGTGGAAAGGCGGGTGGAATTGCTCTCCCGTTTGGAGTCGCGAATTTCGTCGCGCCGGCGTTTTGCCGCGCCGGACGCATCCGAACTGCGGACGGCATGAACGAAGGGAAAAATGTACGCCGTCATTCGTCTGCCTGAATTTCGACTGCAAGCGGCCCTTCGCCACCGGATGGAGTTGCGGGGCAAGCCCGTTGTCCTGGTTGAAAAGGAGGATGCGAAGAGTTTGGTAATTGAACGAACCGAGGCTGCGGCAAAGTTCGGCGTGAGCGCCGGCATGCCCGTGGTGCAGGCGCTCGCTCGTTGTCCCGAACTCATAATCCTGCCTCGAACGCCCGCGCAGGAGAAGAACGTTGAGGCAGCTTTGCTGGAAACCGCCTGTTCGTTGTCGCCGGATGTGGAAGTCACGGCGGAAGGTTACTGCACGGTGGATATGCGTCGCGGGGGGATAAAGGACTGGTCGTCTTTCGGGTTTAAAATATGCGAGCGTCTTTCGGCATTGGAATTAGCGGTAAATGTCGGTATGGCGCCGAATCCTGATTTGGCTTTTTTGGCGGCGCAAAAAGCTGTGCCTGTGCTTGTCATTCATAGTCCGGAAGCGTTTCTCTCGCATCTAGCGGTCGCTGAAATTAACCCGCCGCCGTTTCTGTTGGCGGTTCTCAAAGAATGGGGCATTCACACGCTGGGACAGCTTACCAGTCTGCCGCGTGGTGAATTGGCCGACCGACTCGGGCCGGAAGCTGATTTTCTGGCGAGGAGGGCGGCTGGCGGCACTCAACGCCTGCTCCGGGTCTTCCGCTCCAAAGAAGAATTCTCTGAGAGTTTTGATTTCGAGCGAGAGATCGAAACACTTGAACCGTTGCTCTTTATCCTGCGCCGGTTTCTCGAGCAGCTTCTTTTGAGGCTTTCAGGCGTAAATCACGTAGCTGGAAAGATGAAGTTGGTTCTGCTGCTCGAAAATGGCGGAGAATACCAGCGGGTGTTTTCAATCCCGGCGCCGACCGGCGACAAGGCGGTGTTGTTTCGCATTCTGGATACACATCTGGAGACCTTGAAACTGGATGGCCGCCCAGTCGGATGCCGGTTGGACATCGAGGCGGCGCGTCCTGATCATCAGCAAACGCGGTTTTTTGAAAACCCGCTGCGGGATGTCAATCGCTTTGGAGAGACGCTGGCGCGGCTTGCCGCGTTGATCGGAGAAGGCAATGTCGGGGTTGCTGAGATGGAAGACACTCACCGTCCCGACAGTTTTAGCGTGGTGTCTCCCCGGTTTGGCGAGTTGGGAGAAACAATCGGGAAGGGTGAAGAATTGGCGATCGGGGTGCCTCTGCGCCGTTATCGCCCCGCTATGCCGGCGCAGGTTCGCATGGCTCGGCAGGAGCCTGCCTTTGTGGTGTCGGATACGGCGCATGGCGTGGTGACAGGGGCGCATGGGCCGTATCGCGGCTCGGGCGGCTGGTGGGATCGGGAATCGTGGGAAGTGGAGGAATGGGATGTTGAGATATCCGGCTGCGGAATTTATCGGCTCTCCCTGCAACAGAGTCAGTGGTTTGTGGAAGGATGTTATGAAACCGCGATATATTGAGCTTCATGCGCGAAGCGCGTTCAGCTTCCTGCGGGCCGCGTCGCAACCGGAAAAGCTCGTCCGACAAGCTGCGAGCCTGGGTCTGACTGGGCTTGCGGTCTGTGATCGCGACGGCGTTTATGGAGCGGCCCGCGTTCACGCGGCGGCGCGGGAGCAGAAAATCCGCCCGATGGTGGGCGCGGAGCTGACGCTGGAAGACGGGGGTATCTTACCCGTCCTTGTAGAATCTCGTGAGGGCTATCGCAATCTGTGCAAGCTGATTACGAGAGCGAAGTTGCGCGGCACCAAGGAACACGCCCCGATACGCTGGGATGATCTGCCGGATTTCGCGGGCGGCCTGGTGGCGCTTACCGGTGATGAAGATGGGCCGATACGCCGAGCGCTGGAGCAGGGTGATAATGCAGCGGCGGAGCAAGCAGTGAAGAGGCTTAAAGGTTCATTTGGGGAAAAAAATGTCTTCATGGAAGTCCAGAGGCAGCTACGCCGCGGCGAGAAAACGGTGAACAAAGCGATCATTCATCTCGCGGAAGCCCAAAAGTTGCCGTTACTGGCAACCAACGGAGTGCTTTATGCGACGAAAGCGGAAAAGGCGGTGCTGGATGTCTTCACCTGCGCGCTAAATCATACCAATCTTGACGCGGGCGGAAAGTTGCTGGCGGCGAATAATGAGCGGTATTTGAAACCCGCCGAGCGCATGACGCGCCTTTTCGCGGATTTGCCGGAGGGAATAACAAACACACTGCGTCTCGCCGAGCGGCTGGAATTTTCATTGGAAAATCTTGGCTACGAATTTCCGAAATACCGCGTGCCGCAAGACGAGACGATGGATTCGTTTCTCCGCAAAATGACAATGGCGGGGGCGAGAGCGCGGTATTCGCATTTAAGCGCGGCGGGTAGCGGCTCAGATTGAACGTGAGCTTGATTTGATCGCGAAGCTTGGCTTCGCCGGATATTTCCTGATCGTCTGGGATTTGGTGAACTTCTGCACCGCAGAACCGCATTCTCGTGCAAGGTCGAGGCAGCGCGGCCAATAGCGTCGTTTGTTATTCGCTCGGCATAACAGCCTGCGATCCGATTGCCTGTAATCTTTTATTTGAGCGATTTTTAAGCGAAGGGCGAACTTCGTGGCCGGATATCGATCTGGATCTGCCGAGCGGCGACCGGCGCGAGAGCGTAATCCAGGAGGTCTATCGCCGGTATGGCGCCAGTGGCGCGGCGATGACGGCAAACGTTATTACTTACAGGGGAAAGAGCGCCATGCGCGAAATCGGCAAGGCGCTTGGCTTCGAGGCCGAAACGCTGAGCCGGTTTTCGCGTCTCTTTGCGAGTGGTGATTTTCCGCACACAATGGAGCTGAGAGACCAGCTTAAGCGGTCGGGTATCGAATCCGCGCACCCGCGAGCGCCGGCTGCGGTCGCTCTGTATGAGAACATTTACGGATTGCCGCGTCATCTTGGGCAGCATTCCGGCGGGATGATCATCTGCCAGGGGCAATTAGATTCGATTGTACCGCTGGAACGCGCCTCGATGGAGGGGAGAGTTGTCGCGCAATGGGACAAGGACGACTGCGAAGATTTGGGTATCATCAAGGTCGATTTGCTCGGACTCGGCATGATGGCAGTCATGCAGGACTCGCTTGAACTTTGTTCGGCTCGCAACCGGCCCATCGACTTGGCGGCGATTCCCAAAGATGACCCGGCAACATACGATTTAATGTGCGCTGCCGATACTATCGGCGTCTTCCAAATCGAAAGCCGGGCGCAGATGGCAACGCTTCCGAGGATGAAACCCCGGTGCTTCTATGATGTGGTTGTCGAGGTTGCTATTATCCGGCCCGGCCCCATCCAGGGCGACATGCTGCACCCCTTTCTGGAGCGGCGGGCTGGACGGCAGGACGTAGTCTATTTTGATGAAAGATTAAAGCCCGTTCTGGAGCGAACGCTCGGCGTCCCGCTTTTTCAGGAACAACTGCTTAAAGATCGCCATGGTTATGGCGAGATTTCTCGGGAGGAGAAGCAGAGGAATTACGCCGCGCTCTCAGTTACCATCGCTCACAGGAACGGATGGAAAAAGTTTGCGTAAAACTGCGCGCGGGCATGGAGCGAAATGGCACGAAACCGGACGTGATTGATGCTGTGACGAAGGCTGTCCAGTCCTTTGCCGTTTATGGCTTTCCAGAAAGCCATGCCATCAGCTTCGCCAACCTGGTCTACGCGAGTTGCTGGTTGAAAGTCCATCGGGCGGCAGAGTTTTTTGCGGGCCTGCTCAATAATCAGCCGATGGGTTTTTATTCGCCCGCATCGCTGGTCGCTGACGCGAAGCGGCATGGGCTGCGCATCAAGCCTGTATCGGTGATTCAATCAGATTGGTTCTGCGGAGTGGAAGCTGATGATGTTTTGCGCCTCGGGCTTTGTTATGTGAAAGGCATGCGGCGCGAGGACGGCGAACGCATTGTCGCCGAACGGCAAAAATCTTCTTTTGTGTCGCTCGTGGATTTTCAGTTGCGGGTGGCATTGCCGCAAGCGGCCTCGCGAGCGCTGGCAAAAATTGGCGCGTTAAACGGGCTGGCCGAACATCGGCGGGATGCTCAGTGGAAAGTGGAAGCGCGCCGGGATGCGAATGATCTGTTCGCGCATGCGGTGGGCGCGAATGCGATGCCTTTGGAGCATATGAATTCCGGGGAACGATTGCAGGCCGATTACAGCGGGACGGGCCTCTCGGTTGGCCCGCACCCCATGAAAATCATTCGTAATCATCTGCCAGAAATTTGGCGGGCATCCGACTTGGCCGCGGCGCGGAGCGGCTCGCCAGTCAAGATTGCAGGGCAGGTGATCTGTCGGCAACGGCCGGGAACGGCGAAGGGATTTGTATTCATCAGTCTCGAAGACGAGACGGGCGTTGCAAACGCAATTTTGACACCAAAGATTTTCGAGCATTACCGGTTGCTCGTCACGGAAGAGCCTTTTCTCGTCATCGAGGGCCTTATGCAGAACTTCGAGAACGTCATCCACGTCAAGGCCAGCCGGATTGAGGCACTGCAATTCAGGGAACTGGTCATGCCGCCTTCTCACGATTTCCGTTAATCTAGAAAAACGGTCCTGAAAAAAAAGACTTTGGCAGCGCGTACGGGAGTCGAACCCGTGCACCAGCCTTGAGAGGGCTGTGTCCTAACCACTAGACGAACGCGCCGTTTTGGGAGGGGGATTCTAGTGCAGCCCGGCTCTGTTCACAAATGCAATGTTCGAGCTTTTCCAGCTTCATCATCACGAGGCGCCTCGCCTCCAGGCCTAGCACGGATGTTGCTAATATCATTTTCGCGGATTGATGAAAATGACGTGCTCACATCGCGCCGGTGCTTCCTCAGCCTGCGGCAGGATACTCCTGTTGCTGGCCGGCTGGCTTCTCGTCTCTTCCTCGCGCGTCACCGCAGCAGACGCTGCAACGACCGATGTAACGGACCTGACCTTGGAGCAGCTCATGCAGGTGCAAGTTACGGGAGCGTCAAAGTTTACACAGGATGCCTCAGAGGCGCCGGCTTCTGTGACGGTGATCGGGCAGGACGACATAAAGCGGTTTGGCTACCGCACGCTGGCTGAAATCCTTCAGAGCGCCCGCGGCTTCTACACGGTGGGCGATGGCGCTTACACCTACGCTGGAGTCCGGGGATTTAGCCGCCCAGGGGATTTCAATGATCGTCTTCTCCTGCTAATCGACGGTCACAGGACCAACGAGAATATTTATGGCAGCGCCCTCTTGGGTAACGAGGAAATACTCGATGTCGATCTTATCGATCACGTGGAAGATTCATCCGCGGCCCCTCATCGTCCCTTTACGGGACGAATGCCTTCTTTGGTGTTATTAACGTCATCACTCGGCGGCCGGGGGATTTTCATTATGGCGAGGCGACGGCTTCCACCGGTAGCTTCGATAGCGAGAGCGGCAGGATCACCTTCGGACACCATTTCACCGACGGGCTGGAAGTCCTGATCTCCGGTTCCATTCTCGAAAGCAGCGGCCACCAGAAGCTCTATTTCAACGAATACAACTCACCCAGGACGAATTATGGCCAGGCGGATAACCTCGACTATGACCGCCCCCGCACAGGATTTCTAAAGGTCGGGTATGGCGACTTCACACTGGAAGGCGCTTACATGACGCGGCAGAAAGCGATTCCCACCGGCGAGTATGGAGTTGTTTTCGACGATCCCCGAAACCGGCAGCGGGAACAATCTCCTACCTTGACCTCAGCTACAGCCACAACTTCAGTGAGTGGGAGACGCAGGCGAGGGCAAGCCTCGACCAATACCGATACGGAGGTTTCTTTCCTACAGACAACGCGCTTGCGGATGGGTCGACCGAGCGTGTCCTCAACGAGGACGACATCCTGTGGCAGGTGGTTCCGAACCCTATAAGGTGCAGGTGACTTAATAGGTTCGCGGAAAGTCACCGCATCACCCTAGGCGGTGATTTTCAGGAGAATCTTCAGCAGAATCTCCCGAAGCTACACGTTGCCCGGTAACTCTGTACAGCAACGTGCGTCAGCACAGCCTTGAATACGGCCTCTTCGCCCAGGATGAATACCGGTTGACCCGTTTGCTGACACTTAATGCTGGCTTGCGATACGACTGGTACCAGCAGTTTGGCAGCACTTTTAACCCCAGACTGGCTTTGATTTTCCAACCCGCCAAAGGCACGGCCATCAAGCTTCTATTTGGGAGGGCCTTTCGCGCTCCAAATGCCAACGAAAGTGTACTACGCCTCCAATAACTGGTACGCGAATCCCTCACTCAAACCAGAGCACATCCAGAGCTATGAAGCAGTGATCGAGCAGCAGCTCGACACCCATATCAGGCTAACTCTAAACGCCTACTTCAACCAGATCACGGACCTCATCTCCCAGCAGACCAATCAGTCCACGGGGTATACCTTCTATGCGAACTCCGATTCAGCGAACACACACGGCGCCGAAGCCGAAATCGAAGGGCAATGGGCGCATGGCCTGCGCGCCCGCCTGAGCTATGCCTGGCAGGAGACACATGATGACGCTACGGGGGCCGAACTCACGAACTCACCACGGCACCTCGCCAAGCTGAACGTGCTCGTCCCGTTCTTCGACGACAAAGCGTCGCTCGGACTGGAGGCTCAGGACGTCAGTTCACTCAGGGTGGCGGAAGGGGAAAATACGAGTGGTTACTTCGTTGCGAATGCAACTCTCTTTAGCCATCGCTTGCTGGATCACCTGGAGCTTTCCGCGAGTCTCTATAATATGTTCGATACACGCTATAGCTATGCGGCTGGTCCCGGTTTCCTGGAGGACACGCTGCCCGCCTCGGGTCGTTCTTTCCGTGTAAAGGCCACGTACAGTTTCTGATCGTGAAAGCGTCCATGGCTGAGCACCGCTCGCGCTGCTTTACCACCGGATTATTCGCGCTCGCGTGCTGGCTGCTTTGTTCGTTCTCGCTGTCCGCGGGGAACGAGGTAGAAAGCCGGGTGAAGGCAGCTTGTCTCTTTAACATTGCCAAGTTCACTGACTGGCCAGATGCGAAGTTCGCGTCAGGAGACGCCCCAATCCTTATCTGCTGCTTCTGCGACCAGGAATTTGCCGCAATACTGGAACGAACGGTAGCCGGCAAAACCGCTGGAGCCCGGCGGGTCGCCGTTCGTCGCATCGCGGGCGCGGATGACGTGCGGGCCTGCCACATCCTCTTCGTTGGCGCGAGCCAGGTAAACTCTCTGGCCCGCTTCTTGCTCGTGCGAAGGAGAACAGCGTTCTGTCCGTCGGTGAAGCAGGTGGTTTTCTCACCCGCGGTGGAATGATCAACTTTTATGAGGAGAACAATACAGTGCATTTCGAAGTGAATCCGAAGACGGCGGAACGCGCCGGCCTGAAACTCAGCTCCCGCCTCCTCATGGTGGCAAAAATCGCCCGCTGATACTCCTGTGATTCCCCTCCTGCGAAACTTCAAAATCGAGCGCAAGCTCATGCTCATCGTGCTGATGAGTTGCGCGATCGCGCTCTTTGTTGCCGGAGGCGTTCAGACGGCATTCGAGCTTTTCGCTGCGCGCCGCGCGTTCATCCGCGATCTCACAACGCTTGGCGAGGTCATCGCCTCCAACACCACGGTCGCCGTTGCCTTCAAGGACGCCAAGGCCGCGCAGGAAGGACTGGTCTCAGCAAAAGCCAACCCCGCCGTTCTTTCCGCGAGCATCTGGCTGCCGGATGGCTCCGCCCTGTGCCGCTTTGGCGAACCGGCAGGCATCTCCAAGGCGGAAGCGCGCGGCGCGAAGGCGACCTTCGTAATTGAAGGCCTGGCGGTGAAACATCTCCAGCCGATCGTTCTGGAAGGCGAAAGGATCGGCACCCTTTGTTTGCGATCCGATTTTGGCCCCGAGCTAATCCACGGCTTTCGGGTGGAGTTGCTCACATTCGGCGGAGCGACGGCAGTGGCTCTCCTCCTGGCCCTCCTGATCTCACGAAAGCTTCAAACCGCCATCTCAGGCCCCATCCGAAACTTGGCGGACACGGCCTCTGAGATCGCCTCGCGAAAAGATTATTCCGTTCGCGCCGAAAAGTTTGAGAGCGACGAAGTTGGCGCGTTCACCGACGCGTTCAACCACATGCTGGATGAAATCGAGCGGCAGGACGGCGCGCTGCGTCACGAGATCGAAGAGCGCGCCCGCGCCGAGCAGGAGGTGGATCAACTTCACAAGCAAGTGCTGGCCACCTCGCGCCAGGCTGGGATGGCCCAGGTCGCCACCGGCGTGCTGCATAATGTTGGGAACGTTCTGAACAGTGTGAACATCTCCACCGCGCTCCTCACCGAGCACGTGAAGAAATCCCGCGCCCGGAATGTAGGCAGGCTTGCTGATCTGTTGCGAGGCCGCTCGAGCGATCTGGCGGATTTCCTCACCAACGATCCAAGGGGCCGCGCTGCCGGAATATGTAGCCGAGCTGGGCCAGCGCCTCGACTCCGAGCGCCCCAAGATGCTGGCTGAGATCGAGGCGCTTAGTTCCAACATCGAGCACATAAAAGAGATTGTCGCCATGCAGCAGAATTACGCGAAGGTGCATGGCGTCACAAAGACACTGCCTCTTGTCGAACTAGGGAGGACGTGATGCGGATGAACGCCGCCGCTTTTGTGCGTCATGGCGTTACCCTGGAGCGCGATTTCGCCGACATCCGCCCGTTGCGGGGACAAGCACAAAGTTTTGCAGGTGCTGACCAACCTTCTGCGCAACGCAAAATATGCTGTGGATGAAATCCCCATCGAGCCGAAGCTTGTGAGTGTGAGCATCACCACCGATGGCGCGGGTTTCGCGCTCGTCGTCGTGGAGACAACGGAGTCGGACCCGCCGGAGAATATCACCCGCATCTTTGGACATGGATTTACCACGCGTCGCGATGGGCATGGCTTTGGCCTGCACAGCGCGCGCTCGCGGCGAAGGAGATGGGCGGCCGTCTGGAGGTCCACAGCGATGGACTCGGCGCGGGAGCCGTATTTACTCTTCGCCATCCCTCTCGCGGTTACTCGTCCATTCGCAGTACCAGGAGGTGTATGCCAGAGCGTGGAAGCCCTGACAATCGGCGCATTCTGATCATCGATGATAATCCGGCGAACCATTAGGTTTTTCGGAATATCCTCGTGCCCGACACCTCAGGAGATGCTGCCCTGGATGACTTCGAATCGCTGATCTTCGGCGAAGACGCGAGGGCGCCGCAAGCTTCAGGGTTTGAACTTGAGCACGCTTATCAGGGCCGGGAAGGTCTCGCTCTCATCGAGGCCGCCCGCGCCGAGGGCCGCCCCTTTGCCATGGCCTTCGTCGACGTGCGGATGCCGCCCGGCTGGGATGGCATTGAGACGATCTCTCGAATTGGGCCCGTGGAGCCGCTCCTTCAAGCCGCAAACCCGCACCGCTTACCCCGATTACGGCTGGGATGGCATGATGGAGAAGCTCGGCGCTTCCGACAACCTCGTCATTCTGAAGAAGCCGTTCGATCGGATTGGGGCGCTTCAACTTGCGGACGCACCACTAATAAATCAATCTCGCGCGGCGGGCCGCATTCCCGCGGATGAACTTGAACGCATGGTGGCTGAGCGCACCGCCGCGCTGGAAGCGGCCCAGGAGCAACGCCTGGGAAGCTGTACAAGATGGAAGCAGTCGGGCGGCTTGCCGCCGGCGTTGCTCACGACTTCAACAACCTGCTGACCGTGATTCAGGGTTCTCAGGCCGCCAGCTCGCGCGTCTACCCGCGGGTTCGGATGTGGCCATCTCCCTGAATTAATCTCCACGGCCGCCGAGCGCGCGCGAACCTCACGCGCCAGCTTCTGGCATTCAGCCGCAAGCAGGTAATGCAGCCACGCCTGCTTGATCTCAACGAGCGGCTCGCGGCCCGGCAACCCATCCGCGGCCTTTCCCGGCTCCCATATTGCCCTTTGGTTTGAACTTGCTCCAGAGTTGCCTGCCTTCTTTGCGGATCCAATCAATCTTGACCAGATTATTCTTAACCTCACCTTTAATGCGTGTGACGCCCGCCTGACGATGGCAGCATTGTCATCAAAACGGGACTGGACGAGATTTGTCGCGACCGCATCCCCGCCACTGCGGACACAGCCGCCCCTGGTCCTCACCTCCGTGTCACCATTGCCGATACGGGCGTCGGGATGGATGAAGATACAGCAAGGCACCTTTTCGAGCCGTTTTTCACCACCAAGGAAGTTGGCCAGGGAACCGGCATGGGCCTCGCGACAGTTCAGGGCATTGTGCATCAGCATCGAGGCTGGATCGATGTCGAGGCCGCGCCAGGCCAGGGCTCGGCCTTTCACGTCTTCTTCCCGGCCACCGCTGATGCTATGGAAGACTGCCTATCATCGGACACGCGCTTAAAACCCTTACGCGGCACCGGCACAGGTACTCATTGCCGAGGACGAGGAAGCCGTAAGCCTCCTTGCCACTGCCACCTTCGAGGAACACGGATTCCACGTCCTGGCCGCTCCAAACGCCACGGAAGTCCTGCGTCTGTGGCGCCTCCATGCGGAGGATGTGGTGCTGCTCTTTACCGACATGGTCATGCCGGGAGGCATTTCGGGATATGACCTGGCGCGCCAGCTCCGCGTGGAGCGGCCCGCGCTTCCCGTGATCTTCTCAGCGGGTACAGCAGGGAACTGCTCACCGGCGGCGTTCAACTCGAGGAAGGCGTGAACTATCTCCCAAAGCCGTATCGCCCCGCGGATCTCCAAATCATAGCCACTGCCCTCGCGGAGACCTCACCGCGAGCGGCTTGCGGGTAGCAGTCCCGCCTGGCTGGATGCCTGCCTTGCCTGCGCTGCTTGATCAGCGAATGAGTTTGCCCCGCGCTCAACAACGTGTTACACATTGATCCATCATGAAGATCCTCCTGCCACTTGTTTTCCTCTCTGTTACTTTTTCCAGCCTG